>CAYWDM010000007.1:0-53215 GCA_964457085.1 uncultured Pseudomonadales bacterium | reverse complement strand
AATCATGAACGTGATGGGGTAAGTCCTCTTTCCCCAAAATCAACAGTGTCTTTTTGCTATACTTATTCCATGTTTTCCCAAGATCAAATCAGACACTATTTAGAACAAACTCTACAACTAGCAGCAACAGCACTAGAACAGGGAAATTATCCTATCGGTGCAGTATTTGTGGATGACAGTGGAGTGGTGCAGGCTGCTGCCATGAATGAATGCACTACACATGATGACATCACTGCCCATGCAGAGATTCTCGGTATTCGCACCCTGGCAAATAAAGCTAATAAAGACAACGAGGGTAAATTAACTCTGTTTACTTCACTCGAGCCTTGCTATGGCTGTAGTTTTTTCTTAGCACGAACAAATGTCACTCATATTTACTCTGCACTTACTGATCCTCACAAAGGCGGCATTCTTTCGCTACAACAGCAGCCACAGTTTGAAAAATTCTTCAAAAACATCACCATCGAAAATGATCTATTTGACGACCTTAAAGAAAAATCAAAAGAACTTATGAAGTCCTATTTCCTCAAGCAGAGAAGAGAAGATGCTGCTACATTTTATGGACATGTTTCAGGGGTGATAGAATAAGCGACTGGTTGTCATCCAGCATTCACCTCACTATGAAAAAAATCATACACATCTTTGTATTAGTCGTCGCCTCTTCATTCCTTTTGTCAGCATGCACCCTTACAAAAAAAACCGCTGACACCACTACAACTATCATCTCAACTGAAATACCTACAGTTACACCTGCTTCCGAAACCACTACAGCAACTGAATCTACAAAAAGAAAAGCCAGCTACGAATTCACTGCAACTGTTAGCGGCCAAATTGCCTTAGATTTAATCCAGGAAAATGCCACTATCGAAACCAAGGACTATGGTGAAGCAGGAAAATTTGTAAACAGTATTAATGGACTTGAGGGAAACAGCAATTATTATTGGGCATTTTATCTGAATGACAAATACGCAGAACAGGGTGCTAGTCAAACCAAACTAGCGAAAGGTGATATCATCAAATTTGTATATGAAGCAGTCACTCCAACCAAATAAATTTTTTAGCGAGTCTCTTGCAGCTGGGGCAGTTTTTATTTCCAGATTTGGTTTGCTACCCGCCAACATTAGTCCACTAGGTAGCCTAGGCTTCTTTGGCAATCCACTTTTATACGGTATTTCCATTCTGGCATTCGATTTGCTGATTAAAGGTATCTATCCAGGATTTTGGCTGACCTATATTGGCTTTGCATGCTATCCGCTGCTCGGACTAATTGCTAAAAATAGTCTCAAGAAAAAAATGCTGTTACTGCCATTAGCTTCATTCTTATTCTTTTTGATCTCTAACTTTGGGGTCTGGTGGTATTGGTATGATCACACACTAGCAAAATTACTCATCTGCTACGGTTTGGCTGTGCCATTTTACACTCGCACACTCATTGGCGATTTGCTATTTGGATATGGCTACTTAGCGATTCTGAATTTTAAGAGTCTACAATCAAAAACCCTACATTTTTTTGGGAATAACATAAAAGCAGCACTCTAAAAAAAGGCTACCCGCCAAGTTCAGTAGTCTCGATCATTGACTTACATTGGCTAACTAATGCAGCTTGCCAATCGTGCACACAAATCATTTGATAGACCTTTGAATTGTATTCAAACACATAGCTGGTTTGATAGTGCTCCTGAGTTTGTTTTTCTTTAGTGGGTGGATCAATTTTGGCTGCAAATATCCCTCGATTGAGTCGAATGGTTCTCGGTTTATCTTTAAATTCCTCCAAACCATTCCAGTTTGGTTTGATAACCACAGTAATTTTTGCACCACCCATATCAGCACCCTGCCAAAATCGAATCAAGTATTCTTTAGTATCAAACAGCTGTAAGTCACTGTGATATCCAGGTGGAGCAAACATCGTTAGCCGTACATCAGGAAATGCAAACTTTTCCCAATCACCAGGCAGTTTTGTGAGTATATCTGGAGTTGGAGATACCACCACTGATTTAGTCGCAATATTCAGACTAGCTTCATCAGTTGAGGCAATTACAGTATCCTCAGATTGAGCAGTGCCACTTGGGGCAATCAAAGACAACCGACGTTGACTTTCAACAGCTCGCAACTCCCTAACCTCTCTCGCCAAACCCCAAACCCTCCACAACAGCCAAGTGCATGCAAACACAAGTACTAGGCTAAGTAAGAAAAAAACCGTGGCAGCTAACTGCGAGGATTGCGAGCTGGTAACTGTCTCGGTTTCTTTTTCGCGTCGGGACAATTTTTGCTGTGGTAACACCGGACTTACCATCACCCTTGGCCATGGTTCAGATAGAGGTATAGGAAAAATTTCATCACTTAACACCTATCCATAGTAGCAAATTACAGCAGTACAAGAAACAGAGTAGAACCATATCTTAAGCTACTACTTTTCAACTTTCAGCATGATCATGCCTGTGATAGGCTAATTACAATGACTGATCCAACCACAACACTACCCGTCGCTCAAGCACTTGATCCCTGGAAGGAAACTAACGAGAAAACTCCAGAGATAGAAGAAAAACCTGAAGTTGCAGAAGCAACTTTTGAAGTTTTTTTCGACCAAACTGACTTGGTGTCTGATCAAGCCACAGAGTATTGGCAAGAACATGTTTTAAAGCGTGAGTTTGAGTCTGATGAAAAAATTTTTGTTTTCAACAACCGAACTTACCAAGAAAGAACAGTCATTGTTGACCGATTAGAAAAAGACATTGGCGAGTGGACAGGAAAAATTGGACAAGAAACAGAATCTGATGAACAACAAAAAATTAAACAAAAAATCGTTGCCATTCGTGAATTACGTTCCCAAATAATCATGGAACAGGCATGGTCTGATGTGGCATACCTACACTCACATCGAGCAAAAATTGAAGTTGAAACTCGAGATTTGGCAGTAAATGCTCAAAATCAAACTGATATTGAAAAACTCAAAAAAATCGCCGAAAAATCGAGCCATTTAGCCGACCGACTCACGAAATTTAGTTTGTATTCTGAAAGTGCGATTAATCTGTTTAAAAAATATCGAGTTTTATCACCCGATATTGTTGAGTTTACCGGTGGCTACCATATTGGAGTTGAATACGGTCAACTAGTACCTGGACTAGCAGATTTAGAAGAAGTGCCGCCAAACCAAAGATACGACAGTGTAATGAACAAACTATTGTTATCAGTTGAAGCAGCAACTGGTCATAATTTCGAAACTGAGTCTGGGGGAGATAGAGATTACTTAACCTCCTTTGAAGAAATGAGAGAAGGTGTGCTAACTATAGATTACAAACGATTCGTGGTACTTATTGCTGCTCGAGTAAAACAACTAGAAGTTGAGTTCAGCAAACAATCACACACTGAGGAATCACAAACAGCAACTGCACCACTGGACTCAACAGAGCCTGGTTTGATCCCATCATCACCTGATGATGTGCTGAGTGATAAACCAATCCAAGCCGAAAAGAATGGCTCAGCAGATAATATTGCAAGTGCACTTGGTCTTTCATTTTCAGATATTTTGAATAATCACCAAGAAGCTATTGCAGAGCAAACAAAAAATCTTGACGACCCAGACAAAGTTGTTACTGATGCTGCTAGTCCAGATAATGAAAACACTGCAGCGACGACAGTTACCGAGGTTCCTGCCCCAGATGCTGCTACGACATTGGACGATGTGAAAACTTCTGATGCAGCGGGACACGCACCTGAGCCAGATTCAAAACCAGAAAAGAATAAGCTCCAAGAAAAAAGGCAGGCATATATCATTGGTGAGATGAATGCAATTTTTAAAGGGTCTAGAGGCTAATCATGTCACTCAAACAGATACTCTCCCGACCCGCACCTCGAGCAAATGGTATTTCCAAATTTCGTAGTCCAGTCAATCCGCTTGCTCGTGTCAAAACAGAGTTTCAATCTGCGAAAGCGGCATCAGAAGCACACACTCAATCTCAAATTAAACAATTGAGCCAAGATAGAACTCGTTTGAATCGAGCCATTCCTGCTGCTAACGACCCCGTAAAGACCTCATTAAATCGTCGTGGTGATTTGGTAGGCAACCGAATTGGTTGGCTACAAAGTTTGTTGCCCAAAAAATAGCTTATATGTCGGTTCTAGTGTTGTAGAGTGGCACATGATTGACCCTCACATTGTGGCAGTGCTCTACGATGTCTTTAAATTACCATCTCTGCGACCCAGTCAGCTCCCTATTATCACTACAATTCTAGCGAACCAAGATATTGTTGCAGTGCTACCAACTGGTGGCGGAAAATCGCTCTGTTTCCAGCTTCCTGCTGTAATTTTTCCAGGATTAACCATCGTCATTTCACCTTTGTTGTCACTCATTAACGATCAAGTCACCAAACTAAGCTTACTAGGAGTTAGTGCAGCAACTATTTCTAGTCAAATTTCACTGAGACAAAAATTGTTGACACTACGAAATATTCACCATCAAAAAACTAAAATACTCTATATATCCCCAGAACAATTACACTCAAGAAAATTACTTCGGGCACTTCAACCAAATGTCATTAGTTTAGTTGTGATCGATGAAGCACATTGCTTAGTAGAGTGGGGAAATGCGTTCCGACCAGCTTATGTCGAAATTTGTACATGGTTACAAAAACTACCAAAAAGACCAACGGTAGCAGCATTCACTGCAACCGCTACTCCAGAAACAATTAATGAGTTGGTGTTGGCTCTAAAACTTTCTCAGCCAAAAATAATCACTCAAACTGCAGTGCGTAGCAATCTGCACATTTCAATAGTTACCTGTCAGAATTCGACTGAAAAAGCTCTGTGCTTAATGCAGCAACTCTCACAATCTAGCAATTTTCCGATGATTGTGTATTGCTCTACCAGAAAAGAAACAGAAAAAGTTGCCCAATTAATCGACCATTTTTCAGCAAAATTTCCCAAACAAATTCATGGAGCTGTTGGTTTTTATCACGCAGGACTAGCCACAGAAATCAGGATCAAAACTGAGAAACAATTTATCAGTAACCAGCTCGATGTCTTAGTTGCCACAACTGCATTTGGTATGGGCATAGATAAATCAAATATTAGATTTATTTGTCACTGGCAAATGCCAGCATCAATTGAAAACTTTTGCCAAGAAATCGGACGAGCTGGCAGAGATGGCAAACACTCAGCCAGTGCACTTTGTTATACAAATAGTGATATTAAAATTCATCAAAGCCTACTCGCACCACTTGAACAAAAAAACAAAACAGAATTGCTGAATAAGCAAAAAAAAGTATTTGCAATGTACCGTTTTTGTGAAGTTAAAAATTGTTTAAATTATGAAATCGGTACCTATTTTGGAGAAACTGAAGTGCCGTTTTTTTGTGGTCATTGTAGTAACTGCCACGATAAAATTACCCTAACCATACAACAAAAAACCATGTTAATTAAATTAAAAGAAAAAATTGTCCCAACTGTACACTCAGATCAATTATCAATTCCAATCAACACACTTGTTTGGCTCTGTATTTTGCAACCAACAGAAACAAGACAACTTTGGCATGTACCCGGAATGGGTAGAGGACTAATTGAAAAGTTTGGTGCGGCAATTATTGACGAAATTAATTACATGCAGACCACAACCCCAATGACGACAGACGAGCTTGATTTTCTGCCTCTCGAAAAGTAGCTTGACGAGCTATGTCAGGTGGATACGAACTTGCAAGTGCATAACCCTCAGCCACCAGTCTGTAATTTATTAACTCACCATCCAACCAAACATACTTCAACAACCTACCATACCTATCGGTTGTACTGACATCATTTTCGAGAACAACATTCTTGCCAAGCACTAAGCTTTGATTATGCATCGAAGCCTCTTTTCCGAAACACTGCACGCCCTTGGTCGGGTGTTTCGTTTCAGGTGTGTCGATGCCAATGTAGCGAACAGTCCTACCATCAGCTAATTCGATAGTATCGCCGTCTATTACTCTTGCCACTAGAGCTGATTCAGTCGCATTTGGTTTAAGAATTGCTTGAGCAGCAACTGACGCAATTGCCTGTGTGCGAGTTGGTTCAGTAATTTCACTCAATAAAATAACTGTAGGAACTCGAGTCGGCTCTACATCACTACTAAATATACTTAACAACTGGCGATCAGTTTTGCTCAAAGGCAATAATTGGAGTATCTGAGGTTTAATTGAAACTCCCAACAAAATAACCACAATCACCAACAAACTCAGTACCGCAGAAAGTCTATTTTTGCTCATAGATTTCTGTATCGGTGGCCAATACTGTCAATTTTTCCGATAGGTTTTGTAAATCTAAATGTTGATACAACTGTCCATCCGTAAAGCCAAGAGAACGATAATATTCTTTAGTTCCAATTGCTGAAATAACCGCAAGTTTTTGATACCCAGCTTTTTGAGCTATAAGTGCAGCCTTAGCCAGCAGCCTTCGACCCAATCCTACATGTTGAGATCTTCCTTGTTCGTGGTGACCAATTCCTGTTGCCTGTCCATACACATGAATCTCACGGATCATAGCCGCACCCTCCAATTCATTTGCAATTGGATCGAATGTAGTATTAGGTAAACTTAGTCTCAAAAAAGCCAATAACTTCTCCTCACCCGCAACAGGAGCAGTAAATTGCAAAAATTGTTCCTGACTGACAGTGGTGGTGTACTGAATTGTTGAAAATTTTGCAGTTGCAGCATCATACTCATGATGACGAATCTCACGAGAGCGAATTTCTGTAATAACCCTATGGTTTTTCTCCAACCACTGATCAACTAATTGCCTAAAATTGGTCTTCTTATTTCCTACCAAAATATCTGTTGAAGGAATATCTCGGATGACTCTAGTCAGACGACAATAACTGGGAGTTAGTTGAAAACATAACGTAAGTACATGTAGTAATTCTTCTTCGCTATAGGGTCTCCACAAACCTTGCTTGTAATAATTCAATAGTTCGGCACTTTCAATTAACGAACAAGGATAGATCTTTAATTCGTCAGGACAAAATCTAGGGTCTGCGAATAATTTTTTGTAATCCTCGATGTCTGCCTCAGGTGAAGAGCCATATAGATTTGGCATCCAATGAGCATGAATTTTGAAACCTGCCTGTCGGAGCAATGCAAATGCTCGCTGCGTGGCTGCAACGTCGTGACCCCTGTTATTTTTGCTCAAAACACTATCCTGCAAACTCTGCACTCCAATTTGTGTTTTTGTGCAACCTAAACGACGTATTCGCAGTACTTCTTGCACTGAAATATTGTCAGGTCTGGTCTCAATTACCAATCCAACGCAGCGACACAATGTGGTCTCATTCTGAAGCTGTTGCTGCTCTAACTCCTCCCAACTTGCACTTTGATATTCAGTTAGTCCAGTTTTTTTCTCTGGCTGCACATACATTTCAGAAACAGTTTGGTTGTAAGTTGCAGCATTATTCTTGCTTTGACCTCCAATCATCTCGTAGTCAGCCACCTCAATTTTATTTTTCTTCTGATCATCACTCCGTACAATTTGATGAGCATCAAAGCTAAGTTTTTCTGCATTTTGATAAATACCACGAATGTTAATACTATGATCAATTACTCCAAAATCATTTAAAGCTCTAAAACACTCTGTAATAAACCAAACTTGATATGCCTCAGGATAATATGACCAAGTTCCGCCTAGAATAATTAACTCGATTTTATTAACACTGTGACCCATTTGTGCCAGTGCACTCACTCGATTGTAGGTTTGCAAATATGGATCGAAATAATTTTTTTCTGCCCGTTGTGCCCCAGGTTCATCGCTTAAATAGCTTTTTGGCATCCGCACATCACTCGGACAAAAAATACATCGACCAGGGCAGGGGAATGGCTTTGTCAAAACCGTGACCGGTGCAACACCAGAAATTGTTCGCGTTGGCTTCATCTGCAATAACTGGCTAATGTCACTTCTTACTGGCTGTAGTCCGTGAGTGCCAGCCAAACTGTGATACGCCGCAGTCAATTCAGTTTTTGACCAAAAACCACCCCCATCTTGAGTGAATTTTTTTTGTAAACGCAACAAAACTTTGGCTGACGCTTTTTCTTCTTGCTGTAGCAGTGTAAAAAACTCAATTAATTGAGTTTCTTCTTGATTGGTATAATGAGCACTAGCCATATGGCTATTATAACTAAGCCATCCAGACATTCATGAAGCAAACTACAGCACTCAAACTCATTGAGTTGACTACAACTTTTTACCAAACTGTAGCTGATAGTTTTGATCAAACAAGACAAATGGGGTGGAGTGGCTGGCAGCAATTAATTCCATTTTTTACTGATACAAATTGCACTATATTGGATGTTGGTTGTGGAAATGGTAGATTTGCTCAATTCCTAGCTACTAAAACCGCTGCAGATTTTTCTTATACCGGAATTGATAGTAATACATCATTGCTTGAAAAAGCGGTAGAGTCACTAAAAAACATTCCAAGAATAAAGTCTCAAAATACTATTCAACTAGATTTACTCGCAAACCTTATTAGCAAGCAATCATCGATTTCCAATATTATTTCAGATAAAAAATACTCGCACATTTGCGTCTTTGGCTTATTGCATCACATTCCAGATCAAGAAAATGTGGAGAACTTCATAACAGATATCGCTCAGCTACTCAAACCAAATGGCCACTTAATCTTGTCTTTCTGGCAGCCACTCAACCATCCAGAGAGGTTTTTACATAAACAACTATCTACAAGCGAGTTTAATATCGAAAAGTCTGAATTGGCGGAGAATGATTTGCTATTGGGATGGCAAACAAATACAAAAGTGGCAAGATACTGTCACTCATTCACCAATGCAGAGATCAAACAAATTCTTAGTAAGTTATCCTCAAGACTAACACTGATTAATTCGTTCCAGGCAGATGGAAAATCCGGAGACCTGAATCAGTACCTTGTTTTGCAAAACACGCTAAAAGTGTCTTGAGATTTCAATGCACAAAATTGCAGGAATGTCATATAATATGAACCTGTCTTATTGCCCGATCGTCTAATGGCAGGACAACAGCCTTTGAAGCTGTGTATCCAGGTTCAAATCCTGGTCGGGCATCAAGTTATCCCCTCCAAAGTGGGGAAGATAGCTTCTGAGTAGCAGTCTCTAGTTGAGCCAGTGATTGGAAATTCACACCATGAGCAAGGGCTTTTTCTACACATTTTTGGCCTCAATTGGTTGGGCATTCAGTATTATTATTGCCAGATATGTACTGAAAGAAGGTGAAAATGCCTACAATATTGCATTCTGGACGAGTATTTTGGCTGCACCATATTGGTTGCATGTTTTTTTCAAACAAAAAACCGAGTTCAAAAGTTTGGTAAAAAAAGATTATTTAATCTTGTTGGGAATGGGACTAATTGGCACCGTAGGCACCTCAATTACTGAAGCATTTGCTATTCAGTACAGTCCAGCAATGAACTACGCATTCTTAATGCGCAGCGTTATCTTATTTACGATCATTTTTGCGTATCTTTTTTTGGGTGAAAAGCTAACAGCAAAAAAAATAATTTTAGCCGGCTTAATTTTAACTGGTGCCTATCTGCTAACCACAAACGGGCAACTCATTTCATTTTCTAAAGGAGATGTATTCACACTGGCTGAAGCTGCACTCGTGGCCTTTGGCAATAACATTCTCGGAAAAATGGCTACCAACCGGATGGGCTCAGACTTAAGTGCATCTGGTGGATTTTTATTTGGTCTAATCCCACTAGCTGGCATTGCATTTTTTAATCACGCAATTGCCATACCAAAATCTTTTTTTCTAATCTTAGTACTCACCGTGCTTTACATGCTGGGAATTATTTTACGATTTAAAGCTTATAAAATTGTGTCAGCAACATTTGTAACCATGGTCTATTCATTCACCCCAGTGTTTGTCTCGATTATGGCCGTAACTGTTCTTGGTGAAGCAATGCTTACCACCACGCAAATTATTGGAGGTCTACTCATAATTACGGCTGGAATAGCCACAGAAAAATTAAAAATAAAATGAAAAAATATACTCTAGTTGATACCAGTCTAATGTCTTGGACAGAGTTTGGTGAAGTCATAGAAAGTTTAATCGCCAAAATTCAAGTCTATGCTGAAGATACTAGCATCGTGTTCGATGCAGTCGCACCAATTCTCAGAAATGGTGCTATTCCTGGAACCATGATCGCTAATAAATTGCAAATCATTACCCAGTTGCCCATACAAGTTAAATATAATCATCCAAATATCCAACCAGAACAATTACTACCATTTTACAAACCACTAACTCATAATCTCAGAGATGAGCCAAACATTTTAATTACTGAGTGCAATACTTTCAGTGGAAAATCAGCACTGATTGCAGCTGAAATTATTTTGGCCAACTATCCAAAGGCTCATTTGTTTTATGCAACCATTGCAAAAGTGTATCGAAGCCAAGCAGTTGAATATCCACATTTTGAAAAATATTTTTACGGTGTGATGACCAATGAAAACTTTGAAGCCGATGAATCCACCCAACTCATCGTACTGAAAACTGGTGATGACACAACTCTGGCTGGTTTAGCACCAAAAGGTTACTATCTCACCATCAAAGCAATGTCAGATGAGGAGTCTGTGGAGCAATATGTTTTGCACACAGATGACATGCTGGCAGTTGCTGGGTGGATGAAAGTACAGTTCCCAGATGCCAAACTGTACTGGTTGGGTTTAAGTGCCTATAGCCACGATATTGCAAATGATTTCATCACCACTTTGCCCAGTGGTTGGAAAATCATCAAAACCCCAGCTACCAGCTGGGCGCATGAGCGCAGTTCTACGGCTACATACGACCTCGACCCAATCAGCGTGCTTGATATGCTGGCTGCAGAAGAAACCAAATTAGTGGCATCGGAGTACGACGCTATTGAGCTAAACTTCATCTGCAGACCCTTTGCCAAAGGGGAACAGCCAACAGAAGGTAGTGTCCCGTCAGGGATCAACCCTCAGCAACACTATATGGTCGAGATGGCAATTGTCAGTGGACACACACTCGATTTGGCTATCATTTGTCCCAAAGGCGTTAAGTCGTCATGGGGATGGCGTCACTATGCAAAAGACGTAGTTGAAGCTGACCGTTTGCTACATGCTCAGCGTCTGAATAATGCACTGATAACGCATTTCTTCACTCATTTCGATGGTGAAGGCAAATCTACCCCAGGTATTACCCTGCTCGACAACAATCTGGACGGTATGGCAAATGCCGTCCGTCTGATCGTTGGTGACATCCCAACCGGACCTTTACTCCTAGCCCCAGAAAGCTGGTGGAGTAGTTTCAGTCCTGCAGGAAACTAAGCCTCGAACAACAATCCCACTCAACCTGGTCAGCTGGGTGTCAAAAGGGGAGTGCCGTGGGCACGGCACTCCCTAAACAAACTTTTTGGGCAAACCTACTTCTACTACTTCTCGTCGGTTTGCTTTTTCACTCAGCTTCACACGCATCAAGTAATGACAGAGATTTTGCAATAGTTGCCATACCACGTATAATAAAAGTTCTTCACCATCGTTTAATTGGATACTTTATTAATTTTATGACAAAAGAAACATTTTTTATTGGTTTAAGTTCAGTGGCTTTAATTGCTATTGTTATTTTTGGATTCACACGCAATCAACCAACTGGACCAGAGAAAAATTCAGAAGTTACTAGTGATAACTTAAAACTCCAAGTACAAAATTTAGGAATTACGGATGGGATTAGTCCCACGCCAACAAAATTATCAGCTACCCCAAAGGCACGAAAACAAATGCAAAAACCAACAATGCAAATCGATCAAAATAAAAAATACACTGCAACACTGCGCACGAGTGAAGGTGACATAGTCATCGCACTTAATCCAGTACAAACACCTGTGACTGTTAACAATTTTGTAGTTTTGGCAAAAAATAATTTTTATGACAACACAATTTTTCATCGCTCAATCAAAGGCTTTATGATCCAAGGTGGAGATCCAAATGGTAATGGCACTGGCGGTCCAGGATACACCTTTGAAGATGAGACATTTAAAGGTGAATACACCCGAGGCACAGTCGCTATGGCAAATGCTGGCCCAAATACTAATGGCAGTCAATTTTTCATTATGCATGCCGACTATGCACTTCCCCCAAATTATGTCATTTTCGGTAAAGTTATTAAGGGATTGGAAACAGTTGATAAAATTGCGACCGCACCAGTACAGTCAAGTTTCAGTGGCGAACAATCCAGCCCTGTCTCTCCAGTGACTGTTAACACCATAGTTGTTGCGGAAGAATAGTTTGCGATCAGCTGTATCTCAACTTCACAGCAATCAATAATGAAAAAAATTTTAATAGCCTATGGGTCATTGACTGGCAATACACAATCTGTTGCAGAAAAATTGGCTGATTTGTTGCTAAGTAGTACCCATCAGGTAACTATTAAAAATATTTCAGAAGTTATGCCCCAAGAGCTTGGCTCATTTGAGATTATTCTAATGGGTTCTTCAACCTGGGATGATGGTCAATTGCAAATTGACGCACAAATCTTTGCTGATCAGCTTTCACAAAAATTAATTGACCTAAGTAAAACAGCTTTTGCTGTATTTGGCTGTGGAGATCGCAGCTATACAACATTTTGTAGCGCGGTGGATGATTTAACTAAGTTATTGCTGCAAAATAAAAGCAGACAATTGTGCACTGGACTTAAAATTGATGGATTTCCAGAGCTAACTGAAAACAATCAACAATTCGAAAATTGGTCAAAAGAACTGTTGTCTGCAATTGAAAGATAAAAAAACGGGGCACTTAGCCCCGTTTTAAAATTCAAACAGAAAAGTTATTTCTTCTTTTTCAATTTTGATGCTGCAGACTTTGCGGCCTTCACAACTGCTTTCTCACCCTTAATCACAGCTTTTTTAACAACCGCAGCTTCTTTCTTGATAAATTTCTTTGGGTTTTTCTTAAACTCTTTGCCCATCACCTTAGCTTTTTTGCCAGCTTTGACTGCTTCACGCTTCACCATCTCACGGTTCTCTTTTTTTGAAAGGAACATCGCTGCTGCACCTGCAACAACACCCAATGCTAATGCTAAAATACCACCACTTTTTTTTGACATATCACTCCTATTGGTCTGAAGACCCATGAACTATTTTTTTACTCTATATCAGTATAGAGAAAAAAATGAAATCATGTCAACCCGTAACAAAAAGAGCCAGTGAATAACTGGCTCTAATTTACTTACAAAGTGATGAGATATTAACTTACTTTAATGAGTGAAATACTATTAGTGAAACCACTCTTCTTAAAGATACCACCGTATATTAATAATACGTTTTTACCTGACTCAACAATTCCTTGACTCTTAAAGTGCTCAATCAATTGAGCAGTATTCTCTTGCTGAATTTGTGACCAATCAACTTTATATGGTTTGACTCCGAATACCAATGCTAGTTTCGCATAGACAGTTGCATCACTGGTCACAGCTTTTACAACAATTTTTGGCATATACCGAGCCAATAATTTTACCGTATGTCCGGTTTCGGTTAACACAATAATGTCGTCAATTGGCTGTGTACTGTGCTGCAACAAAAACATTGCGGCGTGAGTAATTCCCGCTGTGGAATCACTGTCGTCCCAGTCCTCTAATCTATCGAGCACAAATGGCTCATTGAATGCAGCTATTTTTGCTTGTGTTTGGACAGCTTTAACTGGAAATTTCCCAATCGTGGTTTCCTCAGACAACATGACTGCACTGGTACTGTCATAGACAGCATTCGCTATATCACTCACCTCTGCACGTGTCGGTCGGGGACTGTCGACCATAGACTTCAACATCTGAGTGGCTGTAATTACTGGCTTGCCAACTGCTCTGCATTTGGCGATTATGAGTTTCTGCCAATATGCCAACTGTTCAAATGCAACTTCCACAGCTAAGTCGCCTCTAGCTACCATTACGGCTTCACTATGCGCAATGATTTCGTCTAAATTATCAAGTGCAGATTGATTCTCGATTTTTGCAATAATGTCTGAATGCAGATTTCGCTTATCTAATTCACTGCGCAAGATTGCAATATCTTCTTTGTTTCGTACAAATGACAATCCAACAAAATCTATGTCCTCATCAGTCATGTTATCTAACTGAACCAAATCTGCTGGAATCAGCGACGGCATATCCACGGTAATTCCTGGGATATTCATGGTCTTGCGATGTTTAACAGTGAAGGCACCCAGTGCTTTAACAACTAAGTGAGTTTCATGCTTTTCAATTACTTCAAACTCACAAGCACCATCATCCAATAAAATAAAATTACCTACTTCTAATGTTTCAACAACATTCAATGGAATCAGTGCAAGTTTATCCGACTGTGGAGGAGTGGTAGATTTCTCATCAGCAAATAAAACCTGGTCTCCTTCAACCACGTCAAAATTTTTCTGCTCTGGCAAGTTAATTCTAATTTCAGGACCTTGTAAATCAAGCAAAATACCAACTGGCACATTCATTCGTGCTGCAACAGTTTTTACTCGTTTAATTCTCTCAAGATGCCATTCAGGAGTTCCATGCTTGGTGTTAAAGCGAGCTACATTCATGCCCGCATTTATCAGCTGCTCGATGACTTCTTCGGTTTCGGTTGCTGGTCCAATAGTTGCTACAATTTTAGTTAATTTTTTCATACCGGTATTATCTGCTCACACCAGATTCTAATCAAGGGGAATTACATCACCATCGCATACCAAAACAGCCCCTGTTACGGGGCTGTTTTCAATTTGCATTTAACTTTGGAGCAAATTAGTCTCTGTTGTAGCGACTACCGCCGCCACCACCGGATGATCGGCCACCGCCGAAACCACCACGACTGTCACCACCACGGCCACCGCCGTAACCACCGGATGATCGGCCACCGCCGAAACCACCACGATCGCCACCGCGATCATTGCCGCCACCAAATGAGCGACGTTCACGAGGCTCCATTGGTCGAGCAACATTGACCACCAACTTGCGACCTTCGACGTCAAATTCGTTGAATTGAGCGACGGCTGCATCGGCTTCTGCCTGACTTGCCATCTCTACAAAACCAAAACCCTTTGAACGACCTGAAAATCGATCAATAATAACACTGGCTGAAACTACAGTACCAGCCTGAGCAAACATAGCTGCGAGTTGATCGTCACCGATACTCCAAGGTAAGTTACCCACGTACAGCTTAACTGCTGCGCTTTGTGATTCGTTCATGTCTTTCCCTCCTTCAGGGACTGTGTGGCTCTAAACCCTGAGGAGAAAAATCACTTCATGGGCACACCAACACCAACATACTAACGAGTGAATTGTAGCAGAAGATTGCTTATTGGGATAGAGTGTAAAAATATCTTAGCTTGAAATACCAAACCTTTTTGCTATTTAAACAGGTTATTCACTTAACTCAGAACGTATTTACAATTACACATAAAAAGACGGCTGTACAAAGCTTAGTTTTCAGTTTTTTTTCGCTTGTACCAGACATAAAATCGCACTATACTTTGTGCATACGAATTGTTATATAGCAATAGAGGAGGTGACAATGTCAACAACATACAAGTTAGTATTACTCAGACACGGACAAAGTGCTTGGAACCTGGAAAATCGTTTTTCCGGTTGGACTGATGTCGGGCTGACCGATCTCGGAGTCACTGAAGCGAAATCTGCAGGTCAAATTCTGAAAAAAGAAGGTTTTGTCTTTGATATTGCCTATACCTCAGTACTGAAAAGAGCAATCAAAACGCTTTGGCTAGCACTTGAAGAAATGAATCTCGAGTGGATACCAGTAATCAATGCTTGGCAATTAAATGAACGACATTATGGAAATCTACAGGGACTTAATAAAACAGAAACCTTAGAAAAATTTGGCGAAGTACAATTTAAAACTTGGCGACGTAGTTTTGACGTACCACCACCAGCACTTGAGTTGAGTGACCCACGTCGTGCAAATAGCGATCCTCGTTATGCACAGCTCACAGAAACACAAATCCCCCAAACAGAATCACTCAAAGAGGTGATTGCACGAATGGTGCCATACTGGCAAGAAGTCATCGCCCCAATGGTAAAAAGTGGTAAGCGAGTTTTGATTGCAGCTCATGGGAACAGTATCCGAGCACTAGTCAAATATTTCGATAACATTAGTGAATCAGAAATCACTGAACTCAATATCCCCACTGGCATTCCATTGGTCTATGAGTTGGATGAAAATCTCATGCCAATCAAACACTATTATCTTGGTGATGCCGCGGCAATTGAAGCTGCCATCTCTGCTGTAGCCAAACAGGGGCAAAAAGCTCAAAAATAAATTGCACCAGAATCTGATTAATAAAGCACACCAGAAGGTGTGCTTTTGGTTTATGCTCAAATCAAAATTGCATTGATGGGTGAGTCATGTATGCTTTTCCAACCTGGAAATTGAGAGTTTGCTGCGAAAGTGCTCTTTCAAGTCTGAATTCAACCTCTCCCTGTAATACTCGTTGGCGTAACTGTGCCAGATATTCTTGATATGATTGCTCTGTTTCATCGACATGGTATTCGGTTGTTTTACCAGCACTATCGACTAAGAAAAACACACCAATCTCAACAGCCATGTTGGTATGTTGCTCAATCAACTCGCCACAAATATCTTGACATTCTTGACTTTGTGTAAAAGTGAAATCATAGGGCAATTTTTGCTCGATTCTCTCACGCCGAGCTTGATCCAAAACAAAGTGATTCCCCACACAATCTGCTATATAGTCAATCTGTGGCTCGGTTAAATTATATTGCCCCATTAGCAATTCTCTCACTGGTTTGTATGTGCGTAAAAAATCAGCTCCGATATCCTCATGATGCTCATGTTTGCGAAGAGATATCGGCCACTTTGGGTCATCGGGGTACATCGGACTGATATTCTTAGCAATATCATGAAAAATTATTGCGATCTCGAATAAATTCCCTTTATCTAAGCCATCAATTTCAGTAGCAAAATGTTTCTGTATTTGCTCAACAATTTGAGGCTCGAGATGTTTACATAACTCACCTATACCTTGACGAAGCTCACGCCATCTATTCAATACTTGATCTGGATGAGTAAAATTCCCAAACTCATGAAATGTAGGGTAGTTATGCGATACGCCATCTGGCTGATCATTTCTTTGATAATCTTCCGGGTCAATTCGAGGGTAGGTGTTCATTGGCTCAAGTAGTGGAGCACCTTGACTATCGGTGAGTAAATGACCGTCATTATCAAGACGTTGAAAGTAATCATGAATCATCCAGTATAGTTCGGTTTTACTGCGATTTTTTAGCGAATCAGCTGTTGAGTCTGTTGTCGAATGGATACTTTCAACCATAAAAAGATTCTATCAGACTCGCCTTATCAAAGCTAAAACTTGAGATAATAAAACTGTGTTGTTGCTGAATTATAGGTAGGAGTAATGATTCAGCACCAACTCCTGTTTGAGCTCACAAGTCATGATAGATGTTAATCCCATTTTGAACTCTTGATGCATTTCTGACTCGCAAAGCTGCTCAAACGGTATCACAGCCTGAGGATATACCAAATAGCTTTCATCCAATGTCACAAATGCTTGTTCTTGGATAGTGGTATCACCAACTATTGCCACTATCAATTTGGTTCCCGGAAAAAAATTTACTTTCAATGGCAAATCGCAGACCTCTTCATCGTCTGGTGTCACAATTTTTGAAATCGTATTAGAGTAAGGAAAATTAGCTGATCTCCAGGCTTCCAAAGCGACTTGATACGGTTAACAAAAAGCTCATTTTCACGACCAAATACTTCTTGATCACCAAAGAATCTCAAACGAGCATTCTCTTGAACCAAATAAAGCGGTGTAAACAGTAAAAAGAATAGCAAAAATATCCATCTCAGATGGTGAGTAACTAGCAGTTCCCATAGCTGCCAAACACTGATTGATAGCAGCAAAAAACACACGACACTAATTGGAACGAAGAATCTATTAATAAAATATGACGTATCCTTGGATAACATCGAAGCTATGACCACGACAGCGATGTTTAAAAACACTGTTACTGTCCCAAAAAGTAGCGGTGATTTTAACCATGGTTTTTTCCAAGCCTGCAACCAACCAACAGACAAAACGCTCAAACCAAACAACAAGTAACCAAATTGAGCAACCAACAAATCAAAATTATTTGTATCATGATTCGCATCCACTCCAAGTCCAAATAGTGTAATTAGCAGCTTAATAACATCATGCACATTTGGATCGTTTATCCAGTTGGTAGTCTGTATTAAATACTGCATCTGATTTGACACAAACAGATAATATCTAATCATCAACAATGCAGGAATCGAACCCAAAAGAACTGTTGCCGCCCACAGCCACAATGATTTCCACTGAACACGATGTCTGTAGCACCTTGCTATCCCCACCAACACGCTACTCACTACCACTGATCCAAAAAACGGTATATAGGCATAATTCAGCCCCAATCCAAGTAAAGAAACAAGCGACCAGCACGCCACGTCACACCAAAATTGCCAACTGAAAATACTTTTGGCTTGTTTCTCATCAAGCCAAGCGAGTACCATTGAAACCTGCAGCCACGCAATATAGATCATGAGACCGTAATCTCTTGCTTGAGTTGACATCCGCACAAACATATAAAAATTTACACCCAGTATCGCAGCAACTACAGCCCAGGCAATACTTTTCTTCCATGCATATCTAATTATCCCAATCAACAGGGCAATACCTGCTAAAACACTGGGTAAACGCAACCACAAGCTATGCGTAGAAACACCACTCATCAATTTAAGTAATAAATAATGGATTGGTGGACGATCATCCAACGGAGCAATTATGTGGTTTCGGAAACTGTATCTGGGATAATTTGCAAAGTAATATGCCCAAAGTTCGTCAAACCAGTAGTTTAATTTGAGTGCAAAATAGAGTCTCCACGCAGTGGCGATAGCTAACAAGAAAATAATAATCCAAATGGCTTTTTTTTGACCGAAAGTTATCATCTCAGTAATTACTAACTACAACAAATACTCACTAGACCATAGTACCACTATCAACAATTATAAATTTGAAAATTAAACTGAGATTTTGCGTATACTCAAATTCAAGCTTAATGCAGCTATTTCTTCACTGCCTGAATGTATAGAAATAGGGGAATCTCATTACGGCTTAAGTTTTCCTGTTTGGCGACTTTGCCTTTACTCAGTTTATTAGAAGTCCATTCATCGATTCTTTCGATCTGCATCCCCAGCTGATTAAGCCACAAACTATAGTCTGATATTGAGTGATGAAAGGACCAAGTCACTGAACTCTTTGGATTACTCGGATGAGTCTTAATTGGAATTTCTTGAGGAACTAAGTATCTATTAATCCACCGGTAGACTTGCCTCGTTTTTTCGTGTTCACCCCAACCTGATTGTCTTGGAATTCGAAAACACGGATGATTCAACACCAAGTGCAGATGACCCCCTTTCTGAAGTGCCTGTTGTGCATTGGCTAAACAAGCATTTTGATCTTTCATATTTTGCAGTGACAAAATACAAAAAGCATCGGTAAATGTTTCGTTTAAATCTAAATGCAACTGTTGGTTCAACGACTGAGTGGCATCTGCCAGCATAAACTGCCATCGAGTATTTTTTGTTCGTTGCTGTGCCTGCTGAATCAACGCTCTGGCAGCATCAACTCCCAAATATTCTATTTCTTCACCCAACCATGCTGCCAAAACTCCCTGGCCACATCCTAAATCAAGTACTCGTATTTTTGATTCTGCTTTCCACAGTTTTTTGAGTTGAGGAAAGATTACCTGTTGATGATAATAATGACCCTGCTCACCAACTAGAGCAGAATACCACTCACTTACTTCATGCCATGAAGTATGATCACTTTCCTGCTGCAAAATGGCTGGTTTGGACGACTGTATATGCTGGTGGTTGATTTTAACCATGAATGGTTACTATTATACCCATATGAATAATCACAATATATGACAGAGCCGCAATTCAACATCGCAATTGTTGGTTGTGGCCAGTTTGGCCATAAACGAGCTGCAGCTACTTTGGCTTGTGATGAACTGCAATTAATTGGGGTGTATGACCAAGATGCGCTACAGGCACAAAACATTGCAGCCAGCACTCAATCACATATCTATCCCACATTTGAAGCTGTTCTAGCTGACCATAAGGTAGCAGGTGTGATCATTTGCACTCCGAATTACTTGCATGCACGACAATCTGTTGCTGCGCTGAGAGCAGGGAAGCACGTACTTTGTGAGAAACCTGCTGGTATTAGCAACTCAGATCTAAAGTCTTTGGCAACTGCCATCAACTCTAGTCAAAAAATGAATTGGCAGTATGGTCAAAACCACCGTTTTTTCGAGTCAACTTCACAAGTAAAAAAATGGCTTTCGCAACAAAAGATTGGGGAACTCACCAACATTGAGCTTAAAATTAATAGTGGCCGAAACAAATCAACCCAAACCTGGTTTGCAAATGAAAAAAAATCTGGTGGTGGCACCCTCATCGATAATGGATATCACCTCTTAGACTTATTATCTTGGTACTTACCTGAGCAAGATTGGCAATTACGCGAAGTCATACTAAATCGACAAGCAAAATCCGCGGTTGAATCAACCGCTGTTGTGATGCTCGATGCTGGATCTATTGCAGTCAAGATAGCCTGTTATTGGGAAACTGCAGACAACTATCTAACGATTCAGATTACTGGTAAAAATGGCACTATTACAGCCACTGACCACAGCTCTGTTTTACACAGCAACAAACACCAATCCAATCAAGAATACACTTGCATCCCAGGGTCAGCAATTCAAAGTGAACTCAAAACATGGGTTGCCAACTGTAGACATCAACCACAGACACATGCTCTGCAATACCTTGCAACTGCTCAAAAAACAGCGCGCCTAATCCAATCAGTATATGATGCAAATGGAGTGATATATGATTCCCGTAAACAACAATAAACTTAATCCCAAAAGTAAAAAACTACTCAACAAATGTATTGATGATGGTTGGGTCTCTGGTGAGGGTAGCTATGTCAAACAATTCGAACAAGACTTTGCAGCATATATAGGATGTGAATATGGCATTGCAGTTAGCTCAGGAACCACAGCTCTGCACCTGGCTTTAAGTTCATTGGACATTGGACCAGGAGATGAAGTTATTTTGCCAGCATCAACCATAGCTTCATGTTTTTTTGCGATTTGGTATCTTGGTGCCACAGCTGTACCAGTTGATGTTGAAGATTCTACATACAACATCAACCCACAACTAATTGAAGCTGCAATTACACCCAAAACTAAAGCGATTATGCCAGTTCATCTATTTGGACGACCTTGTGACATGGAAGCTATTTTGAAAATAGCAGCAAAACATAATCTGACAGTCATTGAAGATGCAGCTGAAGCTCACGGCGCCCACATCAATGAAAAAAAAGTTGGCTCATTTGGGAAACTAGGATGCTTCAGTTTTTACGCTAATAAAATCATTACCACGGGTGAGGGCGGAATGGTAGTCACCAATGACAAACTACTTTCAGACAAGCTAAGAAGGCAACATTCCCTGAGTCACGATCCAGAAAGACGATTCACCCATACTAGTCTTGGATTTAACTATCCTATGAGCAACATGCAGGGAGCAGTTGGTCTTTGTGAGCTTGAAAAAGTTGAAAAAAATATCTTTAAAAAACAACAGTTAGCTGCCACTTATAATCGTGGTTTGTCAAAAATTCCTGGTTTGCAGCTTCCGATGGAATTTACAGTTGGTAGGCAAGTGTATTGGATGTATGCGATCCAAATCATAGAAAGTAAATTTGGGTGTGATCGTGACACACTAATGAGGATGTTGCTTAATGAATATGGCATCCAAACACGAACATTTTTTTATGAACCAAAACGAGCATTTAAAAAAATGAATTTACTCCAAAAACAAGATTTTCCAGTTGCAACTAAAATTGCTGATCAAGGCATGTATCTTCCATCAGGCACTGGCACCAGTAGTTTAGAAATTAAACAAGTAATAGCCGCAATCAGCGACATTTCCAAACGGTTTCATTGAAGGCTGCAAGTTTGAATTTTGAATTCAGAATTGTTGAATTCGTCAACCAAATCAGTTTTACAAAAACTACTGATGTGATCGTAATAAAATATATTATTATCAACACTCTGGTTATGTCTGTCGTTTTTTCTATATTCTTCAATATATGCAGCCACAAACATCACTAGCCGCTGATGTTGATATATTTTGTCATTTGAAGTGAAAAAAAGAGGCAAAATTGAGTTGGTAGTTATTTTATCTCCAATAATTCTTCTAGCATCTCCATGAAAATAATAACCTGGATACAACCTCTGATAATGAATAGGGATAAATACAACCAAATCACCGTCCTTCAGAATAGACTGTCCATCGGTCATGGATTGCTTGATGAAGCGATCATCTGGCGGGTACGTGGTTAGCAATTGATGTCTATCAGAAAAGTTTAAAAAGAATCCAACTACATATATGCTCGCTATGCCCATGGCCAATAATTTGCCACTTTTTTCAGTAGCAACATTCTGCAGAACAGCATTAAACACCATTGACAGCCAAATTAAAAAAAGTAGTGCTGAGGATTCAAAAAATCTTGGTATAAAGTACGAACGTTCAGAAAAGATAGATATAAGATATATGCCACCGATATGAACCATTACAACAATTAAAACAAATAAACTAAACTTCCAAAAATATTTCGTTCGATTGTCTTCACTTTTATTAATTATCGCAATAAAAACTCCCAACAATAAAACCACAGCAGCGTTAACAAAAAGTAGCTCGTGGGCTTTTTTTGGATCTCCAGCTGGATATTCAAAAAAATAGTTATTCAAATTCACATAATTAGCTGTTAGTCCAACTAGAGAAAGTATGGTTGGGCGAGGAATCCACTCTGTGGTAAATATCACCGTACTTAGTTGATGTGATCGAAATAAATAAAAACTTAGAACAATAACTATGGGAATAATACTTATATAAAAAAATCCTAGTATCTTTAGTAATTTAGATTTGGTGATTTGATCAGAAAATAGCGTGATTATTGTCAATGCAATTCCGACTGCCGTTGCAAATGGTATAAAAATATAATTGCTCATACCACAGAGCAACGTAAAAAAAGCAACTTTAATTAGCTGCCACATTAATCGCTTTTTTTCAAAAAATAAAAGCAGTAAATCAATCCAGGCTGAAAAAAGTAATGAGCAAAACAAGAAATATATTCCATACACTCTTGCTTGCCATGAATACTGCATCAACTCAAGTGAAAATACCCATATAACTAGCCAAACATCGGCCCAACCACGATTGAGTTTATTGATCGTAAAGTACAAAATTAAAAAACCAAAGAACGTTGCAAAAAAGCTGAATGAACGTAATGCTATGCCAGCATAATCACTATTCATGATTGAATTCGGCACCATAGAAATCAATGGATAGTAGAGTGGAGGCAAATCATCAATCGGTTTAATAAAGTGTTGACTTAACGTCTCATATCTACCAGCAAAGTAGTAACTCCACAATTCATCCTCCCAAAAGTCCTCATTAAAAACCAACAATAAGCGCAGAGTTAAACCGATGATCACAAGTATAATCCGCCATCTTTTTTTAAATTCTGTTACTATTTTTTTCAACAGCTTAGACATTATTTTTTTCTAGCAAGAATAATTACGCTGCTACCAAATGGCAGCTTCATTCTTTTTAACACTTGTGATTCTATATAACATAATTTTACTAAAAAATAGTTTAACCACTCAGCGATAGCAGTCTCATTATCTTTTGATGATTTAAATATTTTGCCTAATATTCTACTTCCAACAAACATGCCAAATGTCGAAGTAAATAAGTAGCTCCAATCAACTACCTCCCAACCACTATTTGAAACTTTCTGAAGTAATTCAGACGCACGATATCTTTCTCTTGCCAAATTTTGGTTATCATGTTCGCTCCACAGCCAAGGATGCACACAATCTGTGATAATCAACCAAGAATTTTTTTTAGACATTTTTGCAAATGATCTCAGCACCTTTTCATCTGAAATATTCTGATGGTATAAAACATCAAAGCAACCAATTAAATCATAACTTTTTTTCTGTGACGGAATAGCATCTAGTGAGGAGTTGATTAATGCTTCATATTGTTTCTTTTTCGCATACTGCAAAGCAATTTTAGAGCTGTCAGCACCAACCACGATTCCAAACTTACTGAGAATCTCGTAGTTACTGCCAACTCCACATCCTGCATCCAAAACCATAATGCTGGACCGAGGTTTATTCAGTAGCTCCCTTACTTTGTGTTTTTTTAGAAAAACTTGAATAAAACGTCTCTTGGCAACATGCCACCAATACCAATCAACTGTTTCTGCAAGAAGAATAAATTCACTTTCCAACATAGGCTAATACACCTTAATCAAGCCTCTTTCCTTTGCCTTCATGAAAGCTGTAGAGACTAGTTTGAATGCGATTAGAAAATATACAATTGAGATTCCTAGTGCTATTGCCAGCTCGTTCCAGCGCACATAGCCATCGCTAACCAATAATCTAGAATTTTCAAAAACATAACTCGCAGGCACCAACCTTGAAATATGTTGCGCCCAAACAGGCAATGTGCTGAGTGGGTAAAAAATAGCTGAAAATGGTGAAACAACCATCACTGCGCACCATGCAAGAGTCTGAGCCTTAGTACCAAATCGCAGAATTATACTTGCGACCAGCATACCAACTGACCAGCCCATTATCATTAATATCACTGTGAATACTGGTGCATACCAACCATAGTTAAGTATGTTTACTTTGTACAACAAATAAGCCATCACACTTGCGAATGTAAAACTAACAGCCAACTTAGTAATTCCCACCACATACACGGCAGTCAGCCATTCTGTAAATCGAAGTGGTGATACAAAAATATTCACTAAGTTTTTATCCCAGAGTTCTGAAAGAAAATTGACAGTGATTTCATATTGAGCTCGCCAAACAGCAATCCAGAATATCAATCCAGAGATAATCATGTACCTCAAGTTCGAGCCACTGCCTTGTGTTTGCAAATATTGACTTGTGATTCCCCATAGCAATAGGTCAATCATTGGCCAATAAAACATATCACTCAGACGATCATAACTATGTCGTAAATAAAACCAATATCGCATCACCATTGCCATCACTCGACGAGGATTTATTCCAAGAATTTTCATGCTTGTTTCTCCCGTGTCATCGCCAAAAAGTAGTCCTCTAAATCAGGCTTTTGGATTGAAATTTGATCGTATGAGATCTTGTTGTCTGCAAGTAGCTGCAAAAAGCTTGCAATTTTATGCTCAGGAATCTCAACTGTTACTGATCTGTGCTTGTCTACATACGCTAGTTGCTGCTCACCACAAAATCTAATGATTCTTTTCAACCCATCAATTACAACTAATTCAAGTTTAGCGTGCTTAATTTGTTTGGCTAAATTTGCAGGTGTATCAATGGCAACGATTTTTCCGTGGTTGATAAACATCACCCGATCACAAACCTGCGAAACCTCTGCCATATTGTGAGAAGTAAATAATATAGAAACACCAAAATCTTCACGCTGTTTTAAAATGAATTGTCGAATATGATCCGCTGTTTCAGGATCAAGTGAAGCAGTTGGCTCATCCAGCAGCAAAACTTTCGGATAGTTTAAGAATGCTTTTGCCAAATTTAATCTGGTTAGTTGGCCAGCTGACAAACTATTAATTTCACTATTAAACAGTTTCCCCAAGCGAAAAATCTCTACCATTTTCAAAATTCTAGACTGTCTATCATCTATTGCATATAAATATGCAGAGTAGGTCAACGCCTCTTTAACAGTCAGTGCCCACGGTAAATTTGTGTATGTTGATGAAAAGTTTACTTGCTCAAGTATCTCTTCTTCGTTCTTTATGAAATCTTTGCCAAAATATTCAATTTTTCCACTAGTTGGTGTCAGGATGCCCAGCAGCATCTGTAGTGTTGTGGTTTTACCAGCGCCATTTGGACCAAGCAATCCCAAAATCTCACCCTTAGCCAATGAAAAGCTAACCTCATCAACAGCTGTAAAAACATCAGCCTTTGAAGTCGGGAAACTTTTTGATAATTTATAAACATCTAACATATAAACAAGACACTTATCTAGTGTTTCAATCAAGATAGATTATAATCATATCTAATCAAGTTCACAGCATTAAATAATTTAAACAATATGTCACAAACCGCTCAACAATATCTTCTAGCACGACTACACGAATGTGGGCATCATTTACTGACAGAATCGGATCATGTTGCTCTTTCTGAAATTGGCATGCATTCATTTATTGTTTCCAGACTGTTTTCAAAAAAATTCAGAAAGTGGAAACTTGACCCCGCATGCATTGATCGAACAAACACGGCAATTGCTACAAAAATTAAGAGTAACTTGCCAATAAAAATTGTATTTCCTCAAGGTGGCTACAAACTCTGGAGATTGCCATCGTCACCGACAGCTGACTGGGCGGAATTCTTTGTAGTCGCACACCTATTGGAATATATTGCACCAATTGCTGCCGCATACAAACCCGGCGTTGAGATGACATTCTTCCTACACACACTATTGATGGAGCTTCATGATAACCTGACCACTGATGAGATCAAACAGTATGTAAAATCTTTGCAAAAAATACTTGATCTTTTCCAAGTTCACTGTCCTAAAAATGTAAAACTCAGCATTTTACTCGACACAGATATATATACCCGCACAGAAGGAATTGAGGCACTCGAAACCGGCAAAGCAATGGCTGCCAAAGATTACGCGTCATGGCCAGCAGAACAACAAGTAAGATATCGAAAAATGTCTGAGTTGAACATTAAATGGAATGGCAGAGAACGTTGGGATTTATTAGATGAGGCAGCAAAATCAGAAAAAATATATCAAGCTGCGCTGTACGAAACATCTGGTAGTTATAATCTACCAAAAGTAACACAAATCGTGAAATCTCCTGACAATGTACTTGTTTTCACCAAACCAACCAAAGATTTTATTGGCATAGGCAGTACCAAGACATCGGTTGCTAAATATTGGGTTGGATATGGAGTACTAGAAACTGATGGCGAGCGTTTTTATGAAAGAGTGCTCACACCAACACAATGGGAACATTGTAAAAAAACTGAATATCATGATGAAAAAGTGGTAATGTTAGACCTGCCAAATTTTGATCAAGTACATATTTTTCCTCGTTTAGACTTTTCCAAATGTTAGCAACACTTGCTGCACACTCGGAAAGTGAAATGCCCGGACTAAATCTTTACATACACATTCCATTTTGTGCTCAAAAGTGTCATTACTGCGCATTTTTTTCACTTGCAGGTCAAGAAAAATATATTCCTGTATATTGCCAGGTGCTTGAAAAAGAAATTTCGCTTCAAGCTGGAATGCTTAAAAAGCATTCTATTAAAACTATTTACTTTGGTGGCGGCACACCATCACTCATTCCGGCCAGTTTAATCAAAAAAATTCTACAAAAAATTTCTAGTGTCTGTGAAATCGAAGATAACACCGAAATTAGCTTGGAAGCGAATCCTGAATCAATTACTGCAGAGAAAATAACAATCTATGCAAACGCAGGCATCAATCGACTCAGTATTGGTGTGCAAGCCTGGCAACCACACATTTTAGCTGAACTAAATCGTCCCTATCAAATTACTGACTTTGAGAGAATTATAAAATTATTACAGAATAGCTCTATCAATAATTATAATTTAGACTTAATGTTTGGCCTTCCAAATCAAACACTAGATGAGCTAAGAGAAAGTCTCCAAAGGACAATCGGCTGTCATCCAACCCACATCTCTTGTTACAGTCTAGAGCTCGATAACCACTCAAGGTTCGGTAGACTTGCTGCGGCTGGTAAACTAAGTCCATCAACTTCAAAACTTGACCGTCAAATGTATCAACTCACCGTTCGCACTCTTGAATCAGCGGGATACAAACAGTACGAAATCTCAAATTTTGCAAAACCGGGTTTCGAGTGCCAGCATAATCTAAACTTTTGGAAAAACCAATCATACCTCGGCCTCGGTGCAGGAGCTGAATCATATGTTGATGGTATCAGTTGGCAAAATAGAGCTCATATTGGTAATTACATTAGTGAACTAGATAGCGACAGATTGCCAAAGACCTTGATTACCACTTCAACTGAAAGTGAACAATTGATCCAGACAATTGTGCTTGGACTGAGATTGAATGATGGCATTGATGTTGAAATGATTAACCAAAAATTTTACCTAAATCTAGCTTTAAAATGTAAAAATTCACTTGAAAAATTAAACAGTGCTGACTTATTAATGGTTACACCAAAAAAATGGCAACTGACGAATCGCGGCAAAGATGTGATTGACCAAGTAGCCGCAAGTCTTGCCTCAGAACTAATCTAGATCAATTCACAATCATGGCAATAGAAAAAGTCTATCAGATTTATGTGACACATCTCTATTTGTGAATTAGCAGGATAGCAAAGCAGACTGGTCACAATTACTAAGTAGCTACTACCAAGCATTGTCGGTTTTAACCCACAACAAAGAATCGATGGCGTTTCAGATAGCGAGCAACATCCATCAGCGAAACAAAATCTTATAATTGCTGAGCTATTGATCGATAAAATTCAAAAAAGATATACATTGCCATAGCTTAATTTGCACATACTCACCAACTAGAAAAATATTGTGGTTCACCGAACATTCGCAAGATACTTTTCCAAAATTATAGAACTTAACTCATCCGCATACTGCATATGCGTAACTGCTCCTGGATGTCCTTCTAGTTTGCTGACGGTAACTATTTTATTCTGCTCAATCACATGCCCCTCAACTGTATTACCGTACTGCTGCAGAGTTTTCTTATACGTAGACATAATAAAACGATGCAAACAAGCCTCAGAGTACTCGTCCACCTCACAAGTATTTTTCATTTCAAAATCGTATAAACTGTAAAAGAATAACTGCGGATCATTACTGAAAAAATCTGCCGACTGTTTTAAAAGACAATAATTTGACTGTGTTGATGTAAATAATTTTGCATGCTGACTGAGTGTTTCTGCCCAACCAGTTGTTGGAGAAAGTACAACGGCTTGCGGATCGCCAATACAACCAGCTGTTAATTGTTGAAATGTGGCTGCAGAGTTTGGATACCGTGATGGCAAAACCTCCAAATCATTCTCTATAATAGTGACCACTACCAGGTCTGGATGTAGATAATCACGAGCTAACCGATATAGTGCATAGTAGTCTGCAATGCCATTGCCAACTTCTGCCAAATTATATACTTTTGTAGGTACTATTTTATTAATTTTTTGCTCTAATATTTGACCAAACCGCTGTGATTGACGAATGCCTGAACCATAGGCAACTGAGTCACCAATTATTGCAATCGTTAGTGGTTTCTGGTGAGTGTAGGTACGACCCTGGATTGGAGTTAAGCTCCTACATGAATTATTTAGAACTGGATTTTCGACCTCAACCAATAAATTATTAATGTCCATCAAACGATGATTAAGCAGCAATCGTTCGAGATAATTATGACCTTCTAATTCATCTTGGTGAGTAAACCAATAGTGATATCCATGCAACGCTGATTTTTGGAAAAAAATACGATCGTAAAAAATAAACTCCGCTAGCCAGAAAGCAACTCCCATTGAGCAAATACAAGTAAGTAGTAACAGCAACAGCTGCCAGTATCTTTTTTTGGTATATGACACTGTGTATTTTTAACACAGTAGCAATCCTATTAGAACAAGCTGGCTTTAAGTAAACCCTCACAAAAATATTACCTTGTTAGGGAAATCACAAAAGAGTGCTTATTGATGCTGCAGTAAAAGTGTAAAATCAGTATTAATGTTTGAAACAGAGTACCCAAAAGCAGCTTTTGACAACAAAAAGGAGTTGCCAGATTCATATCTTCCTTACTTAGACGGCTTGATTAAGGCAGTAATTGCGCGGTTTGGAACAGGTGCGAGAACTTTAGACGCTTTTGCTGGCTCAGGAAATAGTGCTGCCTACCTGAGCAATTCTGGTCTGAGTGTTGTCGCCTTAGATGCTAGCAGCCGTTCGCTACAACCAGATGAAGCGACAACATTCGATCGAATTAGAACAAGTATATGGAAATACAACCCAGAACAGCTTTTTTCGGTTCTTCACGCCAAAGACCCGTGGGATCAGAGTGATATATCTTCCGCCCAAGAAATATTGAACTACCTGCTCAAGTTTTCAAGCTTACTAGAACCAGGTGGAATTATGATGTTGAGCAGCGATTGGCTGATGCCATCAATACCCACAAAAATGGCAATCCATTTAGCTGATTTTTCCCTACTCAGCAAAGTCTCTGTTTGGACACCACAGGCTGACGAACTAGCAAATGACTGGTACCACTCCGACCATGCCGATGAACCCTCTCATCGAGGAGTGGTCTTGTGTAGAAAAAACGATCCTGAAAAAGAGAAATCCGACAGTCTACTAACCACCATTTTTAAAACACGGAAGTTTGTAACTTAATCAGCAATAGTTGCGATAGACGACAGAAAACATTGAAAAATAGTACCGATGGGTGGCTAACGAGACTCGAACCCGCGACCTCCGCTTTCACAGAGCGGCGCTCTAACCAACTGAGCTATAGCCACCATGGCGTTTATCTGACTTTGGCATGCCAAAACCAGATATGTATCATATCATCAGACCACAAATATCTGAAGTCTGATCTCTGATGTGCACTCGACGCGATTCGAACGCGTGACCCTCAGTTTCGGAAACTGATACTCTATCCAGCTGAGCTACGAGTGCAAGGTTACTTGAGTATTTTACCTTGACTCATGCCAGAACACACTATGTACATAGAGCTGATCTGCATTAGTATGATCCTATGGCAAGATGGGCAAGGACAGTTTTCTTCATTTTAACCTCCAGTTTGATGGCGGCAGCCATTTGTTTTTGGGTGAGTGAAAAATTTCTTTATGACTTAGTCATATTTCAGCGATCATGGCTGCACGGATATGGTTTCAACTACGCCAGCGATACTGATGCCCAAGAAAAAAGCCCTGCTATCAAAAAAATACTTTTCCAGCTGAGAAATAATGACCTGCTCGAACTCTTTGAACAACAAGCTGCACCAACCTATTCCATTGCCTGCAATTATTCAAGAAATATTAACAATCACCGGCAATTCACAACAAATAAACCACTAAAAATTGTGATCATTGGTGATTCTAATGCATATGGAATGGGAGTTTTGACTCAGCAGCGGTTGGGTAAAAAGTTGGAAAACAATCTCAACAAATACACTCCTACCAAAGTTTGGACCTTGGCAGAACCAGGGAATAGTATTGAGGAATTTTTTTCACTATATCAGTTAGCTGAGAATTACTTTTCCCCTGACATATTCTTAATAAGTATGCTGGAAAATGATTTTCGCATTAATGAAGATTTCCGTTACACAAATACTGAAAGCATTCGCGCCTCATTTGGTAATAAATGTGGCCAACTTACATTAGCGCCTTATCATCTTCGACTTGCTTGGAATAAGGATCTGATGCTCAATTATCCGCTAAGCACAAGCAATTCCAGCAACTATTGCTATGCTGACCAACTAGTGAGTGCAATCGTGCCGGCTAAAACTTTATTTTTTAAATATTCGCCCTCGCCCAATATCATGCACTGCGAGCTAACAAGTAACGCAGAATATTGTCTTTATGGAGCAATTATGGATTCATATACTGATCTTGTTTCAAAAAAGGGGATAGAAGTGATTGAAAATTCTGCATTTCTGCCAGATAAGATCTCTGAATTGGAGGGACATCCATCTTCTAAAGAACATCAAGAATTGGCTGATTATTTAGCGCAAATAATAGTAAAGAAACTTGATGAATAATTGCGCTGTCACACTTAGCTGAAATAGTCTAATTTGATGGGGACAAGTAAAATAACCAAACCGTCTTTAGCTTCCATCTTTGCCAAATGCCTGTCTTAAAGCGAGCCAAGTAATAAAATTTTCAACGTCCGCAGCATCGCGCAGTGGTTCGGCAGGGTTGCAATGTGGAACTAAAATGCTCCGAATTGCTTCACCATGCAATCTACTCAAACTATCAATTAATGATTGTTTGGAAGTGACATCCAAACCAGCTGGAATACGTATGCTCCCATCAAGTCTCCGCCAGAGATAACTGGCGATTTGCATGTTTTTTGTACCCTCAGACATATGTTTCTTTCAAAGTATCAACTTCAACTACTTTTTGTGCGCCAAACAGGACTCGAACCTGTGACCTACTGCTTAGAAGGCAGCCGCTCTATCCAGCTGAGCTATTGGCGCATGATTAGATGTACTAAAACTTTATTTTAGCTTACCGCAGTATTTTAGCACTGACTCGAGAGAGGTATAATAGCAAGATTAGCTCAAAAATCCCAATCATCAAACACACCGATATTTTCACCTTTTATGCCCAAAATCCTGCCTCGCTTTGAACTTTCCTCTTCCTATCAACCCGCTGGTGATCAACCAGAGGCAATTGCTGAACTCGTTAAGCAATATAAAAATGGTCAAAACGACCAAGTTTTACTCGGTGTGACTGGTTCAGGCAAAACCTTTACCATGGCCAACGTAATTCAACAGCTCCAGCGTCCCACGCTGGTGATGGCCCACAATAAAACGCTCGCTGCTCAGCTTTACCAAGAATTTCGCGACTTCTTTCCGCATAATGCAGTTAGTTATTTTGTGTCGTACTACGATTACTACCAACCTGAAGCCTATATTCCCAGTTCTGACACCTACATCGAAAAAGAATCGCAGATAAATGATGAAATTGATCGGCTGCGATTGGCTACCACTACCAATTTACTCACTAGACCAGATGTAATTGTGGTTGCCTCGGTTTCCTGCATCTATAACCTTGGCTCTCCAGTTGAGTATGGTCAATACATTTTAGAAATAATTGAAGGCGAATTAATTGCTCGCGAAGACTTATTAACTCAGTTTACTAATCTCCAATATGATCGCTCTGACGCTGAGCTCCGCCGTGGTGCCTACCGAATTCGTGGTGATGTGATTCAGTTATGGCCTGCCTACATGGACATCGCACTGCGAATCGATACTTTGGAAAATCGTATTGTCAGCATCGATCCCATCGATCCAATCAGTGGCAGCATTATTCCAGCAGAACAATTAGCCGGCCAAAAATATGAGGATGGGGGATTCACTGGTCAAAAAGGAACCCATCGATTCATTATTTATCCTGCCAAACATTACGTGGTTAATCCCAAAACCCAAGCTGACGCCATCATCGAAATCGAACGAGATCTAGCTCTGCGTGTTGCTGAACTTAAAACTGCCAACAAATTAGTTGAAGCCTACCGATTGAACCAAAAAGTGAATTATGATCTCGAAAACATTCGTGAGTTTGGCTTCACCAATGGAATTGAAAACTACTCGCGCTATTTTGATGGTCGCAAACCAGGTGAGCCACCTTTTTCGCTGATCGAATACTTTCATGAAAACGCCAAGCGATTTGGCGAGGCTCAAAATACCCTCAACCCAGTTTCAAAACCTGGATTTCTAACCATGGTTGATGAAAGTCATATTTCGCTACCACAGGTTCGTGGCATGCATCACGGCGATCGTTCACGCAAAGAAACCTTGGTTCAATACGGCTTCCGGTTACCCAGTGCCATCGACAATCGGCCACTACAATTTGATGAGTTCCTCGGAAAAACTCAACAAAGACTGTTCGTCTCAGCTACTCCAAATGCTTGGGAAATCGACAAGGCTGGCAATGAGGTGGTTGAGCAAGTGGTCCGACCTACCGGATTACTTGATCCAGAAATCGAGATTCGCTCCAGTGAAAAACAACTCGAAAACTTGGTTTGGGAAATAATCAGACGCAAACAAATCGGGGAAAGAGTTTTGGTAACTACTCTTACCAAAAAAATGGCTGAGGCATTAACCGAATATCTCAATGATGAAGGCAAGTTAATTAAATTGCTAAAAGGCTATACTGATCAATTCGGTGACGTGCAATTTGACGATATGGGTAAGCCTGTGCCAGTTGAGACCATCCTACGAAATTTGCCAGAACTACCGAAGGTTGCTTATCTCCATTCTGATGTTGAAACACTAGAACGCTCAGATATTTTGGATGACTTGCGACGAGGTGTGTATGACGTCTTAGTAGGAATTAATCTACTGCGTGAAGGCTTGGACCTACCTGAAGTCAGTTTGGTAGCAATCTTAGATGCTGATAAAGAAGGCTTCCTGCGCTCAGCGACCTCACTGATTCAAACCATGGGTCGGGCTGCACGGCACGTCAATGGACGAGTCATTTTGTATGCAGATCGAATCACTAACTCAATGCAAATTGCCATTGACGAAACCACTCGCCGGCGAACCAAGCAAATTGAATTTAACCAGCAGCAAGGTATTACGCCGCTGGGTATCCAAAAACCAATCCGTGAACGAATGTTGGAAAAAAAGTTGGAAGATGATAGCGAAACCAGTGAGCGAGAGCAAAAAACAGCCTACACAATCGAACTCAAAAGAGGCGAATCGATTGACCTCAATTCGATTGATCCTGATGAGCTGGCACCAGCTGATCGCAAAAAATTAGCAGCTCAACTACGACGTAAAATGATTGAGGCATCAAAAGCTCTCGACTTTGAATTAGCAGCTAGACTGCGAGATGCAGCTATCAAAATAATTAAGATTTAGAGCAAAACGTTAAACCCATCAATGTACTCGTTTGTGAGGTGAACATATTCAATGAAAGAGGTAGTATTACGGTTTCCGACACTCTCTGTATCCTCCTTCTACAGGGACACATCTATGTAGAATCTTTTGAATTGGAGTGCAGATTTCCACACGTTTAAGCACTAAACCGGCACAACAATTCCCTGCTTGAAACTCTTGTTTATTTTCCCCAGTGCATTTCTTATTGGAGCATTTCCCATCTATACAAAGATTGCCCTTTGGACAATTAGCTGGAGTGACGCACTTGATATAAGCCGTTCCAGCTGCTTGCTGTCTTAAATCTTGAGAGGATTGACTAAGCAGGTACGCAGCCACTCCACCAACACTCAACAGTGCAAAGAAAAACACACCTACTATTAATTTCAATCGTTTGCGGAAAAATGAATTTCCCTTAAATCCATGTCCTGCAGGTAAATGAGTGGGCTCAGTTGGTGCTTGTTCAGCATCTGTTACTGCATCAAGTTCTGGCTTAACATCTACTTCATTGTCTGGAATTGGGTTCAAAATATTCGTCATTTATTCAAATATATCACCAGATATGAGTGAAAAGCAAAGTGTGAAAATTGTAACCCCAATTTACCCATCCTCCACATAAAAACCACCACGCAAGCGACACCCCTAAAACCACCATAACTGTATGGATGTTAGCCTACTCAAATCGGTATTTATTCGGTATAATGATGGATTACTTTCGGCCAAAAAGTAACCGAACTAATTACAAAGACACCAGATTTAAACCAACAAGTTGAACAAAAAATATGCCCAATTCATTAGACTCGATCATCATCACTGGAGCTCGTGCTCATAATCTCAAAAATATTGACCTCACAATCCCAAAAAATCAGGTGGTAGTCTTCACCGGTTTGTCGGGCAGTGGCAAAACTTCTTTGGCTTTTGACACCCTCTATGCGGAAGGTCAACGCCGTTATGTGGAGTCACTGAGTTCCTACGCCAGACAATTTTTGGGCATCATGAATAAACCCGATGTAGACCAAATTATTGGACTCTCACCAGCAATTTCAATCGACCAAAAAACTACCTCACACAATCCACGTTCCACCGTCGGCACCATCACTGAAATCTACGATTATCTGCGGTTGCTGTTTGCTAGAATTGGCCATCCACATTGTCCACAATGTGGTCGCGAGATCAGCACTCAAACTGTCGACCAAATTATCGGCCATGTGGTTGAGGAAGCTAAAGAGAGAGCACAAGGTCAGCCAGTACGTTTTGTCGTCTTAGCACCAGTGATTCAAAATCGTAAAGGTGAATTCAGTGGCTTGTTTGCCAACCTCATTAAAAAAGGTTATTCACGAGCACGCATTGACGGCAAATATTATGATTTGGCTGCAGACCTGACTCTGATTAAAACCAATAAACACACCATCTCTGTTCTGATAGATCGCATCAGCACCAGCACCGTGCAACTCAAAGATGCTCAAGAACTAAAAACCTTAAAAAGTCGTTTGTCGCAATCAATTGAAGAATCACTCAAGCTCTCAACTGGACTGACCACCATTTCTTGGATCGAGGACCAAAGTTTTACTTTCCCAGAAAATCCTCAGCAAACGGTTGACCGTTTGTTTAGCGAAAACTTGGCTTGTAGTCACTGTGGTATCTCCGTTAAAGAATTAGAACCTCGCTTATTTTCATTTAACTCACCGGAAGGAGCTTGTGAAACCTGTCATGGTTTAGGTTCAATTTTAAAAATCAATCCTGAAAAATTTGTGGCCCCAAGTTTGTCGCTGAGCGAAGGTGCCATCATTCCATTTGCACGAGTCATGGGCACTGATAGCTGGTGGGCTCGCTTGGTTGAACAAGTGGTGGCTGAGGCTGGCTATGACTTCCGCAAATCAATCTTTGAAGAAATGACACCAGAGTTTCAGCACATTTTGCTGCATGGATCCGATAAGGTGTACGACGTCAGTGGCGAAAACCGATTTGGCAAAGAGACCCAAATTTCCAAACAATTCGAGGGTTTTATCACTAACCTAGAACGACGATACAGCGAAACCGAAAGTGATTTTATTCGCAAAGAAATTGAACAGTTCATGACCCGAGAGACATGTCAGGCTTGTAGCGGCAAACGACTCAAACCTGAAGCACTATCTGTGACTGTCACCGGCAAAACAATTGCTGAGATCACAGAATCAACTATTTTGCGTGCACTGGAATGGAGTCGCACTTTGCTAACTGAATCTGACCTCTCACCTAAAGAACTCACCATCTGTCAGCCAATCATTAAAGAAATCACCGCACGGTTAAACTTTCTGTCATCAGTTGGTCTAAACTATCTCACACTCGGCCGAGAGGCAGGTACCTTAGCGGGTGGAGAAGCGCAACGAATTCGATTGGCGTCACAAATTGGCACCGGCTTAACTGGCGTGCTCTATATTCTTGACGAGCCTACCATTGGTCTACATCCCCGTGACAATCACCAGCTAATCAAAACCCTCCACAACCTACGCGATCAGGGAAATAGCGTCATTGTGGTCGAACATGATCGTGATGTGATGCTTTCAGCGAACTACATCGTAGACTTTGGACCGAAAGCTGGCCGAGAAGGTGGCGAAATCGTGGCCCAAGGCACTCCTACGGAATTACTCACTAATACAAAATCTCTAACTGCCAAATATTTGTCTCGAAAAAAGGATGTGCTTCGTAGCGACATTAAAAACTCTGTCACTGCCAAAGCCAAACAAGTTTATCTTGACCCAGACAGTGAGGCAGTGAGTATTAAGAATCATAGTGCTATCCAGATTCGCGGTGCCAGTCACCACAATCTCAAATCCATTGATGTTGAGTTTCCGCTCAATACACTTACTTGCATCACTGGCATTTCAGGTTCAGGCAAATCAACCCTGCTACATGACACGCTCTATTCGCATTTAGCTAAGCACTTAGGTCATGAACTCGATACCAATCCAGGAAAAGTTGATCAGATTTTGATTCCAGATATTGTCCGTCGAGTCTCATTAATTGACCAAAGTCCTATCGGCAAGACTCCACGGTCCAATCCTGCTACTTACACCAAGATTTTTGATTACATTCGCAAGATCTTTGCCAACACTAAAGAGGCTAGAGTGCGCGGGTATAACCAAGGTCGATTTAGTTTTAACGTCAAGGGTGGTCGCTGCGAATCATGCCAAGGTGATGGCCAAATTAAAATCGAGATGCAGTTTTTACCAGATGTCTATGTAACTTGTGATGTCTGTCATAGCAAACGGTATAACGAAGAAACCTTACAAGTCACTTACAAAGATAAAACCATTGCCGAAATTCTCGAGCTGACTATTGATGAGGCGAATGCCTTTTTCAGCAGTCACAGCACTATTTCCAGCAAACTCCAGACTTTAATTGATGTCGGACTTGGGTATCTCAAACTTGGTCAACCAGCACCCACACTCAGCGGAGGCGAGGCACAGCGGGTAAAACTGGCACGCGAACTCAGTCTACGAACTACCGATCATGTGGTGTATTTGCTTGATGAACCCACTACTGGCTTACATTTTGCTGATGTCCAAAAACTATTAAACGTACTCAACAAGCTCGTTGGTCAAAACAACACCGTAATTGTCATTGAACATAACCTGGATGTGATCAAAAATGCTGACTGGGTCATCGACATCGGTCCAGAAGGTGGTGAGTACGGCGGTGAAGTTTTGTGCGTCGGCACTCCACACAGTGTCTCGACCAAAAAACAGTCATTCACTGGTCAATACTTGGCAGAAGAGTTTCGCTTGATGAAGTAACTGGTTCCAGTAACTCACCCAGGCAAGTTACAATACTAACTATCTATGCGTGTAGTGTCGCTATTTAGTGAGGTTGCAAAACGATTTTTTAAATCTATTTTTGCCTTATTTGCATTCAGCTGTATTGGACTGATCGTACCCACACCGGCGATAGCTGATACTAATTTTACTGTTGATCTGGTCACCAACTATCGAGTTGATGAAAATGCCCTGAGTAGTGTTGAACATCAATTTACCATCACTAATAAAACACCTGCTTATTTCATTAATCGCTATGGTTTAAAACTGAGCTCGAAGGGCATCAAAAATGTCACAGTACTTTTTAACAACAAACCCATCACAGCTGAAGTCGTTCATGATGGTCTAGTCACTTCCATTGGAATCGAGTTCCCTGAAAAAATCGTCGGTGAGGGTAAGCAGCTTCATTTTACAGTCAAATATCAAAATCCAGATAACGCACAACTCAGTGGCCAAATTCTCGAGGTAACCATACCCAAACTTGCCAACGCAACTGAGTACAATAATTATTCAATAAATCTCTATACACCAGTAAGATTTGGCCAACCGGTCAGGAGTGCCCCAACACCCTCAAGCATTACTACCGAGGGTCAAATGATTGTTTCACACTTCAAAAAAATTAAAGATGCTGGCATCTCTGCAATTTTTGGTTCCTCCCAAATCTACCAACTCAATCTGCAGTACCAACTCGATAACCCTGGAAGTCAACCGGTGCTTTCCCAGATCACACTACCTCCAGACACTCAATTACAACGTCTCAATTATCAAAAAATTGATCCATCACCGCTTGAAATAAAAACCGACGCAGATGGCAACTGGATTGCAACTTACCGACTTGAACCAAACACTGATTTTCGAGTTTTAGTTTCTGCACTTGCACAAGTCAGACTTGATAGAAATACATCCATACCAGAGTCAAATCCCAACTACAACCATTTTTCAAACCAAGACTACTGGGAAATTGAAAATAGCGAAATCAAAACACTTGCTGAAACAACGAGTGATCCAGAAAGTATTTACAAGACCGTTGTTGAAACTCTTGAATATACGACTGCACCCTTGACCCAAAACCTCAAGAGACTTGGTGCCTTGGGAGCGATGCAAGAGCCTCTAAACGCTACCTGCCAAGAATATACCGATCTCTTTATTGCTCTCGCCAGAGCTAATGGGATCCCCAGTCGCAGAGCCACCGGATACTCGCAAACTCAAGACTCACAACTCAGACCAGTTGGTGTAGTAGGAGATATTTTGCATTCATGGCCAGAGTATTTTGATCAAGACCAAAAGATTTGGATTCCAATTGACCCAACTTGGGGCGACACCACCGGTGGAGTAGACTATTTCAATCAATTTGACCTCAATCATGTAGTATTTGCCTACCAGGGATCATCCAGCACACTGCCATATCCCGCAGGTTCATATCGACCTGGTTCAAAACCGGAAAAGTTAGTTGAGGTTACCTTTGCTGACAGCTTTCCACAATCAAACCCAGATTTAGCTATCACCATTGAACCAAAAAAAATCTGGACATTCGCCCTACCTGGTATGTATGAACTGGTGATAAAAAACCGCACGGGTATGGCTTGGCATCATCTCAGTTACCTAGCAACTACAGTGGAGAGCGAAAAAACTACAATCAAGTTTAGAGACGAGGGTGACGCAAATAAACAAATATTACCATTCCAAACACTGCGAATCCCAGTCACCGCTTATAATACCAATCAGGCCATAAACATGGCCAAATCATATGAGTTTACCGTTAAAATCCAAGAGCAAACCATTGCCTCAGGCACTGCCGAGCTCATCGCTCTCCCAGCAATCGTCGGAAAATTTGGACCAGAAATCAGTTTTGCTATCTTGGGTCTCTGTGTTATCGCGATTACCCTCATCGCCGGGAGTATATTCGTTCTTGTCAGCAGCTGGAAACATCCTGTACGTCGGTAAAGCTAAAAATCTCTCGAATCGAGTCCGCAACTATACTCGAGTAGCTACATTAAGTCCCAAGATCCAAAAAATGGTACAGCTTGCAGTAGAAGTGCGTTTTGAAGTACTAGAAAGCGAGCTCGAGGCATTACTCATTGAAGCTGAGCTCATTCACGTCCATCAGCCACCTTACAACACGCTACTCAAAGATGACAAATCGCCACTCTATCTGTGCGTTACTAAACAACTTTATCCCAGCATTGTTCGCCTGAGAAAAAATGATTTGGTTAAAAACCCACCAAATGGCATTATCCTCGGGCCATTTCAAAGCAGCTATAAACTAAACGAAGTATTGCGAATTGCCCGACGAATTTTTCCTTGGTGCAACCAGGGTCTAGATTCATACCCATCACCTAAGATTAAGCCAAAAGCATGTTTCTACAAACATCTTGAACTCTGTCCCGGAGCATGTACTGGGAGCATCTCCCCAGAAATATACACCGCTAACATTCAAAATTTGATCTTATTCCTACGAGGCAAAAAGAAAACTGTTGTCAAATCAATCATCGACCAGATGAAAGCTGCAGCAGAAAATGAACATTTTGAGCTAGCAGCTGTATTTAAAAAACAGGTTGAGCTGATTGCAGAGGTGACCAGCAGTAGTTATCGTCTGAGTCCAGATCTGGTATTGCCAACTTTTCAACTTGCTCAAAATCAAGCAGCACTGATGCAATTGAAAAAAATAATCAATGAATATGCGAGTCTGCCAAAAACACTCGACTTCAACCGGATCGAGGGCTATGACGTGAGCAATAACCAAGGTAAAGCCGCAGATGTCTCAATGGTGGTTTTTACTGATGGCCAGCCAGATACATCAGAATACAGATTATTTAATATCAAAGAAATTGACACTCCCAATGACTATCAAATGCTCAAAGAGGCCATTCTGAGGAGACAACAGCATGTTGATTGGCCGGCACCTGATTTGGTAGTAATTGATGGGGGCAAAGGCCAATTAAAATCAGCATTTACAGCCTGGCTGACTTTTCGACCATTTTTAATCAGTATTGCCAAAGACCCTGATCGGCTCATCATTCCGCTAATCAGTCGGGGAGTCATCGAAGACTACAAAGTAATTGCTTTACCACCTACACATCCAGCTTTGAAATTGGTGCAACAGATTAGAGATGAGTCTCATCGCTTTGCCAAAAAACAGCATCATCGTTTGCTGTGGAAACAAAAAATAGCCCCCAAAACTAGTCAAGTGCTATGATGATAGTATGGGAAATATACTCAAACAAATACTTGGTAGTATCTTAACTTTACTGTTGTTGGCCTGGTTGGTACCTGCAGTTGGTTTTGCCAGTTGGTTTACGTTAGTTATAGCTGCGATTGTGCTGCTGTTTTTACAAGCGATCATCAAGCCGATCCTCAAGCTACTTTTTTTGCCGGTTACTGTAGTCACCTTCGGTTTGTTCTCTGTGGTGATTAATGTGGCAATTATATGGTTGGCTACATTTCTGGTACCTGGATTTACAATTCAAGAGCTTACTCTGCTTGGAATTCCACTCAACCAATTCTTTTCGCTGCTCACTATTTCAGTGTTAATTGGGCTAATTCAATCTTTTGTTAGGATCTTCATTAAGTAAATTGCTATAATACGGCATGATCCTGCGCACTGCTCATAATTTGACTGTATTCTTCTTAGTGATTGTTGGCCTACAAGCCTCAATTACCTTGAGTACTGCGGTCACTCCAAAAATCGGTACCCCTAGTGCCAGCAGTGCTCCGGCGATAACTGGTGTTGTGGATTTGCAACCTCCATCAGTTGCCACCATGACTACTGATGCCAGTGATAGTGGAAAATTAGCATCCGCCTCCAGCCAAGCAAAACAAATTATTCAAGACAAAAAAGACCAAGATCTTACTGAAACCGGTGGAAAGCAAAAAGACAAACTAACTGCTTTCCTTGATGAACACCCAGTCAATGCATTGAGCTGGCATAATCCACTACAATTTGTCATCCACCGAGCTGTAGCTGGGGGACTTCCCGCTAACATTATTGTCTTATTACTCTTATTCCCACTCATCGCATCACTGATTGCTGCCAGTCGACACGTCATCGGACTCACTGGCTACGGTATCTACATCCCTGCAGTGCTATCCGTAGCATTTGTTTCAACTGGTGTCATTATTGGCGTGGCTACTTTTCTAGCGGTGCTTGGGGCAGCTATCTTCTCCCACAAAATTGTCAAACGACTTAAGTTGCCTTATCTACCCAGAACCGCAATGTTGCTGTGGGCAGTTTCCATTCTAATTCTTGGTCTACTGATTTTATCTGCCATGGTCGGCTTCAGATCACCACTCGCCATCAACATTTTCCCATTACTGATTACTATGTTGCTGAGTGAAAATTTCATGGAAACCCAGCTGTTTAACAGTCAAAAAGAGGCTATTAGATTAACGCTTGAAACACTATTTATCGCTATTTTTTGTTCAATTTTCATCAGTTTAGAGGGAGTACAACAATTTGTGCTCCTACGCCCAGAGCTAACACTTATTGCAATTGCATTTATCAATACTGCACTCGGTAGATATAGCGGCTTGCGGTTAATTGAGTACATACGTTTCCAATCTATTTTAGAAAAGAAGTAGTCAACTCATGATCAAACCAGGAGATATCTTGGGCATGAATGCCCGGCAGCGGCTCTATACCTCACTGAACTCTAAAACAGCAGCGAGTATCTGTTCATCCAAATTTGCCACCAAAGTTCTACTCAACAGCAAAAACATCCCCACTGCGGAGATTTATGGCATCCTTGCCACCAACGAGGACATAAATGATTTCGAGTGGCAAAACCTCAAGAAAAATTTTGTGATCAAGCCAACTAACGGCAATGCCGGTAAAGGCGTGATTGCATTTCGTTCCCAACAGCCAGATGGCCAACACTGGCTTGATACTCTTGGAAGATCCTGGGCTCTAGATGATATTAAACTGCATTGTTTCGATATTCTTGAAGGCCAATACAGTACCTATGGAGCCCAACACAATATTATTATCGAAGAAAGAGTTCCCATTCACACGAAACTGCGTAAATATGCACACAAAGGTACTCCAGATATTAGAGTGGTAGTATTTAATCATGTGCCCGTCATGGCACTATTGCGTTTGCCAACTCCCGAATCAGAAGGTCGTGCCAATCAGTCACAGGGTGCAATTGGTGTTGGCGTAGACATGGCAACAGGCATCACCACTCACGCTGCTGCAAATAAAAATGTCTTAATTAAATACTTGCCTGGAACCAAACGAAAACTTAATGGTATTCGGATTCCCTTCTGGGAAAAATTACTCAAAACCGCAGTCGAAGCTGCCGAGGCAGCAAATCTGGCATTCGCCGGAATAGACTTATTTGTTCATGAAGAAAAAGGTCCAATGGTAGTGGAATTAAATGCTAATCCGGGCTTATCGATTCAAAATGCCAACCAAGCAGGACTGCGCCGCCGCCTCGAAAGAGTGGAGGATCTCAATGTTCGTGATGCCCTCCACGGCGTCAAGATCAGCCAAGCATTATTCGCCGAAAAATTTGCCGACAAAATCAAAGCCAAAGAAGGACTCCAAATTGTCAGTCCGAGAGAAATTGTTTCGGTTTACACCGACCAAAAAAATACAGTTGATGTCTCAGCCCTAATTAATACCGGGCGTTCTCGGAGCGCCATTGCTAGTGATTTCGCCAACAAACTTGGGTTGATTGATATTGATGACTTACTCTGGTTCCAACCCGTTACTGGCGAAGGCAAAGTACCTGTTGTCGAAGTTAAATTCAAACTAAAAGGTCAGAAAATTGCCACTGCCATGTTAGTTTCCAAATCACTCAATACCTCAAAACATAAACTTGAAATTGGTCGTAGGGAACTAGCAAACTTTCTGGTTGGTCAACCAAGCGAGTAATGAAAAGGCAAAAACCAATGCGCAATTTTCTTAGACTATTTGAACACGTCTTTGCTCAATTTATTCTCGATAATTATGAGTTTGTTTTAATCACTGGCCCCACCGGCGAAAAACGAGTGAAAGCAAAAATAGACACAGGTGCCAACCGCACCTCTGTTGATATGGCTATTGCAGAAGAAATTGGCTTACTACAGCCAGATAACATTATTGAGCTGCGACAGTTTTCAAGTGGCCTAGGCCAGGAACAACGAAAAGTAGTCCATTGCCAGATCACCATCAAAAACCGCATGCATAAAACTCAAGTGAGCATTTCAGATCGAAAACACATGAGACATAAAGTCATTGTTGGCAGACAAGATATTAAAGATTTTTTTGTAAGACCTTCAAATCAAGAGGAAAAATAATCCATGTCTGTTATGCATCAAATTCCAGCTCCATTGCTTCCCTGCACTCAAGACGCAACACTCCTAGATGCTAGTTCTCGGATCATGTACTTGGCAGCAGAGGAACTTGGAATTACCCGTACTATTTTGCCTGACTATCAAACAATTTTAATGACAAAAAATGGCAAAAATTGGTACACCCGTGGCTCCCGAACTTCATTGCAGTCTGCGGTTGGACAGACCATTGTCAGCAACAAAGCTATCGCCAAAAAATTCCTCCAAGCCCACCAAATCCCGACAGCTCAAGCTGTAAAAATCACCTCGCTAGTAGATCTAGAAAAGCTACAGAGCTTGAACTGGCCGTTAGTCATGAAACCTACAGAAGGAGCACATGGTAAAGATGTAATCGTCGGTTTAAGCGATTTCAATGAAGCAACAAAATCCTGGCAAAAATTAAACAAACCAGTACTTTTTGAAGAAACACTCATCGGCACGGAATTTCGCATCGTTTGTGTAGATTACAAATTTGTGGCAGCAGCATATCGCAAACCTGCATTTGTCACTGGTGATGGCTTACATACCATCGCAGAACTCATTGGCCTAAAAAACCAGCAACCCGATCGGGCTAAGGGTCATCGCGGTAATTTGAGTGAAATTTCGATTGATAGCGAACTTGAACGAGTTCTTGCAACCCAAAAACTAAATCTAACTAGTATTCCAAACAGTGGTGCCGAGATCACGCTACGTAAAACTGCAAACCTCTCAACAGGAGGTGAGGCTGAAAACGTAACTAATAAAGTTTGCCCAGAGAATAAGGAGCTATTCGAAAGAATTGCTCAGATTTTTGACCTGGATGTGCTCGGTATCGACATCATGTGCCAATCATTAGCCACGCCAATCGAGTCACAGCCTAAAGCAGGAGTTATTGAAATTAACAAATCCCCAGGTTTGCGCATGCATCATTTCCCCTCAATTGGAGAGTCCATTGATGTTGCCAAAATAATTCTTACCACTACCATTTCCAAGCTTGGTGCTTAACTAGCTAGTGTGAGCTACCACGATACTTCTCAAAAATGAGCACTGCATTACAAACCACCCCCAATCAAAATGTCGCTCTGGGACTATCTGGTGGCGTAGATTCAGCCGTGTGTGCGCATCTACTCAAACAACAGGGGCATAACGTCACCACGGTCTACATCGAGTGTTGGAATGAGCCGGGATGCCGAGCTGAGCAAGACAAACAAGATGCACTCAAAATCGCATTGGCATTAGAGCTGCCTTTCAAGACTTTAGACTTTAGACAACAATATAAGGATCAAGTTCTTGACTACTTTCTAACTGAGTACCAGGCTGGTCGCACCCCAAATCCTGACGTACTCTGCAATCAAGTTATCAAATTCGGCCTATTCTATGACTGGGCACTGTCCCAAGGATTTGACTACATCGCCACTGGTCACTATGCCCAAATTATGGCTAGTTCGAATATTAATTCAAACCCAAAGATTGCACTCAATGGTGATGCTGCATTGCAACTTGCGTCAAGTATCGATGAACACAAGGATCAGACCTACTTCCTTAACTTGCTCACCTCAGACAAACTTCAACGCATCTTATTTCCAATTGGTCACCTGCAAAAAAAAGCCGTTCGCGAGCTGGCAACTCAGTTACAATTGCCTGTTGCAGATAAAAAAGACTCAACTGGCATTTGCTTTGTAGGCGAAATAAACGTCAGCCAATTCTTAAAAGACTCACTGGGAGAACAACTAGGAGCGATTACAGATCAGTCGGGCAATAGAGTAGGCACCCACCGCGGCTTATGGTTCTACACCATTGGTCAACGCCATGGCTTCACCATCGACCCTAAGATTTTCTCAAAACATAACCCTGATTTGTCACCAGATAAACGCCAATTACCCCCTCTCTATATAGTTGCTAAAATTCCTGCCGAAAATCGACTAATAGTTGGAACTGACTGGCAACGCTCGCAGCTCAGTTTCAACACCCAAACACCACACTGGATCGACCCTCAATTAGTTAAAACCCTCCTGGCAAACCAATCCGCCCGACTTCTGGTACGGATTCGTCATACCGGAGAGTTACTACCTGCTACTATAAAAACTCAAGCTGACAAAACCCTGACAATTACACTCTCAGTCCCTGCGGTTGGAGTCGCTAGCGGCCAATCTGCAGTGTTCTATTGGCAACCAAATCCCAAAAACCCAATAAAGATTTGTTTGGGTGGGGCAGTCATTTGCTGTTGACCTATCCCTAAACTTTTGCATCACCGAGAAATAGGCTATGCTTAATGCAATATGTCTGTGCAAGCAGAAATCAGCCTCTTAGACACAGTCCAACCCCAAAGAGGTGGACTTTCATGGTTTTCCAAACGTCAAGACCAGGCAGCTCAACCGGAGGCTATTCAACAGCCACGTTTTTACGTTGAGACCTCGTTTGTTTCAGATTCACCGCCAGTTGAACGGATGCGTCAGGCATTTGAAAAAAATGGAGCACTGGTATGGTATGAGTTGCTGCAAAACGCTTTTGATTACAATGATTTTAGTAAAGGCAACCCAACCATCAGTATCGTGCTAAAAGATGGTTCGAGAATACCACTTTCAAAACTCTCGAGTCTCACGCCATCGCTAATTGTTGACCGAGTGGAAATCACCAATCACATGCTCAATGTGCGAGATGGATTGAAATCACGACAAAAAGGACTCGATCCTTACGAAATTGCCAATATTGATCATGGTGGTGGAAAAGGTACTCTTGGAGAACATGGCTGGGGTGGCACCATCGCTGCCACCTTCCTAACTGCTGATGCTCATTGTCAAGGAATTGAATATAGATCAGTGATGAATGACGGTACGCCATATGTAGCTGTTGGTCACATGACAACAAAGTCAGAGAAACAAACCAAGCCCAGATTTACGATTGACGTTGCTCTAAATCCAGAACAACCATGTACTGAGACCACGGTCACTATTCTCAATCCAGATCAAAAAATTTTGAGTTTACTGTCTAAAGTAAATGATGAATTTTTATATGCCAACCGCAAATATCATGGATATGCATTTTCCGGCAAACAAGAACAAATTGATGCGGTACCAAATCAATTTGCAATGACTGGTGTAGCACATACCGGACAAGTTGCAACTCAATTTTCTGAATCTGACTTACGGGAAATGTTCTATGACAAAAACACTTTTCTAAAAAATGGAGGTGACTTGGACACACTAGCAGTAGAAATCCTCTCGCCAGCAATTCTGGCTAACCCTAATCAAAAACCACCACCTATCTATACCGGAGGACTAAAAGTCGAAGGTATTGATGATAACGTTCTACCTTGGCACTTCAAAGGTTTCAAAAAAGGTGCTGTATCTAACAGTTATTACCGGGCTGACCGTTCAACCGACTCAAGGTCACTTGATGGCAATCCAAAAGATCTTGTCTGTCTGGTATTGTCCAGATGTCCGAATCCAGAGATACATTACACAGTGCTTAAAGCCTCGCTTGCAGATAATTGCTATGAAGGTGATATTGATCAGGACAAATTTGATAAGCAGCTAACACCAAGTGCTCGAGAAGCACTAATGGTTGCATATCAAAGACTCTTAACAGAGCGGCACCTACCCAAAGATGTGATCACTACATCTGACACCAGCGTTGTCAACCTACTCAAGCAGAAACAAAAGAAGGCACTACTGCTTTACTCGCCAGCATATGTACGAGCGTTAGTAACTATTGGTGCTACTCAAAGTACTGCTGACATGATCCAAGAAGAAGTTGAATACCATCAAACTAACGAGTCTATCTCGCTTGATGAAGACCCCTCATATGCTGAATTAGAACAAAACTTACTGGTATGGCTAGCTAGGTGGGGAGGCCGGGCAACATTTGCTGATGATGGTGCAGTCATTCTTGACTTGAGCGAGTTTAAAGTCAGTAAGTTGCCACGCAAACTACTCGAACTTGGTGGCAAATCTATTGATGTTATTAGTCAATTACTAGCCATGTATGGGGATATATTTACAATTGAAGCTGAAGCGTTTGCTTCAAAATCAAGTGTGGAATTTGGATTTTCAGTTCATGAAAAAGCTGGTTCACGAACTGCTAGCGTACATCAAGCCGATAAAGAGCTCATCAATCATAAAACAGGCCTAGAACTGAGAATTTTGCTTCTCTCTAAAAAAAGAGGGCAAAATACCAGCGAGGCACTCAATAGAATTAAAACGACACTCGCCAATCACACCAATAAAGATGGCTTTATTTTTTATTCCCAAGCCAAGGAATTGCAAAAACTGCACGGTAGAAAAGCTGAATTGATGACACGAATTAGAGCCACGATGAATGGTGTCTCAGCAGAAAAAAGAGAGGCCAAAACTACGGTTATTCAGTCAGAAAAAATCAAAAAAAACCGTGCCGAAAAAATGTCGACGCCATATAACCCAGAATTGGGCTGGAGCGAAGCATTTTTAGGAGCAGTGGAATTTTGGACAAAACCTATCGCTATACATCGACTGCCTTTCGGAGATATCCCACCAACCATTTATCTGCTAACTCATAATGAATCTGAAGCCCAACCAGCAAATCAAAGTTCAGTGCACCTTGAAAAGGGTTGGAAACCATTCCAACACTCAATCATATATAAAGAGGTTTCAACTGCTCAGCCACTACTTCTTCCACCTGGATATGAACCTAGCTGCTATCGAGCCCCAAAAGGCAAAGAAGTCTCATTCAGAAAGTCAAGCACAGGCAATGAATGGTTTATTGAAGCCAATGAGCCAGTCAAAAAAGTTGTGGTATACCTCAAAAAATTGCCAAAAAACCATCCTCAAGAATCAGTTGCCGAGTCAAGTCTTGAACCCAATATTCAGTATGAGGGATTAAGAACCGAGTGGCGAAATATTTTTGACATGATATCGATTACCAGCAAACTGACTGATGCACAAAAATTCGCCATCATCGCCAAAACTATAAAACGAGGTTATAACTTCAACGCATCAGACACAGTGAACTATAAAGCTGAGGGAGGTGGTCTAGATCATCAGCGCATTGTTAATGAGCTGACTGGAACATGTGGCCACATGGCGGAAGCCATCGTCTCACTCTGTAGACTAGCTCACATTCCCTGTGATTCACAATCTTGTTATCTGGCGATGTTGGGTAGAGCAGCAGACTTAAATGGGCATGCAGTAGTCAAAGTTTATTTGGATGGTGGCTGGAAATTATATGAACCACAAGCTGGTCGCTTCCTCGACGGTAAAAAGCTCTCAAAAATCAAACCTGAATTTAAAAAATTGATAAAGGCATTACCAAAGGGTAAAACTGACCTAGTAACCCTACTTAAATTTACAATTCCATTTACACCCGCAATTATGGCTGGAGTCCTGGGAACCGAGGCACTGCTGCTGAGCATCCCCACAGAACTCCCAGCCCAGTACCAATCTCAAATTGCCCCAGTACAACAAGCTATTCACGAAACCTCAAAACAGTTGGCCGGTACTGTGGATCTGACAGAACTATTTCATCAGGTCTTGCAGCAACCCGCAGCCATACCCACGTTCATTGGCGTGTTGGTAGCAGCTGGTGCTTTCACACTTGGATCAACCATTAGCAAGCATCGAGAGAACGCCAAAATGGAGGCACTGCTCACAGAAGTCCAGGATTACCTAGCAGCACAAGACAAAGTGCTTGAAAATGCTGATGAAAGTAAACTATATGCCCAGTGATTACCTTTTGCCGCCAACTGAACTCCAAGTAATTATCCAAAAGCAACTTGCTGACATCCCGTATTCCGCAACTACAGATTCCGATCAATTAATAGCCAATTGTTTCCAAGTTGCAATTATCTTATGGCTAAAAACAGCGAGCAATCAGAAATTAATAGAATCACTCGATATAGAACAACAAAAACCTGAACAAATTGCGACTTTAATTTTAAGTAATCAAGAATATAAAAACACTTTTATGCCAATCCTGGGAAACACTGTTCCCGTTGTGGCAGCACAATATCTCTCCCAACAAGTTGCTCAACTTCAAGATGACCTCGAACTCGCTGAATCTCTCGAAGAAAAACAAATCTTAACCAAGCAATTGCATGCACTATACCAGTGGCAAATCACTCAACTGAAAAAAATAAGCTAGTTACCTCCTCTTTATATAGTTGCTAAGATTCCTACCAAAAATCGATTGATAGTGGGAACTGATTGGCAACCTAATTCCAAAAGCCCAATTAAGATTTGCTTGGGTGGGGCCATAATCAGTTGGTCTTTATCTTTCACATTATTTAAGAATGTAGTTTTAACTTGTTAATCAACAATGTACACTGTTATTCATGGATCAAGTCGAAGAGTATGTCTCCAGTCAGAGAGCCTCTGGCCAAACCGACGAACAAATTAAACAAGCCTTAACTGCTAACGGCTGGACGATGGAGCAAATTCAAGCTGTTTTTCCAGCTCCACTTGAATCAAATGGGAAGCCAACCCTTGTGATTGCTGTGATAGCGATACTAATTGTTATCATGGGTACAGTAGCGAGTATCTTCCTTTTTCCACGCAAACAAGATGCGATGCAGGTTACGACAGAAGTTCAAACTCCCACTACTTCATTACCGGCTGTGGTTTATGTTAAATTTTCCCCTGAGGAATTAGGTGGCGAAAGTAGTAATCGACAGGGGAAGTTCATGCTTTTCGATTTCTCTACCGAACAGCCATTCTCACCAGAACTTCCCGCTGGACATGTTAATGACTTCGGCAAAATTATCAGTCCATGGTCACTTTCTGGGGAAAAACTGTTTATGTTGGGAATAAGAGAGAACTCATTACCTCAGCCTTTATACGCATATGATTCTAAAACCAGAAAACTATCATACTTATTTGACACAAACTCCGTTCCTGAGTTTAAGGGTAATTACAGCGAGTTTAGCTTCACATCTTCGTGGATTGACGATTCACGATTGTCATATACCGCATCAAACTCAGTTGACACAAGTGGAGCAATAGCTGCCATAACCGCTCCCAAAACACATTACCTAAGTAATAGTCGGTTAAAAATACTTCAAGAAGTCATCAATACAAATCCCCAAAATGCAACGTTAGATGGCAAACCCCTGCCAAGTTTAAAAGGAATAATTGTTGGAATGACAAGTAAATATATTGTCACCCTTGAGAAACCTGAGGCGAAAAATCCAATGTATGATCTAGAATTTCAAAAAAAACTCACTGATACCCAAAATGAAGATGAGGCCAAGAAGATGCTGAGTCAGGCATATAAACCTGAAGGAAACTCAATAATCAATCTGTACTTAATTTCAAACCTAGAAGAAGTAACTTCCATACCATGGTCAGGTGATTCCTGGGCTATTGAGGCAATAGAACCACTCTATTCAAAAAATAGTCTGGTAATACAAGAAGTCGACAACAATCTAATTGCCTCTAGAAATCGCTTCACAGTAGTTGATTTAAACACACCGGATAGCAGAAAAGTTATAACCGAAACAGGACGCTTAAATAAGGAGAACTCTATTTTTAGCGAAGGAAGTATAGGTGTTACTCCTGACGAACAATGGTTGGTGGTTTTTCTTGAATCTGACAATCCTGACCCTATTGGCATTACCGGGAAGATTGCTGCATGGAATCTGGAGACGAATAAAGAACTGACAATCTGTGAATTGGGATGTTCTAGTGTAAAAGTTTACAATCCCAATCGACTAAGATCAAGATAGCTCAATTTTTAGATTTTATTCTCTCCAAACAAGCATCATTGGTTCAAATACGTGTGGTCAGGGGATTAATGCCTTTTTCCCTTTGACACGCCGAGTATTTGTCGATAGAATACTCCCACTTCACAATTCCGTTGTTTTACAATAGAATTTCTCACGCACTCATGGAAAGAGAAACCAAGTGCTCGCACTTTGCTCTTTCTTTTTTCGGTTGAAAAACCTGAAAAGCATGAGACAATACATTTCGTTCTTTAAGAAGTGAATATACATATTAGACAATGATGTGCATTTATGCCATGTCGTTTGAAATAGACATGGTGATAGAAAACGTTTTCCGTTATTTTTTCTGTGTGCCGCAAGGCTCACGGAAATGTAACCTTATGAGTAAATCTTTGGTTGGAAGATACAATTTTCAACTGCTAGATCAAACTTAATTTTGAAATTCGTAAGAATTTTTCTAAGAGTTTGATCCTGGCTCAGGATGAATGCTGGCGGTGTGCCTTAAGCATGCAAGTCGAGCGGGATAGCAATATTCAGCGGCAGACGGGTGAGTAATGCATAGGAATCTACCTCAAAGTGGGGAACAGCTCGCCGAAAGGCGGGGTAATACCGCATGTGATCGCAAGATCAAAGCCGCAAGGCGCTTTGAGAGGAGCCTATGTCCTATCAGGTAGTTGGTGGGGTAATAGCCTACCAAGCCTATGACGGGTAGCCGGT
>CAYWDM010000006.1:0-98104 GCA_964457085.1 uncultured Pseudomonadales bacterium | reverse complement strand
TGTAGGTGTTTGTTGGGGTTGTGTATCAGCCCCAAGAGCTTGAGTGTTCTCTGGTAACTGCGAAGGCAGACTCACATCAGAGGATGAAAGGGTACTAAAACTATTTGAGGTTAAATTTGAATCCATGGCACGTTCGACTTCGCAGATTGTATTGTGGACACATTTAGTACTCATTTCAAGAGTTAGAAGAGCCATCAGTTCATTTTTTATGACATGAACTTTAATTTATTGTGTTACTGAAACAAGCCGCTGAAGTGGAAAATGATACTAACTGTTGAAAGTATAAGTGCAGTCGCTATTCCTAACACAATATGTTCCCCAGTAAGTGTAACTTTGCAGATGAGCTTGCTCATTATGGTTACTGTGCACCAGATTATGCAGATCACTATTAATCCTGTTACAAAAATAGCTGGGGCATAGAGTAAGCTGTTGCCAAATAACGAAATTCCTGCGATTGTTATTGAGGAGATAAGCACCACAATAGTTGAGATGCAGGCAATGACGGTAAGCAATATTGCACAAAAATATTTGAGATTTTTTTTCACCTTGGCCTAAATAAATGTTATGCTAATTGTTAATTATAGATCCACGTGTTTAATGGTTATAGTCTGGATATATTTTCACCAATTTCAATATTTTTTTTGTTTTAATCTATATTATAATTGAAACATACCTAGAGAGGAACAGTTATGTCAGAAGAATTACACGACGCACATCCAGAAAGATTGCACCAAATAGTTCAGGAAGGGAAAAAATTAACTGAGACCACCACAGTAGAACCTAGTTTGGCTGATAAACTGGATGCTTTTGAGACTGCTTGGCATCAACAAGCACGTGAACTGTTGGGAAAAATTCCTGATTGGGTTCCTTTGATCAAGCCATATCTAGAAGCAAAAATGTTGTTGGAGGGTGAGGCCTCAGCAGCACTGTTTCGTGGCAGAGATGTCCAAAAAGGTGAACAGATTGAGACATGGAAAGAGAGAATTCAGCGATTTGCAGAGCTTGAAATCAAAGCTCTTTTACACAATGGTGAGGCGGCAATTGATGCAGTATTGCTTTTCGGTACATTTGGAACTGGAACGGTTGTTGCTGAAGGTGGTGAATTAGCTATGAAAGCGGCAATCAAAGAGGCTGCTAAAAAAGGTGGACTGAAAGCATTGAAGGAAGTAATACAAGAGCTGAGTAATCCAGAAGGTGGCGAGATTAAGTTCCTCTCGATAATGGGTAAGGCAGTAGAAGGTGCATTGCCTTTTATTGAAGATGAAAAAGCACGTAGCGGTGCTGAGCAGGTGGTGAGGCTTTTTTCAATCTTAACAGCGAATGATGACACACTACAGGCAATGGAAAATTTCTTAAAGGGCAATGAAAGTTGGCAACAGATGAAAGAATCATTTGCACAGGCAGGAGGTAACTCATTGTCGATGAAAGACATATTGGCAAAAATTAGTGGTCTGAGCATTGATGAAATAACCAATGATGAACATGCCACCACTGTTTAATTTTTTTTGAATTTGAGTAATTCACTGATGATTCCAATCTTTTAGGGTATAATTCATGCCTTGCTAGTTTTATGATGTGTGACTGGCAAATTAAACAGCGTCAGTGGAGTGTATGTATGGCTAATCAAGAAACAATTATTAGGTTCGAGAAAGTCTCTTTTGAGTTCGCTCATGATAAAAAACTTTTGGATGAGGTGAGCTTTTCGGTGCGAAAAGGTATGAAGGTGGCTTTGATGGGTCAAAATGGAGCCGGCAAGAGTACTTTATTTAAGTTACTCACAGGGGTTCTCAGACCTGAGTCGGGCGAAATCTCTGTTGATAAAAAACTCACGGTTGCTACTGCCTATCAAGTTATTTTGCCAACTGATATGTCACTCACAATCGTTGAGTATTTTCAAAAACATAGTAAATTAGATGTCCATGAAGTTAAGAAGAGAATGGTTTCTGTCTTGGAAGCTGTGAATTTGCATGCTCCAGAAGATAAACTAGTGAGTGGATTTTCTGGTGGCCAGCAAGCTCGGTTGTTATTAGCAGCAGCTCTAATTCAGAATCCTGATTTGCTACTGTTAGACGAGCCAACCAATAACCTTGATACCGCAGGCATCGAACACCTCACCACTTTTTTAATGAGTTATCCAAAAAGTGTCGTAGTAATCTCACATGATGCCCAGTTTTTAAATGTTTTCACTGAAGGAGTGCTCTATCTTGATAGTTTTACTCAAAAAGTAGAGCAATATGCGGGCAACTATCTAGATGTGGTTGAAGAAATTTCAGCTCGAATTGAGAAAGAGAATCGATTGAATGCTCAGAAAGCTCGTGGCATTCAAGAAAATAAAGATAAAGCCAACTTCTTTGCTCACAAAGGCGGCAAGATGCGTAACGTGGCCAAAAAGATGCGCGAGAAAATTGAACTGTTCGAGAGTGAAAAAGTCGAGGTTCGTAAAGAAGATAAGACTATTCGCAGATTTGTAATTCCTGTTCAAACTGATTTTCCACATGACTCACTACGGTTAACCTCATTTACGATCATGAAGAATCACCAGCAAGTTACCAAACCAGCTAACGTGATGTTAATGAAGGGTCGGCACTTGCAGATTATTGGCCCAAATGGAATCGGTAAAAGTACTTTAATCGAGTCTATGGCTCGAGGTACACAGCCAGGTTTAGACATTCCTGCAAGCATGCGAGTAGGTTACTATCGCCAAGACTTTTCAACTTTAAATTTCGAGGAAACTGTCTATCAGTCTTTGGCTGAGGCAATGGCTGACTCAAAAGAACAAGTCAGTGAAGAAAGATTACGCTCTGTAGCTTCTGGATTTTTATTGACTAATGAAGTTGTAAAAGCCAAGATAGGTAGTTTGTCAGAAGGTCAAAAGGGGCTGGTAGCATTTGCTCGCTTGGTCTTGTTAAAGCCCGGTCTGTTAATTCTTGATGAGCCAACCAATCACATTAATTTTAGACATTTGCCAGTGATAGCTGCCGCCCTTGATGCGTATGAGGGTGCCATGATCTTGGTGTCACACGTTGATGAATTTGTGGCTCAAATTCGAATCGATGATGTTCTCGATTTGGAGAATTAAGTTCTTTACTTAAGTTTCATTTTTTGATAGGTCGTCTGTGGTAGACTAAAATAGCTTCAAACTATTGTAGAAGGAAAAATGGCAGAAGAACGTTTATATCCTCGTGGCGAACTAAAAAGCGATGATGAGCTAAAAAGATGCTATATCGATCCAGATTTGGCACCAATGTATCAAGATAGGGTCGGTGTTGCACCAGAAGATCAAGAAGAAGCTCGTATCCAGAAGCTAATTGATAATCCCAAGAGTCTCAAAGAGCGTGAGAACATGTCAGCAAATTTTGCTAAGCTTCGACAGAGACTTGATGCTCTTACTGTAGAACAACGTCAACAAAGTTTTCCTGTTTTATTGCGTGAAATTGTTTTGCAAATCAAACAAGAAGAAATCGATGCCGTTTTAGATGAGAGTGAGCGTGCTGTACAGCAAAATTCATTTGATTTTTTAAAAACTAAAAGTGGTGGATTGATCTCACATTTAAGTGAAACCAAGCAGGCTAGCTCTAACATGGTTGAGGCGATGCTGCAGACAAATAGTGCTGCAATTGCCGAGTTTGAGGCCTCAGATAAATCTGGTACACCACCTCGTAAGTTTGAAGAGTTTATGTCGCACAGGCAATCAGAATTGTTGCGATTGGTTGTTGCTGAGACGCACGATCTCTTGAAATTCATGGGCAATCCACCAGGACATATCGATTCTGATCATGAACATATGCTGCAATTTATTATTGAAAAGTATGCAGTTGGCATGCGAGTAGATGGGTTGGGTAGTGCAACTGGGGATGATGAAGATGCATCGCTTGTCACCAGTGAAGATGCAAAATATATTGGTGGCGTAATTGGATTTCATGAAGATATCTGGCGTGAGAAAGTCTTTGCAGAAAAAGTTGATACCGCTTTACATGGTGAAACGTCATCTGTTGAAGGGCAAATAGACAGAACTATTGGACTTTTCCATATAATTGATCTTTTCGGTAATTCACTTTCGTTGAATCAGGGTGATGGGGGACTTCCTCGGTTGGATATTACTACAGAGAATGAAAAAGCATTTGTTGATCGTTTCATTGATCTTTTTCGTCGACACATCAATATGCCAGTGGGAGAAGACTTTGACCCTAGGGATCCTTTGACAAAAGAAAAAAATTGGACTAGAGGTAAAGTGACTCGACCAGAATGGGGTCCACAGGCAGTTGAGGCAATCACTGCTGTTTTTACCAGTCTTGAGGAGGGTTCTTTACTTGCGGTAGATAATAAAATTTTTGCATACGTAATTGAAGGAGTAAAAATGGTGCTTGCCGAAGCTGCTATGGATGGCGCAATGGAGGTGCAAGCACTCAAGGCAAAAGGAGAGCTAATTAGAGGCAAAAAAGTACTGGATGTTGAGGAGAAAAATAGGAGGGCAAGCGAGATCGAACAGGTTGTGGTGCGCTTAATGGAGGCACTAGAAAAATTAAACCATGATTTCTCGAGTAGGATTGGAGAACTGCCAATAGATTCAAAAGTTTCTAAAACACGCTTGGTTCAAGCAAGCATATTACGACAACCAGACTCAGAATAAAATTGAGTCTGGGATGTTATTTTAGCGTGTTGTTGTTGATTGTTTTGTACCTCGTTATAATCAATTCATTAAAGGAATTTACTTGTGCCAGATTTTTTTGAAAAAGACAAAAACCAGAATCAATCAGAATCGCAGCCGTCTTCAGAAACTCCAACTGGTTTAGCAAGAAGTGTTCGTTTTTTTGATGATGCTACTAATCAAAGCATTTCGCCGATGATTACCGAGCAGCTCAGATATATGAAGGTGCCATTCACGATTGAGGGCGTCACTGATCGTGTTCAAAAAATGTCGGCTTCAGAGTCTGCTGAAAAACAAAAACATCCTGCAGTGTTAGCACTTCGAATTGAAGCAGATAAGCGACAAGTTAATGATAATTTGAGTGCTTTGGTTAAAATTGGCCTGCAGATTTTTCAAGCAATGCTGCGGGGTCAACATTTAGTGTTGTCAATTGCACCAGGATTTGAGGCAACCATTGCCAATGCTGATCCTGGCGTGGCTGCACAGTACCAGGCATTGCGTTTAAAAATAGACAGACTGTCCGTAACTCGACCTGAATCATTCACACTTCTGCCAGATTCAGATGTGGTGACATTCTGTCGAGGTGTGCAACAGGCATTAGAGAATCAATCGTCCCCTGAGAATCATGTTGCTGCAATTAATGATGAACAATTAAATATCTTTGAAGCAGCTCGCTCCAAACGCTTAGCAAAGAAAACTCGAAGTGTGACCGTAGGAGGTTCGTCAACTGCATACAATAGATTGCAAGGACGTCGGTTCCAAAACAATCAACGACTTGTGCGTCAGGTTTGGGAAGAGGCAGGGGACGTCACTGCACTTAATGAAGGCCATTTTGAGCGAATGTGGACTGAGGCGTATGAGGAGAAAGATCCTATAAAGCGCTCAAAATTGATGAGGCAGGCTTTTTTGAGTGAACAGGGTCACAAGGATCACAACGATATTGTGGTTTGGATGGTTCAGAATGAGGCTGTTTCCAAAGCTGCCACCACAGAAATTGGTTTTCTATTACTCAATGCATTTGAATCTGGTCAGCAGCTTTCAGTGCTATTGGAGCCATTCAACGTCGATCAATACATTCAGCATTTAATCAAGAAAAACTTAGTAGCTTTGAAACTTCAGTTTCCAACAGAACCTCTATTGGCACAAGCAGAACAAAATATTCAAAATGTGACTATGGAGAAAGTTGCTGAGTCTAGTCTCTCGGACTCCCGTGAGTACAAAGAAGCTGAAATGGCGATGAAGGTGAGAAGATCAGTTGAGCATGAGTTGGTGGAGTTGCAGGCGACCATTTCTGAAGTAACTGGCGAGCATGGTGTAGAGTTATTTTCACTTGCAACTGATGTAACTGAGTGTATTCAAAAAGCAAGATTAGTCAGTAACCCTGAGTCTGCTGTTTCTAGAGCTGAGTACTATAAGAATTTTGATACCTTTAAGTTGAAACTCACGGCTGAGGTCGCAGCTCATCGAGGTGATAGAAGTCAGGCTGTGTCGGCGATTCGACGTGCACTCGATGCAACAGTCGCTACTCAGCCAGATGCACCTTTGCATAAACATCTACAAGAAACAGTTGATACTGTGGTTGTTTTGACACCAGCTGCGAGCCATACAGACGCAGAGCATCAAACACCATATTTGAGTGCAGCTGAAATGAAGCTGCTCACTGAAGTGGTGACTCCAATTCACGATTTGCTAAAGTTCCTAGGCAGTCCAGGATCACAGGCACTGCCAGATCATGAGGTTTTAATATCATATATAGCCGATGAATTTTTACCTGATTTAGGTTACACCTCTGAAGAGGTTGAATTTGTTTCCAGAGTTTTGGCAAATCACGAGAACATTTATAAGGAAAAGGGCAGAGATGAATTTTCAAGATCAGAATCTCCAGTTGAAAAAGCAATGTCACTATTCTTTATGGCAGACGTTTTAACTGGAGCTATTGTGGTTCGTGAGGGTGGTGTGTATGACCTAGATAAAGATAAATTGGAAATTAGACTTTCTGAGCTCTATTTTAGACACCTTGATCCAGTACAAAGAAAGATTAGTTTGCCACGTCCAGAGTGGGGATTATATAGTGTTAAGGATTTGACTGAGTTATGTAAGACACTTCGTGACCAACATGGAGTTAAGTTTACTGACTCGTTTATACCAAGCATTATCGATGCAGCAATTGAGGGCATTCGTCGCACACTTGATGCAAATGGTGCACGAGCAGAAAATGTGCAGAATACAGAGCCACGACTATCCGACAGTGAGATAATGGATATTATGGATGCACGAACAGCATTGCAAGAGATGAGAGCCGAATTTGCATGAGAGCATTGTCGTTGAATCAAGTGGCGGAAAAAATCGGCTCTGTATTTTTTCAGATAGAAGCGAACACAGCAGCTCAACGGTTGCTTGAATATTTTTTCGACCAATCGAAGGACATGCCAGAGTTGCAGAGGATTGAGTTGGCAAAAAAACTAGCTCAGCAATGGCAGTTGTCGAAGTTGCCGGAATCATGGCTACCTGCAGTTTTTAGTCGCTGCGATTGGTGGTATTTAATTCAATTATTTTCTCAACAGTTGCACGTGACAGAATCAGGTCTACCAATTCACGTTGATCTGAGTGAGTCGTATGAACTCCTGGCAGATTACACAACTAATTTTTCAAAAGGATTAGTGTCTCCACTATGGCAGTTAATTTGGCAGATTTCTGATCAGACACAGATTCAAGGGAGTCATCTTCCTACTCGTAAGCAAATCGATTTAGTTTTGAAGCAAACGTCTCAGCAGGTGATTGCTAAGTTGGGGTTGCCTGACGAATATATTCTGAGACACATTCACTTTGATGAGCTAATTCGGCTGGCAAGCGATTTAAAAATTGGTCAAAGCAAACACTATGTTCATATAGAGGGATATAGAAGAAGATTGGATGGCACTTTAGATGGATTGATGGCTGGTAATCACGAGTTCGGGGGAGCTCAGTTTATTGATAGTTGGTGGCAAGATAGAACTCTTGCTGATGTAAGTCCTTGTTTGGTTATTAGTAAGAGACTATGAACTATCTACAGCAACTTCCCATCAGATATGATTATTACTTAGCTCAAAGTGAACTTTGGGCTATGCTATTTAAGATAGAGCAGCTTAGTGATCAACAAACAGTGCTTGAAATCTGTAGTGGTTGGTCACCAAAAATTGGTCTAGCGTTGTGTCGTCAGAATTTTGCTGGCAATCTAATTTTACATGATTCACAGTTGGAGGCTTTACAGACAAATCGATCACTTGTGGAACCGATGAGTCCAAAATGTGCAATTACTTTTTGGCAAGGTGATGTGGTTCAAGATGTTGGTCCGTCAGCAGACATCATTGCTATGAACCATGTACTTGATGATATATTGCTTTTTTCTGTATTGGATACAGTAAGCGATTCTCCATATCTCAATCCAATAGTTTTAAAAAAACTTTGGGAGCAGCATCAAGTTGAACTAAACTCTAATATAGTTTCACTGGCACAAAAACTTGCTCTCAATTTAGCAACACAGTTGCAGCCAAATGGCAAGATTTTTTTGCGACAATATGTCGGCTATCAAGAGAAACTGCATCATTTGGATGTGGCCATTAATCTGACGCAAAAACTCCATTTGAAACTCGACGAGCAGTTGTATCAACAAGGACTACATCCAATAGAAAAGTCAAAACAACTGACAAACGCATTTTTTGACTCTCTACAGATTTGGCAGAAAACTGCTTAAGCCTAGCCTGATCGCGAATATGTCTGTGGCTGTTGTTGCCAGCGATATTGTGAGCTCGAAGGGACAGATGGTCTGGTTGCACCGTAGCCAGCTGCACTAGCTCTTCGCTCAGCTTCCAATGCTTCTGCGAGTTCTTCCTGTTCTTTGTTTTCTAGGTAGATATCAAGTTCTTCGTCGAGATTAATTGGTTTGTTTAAGACCTTAATCTTGGTAAAGAGTGGTTCAATTTGACCTGGTTTCTTGGTAATCTCAAACTCAAAACGAGAATAGTCTTTGCCAGTTTCATCGTCAATGTCCGTTACTGATCTGGGAGAATCATCGACGATCCCATACGTCTTGCTGTTGGTATTAGCACCAGCTTCAAGGACTGGTCTAATTTGCTCGTACTTATCGGGATTTTTGCAAGAAAAGATGAGTTCTTTTTGACCAGCTTCATTGTTAACAAAGAGTACATCAACTTCGTTAGTTGGGTCCATTATGTCTTTAGGATTGAACTTAAGATTGACAACTCCACCACCCTTGAGCTTTGCTTGGAATCCAACAATGGGGATTTTTTCTACTTGTTTATTGATGCCTTCTTTCAGCTGTTTGCGTTTGGTCATTTCACGGAATGAGTCCATGGCTGTGACCAGTTTCTCACTAAAGCCCAAGCTGCGGAGCGATGACTGACTTTTACCCTCAGCTAGTTCTTTTTGACGAGACTTGACAATCTTCACCAATTCAGCAAGAAAAGCTTCATTTTCTTCGCCGAAGAACCACTCAAATTTAGTGCCAACCAAGACTTCTTTACCTGCATCTTCGTTAGCAAATAGCTGTATAAATTCATCTAGTGCGACCATTTCAGCACTATCAATTGTGGCAGTGTCGAAAATTAGTTGTTGATTACCGGATCGATGTGCTGAGTCTAAAGTGACTCCTTGAGCTTTTTCTTCATCTGACAAATTTGCTTCAGCAAAAATAAATTTATCTTTACCAATAAACTTACTCAATGCTGATTGTTTGCCAGCACCAGCCTCTTTGTCTTTATCTGGGTTACCCAACAGATCTTCAGGACGTATTTTTCCTAGTTTTCCATCTTGTTCAATCATATATTCCTTTACTATTTACCCCAATCTGGGACTATACCTCCTGCGTTTGCATCTTCAGCAAGTGGCGTGCCTGCTGAAGAGAAACTTGCAGTCGCTGTCCCAGTTGCTGTAGGTGCAGTGTTCACTGTCTTCATCATATTCCAAATTGGTTGGTTTTCAATAAAGTCATTGACGCGTTGATAGTCACCCGTTGTTTCATCACCGGGGAGACATGAGACGTATACTTGCTTGAGTGATTTTTTAACTACGTGAATCCAGTCAATGTCGACCGGCTCAAGTCCAGTAGCAGTATCTTTGACAAATTCACGCTCAATAGTTGCCTGCATAGCGTCAAGTATGGCTGCAATGTCACGTTGGTCGAAGACGTAGCTACCACCATCACGTTTATTGCGTCCAATGACTTGTTTGGTAACCATCTCAGCAATTTTGACATGAATAGTAGAGATAGCTTGGATCACTAAGTCACGCTTCGGCATAAACTCTAGGTGTTTACGTTGTGAGGTCGGCACATTCTCACGGCCTTTGATGAGCCTGCCGTTTATTCTACTTGTGGGGTCATTACCCGTCATGAAAAAAGTCAGAACATTGCTGATATATTCCTCTGTGATATTGGGAACAATGACTTTTTCACAGCGGCTTTCGAAAGCATCTGTGAGGGCATTGCGACCAGCAACAGAGATGGGATTCTGTGCAATGATAATCATGGCATCGGGATGTCTAGTGACATGCTTGCCACGAGCCTTTGGCATGGGGATAGTTTGATTATTTACCTCAAGTGCAGGTAATAACACCTCTGTGACAGCAATATCCTCGACGGTATTTATTTCATCTAAAGCCAGGATGCCACCTCCCTCTAGAATTTTGACAGCATTGGTATCTTGCCAGGCATACTGGGACTCAACCAACAGTTTGACGTTCAAAACACTTTGCAGTAGTTCGCAGGTGAAGTAAATCTCTTCCTCATTAACTTCGGGATTTTTAAGTAGCTCTCTTAAGGTTTCGTGATAAAGCAAGATATCTGTTTCAACAGGAGTTCTTTTTTCTTCATCTTTATATTCGATTCTCTGAATTTTTTTAGTGACTGCTTTGGAGTCAAGCAAACGCTCTAGGTCTGTGCGAACTTTGATCTTAACATCTGGTGTGCGTGAGCCTTGGATATGTTGCTCTTTTGAACCTGCTGAGAAACTCAATCGATCATATGGTTGGCCGACGATGCAGGCAAACACCCAAGTCACAAATGTCTTTGAAACAGCCGGCATACCCTCGAGAATGAGCGGTTGGCGTCGATTATATCTAGATGCAATTTCTCCCAACAACCATAATGTGGTTTCATCGAGCATGACTTTGGTTTCAATCTCAAACCAATATTGAGTCATTGCTTCCAGATCTGGATTCGTTTTGGCCTCAGGAATACGTACTACGACTGGATATTCAGAGCCTGGATACATGATGCGAACCAAGGTGTCTTTGGGATTATTTTTGTTTACAAAAAATCGTAGTGGTGCATTTTCACCTCCAACTACAGATTTATACTCATCCCAATTAATCTGAACATACTGTTCTTTGGCTTGTTGGCGATTGCGCTTAGATGCTTCTTCCTGCGTTAGTGGCTTGATGGGATTACCTGTTTCTTCGGCATTTTGCAGGTATCCTTGGATGCCTTTCACTCTTTGTTTTTCAGTCGCGGTGGTTTCAGTCATGTGAGTCCTCGTGCAGAATGCAGGTAAAATCAGCGATGTTTTGCATGTAGCTTTCTAGTTCAGTCACAGCAACATTGTTCACCAGAATCCATAATCTGCCTCGATTATTTTCCGTTTCATCAACTGCACCATGATGCAACTTCCATTCTTCGATAACTGGTGCAAATTCGCGTAGTTCTTCTTGATTTTGACACTGCAAAATAACCACGACTTTGTGTTTGATGAAGGTCTCAGCCATTTCTAGCAATAATTTAGGTCCAATTCTCTGGGCATGTTCTGTGCTCAGAGTTTGGCAAAGATAGCCTTCTGCTTTTACCGCTCTAACTAGGTCCATAACATTATATTGTGTGGGACTCAAAAAGATGCTAACCCACTCATGCGATTGAGCAGTTTTTGTCAGGCGATCTTTAATGAACTCGATCTGAGTAGTGTTCATAGAGATTATTGTACCTTGTTTGGTTGGGTAAATTCATTAGGATTTTTGATGATGTATTCAAACATAGTGGGTAGAATCACTGTTAACTCAAAAGTATCTAAGAAGGAATTGCCTATATCTTCTGCAGTGGCTGGTTTACCACCAATTTTATTCATAAGCCCCATTCGATAATAGTAATTGTTGAGTTCATTGGCAATGTCGTTACGCAGTCCAAACGGAAGGATGGGGAAGACTTCATTCACAAAATGTGTGCCACTGCCAATGCCAAGGCCTAAGATGGCGAGGGCCATTTGAGCAGATGCTGACTCAGTTTGGATTTGTGCAACCACTGCCCTTAATAAATCTTCAGAGCTTAGAGGTACATTTTTGAATTTATCTGTTGGTTTGCCATCTGTCAGAATTAACATAATGTCGATTTTACGGCCATCCTTACTAGTCTCAAGGTTGCGCTCTTTGAGGTTGTCAAAAGATTCCAGCATAGCTGTTGAGGTTGGAGTACCATCAAGATCTTCACTGAGCATGCTGCCAATGCGGTTTTTGGCATCGTCTCTCAGGTTTTCGCCAAATTCAGTTGTTTCACTATACGGCTTGTAGGTCTTGAGCACACTGCCTTTTTGTTTGCCCAATTTGTCAGTAAAACCCTGAACTTCAAACTCAATCCCCAAATAAGAGAGTGTCTCAGCCAGAATCACAATCATCTTAAATACTTCCTCTAGTTTGCTGGTCATGGAACTGGAGAGATCAACAAGAATGGTAAAGCGGTAGTTCATCCGCGTCGGTCTCTCTTCGCTATACATTACATCTTTATTTTCAGATTCTCTCAGAGCTAGAGCGATCACTCTTTCGATTTCGATCTCAGGACCTTCTTGACTATAACGGCGAGTTTTCTTTTGTCTTGGCTTAAAGATTGGTTCTAGTCGAGTTTTGAGAATGTCACAGGCCTCGCGAATGGCAGGATCATTTCTTACTTGATCAAATAGCGGCAAATCTGCTTCTCCAATATCAAGTTTGTCATAGAATCGCTTTAGTGCTCGTTGTTCAGCTTTGCTACCAGCAATATCTTCTGGACGTGGTTGGGGTTGTTTTGGTTCTGGATTTTGGGAGGTACGACTAAATTTATCATCGGCATCGGTAGTTGGTTGACCGTCAGACTGTGGTTTCGGTGGTTTCTGGTTGGTTTTTTGCTCCTGATCTTTTTGGGGTTTGCCTTGTCCAGATGTACCATCACCTGAGTCGGAATCTGATGAAGACTGGTCTTGGCTGTCTTTTTGAGCGTCGTCTGCAGGTTTTGGGGATTGAGCTGATGCTTTTTCGTCACCTTCACCAAGCTCCCCAGTACCAGCCTGACTTCCGCCAGACTCATCACCTGGCTTTTCTGGTTTTTTATCTTTCAACTTAGTCGGGCGTTTAACTCCCGGACGATCAGATTTACCACCGATCTTTTCGTTGACCTCGTCTTCAACAGCACCCAACTCCTGTTCGGCTTTGTCTTTGAGGTCTTGTTTAGTTGATTCGTCTAGTTTGTCGTGTAAATCCTTGATTTTTTGTTTGGATTCTGGACTAACTTTATCCATCGGGACTTTGCCAGGTTTGCCTTCGCTGCCTGGTTTTGCATTGTCTCCGCCAGTTTCAGCTCCAGTTTTTGCGTCATCTTTTGCATCACCTGCCGAAGACTGTTCAGCATTCTCTGCACCTGGTTGTTCACCGGTTTCACCACCTGGTTGGGCTTCACCTGATGTGCTATCGCCTTGATCCATACCCGCAGGTTTGTTTGATGGACTACTGGGTTTGCCGCCAGCTTCTGTACCGGCACCAGTTTCATCACCTGCTTCACTACCGGATTCGTTACTCTGATTTTCGTTTGGTTTACTACCAGAGCTTCCACCAGTTCCAGCCTCATCACCTGATTCTTCACTCGATTCACTGCCAGAGCCTCCAGCCTGGCTGCCAGATGGTTTTCCGCCCTGTCCACCTGGTTGACCTGGTTGGGGTTTTCCGCCCTGACCGCCGCCGCCAGCAGATGCTCCGCCAGATTGACCCTGTTGTTGATCTTGTTGTTCTTTGATTAAGTCAGTGAGTTCTTTTTGAACTTCAGGCGGTAGGGAATCAAAATCAATGACGATAGCTTCGCCACCACCAGGCATTGGCATGGTAGTAAACTTGCCACCTTTTACTAATTGATCAATAAAGTCATTCAGTGCTTGCTCTTCAACAGAACGCTCAACCAATTTTTTATATATCTCCCAAATGTCTCGATAAATCTGTGTTCTTCCCTGTGCAAATGCTTTGATGCTTTCTTCATCGTCGTACATCTCAGGCACAGTGTCCCAAAATTTTTCGAGTAATGGTCTAATTTGATCAAATGCAGTGCTGACATCAGCATCAATGTCAGTCACTCTCTTCGTGAATTCTCCAAGCTTGGTTTGATCGACTACGACAGCGGTATCAACGCCATAAATACTGACTTTACCATTTTCATTTAAAGTACCAGCAATTTGGCGACCATGAAAATATTGACGCATTACGCCGCCCAGAATCATGTGTTTGGGAATATATCCAAGCGAAGAATTGATGTTCTGATTAATAGAAATATCGAGACCACCACCTTTTTGGACATCGACATCAAGATGGCTCTTAATCATCCGCTTACCATCTTTGTGGACACGCTCAGCAGCATTTTCAATACTGCAATCTTCAGCAAAGTTAAAACCAATGGCAAATCCCAGTTGCTTCCACTCGTCGTCAGTGAAGTATTCAGTTCGACTCATCCAGACGTGCATTGATTCATGTAACGCGACGCCAATACAGTACTCACGAGACTTAGTTTCTAGGTCTCGCTCGTCCATGACAATGTAATTATCTTTGAAGTTCCAGAACCAGCCAGCACCTTTTTTCCAGTGCACTGGCACTTTAGCTCCAGGGTTAACAAACTCAACAATACGTTCGCAAAGTTTGCGTGTTTCTTCGCGGTAAACGAGTTCTTCTTTTCGTGATTTTTCGGGATGAATCTCGCTCATACCTGACTCTTTAGGGTGAAACCTTAAAGCGTACCTGTCGCTCAAGAGGAATCATAGAATTCATTGTATCGCAAAATTGGAACATATACTCCAAGTCGTATGGCCGATTTTTTTGGAAGAGGTGCCAGTGGTAATGGGTGAACGGCATGTATTGGTTGATGTTAAAGAATGGAATTCCCTGTGGAGAGTATCTGGTGATTTCAGCAATTCTGGCTCTAAATTGATCGTCTATTTGATCACCCATGCCGGCTACCAAACGAATAATTACACCATCCGGGCCAAATACATCGATACCAGTTTTTATATTGGCGATTGTTTCTGCAACTGAGATTTGACCTTTGCGGTTATTCATCTGTTTTTTTCTAATATCTTTGTCGAGTGATTCAACTGGAAAAGCAAAAACAGTCACTCCAGCTTGCTGTAGTTTTTTAAACATGTCGTGGCCCTTACCCTCATGCGAGCCAACAACAACACGAGTGTTCGGCGGCACGTGTGCTTTCAGTCCCTGCACTAATTTTGAGATTTGACCAAGGTATTCATCGTCATTACGGTATGAGCCGGTTACGATTGAGATCTCATCAATGGAGCTCAGTGTTTTGTAATTATCTTTTTTCTTTTCCTCAATCAATATTTTTTTTATTAATGCATCCGCATCAATATTCTTAAATCTCTTTACCGTGTCATTTCTAAAACAAAAACCACAGGGCTGTTCTCCCTGTGAGTTTAGAAAAAAATCACACAGTTGTACTGGGTTGAGTTTCAATACTAGATCACCGGTAACTTCGGTGACATAAAAATAAAACGGTTCTTCTTTGCGGAAATCAAATAGTCGCTGCTCATAATCAGTAATAGTATCAACAAATTGATTTTCAAATAGCAATATATGTTCGCCTGGTTTGCCACCATCAATCAAAACAAATGGTGAGTTGGGGTTGAACATGTTTAATATTCCCAGTGAGCTAATTCTGGGAGCGGTGAAGAGCAACTCAAAGTGAGTAAAATGATCTGGAAAACTAGTTTGCTGCTGGTAATTTAATCCATGGAAAAGCAATAAAATTCTGCCGAAATTTTCCTCAGTTAGATGCGGGTATTTTGGTTTGATTTTTTCAAACCACTGATGGAGTTTTTGAGGGAGCATCTTCGAGGTAATTTTGTATTATTTGAGTGGAAATAAAATCTAAGACACTAACGGTTTTTTTGCCTTTGTGAGCAGAATAAGCATAATGAGGTTTGGCTGAGTGGAAAACCTCGGTTACCGTATATGGGTTGGTAGTTTTTGGCGCAAAAATCACTCGAAAACTGGCATATGGCATTGGTTTAAAAATCTTGAGAATCTTCTTGGCAATTTTTTGTAATTCTGGGGTTAAATACTGGCTGGTAACATCGCACAGTTTTTGAGTTGTTGCATTTCCTGTTTGTGAGGCTACAAACAATTGTTCAGTGTTTGAATGTTGCCTAGTAAGGATATTGAAAAATCCTGCGGCATTGACAAAAACTCGTAGTTCAATTCCAGGTTGATATGACTCAATCATCAGCAACTGTTTGGTTTGACTTAAAGTCAAATATGCAACTTCAAGTTCTTGCGCATTTTCCAATGGACCAATTGCTTTCGTTGTTAACTGTGAGTTTTCTTGGCGAATAAAAAGTGGATAGGCTAGTTTGCCTTCAGCGACGCTATGTCTCAGCTCATGCAAATTACTTGGTGGACAGACAATGCCATCATTGATTGGAATGTGCGTATCAAGGAGTATATATTTGACGATTTGTTTATTACTCAAAATCAGCCCCAAATTATACGGTACCAGTGGGGTGTACCCATCTATAAAATAGACTTCTTTTTTCTGTTGACTCACAATGACTACATTGGTGTCTGGCAAATATGTAGCGACACATCCTCTATTAACAAGTTCATTTACAATTGGGTCTATAAAAATGGTTTTCATGGTAGTGATGGAAAGATACTTTTAGCAATAGCTGAAGGTGTGTTTTGAGATTCACCTCGTTCTGGCACAGTATGCAGTGATAGTCCAGGGGATGCGTTCAACTCGCAAATCCAATATTTTTGCTTGGTTGCTGGTTTGGAAATATCGCTGCACAACAAATCAATGCCAACAAATGGCAGGCCGGAGACTGATTGCAGAATTTCTTTTGCTAAAGCAATAAATGTTGGATGCACAGTGTCAGTGACGGCGTAGCAGTTGCCGCCCTTGGAAACATTAGAAGTAGCTCTGAGTTGCACGCATTGCTTTTTCTTTGGAATTGATTCGATTGATAATTGTTGTTTTTCTAGATGATTGAATACCATATCGTCAATTTTAATATCAGAGAGACAAGTGGTTCGAGGATTTAATCTGCGAAAGTTTTCAATTTGAATCAACTGCATGATTGAATGGACCCCATCACCGGTTACATTGGCGGGGATGCGAAGCACGGTTGCAAAGAAATCGTTGCGGGTTACAAACAATCTATACTCATTTCCAGGCACGTGTTTTTCTAAAATAAAATGCGGCGGACCTTGATGCTCATGAACTAGCGAGCGAATGGCTTGTCGTAGCTCCGATTCCGATTCAAGAAGTGCGTACACATATTCGCCATGACTATCAGCTACAGGTTTGGCAACCACAGGGTAACCAAGTTTTTTTGCATACACTACTGCAGGTTCGAGCTCTGATTTGAGAAAGACTTTACCTTCTGGTACTGGAAAACCTTTTTGAATCAGAAATTGTTTGGAGTAATACTTATCACTAGCAATCCATGAGCTAGTAAAACTACCGGCAGAAGAGGTGATGTCAAAGAGTAACTCTGTTTTCTGTTTATATGTGGCTCGCACTACCAATGAATTTGGTACACGGTGCAGCTTCACGCCACAAGCATGCAACTCTTTTAGTAAAATTTGAGTGTTGTAGTCAAGGTCTTTGAGGATGCTAGTAATCGACATAGATTTATTTGGTTGACTTTGTTTGTATCTTTTGTGACATATACTGGCAGACATCACAAGGTCCATATGAGATTGAAAGTTTGTCGCTACCTAATTCTGGGGCGATCTTTTGGGAACTGTCATATAGTCCAGAGAGTCCTTTGGTAAAAATAGTTTGCAATAATTTGTTTTTATTAGTGGCTTCAAGAATTTCCCATAATGATTGTTCTTTAATGTTGCCAATCCGATGTGTGTAGTTATATCCCGGACAAGCATAGAGATCACCATTAGGTCGTAGTAAACAGCGAGGTGTAAGCGAGGTTAACTCCGCTTCTGGGTCAACCGGTAAAGTATTGAGACATTTCCAAGAAAGATACTGTTTTTGAAAACTTGCAATTAGAGTGGGAATTGGGACTTCGTAATCAATCAATAAGTTGAGTCTTTTAAGTGTCGGGACATTGTTGAGCATGAAGGCACGAAATGGTACTCGGTTTTGATCCACGACTTCCCCAGTGACTTGTAGGTACATTTCCTGAAAAGCTTTGAGCCATTGCTGAGCTCGTTGCATGTTGCGATCAGTGGCATTGACAGTACAGAGTGCGTGGTCAAAGTCAAAAACTTTGTAAAAATTACTGACTACGCTGACCGCTCGCTCGAGTGGCATGCCATCTTCATTTTGTTGACCAATTGAAGTAACCAGTACTGCTTTTATGAATTTATTTTTTTCTCCAAAACCAGATTTTTTAAATGCCTTGAGAATCTTGAGAGTAGTCTCATTATCGGTAAAACGGTAACTATTGGTGTTGATTTTATAGATATCAATTTTCCCAGTTATCTCACGCAATATCTGTTGAACTCGTTCTAGAAAAAGCAATGTTTCACCGCCGGTGATTGAACACGCAAAGATTGGAGTTTCACTGGCTTGCAAAATACTGTCAATATATTCTTGTGTAGTGAGAATGTCCGCAGGTTTGATGGTCTCATCTCTTTGACCACAGCCAGCACATTTGAGATTGCATTTGTTAGTGATCTCAACTTCAATTCCAACCGGTTTATAAAACCAGTGTTTGGGATAGAGCTGTTGCCTCCGTTCAACCAAATCTCGAACACTACTCGACTTGGTATCGGGCAACAGCGATATTATTGAGCTTGGCATCAGGTAGTATTCTAATGCTTTGATTGCAATTTATTCGTCCAAGTTGATGCCACCCCATTCAACTGCGGTAAAGCCAGTTCTTTGGATGGTTGTCACTTGTGGCTCAACTAGGTCTATTGATTGGCCAACGCCCTTGAAGACCATGAACAGTCTGATTAGTGTATCTGGTTTTGGTTCAATGGATAAGCGAGCAGAACTCGTATATTCATCAGTGGCAAAACGCACCAAGCTAAATCGGTTACGACTCATGATCGGATACCAATAGGTGATAAAGTCAGTGACCTCAGCATCTTTCAGTCCCCGCTGTGCAAGCTGGCTCTCAAGGAAAGCAACTAACTCGGTTTTAGCGACACAGTACCCTTCAGCAAACTCAGCTGAGAAACTATTGGTTGGCTTACCTTCCCAGAATAGGTATGGGTACTGGATGTTGCTACCAGCAATTTTTAATTTACCATCTGGTTGTGCTTCTACCTGCCAACCTTTGCCAACGCGCTGAGGATATTCAGCCACGACCTCACCGTCATACTCAAGGTCGACTGAAACTTGACTCGTGGTTGTTGGGTATAGGTAAATAACTGGTTTGCGTACTAAGGGAGTGGTCCTAAAGTCTGTTTCCCCAAATACGTAGGGAGTTTCATGGCCACTTGAACAGCGGACAACTACTGACCATTTTTCTTGATCTCCAATTCTAAATCCACCTTTTTGATTACCTTCTGTGTCATCAGTACTTTCTAAGAAAATATAGAATTTTTCTTGTGTAGTCTCTCCAGCATTTTTTCCAGGAATCTCTTGAGTCACCTCTAGGCCAACTCGATTTCCTTGAGACACTAGTTTGGTTGGAGTTTCCAGTTGTGCTCTCAAAGCATCTAATGTACTCGATTCATGTTTGCAATACATTTCATAGCTACTGGTGGCTGACATCAAACTTTTGAGTTTACCTTGTAGTAATGCTGTTCGGTCATCTGCAGTTAGGCTCTGCCAGGCTCGTTCCGATAACCCAGTTTTCATCATCGGTTTGAGCAATTCTTTTAGACCAGGTGGACAATTTTCGATTAATAGTGCATCGACTGCAGAAACACATGCTGACTCCATTTCATCAAGTGACCATTTATCGATCTTAGTAGCTTCCATCCGAGTTCCTAGTTTTTCTATGACAGCAGTGACTTGTGTGAATCGAACGCCTTCTTCTGCTGACCATCGAATGTCACCTGTTTCTTCATTAACATCTGGGACCAGTGATCGACTCAATGTGCCGCCAAAGCCAAGATTACGAGGCACAAGCGTAGCTGGATTCAATAAAGCAATTTGTTTATCAGTGAGGAGTGGAAATGTCAAATCATCTTGGAGCGTATCGCGTGAAAGATCACGGTGATTCAGAGCAATATCACTATTAGTGATTTTCTGTAGCATGCTCAAAACATGTTCAGTATGTACCTTGATCAGACCTTGCTCACGATCCAGGCCAGCGTCGCCTTTGCCGCGAAGCTCTATGTATAGTTCAGTGAGCCGTTTTTGAACTGCTTTCTCATGGTTAACTGGTCGGTTTCCTGGGGTTCTATCGAAACCTTAGTCGCCACCTCCAACTGGTTGTGCTGGATGCCAGAGCCAATCTTTTCGTTGGTTATCTTCAATCATATTCACCTTTCTGAGTGAGCACTTGTGCTCAAATTAGTGTCAGTTGCTAGCATCTAGTATATCCCATTTTATTTGGGTTGAATGACGTGTGTCCAGTATCCCATTAAGCCACTTTCTACTCCGATGATAGACATTTTCATGGCTTGAGTATTTCGATAAATAGTTTGAAAAATAGAGTGGTTAATTTTACCTGCAAGCCAGGTGATTGGTGAAATTATTAGCAACAACAATCGCATTTTTTGCAAAGTTGGCCGCACCTGCTTAGTACGATCGATAATCTCAACAATTTCAAGTCCAGATGAGCTGATGGCAGCATTCATTTTTTTAATTGGGATTAACTCATGTAACTCCCACCCCTTACAGAAAGTTGACACTATATCGGACTCAAGCTGACCTACTGGTGGGTGTTGACAGTAGCCATCAGAAATAATAAGTACTCCATCTTTTTTTAGTAAACGGGCTGCTTCCTTGAGAAAATCTGATTTTGGATATGCATGACAAATGCTTTCAATACCGAAAATAACGTCAAACGAATGGTCAGGAAAAGGAGTATCAGTAAAATCTGCCTGAATACAGCTCACATTTTTTAGTTTCGCCTGTGAAATATTTACTTGGCACTCTTTTACTTGTAACGGCGTGATGGTGATAGCAGTGACAGTTGCATCGGTATATTTGGCAATATAAATGCTAGCTCCGCCAACACCGCAACCAGCATCCAGCACTTTTGATTTTGCTGTGATTTTTCCCAATCTGATGATTTCAGTATATTGATTGATGAGTGCTTGATCGTGGTTGATGGTTTGCTCATCCCAAAAACCATAGTGCATTGCCAGGGATTTCTTTGAATACCAAAAATATTTATACATCCAGTTGCTGTCGGTGTAATACTCAATGATCTGGTTTTGTTTTAGATTTTTTGCAGCAAGCATTTCTTAATTGTATGCTATCATTTTTTGAGTCTGGATCTCAAGATAAAAATGAAAAACGCACTGCAGTTGATCAAAAAAATCTTTATCGGATTGTCACTACTTTTCGCACTGTTTACGCTGGGTAGGATTTTATTTAATTTCAAATTATTTGATTTCAATATCTACTACTTAGCTGGTCGGGATTTATTGGTTGGTCGAGAACTATATAAAAATCCTCAAATTGATAATAATTATCCGCCATCTGCTTTGTTATTTACTCTTCCATTTTCACAGATGCCACAGCAAGCTGCTGAAAAGATTTGGACAATTAGCTCTCTATTTTTTTTAATCAGTTCAATTATCATTGTGTTGAAATCTGTTAATAAATATTCAGTTACAAATGTATTGTTAGTTTTTTCAATTGCCATTTGGACATTTCCTGTCAAATTTTCATTTGGTTTGGGACAAATTAATTTTTTAATTTTATTTTTTTATTCTCTCAGTATTTACTTTAGTATTAGAAAAAAAGATTCATTGGCTGGTATGTTTCTTGGATTAGCTGCTGCAATAAAATTAACACCATTATTGTTAGTATTGTTTCTTTGGAGAAAGCGTCGCTTCACCTCTGTACTGACAGCATTTTTTACATTTCTGTGTCTGCAACTGATTGGCTTGTTGGCATTTTCATCAACCAACACTTTCAACTATGTATTTCAGGTATTGCCAAATATTCCAACCGTTGGCAACGCTGCATATTACAACCAGGCGATTACTGGACTACTTGCAAGAGCCGGGTTGAGCAACCAAATATCATGGTTCATTAATTATCTTGGACTTGGATTTCTTGTGATCCTATTACTGAAACTGGTGAAATCAGAAAAAGTCGCCCCACTGCGAGAGTTGATGGAGTATGGTGGTTTTATCATCTTGTCACTTCTGGGCGCTGGATTAGCTTGGCAGCATCATTTTATTTGGCTGTTAATACCAATCATCGGTCTGTGGTTTTCAAGCAAAAATAAAAATTTAATTTTATTTGTCTTGATTTTAATTGGTAGCAATCTCAAAAACCCTGAATTGATTCCAAACTGGGCGAAAATAGGATTATCACATGTAGGAATTGGCACAGGAATAGTGCTTTTTTTGCTGTTTAAAAAACTCAAGTCATTCTCAAAAATAGATTAAAAAATCAATTGCCGGTAAAGAACTGCCAAGCCATTGCACCAGTGGCTGCGGTCATCAATATGGTAATGAGTACGCCTCCGACATTTGACCAAAAGTTGTTGCTGTATTTACCCATGATCTTTTTATTGTTTGCAATCAATAAGATCACTACCAAAAGTGGTGGAGCACAGACTCCATTAAAGACAGCGGTGAAATAGAGTAATTTAAATGGTTCGATTCCAGCATAGTTGATTAACATGCCGATGAGAGTGGCAAGTATCATCACAATGTAGAACCATTTTGCTTGATGAAATTTACGGTACAAGCCCTCTTTCCAGTGGAAAGTTTCAGCCAGTGCATAAGCAGCTGATCCAGCCAACACTGGCACTGCTAGCAATCCCGCACCGATAATTCCGAGCGAAAACAAAAGATATGCAAACTCACCTGCGAGCGGCCTGAGTGCTGCAGCAGCTTGTGGAGCACTCGCAATACCCACAATTCCTTGAGTGTGCAGCGTGGCAGCCGTAGTCATGATAATGAAGAATGCAATTAAATTTGAAAAAATCATTCCAAATGTAGTGTCCACACGCAAATGTCGAATGTCTCTGATGTTGAAAATTGGTTTTCCTTGACCCATTGTCCTTAATTTGTGGCGACTCACTTCCTCTTCAACTTCTTGATCTGCTTGCCAAAAAAATAAGTAAGGAGAAATGGTAGTGCCAAGTAGAGCTACTAGATTGAGCCAGTATGAACTTTGGGATGTAACTTGTGGAATTAGGGTACTGGTTAAAACCAATGCCCAATCCTGCTTTACTACCAAGGCAGCTCCAACGTATGCAAAAAGCGACAATGTTAAATATTTGAGAATGTTTGCGTAAATCTTGTACGGCACCACTACCAACAACAGTAAAGTAATCCCAGTAATCACTATTAAAATTAAATCAAAGTTGACTGGCCAAATTAACTGCACTGCTGCAGCCATGGCTCCAAGATCAGCCCCCAGATTTATAACATTCGCTAAAAATAGCAGTGATACCATCGACCAAAGCAATGGCCGACTGTAATGTTTGCGCATTAAACCAGCTATGCCTTTACCAGTGACCATACCAATTCGACCGCACATCTCTTGCACGGCGATGGTGAAGGGCATTGAAAAAATAGCAAACCACAGCTGAGTATAGCCAAACTGTGCACCTGTTTGACTATAGGTTGCAATTCCAGATGGATCGTCATCTGAAGCGCCAGTGACAAAACCTGGCCCGATTGATCTATAGAGCTTTTTGACTGCTTGCCAAAATCGCTGTTTTGCCATGTAGTAATGGTGACTGATTTTGCCACCTATTGTCAATTGGTTGTCATGCAACTTTGAATCGATGGTGTGGGACAATGTTACTTATGAGTAATTGGTTTTTTCGCTTAGTATTGTTTGTTGGTTTAGTAATTTCGGCCGCACTGATCGGATCATGGCTGCAACTATATGACTTGCCAGCTATTTGGCAGCTTCGTAATTTGAAATCTCAATCGAGTCCAACTCAGAATATTTCTACCCAGGACGATCACCAGAAAATTGAGAATGTAATACTAATTATCGGCGATACTGGCACAGGAGATCAACGGCAAGCAGCTGTAGCCACTGCAATTGGCAGCTACTGTGAGTTGAATAAAAACTGTGAGTTCGGAATAATTGCTGGTGATGTTATTTATAATGATGGGGTTAAGTCGACCGATGACCCTCAATTTGAGAGCAAATTTGCACGGTTTTATGAACCATTACAACTGCCTTGGTACATAGCGTTAGGTAATCATGATTATCGAGGTTGCGTCGACTGTTATCTGAAACCTACCACCGCAGGCTCGACCTGGAATCATCCCAGTCGTTATTATGCGATTGCTGTATCTAATAATTTTCGTTTTTTAATTATTGATACAGAACAATTTAATCAGCAGCAACAAGAATGGCTGTCATCAGAACTGGAAAAGGCACAGCAACAAAAAATAGTGGTAGTTGGACATCGGCCAATAGAATCGTTTGAGCATACCAAGCGTGGTGAAGACTGGTCTGGCAGACAACAGCTGAAAGACTTAATTTGCAATAAGGCGGAGTTGTATGTGGCTGGACATGCACATGATATGGAGGATGTGGGTAAGCTGCCTGATTGTTCGGTGCGGCAAGTTATTTCTGGTGGAGGTGGTGCTGAACCTCGCGTAGTTGATGAAGTCGGTGTACCATTTGGTGTCTCAGCTAATGGATTTCTAGTGCTGCGTCTCAATCAAGAAAATAAACAGATAACTGGTGAATTTTTTGACACTCAATCTAAATTGCTACACACGTTTAGTAGTGGTTTATAAATCTGCAACTGCGATGTTTTTGACAATATAACTGATTTCACCTCGAGGTGTAGTTACAATCGCTGTTTCTCCAACAGTTTTGCCGAGCAATGCTTTACCCAGCGGACTAACAGTGGAAATGAGATTTGAGAATGGATCTGCTTCCTGGGTGCCAATCAAAGTATAGTCAATTAACTTTCCATTAAATTCCAGAGTGACCTTATGGCCGATGGAAATTTTTTTTATTTGAGTACTGGTCTGAATAATTTTGCCGTATTTCAGGAAATACTGTGTTTGGCGAATTTGTCGGTCGGTATTACCCAGTTCTCGTTTGGCATAAATATAGGCACCATTTTCTGAGAGGTCACCCATCTCTCGTGCAGTTTGCAATCGGGCAATCACTTCCTTACGTAGCAATTCTAGTTTTTCGAGGTCAACTTGCAGTTGAGCATATTTTGCTTGGGTAAAGGCGATGGGTGCTGGTTGAGCGATTGCAGGAGCTTGATGCTTCATGGGGGTATCCTAACATGTGATCGAGGTCATGGGCTAATTAAATTGTAGTTTTGAGAGCTAACTGACGGAAAATAAGAAAAAGTAAAAATTTACTCCAACGTCACTCGACTAACTCCATAACACTCAGCATATGTACCCAGACCAGTCATGGCACCACGGTAGCGATTTAGTCCAGCAACAGCCTCGTCGTAAGCGACATTGGCAAGTTGCGAGCTATATTTCTGCAAAGCTGCCAGTTTGATGCCGATTTCAGCATCAATGGCAACTGCATATTGTGGTTGGCTGAGTGGTGTCCAGACTTCATAGGTCAACCAATTTTTAATCTGCCAAGGCTCAGCACCAGCTGCGGCAAAGACATTACCTGCAGCACGAATAACTGCTTCAGCAACTATTTGATAAGTGGCACGATGATCGGGGTGTGCGTCATCACTGTGTGGACAATAAATACTGTCAGGTTTGTGGTTGCGAATCAAAGTTGCAAATCTCTGAACCTGATCAGTCGAGTAGGCGACGCCACCATCTGGTAGTTCCAACCAAACTAAGTCTGAATATCCAAGAATTTTAGCAGCCGCACTTGCTTCTGTTTTCCGAATGGAGGCAAGTTCATCACCTTGGATGGCAATATCACCAGCTTCACCAGAGGTCACGAAAGCTACGATTACTCTGTCTCCACGCTGAATATGCTGACGAATCCGACCGCCACAGCCAATGACTTCATCATCTGGGTGGGGTGCAAATACAAGTACAGTTGACATATTAGCCTCCAAAGTTGTGAATACTAATTGGTATGTTCAAATCAGTGGATAAAATGACTAAACCTGCAGGCAATGGATGATCCATTAGGTTTGTTTCAGTAAATTGTTCGCCACGAAGTAAATGAGTGAGTCCAGCTATCACACCTCCATGGGTGCAGATGGCAATACATTCAGCGGACTGTTGTTCCAAATCGGCTGTAAGTTCGACCATTCGTTGCTGAAAAGGTGGAAAGATTTCTGGGTAATACTCAATTACTCGATTGTCAGTTGCAAACTCCTGACCGATTTTTTTGCTAACTACTTCCATAGTTTGCTGACAGCGGAGTACTGGAGATACCAGTCGCAGATTAAAGGTAAACTGACTGAGAAAATCAGCCAGTTTTTCTACAGCTGGATACGCTTCAGGTAATAATCCAGCCGTTAGTGCACGATCCCCATATCCATTTTGACTATGTGTGGCCAAGCCATGTCGAAACAAGTAAAAAGTTTGTGATTTCATGTTATTTTTTTTCAGAAGACAGCTTTTTTTTCGCAACTGATTGGTATGTGGCAATCATTTTTGTGGCAACTTTACTCCATTCCAAATCGCTGACTTTATTCCGCAGATTTTTACTAACACTCAATCGGTGTTTGGGTTGCGTTACAAAAGCCTCAATTTGTTCGGCCAGTAGTAATGGGTGCTGTGCCGTGGTCACTAGGTTTCGGTGATGTTCATCAAGTCGTTCGGCAATTCCCGCCACATTTGTCATCAACACTGGTACACCACAAGCCATGGCTTCTGCAGCCACCATGCCAAAAGATTCATAATGTGAAGGCATCACCACTACTTCGGCGGCGTTGTAGTAGTAGGGCAATTGGCTTTGGTGTTGTTGGCCAACAAACTTAACCACAGTGTGCAATTCAAGCAATTGTCCGAGCTCATTGATGCGCTTTAGTTCTGCTGACCAGAGATCATCTGGTTGGTTGATATCACCGCCAACAATCCAGAGACAAATCGGCATTTCAGGATTATTTTTAGTTACAATTTTAATTGCATATAACAATGAGTCGAGACCTTTAAGTGGTTCAATTCTGCCCGCAAACAAAATAATTTTGTGATCTGGTTCTGCACCAATTTTTTGCTTGGCTTCCAGTTGGGGAATGGGGTGAAATGTTTCAAGATCAACACCAGGTGGGATAACCGTTACTTGGTTTTTGTCTGCATTTAGTAGATTGACTAGATAATCACGCTCGATTTCACTGGGTGCCACAATTTGGTCAACATGTTTGGCTAGCAAGAACTCTGCTTTGAGGCGAACTGCATCTTCACGTTCAGATTCTGACCTGGCGACTAAATTTTTCATCAAAGCCATAGTGTGGTAGGTGAAAATAATAGGTGAAGTCTGAATTTTTTTCTGTTGGTTGAGATTTTTTAGTGTCTGAGCAACCAGGCCAGAGAGATAATAATGAGCGTGAATAACGTCAAATGAGAGTTTCTCACGGTGACAGAGCTCAGCAACTTTCGCAGCAAATTCGCCAACAAAACTACGCATTTGGTTTTTTGAAATATTCGTGGTTGGCCCAGCGATTACATGCCAGAGAGTCACATTCTTAGTGATAACAATCTTTGGTTGATTGGTTGGATCTTGCGACCTGGTAAAGATGTCAACTTGCCAACCAAGTTCACCAATTGCCTTAGCTAACTCTAAGACGTAGACGTTCATGCCACCTGTTTCCTTGCCTTCCTCAGCTGCTAAGGGGCAGGTGTGGTAAGAGATCATGGCAACGTGTTTTTGAGGTGTGATGGACATAAGCTGACGACAGTTATTGTACCTGAATTCAAACGCTTTGCTTAAGATCACAATACCCTAAATTTGGCCACAAAAAAGCCTTCCATTTGTGAATTTGGAACCACTCTCCAGGTTTTTTTGAGTTCTTGATCTAATTCCATACCTTGCCAATTGGTGAGTCCTGGCATGGTAATTATTTCACCAGTTTCGAGTTGTGGCTCTAGGTTTTTGAGTTGTGCATTCTCAAGTGCGATAGCACGTCTGGAGTTTTTAAGAGTCCAATCAATTACTAGCTCATTTTCAAATGGTGAGAGAGTGCAGGTCGAATAAACTACTACGCTGCCAGGTCTTGCAGCTGAAAGGGCACTTTGTAGTAACCATTGCTGTCGCTTAGCCAGTGATTTGCTTTCTTTAGTAGACCAAATGCGACTGGTTTTGGGATCGAGCAGATTGATTCTGCCCATCATGCTGCAAGGTGCGTCCACGAGGACGGTATCGAATGTTTCTGGGAATTGTTGCCAAATTTTTTCTCCGAGTCCAAGATTGGTGATGGTATTGGTGACTCCAAGCCGATCAAGGTTGGCTTTGAGTTTAAAAATTCTAGTTCTACTCAGGTCGTTTGCCACTATTTTTCCGGAATTATGCAGCAGTGCTGCTATCTGTGAAGTTTTGCTGCCAGGAGCTGCAGTGAGATCTAGTACTTGATCGCCATCTTTCAATTCTAAAAGTAGCGGGGGGATCATGCTGGCGAGATTTTGTCGATATAACCAGTTGTTTTTCCAGGAATTGGTAGATTCGAGGGTTTCTATCAATTGATGAGTGTCTAATGTTGTTGATGAGAGTAGCCAGCCATCCACAAACCATGGCATTTTTTGGACTGTGATTCCACTGCTGATTAGGTCGGCAAAGGCTAGATTCTCAGGATCAAGGATGGTGTTATGTCTGACACTTAAGGGTTTGGGAAGATTCCAAGAGGCAAACACTTGCTCACTCAACACGCCGAATACCTCCGCCACTAATGAGCGGATATCGTAAGTGGGGATTTTGATTTTTAATTTTTTTGACATACATCGATAGGTTTGCCACGATCACTGTGCCTATTATCTCACCAAACATGGCTAGATCCCACCAAATTTGCTACACTGGATTGGTGACACATACTTCTCATCGCAGACATGATCGTGATTCTGATTTGAATCATGATGGTCTCCAGCATAAACACTCCAAACATGGCGGACATGCATTGGCTGTGGGTCTGGAGTTGGGTGCATGGTTGCCAATTGCTGCAGTGATTTTTTTGACTGCAGGTACTGTGGCAGTATTTGCTTTGGTGACTACAGGCTTATCACCAAGACAGCTCGCGCTAGCTAGTCCATATGATTGTTCGTTTGCTACAAATGGGGCTGTAGGTTGTGATGAAACTGTTTGCTCACAATGTCTAAATGGTAGCTCAGTGGCCATTTCCAGCTCACTTTGCTCTTGTGAATCACCAGTGGTGAATACTCCAATTCCACCACCACCAACTTCACCTCCGCCCTCAATTGCACCACCAAATACACCAGTCCCAGGGGCACCGACAGTTGCTCCAATCCCAACGATTTCATTAGCTGCGGGAGGAGGTGGCACAGTAGTGGTACCAATAGTGTCTAAAACACAAGCAACCACTACCACTACCAAAACTACAACTGGAGTCAAGTCAACAGTCACCACGGCACCGGTAAAAACCTATAGTTTTGGCAATTTGCCTCTTGAATCAGCACTCAAGATATTTAGTGGCAAAGCGAATGGTTCACAGTGTACTCACAACAAAGATTGTGAATCAAAACTTTGTGTGGCCACAGACGATGGCAATTATTGTGGCGATTTAGAATCGCAGTGTCAGTCAAATCAACTACGATGTACGACCAAAAATGGTGGTAATGTGGTGCAACAGTGCAATATCAATGGCTACTGGCAGATGAAAACAATTTGCAGTGGTGGTTGTCAGAAGGGTGCCTGCATCACTACGCTTTGTACTCCCAATCAAGCAAGCTGTGAACAAAATAATCGCAAGATTTGTAGCAGTGACGGCATGTCGTGGAAAACTGAGAATTGTAGTTCATCGACAGTGTGCAAAGATGGTGCCTGTACTATTGACTCAATTCCCACCTGTTCCACTTCAAGTTCATGTAATACTGCTGGGAGTTACTGTACTAATAGTGAACAGCAAAAGTTCATTTGTGTGAATGGCGGTTGGCAGCAACTCTTTAATGGTCAAAAAGTAAGTGTTGTTGGCTGTAATGTCCAAAAAGCAGGGTTGTATTTGGCTGGCTTAAATGATGCCGTAGATCTAATTTCAGGCATCAATAACCTGGTAATTGATTGTTCTACACAGGCTAGTATTTTTAATCTTTCTGCAGCGTCACTTGCAAATGCTTGTCAATTAGATACCACTACTAAGTCTGGTTTCGTGCGATTCCTATGTAATTCGGGATCATCTATTAATACCATTGCTCACAGTGCTAGACACGAGGCAGCTAAAGTCTGGGCAATGCAACATGGATTTTCAGGTGCGGTGGTTCCTGGATATAGTGAGGCTGTGGGTTGTAGAAGGCAGAATAGCTCCGTTGGAGTGTTGTATGTTTTTGGTAAAGAGCAACCAGTTAGTGCCCTTGGCAGAAAAGATTGCTCTGAAGCATTTGCGGAAGCGGTGGCTATGTATCTAGAAGAGCCCTGTAGGATGAAGGAAATTTTCCCGATTCAATATCGCTGGATGAGTAGCTTGGAATCACTATTTAAAGGCGTTGAGCGTTGTGCTAGGTAACATCTATCTCAAATACTGGCGTCAGGTGTTGACGATGATCGGGGTGTTTTTTTTGGTGATTATTGTTCTCAAGCCAGCATTGGTCTTAGCACAAAACAACGGTCTATTTGCTCAAATTGAAGGACTACAACTCAACCAACCATTCCCACCGCCACTGATTTCTAGTGCAGAATCTGTTGATAAACGAGGCCAGAAACAGACTTACTACTATTTGTCAGGCAACTTTGTGTATCCACACTTCGTTGATTTGGAGAGTGGCCAAGTGGTGCACACCGCAGTCTATATTGATCAGGCTCACTTGGCTGAATACACTCAAAAACTGGAGCAAGCAGGTAAGCCAGAAATAATTTTACAAAATACCGAGAATGAGCGGGTGCTTGGATTTCCGAGTAAAGGTTGGGTGTTTGTGGTTAATGCTCAAAAGCGGCCAGTTGTCTTTGAGAAAATGAAACCCAGATCAGAACGCAACATGGTGGCAGAATATGACAGTGATACAGTGCTTGCAGCTGCAGATGAACTCGACAAAACCACCGCTGAACAAGAACTGTTTCTTAAATACCCCAATGAAGTGGTGAAATTTGCAGTTCAATTTTATACAGCTGTACTAGCTAATCCAAAATTGGCAATAGTTGCACTAGGGGTGATTGTGGCAGTAGTCCTGGTGGTTCAAGCTGTGCTTGCGGTTCGCAACACTATTAGAACTCAGCGAAACGAAGAGATAGCTCGACTGATGCAGGAAACGGTTCAGATCAATCGCCAACGAGAGACTGCTGCAGCAGTTGCTGAAACGATTGCAGTACCAACTTATGGACATCAGGATGCTACTGGAACAGGTTCAGCTCCCGTTTTTGATGTTAGTTCAGTAGAGGCAGTGAGTGAGGATCAAATGCTTGCAATGGCTGAGGCAGATGAAGAGTCCGCCTTCGCAACGTATTCTGCAGAAGCTCAGGCTGCAACTAGTGCCGCGGCCGAAGCGTATGGTATGCCAGATGCAGAGGTTTTGAAACAACAGGCTAAGCACAATCCAAAATTAAATCAGGACCTGTCGAAAGAAGAAGTTGAGTTGGAATCTGAATCAGTCTCTAGGTCGGAGATGTCTGAGACACCGAAGACAGCGGGGCATTAGTGACAAATTCAGCAGATATAAGCAGTGGTAAGTCTCAGACAACAGACGCTCCTAGCTCTCAAGATACCGATTTAGTATAAATAATCATCAATTGTGCCCAGCAGGCTGTCTTGATACAATGCTGACGTTTGTGGATGAGTTAGTATCTGGATTGGAAGTGTCGCATAGTGGTCTATTGCACACGCCTGGAAAGCGTGAGCTCGAAAGGGCTTCGTGGGTTCGAACCCCACCACTTCCGCAAGTACAAGAAAACCCGCTGTAGGCGGGCTTTTTTGTACTTATGAGAGTGGGTGAGAAAGCAAGGTACCTCGCCAAGCGAATACGAAAATTTAATTTATTGTGTATGAGCGTGGAAAGGTGAACCCCACCACTTCCGCAAGTACAAGAAAACCCGCTGTAGGCGGGATTTTTTTATGAGTTGATTGGGGTTGGGAGTTATTTGACCCCGCCGGCGAGAGCGAAGCTCACGCCTAATGCCGCAAAGTGGCCACCACTTCCACATATGAAAAGCAAAAAATATACTGAAATGGTTACATGAGATATTAAGTTTGGTTTTCAAATCGATCTGTAAAAATGGAGAATTTCCTCTAGATAACTCCGAAAAAATGTGTCACCATGGATTTGGATTTATTGATGTGGCATATTTGCCAATGAGCTTTGTGACCTTTATTTTTGTATTATCATTATTGGTTGGTGTTTTGACTGGTATTTATCCCGCAAGTCGCGCCACTAAGATTAGTGCACTTGATGCATTGAGGTATGAGTAGTTGTGAGCAATTTTGCACTGACTGAGGGTATAATTTCTACTATATCTGGAGTAGCTTCATAATGATCTGATTTGGATTTACCTGATCCAGAAACTAACTAATCACCACCATGAAAAATAAAAAACCCTTACTAATAGCTATCGCTTTCTTAATACTCATCGCCTTAGTTTTTCTAGGATCACGACTGGGCATGGGCAAGACTACCCAAAAAAATACAGATCAAAAAACCTCCGGTCAAGCCAATAAAACCGACCCAACTGCCAAAACTCAGCAAAACACTTTCCTCTTAGACGGCTATCCAATCAAAGATGTCCCATTGTATAAACTTAAGAAAGTCAGCTCCAATAAAATCTTCGTCAATACTAATCCCAAAGATCTGTCGATGTTCGACGACACTAATTTTGCCTACTTCAATGTGGTTTTTGAATCTGAAGCCACTCAAGTCGAGTTTCTCAAATATTATCAAGATCTCTTCGAAAAAGAAGTTATCGAGGAATTCAGCAATCCCGAAACAGTCAAGGGCACCATCGGTAGGTATCGTGTCTCTGCAACTCACTACGGTTCGATGGATACAGGATACGTGCAGGTGCATCTACCAACTTATGACGACGAAATGATCAATAGTTATTTCGCTGACTATCCTGAACTATTTACCACCGACCCACTACTAACTGAACAGGAGAAGTCATTTGGATTATTGAATCAAAAAGGTGGTGAACTGGAGTTCACCAAATACTTCACTGTCGCAGATAGCGGTGATCAGAATAAAGACGGTACCGATGATGTAGATGAATTTGCCATTTTAGAAAAAAAGTACCAAGACCTGTATCAAAACGAACAAAAATTTGTCATAAATACCCAGCATCACATTTTTAATTGGGAAAAAGATGGCTATGAGCTGATAGCATCTTTTTCACGCGATCACGGTCGCGTCTACCTAATGCTGAGGAAAAAGATTGCGGAGTAGCACATCTAGAAACTGTTCGTTGGTGTACTCATTTCCCAATCACAATCCTGGCTGCTGAGCTTACAATCAAAGCTACAATGCATTTTTTCTCCACACTCAATCCAGTTCTTCAGGCCTTGCTGGCCACTATCTTTACCTGGGGTCTAACGGCTTTGGGTGCAGCCGGCATTTTTATTTTGCCCTCAGGAAATAAAAAGATTTTTAATGCCTTGTTGGGATTTACTGCAGGGATCATGTTGGCCGCTAGTTTTTGGTCACTACTGCAACCTGCAATCAGCCTCAGCCATGAGTTAGGTCAGCAAGCTTGGATTTCGCCGGCAATTGGTTTTATTATGGGTGGAGCTTTTCTTTGGTTGCTAGATAAGCTAGTGCCACACTTGCACTTAGGTATGCCTCTGGCAAAAAAAGAAGGAATTCCTACTAGTTGGCATAAGACTATTTTGCTGTTTACTTCAATTACGCTACATAATATTCCAGAAGGTTTGGCAGTTGGTGTGGCTTTTGGAGCTGTGGGTGCAGGCATACCAGGTGCGACCTTGGCTGGAGCTATCGCTTTAGCCATCGGCATTGGTATCCAAAACTTTCCAGAAGGGTTTGCTGTCTCAACACCATTTCGTCGAGAAGGCAAAAGTAAATGGCAGAGCTTTATGTATGGTCAAGCTTCCGCTATTGTGGAACCAATAGCTGCAGTTTGTGGTGCCTTGCTGGTCATCAATATGCGAGAGATTTTGCCCTATGCGTTGGCATTTGCAGCAGGTGCCATGATCTACGTCACGATAGAACAAATCATTCCAGAATCACAAACAGAAGGTGAGAGTGATTTCTCTACAATTGGTGCCATGTTAGGATTCGTGGTGATGATGATTCTGGATGTGGCGTTTAGTAAGTAACTGGATATATATGGAAATGATCCCTACTGCTTGTGCCTTGATCTACCGAAAAGTTGCTAACACACATCAGTGTTTGATGACCAAACGATCATTGCAGTCCTCATTTCTTCCCGGAGTCTATGAATTGCCCGGTGGACACATTGAATCAGGTGAAACTGATCAAGCTGGTTTGGTCAGAGAGATTAGAGAAGAACTTAATCTTGAAATTTTGGTTGGTAATTTGTTTGACTCTTTTACATATGTTTATAATGGCAAAACGGTGATCGAGAATATTTACTTAGCTACTCCGACCACACCATTAGATGATATTAAAATTCAGGAAAGTGAAATTGATTCCTATCGTTGGATTAGTGAAACTGAGGTGAGCACCATAGTCACAGCGAATAAAAATCCCAGTGATCCAGAAATAGCAATTTTAAAAACATTTTTTACTTTCATAAAAAAAATTAATTCAGATTTTATCTGAGTGCTAAACTACACCTATGTCTTATCCCACTAAATCTGACAAAGAACTCATCGCCGCCATCTCCACACTGTGTGGCCCGAAAGAAGTCACTGGCTTTCTTCGTGATTTGTTGACTCCAGCAGAAATTGAAGAGTTTTCTCGTCGCTTTCACATCGCTAAACTATTGTGGTCAACTAAACTTTCTTACTTAGAGATTGCAGAGAAAGTCGGTACAAGCACCACCACTGTAACTCGGGTGGCTCAGTGGCTGTATAAAGAATCATGGCATGGCTATTCGATTATTTTGCAGAGACTGTACGGTGATTCGAAGCGCACATAATATTACATTAATTCATCAATATTCCTCTATAAATACATGTTAACGCGTTAACATGTTGACATTTGTTACTTCCTCAATTAAAATACTCGCATACAAGTTAATACCAATAAAGCGTTTGAGTGGAGTCACGATCCATGAGCTGAAGGCCAAAATGTCTTACGGAAGTTGAACCGTTAAATACAACAGCCGATGTCGCACGTGCGGAGCCGGCCTGAGAGCTTTGAGGAGAAATACCTCAGAGAATGAAGGATGGGACCGCGGGAGGTCCTTTTTTATTGCCTCTCGTTCCTTTTTTACCAACCACTGGTTTTGCTGGTGTTGGTGAGAAATGAACGGGAGGTTTTTTATTAACCACTCGTTTAAAAGATGGTGGCTGTAGCTCAACCGTAGAGCATCTCCTTGTGGAGGAGAAGGCCGGGGGTGCAACTCCCCTCAGCCACCCAAATTGAAAGTAATTATGCAAAACATGAATCAAAAAAATCTAAAATTAGCTATTCAAAAAAGTGGTCGTCTGACTGACGAAACCATTAGTTTTTTGCGAAGTGCTGGACTGGAATTTGCCAGTTATAAATCTAAGTTGTTTTCTACTTGTCGCAATTTTCCTTTAGAAATTATCTACATGCGTGACGACGATATTCCCGATTATGTAGCTTCTGGTAGTGTGGATATGGGTATTGTGGGTCAAAATTTACTGTACGAAGAACGACCAAAAAACGTCAAGAAACTTTTAAATCTGCGGTATGGATTTTGTGCTCTGACATTGGCGGTCCCCAAAGAATCGCCTGTCGTTGAATTAGTAGATTTAGACGGAAAAACGATTGCCACTTCCTACCCGAACTCAACCAAGAATTTTTTTAAGAAAAGTGGCATGTCGGTGGAGACAATCAAGATTAGCGGTTCGGTGGAGATAGCACCGATGTTGGGAGTTGCTGACGCCATCGCTGACCTCACTGCTACTGGCAGCACTATGGCACTTAATGATTTGCGACAACTGGCAAAAATCTATGACTGTGAAGCGGTTTGTATTGCCAATGGCACCAGCATGGTGGATGCAGCCAAACTGCGATTAATAAAAAGATTGTTGGTTCGTTTCAAAGCCGTACTTTCAGCCAAAACCTATAAATACGTGATGATGAATGCTCCAGAAGATATTTTGTCAAATTTGCAGAAAATTACTCCCGGACTTAAATCGCCGACAGTTTCACCACTAGCTCAGGACGGTTGGGTCTCGATCCAAACTGTAATTAAAGAGGATGTGTTTTGGGAAACCATTGAAAAACTCAAAGCTGCTGGTGCCACTGGAATTATTGTCTTACCAATCGAAAAAATTATTTTGTAAAGGAATTATATGCAAGTTATTAAACTTAAAGATTTATCGGCCAGTGATTATCAAAGAATTATGGCTCGCAGTGCAGGCGATGATTCTCAAATCATGCCTCAAGTGAAACAAATCATGGAGTCGGTGAAACAGGATGGCGACAGAGCACTATATGCTGATGCTGCCAAGCGTTTTGCAGGTCAGAATTTCACTTCAATTAAAGTTACTTCTGAGGAGATTAATCAGGCTTACCGAGAAGTTAATCAAGACTTTATTGAGTCAATTCGTCAAATGATTCGCAATATTACTGCCGTGCACTCCGCACAGTTACCCACCAAACTGGATACTGTAGTGCGACCAGAAGTTGGAGTGGCAGTTTGGCGTGAGTGGCGAGCAATCGAGAAAGTTGGATTATATATTCCTGGTGGCAAAGCTATTTATCCTTCATCAGTATTGATGAGTGCGATTCCAGCACAGATTGCTGGTTGTACACAGATTGTGCTCTGTTCACCGGCACGAGGCACTGGTCAGATTCCAGCACCAACATTGGTGGCTGCTGACATGATTGGATTGACCGAGATTTTTAAACTGGGTGGACCACTGGCAATCGCAGCTATGACCTATGGCACAGAATCTGTACCAAAAGTCTCTAAGATCTTTGGTGCTGGTGGTGCTGCGGTAACTGCTGCAAAGATGCTGGCACTTGAATCAATTAGTATCGATATGCCAGCTGGTCCTTCTGAAGTATTTGTAATCGCTGATGAGACTGCTAACCCAGCGTTCATTGCTGCCGATCTCTTGGCAGATGGTGAACACGGTAATGATTCAGCATGTGTTTTAGTCACTACTTCGCTGGAGATTGCTGAGCAAACAATTGCTGAAATCGAGAAACAAGTGCCACTGTTGGCAACTGCCGAGCGTCTAACTGAATCATTAGTTAAGTTTGGTTTAGTAGCTGTAGTTGATTCACTGGAAGAAGCAATTGCTTTTACCAATGAATACGCTCCTGAGCACTTAGAGATCATGACTAAAGATCCTGAAGCAGTGGTCAGTGAGATTGTAAATGCAGGTTCAATTTTCTTAGGAAATTGGACAGCCAAATCAGCAGGGGATTATGCAACAGGTGCCAACCACGTACTACCAACTGGGGGCATGGCTAAGATGTACCCACCTCTAGGAGTTGATTGTTATGGCAAATGGATGCAGGTACAGCGCTGTAGCAAAACAGGACTAAATAATTTACGAAAAACCATCGAAACCTTAGCTGAGATAGAGGAGCTACCCGCTCACAAAGTTGCCTGCGAGATTCGATTTAGAAATTAAAAAAAATATGAAAAAAAATACTATACAAAATATGATCCGAAAGGATATCGCAGCGATGTCGGCCTATCTGCCGGTAGCATCGCTGTGGGATTTGGCAGAGAAGTTTGGTCAAAATTCTGAAGATGTTATTAAACTTGACGCGGGTGAAAATCAATTTGGCTACTCACCATTAGTGCAGAAAGCACTACGAGGACAACCAAAATATAATTTTTATCCTGATCCTGAATATATGCAGTTACGCTTTGCACTGGCTGAATATACTGGTGCCGCTGTTAAAAATATCATGGTTGGTTCAGGGTCAGACGAACTGTTGGATTTACTATTCCGATTGATCCTGAATAATGGCGACGAAGTAATCAACTGTCCGCCAACATTTGGCATGTACTGTGTGTCGGTACAGTTGAATCGTGGTGTGGTAGTTGCGGTTGCCAGAAATGCTGATTTTTCATTGGATCTGATAGGGATTAGAAAAGCAGTCACAGCTCGTACCAAGGCAATCGTAATTTGTTCGCCAAATAATCCTACCGGGACTGTCAGTGGCGAGGAAGAAATCATTACGTTATTAAAAACCGGTAAGCTGGTCATTGTGGACGAAGCCTATTTTGAGTTTTCTGGTAAGAGTGTAATCTCACTACTGGAGCAGTATCCCAACTTAATCGTGCTACGAACTCTGAGTAAATGGGCGGGATTGGCAGGTTTGCGATTGGGATATGGGGTGATGAATGAGTTTTTTGTGCAGCAGCTGTTTAAGATTAAACCACCATACAATGTTAACTTGGCTGCAAATGAGGCAGGAATCGCTGCTCTCTCTGATACCACTTGGAGAGAAAAAATGCTGGCGACAATTGTTGCAGAGCGAACTCGTTTAAATAATGAACTTGAAAAATTGTCCTGCTTTACGGTGTATCCATCAGCAGCAAACTCGCTGTTTATTGTGATGGATCGACTCTCGCAGTTACAGGAAATTCTGGAGAAGCGAAAAATTGTGGTTCGCTACTACACAGCTTACAGTGCAATTCGCATCAGTATCGGCACTCGTCGCCAGAATGACAAGTTGTTGGCAGCACTCAGGGAATATTCTAAACCAAAGTTAGATAGCGTTATTTTTGATATGGATGGTGTACTGATAGATGTCTCGCAGTCATATCGCCAGGCAATCAAATTAACGGTTGAGTACGTGCTACAAAATAATTATGGTTTGCACACAGTTATAGCCGCCGAAGATGTTGAGTCCATGAAGTTGATTCCAGGATTCAATAATGATTGGGATCTGTCGTTTGCACTCATACAATTACTCTCAAAAAAAATCTATCGTACTCAATTTAAGAAAAAAATCACAGCTCTTAGTGATCAAATAAAAAATAGTTCAGAGTACCAAAAAATAAAAGATATTTTTCAGAGTTTTTATTTAGGCTCTGAGTTATTTTTTGAGATATATCAACGACTAGCTCCAATTAGTGAGCAATCGGGACTGATTGCTAATGAAATACTGTTGATAGATTTAGCAGTCCTGAAAAAGATTGCTAATAAATACAAGGTTGGAGTTGCTACGGGGAGACCAAAGTTTGAGGCATTGTTTGCACTGAGAAATCTAAAGATATCACCGGCACTAATTCAAGAAAAATTTGTAGTTGGTAAAGAGGACACTTTGCGAGAAAAACCATTTCCAGATCCATTATTACAAGCTGCTGCACTGCTTGATAGTAATCGGCCAATCTATGTTGGCGACAGTATTAATGATGTATTGGCTGCGAAGTCAGCTCAGATGCCATGTATCTTTGTCGGCACTGGTAGTGCAGCTGAGTTTGAAGTTGCAGGCACCAACGAAATCGAAAGACTCCTGTTATGAAAAAACGTTCCGCCGTAATTACCCGCATTACCACTGAAACTCAAATTGAGTTATCACTTAGTGTTGATGGAACCGGACAGCGACAAATCACTGTGCCAGTAGGTTTTTTATCACACATGCTGGAATTATTTGCCAAACACGGCTTATTTGATCTAGCACTGGTAGCTCAGGGAGATATTTTTATTGATGAGCACCACACAGTAGAAGATATCGGTATTGTTTTAGGCCAGGCATTCGCGCAGTCACTTGGAGAGAAGCGTGGCATTAATCGTTATGGATTCTTTGTATTGCCAATGGATGAGGTACTAGTGACGGTAGCCATAGATTTTTCTGGACGGTATGCCTTCGCTCTCGATTGTGACTTTAACCGTGACAAGGTTGGAGATCTTAGCACTGAGCTGGTTTACGACTTTTGGGATGGTTTTGCCCAAAACGCCAAAGCCAATGTTTTCATTAAGGTTGAAAATGGTCGCAATGATCACCACAAAATCGAAGGCATATTCAAAGCAATGGCTCGAGCAATTCGAGCTGCTTGTGAATATGACCAGAGAGCACTGACACAAATACCATCGACGAAGGGTTCATTATGATAGTAATTATTGATTATGGATTGGGAAATTTGGCGAGTGTGGCAAATGCACTTTCTCGACTCAGCATTCCTTTCAAAATATCGAATCAAACTGGCGATATTCAGCAGGCAACAGGTTTAATTTTGCCAGGAGTGGGTGCCGCAGGTGCAGGTATGAAAAATCTGCGACAGCGAAATCTTGATGTTGTGATAACTGAGCAAGTTGCTAGTGGTAAACCATTACTAGGAATTTGTTTGGGGATGCAATTATTTTTTTCATTTAGTGAAGAAGGTGGTGTCAATTGTCTCGATTTGATTAATGGTGAGGTTCAAAAATTGAAAACTAATTTAAAGGTGCCCCAAGTCGGCTGGAACCAAGTCAATGCATTAAATTCGCAGTTGTTGCAGGGTATTACAAATAATTCGTATTTTTACTTTGTACACTCATATTACTGCAATCCGATTGACACCAAAAACGTTACTGGCGTAACTAATTATGGTCAAGACTTTTGCAGTGTGATTGAGTCAAAAAATATCTATGGAGTACAGTTTCACCCAGAGAAAAGTGGTGAGGCAGGTCTCCAGGTATTAGAAAACTTTTGGAGGCTATTATGCTAGTTATTCCCGCTATTGATATTAGAGCTGGCAATTGTGTCCGCTTACAACAAGGTGATTATGCTTTGGAAACAATCTATGGCCAAGATCCTGTGGCAATGGCTCTACGCTTGCAAACTGCAGGAGCTAGAGCACTACACATCGTGGATCTTGATGGTGCCAAAGTTGGTCGATCAATCAATCTAGTCATCATAAAAAAAATCATTACCGCGGTTACCATTCCTGTTCAAGTTGGTGGCGGCATTCAGTCTCTTGCTAGTGTCGAGAAGCTTTTAAAAATTGGAGACACAAAAGTAATTATTGGCACGGTGGCTTTAGAGAACGAATCACTGATAAAACAAATGCTAGACAAATACGGTGACAGGATTATTGTTTCGCTCGACAGTAAAAATGGCAAATTAGCCAAACGTGGTTGGTTGGAAAACAGTGATCAAGATTTACTTGAAACTGCTATACAGCTAGAAAAATGGGGAGTGAAAACATTTATTTATACTGATGTGAGTAGAGACGGCACACTAACTCAACCCAATTTTGAAGAGGTTAAAAAGTTACAGTCGTTACTTTCAGTGCCACTCATTGTTGCTGGTGGAGTGTCCTCAAAAGCAGATGTCATTGCACTCTCAGTTCTCAAAGTAGCAGGAGTAATTATTGGCAAAGCAGTATTAGAAGGCAAAATCTCAATTCAGGAGGTCAACAATGTTAACTAAACGAATTATTCCCTGTCTTGATATTGCTAACGGCCGAGTGGTTAAAGGGGTTAATTTTGTGAATTTGCAGGATGCTGGTGATCCGGTGCAATTGGCAAAATTCTACAATGACCAAGGTGCTGACGAGTTGGTATTCCTAGACATTACCGCTACTAATGATCGACGTAAAACAATAATCGAGATGGTTAAAAAAGTTGCTGAAACTATTTTTATTCCATTTACAGTCGGAGGTGGTATTAGTTCAATTGAAGATATTAGAACCGTATTATTGGCTGGTGCTGATAAGGTTTCACTCAATACTGCAGCAGTTAAAAAACCCAGTCTCATTACCGAAGCTGCAAGGGTATTTGGTAGTCAATGTATCGTATTGGCGATCGATGTTAAAAAAAATAAAACTGGTTGGGAGGTAGTGATTAATGGTGGTACTGCTGCAACAGGGCTTAACGCTCTATCCTGGGCAAAAGAAGGAGTCGGACTTGGAGCTGGTGAGATTTTGTTGACTAGCATGGATGCTGACGGCACCAAGAAGGGATTTGATTTAGAGCTGACTAGAATTATTTCTCAAAGTGTCACTGTCCCGGTGATTGCTTCTGGAGGTGCTGGAAGCATTACAGACTTTGCCGATGTATTTGAAGAAGGAGTCGCTGACGGTGCATTAGCTGCTTCACTATTCCACTTTGGTGAGTTGACGATTTCTGATTTAAAAAAATATATGCAATTAAAAAAAATCCCAAATAGAAACGTCTATGAAAAAAATTGATTTCAATAAAAATTCAGGATTGGTGCCAGCCATTATTCAAGATGGAACTACTGGTGAAGTTTTGATGCTGGGATATATGAACGCTCAGGCACTCGAAAAAACACAGCAAACTGGCTTTGTTTATTTCTGGAGTCGAAGTCGAAAAAAACTTTGGCTAAAGGGTGAACAGTCGGGTAATCAGCTAAAAGTTCTCTCGTTGTATCAAGACTGTGATGCCGATACTGTATTAGTCACAGTTGAATTGCAGGGAGTGGCAGTTTGTCACACTGGCTCTCGTAGTTGTTTTTATACCAAATTAATTGAACGGAAGATATGACATTACAAGCACTCTACAAAATAATCATTGCTCGTAAAGAGAACATGCCAGATAATTCATATGTTGCTTCGCTCTTCAGAGATAATGACGACCGAATTATTCAAAAAGTTGGTGAAGAAGCTGTTGAAGTGGTGATTGCTGCTAAAAATAGTAACAAACGACGATTAGTTTCTGAAACTGCTGATTTGTTGTTTCACACTTTAGTGATGTTGGCAGCACGCGGTGTTACACTGGATATGGTTTTAGCAGAACTTGAGAAGCGAAAAACCGTCTAATTTTTTAGCCACTTATGAAAAAACAGCATGAAGTTGAGCCGCACTCAAGTTATGTGCTTGAAACAAATGCTTTGCTTCGCGGGATTGCCATTGTCGCGGTGGTCACAGCTCATGTTCTGACAAATATTCCCAATGGTTTTGATTTGCAAACTTCAAGTTGGCAACTATTATTGATTATTGACCAAATAGGCAGGTTTTCAGTACCACTATTTGTAATTTTGTCAGGGTATGGTTTTTGGGAAAAATACCAACAAAAAAAACTTCATTATTTTGAATTTTGGTGGAGTCAGGCAAAAAAATTGCTGCCAGCATACATTTTGATTAGTGCTGTAAGTTATCTCATATTTTTATTTAACCCACATTGGCAAGATCCACTCAAAACTAAATCATTTTTACTACAGTTATTACTGGGCAAGGCTGATTATCATTTGTATTTTGTGCCAATGATTTTTCAGTTATATATATTGTTTCCTATAGTGAGTTCGATAGTTAAAAAATTTCCCTGGATTAGTTTGCTAGTAGCATTTATTTTTCAGATATTTCTATATATGTTGTACAGCACTACTGCACCACCGAGTCTTATTTCAAAATATTTGTTTACTGATCAACAACAATATTTTTGGTGTATCACTTGGATTTTTTATTTTATTCTCGGCATGCATGCTTCAAGAATAATTCACTGGATACAATCTAGGAAAAAATGTATTCTAGTCACAAAACTTCTTTGTCTGTTTTTTTTGGTGGTTGTAATTTATAGAGCAAGAAACGATATGTTGAATGGAATCAATCCAATTACTGCACTACGATTCACACATGTAGATACTATGTTGTATGCCACATTGTTTTACTTCGCACTGTACTTGTTTATTCAGGAAAAAAGGTTTGCGAAAAATATCGCTCAGTTTTTACTATCTCTTGGAAAAAACTCGTATCAGATATATTTATCTCACACCATGATCCTAAGAATTCTATTTTCGATTTAAATTGGGTCTCTCTGAGAGAATAACAATCACTGTCCTGCTTGCAATCTTTTTTCCATGCCTCTTGGCAGTGCACATGCAACATCACTTCTAACACCTTTTTTTCTGGTTCGGAAGACATTGAGTATTTTTTGGAGTAGTCTTAACTCTGGCATCCCTCTGACTTCAATTTTCACACCTTCACCTAAAAATAATTCATCGATATTTGAGCTTTCGTCTAGAATTAAGGTGCCACTGTCATATACTGTCACTGAATGAACTGTGCTATTCGCGTGAATGGTTACATATCTCGCAGCTATTTCATGCGCTTTTGAGTTCGTTTTTAAGGTAACTTCTATGGCATTAGCAGCCACGATTGAAGCATTTTCTGATACAGTAACTTTGGTGGCCTTGCATATTCCAGCCGTGCATCCAGATGAGACGGAAACCTCTCCATCTTCAAAATATCCCGGCATATCGCCCTGGCTAACAGTTGTTTTAAGGTCACCAACTTTCCATGTTGGTGCTGATGAGTTTTGATCATCAGTATTTGTGAGACGCACATATGGTTTACTCATTCCACAGTGAGTGCAGGCAGGAAAAGTAAACAAAACTGGAGCTCCACAATACACACAATTTCTAAATTTATTTAATTCTGTTTGATTTGAAACTCCAATAATATCGTATGCACATCCCTCAGGCAGAATTGTTGGGATGGAGCTTTGATTTACGATCGGACTGTTCAACAATTGTCTTGTGGACTCTGTTTCTTTGATGGTGAGAATAAAATGTGGCTTTGCTGTTAGGCATGATTGACAATTTGATTCTCCATATTTGACTTCTGCACTACAATTTTGGCAAGTACTTTGATTTTTTAATTCATCCCAATTATTTACTCCTATCCAAGTAACTGTGAAATCACTGGGGGGTACGAAATCAGAGTCAACATTCAGGGATTCATTCCAAGCAAATACTTGTTCCACAAGTTCTGTCCTGAGTTTAATTTGTGTTTCTTCAGCACTTTTTAGTGGGAATTGACGATCAAAAAAGTCTTTTGATTTCCTATCTTTAAAAACTTCATGTGACACATCAACAGTGATCTTTTTTTCAGCCATACCAAAGTATAGAATAGAACTTTGTAAATAAACAGCAATTTTTAATCTATGATTTCGATTGTAATCCCTGCTTACAATGAAGAGAAAAATATTGGTAATTGTCTAAATAGCCTTGTTGCACAACAGACTGGCAAAAATTTTAGGATCATCGTTGTTGACAACAATTCTACAGATGACACTGTAAAAGAAGCTAGAAGTTTTTCAAAGAATTTACACATAACGGTTCTTTATGAGAAACGAAAAGGACGGGGAGCAGCACGAAAAGCTGGTTTTGAATACTCAACTGACGAAATTATATTGTCAACTGATGCTGACACAATTCTTCCCTCAAATTGGGTCGAAACACTTTCAAATGCACTTACTGAAAATATTGGCGTTGCTGTGACTGGCACCTGTAGAATTGACGATTGTACTGCCAACACAAACAAAATCGTCAATGTATTGCAGCCCTTAGGGATGAGAATTTATCGAGTGATTTTTGGACATTATTGGCTTAGCGGGTTCAATTTTGCAATTTTCAACGAGGCTTATAAAAAATCAGGTGGATTCAGTGCTGATTTAAATGCAATCGAAGATATCGACCTATCATTCAAAGTAAGTAAAATTGGGAAAATTATCTTTTTGAGCAACACACCTGTGTTGGCTGCAGGAAGAAGATTCAGATTTGGTTTTTTTGCGGGTGCTAACTCATATTTGGTTACATTTTTAAAATATCTTTTTTTAAAAAAAACTGCAGTGTGGATGACAGACCCGAGATAGATGCTGGTTGCAGAAACACGAAATAGAATTAAACAGTTCCAAATTTTCTCTCTGCAAATGGCTAAATTGCTGTACAATTGGATTAATGGCAACGGACTCACGTCTAACTGCAATATCTCCTTTGGATGGACGCTATCACACACAGCTAACAGAAGTTTCGAATATTTTTTCTGAGTTTGCATTAATTACCCATAGAGTCAAAATTGAAATTCAGTATCTTTTCTTTTTATCGAAACACCGATTGATTCCTAAAATTACCTCAGATGAAGAAATCTTTTTACTCCAACTGCAGCATGACTTCAGTACTACTGATGCGGAAGAAGTTAAAAAAATAGAACTCATTACTAGACACGATGTTAAAGCAGTTGAGTATTTTTTAACAGCAAAGCTGCAAAAAATAAATTCACCACTAGCAGCATATGTTCATATCGCTTTAACGAGTGAGGATGTTAATTCACTTGCATATTCTCAAATGTTGATGGAAGCAAAAGAACAACTTGTTATTCCGATGCTTCAGTTACTTCTCAAAACGCTCGGCAAAATTATCAATGACTATGCAGACACGCCAATGCTGGCACGGACACATGGTCAGGTAGCAGTTCCTACAACCATTGGTAAAGAATTCGCGGTTTTTGCACAGCGTCTACTTCAAGAATTATTAGTACTTGATCAGTTACAAATCGAAGGAAAGGTTTCTGGTGCAGTTGGAAATTTTAATGCTCACCTCACCATTTTTCCAGATGTTGATTGGCTAAAAATAAGCAAAGAATTTGTTGCTTCATTAGGTTTGGCACCATCTGTGATTGCAACGCAGATTTTATCTCCAGAAAGTTACAGTCAATTATTTAGTAGTTTGATTCGGATAAATGGAATTTTACTTGACCTTAATCAGGATGCATGGCGTTACATTAGTGACGGATATTTGGTTCAAAAACTAGCAACTGGCCAAGTTGGATCATCGACAATGCCGCACAAGGTTAATCCCATAGATTTTGAAAATAGCGAGGGCAATTTGGGAATGGCGAATAGTATGCTGATCCATTTTATTCAAAAATTGCCGATTTCTCGATTGCAACGAGACCTTTCAGATAGCACTGTAAAACGCAATTTTGGAGTTGCCATTGGACAGTGCGTTTTAGCTTACACTTCACTCATAAAAGGGTTGCAGAAAATATCAGTTGATACCATAAAAGTAAATCAAGAATTAAATGATCACTGGGAGGTAGTTGCTGAAGCATATCAGGTTATTTTACGCATGCATGGTGATGTGCTGGGATATCAAAAACTGCAAGAGCAAACACAAGGAAAAAAAGTCACGAAAAAAATTCTAAATCAGTTTGTTGCCCAGTTACAGATTTCAGATGAGATAAAACAGCAATTATTACAGCTATCCCCAACAAATTATTTGGGTTTATCAGCTGAAATTGCAGCCACCGTGCATCGAAATATCCGTAGTTATCTGAAATCGAAAGGAAATAATGACTAGTTTTCGCCCAAAAACATTTGCATGCTGTGGAGGTGCATTTGGTGATGAAGGTAAAGGCAGAATTGTTGATATGTTGGTGCATCAACTGAGTCAGAAAGGTGAAGTAATTGTTTACCGAGATAATGGCGGGGCAAATGCAGGACATACGGTTGAGTTTGCCGATGGTCACCGTATTGCCTTACATCAACTTCCCTCTGGTGCATTTATTAAAGGAGCAGTGATTGTTCTAGGCAAGGAGATGGTACTGCATCCTGGAGATCTGCTTGAAGAGTTGGTGAATATTAAAGCGGTGAAGTCAACAAAGGATCGTGCAAAAGTGAAGATTGATCGTTATGCGTTATTATCACTCGACACCCACCGAGCGTATGAAAATGTGCTGAAGCAATGGCAAACAGGTGGAAAAGGTGCTACTGGCCGTGGTATTTCCCCTGCATATTCGGATGTGTTACTGCGACATCCACTGAGGATGAAAGATATTGTTGTATTTAATGACCAAAAAATTAAACAGCATTATCAAATGTACAGTGCACTCATTAAAGGACTTGGACACGACATGTCATCTGTACTGGTACCAAGCTTAAATGGAGCTACGCTCGCTGTCGGCTCAGAAGCAGAATTTTTACGCAGATTGAAAGCCCAAGGATTAAAACTAGCAGCGGTAACTTATGATTTACATGATTGGTTAAGTGAAAAATGGCAAGATAAAAAATGCGGTTTTGTATTTGAGAAATCTCAAGCAATTGGTTTGGATTATCGGTGGGGTGTATATCCAGACATCACTGCTTCTGATACCACGTTTGACGGAATTTTTTCTGCTACAGAAGGTGTCATTGATCCAGATAAAATTAAGTTCAAAGCTGGCGTAATCAAGGCCACCTATATGTCTAGTGTGGGGGTGCGACAGTTACCCAGTATCATGACCGGTGAACTTGCGGATCGAATTCGAGAGGATGCACATGAGTATGGTGCTACAACTAAGAGACCACGCGACATTGCCTATTTGGATATTCCGGCACTTAAATTTTTTTGTAAAGTTGGTCGACTAAATAGTTTAGTTTTAACCCACATGGACATCAGTTATTCTGATTTTCCAATCAAAATTTGTACCGGCTATACTGTTGCGGGTAAAAATGTTGAGTATCGACCAGATCAGGAATTTTTAAATACAGTGGCTCCAACATATATTGAGATGCCATCTTGGGATGCTAGTAAATTGGCAGCCGCAAGAAATCTCAAAGAATTGCCGGCAGCGGCTCGTAAGTTTTTGAAATTCATGAGTCAGAGCATTGGTGTGCCGATTTCTATAATTACGACCGGGCCTAAAAGAGATCAAACAATTTTACTGCAGTTTAAATTGTGACTGTGGTGAGTCTGGCCTGATGATAAAATGCTTGAGTGCACATATTCAATCATCTTTTGAAACAACTAAAAACCTCATTTGGATGGTGGCTTTCAGGTCTGGCAATTGCCGTATTAGCAATTGCTGGTCGGTTTTGGCGTTTGGCTGATTTTCCAGCTGGAATGCATCAAGATGAGGCCTGGTTTGCCTACAATGGATGGTTATTGTTGAAATCTGGCAGCAATATTTATGGAGAGAAATGGCCACTCACTGTAGATATGTGGGGGGATCATGTTTCAGCAATTCATTCGTATGTGCTGGTGCCATTTATTGCATTTTTTGGATCGCAAGTAACATCATATCGTGCAGGCATTATTGTCACTGGTTTGATCGCTGCAGGTTTGGCATTGTGGTGGTTATATCGACAAACTCGCAATAAATTATTGGTGCTCATTGCTGCAGTACTTTGGGCGGTATCTCCATGGAGCATTGTGATGTCACGAGCTTCTTCAAGTGTGATCGTGGATTCGATGGTACTGGCTTTGTTAGTGTTGGTGGCCACAACTGTTTTTTGGAATGCAGCTCAGAGTAAGCTTCAGCGAACAGCAGATTTGCGTCAGTTTATTTTTGGATTAGTAGCAATTTATACACTCACAATTATTTGTTATGTGACCTATTTCACTTCTAGGTTGTTGATTCCACCATTTTTAGTATTAATTGCGGCATACACCTGGTGGCATCATCGAGGGGATTGGTCACGTCAACTGACGATTGGAATTGTAGCTGTAATTGCAACCTATCTCATTTTTCCTTTTGGCGTGTTATTGCAGACTCCGTATGCACAAGGCAGGTATCAGGAGACGGCAATTCTTGGTAGCGATACAGTCAAGGGAGCGTTGACCTCACATATCGCTCAGTCAGGACAAGCTGGGATCCCACCACTAATCACTCGGTTTAGATACAACAAAGTTACGGAAAATTTCTCGGCATTTTGGCGACAATATGTAGGGTTATTGTCACCATCGGTTTTACTTTTTCAGAACGGTCCACCAATTAGATATGCGGTTCCAAATGGAGTCTCAGTTACGGTTTTTGAGTACTTGGGAGTGGTGTTAGCTATGGCATTTTTAGTTTTGGGTATGGATTTTTCGATGTCTAAATCGGCTAAATCACTTGAGACCAGTCAGCAGAATCTGCGACCTTTAGTGGCTTTGAGTTTGGGTTTCTTGTTTATTGCTGCCATTCCATCGGCCCTAACTCAAGATGATTTTCCAAATCTACAGCGGGCAGTAATCATGGTGCCATGGTTACAACTTGCATCAGCACTTGGTTGGTTTGTGACAATCAAATCTTTGTTTACTCAAATTAAAGTATCTACAAATTGGCAACAGTTTTTATTTTCTCCGGTAGTGATTGTTAGCACTATTTTACTGTTGTCAGCACCAAACCTGCTCAGTTTCTGGTTTGGATATGTGGCCCAAACGCCCTTTGAACGACCGTTTAACCGCAGTCGTGCTGGAGAAGAGCTAGTAAAATGGATTAACGCCAATGCCCATGACTCAAAGATTATTGAGGAGCACGTTGAGGGTGTGTTCTTTTATCCTTATCTTTTTGCACAGGAAGATTTGCGTACATTGCCAATTAAAAAACCTGGTAAATATTTTTTGAATGCCAAAGATTTCTGGATTGGTCAGCGACATTTTGTAAGCGATTTATGTGCTTCTTCGGAATTAGCAAAAGAGCCATACGATTATTATATTTTCTTCACACTTCATAATCGATGTCAGCGAACCGGTTTATTACAAAAAGTCTTTGAAGCAAAATATGACGATGGCAGTGTTGGTTTCACAGTCTATCAACCACAAGCTTCGGTAAGTGCTACAACGTTTGATGTGGTTGAAAAACCAACTGTAATAAAATAGCAATAGCAACTTTGTTGCATTTGCTGAGAAGATGCAGTAGAATCTCGGTATTATGGAAATACAATTAATTCAAGCAAGTCTCTCGGTAATAGCTATTAGTTTAGTGTCATTGATTGGCATGGTGAGCCTGAAGATTTCAGATGCAAAATTTAAATCTCTGATTTTATATTTTATTAGTTTTGCAGCTGGATCATTACTAGGTGATGTCTTCATTCATTTACTGCCTGAGTTAGTTGAGACACATGGCTTTGAATTGCAAAGTTCCTTGTTAATTTTGGGCGGTATCACTTTTTCACTGTTATTGGAAAAAGTCATCCATTGGCAACATTGTCATTTACCAATTACTAGTCATCATGTACATCACTTTGCTTGGATGAATCTGTTTGCGGACGCAGTGCATAATTTTATTGATGGGTTAATTATTGCGGCAAGTTTCTTAGTGAGCACTGAGGTTGGTATTGCTACTACTGTGGCGGTGTTCTTGCATGAAATTCCTCAAGAAATAGGTGATTTTGCAGTGATTGTGCATAGTGGTATCTCAAGAGCTCGGGCTTTGTTTCTAAACTTTTTGACTGCGTTGACTGCACTGGGTGGAGTTGGTGTGGTGGCATTATTTGGGGCTCAATCCATTCATTTAGAACAGTATCTAATACCGTTTGCTGCGGGAACCTTTATTTATATTGCTGGTTCTGATTTAATTCCCGAATTGCACAAAGAGCAGCCAAGCCGAAAAGGTATTTTTCAAATTGCAGCATTCGTAGCGGGTGTGCTTATAATGTTGTTGATGTTGTTATTTGGAGAGGCGTAAATGTTGGAAGTGAAGAATTTGACAGTTGAAGAGCTCGCAGTAGCTACTGCTGAGTTCATGAGTTCTACTGATATTTTTCCATTTAATAACTTTGCCTATCAAAGAGTGTTCCTGTCACATTTTGGAGCTGGTGGTGAAGTTCTACATCTAGGTGTTTTTGATGCTGGTGTGCTGCTGGCAACAATCGGACTGCAAAGAATTGGTACTGAAGTTTTTTTCATTGGCATGCCTCCAGTTCTTGGGAATGAAGAAGTCACGGATTATGGGGATTTACGATTATTTGGTGTTGTAGGTGATGTGGTAGTAACTGATATTTGGAATTCACTACTTAACTGGTTGTTTTCCAATGGTGTAAATAAAATTCAATTAGATTATGTTCGATCAGACAGTGCCAGTTACAGATTTTTTGCATCAGAGGCTACAAATCAAACAAATGATGTAGTACAAATCACTCCGCAAGCTGAATCACCTTACATTAAGTTGCCAACTACCTGGGAAGAATATGTGCAGTCGCAAAAGAAAAAACACCGTGATGAATTGAAGCGAAAACTGAAACGACTTGAGCAGGTGAGCCCAACGTATGAGTGGGATTTATCTGCAACACCAGAAATAGTTGCAGATTTTTTGCGACTACATAAACTTTCTGATCCTCTGAAGCAACAATTTATGTCGGAGCAAATGGCAGCATTTTTTACAGATTTATCAGTCGCTGATTATGAAAATGGTTGGCAGTGGCGTTTTGCTTTTTGCATCTACGAGGGTGAGAGGGTGGCAGCAATCGCTTATTTTTTGAAAGATCAGCACTCAATTTTGCTCTATAACTCAGGCTATGATCCGCAGTATGCAGCACTAGGAGTAGGGTTTGGTCTCAAGGCACATCACTTACAACATGCGATTGAACAAGGTATTGCAGTCTATGACTTTCTGAGAGGAAGTGAACGATATAAATTTGATTTAGGGGCAGTCGCACTACAGCTCTATCAAATTACGATTTTGAAAAAATCTGAGTAATTCGGCTGTTCGCTAAATGCACGAATCCCACCAAAGTTCCTGACATTACGGCAAAGTCAGAGATAATTTGCAGTAGCGGTAAATAGTACCAACCATTTTGGACATACCGGTAATTTTTTTTGATTGCCCACAGTATGTATCCGAGCAGCAGACAACTGAGTCCGAGATATCCAGTGATAAATGAGAATGGTTGTTGTCTAGATAGCCAGATTGCCAACGCAATAAACAATCCATATCTAATAAAAATTAAAGCAACTTTTGGTCGCCAACTTTGTGACTCAACATCGCCTACTGCGAAGCGATAAATCATTTTCCAGAATTGCCGCCAAGTTTCACGAGGTTGCCAAAAGACTAGAGCTTGTTGACAAAAATATATTGAAATTTTGGCGGAGGCAATTTTTCTTGCAAAAGCATAATCTTCATTGTGTGATAGTGATTCGTCGAAACCACCTAGTTTTTTCCAAACATTTTTTTCTAACAACATTGACCTGGTTGCTGGCAAAAAAGTCTTAGGGTTTACTTTATCTGGCATGACTAGTGCATAAGGAATTACAGCCTCGCCAAAGTTGGAGAGTGGGATGCCGCGGTAATAGCCGGCAATAACTGGAGCTTTGGAGTCACGATAGGTGGCTGCTAGTTTTTCTAGCCAATCGTGTTTTGGAATGCAGCCTGCGTCGGTAATGGCAATTAATTCTGAGACAGCTTGATCAATGGCGGCATTTCTGCCAACGCTTCGATTGCCTTTTTTGGTGAGAATTTTTAATTTTAATTTGGGGTATTTTTTTTGAATTGCTATTAACTTGCCAATGGTGTCATCAGTTGAACCGCCATCAACCACAACTACTTCAGTTGGCAAGTGAGTTTGGTTTGCTAGTGACTGGGCAAGTAATTCAATAGTCCCAGCTTCATTCAAGACAGTAATTACCAGAGAAATTCGCATTTAATCGATTATATAATGAGCTCAATGAGTTTCGCTCAAGACAAAAAAACAACTGGAGATGCAGATCGAACAGCTCAAAGAATTGTGGTGGTGACCCCAAGTTTTCTACCTGCAATTGGCGGAGTAGAGACCCATGTGTTGGAGACAGTAACTGATTTGCTGGAACAAGGGTATTCCGTGGAGGTTTTTTCAGCTGGCAAGGAAGATCAAACCCAAGAGATTACGCTCAAACATCACATCGTCCAAGTTACCACGGTTGTTTTTCCTCGAATTCCCATCGTCGGATTATTGGTAGTTTGGTTCAAATTATTGGCAAAACTATCGACATTTTCTCAAGCTTCTATCATTCATGTTCACGATGTGATGATTTGGTTGTTACCAATTCGTTTGTTACTACCTTTTTCTCGAATAGTGTTGACCATGCATGGTTGGGAGGGTAAATATCCAATCCCAACTAAGCTGAAGTTTTTGAAACAATTTTCAGCAATTTGTGCGGATCGGTTGTTACTAGTTGGTGAATTTATTTCTAAATACTACCAGGTTATTGGTGATGCCATCACTTATGGAGCAGTTAATCAGCAGCAATTGTCACAGGTTGCAGCGATGCCAAATTCTAGGCTGACGGTTGCGTATGCAGGAAGACTGGCCCCAGATACTGGATTCATTGCAGTTTTGTCAGCTGCAAGAGCTAGGCACGATATTCGATGGCAATTTTATGGTGATGGCGAACTTAGAGACCAAGCGGACTTGGTTGGTGAAGTGATGGGCTGGTCAGCTCAGCGAAAATGGCTGCAAACTGCGGATATAGTGATAGCCAGTGGCTACCTATCTGTTTGGGAGTGTTTGGCTGCAGGTAAATTAGTAGTTGCAGTTGCTGATAATCAATTAAAACAGGATTATTTTCATCTAGCACCTTTTGCAGCCAATGTAGTAATTGTTGCCAATGCAGATGAGTTAGAAAAAACACTGCGACTGCTCTCGCAATTATCGAAAGTAGAATTACAGGAACGAATTTTGCATGGCATTGAACTAGCCAAGCAATACACTTGGGGCGGTATCTCTGTTAATTATGCAAACTGGTATCAAGAGCTTGCTAGCGAACCACTAGTACAACGTTTTAAAAAGCGACTATCACATATACGTTGGTCATATCATCATTTAGCATTATTACTGGCTGGAATACTTGCGACATATTTTGGAGTGTTGGCCATTTCACTTGGAGTTATGTTACTGGCAGGTAGTCAGATCAAGGGTGATTTTGCCACCTTTAATTCCCGAGAACTACAGCGACATGTTAAGACTGGATTAGTTGCATCAAAAGTTGCCAATATACTCACATTCCAAAAAGTGTCGTTAATTCGATCACTTAAATCTGGTTTTTTACTCGTAGCTGATGGTGGATTTGCGTATGACAGTGTTACAAAACTAGCAGCGGAACCTGATAAACCTCAGCATGATACATACCAACAGTTGTCGTCATCGCTAACGCAAATACTCACACAAGTTGGCGAAATCGATCAGGAACTTTGTGGACAACACTCAGGTTTATTTTTTTCTTCAGAGATCAAAGATTTTTGTGCAGTTACGAGTGAGGTCAAAAATAATTGGTCACAACTCAGCCAGCTGGCGTCATATTGGTTTGGCGGTGAGCGAAAACTGTTGGTATTGCTCCAAAACACTCAAGAACTACGAGCTACTGGTGGGTTTATGGGTTCCTATGCCATGGTTGATTTTAGTGGTCAAACTCTACCGACTTATGCAATTGGGGATATTTATGAACCAGATGGGCAATTTAAAGGTTTTGTAAATGCTCCGGCGGGTGTTGATGAGTTTTTGAGCTCTGGTAAAGGCATGAGATTGCCGGATGCAAACTGGCAACCAGATTTTCCAACTAGTGCTCAGACGATTCTGCAGTATTTTGCTTTTGGTAATAAGCGTGGACTCGATGGTGTTATCGCTATAAATATGTCGTTGATGGAAGAGATTTTAAAAGTAATTGGACCAGTGTATTTACCTGATTACAAAATTCAAGTTACTGCAGCTAATTTGGCAGACGTGGCTCGAGCTGATCGACAGCATTTCTTCCCTGGTAGTGTTCAAAAACAGCATTTCCTACAAACCCTAACTAATCAAGTAAAACTCGCAGCACTAAATCTGAATCGGAAACAGCAACTTTCACTAATTCAGATTCTGTTTTCAGGGTTGAAACGAAGAGAAATTCAGGTGTATCAAGTTGAGGGTCAACAACAACAGATAATTGATGATCTCGGTTGGAGTGGCAGACAATCTGCTATCTTGAACGCCAGTTTGGGGTTGGATACGACTGTTATAAATAATCAACAAGAACAGCCACTGTATTTGATGCTGATTGAGTCAAATGTTGGCATCAACAAAGCCAATCGGTCGATTCAACGCTCAGTTCTTGCCGATGTCAAACCAGAGCAGCTATTGGTTCAGATCCGTATTAAAAACAACAATATGTCTGCGGAGAACGTGAGTAGCGAGGAAGCCGTAAATGGCATGGGATATGTAAATTACCAGCGACTATATGTTTCTAAAGACGTTGGTGTTCAGTCGATCGAGATTGAGGGTAAAAAATTGTCAACTTGGCACGAGCAACTCATTACCACTGAGGCTGGTGAGGTTTTTAATCAAATTGGCTTCGTTTTTCCAGTACCACAGGGTCAGGAGAAGACAGCATTAGTTTCTTTGGTAGTTTTGCCTGCAGTAGATGCTAAAAATACTGTTCCAATAGATCTAACAAAAAAGAGGATGATTATCCAGCGTCAGTCAGGGTTACCAGACTCAACCTATATTTTACAAACACCAACCGCTGTAAAACAATGGCAGCTCACGCAGGACATATCACTCGATCTATAGAAGTCAAAAAAATAGATCATAGCGTACAATAGCACCATGCATTGGACTAGCGAAACAATCACTGAATTACTCGAAAAAGCAACACAGTTGGTGGCTGATAGTAAACCAGTTGAATTACAAGACAAGCTTTCTCAATTACAATCACAGCTTAATTTAGAAGGTTTTTGGAGTCGAGCCGATGCACAGCAGATTGTGACCCAGGCTGCAAGTATTGAGGGAGACATTGCTGAAATAAAAACCCTTACCCAACTGATCGAAGATGTTAAGTCATGGCAAGAACTCTTGTCGCTGAATTCTACGGATGAAACCGCTCAAGAGACGGATCTAGTTGAATATCATCAATGCCTCAAGTCACTGCAAACAATTGCAGACTCACTACAGTTAAAGAGATATCTCTCTGGTCCCTACGATCGCTCAGGAGTGATCTTCTCAATTCACTCTGGTCAGGGTGGAACTGAAGCAATGGACTGGGCAGATATGTTGCGACGAATGTTTGTTAGGTATTTTGAGCGCAAGGGTTGGAAATTCGAGTTGCTCTCTGAATCTCGAGGTGAAGACGCTGGAATTAAAGAGGCTAGTTATGAAGTGAAAGCACCATATGCGTATGGTTATCTCCGCGGTGAATCGGGTACCCATCGCTTAGTGCGACTGAGCCCCTTTAACGCTGACAGCTTGCGACAAACCTCATTTGCACTAGTTGAAGTCTTGCCCCTGCTTGAGGATCAGGCAGTATTAGAAGTGAAAGACGCCGATTTAAGTTGGCATTTTACTAGAGCTGGTGGAGCAGGCGGTCAGAATGTGAACAAAGTTAACACTGCAGTGGAGCTGACACACATTCCAACTGGAATTGTGGTGAAATGCAGGGGAGAGCGTAGTCAGACACAAAATAAAGAACAAGCTTACCAAATTTTGCGGGCAAAATTAGCAATTCTTGAAGAAGAAAAACAAGAAGCGGTTTTAGCCAAAGAAAAAGGTACCTATCAACATGCCAGTTGGGGCACTCAGATACGCAATTATGTATTACATCCCTATCAATTGGTGAAAGACACTCGAACCCAAGTCGAGACCTCTGATACCACTGGAGTACTCGATGGTGATTTGGATGCTTTCATCATGGCTGAAATTAGACTTAAATTGACAAAAAAACTCTAATACAGGTTATTTGAGCATTAGATTTCTGCTTTCAAGTCGTAGTATCATAGACACATGCAGAAAATTACCTTGGATGATTCATTGATAATTGAGTCCGTTCCCCAGGCTCAAGTTGCAGAGCAGTCAGATGGCCAAACACCAGTTGACTCAGTAAACTCAATCGGCGAGAATCGTGATGCAGTTAGTGATGCTGACAGTGCACAAATGCCACAGCAGTCATCTCAAGCTCAAGTATTTACAGCAGTAAAGTCTCCTATGAAAAAACCGATGTTAATGCCAATTATCTTATTAGTTGTTGTTGCTCTGATTGCTGGTACAGCTACTGGATACGGCGGTTTTCGATTGAAATCAAAAAATGGTGGTAGTTTAATTAGTGGTTCAAGCAACCCGACACCTATTCAGCAAGTTGCTAGTGGTGCAGTCAAGGCAGGAGATGTTTTTGGTATGCAAGACGCCTCGACATTCAAAGATAGTGCTGAGGGATATCTGGAAGACGGTGGTATTGGTGGTGAGGGTTCACACAAACTACTACGTGAGGGTGGCGTCAATCAAACCGTGGTGCTGACATCATCGGTCACCGATCTCTCGAAATTTACAGGTATGCAAGTTAAAGTTTGGGGAGAAACCTTTAAGGCACAAAAAGCAGGTTGGTTAATGGATGTTGGTAGAATTGAAGTGGTAAATCCAGAAGCTAAAGTACCCGCAACCGAAGAGTAATTCGTATCATTTCGGGTTGCTCAGAAGAGTGAGCAATGCTTTAATGATAGAGCATGATTACTTTCACTAATGTTACCAGAAAGTTTGGCGAGACTGAGGCTCTGAGCGAGGTCAGTTTTCAGATTGATAAAGGTGAATTGGTATTAATCACTGGTCCGTCAGGCAGTGGTAAGACATCATTGATGCGGCTATTGATCAAGGAGTACGAACCCACGAGTGGAGAGATACTATTCGATGGGGAGCCGCTGACTCGAGTCAGAGGCGGGGCAATTGCACATCATCGTCGCCGTATTGGTGTCGTTTTTCAGGATTACAAATTGTTGCCAGAGTTAAATGTTTGGGAAAATATCGCATTGCCACTTTCAATCGTAGGCAAAAGTCAGGCAGAGACCGAATCACGCGTCACTGATTTACTGAAATTAGTTGGTCTGACGGAAAAAGCTATGCTGTTTCCCAGTCAGTTATCTGGCGGTGAAGCACAGCGGGTGAGTATTGCCAGAGCTTTAGCTACTGGTCCAGGGATAATTTTTGCAGATGAGCCAACCGGAAATCTAGACCCAGAAACCAGTTTGAGTATTGCCAGACTGCTACGTCAAATCAATCGACTAGGCACTACCCTATTACTCGCAACGCATGACAATGAGGTATTGGCGTTGCTTTCTAGTGAGCGTCGTATAAGTCTACATAAGGGTAAGTTAGACTATGATAGTCATCCAAAAGCAGCCAGTCAGGTAACTGAGTTACAGCTAACTGATAAGAATGCCAAGTCTGCAGCATCAAACCCTGATGACACAGACAAGGAAGAAGCTGCACAGATTCAGGTCGAGAATTTACCAAATGAGCAGTCCGATGATTTGGTTACTGAGGTTGAAGATCTTGATGATGATGCTGTGGAAATCTCGATACACCATCACAAATCAAGTCACTCGGCAACAGAAAATAAAAAGCTTGCAGCAGACAAGTCACATAAATCAAAAAAAACAAAACCAGAAGAAATAACCAAAAAAAGTAAGCATACAAGCGAAACGAAGTCATGAGTGCAATTAATTCAAGTCTAGTCAACATAAGGCGATCGCCATATCAGAGCATGTTGGCAATCATGTTGATTTCTATTACTTTTTTTGTGGCACATACTTTTGCAATCACCTTACTTGGAGCTGAAAATATATTGAGGTTTTTTGAATCAAGACCTCAAGTGATTGCTTTTTTCAGACTACAATCAACCGACAATGATGTCGATTTAGCGGTGGCAGATATTAAAGCTAAACAATATGTAGACACGGTGACTGTGGTCTCTAAAAAAGACGCACTTGGCTTGTATCAAAAAGATAATCAGAACAACCCATTATTGCTTGAGTTGGTGACTTCTGACATTTTGCCAGCTAGTTTAGAGGTTTCTGCAAAGTCGATTGATGCCCTGCCCTCAATAAAAAAGGATCTGGAATCAATAAATTCTATCGAGGAAGTAGTTTTCCAAGATGATGTAGTGTCGTCTCTGTCACGCTGGACTAATTCGTTGAGATTAGTCGGTGTTTTTGTAGTTGGAATTTTGGCATTAACCTCATTTTTAACCATAGTCATATTGATTGGCATGAAGGTGGTTTCAAAGAAAAATGCCATAAATATTATGAAGATTATTGGAGCTACCAATTGGTATATCATTTCCCCCTTTGTGAACGAGGGTATTATTTATGGCGTTTTTGGATCATTAATTGGATTTGGATTGATGTACGGTGTTCTGTTATATCTCACTCCCTGGCTTAAAGGCTTTTTAGGGGATGTCATTTCTCTGCCAATTGACTGGAGGTTTTTGGCGAGTCAGGCAGGTGTTGGCGTTGTCGTTGGTTGGCTGCTCGGATTTTTTGCAAGTTTAGTTGCGGTTAGACGAATGATCCGTAGGTAACACATGATGGTAATTTTTCGCTTCAATCGTTGGCTTTTAACAGGGGTTATCTCTCTAGTCTTTTTCGGTGCTCAGATTGTATCGCCTACAAAAACACTTGCGGTCATGAACTGCGAGGAAATTACCTGTAACAAAAGTACCCAATCATCTACCGATAATTTGGACTGCAACAAGAAAAAACAATCCTGTTGGGAGGAAAGTATTAGAGAGGCTCAATCAAGTGCTAACTCTTTAAAGAATATTATCAGTATCCTAAATGGTCAAATTAAGTTGCAACAACTTCAGATTGATCAAACTCTCGAGGAAATTCAAAGCTTGGAGGATGAGGTTAATCAGCTCACTGATGTCATTAATGGGCTCAGTATGTCGCTTGATCGAATGACTAGTGTCTTAATCGAGCGTATTAGAGCTCAGTACAAACATAGTCGTCAAGTATCTGAGTTTTCATTTGTGCTCTCCGATAGTTTCACAGATCTGGTGGAACGATTAAAGTATTTTTCAATTACTCAACATCAAACTGCACAAACGATGCAGATGACTGAATCGAGACGTTTGGTTTTTGACGAACAAAAACAACTCAAAGAAAAGAAGCAACAACAGCTAGCTGAAAAAAAAGCTAAGCTAGTTAAGCAACAATCACAGCAACAAAGACAAAAAAAAGAACAACAGTTTTTATTGACTGAAACACAAAATAACGAAGCTAGGTTCCAAAAAGAACTTGCCAAGACTCTCAGCGAACTTGAGGCTATTCAGTCCATCTTGGCTGGAAAGGGTGACGAGTCCAAGGTGAAGGATGTAGGTGCTGGCGACCAGATTGCCTCAATTATCGTGGGACCATCAGCTTGTTCTACTGGCACCCACCTTCACTTCGAAGTAGTAAAAAATGGGGTAAATCATAATCCAGCAGATTATTTACGAGGTGCAGATATTGTTTGGAATAATGATCCAGATGGTAGTTTTGGCTTCGGAGGTGGCTGGGAATGGCCCCTTAACGACCCAGCTAGAATTACGCAGGGATATGGTATGTCTTATTACGCACGAGTAAAAAGGGCTTATGGTGGTCAACCTCATACTGGGATAGATATGTTGAGCAAAACTGGTTCAAACGTTTCAGTTAAGGCAGTAAAGGCTGGTGCAATGTACCGGGGTAGTATCAAATGTGGTGGTGGCTACTTAAGATACGTCAAAGTTGAGCATAAAGACGAGCCTGTCTCCACCTATTATCTCCATGTGAACTATTAAAGATTTGTTCACTGAGCTTCTATGGTATAAAAAGTGATCCCATAATTTTCAATTGCATGATTTGTAATTTTTCTACTTGATCGAGTATCGTGTGATGTAAATGACACTGTCCCGCTAATTTATTAGTCCTAATAACTATTGACAAAAGACGTGACTTGCTTTAAAATGCCTCTCCAAGCTGATAAGTATATAAAAACGTATCAGAATAAAACAAAACCGAGAGTAAGGAAACAATGAAAACAATGAAACTTTTTTTGGCTGTAATACTCGCAGGAATCGTCTTTACTCGATTCACTAGTGTTGTGTCAGCAGCTACCACAGTTGAGCAAAATCAGAAACAAGAACTGGAAGTGGTTTGTGAAGTTGGCTCATATGGCCAAGCAGTCAACTGTCGTGCAAAAGGTACTCAAGAACAGAACCAAAAAGCCGTCATTGATCGTGCAGTAGTGTACCGCGATGGCAGAGTTGTTCCAATGCATAAGGTTGTTGATACTGGTGTTGATTCACAAGTACTGTTATTTGCAGGAATGTTGTTAACACTCAGCTCAGCAGTCGTATTCGCAGCTGCACGAAAATAATAGACATTAATTGAAAATCACAAAAAGCCGCAGAAATGCGGCTTTTTTAGTTAACTAGAACAACATTGTTGTAATAGACTAAATGCTTCCAGGTGAAAGGTCTCTCAATGTGTTGTAATTGAAGATGGTAATTGTTTTCCCTTTGTAATCGAGTACTGCAGCTTTTTTAAACTTTGCCATTTCAAGACTAACTGTCTCTCGTGTCAAACCAGTGAGCGAGGCTAACTGTTGGTGAGTTAGTGGCAATGAAATCACAATACTCTGGCCAGTTTTTTTGCCAAACCTGCGGGCATTTTGCAATACCGCAGCGGCCACTTTTTGTTGTGCCGATCCAAACACCAAGCTTTCCATTCTGCCAACCATACTATTTAAACCAGAGGTGATTCTAAACAGCAGGTCTCTGGCAAGTGTTGGTTCTGAGTTGATTAATTTTAAAATTTCGCTTACTGGGGCTTTGATCAACTCAGCTTCTGTCATGGTTTCAAAAGTGTAGTTGCTCACCTTATTGTGCATCGCTAACGAAATGGCAAAGAAAGATCCTGGTTTATATATATTAACTGTGAATTCCTCACCAATTTTGGAAAAAGTGGTTTGTTTAATGAAACCAGATTTAATGTAATAAATTTGGTCAAAAACCTCATCAGGTTTAATGAGTATAAAGTTTCGTTTGTAACGATATGCTTTGTAGTTACTGAAGAACTGCTCGATGCAGTTCTGCTCGTCGGTAGCAGTCGTCGATTTCATGGTGTTAGTATACCTGATGAACTAGTTGCTAGTTGAATTTCACTTTTTTCAATAAATTCGATCACACTTTGCCAACTTTGAGCTTCATCTTTTGGCAATAAAATATACTGTCCATCACTACTTCTACCAGCTTTAAGCACATTTTGGTCTGACAATGAAATCGATTGCATTTTAAAATCTCCAGGGTTTTGATAGGTGGTGAGTAACTTTGAAATTAACTCAATATCAATATCAGTTGCGATGCCTTTGAGATTTTTTTCAACAAACGGTAGCAATTTGGGAATGAAGCTAAATGACAGGATTTTTTGTTTTGCCGCTTTTATAAATGCTTGTTGTCTGAGACTGCGTCCAAAATCAGAACCATTTGAACCAGAGTGCCTAGATCTCACAAATTTTAATGCGGTCTCAGCGTCCATATGCTGTTGACCTTTTGCGTACGTTATGGTCTCGTACCGGCAGGGGAATTGCTGCTCAAGTTTATAACCAGACATGGTGGCAGTTAGTGCGGCGATATCTTCATCAGTACGACCGCAGGCTTCTTTTTCTTTGCCCTCAACTGGGTAAAACTCATCACTAAAACTAAATGGTACCTCTACGTCAACTCCACCAAGGGCTGCCACACTTGATTGAAAATTTGAAAAACTAACCGCAATGTAATAATTAATTGGCAGTCCCACAACTTGTTCAAGGGATTTCTTGGCCAAATTACCACCACCATGTTGACCCTGAAACTCAGTAGGTCGAGATAGATACTGTTTGGTGTCGCTACCGATCGCATAGGCTGCATTGATCTTAAAGGGCTTCAGTTGATCTTGTGAAATCGGCAAATCTATCCACAGGTCTCTTGGGATACTTATTAGGGTAACTATCGAATCTTTTGGCTGAATTTTGGCGACAATGATTGAGTCAGTCAGTTTGCCACCTTCATGTCCGCCACCACCATAGCCAAGTAAAGCAACGGTGATCGGTGCCAATGGATCAGGAGTTGGGGTTGGTTCAGGCAAGTTAACTTCTGGAATTTTTGGTGTGCTTGAGATAAAAAGGACGCTTTGTTCAAGCCAATTTTTTATTTGAGGTACAGTTAAGATGATCGTTATAATCGCAGTAATGGCCAAAATGAGACCGACAACTACAGCAATAATAATTCGCCTGGACATAGAGTTTAGTTTACCATGGTTGCATTTGACGATATGCCACCACATCGACCAGTTGATCTGACTCAGCCTGAGCTGGTGCATTAGCTAGTTGAGAAAGCATCCAACTAGCGACTGGTCCGTCCCAGACTGGATCAGGATCGCTTTTCGCCTCAATCACATTTTGCGCATTGACTGCAAATTGTGCTAATGGAATTCCAAACGCTGTAGCACTTTGAGCTTCGAACTCAGTGCCAACCGAGACTTCATGGTGATCTTGTGCTGGTTCAGGTAGAGCAATGATGGCGGTGGCAGGACTAGTTGCTTTTCTATGTTCTGACATAAAACGCACCGCGTTATGGAAGACTTTTTGCACTTCAGCTACTCGTGTGGTTCTGATGCCATGTCGATCATTGACGATATTTACATCAACATCTTTTTCAAGTGCTATAGAAAAGGCACCTGCCAAACCAGGTTCAAGTCCCATCATCGTCATCATCCAGACAACGTAATAATTAAATTCGCCCCATCGTTTAGTTTCACTACTACCATTCCGAGGAAAATCACAAGCTCCAAGTGCATGAGGTAGGGTGATGTGAGTTTGGTCAAGTGGAATGGTGAGATTTGGTAGTTGTGCGATGACTGGTCTTTGCTTATTAAGTAGTACATTGCCTACAAATTTTGTTGCAAACTCTCGATTAAGTGCGATAACGTCTGCCATCTCCCTAGTGAGATTGAATGCCCAGCCACTTGTGATTGGTCCTGGTGTATAAATTCGAGATCCTGTAACGCGACTAATTTGAGGATGCACAATCTCCCGGTATACCTCTACGGGATGTGCAGTAATTGATTGGGGAAAGCTGGTTATCTGTTGCTCTGCCATATCTAGCAGCCGATTTTACTCTATTTTGAGCCGGAAGCGACCACTAATTGCAACTACATTTTGAAATCCAAAAATCTCGTGGGTGAGTGGGCGATATGCCCCAAGTGGCAAGAGGCCAGTTGGCAATAATCGATAAAATGTGAAATCTGGCAACAGCTGCACAAAATCAAAAAAATGTGTGTGGCTATACGCCATCATTTCATTGAATTCAAATTGAATGATGCTGATTTGTTGATTTTCTAGTAATTTTTTAGCACCGCGCAGTACTACTAGTTCGTGACCTTCTGCATCGATTTTCAGGAGGTCAATATGTTTGATGTGTTGCTGTTTGGCAAAAACATCTAGACTCACCAGTGGCACTGTGTATTTTTTTGCTGGTTGTCCATGTAGGTTAGTGATTACTTCTTTATATAGTGAGGCGAGTTGAGAAGTTGGTTGATCTGATTTTTTGGGTGCACTATCTGCAAAATCCCATAATGTGGTTTTGCCATCACTATCTCCGACTGCCGCGTGGACAGGAGTGACGTTTGCAGGTGCATGCTGTTTTAATCTCTGATAACTGGCTGGGTGTGGCTCGAAGGCAAATATCTGTGCATTAGGTAATTCGGTGGCTCCATACGCCGCATCATTAGCACCAACATCAATAATGGTGTTAATTTGTCCGGATTGTGCAAGTTTACTTAGCCAATATGGTTCACCAGTTACTGTTGCCGTGTCGCTGTTGAGAACTCCGAGTGATCGCAGGTTGAGCTTTAGTAAGTGTAGATTTATTGACTTAAATTGTGGTCGAGCTAAAAACCAGTTGTGAAGTTGGAGGAGGATTTTTGCAAGTTGATGCATGGAATTGGAGTAGTTTAGCAAGCCGAGATTTCAGTCGATGTAGTAGGCGGGATTCACCTTTCCAGGCTCATGATTACAATTGATTTTGTTTTCGCTTGGCGAGGCACCTTGCTTCTCATCCCACTTCATGTTGTCCGCAAATACTCGGCAAGCCGAGATTTTCGAACAATGCGGAAGGAGCGGGATTTACGACTCGCTTTGCTCGCATGCATTAGGAGGGTGCTTTGCACTCTCCGTCACGAACCCAGCGATTTCTCATTCACCACACCTCCACGTCATTCATCAATCCTTGCTTACTAGCAAGGATGCTGACTGATGCGGAAGGAGCGGGATTCGAACCCGCGATGGCCGTGAGGCCGCAGGTTTTCAAGACCTGTGCAATAAACCGCTATGCGATCCTTCCATTTCAATGTAAACGAGCTAATTATCGTCGACACTGACGGTTTGTAAACTGTTCAGTTGTTAACGAGGGATATTGTATCATCGCTTGGCTTTGATCGGGAGCATTTTTTGTGTATGATAGATGGTAATGCAATCCACTCACGCAGACAATGTCAACCTTACTTCAACTGAATATCTCAAGAAGACTCGACCAATTGGCGACGACCAAGTTGGCGGCCTAGAAGAACAAATTAGAGATGTCGATACCGAACGAACCGGTTTGAGACCAGTGATGCCAAATACGAGCTTGCAGGAATCAAAAATTGCACCAGGCATGTATCGACCTGTTCCAGAGATGCAAGTGATTGAGTGGAGGGCATTAACCCGTCCATTCAAGAAAAGACATCAACGATATTTCACTACAATTTTAATCATTGCCTTGTTAATCAGCTTAATTCTATTTTTTGCTGGCCAGTATTTGCCAATTGCGGTGGTGATCTCGGCTGTCTTTTTGGTGTACGTCCAATCAGTGGTACCCCCAATTGAGATTAATCACTTGATTACCACGTATGGAATTAAGATTGATACTGAGATGTATTATTGGCAGGAATTTGGCAGATTTTGGTTCGAGGATAAAATGGGCCAACCGCAAGTTGTGATCGAAACGATGCGTTTCCCAGGCAGAATTTCCTTAGTTCTCGGGGACGTCACTAAGAAGCAGATCAAAGATATTTTGTCTGAAGTACTAATGTTTGAGCGACCACCACTTACCCAGTATGAAAAAGTCGCAAAGTGGTTAGAAAAACGTTTGCCACTCGATGTTGATTAACCTTCTGCAATCTGGGTTTTTAAGAATTCTACAATTTCACCCCCGTGATTTTTTGGTGTAACTTTTTCAAACGTTTTTACGATGAAGCCATCTGGGTTAATGATGAACGTTGAACGATTAATGCCCATAAATAACTTTCCCATGAATTTTTTCTCACCCCAGGCACCAAATGCCTCAAGAAGTTTGTGTTCAGGATCAGACCAAAGCGAGAATTGTAGCTGATATTTTTCGGTGAATTTTTGATGACTTTTGCTATTGTCTCGACTAATACCAATAACATTCACACCCATTCGTTTTAAGACAACATGATTGTCACGTAGACTGCAGGCTTCAACAGTACAGCCTGGAGTATCATCTTTAGGGTAGAAATAGACGACAACCCAGTTGCCTAGTTGGGAGCTTAGCGTGATTGGCTGATCTGCCTCATCTAAAACCTCGATATCGAGTGGTGCCAATTGTGACGGTTTGAGCATAACCTAAGTATAGAGCAACTCAAAATTAAAAACTGTGAATATGGTTAGATAAAACTTAATAAAATGATTCCAGTTTCGCTGATCAGTGGCAATTTTTTTGAGTATTAAGAACTCAGCACTGTACATTTTAGTTGAAAAATATAACAAAGTTCCCAGCACTGGTGCGGGGGAATGTGCAATTAGCCTTGTGTACCAAGTAGGAAGTCCAATTGGTCGGACAGGAAGATTCATAATTAAAAACTTACATACGTTTCTTACTGATGGATTCCATAAATTGCGAATCACCAAATGCCCATTCTGCTCAAGTACCCTAAATGCAAAATAACAGTCAGTCATACAGCCATCAAATCTTTCGTCTGCATCCATAAATATAAAGTCTGCGGAGTGTTTCTTTTTATCGAGCATTGCCAAATACTGTTGCGATGTTAGATTTGTGATGATCTGATGGTTTGTCTTAAAATATGCATGTCCAGCTAATTGCTTGCTTTGTACTGTTGGATCCACGGTGTGATGTTGCTTTGGAGTATGACTTGCACTCTGAATCCAAAGAGTGCTCACACCATGTCCGCAACCAAGTTCAATAATAGTTTTTGGCTTGAGCTGGTTGATGAGTTTTCTTAGGTAACTTCCTTGATGAAAATTAATTGAAATTGGAAAGTAATGCTCAAATTTTTTATGAGAGTAGATTTTATGTAGTAATTCTTCAATATTCATAACAAGTGGATTGATTTTACAATGGTATTATAAAAATATATGCAGTTCCAAAAAATCTCCACTGTAATTATTTGGTCAGATGATTTTCGTCGCTTGGCGAATTGGTATCAACAAACCTTTGATTTAAAAGTGGTCGAAGAGATATCACATCCTCAAGATACCGGTGTTTTATTTGCATTTCCTGAAGGTGATTCCTGGCTTTGGGTTGGACAACATTCCGAAGTTCATGGCCAAAATCCTGACCCACATCGTCATATGTTTAACATCAATGTTGACTCGGTACAGGAAGCGTATGATTTTTTACTGGCTAAGAAAGTGAAGTTTCTAGCAGCACCATTTAAAGCACCAACCTTTGATAAATATTTTGTTACTTTTTATGATCTTGATGGCAATTTGGTACAACTCATTGGTCTGAAATAAATTATGGAGATTATTCGATCTGTTTCTGAATTGGGTCTTGGTACTGGCAGTCGAGTGCTGGTTATTATGCCTCACCCAGATGATGAAGCAGTTTTTGCAAGTGGTTTGATTTCTGGGTGCACACATCGAGGGATATCGCTGAGAGTGGTGACGTGCACAGTTGGGGAAGGCAGTACCCTACGACATGGTTTAGTTGAAACAGATGATCTGGCTGATGTTCGGAAGCGTGAGCTAATCACAGCACTGCAGATTCTGCGCGTCAAGTCATGGTCAATCTGGAATTTTCCAGACGGTGGCTTGGAGAAGAGGCTTTCAAAACTCAAGAAAATGGTTGCAGATGAGCTTTCGGAATATCAGCCAACAGATATTTTTTGTCTTGAACCAGACGGAATCTATGGACATCCAGACCATATTGCACTGACTGAAGCAGTTATCGCATGTGTCAAAAAACCTCAGAATCTTTGGTTTTTAACGGTTGCCCCATGGTATGGGTTCCCAACAGCTCGACATATGGCAAAAAAGGCCATAATTCAGCCATTAGCAGCTCAGATTCAGTTAAAATTGGGGTGGTGGCAGGTTTGGTTGAAATTCTTGGCGTTATCGGCACATCGTAGTCAATTTAAGTTACTGCCCTGGCAGGGGACTACTTTTAAACATTTTCTGGATAACAGTACATGGACGAGTGAGTTTTTTACGTTGAAGCAATAAGGAGTCGAGTATGAGTCAAAAAATAATTTCTGGTGATTGGTCATTTGCATTTAGTCCGGCTAGTGAAGCAATGATTTCAGATATCATCAAATCTCTCAGCGAGAGATTTCAAGATGGAAGCATTTTCTTACCTCACCTGACTTTTTATGCGTTGACCACACTACCAGATACAGTTGTTCAGGAAATTGTTTCAGAGATTGTAACTACGACAAAATCTTTTTCAGTTGAGCTGAGTGTAATTGGGTTTGAAGAGAAAAATTCAAAAACATTGTTCATAAATGTCATGCCACATCCTGAATTAAAGAGAATTTATGAGTTAATGGATAATAAGCTTCATTTGTCTTTTGTATTTAAACCACACGTTAGCTTGATATATAAACACGACCTTCCATTTAATACCAGAGAAACGCTTTCAAAAGAAATAATTATTCCTCAAAAACTTGAGGTTGATTCAATAATCCTCACTTCTGCAGATGATGGAAAATGCACTGCTGAATTTTACAGAGATTGGAAGATTGATCGTTATTACTTTGAGGGAAAATAGGGGAGACAGGATTAGCCTCATCACGCTCATGATTTTGTTGCAAATTGATTTCGCTTGATTGGGCACTAGGAGGGTACTCTGTACTCTCCGGCGGAACCAAAGAGGTTTTCATCAAACTATCTCTCGGCAAATAAAAAAAACGGCAAAAGCCGTTTCTTTATTTGTCGGGGAGACAGGACTCGAACCTGCGACCTCGCGCACCCCATGCGCGCGTTCTAGCCATCTGAACTACTCCCCGGTGTTTCTATCTGATGGTTTGGCAATCCAAAACACCAAAAACCACAGCGTAATTGTATCCTGATTTTAGTATTTTGCTAGGTATTTGTCGGTTAGATTTGCTAGATTGACAATTGTTGCAACATCACCTTCACCTTCTTCGGGTTTACTTTTCATTTTGGTGAGGGTATACAAAAAGTAGTCACAACTGCAAAAAAAGGAGACAATATGCCTAAAACTAGTTCAAAACCAGAAAAAGAATCCAAAAACACTTCTGGAGATATGCAAGATTCACGCAATGAAGCTGTATCTGTTGCGATGCAGCAGATCGAGAAACAATTCGGCAAAGGCTCAATCATGCGTATGGGCGAGTCACTTCGAGATATGCCGAAGATTCCAGTGGTTTCCACTGGTTCATTGGCACTTAATATGGCACTTGGTGTTGGTGGTTTTCCCAGAGGTAGAATCGTTGAAATATATGGTCCTGAAGCATCTGGTAAAACTACACTTTGTTTGCATGCTATCGCTGAGGTCCAGCACACTGGTGGTGTGGCAGCAATCATTGATGTCGAACATGCACTTGATCCAGTTCGTGCCCAAAAAATCGGTGTTAACCTAGATAATTTGTTGATTTCACAACCAGATTATGGTGAACAGGCACTCGAGATAGCTGAGACTCTGATTAGGTCTGGTGGCGTAGACATCGTAGTTGTTGATTCAGTGGCCGCATTAGTTCCAAAGGCTGAGATTGAAGGCGACATGGGTGATTCACAAATGGGTGCTCAGGCTCGATTAATGTCACAAGCTATGCGTAAGCTTACTGCCGCACTCAGTAAAACCAAAACCTTGATTATCTTCACCAACCAACTGCGTATGAAGTTGGGAGTTATGTTTGGAAGTCCAGAAACCACTACTGGTGGTAATGCTTTGAAGTTTTATGCCACACTTCGTCTTGATATCCGTCGCATTGGCAACATTCAAGAAGGAGATGAAGTGGTGGGTAGTCGTCATCGTGTTAAAGTCAAGAAAAATAAGGTTGCTCCTCCATTTAAGATTGCAGAATTTGACATGGATGCCAATGGTATTTCCCGAGTCGGTGATGTAGTAGATATTGGTACAGAAAAAGGCATTATCGAAAAGAGTGGCAGTTTCTACAAATATAAAGGTGAAGTATTGGCTCAAGGCAGAGAGTCCACCAAAGAGAAATTGCTTGAGAATCCAGAAATTATTAAAGAGATTGAACGTGAGATCTGGAAAAAAATTCAAGAAGCTGAGGATATTAAGGACATCAAAGCCGCAAAAAATGCTGTTCATTAGCCAGAGTCTGAATTAAATTTAGGTACGAAAGATTTTAAAAGCTGCTGATTTTTTTATTAAAATTAGCAGCTTTTTTGTTCTTCTATCAATCTTTTTTACTCTTTACCTTACTTGTAAAAATCATTGACTGTGAGCAATGTCTGACGTATAATCAGCAATTGACGCTACAACGTCGAGATAGATCTTAGAATATTGGACAATTCTAGTAATTAACCCATGCAATCACAGGCAATACACATATCACCACCTAAGGGGTATCTGAAGTAACCTGTTTCCAAAGTGGCAACAGCCACTATTTTGCATTATCTCCACGATTAGCGTCCACAGAAAAATAATTTGGAGGACGTATGTCATTTTTTAGTAATTTATCAGGACTATTTGCAGCACAGGGCAAGCAAAAAAGTCAGTCAGTAAAGCCAGTTGCTCATAAGCCAGTGATTGCTAAGCCTGGTCAAACACCTGTTAAACCACAACCAATTGTTGTTAAACCCGTAGTCGTTGTCCCACAACAGCCAGCTAAACCAACAGCTGAACTGTTGAAAATCAGACAAGATGCTGAGGTTGCAGCTCGTGAAGCCCAAGCAAGAGCTCGAGAAATCATCGTTGAGGCTAAGGATGAAGCCTTGATGATTCGCACCGATGCAGAGCGCAAAGCACGTCAAATCGAGCAACAACTTGGTGAACAGCAGCGTTTCTTAGAGGTAAAACTTGACAAATTAGATGAACGTTTAGGTCAAATTTCTAGTAAAGAGGATCAGGTTCAGCGCGAAAAGGCTGAACTCGACAAACTCAAGCTTGGTGTAGAAGAGGCACGCAATCAGGTCATGGAGAAACTCGAAGGAGTTTCAGGATTGACCCGCAATGAAGCACGTCAAATTTTACTTGAAGGTCTCGAGAAAAAAATTCGTTCTGAATCAGCACAAATGATTCGTCAAATTCAAGAAGAAACCAAACAAGAGGCAGATGATAAAGTTCGCGAGATCTTAATGGACGCCATGCAACATGGTGCTACTGATCACGTTGCTGAGTACACTGTTTCAGTTGTCGACATTCCAAGCGAAGAGATTAAAGGCAAAATCATTGGTAAAAATGGTCGCAACATCCATTCATTTGAACGTGCCACTGGAGTTGATATCGATCTTGATGCCTCGCCAACAGAGGTTAAGCTTTCTTGTTTTGATCCTGTTCGCCGAGAAATCGCCCGTGTTTCACTAGAACGGTTGATTAAAGATGGTCGTATTCAACCCGCTCGTATTGAAGAGGTGGTTGATAAGGTTAAAGGTGAAATCGAAAAACTTACCTTTGAAGCCGGTAAAAATCTCTGTCACACCGTGGGTGTGTATAACATCCCTTCTGGCTTGATCCAGATGTTGGGTCGCTTTAAATACCGTTTTTCCTACGGCCAAAACATGATTACTCATACAATTGAAGAGACCAAGATCGGCACTAAACTCGCTCACGAACTTGGTATCAACGTTAATATAGTTAAACTTGGTTGTCTGCTACATGATATTGGTAAAGTATCTGAAGAGCAGGACGACAATCACATCGCTCTCGGTGTCAAAATTGCCAAGAAGTTTGGCATGCCTCAGCCAGTTATTGACTGTATCGCCCAGCATCATGAGGATGAATCATTTTCAGGTCCTGAGCAAATGGCAGTGTATATTGCTGATGCTATCTCTGGAGCTCGACCTGGTGCTCGCTATGAAAATCTTGAAGAATACATTGAGAGATTATCGAGTCTCGAGAAAATTGCTACTTCATATCCAGAAGTGCGTGAAGCCTATGCAGTTCAGGCAGGACGAGAGGTCCGTGTACTACTTGAGCCAGAAAAGTCCAAAGACGATGATGTTGCTATATTAGCGGTCAAAATCAGAGATGAGATTCAAGAGAAAGTAGTGGTGCCCGGTAGTGTTAAAGTCACAGTAGTTCGTGAGAACCGTGCTACAGAGGTCGCCAAGTAATATAGACTAATACTGGTTTTGACGAACACAGTTTCGTCAAGGATAATCAGAAAGTGTTGATATGCAAACAGCTCTACTTATTTGTCAAATTATCTTAGCAGTTATTATTGTGGCCTCGATTTTATTGCAGGCTCAAGGCAATGGTTTTGGTGCTGCCTGGGGCGGTGGTGGTGAGACTTATCATACGAGAAGAGGTGTTGAGAAAATGGTGTTTATGGTAACTATCGTCTCTATGATTCTTTTCGCAGGTGTCTCGTTGGCAGTAGTAGCAATCTAAAAACATGCGTAAGTTCTATTGGTACTTGATGGCTTACATCAAGAAGCATGGGCTGTGGTTTCTAACATCCTTTCTATTTGCGGTGGTGTTGTTTGCGTTCCTAGTGCCCGTTTTACTACGAGTATTAGTCAGTAAACCCAGAGAATACGTGGGCATTATTGGCGAGTATACCCTCAATTCGTTGCCACAGAGTATTAAAGAGCAATTATCAGTTGGTTTGACCCAAGTGGGACCAGATGGATCAGTTAAACCGTTATTGGCAGAGCGGTGGGTGGTTGAAGATGAAGGTAAACGATATCGTTTCTTATTAAAAAAGAAGATTAACTGGCAGGATGGTAAAGATTTAGTGCCACAGGATATCAATTATAATTTTTCCGATGTCGAAACTGTACATACGCCAGGAGACGTTGTTTTTAAATTACCAGATCTTTTTTCACCATTTCCGGGAGTGGTCTCTGAGCCACTGTTTAGACAAGGGGTGGAGAAGTATTGGTTGTTTTTTACTCGGCCCACACTGATAGGCATTGGCGAATATCACATTGTTGATTATGTACAAGTTGGCAATAAAATTACCGAGTTGACAGTTGATGGGCCAAACAAAAGATTTATTTATCGATTCTATTTAACAGAAAATGAGGCAATTCTAGCTCTCAAAAAAGGTCAGATAGACATCTTGCCTGACCTTTCATCTCCTCGAGACTTAGTTGATTGGAAATCAGTTCAAGTTACCAGAGAAATTGCCACAAATAGATATTTAGCAGTTTTCTTCAACACTGAGAGTCCGCTGTTTCCAAAAAATGTTCGTCAAGCTTTAGCCTACGCAATTGATATTCCTGACAGTGTGTCGAGAGCGGTTGGCCCAATCGATTCAAAATCCTGGGCATTTTTAGATGGTGGCAAGGTCTATCGAAAAGATGTCCCACGTGCAATCGAGAGACTACTCGATGGTATTCCACAAACACCATTAACTCTTGAGCTAACTACAACCACACTTTTTGTGACTGAAGCCGAACAATACCAGCGAGAATGGGAGGAACTGGGTAGACAAGCAGTTGAGGCTTGCAAGAGCAATAAAGATACTGATAAAGCACTGTGTCCCAATTTAGAAATCAAGGTTAGTTTGAAAATCTCAAATTTTCCAGATACCAGTAGCTTTCAGATGTTGCTGATTGGCCATCAATCACCCAGTGATCCCGATCAATATTTTCTTTGGCATTCAGGTCAGCCTACAAACTTTACACGCTACAAAAATACTCGAATCGACAGCTTACTTGAAAAAGGCAGACAAACGATTGATCAAGAAGAACGCAAGGCAATTTATCAAGAATTTCAGCAATTTTTACAAGAAGATCCTCCAGCAATTTTCATTAAGCACCTCGATAGCTATCAGGTCAGTCGTAAGTAAATTCTCCTCAGTTATTCTTTATTTTTCACCAAAATCTGTATTTCAACCAGGTATAGAGTCCTATAGTGTTGACATCAGTACTGTTTTGTGCTACATTGATACTGTTAACAAATAAATACATCGAGTGAAGCCTAATAAGCACGAAACTTTTTCACTCATTCATCTATAGCTTGATCGAAATCAGGGCAGGGTTTTGATCAAGCTGGAGATGACAAGTTGCACGCAAATCACTATATGCGATTTACTGTGCGACCGTTTTCGACAGCACGTATCCCGTAAGGGATGCACTTTAAAAGACATACGTAATTGAATTACTGAAGAATCGTCCAACAGTTTGATTGGAGGCTCACCGTTATCATCATTTTTTGGTGGTAAGCGTGAGCCTCCCCTCTGCCCGCTAGGGCAAGGTTTTTCGGCCAGCAATGGCCTAAAACCCACTGTTGGCCGTAGGAGTGCTCACGGCCTAATCCAAACAATTTACCGTGAGCTCTGGTAGGGCTCATGGTAAATAATCAACTTTCCCAGAAGGAGAAAATATTATGCCTACCTCGAGCTCTACCCCTGAACCTGAAGTACTCCCCGATGTTGACGTGCCCGCCGCTTTCGAATCTGAACCCGCTTCTGAAGAACCCACTTTCCGTGCCCCCAAAAAGCGCCGGAACTGGACCCCTCTTTGGATCGGTCTCGGAATTTTCGCCTGTGTGGCATTCATTGCTCTCGCCGTGTGGTTTGTCAAAAGTAATGGCATCTCGATGCCAAAACTGCCGACCAGCCAACCTCAGCCACAAGTCGGTAATCCCACAGCTACTCCGAACGACCTCGGTGTTTCACCGCAGGTTTTCGAAATGCTGAAATACGAACGCACCAAAGCCACTCCGGTTCCCGGAGCTGGCCCGTTCGTTACGGATGCCCCAACTGTGCCGACGCTGAAGATGCAAGGCGACGCCTTCGACTGGCTGAGAGATTATATCAATCAGTACAGCAAAGCCCGCAAGGGCATGGGCAAGCAGACCTCGCTGTATGAGGTCACCGACAATGTTGTTGTCTGGATTTTTGCCGTTGAACGTAACGGCGCCGGGCAATGCAAAGTCGTCACCGAGGGTGGAACCTGGTACAACGCCAATCTCGAGTCCTGCAAGGGACTCGACCTGACCATCAAGGATGGCGGAGCGTTTATCATGGCGGAGTTGAATGATAGCAGAGTGGACAACTCCAGTATCTCTGTTGAGCCGTTTTACGACGGATCGACCATGGGACGCTGGGGAATGTTCCTGGCTGAGGGTAAAAACCTCAAGACCATTCACCTCACTACCGGTTTGGTGTTCGTTCCAAACGACACCGACTACACGTTTGAACCCGTGACTCTCATCAAGTAATTCCTGCACGTATGTCTGCCCGACCCTCCTCACAGGGGGTCGGGCAAGACACTGAAAGCTTAAAAATAGACTGAGATGATCAGCAAAATTTGAGCTTTGAGTGACTTGATGACTCCAGCGAAAGCTGGAGTTTTGGCAACAGATTAATACTTAAAAAATATATGAATTGGTTGCCAAGTTAAGTCAAAAAAAGTAGCTACGACAAGTCGTAACTACAAATGCTTATGAAAACAAACCACACAAAAAGCGTCACTCCATTGGTATCAGTCTTGATACCAGTTTACAACGGTACTCAGTACTTGGATGAAGCTATTCAATCAGTTTTGAAGAGTACCTATCCAAATATCGAGATCATTTTAGTTGATGATGGCAGTACTGATAAAAGTAAAGAGAAATGTCTCCGCTATGCCAGAAAATACAAGAACGTACACTCGTACGGTTTTGTAAAAAACAAAGGCATGACTCGATGTTTAAACTATGGAATTAGACGTGCAAAAGGTGAATTCATTGCTCGTATTAACCAAGACGACATCATGACTCCTGATCGTATCTCAAAACAGGTGGCATTTTTACAAGCCAATACAGACCATGTTGTAGTTGGCGGTCAGATAGACATGTTTACTAACGAAAACCCTGATTTTGATAAGATTCGTTTCCCACAAACTGATGAACAAATTCGGGCTCAGTGGTTCATGTTCAGCCCATACTCAGATCCGACCGTGATGTATCGCATTAGTGCCTGGAAGAAGACAGATGGATATAATCAATTTTTCTGGCCAGCTGATGATGTGCACATGTGGTATCAACTAGGTATGGTTGGCAAGTTAGCTAATTTACCTGATGTCTTGACTAGAGTTAGATGGCACAACGATTGTGGTTCAATTCGCAGTCACAGACGTCAAATGATGAAAACTTGGGCTGTGCACTGGTGGGCAGCCGAGACAATTCGCTCTCCAAAACTACATGAAATTGCATTCTGGGTAGCAGAATTGTTGGCAGGATACTTTTCCTCACCAACCTTGAATTGGACTATTTACCGGTATATGCGTAAGCTACAGGCCGCTTGGTTAAGCCAAAAGAACTTATTTTTGGCTACACCTAGTTTGAGCAAGGCATAACAAGCTATTTATTAGATTTTTGAAGAGCGGCGATTACCATTTTGGTGAGCCGCTCTTTTCGTGGAGTGAGGTTTGGCGAAGTGACAACCCGTTTTAAATTAATAAACATCACGCTAGTGATTGCTATTAGAGTTGCTATCCAGCCTGCCAGGCTGAGCAATTCTGGTAGGTACAGGAGGTAGTAAGTGTCATCGGCTGGGATCATGTCTGTGGTAATAATCCAACCGTTGGCCCAACCATTAACTTTGAGGTGGTGAGCTGGGACTTTTTGTACGCCGCGAAGTAATACCCATTGGCTATCGTATCCTTGATTAAATGTGAGTAGAAAATCTTGGTTGGATGGGTTCTCGTTGATTGGCTTAGTGAGTCTTACTGACCAAAGTGAAGGGAGTAGTTGTTTTAGCTCAGTGATGGCGAGCGGTGCAAAATCGAGTGCGGTGTTGGCAGACTCGACGTAGCTATTTTGCCAGTTAAATGGAATGGGGAAAATGGTGATAGTATCCAGCTCAAAGGCTGACTGGTTTGCGGTGTATTGGGTGATGCTGAAGATTTCAAATGGATTAGTTTTAAATTTGCCTTGGGGTGGTATCGTTATCGACGCGGTTGCGGGAGCTGTGGCTGAAAATGGATAGCCTTGGTTGAGACCAAGCAGTTCATCGGCAATGAGCAAGTTGGTGTTGGCAAGAAATTGTGGTTGGCCGCCAGCAATTCGTTTGTAGTCAATTGACCACCAATAGGCATTGGTTGGAAAATACGGTAAATAATAGCTCACATTTGTAGCACAGTTATCAAGATATATTTGTAATTTGCCAGTGTCAGCGGTTGAGATATGTTGAATGCCATTTTTACGTCTGTCTGTTTGGTTTAGTTGACAGAGTCCTCGATTTTCAACTTGAATGCCATGTGTTTTTGGGTTTGTGTACAGTGAACTACTCGACAGGAAATAGGGGATGGCTAGTTGGTTATTAGAAATTGTGGCAGAGGGTGGATTGAGATATTCCTCAAGATTGAGTGACGCATAGCTACTTTTTATAGGGCTAAAACCGATTAATGCCATCTCAGAAATTTCAGCATGTTGGGTTTCAGACCCGAATGTTGGTAGAGTCATCAGGATGTGCAGGTTTGGTTCAGAAAACAGACGCTGTGAAGTGACTCGTACCTTGTCAGAGTCAGAAACTTTAAGAAATCGCTGCTTGTTAAGGCAGTCACCAGTTGGTGTGGACATTAGACAGACAAATAGTTCGGAAATAACCGGTTGTGATGTGTGGAGTGATTGTAATTCTTGCTGTGTAGTCAGTGGGAATTCAGTGTGTGACGCTGTATCGGCAGTACTGAAAAACTTTGGTGAAAATTCAAGTTCGAAGTAACGACGTTGATCTGAAGTTTTAGTACTACTGGTGGTGATTTCTTGTGTGGGTGCTTCTAGATCAATAGAGGCCCCAAAGCACAGCGTTCCATGAGTTGTGGTTGCAGAAATGGTGTCTGGTGAGGTTTTAAAGGTACTACTAAAGCCAGTGAATGTATCATTCCAACAGTTTACTTCGGGGGTGAGGCTAAAGTAGTTGCCTGAAAAACGTCGTAGTTGTTCATCAGCAATCGTGTCTGCAATGAGGATGCTGATTGGCAATTGCGACAAATCTGAAATTGGTAATAACAGAGAGGTGAGATATTCGGGTTGGTTGGCTAGATTGGCGGGAAGTGGAATCACTTGATCACTGATTGCTAAACGATATTGATTTGTTTGGTGATTGCCAAGTATATGCCAGTTGTTAAGGTAGTTACTAAAACTCGTGTTGAGTGTGGTGTTTTCCCATGCCTGTTTGGTGATTGGCATGCTGAAACTTGGGGTGGGTGTTGAGCTCAGTTGGGTGGTGAATGGTAATGGTGTGGGTCGAAAGTAAATTTCAAGTTGTTCACCAACATACGCTGCGAGCACGTCGACACCTACATATTCATTTCCGGTGTGTGTTTTAATTTCGGGAGCTTTTAGACTCAAGATGTTGTCAGTTAAGTCAGATTGATTGTAGGTGAGCTGCAAGAAACGGCTATCGTGGGTAAGAGAATTGTTTTGACCCCACCATGGGTAAGACCGTGCTGGCAGCTGGTTGCTTTGAAGTAAAGTAGTGTTGAGTGAAGTAAAAGAAGGACTCAGTAGATTGGTTTGGGTTGGATCGATTACTATTGCAGTGGTTTGACTGGTAACAACTGGTTGGGTTGTGTTTAGTTTGACTATTTTGATTGATGACTCGGTTGCGAGTGTTGGTTGTGCCCAGCCAGGTAGCGGATATTCTCCAACAATGGTTGCTCGATTAGAGTCAAGCAATGATTGGATCAGAGTATTGGTGTCAACTGTATGGACGAGCTCCCAAGTGATGAGCCCTTGAATGCGAATCTGAGTGCCAACAGTTGGGTCCCAAAGGATGTAGGTTGTGTTGGTGTGAGCCAGGAATTGAGCAAATTCTGCAGATCTGCTATTTAGTGCCTCAGGGGTCAGCTTGCTTGAGTTTGAGATTAACTGCATCAGAGAGGTGTCGTAACTGTTGTGGTCGAGATTTCCAGGATTGAAGGTTTTGTCTTGGAGTGGTTTCTTCAGAAGAAAAGCCATAAAGCTTGAGCCATAGTAGCCAAAAGTGTGCGAACGCCAGTAACTATGTAGTCCATACGGGAGATGTAATACTCTGCCATAGGAGGAGTCATCATTAATTTGTTTGGCTGCTTGGAAGTAGGCGGTCGGGAATTCAACACTCATAACTCGAAAATACAGTGAGCCGGTCAGTGGATACCAGCCCATCCAGCCCACGGCAGCAAGTGACAGGGTCACAATACCGAATTGAAGACTGGCTTTTAGTATTTTTTGTTTACAGTTATTCGCAGCTATGAGTAGTCCTGTTGTTGCCAAACCACTGAGAACGCTTGCTCCAAGTATCAGCAGCGGATTTAGTTTGGCACCTCCGAATCGGAATATAACTTTGAGTATAGGCACAGCGTCAATTAACCAATCAAATACTTGGCCAGCGAAACCATATTCTTTACGAAGTAGAAAAACGCCAATTCCCATCAATAGTGGAATCCAGAGATAGTTTGCTTGTCTTTTTTTGAGTTGCCAGAATACTAGTATGAGCACACCTACTATGGTTGGTGCCCAAAGTGACCAGTACCCCAACGGTGGCTGCTCGCCGATAGGTGCATAACTCAAGCCAGGGTGTACCACGATTGGTTTGCGTGTTACATCTTTAAATGGTGCACCAGAGGTAAAGTCTGCTGAAAAGGTGAGTATTCGGTCAAGACTAAATCGTTCGAATGGTTGGTTGAGCAGCATTTCGTTGATTGGTACAAAGGTATTTGCGTGGGTAATTTGACTCGATTTTTGAAGAAAATAATTACCAAATGGTAGTAACCAGAATAGTTGTAGGGAAATAAGTAGCAGGCCCACTTGCATCTTTCGTTTTACTGTTCCTTGGAATATCAGTAAGCAGCCAATAATCATCGCAGTTACAAAAAATACGGTGGCAGTGAGTGCTCCTGGAGAGGCAAAAAGTATACAAATAGTGAACCAAAGCCAAAGTCGGCGACTCGGTTGTGCCTGGATCAGCAATTGATGCGTACACCAGATAATCCAGGGTAAAAATCCATGTCTGACAATATAGAGTGTGATTGGGAAGTAGAAAACATCTATGGTGTATAAATTCGTAGCATAGGCGATGGCTCCAATGAGTCCAGCCATCTGTAGTGCAAAGTTGGCAAATGTATGCTTGATCAAGTTTGATACCACTGATTTGGTGAGGTAGAAAACTCCGATGGCACCAAGCCAATACATGCCAAAATAGTAAATCCATTCGAGTGTCCAGCTTGGAACCAGTAGCCCTAAGATTAGTAGTGGTAGTTGGCGGAAGATGTCCACAACTTCAGAATCACTAGGAACTCCAAACCCACGATATTCTCTCCATGTGGCAAATACGGTTCGGGCAAAGTTGAGAGGTAGATCTAAGCTGACACTAAAGTTGTCCCAACCTGCTAACCAGTGATTAGGTTGGGGCAGGTTTGCAAGCGTCACCATACATAAAAAGAACGACAGGATCACCAATCCAAAGTTATTTTTTAGACCTTTACTTAACTTTGATCTGTAGAGACGCAGCTGCTTATCCATTTTTTTTGAGTACTACAAATTGGTCGTGCCAACCAAAGATTGTTGTTAAACTATGATCAAACATATGGAAAAGTGGTACTAGTGGACCTTTGATTAGTCTGATCAGGTGGCCGAGCATTGAGCTAAACAGCACCATCCGCATTGGTCCTTCGGTAAGTTGAAAATCAATGAGCGTGGTATTGTATGCAGCTATTAGTGCTTTGAGACTGTTGGGGTTAAATAACCTGACATGACCGACAGAATCATCAAATTTGGCTAAGTTTCCAGATCTACGCAACCAATTTTCTGAGTTCGGAGTTGAGAGAATTAATAGTCCATTTGGTTTTAGATTTGCTAAAAGCTGTTTCAGAAATATTTTTTCATCTGGAACATGTTCAATTACTTCGCTACAGATAATTAAATCAAAGGTACCTAGTGATTCTGTGAGTATTTGACTATAGAAAGTTGGGGTGTGTGCAAATGTGCTTGCTGATGCAGCATTGGTTGCGATCGCAATGGCTCGCTTGGAAATGTCAATACCAGTGACATACGCTCCTTTGCTTGCACAGTATAAACTGAGTGAGCCTACTCCACAGCCAACATCAAGGACAGTAATTTCTGAAAGTGTTGGGAGATGTTTGGCCAGAATCTTCAACCAATAATAATACGTGAAATTATTTTCTCCAATTACTCCACTAAATGGCTGATTTTTTTGATGGTATTGATCGTAAAAATTGCTATCACCTCTGGTTTTATCCATGTAGTCATTGTATCAGTTTCTTGTTAGGAATTGGTGTTTATATAGTGTTTATGAAATGTTTTTTTGTGATCATACTCACTTTGTTTTTGGGTGTTATTGCACTCTGTTTTCCGGTTAGTTTAGTAGAGGCAACGATGGTATTTGCAGATGATTTCAGTAGCGGTGAGATTGAAAAATGGCAGATTACTAAGACTAATAGCTCAAGTTGGACAGTGTCCGATGGCATTCTGGTGGGGAAAATAGTGAGTTCTAGTAGTGTCAGTGAGTTGATTCCCAGACCTGAGTTTTGGTATGAGGGTTGGGGTGATTATCGTTTTTCAGTCGATATGATGCCGGTTAGTGGTGCCGATCGCAATCTTGGCTGGAATTATCAGGATCCCAGAAATTGGTATGAAGCTCATTTTGTTGGAAATATGGTTGAGCTGTATCGATTGCGTGAGGGTCAAACAGGTTTTGTTTCTGGACATCAGTTTTTTATGACACCTCTGACTTGGCATCATCTGGTGGTTGAAGTGCAAGAACAGAAAATGAAATTGTGGGTTGATGGCTGGCTGGTGGCCGATGTGATGGACTGGTTCGCTGATGGTCGGCAAGGATCAATCGCTCTCAAGGTGGGTACTGGTGCAATTGCTCCAACAGAGGTTTGGTTTGATAACGTGAGGGTAGAGTTATTGCCTGAAGTCGACAACTCTGCAACAGAGGTAGAAGCACTGATGCAGACTGACAGTCGGTGGGCCAATGATATCTATGACCACGCAATGTCGTGGTCAAATCAACCAACGATTGAAAGATGGGGTTGTGCACTCACCTCTTTGGTGATGATTTTGCGTAAACATGGGTTTACTCAATTTACTGATGCTGTTGAGATTGATCCGGGGAGTTTAAATCAGTGGTTAGCTGCACAACCTGATGGGTATATTGCTGATGGATGGGTAAATTGGTTAGCTGCAGCACGACTAACTAGACAACTAGTCGCACAAAAATATCCTGGTTTTAATTCACTCAAATTTAGTAGTTGGTGGCCAATTGTCGGTCAGTCATCTGTGATTACAAAAATTGCAAGTGAGTTGGTTGTAGGGCGACCGGTGATTGCAGCTCTCTCTAACCATTTTTTTGTAGCTGATGGTTTGCTTGGAGGTGCCCAAGATATCCAAATAAAAGATCCTTGGTATCAGATTAGTTTGCTGGGGCAGCATTTGGCAGCGAATAGGATACCAATCTCACTGCGGTTAATAGAGCCCGTAACTGCACAGTCTTCGGTTGTCACTGGTTGGCTGCTAGCAATAGAGAATGGAGGATCACCAGAATTGATTAATGAGAGCGGTGTGCTTGCCACTGATTGGCAAGTTGTTGACGGTCCTGAGCGGGGAGAGTCTGAAGATGACTCTGCAACTAATTGGCAAGTATGGTGGATACCCTCAAGAAATCAGGGAAAATATCAATTGAGAGTGTTGTCTCGAGATCAAAGTCAACCACCGCAGGTTGTTTGGTACGAATACTTTAAAGACGACACAGTACGTAAAAATATATTTGGTGGTTTGGAACTCGAATTTGACCGTCAATTTGTAGTTGGGGAGGATGGAATTACATGGCTGAATCAACAGGGTTTAGCTTGGAATTGGGTGGAGTTAGCGGAGTGGTGGCAAGAACATCTTGGCTCGCTTGGCACTCAAGATGCTGAAGCTTGGATACGAATTAGGTACTTGTTGTTCAGTTCAGCCAGCATTTCGACGCAGGGTGATGATCGCTATCGTAGTTTTTTAGAGAAAACAGTCAATTTCTACCGATCTCAGTCAGAAAGTTTGCTGTTGCAGGAGTTATTGAGTCGACTACCACTAACGGGGAGCTTTTAGTTATTGCTCAAAGTATAATACCGGGTATGCAAGCTAGTTTTTGGCAATCACTGCCGCAGCCATTCGTGGGGTTATCGCCGATGGATGGGGTGACTGATTTACCATTTCGCACTATCACTAAAAAATACGGACATCCGGATGTAATGTTTACGGAGTTTAGTAGTGTGGAAGGACTTTGTCGTGGTGCTCGCGAGTTAATAAAGGAGTTTCGTTACACTACTGATCAACGACCGTTGGTTGCTCAAATCTATGGCACCACTCCCGAGTTTTTTCGTCAGATGTCGATTGCACTTTGTCAGTTGGGTTTTGATGGTATCGATATCAATATGGGTTGTCCTGCCAAGAATGTAGCCCATTCTGGTGCAGGTGCAGCATTAATTCAAACTCCTGAGTTGGCTTTGCAGATACTTCGTGCTGCCAAACAAGGAGTTGCCGATTGGATGACAGGTCAGACAGTGCAAAACTGTGAAAATTTAACGACTGAAATTAAACAATTGATTGAGACGCAAGCTGAGCTGCTTGGTATAGTTCCCGATCATCTGTATCGACCGATAAGTGTAAAAACTAGAATCGGTTTTGATGAGATTGTGGTTGAAAGATGGGTGGCTGAGTTATCTGAGGCTGAACCAACAGCAATTACAGTACATGGTCGTACGCTCAGACAAGGATACACTGGTTTGGCCAACTGGGAGGCGATCGGTACAGCAGTACAAATTGTAAAAGCAATCAATCCCTCCATCAAAGTTATCGGTAATGGAGATGTTCACAGTCGAGTGGATGCACTCGACAAAGTTAGCATATATGGTGTTGATGGAGTGCTTATTGGCCGGGCGAGTTTTGGTAACCCCTGGGTATTTGGGACACAGAAACCACCCACCAATGCAGCAGTGGCATTGGAACATGCTCAGTTGTATGAGCAGACCTATCAAGCAGATGCTAAATATTCATTTCTGCCAATGCGTAAGCATTTGGCTTGGTATATAAAAGGTATGCCACAAGCGAGTGATATTAGAGCACGTTTGGTGATGACTAATTCAAGTCAAGAAGTTATCGAGATACTACAGAGGTTTGACCTGATCTAGTTTTTTCACAGCGTTGCATGCAACTTACTTAAAAAATGCAAACCACAGAATTTCAACAGTTTTTTTCAAAGCTCAATCAGGCACAGCAAGTTGCGGTGTCAACAACTGAGGGACCGGTATTGGTGGTAGCAGGTCCGGGAACCGGAAAAACTCAAGTGTTGGTCGGTAGAATTGCCTATATTTTGCAAAATACTGACACCAATCCCAGTTCAATATTGGCGTTGACGTTTACAGATTCAGCTGCCAAAAACATGCGTCAACGGTTGGTGCAGTTGATTGGTAATACCGCATACGCAGTCAGAGTCAGTACCTTCCATGCTTTTTGTAGTGAAGTGATCGCCACACACGGAGAGTTTTTCCCATTAGCTCGGGGTGGCGATGCTATTACAGATCTAGAACGATATGATCTACTACAACAGAGCATTATTACTTTACCGCTCAAACGGTTGCGGCCTGTTGGTGATCCCTATTGTTATCTCAAGGACATAATTCGAGCCATTTCTGATTTAAAACGAGAAGGTGTGTCTGTTGAAAAATTTACAGAGTTAACTGCAATTGAATACGAAACTGCACAAAAACAGTTTGTAGAGTGGCAAGAAATGACTGCCAATGGCACCAAAAGAGTCAAAGGAGCTTCGACAAAGAAGTTGGTATTTGATTCGCTGAGAAATGCTGAAAAAAACGCCGAACTTGCATTGCTTTTTAGTGACTTCCAACAAAAATTACAAGTTGCCAAGCGATTTGACTTCGATGACATGATTTCGATGGTGGTGACAGCTTTACAAGAAAATGAAGAACTATTAATTGAATATCAGGAGAACTTACAGTATTTTCTGGTTGATGAGTATCAAGACACCAACTCCGCACAAGATGAGTTGTTGAGAAAACTGAGTGAATATTGGGGTGACCAGGCAAATGTTTTTGTGGTTGGTGATCCCAATCAGGCAATTTTTAGATTTCAGGGTGCCTCAGTGGAAAACATGCTCGGTTTTGTGGAGCGATTTCCTCAGGCAAAGGTAATTACGCTTGAACAGGGGTATCGTTGTCCACAGTCTTTTTATAATTTGGCTCAAACTTTGATTTCACATAACAATTTACAACTCGATACTGCTGCTTTTTCACTGTCGCCTCAGTTAACTAGCTCTAATAAATCGATGACAGAGTTGTGTTCACTAGAAGCTCCGACTCAACAATTAGAAGCAGTGTTCGTGGCGAAAAAAATAGCCGAACTTATCGATACAGGGGCAGCTCCAGCGAGTATTGCAGTGTTATATCGAAACAATGCAGACCGTTTTGATATTGCGATGGCAATGGAAAAGTGGCAAATACCCTTTGGAATTGAGGGGGGGACAAATATTTTGGACGCGGATGCAGTCACACAATTATTGACTTTTTTTACTGCACTTCTAGAGCTCCGCAGTGACACACCCGGCGAGTCTATTTTTCAAGCTCTGCAGTTTTCGTGGTTACAGCTTGATGTGCTCACCTTATTGCAGCTTTCCCGTCTATCGAGTCGGAAAAAAATTAATTTTGTGACTTTACTTGATCAATATGAAAAGCTATCAAAAGAATGGCAAGACGAGTTACTCCCAGATCAAGCAAAATTCGATGAAGTTATGGCAGTCTTTAAAAAAATGTCTGCATGGAGTGCACTTGATAGTGAGCTATTGTTCACTGAATGGTTCAGTCGAGTGATTGCGGAGTCTGGATTTTTGACCGCATTGCAAAATAGAATTGATCAGCAGCAACAGCTGTTTGCGGTCAATGCACTTTTTGATGAGATTAAATCCATGGTGCAAAATAATCATGGAATGCGATTGGCAGATTTGATGAAGGTGATCGCAACATTTAAAACTCATGATTTGCGACTGATGGTTGACGGGCAACTGGTGAGACCGAATGTGGTTTGCCTTTCAACAGCACACAAAGCCAAGGGTCGGGAGTGGGATCATGTATTTGTCACTGGTTTGGTGGATAAAAAATGGGGGAACACTGTCAAGCGAGCAAAGCTGCAGCTGCCAGCACAGTTGCTGGCACATACCCAATTGGCAGCTAAAGATCCCAACGAAGATGAGCGGAGATTGTTTTATGTTGCCATCACTCGGAGTAAAAAAACCCTGTGGGTAACGCATCCAGAGAAAATAATCAAAGCTGGTCGAAGCGATGAACGTATCGCCAGTCAATTTCTGGCCGAACTGGGGAGTGAACACTTACAGACAATCGTTGATGATTCACTGATGGCAAATAGTAGCGAATACACTACAAGACTATTAGCACCATCAGTTTCAGAAGTAGCGTATGACGAACTGTATACACAACGTCAGCGTGAGTTTTTTAAACACCTCGTTGACTCATATGTGTTATCAATCACCGGCTTGAATACCTATCTCAAAGATCCCAAAGAATTCGTGATGCAGCATTTGCTGAGAGTTCCCAGAGCCAAAGCAGAGCCAATGGCGTTTGGAACTGCGATTCATAGTACTTTGGAGATGTATTTTAAGTCTGGGCTTGATACAAGTCAGCCACCAGCAATTGAGACAGCGATCACACATTTTGAGACTGCACTGGCTGCGGAAGTGTTATTGCCTGATGCTCACTTGCGTCGACTAGAGCAAGGCAAAGAGATCTTGCAGTCATATCTTCCAACTCAGGCATCAGTGTTGCCACACATTGTGTTTTTAGAGCGACAACTAGGAAGTAAATATCGTCCGGTGAGATTTGGAGATATTGGTTTAAGTGGTCGAGTTGATCGTGTAGATCGTTGGCAAGGTGACCAGAAAAAAGTAGTGGTAATTGACTACAAAACGGGACAACCAAAAACAGTAAATCAAATTTGTGGGTTAACCAAAAGCAGTGATTTATCCGAGCGAGAGCTAGTATTGCCTGAATCGATTAGAGGTGCGTATAAACGACAGTTGTTGTTTTATAAGTTACTAGCAAAATATGATAAGACTTTCACTCATCAAGTAGTTGGTGGCAGGTTTGAGTTTGTGCAAGCTGATAAACAATCCGGAAAAATTATTACTCGAGAGTTTGAATTACTCGACGATGAGGTTGCACAGTTGGAAGATTTAATTAAAGAAGTGGTTCAAGAAATTAGAGATTTGGAGTTTTTGAAGTTGCTGTAGTGCATATTACAGATCACAACTGAGTGGCGTTATACACTTAAAAAAAGTGCGATAGGTAAATTAGAATTGATTGACATGATATAATCCTTCCATGAAGATTTTTCTATTAATCCCCATTCAAGGTAAAGGCCAGATGAAAGAGCCTTTCTGGTTCATTAAAGAGCGTCTGGAAAAACTTGGTCATAAAATTACTTCTGAATATCTTTTTGACATGGATTCTAATCGTTTTGAAGATTGGAAAGATTCACAAGAATTACTCAAGTTTCATAAGAAGATAACCGAAGATATTCGTAAATGTGATGTGTTTGTGGTTGAGGTATCTCAACAGCGATTGAGTTTGGGCTATTGGATTTCATTGGCACTCGAAGCTGGTCGTCCAGTGGTGGCTTTGTCAAAAAATGGCTTGAAATATCACTTGCTTTCAACCTTAGAGTTGAATCAGAATTTCACTCTTTATGGATATAAAGATCAGGCGGATCTTGAGAATGAGCTACCAATGTTAGTAAATTTTGCATCTGAACAGCAAGACACTCGTTTCAACTTCTTTATTTCACCCAAGCATCAGGGATATCTTGATTGGATTTCCAAGCACAAGAAAGTGCCTCGTTCAGTCTACTTGCGTAACTTGATTGAGAGCGACATGTCTTCAAACGAGGAATATCAAGAGAGCAATCTAATTTAATTTTTTGGATTATAATCCAAAATAACTCAGCTGAGGCTAAATTCTACAAATACTTTAGTATGGTTTGGACTAACTACTGCGTTGGCGTGCACCAGTTTAGTTTTTAGTAGTTTCATGTTGCCGAACTCGAAGTTTCTGTATTTTTCAACTACAGCAAATAATTCATCTGTTGGATGATATTCAGGCTTGAATCTACAGAGAGTTATATTTCCAAAGAGGACATTTTCTGAATACAGTTTCTTATCGGAAGTAATACCTATTTTATTCAGAGCAGACTTTAGGTCACAAACAAGCTTTCTCAATTTGATTGAACTGTAGCAGCGGACTCCTATGCTAGTTGGAAGAGCTAATGATCCCTGCATTTTGAAAATGAATGGATGATGCGAACTAAAAACTGCATTAGTGACTTTAATAATTTCAGCTATTATTTCAGGACTAAAATTACCACCATCTTCAAAAAGTTTGATACTCAAAATGGTGAAGTGAAGTGAATCAGGCTCGCAGTAGTATTGGCTGGGATCAGCTTTTTTTAAATCTCTCACGAATTCATTGGTGATTTTTGAGATTAATTTCTTGGTTGGGTGAGCGACAATGGTGAGGTATTTGCGCTGGTCGTTTGCATAGTCCTCGACAGGGGCAACAATAGACGCAGGAAAATCACTCGAACACTTGTGAGTTTCCAGTTCATCCATTTGCTGCTTTTGTAACTCCCGATAATGCATTTTTTGGCACCAAAACAGAATAAGTATCTATTATACCAAATCAACCAGGCAAAAAACAAGAATTATCTCTATCTATGGCTATTTTTGAAACTTTTGGGGAAATTTTTCGCGCAAAGTTACTGCTTGTTTGTCTCGATCTGAAATAATTGTCTGTTCTGGAGTGAATGGCCAGGAGATATTTAGGTCTGGATCATAGATGGAAACTGCTTGATCGCCAGCGATATCTCTATCTTCGTACAACGAATCAACTACGTACAAATAACTCACTGGTCCCTCGAGTGCACAGATAGAATTGGCAATGCCTTTTTTGACAATCAGGCCAGCTCCCTGTTTGCTTTCTGGGTCAAAACCAATCTCAAAATACTCGGTCTGACCAAATGTTGGAGACTCAGGACGAATATCTGCTTCCACACATAGTGCTTTACCATTTAAAATGGTGACCATTTTATTCCAACCTTCAGCATGCATGCCACGAATCACCCCAGTATACGAATAGGAAAAATTAACCTGTTTGGCAGTAAAATTCAAACCAATGAGGGGATTTAATTTAGGAATCTTGAAAAAATCAGAAAAAACACCTCGATTGTCTGCAAATCTAGGATAAGTGACATAAAATAAGCCGTCGAATTTAGTACGATACAGACCATCAGTAATTTTTAATTCTTCGGTGGGTTGATATGCGGTATAGGACATAATTGTTGGTTGGTAATTTGTATGACAGTGTATATTATAACGAGCATTTACACTTACACCTATAGGATAGCAATATGAAACAAACATCTATCACCCCAGATTTTGAACCCTCAGCTGAGTTATTGAAAAAATATGCTCAAGTATTGGTCAATTTCGCATTGAATTCCGGTACTGGTTTAAAAGCTGGTGAGGTGGTTGATTTGGCAGTGCCTGACGTGGCCAAGCCTCTAGCATTTGCACTACAAACCGAGATTTTGTTAGCTGGTGGTATTCCGATGTTGCGATTATTGCCCACTGGTTTTGATAAACAGTTTTTCAATTTAGCTAATGATCAGCAATTAACTTTTTTTCCGAAGCAGTTTTTGCAGGCACGGGCAAAATTAATTGATCATCAAATTGGCATCATTGCTGACCCAGATCCTAAGGAACTGAGTGAGGTTGATCCTCAGAAGATTTTCAAGTCACGAGATTCTAAGAAAGCCTACCGTGAATGGTTAACTGCCAAGGAAAATGCTAATAAGTTCACTTGGACCATTGCACTTTGGGGTATGCAAGCCAAAGCCGATGAGGTTGGTTTGTCGCTCAAGGAGTATTGGGATCAAATCATTAAAGCCTGTTTCTTGGATCATGAAAATCCAGTGGCGGAGTGGCAACGAGTGAGTAAGTTGCAAGATCACATCAAGATAGCTCTGGATTCCATGAAAATTGAGTATGTAAAAGCTCAAGGACCAGATATGGATTTGATAGTCAAAATTGGTGCTGATCGAACTTGGAAAGGCGGTGGCGGTCGCAACGTTCCTAGTTTCGAGATCTTCACTTCACCAGATTGGCGTGGTGTGGAAGGTTGGATTAAATTTAATCAACCTTTATATCGATATGGCAACATGGTCAAGGGTGTGGAGTTAGAGCTACGAAAAGGAAAAGTGGTTCATGCTTCTGCTGAAGTGGGAAATTCATTGCTGCAGCAAATGTTAAAGAGTAAGAATGCTGACAAAATTGGTGAGTATAGTTTGACTGATAAGAGAATGTCACACATCACACATGTGATGGCCGAGACATTGTTTGATGAAAATATTGGTGGACCATTTGGTAACACCCACTTAGCAATCGGCATGGCCTATCAGGACTGTTACAAAGGTGATCCCACCAAGCTCAAAAAGGCTGATTGGAAGCGTTTGGGCTATAACGACTCACCAGAGCATACCGACATTATCTCAACCACCGATCGCACGGTGACCGCATACATGGCCGATGGTAGTGAAAAAGTCATCTATGCTGATGGTCAATTTCAAGTGTAGCTTCTAGCACTGTAAATTTGAGCGATTTTGCAATTTACGCGGTACAATACGGCTATGTTTGTGCGTACACCATCAGATTTGGCAAAATATCAGCGAATTGCTGATGTCTCAACTGAGATTTTGGGTCAATTACGTGAAAGTGTCAGAATTGGCGTGACTCCACTGGCAATCGATGAGCTGGCTTTTGAACTCTGTGCTAAAAATGGTGGCAAACCCAATTTTGTAGGTGTTGGTTCTAAAAACAATCTCTATACACATGCGACCTGTATCTCGGTTAATGACACGATTTTGCATGGCATTCCTGATGAGGTTCCGTTGCAGCATGGCGACATAATCAAGGTTGATTTTGGATTTAATTATCAAGGTTTGAACACTGATCACTGTTTTACCGTGGCGGTGGGTGGTTTTTTAAATGAGGCCGATGAAAAATTGGTAAAAACAGCTCGGAAAGCCATCCAATCTGCTGCCAAACTTGCGATCGCTGGTCGACGTGTTGGTGATCTCGGGTATGCTATGGCCAGTACGGCTTGGGACTCTGGTTTTGATGTGGTTAAGGAGTTTGTGGGACATGGAATTGGTGCCACACTGCATGATGAGCCACAGATTCCTGCATATGGAAAAAAAGGTAAGGGCGAAGTGTTACAAGAAGGTATGGTAATCTGTGTTGAAGCTCAAATTGTGGCTGGCAGCGATGAGATTTATCAACTTGAGGATGGCTGGACAATCAAGACGGTTGATGGCGGCAAAGCTGCTATGTTTGAATATATGGTGGTGGTCGGCAAGCGACAACCAACTTTCTTGACTAAGACTTGGGATTGGCCAGTGGTGACAGGGTAATATTTTGATATAAATTGATTTTAAACGAGAACAACCCAGCATTGAGCCGGGTTGTTTGCAAAGTGACGGAGAAATTATTGCATCATGTGGACTGCATCCTCCATTGCACCTTTTCTCATTTGTCGATCATTCGGATATTGGGCAGCATTGCCGTATGCTTGCATGCACCAGGACAGTGCATTGGCGAGTTTATACCGACTGTCTTTGTCATCAGCACCATCTCGAAGTGGCTGGGCGATTTGCTCCAGTCGCTCCATTGCCCGAACATCTTTCTTGGTTTCCATGAAGTGAGGCACATTGCGATTCATGAAGTCTTCAACTTGATCAACCTTTTGCAGCAGGTTTGCTGCGGTATAACAGGCATCGTCAATATTTTCGCCTAGGGGGTTCGTAAACCCTAAAAAGCCTCTCAGTAAATCAAAACTAGTCTGGTCCATCTTATTTATGTCTCCATCAAAACGTTAAGTTTGCTTGAAGCGAGTATGTGCAGACGCGTAGCCTACACTTGCACTTCAAACCTATCCTATAGTATATCAGAATGGTCTATATTTTCCAGAAACGTACAGATTTTTGTGTTAAATTGGCCGCTTAGCTAATGCCGCTAGTATCTGGAGGGAGATTATTTTATAATGTCGGCTATCTAAACTGGCCCCACCGCAGCTTCACATGAAGCGATTGTTTACGGAGGGATGGTGAAAGAATTTATGTCCCCAAAAGCTGCTTCCAACAAGGTATTACTCGAGCAAATCGAGCAACTCTACAAACGTGCTGTTAAACAAGGTTTTACTACTCAAGATGAGATTCTTGAGGTGTTTGTCGAACCCGAAAATCATATCGATGAACTCGATGATGTTTTTGACAGGTTGATGAAAGCTGAGGTTGATATCTTTGAGTCAGTATCAGAAGAAAAACAGGATGAAGGCGACGACGTTCTCCAACAAGAATTAGACGTTTTAGCTAGTTTGGGTAACTTGGGCGTTTCAGATCCAGTCCGAATGTACCTCAAAGAGATTGGTAGAATTCCATTACTCGATCGTGAGCAAGAGATTCGTTTGGCACAAGAGGTTGAGGCGCTTGATCCTGAGGCCAAAAAGAAACTCATCGACGCTAACTTGCGGTTGGTGGTTTCTATTGCCAAGAAATATATTGGTCGCGGTATGACTTTCTTGGATTTGATTCAAGAAGGCAATAAGGGTTTGATTCGTGCAGTTGAGAAATACGACTGGACCAAGGGCTTTAAGTTTTCTACCTATGCTACTTGGTGGATTCGTCAAGCCATTACTCGCTCAATCGCTGATCAAGCACGTACTATTCGTATTCCAGTGCACATGGTTGAGACCATCAATAAGTTGATGAGAACCTCGCGTCGGTTAATGCAGGATCTTGGCCGCGAGCCAACACCTGAGGAAATTGGTAAGAAAATGCACATGGAGCCAGAGAAAGTGCGTGAGATTTTGAAGATTTCACAGAATACCACTTCTTTGGAGACACCAGTGGGTGATGGAGAAGACGATAGTATTTTGGGTGACTTCATTGCAGATGACAAGCAAGTTTCACCATACGATTCGACTAGTCGCCAAATGCTTCGCGAAAATATCGAGGAAGTGTTGGGAGCTTTGTCAGACCGTGAAGCTAAAGTGCTACGGATGCGATTTGGTTTGGCAGGCAATAAGAGTATGACTCTTGAGGAAGTCGGTCGCAAATTTGGCGTTACTCGAGAAAGAATCCGTCAGATTGAAGCCAAAGCTCTACGCAAACTCAAGCACCCTAGTCGCCGTAAGAAACTCCAAGACTTTTTGGAGTAATCCAAATCAATTATTCTTCAACTTCAGGCGCTTGATCATTGAAGCTAAAGATATTGCTCGTGAGATTGAGAACGTTGTATTGTTTTAGGGTTTTGAAGATCTCCTCACCTTTGAGTACGGCATCAATTGCAGTTGGCTCGTGAGTCTTTTTTGTATTGTCTTCAGCTGGATTTTTCTTGCCTGTCAATAATCTTTTTAAGATAACAGTGGCTTGTCTGTATCAGTAGCAACTCACAAATTGTAGTCAGATAGATGTATTCAGCTGAAATAATTACTCTGGTTCCAGGTCGTCTTCAACATCTTCTTCATCATCTGGTTCCCAATCAGCAATTCCAGAGTCTTTGAGTGCCTGTAGGATATCTTCAGCAGCGATCACTGCGTCAATGAGTGTTGATTTGCGGGTTGTTTCATCTGCCAGCTCGACGATCTTTGATTTCCCCATGACAGTAGCCCAGATGATTTTAACGTTTTCTGTGAACTCTTCATCATCCATTGCACGTTTCAATCGAAGTATTGCCAGTCGATTATCTTTTTTAGTTTTTTCAGTCCAGATCTTGCCATGTATTGCAGCTTCAAATTCGTTTTTTTCTATAGCGGGTATGTCAATGGTGGTATCACCTAGAGGTAATAATTCGTCATCAGACTCAGTTTCTGAGGCATCGCCTTCATTTGGTGTGACTGGACCTACATCTTGCAGCCAATCTGGCAGCGTGTCAGTGTGTGCTTCTGCTTCTTCTGCATCTGGTTTTGGTTGATCTTCCTCTTCTTCATCGTCGAGATATTCTGCTTCTTGGATGAGACGATAATAATTGATGGTTTCCCAAACCTCGACTATGGTGTGCTGTCCGATTTTTCGTCGTAGGGCTGCCTCGTCTTTCCATGATTTGCGGTTGTTGTAGATAGCCTCTAATAAAACAGTAATTGATTCTTCATACTCACCACAGTCTGCATTTTCAAACTCCTCGATTGCGTCTTCAATTGGCTTACAGGTTTCTGTCCACTTTCTTTCTTCAACAGGTGTCTTTACAAAATTGTGCAAAGAGTCGATGACAGGCTGCAGTGCGTTAACATAATCTTCTAGATATACCTTTGCCAGTCGTCTGTCACCCTCAGGTATACCTGGTAATAATGTCGCCTTTTCAAGTCCAACTGCCACAGCAACGTATGTTTCATAGGTTTGCCAAAAAATTGAGATGCGATCAAGTGTTTCTTTTGTCCATTCAGCGGACGTGAGTGCCTCAAATGCTTGCTGAATTTTTTCCATCATGTCGTCTGGACCATCGCCGTACCTAGGAGCGACGGCAAACGACTTGTTCAAAATAGGTGCCGTAGTCGGGTGCTTTGAGACGTTCTGATAGTGGTTCAAAAGAGTCAACTTCTGTAGCGATCATCTTTGCCTTTGATAGTAGTAGGTACCTTATTAGAGTACAAAACTACACTTTGGTCAATTCAATTACTAAAGTACCACTATTTACTACCGATTCAGGGAGAGGCTAGGTTGAGATAATCACTCTAGTGACAGTAACCAGCAGTGCTCCCTTTGGAAGTAACTCACTATTCTCTGGTATTGTTTTTACCTTATCCATCCATGGTCCAGAAGTGTGGTATGCGGCGGTACCTAAAAATTTGTAGCCATTCATATCCTTATCCCAGGCCGCAATAGCGACATGCGAGTTGTTGGCTAGGTCGCGAAGCGTTTGGTTCATGTAGACATCGGTTATTAACAGTTGGTTATCGCTGACAACTTGGACAGCAGCAGCAGCAATGACGTTGGGTTGGCCTTCTGGGGTTATAGTCGCAATGGCCACTGGGTTACTTTCAATAATTTTTTTTGCTTCGGGGGGGATGAGTGAAGGCATATTTTTATTATAGTGCTACTGGCAATATGTTGCTAAAAACAGAGCCTTCCTTAGGCGTTATAATGGATTTATGAATGATCTTTTCAGGTCTGAAATGCAAGTGGATCATACAAACGATGTTGCTGGCAGTGGCACGTCAAAACCATTTGCCCATGATGTGGTGGCAGATTTACCTGATGAGCTAGCTGAGGTTGTGTTGGCTCAAGGTGGTTTTCCTGAAGGGGTGCAATTTGAAGAGGGGGTGTATTGTGTCTGGGATGCAAGAACTTTTGTACACGCTCGTGCCACTTTGCCCTTACAAGCAATCGATGATGGAGTTGGTTTTGGATTGTGGGTCGAAATTGAACCTGAAGAATTACAGCGATATGTGGAGGCTGTTGTAGATGATGAGCAGTATTCACAGTTTTCAACCGAAGGGTTATTGGCAAATTCTTGGCCAGGTTTTTTGAATACTTTGGGACTACCAGTAAAAATTGAAACGATTCGTCTCAGTGACAAAATCTATATTACTGAAGTCCAGCTTGATCGATTGCGTGATGTATTGTTTGAAACAGCTTTGTTGGCAGAAAACGTGGCAGATTTAGAACAGATCGACATTCGAGGTTTAATCACTGCATGGATGGGGGATGCTCCACCTGCAGAAGCTGCCCAGATAGCGGATGATCTTGAGGAATCTGTGGAGGTTGCTGAGGTGCAGCAGAGGCCGATGGAGCAGCTCGAGCGGCAAGTAGAGCAGGTTGAGGCATTTGCAGCCGAGCCAATAGAACCAGAGCCAGCTACGACTGAGCCAAATCAACCTATTACTGTATATGAAAATAATTCTCCGGTAACCGTTCATGACCAATCAGCTGACTTAGACGGCGAACCTGGGCTGTCACAACCAATGGAGCAATCAGATGTTGCTATCAACACTCAAGACGCCTCTACTACTGAAATAACTCAAGGCTAGTATGTCTCCAAATTTGCAAAATAATATTTTTGATTTAATTTATTGGACTTTTCTCCATAATAGCGATGCCATTGCACTGTTTCTAAGCGTGATGTTTGCTTTGGGACTGCTTTTTTGGCGACCTCAGCGAGTGTTGGTGTTGTGGTTGATTGGATTTACGTTGTTGCTGGCGAGGTTTGAGTATCTCAAGCATGTGGTGGATCCACTAACCAATCAAACCCTTGAGGTTCTAATTCGCACTGAGGGACATTACCGGGCGAGACAAGTGATAGATGTGTTTTTTTATGATGTGCTCCCACTGGGGATGTATTTAATCGGGTGGGGAAGTATCTGGTTGGGAATGTGGTTTTCGCATGGTAAAAAAATGGTACACAAAGTGACAGGCGAGAAGCCCGAAAAATAAGTTCGGTCCTCCACTCTGTGTGACTCCCCTCTTTTCACAACTAAGTTGCGTTTGAAAAAGTGTCCCGATAGAGAAGTGTCGTAAAAAACAGGAACAGGTATTTTCGAGGTTTTTTTGACCCAGGTTGGCTATTACAGATTTTCGTCAAATAATTGACAGATCAATCCTAAAAAGTCATACTACAAAAACCGCCCAGAGAGTAATTTGCGTATGACAGCTCACAATCTCGAGTCACAGATTAAACAATTGCTAACTGCTAATCATTTTCTGACAGCAGGACAAATGGTCGAATGGCTGGCAATTCATGGCCAACCATTTAATAAAACCAGTGTCTACCGTGCACTCAGTCGGTTGTTGGTTGATGGGCAGTTGTGTGAGCACTATTTCACTTCTTCGCAGGGTTTGGTCTATGAACTGCGTGAGCACCACCATGACCATGTGGCTTGTGAGCGGTGTGGTCAGGTTTGGGAGTTGGAATGCAACAATGAAGGTGGCGGGGAAGTACCCACCTCTCCCCTGCCCAAAGGCTTTATTGCCAGTCACCATCATGTGGCGTGGTTTGGACTTTGCCAGCAGTGCCAGTTAATTGGCGAAGATGGCAGTAAGCGACCTGCAGCTCAGTGATTCCCCCACTCTTTTTTTAATATCAGGTGAGGGTGGAGTATTTTCATTTTTTTTATTGAGTTGTTTGTGGTGCAAAAGAGGAGACCGTGAGGTGATAAACAGGCGGTGCAAGAACACTCAATTCCTCTTGTCACTATCTGGGCTGTTGCGTATAATCGGAGTTCGTGCAATTGCTGATGGCTAAGGTATTTCTATTGGCTGTAAGCTTTAGGCACACCGTGTAATCCCCTGTAGCTCAACGGCAGAGCAATTCCCTGTTAAGGAAAAGGTTCCTGGTTCGAATCCAGGCGGGGGAGC
>CAYWDM010000005.1:0-119158 GCA_964457085.1 uncultured Pseudomonadales bacterium | reverse complement strand
GACATCTTGCCTACCGCAACGAGTTGGCTAGAAAAGAAGCCATGTTGAAAGAAACAGTGGTAGCTGATTCAGAAGATGCTCCCAAGGAAACCGTTTAGCGGTGTCTCAAATGCCTGCCAGGCTAATAATCCACCCCGCTCTTGATAGGGTTGGCGTGGCTATATTCCATAAAAAAAGTTGTTCACTAGTACTATCGGTAACTGCTTGTTTTGTACTATTATTTCAACCCTGGGTAGTTCACGCAGCAGAAATACGAGGTGGATCACTTGGAGAACGTTCGCTTGATGCTGGCAGCAATAAAGTTACAGTTACCGTACTAGATGTGACGCCACCCAGTCCACCAATCCTAGTCAGTCCAACAAATAATAGCTATGTAGTAACCAGACTGCCCACTTTTGTCTGGAAAGCCTCAACTGATACCAATCCAATTGATCACTATCAACTCTGGATTGATGGTAAGCTACACGTTGATCTAATCCCCACAGTTTCGTACCAGAATTCATTCTATTCACTAATATATGACAGTCTCACTCAACAGTATTCATTGACCCTCAAAAAAAACTTGGCTGAAGGTGCTCACACCTGGAAAATCCTAGCATTTGATACGGCACTTAACTCAAATAGTTCAGCAACATGGAACTTTACGATTGACACTCTTTCTCCGAATTTCATCATCACCAATATCGGTAAATTGCCGGTAACAATCTCAGCCTATGACCCCACCACCATCCCTTCTAACCCTATTGAACTTGATGTTTTCAACAACGAGCCGCTACTTGTGGGCACAGGTGAACCGCACAGTAGAGTTATCTTGACTCTAACCATACCAGGTGGTGAAGGTAGAACGTACATGACCACAATTGATAAAGATGGTAAATGGTCAATACAACTAGGCATTTTACCCAGAGATACAGTCATTCCACTGAGTTTTGTAATTGAAGACCAGGCGGGATTAATAACCATACTGGAGGGTATTAGTTTGATCATTACAGACTCTGGTTTGTCTGGTGGAGGTATCCGTACCCCCACACCAACACCTGCCCAATCCTCACAAACAGATACAACGTTTGAGCTGACAAACTTTTGGCCATTTGCAGACTGGCATCCGATTTTTACCAAGAAACTTGCACCCATCAAAGCCTTTGTCTACTCGCTATTTGAACAAGTATTGACCTATCTGCCACCGGCAATCGCAATTCCACTCAGCTACATACCCACACAACCAACTGGAGATCAGGCCTGGTTGTTGTCTTGGTTAAATTGGTTCATAGCACTAGTGACACCATTCCTTTTAGTACTCTCAGTACTCATTCACTATAAATTCCAAATACCTATCAGTGGATTACTCCAAATTTTTAAGGCATGCCATCTATGGCCACTCACGACTGGTCTGCTGCCAGCAAAACCTGGTGGCTGGGTGATGGATCCGCTGACAAATATGGGCGTAGCTTTTGCGAAAGTGAGATTATTTAACCTGGAAAAAGACCAACAGGTCGATGAATGCATTACTGATGAAAAAGGGTTTTTCCCCAGCTTTAACTATCTAGCCGATCAACCAGAAGGTGAAAAATACTTACATTACCGCCTAACAGTAGAAAAACAGGGTTCTATTCTTGATTTTGGGATATTACAACAAACTTGGCCTGTTAAAACCTTGCCTAGTTTCATTTATTTACATAACACGTATCAAGGTGGCATCGTCAGCTTTACACACCAAAAACCAGCTCCATTTTGGATAGTACCAGTCACAACTCGAGCTGAGACTCTCAGCGATAAAATTCTAAACACCCTGGCTAGAGCAAATTTGCTGCCCCCCCTGCTGTTTTTCCACCAACTTGTACTGACATTTTTGGTTTTAGTGTTTTACAGCACGCTACCTAATACCTTAGTAGTTCTCTACTATGTGGTCCTCGCTGGTGCTCGAATCGGCAGAATGCTTCAAGTTAAGAACTTCTCGGTGCAACTGATTGATGAACAGCAAAAACCAATTTCAGCAGGCCTGATACTCTGCCGGCCAATTTACGACCCCACTACTATTTGGATCGGAAAAACCGATAAGCATGGCTTCGCTCGCTTTAGACTCACCGACCCCACACTAAGTCGCACGGCCAAAAAGGATCAACAGTATTTAGTTACATGCCACAAAGATGGCATGCACCCAGTGCACAAACGACACTTACTAGGTGCCAGTAAACTAAGTATTGGCAGCAGTCCTTCAGCTCAGCTATTTAGCATGAGCGAGACACAGCCCCAAACCAGTTGCTGCAAACTATAAAAACAATTTCAATAAGTTGCTCGTACCTATAAATTGCAGTCAAACTAATCACATCAAGGCTGCAAGATAATCTTCAATTTATTACTCAAGTGACTAGATCAGTCTACGGTTAAAATCGGCTTTGTTGCATTTGCACGAAGTATTTGTCACTCAAAAAACCAACAGTCGAAAATGAATTAAAAAATATGGTGCAATAAGAACCTATAGTTGTGTTGACTTAGTACTGCCAATATATACAGCCAAGAGTCAAAAAATGACACAGTGACTGCATTCGATAAAATCACCCCACCATGAACAAGTTGAGCCATCGAAAATATGACAAATTCAGTACTCACAGGTAAATATGTCAAATAGTATCTTATTGTACCGAATGACTACCGAATTGAACACAATATTGACTCTTTAACATATTACCGCAGTATTCCAGAATTATTCCTGCGTGATCTGGAATATTAATTACCGCAACTCAACTCAATTGAGTATAAGTGTATCTAAATATGCTTTATTGGTATTAGATTTATCGAATATATGCCCACCCGAAACACATAATTGCTCTTGATGTTTTAACATGTAAACTGGTCAAAGTATTATATGACCCAAATTATTTACGAATGCTTCGGTTTCTCTCAAGTGAGAGACCAAAGAGAGACCGCAACAATCAAATATGCACCAAATCAAAACCGTATCATCCAAATAACTGTAGTCGTGCCAACAGCTCTCTTGCAAAGTCAACTTGAGGAAAGTACCTCTTTCCCAGGCCATAGTCACTCTGCAATGTTGAGTAGTACCGATTGAAAAGCGAAGTAATCTCTATTTTAGGTTGATCTTCAGAGTTTTTTGTGCTTTCAAAATGCGTTGTCAGTCGATCAATCTCAGTGCTAATACCAGAGTAAACACTCATGTGGGCATAGAGCTGTGTTTTTTGTCCTATAACAGTACGTTCGTCGCCCCAGAGCCATTTTGGAGTTTCAAGCACAGCCACCGCATTTGGATACAGTGTTTCCAGTGCACTCTGCAGGCTGGGTGGCAACAGCACACCAGGGTACAAAAAAACTGCCCTAGTTAACCCTATCAAGTAGTGACTTACCATCAGTTCTCTCAGATATCTAAAGTTCTTATCAGATGTAGGTGCCGATAAACAGACAATAGTGGTCCACTCACCTTGCCAATGCCAGCGTTCATTAGAAAGTGCCGGAAATTCGGCTTCTATTGACTTCTTCCCGTACTGAGTCAGGCTGTACTGTCGAGTTCCATTGATTAGCTGAGACTCAATGTAGCTTTTTTTCTCCATTAGATAGAGCAATGATTGAAATCCGGAGTCAGAAATATTCTCCAACAACCAAATTGTTTCGGTTTTTTTAACAAATCTTGGCTGATCTAGAGCAGGATACAGCCACACCAGAAGTCGTTTCGTGTTTTCTTTCATACTATCTGCTCCATTTGTAATCTATCTGTAACTTGCAACAAATATCAAAGGTTCAAACTCAAAAATTTTGTGAGTCAAAGATGCATTTTTTCTGCAAAGTAGTGTCCCGAAGCTATCAGATGATATCAACGACTGTAAGGACAAACTACTTCTGAATTCTAGTGTACGAAATAAACTGAGTGTTTTTAGCATTTTTACTCGAGTAAGAAGCACCACCATTAATCAAATGATTACTTATTTAATACGATTATTGCCCGAAACATTATATTTGTCTTCACATAATACAGTAAATTTAAGTATATACACAATTGTTTGTTTTGTTAATAAACTCGTCAAAAAATAAGATAATCACTAGTATGGTCTCCACCACTTCGGTTGTTTGATATCTTTTGTAACAAATGTAAATTCGTGAAATGAAGCTACTTCGGTACCCAAAAATGCCAAGTAGTCCCAGACATACGCGTGTGCGCGCGCGTATATAAAACCAGACCTGCTTGTCTGTTCTCTTGAGATTTTCTACACTAGTTATCGTGAGTAAAAATACCGTCTAACCTCTGGATTAGACAGCTTTTTTCTCACATCACGGAATGCCTGCCAGAATCAATCCCATCACCAGCTTTTCTGTCAACTCTGCCAAGCTGTGGAAAAAATTGGCGTGGCATAAATCAGAAAAAAAGACAGCAGGACGCCACCATCACTCAGAACACACCTCTCTGCACGCAACGGAAATCTCAAAAGACAACCCAAAAACACCAAACCACTTGATCCCAAATCAAGATCACACCGCTAAAAAGCCAAGTAGGCCCAGCAGTCAGCCCCAAAATCAGCTTCTTAGCTCGTATCTGTCACAAATTAGCTCGATAGCCTCAGAAGCGGTGGAGCTGGAGCGGGAAATTGCAAAAAACTTACCGCCAGATACAACAATCTTGCCAACTACAGCAACCGAAACCAGTGTTGCTGCAAAATCAAATACCGAACTATTCACGAATGCTGACGTCCAGGCTAACGAAGCATTAGAAAAGTACCTTTTAGCACTCAAACATAATAACTGCTCACCAGCTACCATTCGCAATTATAAAAGTGATATCAAGCAATTTTGCGACTTTTCAGAAAATGATAATCTTGAGATTATCTTAACAAAACCCAAACTCCAGGCCTTCATCGAGAGCCAAAAGGCGAAACAATTAGCACTTGCCACCATCAAAAGAAAACTGATTAGCATTGCTCAATTCTCACTCTGGGCCAAACGAGGCAAACTACTGGGAAATCCAGATATGCCATCTGGACTCAGCACAGCAAATGAACAAGAACTGTTTGATTTGATTGAGCTACGTCCCAGTTCTGCACTCAAACAAAAAACAAAAGCTGGCAGTCGACAAGCTGACATCGAGCTGCCTTTTGCAGCCGGTTCACAGCCATTTGGCAGAATTGGCACCCTGATTCCCTATTTAAACCTGGGGCTCATGGTTTTGTTTATACTTGGGCTTGGCTATTTTAGTTTCAGACAGTTTAAAGAAGCCGACATCTCACTTGCCTTTCCAACCACTCTTACCAGACCACGCAGGATGTTGTCATTTCAGGGTCGGTTAACTGACCAGGCAGACACTCCAATCGTTGCCGGTACAGCGATGAGATTTCGACTATTTAACGACATCACAGGAGGCACCCAACTTTGGGACTCAAATGCTTGTACGGTAGATCCGGATGTCGACGGTATCTTTAATGCTAACCTGGGTGCAGGTGCGGGTGCTGGCAGTGATCTCGATGACTGTGGAGCTGAGATTGCAGATAGTGTCTTCACTGAAAACAGCAATGTTTGGTTGCAGGTCACGATTGGAGCTGAGACCTTAACTCCCCGTCAACCAATACGTACAGTCGCCTATGCCCTCAATTCTGAAACACTCCAGGGTTTCCCTGCATCAGCAAGTGCTGTTGAGAACACAGTTTTAATCATGAATAACACTGGTGAGGTGGTTCTGGGCAACTCAACACCAAAAATTAAGGCAACTGGCGACTCATTTACTCTAGAAGGTAAGGCATTTACCATTCAAACTCCTACCGGTTCAGACACCGACATAACGGTCAATGCTGGTCGTAATATCATCTTTGACGCCGGAATCGCTGGTACAGGCGGTTCATTAGTCTCTCGAGACTATATTGAGGCACCAGGTGCCACACTCAGTGCCACATATGCAGGTGGCACTGCCCTGACCTTGAGAGCTGGGCCAACTGCCACAGCTGATATTATGCGTTGGCAAAATAGTGCTGGTGCTAACCTTGGTGTAATAAACGCTGGAGGTGACTTCGGTATTGGTACGGATGTTCCTGAGCAAAAACTGACTGTTTCAGACAGCATCCAGCTCGGAGTTTCTGATGCCACCAGATATATCTACTTCGATAATGGCACCAGTGACAACTCAGGTTTTCGTTATAACACCAGCACCAACAAAATGCAGTTTTCTCATGATGGACTCACCTGGAGTGATTTCATCGACACTACAGGAGTTGTTACCTCAGTATCAAATATTGATGGCACACTAACCATCACCCCAACCACAGGATCAGTAATTGCCTCACTCAATCTCGGAAACAACAACACTTGGACCGGACTTCAGACCTTCAACAATACGTACACCGATATTGCTCAATATCTTCGTCACGAGGGAGACACCGACACTTATCTACAGTTCACTCCAGATGTGGTCGGCCTCACTGCAGGTGGAAAAAATGTACTCACTTTAGATGCTTTAGCAGGTCAGAACCTGGTGACAGTCGGTGATGGCACAGACATTGACACTCAGATACTTACTAATTCCAGTTTAGTGGGCTTGTTTGTAGAAGGTAGCTCTGGTCGAGTCGGCATTAATGGTGTTACCGCCCCAGCTCAAGCACTCGAGATTGGCGGATCAGGAACAGCCAGAATTGGTGGTTTGACTGCCAGCATGCCAGTTAAAACTAATGCAAACAAAGACTTGGTGTCTGCTGCAATTGATCTAACCACTGATGTCACTGGGATTTTGCCAATATTGAATGGTGGCACAAACAGCACCGCTACTCCCACACTAGGAGGTGTGGCCTACGGTAGCGGCACTGCCTATGCTTTTACAGCTGTGGGTAGTTCAGGAGAAGTACTGAAAAGTAATGGCAGCGCCACTCCAACTTGGGTTGATGTCAACACTTTAGTCATCCAGAACTGGACTCGATCTGCAGAGGGTGTTTTATATCCAACCACCGCTAACGATGTGGTGGCTGCCACATCTTCAGCGACTACAGTTTTAACTGCGACTCAACAAACTGCTGCACTACTAGCAGCTCGGATTGGCGGTATCACCGATGCCACATCTGTGGTGATTGATGGCAATGGCAACATGGGAATTGGTAATGTCGCTCCTGCCGCCAAATTATCTGTCGGACCAAGCAGTCAATTTCAAGTTAACGCTGCTGGTAACATCGCAGCGGCTACTGGCATTACTTCGTCTGGAAACATCACTTTCTCTGGATTGCTTGCTGGCGCTACTGATAGTGTGGTCACAGAAAATGCTGGCCTGCTTGAAAAACGTGCAATAGATAATCGAGTCTGGGGTTCAAGCCTGGTAGATGGCTCAGGGACAACTGGCTACAACACTTACTGGAGTGATGCTAATACCTTAGCTGCAGAACAATATGTGAGTGTCACTCGAGGTGGTTTGGGTGGTGATGTTACCGCAGTAGGGGCAGGAGAACTACTCTATTCAACAGCAGCAACTACCTATGACACACTCGCAGCAGGAACAGCGGGATTTGTATTGCAGAGCACTGGTGCATCTGCTCCGAGTTGGGTTGATGTAAATACAATAGTCACCAATCACTGGGATAAAACCAGTGAAGGTGTCATTTTTCCTAGAGTAACAAATGATGTAATTGCAGCCACTTCTTCAGCAACAACAGTATTAACTGCAACTCAACAAACTTCAGCCTTACTCGCTGCTCGGATTGGTGGAACTACTAATGGCACAGTTATGGTCGTCGATGGTAATGGTAATGTTGGTATTGGCAACGTGGCACCAAGCAGTAAGTTTACAGTTGGGGCTGCTAATGAATTTCAAGTAAATACAGCAGGCAACATCGCTGCCGCAACTGGAATTACTTCAAGTGGTGATATTACCTTTAGTGGACTCAATCCTGGCACTACTGACAGCGTGATAACTGAAAGCTCGGGATTATTAGGTTCAAGAGTAATTGATAATCGAGTTTGGGGCAGCTCTCTCATTGATGGAACTGGAAGTACAGGCTATAACGCCTACTGGACTGACACCAATACCTTAGCCGCTGAACAATATGTGAATGTTACTCGAGGAGGTTTGGGTGCCGATGTCACTGCCGCAGGAGCAGGAGAACTACTCTATTCAACAGCAGCAACTACCTATGACACACTCGCAGCAGGAACAGCGGGATTTGTGCTCTCAAGTAATGGAGCCGGCGCTCCGTCATGGGCAGATGTAAACTCACTAATTAATAACTATTGGACACGCTCTACAGAAGGTGTTGTCTCCCCTGCAACACTCAATGACGTAGTTGCAGCAACCTCAAGTGCAACCACCGTATTGACTGCCACGCAGCAAGATTCAACACTGTTGGCAGCCAGACTCGGTGGAACCACTGCCGGGACATCGGTGGTGATTGATGGCAATGGTCTGTTGGGCGTTGGCAACCTTGCTCCAAATAACAAATTTACTGTAGGCGCAACCAATCAATTTCAAGTTAGTGGCACAGGTGCAATCGCAGCAGCTACTGGAATAAGCTCATCAGGAAACATCACATTCTCTGGACTCCTCAGTGGTACGTCAGATAGTGTCATAACTGAAAGTTCAGGACTTCTTGAAAAACGCGCCATTGATAGCCGAGTTTGGGGTTCTGCACTTATTGATGGTACTGGCACAACTGGTTACAACGCGTACTGGACTGATGCAAATACCTTAGGAGCTGAGCAATATGTGAATGTTACTCGAGGCGGTTTGGGTGGAGATATAACGGCAGCAGGTGCTGGGGAAATTATTTACTCAACTAGCACCACCGCATATGACACCTTGGCAGCTGGAACATCGGGATTTGTTTTAACCAGTGGTGGTGCGGGTGCCCCAACTTGGACAGATGCCACATTGGTTGGTACAAATTACTGGACACGGAGTGCTGAAGGCATACTTTTCCCCGAAGCTCTAAATGATGGTATTGCAGCCACTTCATCAGCAACTACAGTCTTAACTGCGACCCAGCAAAATGTTTCACTGCTCGCAGCTAGAATTGGAGGAACTACCGCAGCAACCTCAGTAGTCATTGATGGAAATGGTCAGTTGGGCGTTGGAGATGTTACTCCAGGTGCAAAGTTTGCGGTTGGCCCAAATAGTGAGTTTCAAGTTAACGCTGCTGGAGCAATTGCAGCTGCTACTGGCATTACCTCTTCAGGCAATATTACTTTCTCAGGAATCAATACTGGTGCTACTAATAGTGTTGTGACACTCAATGCTGGCTTACTGGAGGAACGAACAATTGACAGTCGTGTTTGGGGTTCTGGACTTACTGATGGCGTTGGCACCACAAACTACAATGCATATTGGCTCGATGCAAATACTCTGGGTTCTGAGCAATTTATAAATGTAACTAGAGGCGGACTTGGAGCTGATGTCACTGCTGCTGGAGCTGGTGAATTACTCTACTCGGCAACCGCGACAACTTATGACACGCTCGCAGCCGGCACATCTGGATATGTGCTACGCAGTAACGCTGCTGCTGCTCCAAGCTGGGTGGATGTTAATTCGTTGGTCATTCAAAACTGGACTCGTTCGGCAGAAGGCATTCTGTATCCCACGACTGTTAATGATGGAGTTGCCGCCACCTCTTCCGCCACAACCGTACTCACTGCTACACAACTAACTCCAGCTTTGCTTGCAGCTCGTTTAGGCGGCACTACCAATGCCACTTCTGTAGTCATTAATGGCAGTGGCCAATTGGGTGTGGGTACGACGCCAACACACGCAGTGGAATTAAATGTCCATACCACTGCCGCAGGCGGAATTAGTTTTGGTACCGATGTCGAGTTATTTAGGTCAGCTGCCGACACACTTTCTCTCGCCTCTGGCGACAACCTCAATCTCACATCTGGAGCTATTAGCATTAGCGGCACTACCGTAATCACCTCCGGAAGATTAGTGCAAGCTGCAAGCGGCGGAGTTGCCACACCAAGTTTCTCATTTGCTACAGACTCCAATACAGGTCTCTACAATCCAAACGCAGATGAGATTTCATTTGTCACCGGTGGTACAGATCAGGTCTTGATTGACGTCTCTGGAAACATGGGTATTGGCGACGCAACGCCAAATAATAAATTTACTGTTGGTGCTACCAGTCAATTTCAAGTTAATTCATCTGGCTCAATCGCAGCAGCTACTGGCATTACCTCTTCAGGCAATATTACTTTCTCAGGTTTGAGTGCCGGAGCTACTGACAGCGTGGTGACCGAAAACACTGGCTTACTTGAAAAACGTGCTATCGATAGTCGCGTTTGGGGCTCTGGCCTGACCGATGGTGTGGGTACGACTAATTACAACGCCTACTGGACCGATGCCAACACCCTGGCCGCAGAACAGTATGTAAGTGTCACCAGAGGTGGACTTGGCGCTGATGTTACCGCTGCTGGAATAGGCGAACTACTTTATTCAACAGGTACTGCTGCCTACGACACCCTAGCCTCTGGGACATCAGGATATGTTTTGCAGAGCAATGGCGCTGCAGCACCGAGTTGGGTAAATCCATCTGCGATAGTAGACAACTACTGGACAAGATCAGCTCAGGGTGTAGTTTCACCTTCCACACTCAATGATGTAGTTGCAGCTACTTCCTCAGCCACCACAGTACTGACTGCTACTCAGCAAACTGCTTCATTATTAGCTGCTCGAATTGGAGGCACTACAAATGCAACTTCAGTGGTAATCGATGGGAATGGTCAGCTGGGTGTCGGTGATATTACACCAGGTGCTAAATTTGCAGTTGGTCCCAACAGTGAGTTTCAAGTTAATTCTGCTGGTGCTATCGCAGCAGCTACTGGAATTACTTCTTCTGGAGATATTACTTTTTCAGGTATGGGAGCTGGCTCAACTGACACCGTAATCACCGCCAGCACTGGTCTATTACAAACTCGCACTATTGACAGTCGAGTTTGGGGTTCAAGTCTAATTGATGGCACAGGCACTACCGGATATAGCGCATATTGGACTGATGCAAATACCTTAGGAGCTGAACAATATGTTAGCGTCACTCGAGGCGGTTTAGGTGGAAACATGACGGCAGTTGGTGCAGGCGAAATAGTGTATTCAACTGGTACCACTACATATGACTCATTGGCATCAGGTACCTCAGGATACTTACTACAAAGCACTGGCGCAGGTGCACCCACCTGGACAAACCCAAGTAGTATTTTCACTAACTATTGGACACGATCTGCCCAGGGAATTGTCTACCCAACCACAGTCAATGATGGCATTGCGGCTACTTCCTCTGCCACTACCGTACTCACTGCAACTCAACAGAATGCTTCACTACTCGCAGCTCGTTTGGGAGGAACTACTAGTTATATGACCGTCGGTGCTACCGGAAACATTGCATTCACCAATGGCTCTGGCAGCACCATCACCGCCTCTGCAGGACTCAGTCTAGACGGTACTGGTGCCGTGACACTTGGAGGCACAAATTCCACCAGCACCACAATTGGCCGAGCAGGCACAGACGCAACTATTAATGGCGGCAATATCATTCTCGGATCACAGGCCAATGCCGCAACTGAAGCAGTCAGAGCAGACCGTGCGCTCACTATGACTCAAGAAGGTAGTGGTAATGTCACAATCACCAACTCTGGAGTGGCACAAGATTTCACCGCCGACCGCACTTGGACACTTGGTTGGACTGGTCAACTTGCAGCCACTAGAGGTGGTACTGGATTTGGCACCTATGCAGTTGGCGACATGCTCTATGCCGATACCACCACCACGCTCAATAAACTAGCTGATGTTGCAACTGGCAATGTACTGTTATCAGGCGGAATTGGTGTCGCTCCTGCCTGGGGAAAAGTCAATCTAACCACTGCAGTTAGCGGCATACTGCCTATCGCCAATGGTGGCACTAACTCAAGTACCGCACTGACAAATGGTCGAGTCATCGTCAGTAGCGGAGGTTCAATTGGTGAGCGAGCTGCACTAGCCACCGACACATTATTAATTGGCAATGCAACTACAGGTCTTGCCCCAATTGCTGCAGGTCCAGGCACTATAGGACAAATTTTAGTCTCAGGTGGCGCAGGTGTTGAACCCTCATGGAGTAGTACTATGCCAGCCGGCACCACCATTTCATTCACTGATATTACTTCTGGTACTAACATTCAGGCAGCCATGGTTGTCAGCACTGGTGCTTCGCTCACTTATAGCGCGGCTGGAACTATTAACGCTTCAAGTTTGCAAGGCGCTACCTGGGAAGCTCCAGGAACTATTGGTAGCACCACTCCAAATACTGGTGCTTTCACTACCCTGTCGGCAAATGCTGTTGGCAATGCGCTCACACTATCAGGCATCGGCGCTAATATCGCCTTCACCGGAGCAGCTGATGCTCAAATTACCACTGCCGCCAACCAAGACTTACTACTTAACCCTGGTGGTACGGGCAATGTGGGTATTGGAAACACAACTGCAACCGCTAAGTTGACCATCACCAATCCCAACGTAACAGGCAGTCAGATACTACTGCGAAGTTCCAGAGCAGCCATCGTCAATAACAACGTACTAGGCGGCATAGACTTTTCAAGTGATGACACCACCAATGCGGCTCCTGGTTCAGTAACCGCCAGAATCCAAGCTATCGCCACAGCCACACATACTGCAGCAGAGTTTGCGACCGAACTTGCATTCTCCACAACAACCGGCGTCACTATGACCGAAGTGATGAGAATGAATGCCACTGGAAACGTAGGTATTCGTAATACCACCCCTTCACACAAACTCACCATCGCCAGCACTATTGATACAGAGAATCAACTGGCTTTACGCAGTAATCTCTCCGCAATTACTGCTGGTGAAGTAGTAGGTGGCATGGTATTTGTCAGCAATGACACCAACTTAACAGCTCCAGGCACCCAAACCGCAGCGATCCAGGCGCTAGCATCTGCAACTCACAATGCGGCAACGCTCGACACCGACTTGGTATTTTCCACCACCAGTGTGCTGGCTTATAGTGAAAAAATGCGTATAGAGGCAGGTGGCAATGTAGGTATTGGGGTCACTAACCCCGCATACCGACTTGATGTAGCTGGAGGAGATATTAACTTCACTGGAGCACTGCGACTCAATGGTGATGCGGGAACATCCGGCTACTTGCTGACCAGTTCTGGTGCGGCATTACCTACCTGGAGTTCACCAGCAGCGCTAGGTGTTGGATTATGGCTCAAATCTGCTCAAAACGTCATTTATCCTGCAACCCTAAACGATGTAGTTGCTGCTACTTCATCGGCAACTACTGTGCTAACTGCCACTCAACAAACCGCTGCTCTACTTGCTGCTCGAATTGGTGGCACAACTGACGCTACCTCAGTGGTAATTGATGGTAATGGAAATATTGGAGTTGGAGTGGTTGCTCCTGCCGGAAGACTTGACTTAAATAGCACCTCTAACACTGCAGCGACCCTACTTCTCACCAACAACACTGCCACCACACTTGGTGCTGGTATTAATACTACTGGTGTTCTTGACCTGCAATCAACTTCACTCACTACAGGTAACTTCATGAATCTTGAAGTGAATGGTTTAACGAGTGGTCAAGGTATTAATCTCACCTCTACTTCTGTTGGACTAACCACTGGCAATTTGTTGAATGTTGATGCCTCAGGCAATCCAGGAACATCTTGGACGGGGACACTTGGTTCATTTGAATATCTAACTAGTACCAGTGCAAATATTAATGGCTCTGGACTCAAAGTTGGTATTATTGGTGCTGGAGCTGGCAATGGCACTGCGCTCAATGTAAGTACTGGACAAACTGGTGCTACTGCCTATGCACTGCGCGTAAATGATGACGGAACCTATACTGATTCAACACCATTTGTGGTTGATGCAGTAGGTAATGTGGGTGTTGGTATTGCCGCTCCAATAGCAAAACTTGACATCCTCGCTGGAGCAGCCAGATCAGGCACTCATGCAGCCGCACCTTCTTTATATCTTACGGCGGCAATGGGAACTGGAGAGGCGGGCTACGCTGCAGGAAACGTGGAATTCCGCCATGATAATGGAACGCAAGGCATTGGCTTTGGATACCATGGTATTTACCAAGCCGGCTCAAATGCAAATGAAGTTTTACATATTCAATCAAAAGGTACGGGTAATTTACTCATAAATAACGGAGGATATGGAACCGGCAATGTTGGTATAGGAACAACACCTGTAAATAAACTCCAAGTAAAATCAGCTGGAACTGGACCAGGAGTAGCTAATGGTGGTTTGGCAATCCAGACCACTGCGGATGGGGTAAGTCCAAGTTATGTGTATGCCGATCTGGTATTTATGGATAATACCGCTAGAACAGTCTCTAAAATTGGCTCATTTATGAACACAACTCTAGGAGGTGGACTGTATTTTGTGACTAATGATAATTATGCTGGTTCAGGCACAGAAAGAATGCGTATCCTAGCAAATGGTAACGTTGGCATTGGTACCGCTGCACCAAACTACAAATTAGATGTTGGCCCTATGGGTGGCACACAGACTACCACATCAGGTGCTGGTGGATTAATTCGCAACAATGCAGCTGCAGACACTAGTCCATATACTCAAGCACGTTTGGTTGTATATGGGGGCACCACAGTTGACACCGGAAATTGGGGATATTTTGGGTATGGATCTGATGCCTCTTTGCGAGAGGTATATGCAAAAACTGCCGCAGGAGCCCCAAAACTATGGGGCACCACCAGTGCTATGGATGGCACAGGTGCTTTCACTGAAACCATGAGGCTTACAACAGGCGGCAACCTCTCAGTCGGCACTACAACCACCACCTCAGCATTAAATCTGCAAGACGCTCAAACTGATATTGCAATGGGACATGACGCTGATGCCACTCAATACAATCACTTTGGATTTACCAGTGGCTACTACGGATATTGGACTCAGAATGCCACTTGGACCGGTACACAATGGAATTATGTAGCTGGTGCAGGATATGGTGGCCAAGCTGTAAAAACTCAAGAATATAGCGGTACTTGGCAAGTCGATACAGCTGTTGGCGGAGTCAACCCTGTTGCTTGGAATACAAGACTTTTTATAGCCAATGATGGTCGAGTTGGCTTGGGCACAGCCACCCCAGGTGCAACCAACCGTCTCGATATCTACAACGGGGCGACACAGCTCATGTATGTTAACACTAGCAAATATCTATATGTAAAACGCTTCTACGATATTGACGCAACGTCATATTACCTCGAGCCAGGCAATGCTGGCATCGCCCTCAAAATTGCTGGTAGTATCGAAATGAATACTGGTGAATCGATTAATCCCGCATCTGGAAGCATTAGTATTACCACCGGTGCTGCAGGTACCATCAGTGCCGATAAAATCACAGCCAACACCATCGATCCTCCTTACTGGATTAATGGCACCCGCTACGCTACGTACGCTCCAAGTATGATTGGTGTGAATGAGGAAATTGCCCAAAGTGCTCAACTCACAGCCACTGGGACACCAAAACTCTATAAATATGTAATTGATTTTGACAACCTCACTGAGGGTTCGCCACTGTGGCTCTACAGTCGAGTTATCGACCTCGATGCAAATATGAGTAACCTTCAGGTGTTGGTGTCTTCAAACCACGATGCTCGAGTATTTTACAAAAAAGACCTAGCTCGCAGACAGCTGATTTTCTTTGGCACCGCCCCCGCTGAGATTTCATATCGCCTAACTGCTCCTCGCTTCGACCAGGCAGAACATGGTCATGTGAGTGATGATCAACTCGACAGTATGGGACTGTATCCCGCTGAATATCTGCTCAATAACACTCCAGCAAATGCCACTAATGTCACTGATGCAGAATTGCTCGCCTCTATCGAAACCGCGGTTGATTTTAGCCTTACCGACCTTGGAGCGGTTGCAATCAATACAGATATGAACACGGCCACAGTGACACTTGGCGACGCCAACAGCAATCTCATTAATCGCTTTACAGCCTATACAGAAGCTGTAATTGGCAAATTGCGCGCCGGATTTATTACCACCAAGAGTTTGACTGCCGAAGACATCACCGCTACTAATGCGACTGTTAGTGGAACACTCACTGTTGAAAATACCTCAACCAAGAATCTTGAGGCAAACACTTCGAGACTGGGTAAGCTACTCGCACAAGAAGCCACTATCAGCGGCAACCTGAATGTTCAAGGTAAAACTGCACTTGGCGAGCTGAGTAGTGAAACTTTGACTGTCGCCCAAAACGCCACCATCTCTGGTTCAATCACTGCCACTGATTTAACGATCACTGGCACAGCATCAATTGCCACCGGTCGATTAGCTTACATTGAAGCAAAGTTGGCTCAACTCGAGACTGTCAAAGCCAACACCGCCGAACTAACTATCGCCACCGTCAGTGGCATGCTCTACGCCGACAACATTGCTGATTTTGATGCCAAAGTAGCTCAAACTTTCCGCCAGCCATCGTTACTCGCCAACCTCCTTAACCAAGATAATCTTCCAATCGACCTCGGTTTGCCTCAAGGCGCATCGCAAGCAGCTGACCTCAAGCAAACCTTAGCCGAACTCAATCTGTCAGACAGTGACGTGGTTATTACTCCATCTGCCTTGTTCGTCAAAAATTATTTCGAACTCAGTGGCAACGGCTTCATCGCTGGCAATCTCGGTATCGGCAAAACCCTTGTCATCGGTAACGGACTTGTTATTAGTCAAGACGCCATCGCCTACCAACCAGAAAACATGACCGTGGATACTACTTTCAGCATCCAACCTGCTGGTAAAGGCACCCTAGCCTTGATGGGTGGCATTTTAAAGATCGTTGAAGGCGGCAAAGTTGAAGTTAACGGTGAACTCTGGGTATCTGGCAACATTAATGGTGGTAAAGATTTACAAATTAGCGGAGAGGTCAACTCAGATGGCAACTTCAACACCAAAGGAACTCTCGCTAGTAACACCATCAAACCACTCAACAGCAATCAAGCCCTACAAGTAAAAGTATCCGACCAAGATGCTCAAAGTGGCGAGATTACCCGCTCTCGATTTGAGATTGTCGACGAGCTTGGCACTCCAGTAGCCACCATTTCAGCAGATGGCAAAGCAAAATTTGCCAGTCTCTCAGTTAACTCTGAGAATATCTCAGCCACTGGTTCAGGCACACTCAACTCTTCACAATCTGCAGGCAGAGCCCGATTAACTGCCGGTCAGACTGAAATCATCATCAAATCAGAACAAATTCACAGTAATACCCTGATCTACGTCACTCCACTGAGCTCGTCAAACAACCAAGTTCTCTATGTCAAAGCTCAAACACCTGAAGATCCAGGCACCGCTACTAAAGAGGGTGAATTCCGTGTCGGTGTAGATACTCAAATCGCCACAGACCTCGAGTTTAACTGGTGGATAGTCAACTAGCTGAAGAGATTGCCTACCTGACAAGTACAGCAATTATTGATTGGTTTATTAGGTGAAAATCGTCAGACATGCGCCCAATGTATGCGACATGACAGCACTTCCAACTGAATCGTACTATTCTGATTGCCAGACTAACTCAATCACTTGATTTAAATTGTGCGGTTGCCGTCAAAACAGCCACACTACAAAATAATACTCAACAATCAAAGCTGAGTCAGTAAATGATTCCACGAATGTTTATAAAGCCAGCACACTATCCAATTAATGAGATTAACTACGAAAAAAGCCGACTCTTTCGAGTCGGCTGATTTTTAATTCAAAAAGATACACCTACCAAACGCAGTGTTCTCCGTAAATATCAGTGTAGCAACATCTCCCTGCTCCGTTACAGTTATATCCTGCCTGACACTGAGCTACAGATAAGTTTCCTGCCCCAGTGCAAACTTGGTTTGCTGGAGTACTCGCATTTACGGTAGCACAAGCACCTGCACCATTACACATCCCAGAATAACTTGTTCTGGTACACAATGTCGCACAAGAAATGGCTGTAGTGCCGCAATTACTATATGGATCAGTTCCATTTGTCACATTTGCAGTCGCTCCATTCAAGCAATATTGACAGCCCATGGTCTGACCAGCTGGACACGCTGAAACATCACTACTATCTACAGTAGGAGCCCAGCCCAATCGCACTTTTGTGCCTGGTCGAGTTACACTAAACTGCAGTGTATTACTTGCATAATATCGGTCACCATCAGCATCAGTCACCCAGATACCACCCTTCTGCATCGCACCGCCAAGTTTGGTGATTGAACCGGAAACCAATAAACCACCAGAACCAAAAACTAGAGTGTCGCCTGCATTAAGAGTCATCGTGGTGCCAGCTGGAATCGTCAGTGAACCAGTGTTGGTGGTATCGGTTGAGCTGGCGGCCACATCTGCGCCAACGACCGTGGAAGCTAAAGTGCAGTTAGTACCCGTCAGAGTCACAGCGCCAGTTGTGCCAGATTGAGCACAAGCCACAGCCTGCACTTCAACTGGTGAAAAGCTAATGCCTAAGACAATGAGTAGCAAAACGATGGAAAAAAAATTTTTATACATAAATTACCTTACAGCCACGCCTGCAGTTGATTTTCCCGACAGATTGATTGCTTCAAAATTCATAGCCATGTTCACGTTATTGGTGTCGAGCAACATCCACTCGCCCATCCAAACCTCTAAACCTTCCTGATCTGGTTGCTTAGTCATTGTGATTGGAGTGGTTTTTGCGTCAGTTTGTAATGTGGCGGTCATACTTTGAGCAGAACGAGATTTATCGAAGTAAACTTTCACGGTTTGCTTGACGTTTTTAGCAGTGGCAAAATCACTTACCGCCCCCTTAACAAATAAGGGACCGTTCATTTCCTTGCCTTGAGTAATTGTAAATGTTTGCTCGCCCTTAGGAAGCGCTCTTACTATTGGCGTCGGACTGGGCATAGTACTTGGTTTTACAACTGGATCAGGAGTAGAAGTTGGTTGCTTTTTATCAAACAAACCACCTAATATGCCTTTTTTCTTTGCATCTGTTGGCGATGTTTCCACCACGACACCAGTCTGTTCATCAACAACTGGAACTGGCTCCATGACTAAGCCCTCATTTCGACCGCTCCGAAACTTGCTCATTTGAGTAAACAAGAAAAACACCACGCCAATCACAGCTGCGAGCACTAATAACAGCACTACAGTAGACGAACTGCCGCGTTGTGTGGACTTTGAGTATTTAGCTGTTGGGGTGTGGTGGACAAGACGGCGTTTGGCAGACATATGCACTATCAGCATATGCTTTTTTTGCCAGTGCTGTCAATCTTTCTTACGCAATCAAAGCAACTAAAAACTCTGTTAATCTTCGCACATTACAAATATCTTGCCAGAAAGAGCGGCGGCGGCATCAGCTGGACAACCACTTGCCGCAGAACCGCAGCATTTATCATAGTTAGTTGCAATAGAGTCATCAGATGGATTGTCGAGTTGTACTCGAACAATATATCCTTCTCCGCCAGCTTTTTGATAATAATTGTGAGTCGGCAATGCTTTCATATATGTCGTGGTGCCTGAGAAAAATTCTTCACCAGCATTACAGACTCCACTAGAGCACAATGCGCCACTAATCTTGGCCACACCAGCTGGATATGATTGGAAATCGTTATAATACAATCTCAGTGCTGTTCGCAGTTGATTGACGCCTTCTTTCTTGGCTGCATCTTTTGCACGTCCACGAGCACCAACCAAATTAACCACCAAAATTGCTGCTAAAACTCCGATGATACTGATTGCAACTAACAGCTCAATTAGAGTAAATCCATTCTTTGATCGCATTTTTTTCATATCATTTTTTCCATTTTTCTGCACAGATTTTTTATTCAATATCATTATGGCGAAGTATTAGAACTACTCAAACCAAAGCTACACGTAGCCGAACCACCACAATCAGTCGCTGCATACACGGTCGCCAATGGGTCACGAGTATTCTCAAGTAATGCATAAATCTGGAAATAGGTACCACCCGCATCTGTGGCATAAAAATATTGATATTGTCCAGGATCTTGAGGCATTTTTGTCAAATAAACTGCACCATTTGTAATGCTAGTATCTGTAAAGCCACTTGAACTGCCCCAATCGATGTCAAGTATTTGATTATTTGTCGCTGCTGGATATCTACCTTTATCGTTGTAATACATTTCCAATGCCTTGGCGATCGTTCCCAAATCACTCTTACGCTGGCTATCTCTGGCTTTTAGCTGTGCTGAAATAAAACTGTTGAGTCCAATTACCGACAAAATTCCAATAATCACCACTACAATTAGCAGTTCAACCAATGTAAAGCCAGCTTGAGAACTAAAAATCTGTTTTTTCATTACCATGGTTGCAACTCCTAATCAGAACAAGTAATTGGTGCTCCAGTATAGCAATACGGTGTGCAGATCGCATTGGTAGCAAATGAAACTCCACACCCATGATCTGCCGGCACATCATATTCTCTACAATAGGGATTCCCCCCATTGACATTAATATCTGTATTTGGACTGCACGAATACAAACCTATGTATCCCGTTGGTGCTCGTGAAGGAACCGCAACAATGCCTGGAGAAAAGCCGTCCTCAGGGACCGCTGCACCAATGCCAATGCCATAGTTATTAGTGGTATACGGCTCACCACTAGTGCCACAGGCTGTCTTATAGCAGCCCACAGATTCAATTGACTTATCATTGCTGTTTTCTAATTTGGTATAAACTCGGTACCCATCACAAACACTGCCTCCGTCTGGTGGTACATATGCATACGGCATGCCAGTTGTAGGATCACAGGGAACACTTGCCAAATATGGGGTTAATGCTGGCAAAGTTAAGTTACATATTGCTGAATCTGGACCAGCTCCTCCATTCCAAAAAACTTCTTCAGGTGGATAACAGTCGTTATCATTGTAGTAGTGCTCAAATGCCACTCTCAGTTTGTCTAGGTCAGCTTTGCGACGACTGTCCCTGGCTTTCATAGTGTGCAAACTGAGCCCGGCAAACATGGCCGTACCCACTAACGCTAATATAGTAACCACGATCAGAACCTCGATCATGGTGAAACCAGCAAAGCCGCGAATAAGAAAACGTCTGTTAAAAAAGGGGGTCTTGGCTAATGTAGACATAGTTTGGGCAAAGTTTGGCTTCACGAGCAAGCAAGTTCCCTGTAGTCTTATCAGAAACCTAAAAATATAGTAGAGTATTAGAGAGGTAAAAGCAATAAAATCACCCTATGTTACGTTCCGACAAGCTCACCCATTCCGTATTACTGACATCATTATTTTTGGTGATTGCTGGTATAGCGCCATTTTTCTACAACACAGCTGTCAGTTCTAAATTATTTGTCATGGGTGTGACCGCACTTATTGCGGGACTAGTGTATGCAATTAAGTTGATTACAGAGAAAAAATTCGAAATAACCACTTCCCCTCTGATTTCGCTTTTTGGTCTTTTCTCAGTCTCAGTATTGGTCTCGGTATTTTTCACCAATCAATATCCTGTCCAAAACCTACTTGGCTTGGGCGGATTTCAATTAGCCAGCCTACTAGTAGTGTTTTTTGGAGCTAATGTCATCGCCAAGGAATCACAAACCAACACAGTTAGGCAAAATCGTGCCAACCAACTAATAGATACCCTGCTGATTGCAGGCGGCATTATTGGCCTTACCAGCTTGCTGCAGTTATTTGGCGTTGGCCCAACCAAATTGCTCAACATGATCTTTGGTCTCAACTTGCCAAACACCATTTTGTTTAACATTACTGGCTCAGCATTCGTAGCAGTTCAAGTAGTAGTTGTCGCTTTGGTTGCACTAATCAGTCGCGCCGTGACTCAGAAACAACTCAAAACTATTGATATGGTCAGCATTCCATTGTTGCTGTTGGCACTCAGCATTAACGTCTGGGCAATTTTGCCAGGGAAACCAGCGAGTATTGCCCTACCAGAGTTATCTGCTAGTTGGTCAGTGGCAATTGATGCACTTCGCACTCCCCGTTCCGCATTAATCGGTTTTGGAACTGATGGATATAGTGATGTGTACTCGAGATTTAAACCAACTTGGGTCAATGGCAAAGACTACTGGCAATTCAACTTCGGTTCAGCACTCAACTATCCATTGACCTTAATTGCAACACAAGGACTTTTTGGTGTCGTAACTTGGGTGTTGTTACTCCTAACTGCGGTCAAGCTATTCAAGGTCACAAAAAATGAGAATAAGCCATTAGCCATCATCGTCATTGTCACCTTAGCACTACAGCTATTCTTACCCGCAAACTTAGTGTTGTTGGGAATCCAAGCCATTTGTATGGTGTATTGGTTGTCATCGCAAAATGACTTGTTTTCAGTCATTCAACTACGTACACAGGCACTCAGGACAACTGCAGAAGATGGCTCGATGGTTCACCATGAGACGACCTCTCAAATCATGCCAATCATTACTGGTTGGTTATTGCTCGTCCTGTTAGCGTTTCCAAGTTATGCCACCTTCAGAGCTTTTAAAGCTTTTGGTCATATGTACCTGGCAGATAAGGCCGCCTTTAAAAATGATGCTGTGGGTGTTTATGATCAGCAACGCCTGGCAGTCATTGAGATGCCATATCTCGATGCAATCAGACGCCAATATGCCATTACCAACCTACAGATTGCCATTGCCCTTTCAAATAATAAAGATCTCACTGAGGCAGACCGTACTCAAATTACACAGCTCATCAGTCAAGCGATTAGGGAGGCAAAAGCAGCCACAATTCTCGATCCCAACAATACTCAAAACTGGGTAGCATTAGCGGAAATCTATCGAAATATTAGTGGCGTAGCTAAAGAAGCTGACCAATGGGCAGTTAACTCAATGGTCTCGGCCATCGAAACCGACCCCAGTAACCCATTGCTGCGAATCGATCTAGGTCAGACATTTTTTGACAAAGCACAATATGAAGACGCCGCCCGTTTCTTTAACCAGGCAATTGAGTTGAAGCCAGACCTAGCTGGTGGCTACTTCCAACTCGGTCGCGCTCTCAAAGAAGTCGGTCAGTTTGAAAATGCCAAAACCTTATTAGTAAAATCACAATCCTTGGTGGAGAGTGATTCTGATGAATACAAAATCATCACTAAGGGAATTGGCGAATTGGATGCTGCCATAGCTGCTAGTAAATCAGCAATGAAATCTACCACCGGCACACAATCTCAGCCAAAAATAAATGACAGTGGTTTGCTTGATACTGGCAAGAAAGCTACCAACTCTGCGCTACTAAACCTGACTAAAACCGGCACCAGTGGCCTTGGTTCAGTCACAGAACAGAATACCAAGCAAACTGATGCAGATATCGTTAACGACACCCAAAGTGAGACACTCAAGTCCTTATCACCAAGCGCTGCACCATAAAAAAACACAGTGAAACTGTAAAACCCGCCTAACCAGCGGGTTTTTTATTGTAATAAATTATTGGCTATGTTGTGATTTGAAAACTTGGAATTAGATTCTGAAACACTGTACTGGCAACAATTAAACGTCATCACTACAGAACACCTATGCAATCACTGCTTGGATCAACTCCTTTAATCCCTCACCAGTCACACCACTAAACAGTTTAATTTCCATATCTTTCTGTTTAAAAATATCAACTACTGCATCAATGATTTCTTTATTATAAATATCTATCTTATTAAGGCTCAAAATATATGGTTTGTGTATCATTTCTGGCGAATAGTGCTGCAATTCTTCCCGAAGTTGAGAATATTGCACCCAAGCAGTTTGAGCTTTTTGTTCCACAGTCAACGATTCGTCATACACCGCAGCCTCATCCAAATTCAGCACATAGAGCAGTTTTTGGCAGTTTTCGATATGTCTCAAAAACTCTAATCCCAAACCTTTGCCCTCACTCGCACCCTCAATTAACCCAGGAATATCAGCGATTACCAAATCTTTGCGAGACTTATTGTGCGTCGAAGCAAAACCCTCTGCAGCCCACTGACTGACACTCAGGACTCCTAAATTGGGCTCAACCGTAGTGAATGGATAATCACCCACTTTGGGATTCGCTTTAGTTATTTTTGAAAGCAAAGTACTTTTTCCAGCGTTAGGAAAACCCACCAAACCAACATCAGCTAGCAGTCTCAACTCCAAATAAACCTCTTTATGCTCACCAAAGCCGCCATACTCAGCCTCAAGCGGTGTGGTATTGGTAGAACTTCTAAACTGAAAGTTCCCTTTACCACCAAAGCCACCCTGACAAATCTTTACTCTCTGTCCGGCTTCAGTTATTTCAACTAGTTTAACGGCAGTCTCACCAGAGAAATCTTTAATGAAGTGCTTCTGGTCGAATTCATCTGATTCTCGTAGCTCAAAGGATTCCATGTAGTGTTTTGGTTCAACCGGGTAGATTTCAGCACCTTCTCTACCAGGAACCGGCCGACCTTCTTTCTCGAGCACATATTTCCCGGCGTGAACCTCAGATTTTGCCATCATTTGGTTCATTCCATATCGAGTGGTACGTAGTTTACTGACTGGATTTTCTGCTAATAGCCAGACTGCGGTGCCAATAGGCACAGCGACTTCAACATCCTCACCTCTAACACCATATTTTTTACAATCACCACCGTTTTGACCAGGCTCAGCCTCGATTTTTTTGACACCAGAGAAAGCTCTCAAAGTAGTCAAGCCGAGCGTGCCAACTAAAACCACTGTGCCACCAATTCCACCATCGCCACCATCAGGGCCACCTTTGAGCACAAATTTCTCTCGACGAAAGGATACCCGGCCATTGCCGCCATTGCCTGCTTGTAAATGTAATCGTACTAAATCAATCATGTGCCTATTATACTTCAATGAAGTGTGAAAATACTGCGACAAAACCGACCAAATTCTACTTTGGTCAATTCTCACAAAATAACTACTAGTTAAAAAAAGCTTTGTGGATCCAATAACGACCCACCCTGTCTGATTTCAAAATGCAAATGTGTTCCAGTTGACCGGCCAGTACTACCCATTTGACCAATGACATCACCACGGCCGACACGTTGCCCTTCCTGCACCTGAATCAAGCTGAGATGCCCATAAAGGGTCACAAATCCATTACCGTGATCAATAATAACTCTATTACCATATCCTGAGTTATCTGGCCAGCCAGCAACTCTAATCACACCAGCATCAGCTGCCAAAACTGGTCCAGCAGCACGATTAGCGATGTCAACGGCTTTGTGGTAAAAACGATATCCTTGTGTCACCAAACCTGCAGCTGGCCACAAGAACTTCCCTGTCGCCGAAACTGCACCAGCATCAGGCGTTAACTTGGAGGCAATTCTTGGCTTTGGCAATGCATCTGCAACTGGCTGTGGCATTTCACCATCTGGGACCATTAGGTATTGCCCTGCTGCCAATCCGAAAGTTTCATCATTTACAAATTCGTTAAAGGGATAGTCAACAACCACCTGTACTTGAGAGCCGTCCAGTCCATATTTCTTACCAATTGAGTAAATTGTCTCGCCTCGGCTAACTTTATGGCGAACACCATCAACTGGCAAGATACGGATTTCTTGTCCAGGTTTTAGTTTTGTCTTAGCACTTAAATTATTCTCCCACATAATGGTGCTAACCTGTAAACCATATCGAGCAGCGATACTAGAAAGAGTCTCGCCTTCACTCACGATATGAGTAGTAATTTCACCACCACGATACTGTCGCACCTCCTCAGCTTGCAGAGTGTAAAAATCAGGGGCTTGAGCATTAGCGGTAGTTAGCACTGGACCCATACTTAGTTGTTGACCAGATTCATCTGTTTTAATCAAAATTCTTGGCCCCAATGTCACCATTAAGAAAATAATAGCAATTGTGCCAGCATGTAAAAATGGTCGAGCGTATTTGCCGCGCTTTTTATACAACACATCGACCAAGACATCTTTGATTTTTTCAAACTGCACGAACCAACCATACCCGCGGTTGCGGGCATAGAAATGCAGGAATTCACTGAATTCACGAAAATCACCAAAGATCGGCGGAGCTGGTGGCAATCGCCATTTTCCTAACATAGTGTTATGAAGTCACCAATACGTCATGACCCTTTCGAATCACAAGTAGGTGCTTCAATTATCCCTCTTTTAGGCTAGCTAAAAAGTCTTTGTTTGAGTTAGATCGCTTCATTCGCTCAATCAGAGTCATGGTTCGCTCTTCTTTATTGAGCATATCAAGCATTCGTTGCAGCGTAATGATCGATTGATAGGTAACTGAATCAACCAATAAATCATCGCGACGAGTGCCAGATTTCTGGACATCAATTGATGGCCAAATTCTGCGCTCTGCTAAGTGACGATCAAGATGAACTTCTTGGTTACCTGTTCCCTTAAACTCTTCATACACCAAATCATCCATTCGAGAACCAGTATCCACTAGAGCGGTACCAATAATCGTCAATGAACCAGGAGTTTCAAAGTTGCGGGCTGCGCCAAAAAACTTCTTTGGGGGGAACAATGCTGCAGGATCAAATCCTCCAGACAAAGTTCGACCTGACGTAGGCATAGCCAAGTTATATGCACGAGCTAGACGAGTAATTGAATCAAGCAAAATGAAAACATCTTGACCCATCTCTACTAAACGCTTCGCACGCTCTAACGCCAGCTCTGCAGTACGACACTGATCCGTGGCTAATTCATCAAAATTACTTGCAGCCACCTCGCCTTTCCCATTAGTAATAGCAGCAATATGGCGACGAATGTCAGTAACTTCTTCTGGACGCTCACCCACCAACACAGCCATCAAGTGAACTTCAGGATTATTGCGAGCCACGCCCATAGCAATGTCTTTGAGCATGGTGGTTTTACCAGCTTTGGGAGGAGACACAATCAAACCACGTTGACCTTTACCAATAGGAGCCACCATATCAATGATTCGTAATGATAATGGATCTTTACCAACCTCAAGTTTAATTTGTTCGTTTGGATACACTGGAGTCAAACTCTTAAATGTAGTTCTGCCCTTTTTCATGAACTCTTCAGGAGTCATGTCGTTAATCTTGTCAACTTGAAGCAAGCCCCAATACCGTTCATTTTCTTTTGGTTTGCGAGCTGGACCACTAACTACATCACCAGGTAACAATCTAAAGCGACGAATCTGAGAAGTTGCGATGTATGCATCACGATCACTGTCTCCAAATCCTTCGCGTAATACTCCATGGCCATCTTTTGAGGTATCTAGAATTCCTGAAATCACCTCAGTAGTACCGTCAGCATCATTTGTTTCATATGCATAGTCATCATTCATTTGACGCTCAGGCATTCTATTCATGTTATTCATGCCACCCATACGATTGTCAGTCCAGCCACCATTTCTGTTGCCTGAACGATTGTCAGTCCAACCACCATTACGACTGCTGGTACGGCTGTCCATACGACCACCTACTCGACTACCAGTGCGACTATCCATGCGGCCGCCACTGCGAGTACTCACTGGACGTAAATCTGGACGATCATACCGATTTTGAACGATTGGGGCCACAGCTGGAGCTACTGCTACAGGAGTTGGAGCAATTGGCTGATCTGGTTTTAATTCTAGAAAACTCTCTTCAACACTTTTTGGTGGTTTGCCAACTAGATCTGCTGGATCAAACTCAGGAATTGGAGGTTGCTCCTCGGCTGGTGCCACTTGAGTAATGACTACAGGATCGATTGCGATTGGATCGGTCATCTCCACAATTGGTGCAGTAAGAGTGGGCTCACTCAAGTTTACATCGCTTGCGGTTGGACTCACCTCTTCGATAGTTGCTACTGTTTTTGCCTTATCGGCTTTGGAAATTGTTTTTCTTGTCATAAAGCGACAAGCTCCTTTTGTAAAAAATGTGTACTACGTATGATTAATAAAGTCACTCGATCAGACTTGACAAATTGGCAGATGAAAAATGTAGATAATTATTGAAAAATCACAATCGATAAACAACAAAATTCAATGAAGATACTTGCATTATGTCAGATGAGTCAAGCGGTGTCAAAAGTGAGTCACCATTCACTCGCCCACGATCTAAAATGCACCCTATAAAAACAAAGCAACAATTTACTCTACAACCAACTTTGCATATCTGAAAAACCGCAATGGAGACTGTAAGTATTTGCAGGTATAAAGAATCAAGTCTGCTTGATAATCAGTTATTTCCGTGCCTTCACCAATCGAATATATTTCATAGGTCCATTTACGTTGATCTGAAATTACTTCAACACGATCTCCCACCTGCAATTCTGGCAATAGATTAAATGAGTTGTATTTCCAGTAATCATCTTTCCACCACCACTTCCAGCCATATCTGTGCCCTGCCACAATCATTGGTAATTGAGTGCTTCCTGGTTTTCCAAAGTTTGGAGCCCTCCACAGACCCGTTTTCAAAGCCTCTTCAAAGTCGACTGTGGATTGTAGTTGAGAGCGTACCCCAATCTTAGAAATTACCAACCATTCACCAACTGGCAGATCTGGATTGCTCTCTGGCAAATATCGATCGTTGACGTCTGCATCAACAAAAGTTTGAGTGGTGGGTGGTTCTTGTTGAACTTCCACAAACTCGCTTTGACCTGACTGTCCAGCCACCGGAATACTCACTAAATTAGCACTAGAGTCTACTGGCTCTTTCGAATCGCCACTCCACCCAGCAACCAGTTGGGATGCGTGAGCAAGTGAGTCACTAGCAAAAGCACTAACTGTTAAGTTCGTTTCAAATTTCAATTTTGACCAGATGAGTGGGCCCCACCACAGTGACAGCAGACCAACGGCCACAGCAACCACCAACCATTGAAGCAGGGTTGATGTAAAACGTAGTGAACTATTTGTGGCGTGTTTGCGAACACGATGACTAGATATTTGCTGCGATCCAGCATCGGTGACCGTGGCAAGTTCAATACTCCCCAATAACAATAATCGAGTAAAACTCAATCGTTGCTGGAGAAAGCTGGGAATTATAGGTAATTGCAGCTTCATAAATATGTGCGAACAGAATGTGACGAGTCACAATATCCTCAACGTAATCATGAATTATATCAAGAAACAGTACAAAATGCAATACTATAGGATATTAGTTATGGAGATTAGAACTTAAGAATAACCATTAACTTAAAACGTTAATGGCAATCAATCCACCGACAATCGCAAACAAACCAATTATTTGCCACCATGACAGTTTCTCATGGCTGAACTTCCAGCTCAGTAGTACCGTCACCAACGCCTGAGCTGATGAAAAAACTAATATATATGCCACAGCATGACCTTGTAGGCCAAAGTTATATAGCGAAAAGGCAATTACGTCGAGAAATGCTGCAGGAACTAAAAATTTCCAGGGTACGTTTGCAAAAATATCTTTGAATTTTTGCCGTTGCCAAAACAACACCACTAGTGAAATCAGCGTGATCGTGATTCGCATTCCAAAAGTTGGGAAAAACCAGTGAGAACTCCGAGCAGCAGCAGCTACACCCACAGCTGCAACGCCCCAAATCAATGCTGATAGCAAAGCTGGTGTTACTCCCGCTGCCAAATTTACTTTTGTGGCCAGTCGTTTCTTCCCAAACTCACTCCCCAGTAGCACCACACCACCAAAAACCAAAAGCACTCCAAGAATTTTGTGAACACTCAGTGGCTCATGTAACAGCCAAACACTCAAACCAATGGTGATTAAAACAGATGAGTCTGTAATTGGTGTCACGATACTCGCCTCACCAATTTCTAAAGCACGAAGAAATAGCACTAAAGAAACTGTGGTTAGAACCCCCAAGCCAATTATTGCTGCGATTTGACTTGTAGAAATTGTGGGCAGTGGCAGCCACAACGACATTATTATCAATAAAGGTATGCCGATCAATTGAAACAGAAATTGAGATTGCCAAGGTTTAATTAATTTGGAGGTTTTGGACATTAAGAACCAAGTGGTTCCAAAACAGACCATAATCGCCAATCCCAGCAATACTGAACTCCATTCGGTTAAAAATAGTGAAATTTGCATACTTATTTAATGAGTATACCTACGAAAAAATATAGCTACCAGGCTGAAAAAATAAAAAAAGGTGTTTGAAGGAAGCTCGGTAGCCTGCCCAACGACCGAGACCTCCTTAAAACACCCTAATTTCATTCTTAAGTATACAGTAAATATCTTTTTGTTACTTTAAGATACGATTTACTGCCAAAAATGACCATGCTAGTATGTGGCTCAATTAACACTCTCACATTCTTAGTGATGTGTTAAATCTGAAAAGACATTAACATTCGTGGCTAGTCCAGCGGTGATAATGCCTTTCACGATCCACCTCGTTTGTGGTTCTGCCTTAAAAACAGAATTCATAGATTAGGTGGATTTTTGTTTCCCCCCTATTTTTCTTAACTTTATAGAGGTTCCAGTCACTTTTTAAGGTGTGCTTGTCGGTTCTAGTCCTAGATTCGACAGGCCTATTTTGGAGTATAACTATCTGCAATTTTTTTGTCAACCTATAAGTTTTTTTATGATGAATTTTGACATATCTTATAAGATTTTTTGTGTACAATTTATTGATTGAATATAAAACTTTTCAACAACGAAAACTTTGTTCTGGAAAACTTGGAACAAGTGAATAATGCTATACTAGTTGCACTGCCAGAGGTGTTTCTCTACAGTATGTTTTGGTACTATGGCTGCCCCACATCTCATTTACGAGCTTAAAACAGGCCGCGACTCGCAACACACGCCGGAAGCCGCAGTGCAGCTATTTGCCACGATTCCGGAGCTGCGAAACAATCTTTTCTGGTGGTGGCTGAACAAGGACGAGCATCTTAGTTTTGAGATTTATATTCACAATCAAGTCATTCGCTTTGTGGTCTACTCTCCTGAGAGAATCTCTGAATACATCAAGGGGGCCATTGCTGCTAGCTACCCCTCAGCAACCGTTGTCCCGATTACGGCCGATCCAATGGACTATTTTTTGGCACATATTCAACCAGAAACTGGTGCCATTGAAAATGACTACACATGCCTAGGCAGCTTGAGGTTGAAGAGCAAAGAGTATTTACCGCTAAAAACCTACCAAGACTTCAAGGATGTGGATCCACTCATCACCGTGCTCTCGACTTTGTCGAAATCCGAGCCGGGATACAAAATCATGATCCAGATGAACGTGGCCGACGATGGCGAAGGCTGGAAAAATGGCGGTTGGTCGATGATTCATGGTAAAGGAGTGCTTACTTTAGGTGAAAATAATGCAGTTTCAAGCAGTTCACATCCACAACAAGCTTTAATCGAGAAAAAACTCAAAGCAAGAGGTCTTAAGGTCGGTATTAAGATTGCGGTTCAAGGTCCTGAAACCAGGAGATGTCGCATTCTCATTGAAACCATCGCTGCTGCCTACAACTCAATGTCGATGAGTGAAGGCAACGCTCTGATACTCAGCAAGGTTTATATCTTTAAAAACCATTTTCTGCAAACAATGAAGGGTCGCGAGTTCCTACGCTCAGGTGCTTACCATCTTTCTCTTGAGGAAGCCGCTACTCTTTATCACCTCCCCAATGAAGCAACTAGTGTGGTGCATAACATTGCCTGGCAAAAAACTTTGCCTGGTGAGCCTCCCGAAAACCTACCTATTGTCACTAAAACCTCGCCAATTGAACTAAAAAAAGATATTAACGTCTTCGCCCAGGCGAACTACAAGAATCAGGATGTGAAATATGGTTTGTGGCGAGCAGACCGCCGACGCCACACGTATGTGATTGGAAAGACAGGAACTGGTAAATCTACCCTGCTTGCCAACATGGCAATTAATGACCTAAAAAATAATGAGGGTCTCTGTGTCATTGACCCACACGGTGATTTGGTTGAAACTTTGCTCAATTACATTCCTTCCCATCGCATTAATGATGTCGTTTATTTTGATCCTGCGGATCCTGAACGGACCGTCCAAATTAACCTTTTTGAGGGTAAAAACGTAGAACATCGTGAACTCATTGCTTCGGGCATCATTTCGGTGTTTCAGAAGCTATATGGGTATTCATGGGGTCCTCGTTTAGAGTACATTTTACGCAATGCCCTGCTCACATTACTTAAAAGTGATGAGTCGAGAATGTCAGATATTCTCGATTTACTAGTCAATCCAAAGTTTCGTGCCAAATATGTCGACAAGCTTGATGATCCGATTCTTAAATCATATTGGGTCGATGAATACGACAAAATGCAAGAGAGGCTGCGAACTGAAGCCATCGCTTCCATCTTAAACAAAGTCGGCCAATTTGTGTCGTCACCCCTGATTCGTAACGTGGTAAACGCTCATAAAAGTTCATTTAGTATTGAAGATTTAATGGATGAAGGCAAGATTTTATTAGTCAATCTTTCACAAGGAAAACTCGGCGAAGATAATGCCACCCTACTCGGTGCCATGTTGATCACCAAGATTCAATTAGCTGCCATGGGACGCGTGCACATACCAGAAGAAAAACGACGAGATTTCTACCTATATGTTGATGAGTTCCAAAATTTTGCCACTGACTCCTTCAATAAAATTTTGTCAGAGGCTCGTAAATATCGGCTGAGTTTAATCCTGGCTAACCAGTACGTGGCTCAAATTCCTGAAGAAGTACAAAAAGCCATTTTTGGTAACTGTGGAAGTATTATTAGTTTCGTCATGGGTGCAGACGACGCCGCAGCTTTCGAAAAAGAATATGGTGGTCAATATACTAGCAATGATTTAGTAACTCTCGGCAAACACCAGATCATTAATAAAATCACCATCGACAATGTGATTTCTATGCCATTCCCCGCACACACCCTGCCGTTAGCGAAAAGCCATAATATGAATCGAGCGAAAGTGGTGAAGGTTAGTCGTGAACGCTACGCCCGTGAGCGCACATCATAACCTCCGTTTTAGAAATCTAGAAAATTCACACCAGTTTTTTGTCACTACTACAAACCCAATGTCCGTAAAAGGTCACTAACGCGGCCATGCGTTTGTCGGGAATATATCTGCGTAAACCCCAATCTCTTTGCTTCTTTAATACGTTTGTCTAGAAAACTCACTGACCTAATCTCTCCTAAAAGACCTATCTCACCGATAAAAATGGTTTTTTGGGGTATTTTTTTGTTCTTTAGTGAACTAGCAATCGCCACTGCCACCCCCAAATCAACTGCTGGTTCTTTAATGTAAAAACCACCAGCCACATTCACAAAAATGTCTGTGTTTCCTAGAGGTAATCGTGCATGTTTCTGTAACACTGCAGCTAGAAGTTGAATCCTTGAAAGCTCAATTCCTCGACCCACTCTTCTGGGCATAGCCAACTGTGACTCAACGACTAACGCTTGAATCTCAACCAACAGTGGCCGAGTTCCCTCCAATACCGCCACTGTGGCACTTCCCGCCACATCACCTTCCCGCTGCTCTAAAAACAGTTCGCTAGGATTGCTTACCTCGACTATGCCGGTGTCTGAGAGTTGGAAAACACCCACTTCATCAGTGGCTCCAAATCGATTTTTTAGTGCTCTAAGCAAACGTAATTGGGTTGATCTTTCACCACTTAATTCAAGAACTGTATCAACCATGTGTTCAAGCACTTTTGGACCAGCAATACTGCCATCCTTAGTGACATGACCCACCAAAAAAGTGGGAATCCCCAAAGGTTTGACGCAGGTCACAATTCGGTCTGCGACTTCCCTTACCTGACCGATGCTACCGCTTGCTCCAGATAGGTCATCAGTACTTAACGTCTGAATACTATCAATTATTACTAAGGCTGGTGGTCGATTTTGAATCTGTGCGACCAACAGATCAACGTTTGTAGCAGTAAAAAAATGTAATTGTGAGAGTTTTTTCTCTGAGTATTTTTTGTTATCAATATCTAAAATTCGATTGATTCTAAGTGATATTTGAGATGGACTTTCCTCGCCGGCAACATACAAGATCTCACCAAATTCAGATTGCAGCAAGCCAACCACTGTTTGAGTCAGCAAAGTTGACTTACCTACTCCCGGCTCACCACCCACCAATACCACCATGCCCTCAACCAATCCACCACCCAATACACGATCAAACTCACCGATCGATGTAGAAAAACGTGATTTTGAGCTTTTGGTAAGCTCAACCTCTGGAAAAGAAACTGTGGAATGCAGTAATTGAACCGAAGCTACTGCTGAGTGTTTTTTTCTGGCAGTTACCACAGGTTTTAGTTCTTCAACTAAACTATTCCAAGCACCACACTGAGAGCATTGTCCTTGCCATTTTGGACTGGTAGCTCCACAAGACTGACAAATGTATTGGCTCAGAGATTTGGGCATAGAATTACCTACTCCTCACCTATGAGGGTATCACACAAAAGTAACTGTTGGTTAGAATCTACTGTACTTTACCGACAAATAACGTATCTCCACTGTATTGACCTACAATGGTGATATTTTTTCCAACTTGTTCATCGAGCTTCACCAAATAACTCTCAATTTCTTTGGGAGCTTGTCCTGGTACTGTGATGAAGAACTTTTCGCCAATTTTAGAGATCATTCCAGTGAGTACAGTGTCACCTTTTTTCTCCTCAGCCGCTTTTGGGGCATCAGCACCAGTCTTCTCGAGTTCATCTTGACCACTTGTTGGTGTTGTGGCAGTACACCCAGCAAGCACCAATGACGTCACTACAACAAATAACAGTTTTTTGGATAATTTCATGTCAACTCCTTATTAGACTCCTCACTTACCACCCAACATTTGCGTGGTAGAGATTTTTGGATTATGTTCATGTACTACTATAACTTGACCCCCAATTTTTGCCAGTATGGCAGTTTTCTCAGCCTGATGAGCCGTATGTGCTGATACAGCCAATACCTTTGGTCTAATACTTTCAATTAACAGTTGATGGTCTTCAGGGTCATCAAATTTTTCTGGCAACACAAAAACCAGCTGAGCGATTTGCAATGCCTCTATTTGTAGACAACGCTTTGACTGTGCATTCACTGGTCTGCCTGACCCTTTCATTCTTCTCACTCTGGTGTCTGATTCAACTCCAACTACTAACACGTCACCATGCTGAGCAGCTTTCTGCAAAAAAAGCAGGTGCTCATTGTGTAATACATCAAACACGCCAGTCACTAGCACTATTGAGAGTTGTTGCTGATGATATAGCGAGATTTGCTTTTGAACTGCTGGATTTGAAAAAACTGACATAGTTAATCCGTTGAGTGAATAAAATTGGTGTTTTTTCGAGAAAGACTTGGGCTATATATCTGACCAACTAACATTCTCCACTGACTATATATGATTTGTTTGGTGACTGAGGAGTGAAAAAAAGCTGCTTCAAAGAGTTTTGGCTTTTCTCTATACCTAATCAACCGATATGAGGACTGTAAGCCGTACGCCAACCAATTACACATATCTCCAAACACCGTTAAAACGGTAAACGTTTTGGTTGTACTCCTTGATTTCTCCAGTCCGCCAGATTGATTTAATAGTCGTTTGTATTCAGTCGGCACAAAATTTCGTACCCATTGGTTTTGTGTTAGCCACTGTCGATACAAACTAGGTCTCTCCCAGATGCATTGTGCTTGAAGAATTTCATACGCCTCGTATAGGCTGCGTTTTGATGAGGGTACTGCTAGATGATCACTCTCTAACCATAAATTAAAACACCAACCGGGACCATTTTGATCACGAATTTGAACTCTCTTGCCAGCTAATATCGCCAAAATCAAAACTGACATGCGGACCAACCACAATCTGCGAGGACGAGTGACAATCAGTACATCAATATCATCATGTTGGCGAGCGTTTTGAACTGCTACTGAACCAGTAATGAAAATCGCTTCAATCCATGGCACCACTCTGAGTAACTGCAGTAACTGTGTAATGAGCGGTGTTTTTTGTTGAGTACAACGCTGAGCCCCAACACGTCTAGAAAAACAAGTTTTTTTGCCTGCAAGCACCCAATATAACCCATTAGTCTCAACAAGCTTCTCACGACTCAGTTTTTGTAATGCCACATCTATTTGCGATTGGGTAATTGAATCAGGAGACTTACTACTCCCCCAGCCTTCATCTGCCATAGTCTGGGAACTAACTAAGCGACGAAAAACCTCGCTAGATGTCAGTGGAAACTCAAACTGATTGCTGTATGCCAATGTTGCAACAATTCTCAGCTCCAGGTTAGAAAACATGGTATTATTCTAGCAGCGAATCCAATTAACAACGGTCACAAACTTTTTTTCCAGCAAACTTTGCTGCAGGTAACTTGGGGTTAATCGCCAAATAAAAAAACATGAAAGATCAAAAAATAGTAATTGTCGGTGGTGGAACTGGGACTTCTGTAGTGCTCTCAGGTTTGAAACAAACCAAGCAGTGTCAACTTAGTGCGATTGTTGTTGTTTCTGATAACGGTGGCTCTACTCGTAGACTAAGAGATGAGTTTGGGTTTTTGCCCGTGGGTGATTTGCGACAGTGTTTGGCAGCTCTAGCCGATGGCAACAATCAAGCAGCTGTGCGTCAACTATTACTGTATAGATTTTCTAAAGGAGCAGGATTAGTCGGCCATAATCTGGGCAACTTAATTTTAACTGCACTTGAGGACGTCTCAAAATCTCCCGGAGAAGCCGTTGAAACAGCAGCTAAGATTTTTCGCTGTCGAGGAGCTGTGTATCCAGTCACTGAAGCAAATGTGCAGCTGGTCATAGAATATGACGATGGAACCATCAAAATTGGTGAGGAAGTTCTAGACGATCCATCGCAGGGTGGCAAAAAAATCATTTCAATCAAACTTTCACCAAAGGCAAACCTATATCACAAAGCAGAGATCGCGATCCAAAAAGCTGATCATATTATTTTAGGACCAGGAGATTTATATGGTAGCTTATTGCCAAATGCCCTTGTAAATGGGTTCCCTGGTGCACTCCAAAAATCGAAGGCTCAATTCATATATATAGTAAATTTAATGACCCACTATTCGCAAACACACGATCTAACAGCTTCCGATCACATCAACGCGGTTACGAAATACTGTGGACGACAACCAGATGTGGTAATTATTAATTCTGGTGATATTGCAACCACTTTGAGAAAAAAATATCAGTTACAACATGAATACCCTGTCGTTGATGACACCAACAGTGCAAACTTTTCAGGAATAAAAATAATTCGAGACGACTATGTTTCAAAAGTAATTGCTCAAAAAACTGCTGCTGATCAGATTGAGAGAAGCTTACTTCGTCACGACAGTACTAAGCTCACCAACACATTACTCGAGCTAATTTCCTGAGTTACTACTTAGCGTTATATTGTCTCAATACTTGAGTTGTCCCTGCCTCAACTGTCTGCAGTGACTCGTCGATTGTTTTCCCAAACAGTACTCCATTCACCGCATCGGTGTAATATTTTATCAGCTGATCATTCAACCCATTGTCATGTGTAAATGAATTGAGGTACCAACTTTCGGCAGTTGGTGCATCAACTAAAAATTGAGAAGTAATAGGGTCATCATTGAGTTCAGCAGCCATATCTTGTCGAGGGTAAATCTCACCAAAGCCACGAACAGTACTTGCATCCGCATATAGTTTCTTGAGTACTTCAGTAGTACTCAAGTATTTGATGAATGTCCAGGCACCATCTTGGTTTTTGCTTTTTGCATTAACACCCTCTGCCCAGTAACTTGCCCAACCCAATCTGGTATCACCAAGCTTCGGAGCTGGAGCGACGCCAAATTTTAAATTGGGGTTTAAATTCTTAATATCATGAGCTCTCCACGAAGGAGCGAGCATCATTGCCACATCACCTCGTGCAAAAGCCACTGTCGAACTGGGGAGTGCGCTACTCCACACAATGTCTTCTTTAATGAAGTTAGTATAAAACAGCAATGCATCTCTAACCTCAGGAGAGTTTGGTTTTGTAAAATCTCCACCGTTTTGTAGAATCAACAGACCAAGGATATCAGCAAAATGCTCGACATTATCTGCATTACCAATTGCTAACCCAGCACGTTGAATTGGAGCACTACTTCGCAAACTCTTATCCGAAGGCACAGTCAACGAATCAGCCAATGTTCGGAGTTCTGCCCAAGTCTGAGGTGGTTCTGCATCAGCAGTTTTAAGAATATCGACGTTGTAGTACAGAGCAAGTCCGTCATACATCAGTGGAACACCAACCAATTTACCATTAGCTTGCAATTGCTTCGCAGCTATGGGATAAAAGGTTTTTTTATACTCACTCTCACTCATCACTGTACTTGGTAATGGAGCCAACTCATCTTGTAACATCGGGGTCCAGCTTGCATGGAACCTAAATATATCGGGACCATTTCCAGAAGCGATTGCTGTCTGTAACCGCTCTCGATAATCACGATGGGATTGTTTACGATAATCAATCTTATATTGAGGATTTGCTGACTCAAAATCGGCAATTACTTCTGCCAAAATCTCGGTTGGCTCCCAGAGTCCCCAATACGAAATGGTTGTTTGTTTACCAGTTGTCGTTTTGCTTGTTTTTGTACCAGACTTGTCAGCAGCAGCTGATGTGGTGGCTGTTTTTGTTGTATCGGTCGTGCCAGCAGAACTTGTAGGCTGAGTGGAGTCTTTCGGAGCAAATAAAGTGTAACCAACAAAACCTAAGATTCCCAAAAGCACCACACCAATTACTGCGAATAGTAGTGCTGGTGGTTTTTTAACTGGAGTTGCTTGATTTGCACCTGCAGATGTTGTTGCTGCAGCTGGAGCAGGAGTAACTGTCGGAGAAACAGGTGCTGGAGTAACTGGTAGTTGACCAGGTTTTGGCAAACCAGGTGCCGCACCCAGCGTACTTGGAGCCAAGTTTGGAAGTCCTGGCTTGGCAGCTAGAACTGGAGTAGTAGTAGTAGTAGTAGTAGTAGTTGAGACGGTAACTCCAGGAGTAACAGGCTTAGCAGTTGGAATTGCAGTTGCAGAGGGGGCAAGCGTTGGTTTGGCCATTCCTGGTGCTGGAGCAGTAGGAGTCACTGGCTTACTCACAGGCACTGGTGCACCTGGTGTTGATGCAACTACTGGCTTGTTTGGAAGTCCTGGCTGATTTTGGGCAACCGGCTTGTTTGGCTGTTGTTGTGCTTGAGGTGATGTTGGTTGTGGTGCTGGTTTTGATGCCACAGCAGCAGGTTGCGAGGATGCCGCAGGTTTTTGAACGGTCTGGGCAACTGGGATCTGATTCGGCTGAGTTTTTGCTGGTGTAGTGGGAGCAGGTATACTTGGCGGTCTAATCTGGCCAGGAGCAACTGTTGTACTTGGGCCAGTTGGCATAGCGGGCTTAACAACTGCCGCTGGAACTGGAGTTTGAGCCCCTTTTGGTGAACCAGGTTGCATAGGTGTTTGCATTCGTGGTGCACTGCCTTGATTTACCACGCCACTTGCAGGCTGCAGTCGAGTAGGACTAGTGGTTGTGCTTGGAGGAGTTGGTGTTGGTAATGGGTTGTTTGGCATAAAAACAATAAACCACCGATGCGCTATCTTAAAGACTGCGTTAAAATTACCTGTATTATGGCCAATTTTAGCCCGTCCTTCAAGGTCAACTTTGTGCAGCTCAATCAGTTGATTGCGGGATTTCTGGCGATCGTCTTTGTATCAGTGGCTATATTGGCTACGATTGGAATTGAAAAATTCTATCGCGACAAATACTTGCCAAAAACACTTATAAATAATGTCGAAATCAGCAATTTAACACGAGATGAGGCACTTATTAAGGTAACTCAGTCTACCATAAAACCAGAGGTTGCTGTCTTGGTTCAAGCTGACAATCAAGTTGCTACGATTTCTGCAGAACAAACTCAAGCAGCTTTTGATTACAACGGTGCACTGCAGTCACTTTCTGAACAGTCAGCTCAACTGCCTTGGCATCAACGATATTTTAGAGCCCTAGGATTTGGTAATGAAACTAACCAAAATGCCATACTTCACTGCAACAAAGAAGCAATTGCTTCAGCAGCCGCAACGCTAGCGACAAAAACACACCGATCAAATCAAGAACCTGCAATAAATCTAGAAGCCAGTGGTAGTAAGCAATCAATCAAAATCGAGCCTGGGAAAATTGGATACGAAATTGATCAGCCTGCAACAACCAAACTCATTGAGCAACAATGTGCGACCCTCACTAGTGAAATGTCTGGCACTCCCATTCAGCTGGATATTCTAGCTGTCGTTATTGCCCCACCCACTCCACTCAACGAGCAGGAAATTGCCACAATTCGACAAAGAGCAGAAAAATTAGTTGGTAAACAACTTAACCTCACCATTCAAAATCAAGTTTTTCATATCATCGATAAGCAACTCGTAAGCTTCTTGTCTCCAAACAATGGATGGAGATCCAATAAAATCACTGAGAGTGTTGACGCTATTAGCAAGCAATTACTAACAGAACCAAGTAATGCTGTTTTTGAGTTTGATCCGCAGACACTCAAGGTTAGTCAGTTTACACCACCCCGAGATGGCTTAACCATTGCGACTGATGAAACAAGACAACAAATCGAATCATCCCTTCAAAAATGGCAAGACGATTCAGCATTCACCGAGTCACAGCAAGAATTAGTGGTAAAAATTACCGCTAAAAGCCCTGACATTACTCTCGAAAAAACAAATGGTTTGGGCATAAATAGCTTGATTGGGTTTGGAAATAGTGCCTATGCTCATTCAATTCCAACTCGAGTTCACAACGTAGCACTCACTGCAAAGAAAATTAACCTAGCTATCATTAAGCCAGGTGAGGAATTCTCATTTAATAAAACTTTAGGAGAAGTTTCTAAAGCCACAGGTTTTCAGCCGGCTTATGTTATTAAATCAGGGAGAACTGAGTTGGGCGATGGCGGCGGAGTTTGCCAAGTCAGCTCCACCCTATTTCGTGCGGCAATGAATGCTGGTCTCAACATTACTAAGCGTTTGCCACACAGTTACCGCGTTAGTTACTACGAACTTAATAGTAAAGCTGGTTTTGATGCCACAGTCTATTCTGGAAATGTTGATTTTCGCTTTATCAATGACACGCCCGGCCACATTCTTATCTACACCGAGACCGATAGTAAAAACTTAACCATGAAAATTGAGCTCTATGGCTCTAGTGATGGCAGAGTCAGCACTATTTCAGATTATAAATCTTGGGGTGCAAGCAGAGCTCCTGCCTCAGTATATATTGATGATCCTTCTCTACCTCCTGGAAGAACAAAACAAATTGATTGGGCTACTGGTGGCTTGAAAACTAGTTTTATCTATACGGTGAAAGACAAAACTGGTACAGTAAAGCAACAAGAGACCTACTATTCAAACTATTTGCCTTGGTCGGCCAAATATTTGCGCGGTCCATCAATTTAGCTCAAGCCAGTACCGCCCGTCTCTACAACTGCATCTATGCAAATCATCTCGATGAAACAACTGCGAGAACACTTTGAACCGATTCGTGAGGGTTTGGAGAATGGTGAGTCGTATTTATTGATGTATCGTTCCAAACCACTTGGCACACTTCTCCCATACGAGCAAGATCCAATGACACGTAGTGTGTTGGTTCCGAGCAAAAAATCTGAACCAATTCAACCTGCCCAACCAGCATCCGCATCTCCACGTCCAATTAACCTCACAACAACTGAAGTAGAACTACCAAAGCCACCCGCAAACTCGCTTAAGCGATTTGGATTAAAGCACATGCTGAGTCCCAGATAAAATTTCTGGTAAGACGAATAACTCAGCAACTCGTGCAAAAAACTTATTTCTTAGCTTCGAGATACTTCCCCAAGCCCTCAACTGCTCGCAGCACTTCAAGTGGGACTGCAAAGATCACAGTATTTGACTGATCTGATGAGATATCATTGATTGAGTTCAGTGTTCGTAGATGCAACGCTCCGGGTGTTTCAGCCAACATACCAGCAGCTTTAGATAAATTTGCAGCCGCAGCTACCTCAGCTTCAGAGCTAATAATTGTGGCTCGTTTTTCTCGCTCAGCCTCAGCTTGCTTGGCCATGGTACGAACCATGTTTTCTGGTAACTCGATATCTTTAAGCTCCACAGTTTGAATGTCGATTCCCCAGTTGGTAATTGCATGCTCAACAGTACTCAGAATCTGACCAGCAATTTTTTCGCGATTGGATAATAACTCATCGAGTGTGGCTTCACCTGCAACTCGACGCATGGTGGTTTGTGCCAATTGTGAAACAGCGTAATAGGCATTCTCAACCTCATTGATTGCTTTAGCTGGATCTGCAACCTTGTAATAAATCACCGCGTTCATTTTGCAGGAAACATTATCTTTGGTAATCACCTCTTGCTTGGGAACATCAACTGCTTTGGTACGAATATCGATTTTGGTAAAGGTTTGGAAAATTGGCCAAACAATCCTCCAACCTGGTCCAACCATACCTGTGTATCGACCCATGGTATACACCACTCCTCGTTCATACTCATTGATTTGTTTGAGTGAAATTAAAATCAAAAACGAAAGTATGCCAATTATCCAAATCATATGATCCTTCCCGACCTCAATCCATATTTATGTTGAAAGTCGTTTTTATTTTTTGTGTTCAATATTAAAGAAAGCAAAACTACTTTGTGGGATTCTCAAGTAGCCTGGTGCCCGCAAGTTAAATATAGTCTTGAACTCACTTCCCGATATAGAGATGTTACCACGATTGGTGTCAAATCGTACTTCACTGGTCTGTCCATTACTGTTGTGACTGACACTCACACCGCTAATACTGGTCACTGCTCCACCTGATTTGTTGGCCCAATCGCGAAGCTCAGACATTGAGTATGGGTCGCCGCCTCCACCGCCAACATTGCAAGTATTGATTGTGACTGGCTCAATTCGGTTAGTGTCAGCTCCAGACGGATTTTTACGTACCAACCAAGCATTGATAATGTCAGACATTTCTTCTTGTGATAACCAGGGATGATTGCGACCGCAATTGGCACCACTACTACTATATCCACTTCGATACCAAGATTTGTAAAACCAAGGACTATTACCTTTACTCTCCCAAGCACGTGTACTCCAATCATTTGAGTTTGATTTATCAGTTGTATCCCAACCACCAGTATTACTATAACCGCCGTGAGTTGAGGCATACTGCGTAGAAACTGGACTGCCACCACCGTCCACTAACACCCAACCCTTAGTTTCATTGACGGCCTTCTCCCAATCACCACCCTTCTTACTATTCTTGAAAACTTGGCAAGCTTCAGTGGTACAAATTTGCCGCTGGCCATTATCCGTATATTTAATAGCAAAAGTACGAGCCGCAATTGCTTGAGCCTTGAGTGCATTAATATGCCAGCTAGCTGGCATTTCATAGATACCCTGCAGATATTGATCCTCGAATGAAATTGTGCCGGTGCCTTGAACGTTAATACTACCCATTGCCGAAAAATCTTTTTTGATCGACGCATTGGGGTAATATGCTTTCAGAATATCTTCAACAGACTGGCCATCCTTGGCACGAGCATTAGCACCGTACTGACTCATACCGTTACGATGAGTGTAGCCACCAAAACTAAACAGTGCAAAACTATTGCCAGGTGCTTGTGATTTAAAACCGATAGAAGCGTTAAAATCATCAGCAAGTGGCACCTCGCCCACTGAAGTAATTGCTGTACCTGAACGAGCATTAATAATCGACTGCTGTTTGGCTGATAGATCGGCAATCTTACCTGAAAGATCCTTTTGGTAGGCTTTAGCACCTTCAATTTCCTTGCGGAAAAACTGAGCCTGACCATCTAGTTGTGACTGCAATTTAGCTAAACGAATCTGATCTTGCTCAAGTTTTTGCTTGTCTTTTTGCAGACTACCAATCTCTTCACCAATACCACGAATTAATTTGTTGTCTTGAGCTTGTACTGAAGTCTGGTATGCCAAATCTTTGGTTAGTTGTGCTGCACTGCCAGTATTTAAAAACAACAAAAATGGTGAATAGGTTCGTGAACGACGATATGAGGCAGCAATCCGACTGGAAAACATCACATACTGTATCGCCAAATCTTCTTCTCGTTTTTTAATATCAACACTTACTTGCTCAACTTGTGTCTTAGCAGCGATGATGCCATTTTGAGCATTTCTGATTTTCTGCTCCAAACCCGCCAGCTCTTTCTCCAGTGGCTTGGTGGCATCGGTGCTCATTTTCTTTAGTTTTTCCAACTCATTAATCTGTGATTGCAGATCATCAACTGGATCAACAGCAAAAACCTGAAAGTCAGTGAGTATGCCCCAAAAACCAAATGCAACCAGCACCAAACAAGCTATCAACCACCTGATGACAAAACGAGACATTCTCATCTTAACTAGTATAGCGGAAAGTTGTCCAAAATGCCCCCACTTATCTTGATTTATAGGCTTCTAAGAGGCCTATAATGTTTGACTATTGAGATGGTTTGTGCTAGTATGAATACATGAGTTCAATGCGAGTTGGACTCTCCAAACGTAACCCACTGATTTGACTTGGAGGTCACTGTGAAAACTGCTGTTAGTTCCTTTTTTAGTTCCTTAAAAAAATCCACCGATCCGCTGAGAGCGAGTTTCTGGAAGTTCTGGAACGGACTCGACATCCGCCTCAGGAATGGAATCTTATTGGTGTTTGCGATTATCGGTCTGATATCGCAGCGCATCATGGGTCCCAGCCCTCATCCACTCATTGCGATCATCTTTATTTGGCCCTTTGTGTTCATCATGTATTTGAACTCCAGACTGATGAAGAACAATTGGTGGTGGCTGTGGTTCGCGGCTATGGTGGTTTTTTCCGCGATCAAAAACCCCACTGGGTTCTATCTGCTCACTAGTTGGAGCAGCGTAGACCTGATGGGCATCTTGTTCTGGTTGCCAGGCCTCTTCTATGCGAAGCGGTTGTTTTCTGGCAAGTAGAACTTGTAAATCTTCGTCCGTCCCGGGAAACCTGGACGGACGATTTCGTTTAAAAACGAATTCTTACCACATCAGATAAAATTTAGTACAATACGCCTGTGCAATCAATAGTCTTAAAAAGACAGATGACTAAATTTGGCAACGTGCTGTTAGCAATTGTGTTAGGCGGCGTTGGATTTTTGTCACTATTTGCTCAGCAGGCATCTGCAGCAGCAGCCCAATCCTGTCAAGACAATTGGGGTATTAACTTTTTTGGAGCCGCTCCACCCACTTCTATCCAGGGTGGAGGCTCATTTACCTTTAAGCTAGATGGGTTCGTGACGACGAAAAATTATAAAATTGCACTACAGCGATACAACGTACTAGGTAACCAAGGCAACCCGATTTTCATTGGAAATGTATCTGGAGAACGCACTGGTACATTTTCAGCAGCACCCCCCAGCACCAACATTTCTGGCTCATACGACATTAAAATTCAAGATACAGCATCAGGAGATTGGTGCGAGGTTGGTCAATTTCAAATTGAATCTAGTGATAGCTGTAATATTTCTGTGGATCAAGGAGGCTTCAGCGATACCTACTGCATTGATTTTGAAAGTGGTAAACTGACTATCCACGTTTCAAATATTTTCATCAATGGTGGCTTAGCCAACCAAAAAATTCACGTCAAAAACAGCCAAGATGCGTTTCAATATAACGAAGATGCTGTGAACGGTGTGATTCCAGACATCACCTTCACACCAGTAGAAACTCGAGTCGGCGACACATTAACAATCGAAGTCAGTGACGGCGAATTTCTTGGCAGTGGTGACATACTCTGCACCAAAGAATTTGATTTAATCCAGGCTTGTGACGACGCAGCTCGAACTACCCCCACATCAGACACCACTTTTGACATCTGTGCACAAATTCCAGAAGATTCAGAGGCATATGGTAAATGTGCACGCTGTGTTGCTGGGCAAAATGTAAATGGATCTGGGATACCACCCGCACCAGAAATTCCCCTGGGTATCTGGACAGCTGTAGGCTGTATTGAGAATGATCCTCAGAGTATCGTCGTGGTGGTGATTCGAGTAGGTATGGGCGTTGCCGGTGGCGTGGCACTATTAATGATCTTGGCAGCCAGCTTTACCATTAGCACTTCACAAGGAGACGCCAAGAAAACTGATGAAGGTCGAGAAATGATTACTTCAGCTGTCATTGGACTCATATTCATCATTATGTCTATAACTATGTTGCAATTTATTGGTGTCAGCATTTTTAGAATTCCTGGATTTGGAGATACTTAATATGTCACTACTCGCTAGTCTTTCTGGATTTGAAAAAGTTACCAAACAAACATTGGACGAACTCAATCCACTCAAACTTGCTAATTCGACTGCTACAGTCGAACTTTCTACTCCAGAGGGCATCATAAATCGCTTACTTGCCTACTTATTCCCAATCGCGGGAATGATTCTCTTTGTAATGTTGGTTGCTGGTGGAGCCGAAATGATGATTGGTGCGGCAGGAAAAAAATCAGTTGACTCCGGCAAGCAACGTGTCACCGCAGCACTTGTTGGCTTTATATTGTTATTCGCTTCGTACTGGATTGCTCAAATAGTGGAACAAGTCTTTGGAATTGATATCTTAGGGTATTAATGTAGTTTTTCCCGTCCAGCTTTTCTCGCACCGCCAATTCTCCTGTCACTGCTTCTCTTGTATAATAATTGGGTGCACCTCACTAGTCGACTGACCAGTGTTATTTTCAAAATCAGCATTTGGTTGTTTTTGTTGTGCGTGGCAACCACTTCCACAACTTTTGCCGAAACAGAACCATGGCCAACTCGTGATGCTGAAAAATACAACTTTTTGCCTCTGATCATGAGGCCAGAACTCACGCTTGATGACCCAAATAGTCTGCAGGATGTGTTGGTTGCCAACCTAGTGCAAGATCAAGGATATGAGGTCCACTGTGCAGCCCCTCAGTGGCACATGGCTCCGAGTGTGTTTGGAGATGTCCAAAAATACCTTGATCCTAAAAACTACAAAGGGCCGGTGTATCTGCGAGGCTATAAAGATCCATATACAGTTGATATGACCAACTCTCGTATTGCCATGATGAGAGGTGACGAAGATACCAGCATCACCAATAAAATCTCATCACTGGAAGGATTGGTTGGCGTGGTAAATCCAGAATTGCCACCAGACGAAACCAATAGTCGAGGTGCTGTGTATCAGCTACTAAACCCTGAAGTCCAGTGCAATCTCAAAGTTAAAACCATGAATGAGATGTGGGCAGTGATGGAAAAACTGGGATGTAGATCTAATTGCGCCATCAATGTCAAAATCCCTGAAAGCCCTGGAATCCACATGACAGATTTGATGAAGGTAATGAATGGTGCTCGCGAGAAATTCAACGACAATGCGGCTTTTTGCGGCGAGTTTGTTAAAGCATACGACCCCGCTATCCATAAAGAACGAATGGGATTTTCCAATAAGGCAGATCTGGCAGGATGGAGCGATGCACTTAATCACTATAGTATTGACCAAAACTTGCTCTATAGAACAGGCTTCTTGGTTGTCTCAATTAGACAAAACCGTGATGAAGACCTCGAAGGTTTTGATGATGTTTTCTGGTTCCGCAAACAACCAGAGGATATTAATGCCACTCTTGATGCTCCAATTGTGGTTGCATTCAAGATTCCAGATTTTGCCACCAACAAGTCGGCACTGATGTCAAAGTTCAAAGATACTTCCAAAATCCTCAACGATCTGCATTGGGATCCAGAACAAATTAAAGTTATCGACAAAGATTCGAAAGAAGTTAGGACTGGATACATGGCTGCAATAAAAGCCAAAAGATATGAGTTTCCAATCCTCAAATACTGTGCCCTCTACCCTTGTCGCTCGGGTCCAGAAGAAATTCTACAACGTGCCGTCATAGATATTATCAATGGAATTGGCAATGCCTGCGGCGAGTCGTATATGCCACTCGAAAATGCCGGTGACATTGGTTCACCTGGATTAATTAATGGCGACAATCGGCTGCCAATTGCCCCCTATTTCCCATATGTCATACCTTCGGATCGTAGATTTGTCTTTGATTGGGAGGTAGTGGTTGAAGAATCTGAAGCCTATCGAAATGTGAGTGGTCAAACAATGCGTGTGGTTGCACATCTAGTCGTACCACTTGGAACAGATCTCAAATATGTCGAGAGTACTCTGAAAGCCTTATTCCAGCCAGGTGCGTATGAAGCCATGGAAGCAAAAAACGTCATGGTTGATTATGAAAATAAATTAGGAGTGCCAGAATATTATCCAATTAAAGAATCAATAGCTTTCTTTAAAACAAGCACACCGCAACATACATATACTGACTACACTGCCCCACCAGTGTGTGAATATAACAGGCTGGGTATTTGGGTCTGTAAATATCCAACCAAACGATTTGGAGCATCAATTTCACCAGAAGGTCAAGAACAATTTAGAATTTTGGGGGCAAGACTAGGCTGGATGATCCGCAAGCTACAAGAAACAGTTCGCCAGCCGCATTTGCAGATTAAATGTACTCGTACCGAAGATCTATTCCTCGGTCGGTGTCAAATTGAACCAAACGGTGAAGAAGAAACACCTAAGTGTACAGGCGAAGCCTTTAAGAAAATCACTGGATTACCACCAAGTAGTGGCATTCCCCAATATGCTAAGGGTGTTTATGATTCAGAAATTGAACCTGGAATCACTGAATCGGACATCGAAGCATATGAATATGCAGAAAAAGAAACTGGAATTCCTTGTGAAGTAGTAGCGGGTATTCACTGGACTGAGGGTGCAAATGACCCGAGTCAATCTGTGTTTGATGGCGGTGCACTTCGAGGCGCACTAAAAGAAGATGCTAAAGCAGCCATGGAACATTTGAAGTCATTTTGGCCGGGAGGATTTAATAAAGACAGCATCTCATACCAGGACCTCACCATTGCCATCGGCGGCTTCAACGGACCAGGCAACATGAATTGTAGTAGTGATCTCAGTGGTCAACAGCGACCAACAAGATGGCGTGGAGGTGGTAAATGCCCAGCCCAATTCCAATCAGAAGATCATCCCCATCCACTCGGTTGGATTGATGAACGTCATAGCGATATGGACTTGATTTATTGTTTGGATTTTGTTGAATTCAGCTGCAATATTGATCCAAATGTAACTGAAATGGAACAACTCAGAGCCAAGCTTGAAAGTTATAAAGCCACGTACGGGCTGACAGATGAACGAATCGAGCAACTGATGACTAGTGCCGCCTCATATTGCTATTCCAATTCAACAATTTGTCAGTCACTCGCTGAAGGCAGAAAATATCCTAAGTATGAACGCCCTGGCTCAATTACCACTGCCATTCTACTCAATGAATCTGGTGCAGCAGCTAAATAGCTTGCGAAGAAATTTCTAGAAAATCCCAGAATGGGTTTATTTCTGTCTCGAATTATTTTTGTAGTCTTTTTTGCCTGAGTTGTTCGGAGTTTGATTGTTTGACTGTATTAACTGCAGCTCTTTTGGTCGTCTTGCACCACGTCGAAGCAGCTCAGCTGCAATCTCAAATGAATTGGCTTGTACTTTTGCAGCTGAAAATGATTTGGTGGCCAATGCCATGCCTGCATACAATAAAGTTGCGGACTCTCCCGCAATATCGAGTTGTAATCCGCCAAGCATCATGGTTGCCATCTCGGCATAGCAACTTACGTCCGCAACATTGAAGTGAATATGGCTGAAATCTGGTTTTGAATTGTTGATAGTAATAATAGGTGTGTTGACGTACATTTCTTCATATCCAAAATACAGTTGTCTTAAACTGGATAAGTCGTGAACTCCCAACAAGAAAATCAAATCGGCTGAAGTTCCGGCATATTCAAAACCAATTGACTCTGCATTTAGTGGTTTAGCACCAGCCTGTGGTTTTATAGTGAGAAAGAATTTCTTATTGTCTTGACTAATCGCATAGCTCACTTTGTCTACAGCAGACTCCACGTAATCAAAGCTAATAATCAAATTTTGTTTGCCAAGTGAGTTTGAAACCAACTCAAGTCTTGAAATCAAGGCTAAATGTTCAGGAACAATCTGTAATTGAGTCGGCAAGACAGGACAACAAACCTGCACTTCTTTGCCTGCGGATTGTATTGTCTGGGTCAAGGCCAATGCAGTTGCCAACTGTTCAAAATTTGCAGACTCACCCACTATGATTAGGACAGTTTTAGCAGGTTGTAATAATTGAGCTAAACGCTCTAGCTCTTCCGTCATAAAGTGGTTAAAAAAGTGCTACTAAGGCAACTTTCGTACTAGTTTGATTTATTTGTACTGGAAACCGCACCAAAGTGCAAGGTTAGCTTAAATCTAATAGCAACATCGGATTGCTGTGTGGACATTGATCAGATAGAATATATGTATGCGCCGGACAAGGTTATTCCATTTTTTAACCATCGTAGTATTCACCACTATTTTATTCTTGGCGGCACCAACATCGGCACATGCTTCAATTTGGGATGATTGGTTTGGCAAAAATGACGCCAACAAAAACTCTGATGCCCAATTAGACGCCGAGAACGAAGGTGAAAAAGGATTTGCCAATCTTCGACACCTTGCAGGATCACTATATATTGACAATGCATCAGTAGGAATTCTCCATATGTTAGGGCCAAGCAAAAGTGGCTTGGCTGCATTACCTCCAGAAGATCGAGCTCGAATGGTTGCTCGATATGGCAAAGGCGGTGCCCTCGGCTCATTTACGGAAGGTATCGTAGCTTTATACACTCCACCAGCTAGCTCAGTTACGTATGTGGCTGATTTATTAAATACAGCTCACATCATTCCACAAGCACAGGCTCAAGGCTTAGGCTTTGCAGCTCTAGATCCAGTGCTCGAAGTCTGGAAGTTATTTCGCAACCTCGCCTACCTCATTTTTGTGATTTTGTTTCTCGTCATTGGTTTCATGATCATGTTCCGTCAAAAAATCGGCCAAACTGCGGTTACCATGCAGCAGGCAATTCCAAATATTGTGGTTTCACTAATTTTTGTTACCTTTTCCTATGCTATTGCTGGCTTAATGATCGATTTAATGTATTTAGTAATGTATCTGCTGGTAGGCATGTTCTCTGCCTCAAGTGCTCAAGACATCATGCAATACAGTATTTTTGACCTTGGATGGAGTGTATTATCTGGTCAAAATGGAGCCGGAGTTAAAGCCACCACCGCTGTTTGGGACAATGTTGATGATGTGGTTAAAGCCGCAATCAACATGGATGGTATTGGCGATGCTATCGGTTGGCTTTCAGGTCTAACGGCTGCAGTTATCATGGCAGTTGCGGTACTGATTGCAGTCTTCAAGCTCTTTTTTGAACTACTCAAAACCTACATCACTATTGTTCTGAGCATTGCTTTTGCACCTCTGATTTTAATGATGGGTGCATTGCCAGGACACAATGCATTTAAAGAGTGGATCGTAAACCTCACCGGTAATTTATTGGCCTTCCCAACTACCTTGTTAATCATCATTATTTATAGAATGTTCGCTGCCACACAACTTGATACAGGTGGATTTTTACCTCCATTTTTAATTGGTCGTGGCGTAGCAGGAACTATTAGTACTCTTGTCGGCGTCGGTATTATTTTGATCATGCCAGAGTTGATCGTGGAAATGAAAAAAGCTGTGGGCGTTAAAGGTAGTGTCTTTGAGCAGCTCGGCAATTCAATGGTTAAGAACTGGGGCCAGGGTGAGGTTGCATTGCCAGTACTTGGAGGCATGGCTGGCGGAGCTGCAGGTGGACTATATGGTGCTGGTAATTATCTCAACGACGCACGCAAAACAAAGAACTTCAGCAAAGCATTCAACTGGAGAGACCTTGGTAGAGCTGCAAAAACTGGTGAGTCACCATATTCTCAAGATAGAGATGGCAACTCAATTCTTCGAGGTGGTGTCAAGAGATGGGGCAAAGTTGGTTACGACCGTGGTCAATCAATGCGTAAAACTATTGATCGTACAAAAGAAGGTCGCATACTTGATGCTGAAGACCCAGCAAAGATGTTTAGTGCTTTCTTAGAAGACAAGAAAGAGAAACATCAAGTAGCCAAACCAACACAGGTGAATACCGGCGCCTAACATTCAGGATTCAAGAAGCGTTACCGTTCTTAATTATTGTGAATTATTCTCAATTGGATTGGTTTTTTGGATCCACAACTGAAACAGAAACTGTGAAAGTTACCAGTAGCCACTAACTTCTACTTCTCTTCTTTTACTTGAATCATTTGTCCGCCACGGTTGAATGGTGCTTTCAATTGTTTTTCTTTATTCAGCATCTCAACAATCTCTAAAGCTTCAGGTGAAGGTGAGAAACTAAGTATCTTACTCTGAGTGATGTTTAGAGTAACTGGGAATGTCTTACCTGGATGTTCCTCCTCCCACATTGCTTCAAGATATCTAACTCGCTCTTTAAATCGATATCCATATCCTTGAGGCAAGAGGTACTCGCCCATTTCCCATTTGTCGCCAGCACCACTTCCAGGCTTACTAATACTTCGTAACACTTGGTTGATTTCATCCTTATAGTCTTGCAATCCACCACCATTACGACTTTCAAGCAAAGTCTTAACTACATTATCAAACAAATCTTTTCTGGCATCAGGAGAAGTGCCTTTATATGAACTAAATATTCTATAAATCAAAAATGTGAGCAGTAGTGGCATAGCCTCATGCATATGAGGTCCATCAAACATTTTTGCTTTACCCAAGTCAACAGAAATAATTTCCTGGAAGAAACCACCCTTAGCTCCAGCCTTTGACTGTTCAGCAATCTGGTCATAACTAACCATGGCCAATTCTTGATACACCTTTTCAATAAACGTCTTCCAGCCTGCCTGAGCGGTGTAGTAGTTTACAAAACTTGCCTGATCTTGTTTACCAACAGGATTTCCCTGTTTATCAAAAAAGTCATTGCCATATTGGACAGATTCACTACCATTTGCACCCTTCTTTGAAGGGTTGAGGGTGATCATGTCATACGTACTCGGGAACAAACCTTCACAGAATCCAGGTAGTGGTAACTTACCGGTAAGCTGCGAGGTGTCAAAGAATGTTTCGAGAAAGAGTATCTCAAGATCTCTCAACTCGTTCGTCTTTTCAGCCTTACCTCCTTTTCCAAAAAAACCGTTTTCTGGCAACTCTGGATATAAGAATAGAATCCAGTTGCCGAAATAATGTGGGTTGTCGTATCGGAAAGTACTGTGAACTGAGTCAGCAAGTGGGTTAAGGAACGCAATTCGATTAATGTCAGTCAACTCATTGTTATGTGCGCGTGTTTGTGTTCGCTGTTGAGCCTGTGCCAGTGAAATAGAAAGCATATCGAAGACAACAAATTCGTTATGACAGATGTTTTTGATAAAGTCGTAGTCATCTGGGTCGATTTCCATACCAGGTGGCAATGTTGCAATTGCTTCATTAATCATCACGTCGAGGAGATATTTTCTACCACCCTGACCTGAAAGATCAACATATGAACGACCCTCCATACCCCGACGAACCACATGGTCTTTATATCTACCTGCAGTTGGCGCAACTGCCAAAGGTGCTTCATTCGCTGCCAAAACAACCTCTTGTCCTCCTCTTAACACCTGTCTGTCTCCATTGGGCAGTTTGCCAATAATCATGTCGTCGGCTTGCAAATTAACTCCATCTGGGACAACTACTTTTTTGGCATTACGACGCACTAGTTTTTCTGCTTGTCCAGGACCCTTATATCTCAATGCTGCAGTCTCAATTATGTGACGCAAAATAAATTTGATCTGCCACCCATATTTAGGATTCTCAGTAGTGGCTGCCATGATCTGCTCACGAGGCATAACTAAAGTCAGCAAACCACCCTGTGCCTTATCACCTCTTTTTTCAAGTGAAGTCACGTCACCTGAAGCAGCCTCTTCGTAGGTAACTGCGTCATCAAATCGATTCATGACAATTCTTGCTTTCCATTGCAGGATTCCAAGTTTTGTGGGATCGCGATGATCAACTGAACCAATTCGCTCGTAATATGCTTGGGCCAACAACCGCTCACGACCCATGAACTTCAGGGCGTCACCACGGTTTTCAATTGGAATATCAGAATCGAGTAATTCTCTAGCGAGTTCTTCAATGGTTAGATCAGCGACCTCTTTGGGTTTTATAGCCTCCTCTAAGAATTTTTTGAGTCTGGAACGTGCCTCAATTAGCTGACGAAGAATATCGTCGATGGCTGATGATATGGGCGGAATCATATCTGGCTTTTTTGAAAGATGGCCAGCGATTTCTGCGGCATGGTGTGTCGTTTCCAACGTTGCAGACAAGGCCTCAATTTGAACTTTATTCAACGCACCTCGACTTGGAGGAACTGCTGCAATTGCTCCCCTGAGTGGAGCAACATTGGCGTCAAACGCAGCAATCGCCTGTTCTTGTTCATACACCACAACTGCTTTATCAAGTTTGGCTAATAAGTTGTCTCCAGGTTTAAAATATGTTGTGTCTAAATGATTGGTGCGCTGTTGGTCATATCCAACCGCTTGAGTTGCTGCTCTAGCGGCAGCCAGCTCAGTTCTTAATCCATCTCTGGTTGCTGTTGGATTACCAATGAATGGAATGACGACACTACCAATTCTGGCAGCTAGGGTTCGGAGCTCAGCATGTGTTGTTTCCAAATCACGTAGCCACTGAGCATACTGCAGCTTATCAATTAGCAATGCGACGTCTTTGGTGAGGTTAACCAACACCGACTTTGCGTCAGCGTTTATTGCTGCAATTGTCTGAGCATCGATAACTAAGATATTCAACTCACCAATAAAAGCACTTACATCCTGAGTTCCATCAATGTGAATCGTTCCGCCAGCTACATCTACAATTAATTGGTCCGCTCTGGTTCTGAGGGCGATATATTTTGGATCTTTTTTCAGTAATTTCTCGTTAAGGGCAATCCGTCTGGCCGCAAATGCTTCAACTTTTTTGTGTGCTCTAGTTTCCTCAAGTTCATGATTGCTGTTACTAGCAAAATTTTCCATCCAATCTTCAATTTCCGCATCAAGTGTTTGCTGTTGGTTTACCAAAAAAGCGTAAGCATTTGGAGCTGCTAAGTATGCTGTTTGAGGTGAAAAAGTAGCGTCATTTGCGGCTGCATCAAGTGTGTTCAGTGCTGAGTTAAAATCATCAATTGCCAGGGCAACTTCAGCAGGCACTTTGCTTTCTTTAGCTTGTACTACAGGTTGCGGAGCTTCCGGTCTCAATACTCCATTGAGTGCTTGAACTCTTCCTGCAAACTGAGCCCTGTCAGCAGAGTTCATAAATGTCTTATCTAGCAACAAATGATCGCGAACAACGGCAATCGCATCGCCAAATTCAGGGGGGGTGCTTCCTAGCTGGACTTCACTTTCTAATGCGGATAGAAAAAAGTGTACTGTGCTTAAACGCAAGTTATATAGCTGCTGTCCTAAATCAAGAATTAACTCAGTCTGACTACCATCTGTGTTTTGATTTTCTAACTCCTGTAAAACTGCCACTGCTTCACGTATTGAAGTTTTGATCTCTTCGATTTGGGCAGTTAATCCTGCCACGTCAGCAATCTCAACGCTGATTGCGCCCATGCCGCCAAATTTTTGTTCAATTTTCCTGACTGAAAAACGAATCGCGGCTTCAAGCTGATCTGGTCCTCTGATTTCAGACATCACGGTATTTTATCATTAAACCTCTGGGAATTGAAGCTAATGAAGCCAAGTGTCAGCATGCAAACTTCTTCAAATATGTAACTGTCATTGCTTGTGTCAGTCAACAAATCAAACTATACTGCAACGAGCAATCTCGGAACCCTGTGTAATTCAGGGACTGTGCCGCAACGGTAAACTGAATCTGGCAATATAGCAAAGATTCAGGAAAGTCCGATACGAGTTTGACTATATATCATGACGAGCATCGACATACCAAACTCTCCATCTTTTTTGGATACAGCCAGCACGCGCTTCTGCTCACTACGCAGGACGCAAGATGTCTGCTGAACAACAAGCAACTGCCATTGCCTCCCACAGTGAAGTTAGTCCCATACTCATCTGGTTGTCTGCCTATCTAGCACAAACTCAAGTTGCTGAATCCAAACCGCATCAAACACCTCTCCTTCCCCCACCAGACACGATTCCGACAAAGAATAGACATGAGATGACTCCGGCTGGGACAATTGGTGCCACTGAGGCCATGCCAGACTCATCTGCTCCTGAGCTCACTAAAAACGCAGAAGTACAACAAATTCCCCACAATAACGATCGATTGGTGATGATCATTAACTTTTTGCTTCGTGAGGTCGTACCGCTGCACTCTAGAAGTGCTCAAGAAAAATTACTGCAGTACTACTTCAGAGCAATCTTGTCTGAAAGCTTGTTTTCTCCCTACACCTCGTTGGGGTACTCGATTTCCCTCAAACAAACCGGCGAAATCAAACTGCATGATGACATATACCAAATGAGGCCGGATGTTGAAGAGGTTTGTCGAACCGCAATTACTAGTGTGACTGAAACTGCGGAAAAAAGACGTTTTGAACTTGAGCACCAACAAATTGTCGCATTAATAGAAAAACTGGGTGTTTTGTTAACTACTGGTCAGCCACCCCATGCTCTCATAAATGCAATTGTCGAGGCTGTCGACACACAGCGGCCCAGTGCTCAAGAAGTGTATACGGCATTTGGTTGGAAACCAGCAGACAATCTCATTTCTGTAGAAGCTGCTCGCAAACTAGAACTTCCAGCACACGACTTGCCTTGTTATGCGGGTAAAAAAATCGCATATTTAATGCCTCAATCTGAAATTCACAAGGGAAATATGAGTGTGCTGGTTGTCACACAACCAGTCTTCATTCCCAGCATTAATCGATTGGTGTTGTTACATGACCAATGTTTTTATGCAGCACACTGGCATGACCACTTGGAGGTTTTGGAGAAATTAGGTAGCAGTATTCCAGAAAACATACGCCAAATTGTCAAAAAACGGCAGTTATCTGAAACTGAAATTAAAACCACAGAAAAGTACATAATGAGTCAAGTGATGACTCTAGACGAGTGGCAAACACAGCCGGCTAGAGTGGTTTTTGATCGAATTGCTATCAAACAAAGTCCTTTGATGCGGCTGAAAGAATGGTGGAAAAAACAACAGCTCAGTTCAATGGATAGTTCAATTGAATGGTATGCGAAACTGGTCATCGAGTTACTACAAAAAGAGTTTAATGAGAAAACTCTCAGAGAAACAGATGTCACCAAACTCAGTTTATTTCTCAAAAGAATTGTGCTTGCGGGAATTTTAAGCAAAGAACAACTGAGTGGATCACAACTACCAGAGCTACTTGCCTTATATCATCAGCATGCCCATCAAAGCGAGGAGGTTTTTTCTCGCACAGCAGCCAACGTATTTAATTTTTCTGCGGCAATTAAATCGATTGATACTTCACTGCTAGAATGCGTTTCAGTTGGTACGATTAATGGTTTTGGTGCTGCAAAACTGTTTAATAGTCTTACCCTACAAGGAGGTGGCTCGTTATCGCGATCAGATATCGCAGCAGTAATTGGTGAAGGTAGAGCAATTAAATGGCAGGAGCATAGTACCTGTATTGGTTGTAAAGGAAACGATATGTGGGTTGGAGAGTGTGGGTTGTGTTTAAAATGCGAACTTGAAAGCTCTGGAGAGCAAATAATACCTGATGTTGATTCATCTGGAAAACATAAAAAAACAGCAAATGCTGAGAGTACATCTCGAAAAGAACTTCCCGTTGCAAAACCTCAAACAGTGTCGGTAGGCAATTTCATTGCATCATTTGTATGAGAGGGTTGATTCCAGGTATAATGAAAAAATATGGTTGAACCGGGGACACATACCCTCAAGCGATTGGGTGAGCGAGCTACGTACTCAGAAATTGTTCGGTTCCTGTCGGATTTAAATGCCACAATTTTTGTTAGCGAAATACTGCCTCCAGACGAACCTCCAGAGCAAATTTTTGTACCAACTTTAGATTTTCCTCAAGCAGCTCCCAAACAATGGCCGTTAGCAATTAGACAGCATCGTAGTGAAACTGAACGTGAAAGATATCTCTATATTGGAGACATCTTCAAGCTCATAGATGAAATTCATGCCAAGCTCATCTTTGATGGCGAACAACTTTCAAAAGCCAATGTTGATTCTGAAGCTGGTTCAAAAGTTGGAAAATTAATTGCCGCTGAAAATGACCTTTTTACCCATATCAGGTTTCAAGCAACCAGAGAGTTAATCACCATCGGCCAAGAAGAGTTTTTACTTGAATATCGTCAAGGACATTATAGAGAACTCAGAGAGCGACTTGAGACATATATCGAGGTTGCAATTGAAGTAGCACGAGAACTTAATGAAGATCCTGAAGCACTCAAAGAACTACAACTAGATCTTGCTGATGATCGCGGAGAAGCATTTATTGCCCCAGTCGATTCAGAGGTTCCCAGAGGTAGTCAACCAGTTGAGACAGAAGCCCATGGTGGTGAGGAGGGCAGCAACGACCAGGAACAAACACAATATCAACAACAAACTCAACCAGTACCTCAGGAACGTAGTGTCAGACAAAATTTTGAGAGTATTCGCACTCTTGGTTTAGAGTCTGAGCGTATTACTAATGCTTTTTTGGTTGGCCTCGCGAATAAAAGTGGCATTCCAATCGAGATATTACGACAAGAGTTGCACGATGTAGTTAGATTTAATGTTGAAAAGAGAGTGATTGAGCGAGTTGGAATGGAGGGATTGGGAGATTTATATGCCAACCCAGGGCTCCGTTTACAAATTCTCAGTGATTTTAGAATTGGCCTATACAGCGACCCTCGTTTCTCCCCCGCACTCAGTAGTGCGGTTGAGTCTGCGTATAGAGAACTTAAAAGTAAAGGTGACCGTACCGCACTGTTAGCTTTACACAAAAAACTTGAGGGTGCTAAAAACAGTGACTCAGACATGGCTGAGTTTAGTAATGATGTCATCAATAATCCCATTTTTGGAGTCAGACCGGATCTAGCGTTTGCAGGTGGTGACTCGCAATCGGCTCTGCTCGAAGCATGCGATTCGCTTGCATATTTTGATAGCGGTAATTTAAGCATGCAGGTGCATGGAATTACCGAACGAATTGATGCACTCACTGCTAACGGCAAACAGCCAGCATTCCTAGATATTCTCAGCACCGACCAATTTAATCAAATTTTCAATACCTCACTAACCCCAGACGAATTCAAAGAATTTAAAGGGGTGCTTACCATTTATTGGCACCTGCGGCGACACGAATACATTACGGGTGGAGCAAAACTTGAATATGGCCAGTATGGCGTTAATCCAGCTGATAGAGACGAATTAAAAAAAACAACCAAAGAAGAATTTGATAAAAAACATGTTCAGCCAGTTAAAAACATTATTTCCTCAGCTGGTAGCAACGGTGGATATGCCCGCGACCATGTAATTGCTGCCGGTACCGGTGTTGGTGATGACACCAAAAATCCAAAGAATGCATCAACAACCGAGAACATTTATATCAAAAAGCTGAAGTTAGATATCTATAATCAAGAGATTTGGCGGTCACTCAAGTTACAAGAACAGATCGCTATTTACGAGCACTACTATCAAAACCAGTACGAGGCTGATGAGATTCAGCGTCTACTACAAAGCGGACACATCCCACCCAACTTCTGTCTGGGTGACGTTGGCGAGGCTCAAATAGTGATGGCTCAAAATGGCATCAATGGCCGACATCTGACTTTTGATGAATATAGCTCCGCTTTTGATTCAGTTGACACAGGCCTAAGTCCACTTGCCTCACTGCGACGTCGTATGGCAGGAAAAAGTGGCGTAGTAGCTGATGCTGTACAAGCAACTGGCCAGATTGGTGACGCCAGCAATGCTGCAAAGAAAGCCATTGCTCGTAGTGCAGGTGGTGCTGGAAAACGAGCTGCCAAGCGTGCAGCCAATCAAGCTGGGAAAACGGTTGCCAAAACAGCAAACAAGAATCTAGAAAAAGCCTTTGATAAAACAATTGCAAAAGGTTCAGCTGCCCTGGCTGGAGCTGCCCTAGGAATGCCGGGACTTGGAGCAGCTGTCGGTGCTTTGCCAGCAGACGTTCAAGATGCAATTGGTAAAACTATCAAATATGTCGGTGCTGGATTAGCAGCTGGTGGCTTGATCATGGCCGCACTTTGGGGCAATGTGATCATGCCCGCCTTTACTGCCACAGGTGCATTAATAGGTGGAGTGACTGGATTCATCGTTGGTGGTCCAATCGGTGCAGTAATTGGAACTGGAGTTGGTGCGGCCGTTGGTACTGGAGTTGGTTGGCTTACTCAACATGCAGGCACTATCTCCAACTCACTGAGCAACACATTCGGAGGCACTGCTAGTACAACTATGTCGTCAGCAGCTACTCCAGGCATAGCTGGCAATTCTTTTCTCCCCTCACTGGTCAGCCCCACACACGCAGCAACCGCCACCTCAACGGCTGCGGCTACGACTACCACCGCTACCGCAGCAACAGGAATTAGTACAGGCATGGTGGCGACAGCCACCCAAGCAGTTGCAGGCACAGCCATCGGTATGGTTGCCTCAGTGATGATAACAAATGGTGCCTTTACTGCTGCTCTATTAGCTGACTTTCCATCAAATCAAACTAATGCCAGTGACCCAGATGAAAAGCTCTCCGATTATGCTTCACTCACAAAAACCATCGATACTGGCTGTCTTGACGACAAATGCCCTGAAATCACCTCTGGCACACAAAAGGTTACCTACACCATCACCATTACCCCAACTGGAGTCGGTACTTGCATTACCATCACCGAAATCAACGACATCATTAAAACTCGCTATAGCAAGAAAAAATATGAGGAGCTCGGCAGACCAGTTCCCACCAAACCAGATAAAGAAAAACATCTAGAAGATTTTGTTCCACCTCTCAGCACCGACTTAACCAATCCGGCTAATACAGTGTGCACGGGTAGCTCGCTCACTTTGACTTATGAAGAGGAATTCGATTCTTCATATAATCATTCACAGATTACCAACACTTTTGAAGCAATATTCTATTGGAAAAATGCCACTAGTGAAGGAAATGACAACGTAATGACGGGCAAGAGTTTTTGTATTGGCGACTGCTCAATGACAGCTGGCTGTTGGCCGACAACAGGAGTGGTCTCGCAAGCTCCATTTGGCAGTTATTCGCATGGGAGAATGGATGCCTTTGATATTGCCGCCCCTCAAGGAACACCAGTCTATGCACCATTTCCAGGCACACTTTGTAAGGCAAATATCGATTCGGGCTGTGGGAACCACTTAACGCTTCAATCTGCTGAAGGCTCGTTCTTGTTTTGTCACTTTTCAGAAACGTATGTGAATGGTTGTAAAGAAGTTGATGCTGGTGAAGTAATTGGATTGATGGGCAATACCGGAAACTCAAGTGGCTCTCATCTACATTATGAAATAGCTAGAAATGGTGCGTTTTTTAGAGCTGGCCCACCTTCAGAGTTAGCCTCTATCGTGCCGCCTTCAGATGAATGTATCAAACCAATTACTGTTCCAGACGAGTATAAAGCTAATGTAACCAGTTGCTATGACAAAGAACCACCTGCCTGTTCAAATAACTAATAAAAAATTACTAATTGGACTATTAGTTTTCGCGTTGCTTTCGACGGGACTCAGCTTAATATTTTATTCTCTAACCCCAAATCGAAATGCAGGCCTCAGCCCATCGGAGTTCATGTCGACCAACTTTAACCAAACGAAAAGTGAGTTTAAAAAGCTGACTTATAACGGACCTGAGCTTGATCTACCAGAAAAACTGCCGATCGCAGGAATTAAACTGAATCCAACCATTGTTAGCCAAATTGCTCAACAAATGATTGAGCAATACCAACTTGTCCAACACCCTCGCTCAGAGAACATTTGGGTTCGAGATAATTATTCATTATTTCATGACAAAAACCGGAATGAGTATATTTTTAACAACCAGCTCTCTATTCAGGAACAAGCTAGTGAATCTGCAGCGATGGCAGAGAGCAAACGATTTGTTGGAAAAACCATTCAAACAGAAGTGGCGGTGAATACAGCAACACAATTTATTCAAACCCTACTCCCCCAAAGCCCCTACATACCAGTCAAAGGCCAGTTAAAATTCCTACGTAAAGACAAAACTGATCTAGATGAAACCATTGAGAAAAATGCCACTATTATTGAGATTCCATTTGCTCCTCAGGTTGCCAATCTCCCAGTAATCAATAATTATGATGAATATGCTCCAATTCGAGTGATGTTAAATGCTGACAATGAGATAGTTAAACTTACAATCCAACAGCAAATAATTGAAACAAATATCGTTAAACAGGTTGCAACCATTACTGCACAGCAAGCTGTTGCCAATATTTTAGCGGGACAAGGTTCAATAATTGCTGCATACCAAAACTCTATCAACCAGCTTGATTTGGCAACCATCACTTCTGGAAAATTAACCAAGGCGACATCAGAATATCGGACTGATATTGAAACTGGTTCCGCATTCCCTGTGTATCGATTCTCTGGCACAGTCATTACCAACAATGGCGGAGAAGTATCGGTTGAGATAATCACCCCGGCTGTTGTAGTTACTGGACCACAGCAGTAAGCTGATTTATAGGCTCGATTTTCATCTCTGAAGCAGTGTAAAATGAATGTCATGCGAGAGCACGCCATTCCACAAGACGTCACTGGATATCGGTTTCACATCGTTGGAAACATGACCCTGCAGCAATTTACTGAGGTTGCAGTTGGTGTGGTAATCGCCGTAGTTATCTACAAAACAAACCTGATCCCAATCGTTAAATGGCCACTTATCTTGCTCAGCGGTGGTATGGGAGTTGCCATTGCGTTTGTACCCATTGAGGAACGCCCCCTTGGTCATTGGTTTAGCACCTTTTTTAATATTTTATATAGACCCACCCAATTTTTCTGGAGAAAACAAGTAAAAATTCCCGAGCCCTTTCTATATAAGCTTGAGACTGGAAACATATTAACACCAGAAGATGTGGATCTATCGCCAGCTCGTCGTGAAAGAATTCAAGAATATTTTACTTCCGTACATCAGACTCAATTAATTGACCCCTGGGAGCAAGAGCAACATAAGCGGTCACAATCAATTCTGAGTGAGTTTGGTTCAATCACTGTTGGCAGCATTTCAGCTATTCAATCAATCCAGAAACCTAATTTACAGGTTAGAGTTAGAGAGCTGCATGAGGTCATCACGACGACGACTGCAACTTTACAACCTGAAGACATCGTTCCCACCCAACTTTCAGCGGAATCTACATCAACCCTAGAGGTTGCTAGCCAAGAACAAGAGGTTACTTCAGAAGTAGAGATTGTGACTACAACAGATTTCACTGATAGATCGCCAGTTACTCCTCCACCACAAATGGCTAAAACAATTGTTTCAAACCCAGCAGACGTGGCAAACCAAATTAAAATTCCCGTTTTAGAAGAAACTTCCACAAAAAGTGAGCGTGTTGCTGAAGAACCAGAGAAAACTCCTGCTATTGAGGCACCGCCAGCCACCGATGATTCACAACAAAACATTCCACAGCCACAATTAGTGAGTAGCTCGGATCAAACTGTTTTTATGGTGAATGACTCAGCAACCTCAACTGATTTTATTCAACCAACAATTGCTACTACTCACAGTGATCAACTGCCTTTTCCCTCCAAGCCTACAGTTCCAAATAAAGTAGTTGGCATGGTGTTTACCCCAGCAGGAAAAATACTTTCCAATGCGATTGTGGAGATAAAAAACACAAAAGGAGAAGTTGCACGAGCTGTTAAAACAAACCCTCTTGGCCAGTTCTTTATAACTACTCCGCTTGATAATGGGGAATATGTGCTGACAACTGACAAAGAGGGATATGTATTTCAAGATCAACAACTCATTTTAGCTGGAAATATCATCGATCCCATCCAGATCGTAAGTCAAGCATAACCAGCCAGGCATAATCCTTGCTTGTTTGGTCATCTGTCTTGTAAGATAGAGATACTACATGTCAGGCCGTGTCATCAGCTCCACCACTCAAGAATTTCTAGACATCTACGACATCACTAATAATATGGTGATTATGAAAGATGGCTCTGTTTCAACCATTCTTTCAGTATATGCAATGAATTTTAGTTTGTTGGCTGAAGAGGAACAGGACGCAGTTATTTACGCGTATGCTGCATTACTAAATTCACTGAACTATCCAATTCAAATTAATATTCAATCAAAAACTAAAGACGCTACGAAATATCTTGATTTGCTCAAAAAACAGCAAGAAAAAGCTAGTAGCAAAGATAAAGCAGCAAGAATTGGTCGATATCAAGAGTTTGTTAGTAAACTGATTCAAGAGCGAAATGTCTTGGATAAAAAATTCTATGTAATCATTCCCGCCAGTCCCATTGAGATGGGCATTATGTCCCCTTCTTCATTCATGTCTAGTGCTGGCAAAAAAAATGCTTTCGATATTTCAACCATCGAGAAAAGCGTCATTCTTGAGAAAGCTGCTGGAGTACTTGAGCCCAGAAATGCACATTTGATGGGACAATTTAACCGCATTGGTCTGTTTGCAAAACAGCTGAATACTCAAGAAATAATCCAGATTTTTTACACTAACTACAACCCAGAGACAGCTGAGGGACAGCAATTAGTCGAATCAAACGACTATAGTACTCCCTTAGTTAGAGCAAGCGTATTCAAAACTAGCTTGTCCGACCCAAACCCTCAGTCAACTACAGCCCCAGTAGTCGAGCAGCCAACAAGCGAGACGTCAGCAGACTCAGTGGGGTCTTCATCTCCAACAACCGAGCTAATTAATTCAGAAATTGTTCAAGAGAGCCCAGTTTTAGCCAATCAGTCACCATTCACAAATGTAGAAATTGCAGAAACTCAAGTGACTGCTGAGAATAGTGCTCCCCCAGCTACGGTAGTCGAACAGCCAATTCCAGATCAAGCTCAACAATACACTCTGCCACCAGTGGCTGAAATTAAATAACATGGCATTCAATTTACCTTTTTTTCCAAAAACCCCAGCTCCAATTACTCCTGAGTTATCCAAAGAGCAACGAGAGTATGAAAAACTTAAAGAGTTCTCTCAAGGGTTGGTAACTATACAAGATATTATCGCTCCAGAGGCAATTGAGGTTGATTTTACTTTTCAAAAGATCAACTCAACATATACTCGAACTATTTTTGTGGCAGGATATCCCCGATCGGTTCCAGCAAACTGGCTTTCGCCAATGATCAACTACCCGTATCAGACAAACATTGCCATGTTTATCTATCCTACCGACTCAAGTGAAATTCTAGAGAACCTCAAACGCAAGATCACTGAGATGGAGGCAGAAATTCAGTCAGATGTTCGTTCTGGAAAAATTAGTAACATTAATACCGAAATTAAGCTAAATGATGCTCGTTCAATCCGAGAGCAACTGGCTGCAGGTGCCGAGCGTTTTTATCAATTCGGCTTGTACGTTACTATCATTGCCCCAAGTGTTGATGAGCTCGAAAGAGTTACAAAAAATGTTCAGTCCACGCTCGGAGCATTATTGATCGTTTCTAAAAAAGCAACGTTGCAGATGGACGAGGGTTTTAAGACCACACTTCCCATGGGACGAGATAAGCTGATGATTACGCGTAATATGGATACTACTTCACTTGCAACTACTTTTCCATTCACTTCATCCGAGTTGACTATGGAAACCGGCATTGTGTACGGAATTAATGAGCATAATGATTCGCTAGTGATTTTCGATAGATTTAAGATGGAAAACGCGAACATGGTGATCTTTGCTAAATCTGGTGCAGGAAAATCATACACAGTTAAGTTGGAGGTGATTCGTCAGCTGATGTTTGATTGTGAGGTCATTGTTCTTGATCCAGAGCATGAGTATGAGGATTTGTCCAAAGCTGTACAGGGAGAATACATTAACTTTACATTTAACTCCAAGACCAGAATTAATCCCTTTGATCTTGCTAATCTCTATGAGGAGGGTGAGAACGAGCTGGGTCAAAAAATTATCTCACTGCATGGCTTATTAAAGCTGATGCTTGGCGAGATGACCTCTCAACAAGAAGCCATCTTGGATCGCTCGATTGTGGCAGCTTATAAAGCTAAAGGAATTACTCCTGACCCGGCCACCCAGTCAAATAAACCACCGTTGATGGAAGATTTATATAAAGCCCTAATTGGTATGGAGAATGATGAAGCAAATGACCTTTCAGCTCGATTGGAGAAGTTTATTACTGGATCATTTAGAGGTATTTTTGATCAAGCTTCTAATTTAAACATCACCAACCAATTCACTGTTTTTTCAGTTCAAGAAATGGAAGAAGGACTCCGTCCAATCGCCATGTATATCATACTTGATTACATCTGGACAAAGGTGCGTAAAGATTTGAGACGACGAATTTTAGTCGTTGATGAGGCCTGGTATTTTATGAAGCATCAAGACAGTGCCTCTTTTATTCATTCAATGGTTAAACGTGCTCGCAAATATTACCTTGGAATTACCACAATTACTCAAGATGTTGAGGATTTTTTGCATAACGACTATGGCAAAGCAATTGTTTCAAACGCCTCAATTCAATTTTTAATGAAACAATCATCTTCTTCAGTCCCAGTATTGGCCGAAACTTTTTATTTAAGTGATGGAGAGAAACAACTATTAATGGCTTCTGACGTTGGAGAGGGTATCTTTTTTGCTGGTTCAAACCATGTTGCTCTACGAGTGGTTGCCAGTGACGAGGAACATGACGTGATTACCACCAATCCTGAAGAAATTGTTAACAGACGAGAGGCAGAGAGATTAAAAAAAGCCGAACTCGAAAATCCAGGTGGCAAAGCTGTTCAATATTCAAGCGTGCAACAGCGTAAGATTGATAGTCAAGAAGACGCCGGAATTTTAGCTCAAAGTCGAGTCCCAAGTAAAGAGATTATGGATTCGCTAAAACAGAACTCTCAAATAATGGAGCAACAAAAACAAGCAGCTATCGCTAAAGCACAAGCAAATGCCCCAAAGCAGACACCACAAAACCAAAGTGCTGACGCAAAACCTCAGCTGCATGGATACTATTCCATTGACCAGTATTCAAGTCCTCAAGATACCAATAAATAACTTGAATTGATTTGAGTAGTTTCGCCACTTGTGTAGTGTGGGAAACTATGTGTATAAGTGGTTGTCTATAAAGAATTTCCTGCCATAAAAAAATGTATGTCGACTGAGTTCTTGCCTGGAGATCAGGTTAAAAACGTGTGGCAGCAAGTTTGTTCTGATCTTCAGACTCAACTTACTCCAGCTGTCTTTAGTACTTGGGTATTGTCGAATCCTTTAACCAGTATTGAGGTTTCTGAAAATAACCAAACAGCCTCATGCATTATTACTTGTCCGACAGCGTTTCATGCTACAAATCTTAAAAAGAACCTACTTAATCAAATAAAAAGCTCGCTCGAAAAATTTCTACAGATCCCTATAACTTTAGAATTCAAAATTGGAGAAGTACAAAGCAGTAATAGTTTTAAGACTGCTCTGCCACCAACCAACTCAAGAAATCTTGGTGTACTGACTCCAGATAGTTCTAGCGGTTTAAATGAAGAGAATCATGACCAAGATGGTTTTAGACTAAAACAAACTGACCAACCCGGTTTTGTTAATTTTTCACCCACGAATACGAACAATCAGAACCTCTCCCCAACTGTCTCAGAATTATTCTCTGCGCACACTATGCAGATCTCTAATGAAGATCGAGCTCTGTTTAAGGCAAGAAAAATTGGTCTTCGGCTTGATTACACTTTCAAAGCCTTTGCCGTCTCAACTAGTAACGAGATGGCCCATGCCGCTGCAGTGGCAGTCTCCAACACGCCAGGTGGTGCATATAACCCACTTTTCCTTTATGGAGGTGTTGGTGTTGGCAAAACTCATCTAATGCACTCAATTGGACATAACATTTTACAAAAGAATCCTGAGGCGAATATTATCTATTGCACCGGTGAAGAATTTACCAATGAAATTGTGAGTGCTATTCAATCAAGAAAAGCACTCAGTTTTAAAGCAAAATATCGTAATACCCAAGTTCTAATGATCGATGATATTCAGTTCATAGCTGGAAAAAATGCTGTTCAGGAAGAGTTCTTCCATACTTTTAATACATTAACTAAACAGGCCTCTCAAATTATTTTAACTTCTGATAGGCCGCCTCATGAGATTAATTTACTCGAAGACAGATTAAGATCTCGTTTTGAAGCTGGCCTGATGATAGATATCCAACAACCTTCTTTTGAACTACGAACTGCGATTCTACTCATTAAAGCTCAAGCAAATCATATTAATATTCCTATGGAACTAGCACAAATTATAGCTTCAAAAGTAGATAGTGCTAGAAAAATAGAGGGAATCATCAATCAAATTAAGTCTGAGGTTGAATTGAAACACAGAACAATATCTGGACAACTCATTGAAGACTTATTGCGTTTCGAGGTGGTTAAAAAACGTCCAGTAATCCGAGTAAGTCCAGATGACGTAATTAAAACGGTCGCCAATCATTTCAGAGTCAAGCAAATTGCCATTAAAGGTAAAAAAAGAACTAAAGATCTAGTTACCGCAAGACATGTGGCAATGTATTTTTTAAGAGAAGAGCTAAAAATGTCGCTTGAAGAAATTGGAAAATGGTTCTCTAACAGAGATCACACTAGCGTTATTCATGCTATTTCGAAAGTTGAAAGTCTGATTACTGAGGATGAGTTAATAAAGCAGGATGTATCAGCATTAAGAATGTCTTTGACCGCGATATCTCGCTAAGTTATCCACAAAAGTAGATAACTATGTGAATAAAGTTGTAGATATTTTCTAAGAAGTGTGAATAAAAGCTACACTTTTACGAAGACAGCTGTAAAGTTATGTACTTTTAACCATTTAAATTCACAGAGATATGCCCGATACTATGACAGTTTTCCATTTAAAAAATGACCGTAAAACCAGAGGTGAAGAAAGTTGTTATCCACCTATCCACCATCTCTACTACTACTATTACTAGTATATATATACATAAATATGAAAATCAGGGTACTACAAGAAAATCTTAAAACAGCACTTAATTATCTTCAAAAAGCGATTCCCACAAAACCTCAGTTGCCGATACTGTCATCGATTTTAATCACAGCAACTGAGAATACGTTAATACTTTCAGCAACAGACTTGTATTTTGGAGTTACCTGTATTTGCGAAGCAGCAATTGAAAGAGATGGCACGATTGCAGTTCCAGGAGATATTTTCAAACAGATAGTGTCTTCACTCTCACCTGGAGACATTAATCTTGAACTCAACGAGACGAACCTACTAGTCAAATCTGGATCTTCTACAACAAAACTCCCCATTCAAAGCGGAAAAGACTTTCCTCAATTTCCAGAAGTCATCGGACGAGAAATTAGTTTTACACTAGAGGAAATTAATGCTATCGAGAGAAACGTTTCATTTGCAGTTTCAATAGATCAGACGAGACCAGTTCTCACTTCTCTTTGTTTTATATTCAATGCTGGAGAACTTGAAGTTGCAGCCACTGATGGTTTTCGTTTAGCAGTTTTGAAAATGAGTACGCTCACTCAAAAAGAGCCATGGAAAATGTTAGTTCCTTCGAAAGCCATTGCTGAGGCAGTACGCATTGCAAATCAAGTGAAAGCAGAAAGAATCACTTTTGCGGTTTCAGAAGAACTAAAACAAGTAAAAATCACGATCGAAAATACTCAACTTTTTGTGAGATTGATCGAAGGTGAATATCCACCATATGAAAAAATAATTCCTGCCACTTATGAAACAGAAGTTTTGCTAGACGCTGGGGAGCTGTTAACCCAATTAAAAAGATCGACCCTCTTCTCTAGAGACTCATCAAATATTGTGCACTTAACTTTAAGTGGGGAAGAATTGGGAATCTTTGCAAAATCTGCTTCTTATGGCGAATACTCTGGAAAAATTCCAGTTGATAAAAAGATCGAAGTTCCAGTCACTATTTCTTTTAACACAAATTATCTGGTGGATTTCATTACAAATACAAAGGTAGAAACCCTACAATTCTCATTAAATGAGTCACTCCGCCCCGCACAATTTGGAGTTTTAGGTGTTTCATCGTATAGATATATAGTCATGCCATTTAGAGCAAATGAGGCAACTTAGGAGGGACTCCTCAAAAAACTCAACTGCTGATATAATCTCCGCCTATGACAAAACGAACATGGAATCCTAAAAAGAAACGACGATTGCGTGTACACGGCTTTTTAAAAAGAATGAAGTCTTTTAATGGTCGCAAAATGATCAAGCGAAGACGCACAAAAGGTCGTAAACAACTCGCCGTTCGCAAGAAATCATAACCCATGCTAGCAAAGAATCGTAAACTCAATCTCGCTTCTGCAGAGATGAGACAGCGATTACCGTTTTTTTCTCGAATTCACTCTAGTAGTTTAGTATTGAAATGTGGTGCCGGAGAACCAATTGCAATGGTTGTCGTGGGTAAAAATGTCTCTAAAAAAGCTGTTGTTAGAAATGCCATCAAGCGTCATTTATATGTCTTGATCGAAGACTTTTTCAGAAATTCTAACTCTTTGCAATTAGTGATAATCGTAAAAAAACTTGTTTCCACCTCAAAAATTTCGGAGGAATTCAAAAAAATAATCTCTCCCTTTAATAAATGAAAAACTTCTCTATTATTCTCATCCGTTTCTACAGAATGTGGTCTTCGATTAAACACCAAATACTCTTTAGCGTTTTTGGCTATAATTTTTATTGCAAACACAGTCCAACTTGTAGTAGATATCTGGAAAGTCAATTAAAAACACATGGTACAATTGTTGGATTGAGTCGAGGAATTCTCCGTATTATTAGCTGCTGGTAAAACAATATATGTCCTTTTTAATCGCACAATTTTCTCAGTTGCTTTTTATATTACATACTATGGTTGGAAGCGTGGGCTGGGCATTAGTGCTCTTCACCATAATAATTCGAGCCATTTTAATTCCTATTACTCTCCCCTCCATCAAGGCACAAAAGCAAATTGCTGATCTTAAACCAGAACTTGATAAACTGAAACTAAAATTCAAAGGTGATAAGACTGGATTACAACAAGCTCAAGCAGAGTTGTATAAAAAATACAACATTAACCCCTTGGCGGGATGTTTGCCTCAACTGCTACAACTTGGTGTATTAATTGTTCTATATCAAGCACTACTCAGTTTCTTTAATAATCCAACTTTTAATGGGGTGGCACTCAACTTCAACTTTTTTGGTTTAGATCTCACTAAGCCAGATCATAGCTATGTATTACCTGTATTAGCAGGTTTAACTCAGCTAATACTTTCAGTGATGATTATGCCTGTTACAGAAACGGCTGATAAAGTTTCTAATTCGAGTAAGAAAATAAAAGTTCAAGAAGAAAATAAAAAAGAAGAAGATGTTGCTGAGATGGCAGCAACCATGCAACAACAGATGATGTACATCATGCCCATAATGACTGGCTTTTTTGCGGTGCAATTTCCAGCAGGACTAGCTCTTTATTGGGTGGTCACCACCGTTTTTAGTGTAGTACAACAATATTTTGTTTCTGGACTTGGAGGCCTCGCCGTTTACTACAAGCGATTAAGTCTCTGGATGCAGACTAGAAAATAAGGAGTTTAATATGACAATTGAACAATACGTTCAACAACTGTGCAGTCACTGTGGCCTAACAGAAGAAGATTTTTCAGTTACCACAGTTCAGGATGGCGAAAGACTTCGAGTTAGTCTTGAACTATCAGAAGAATATAAAAGCATTTTTATTGGTACTCGAGGTGAAACACTTGATGCTATTGAACTGGTTCTTCGCCTGGTTTTCCAAGAAGAATTTGCTCAGCAGAAAATCGTGTTTGATATCGGAGACTATCGACAGCAAAAAGAACAACGATTACAAGAAAAGGCACTTTCTGTGGCTGAAAAAGTTCTCGAATCAGGGAGAAGTTATAGCTTTGGCTATTTAAATTCATACGAGCGATATTTGATCCATCATGCAGTAAGTCAGGATATGAGATTTAATGATCTGGAAACTATTTCTGAAGACACAGATCGAGGTCGTGTGCTGGTGATGCGCATAAAAAATGAAGGATATCCTGATTCGGAATAAACATGAAAGTGTATATAAACACTGATGGCGGTTCGAGAGGAAATCCTGGTCCTGCAGGTATCGGGGTAGCAGTTTTTACTGAGGACAATAAAGAAATACATACTATAAATGCATTTTTGGGACATAAGACCAACAATGAAGCTGAATATCAGGCAGTAATTGAATCACTTAAATGGCTTAAAAAAACCGATTTACATCTAATCGAAGTATGCTGGAGACTTGATTCAAAACTTGTTGTTGAACAATTAAGTCGACGCTGGAAGATTAAAGAGTTTAGACTCCAAGAATTAGCTCAAAAATGTTGGATGTTATTGGCTGAAGTTAAAATCAAATACTCATTTAATTATATCCCAAGGGCTGAAAATGCTCGTGCCGATGAGCTTGCCAACATCGCCATGGATCGAGGCTTATAAAAGGAAGTTGAGCTGAAGGTTGCTCCCCCACCGTCGACTGCTACAATGATTTGAGCGGAGCTTGCCCATGGGTTCTTCATATATTGCTGCCATCTCTTCCGAACCAGTGGTGGTCATCGTCGATGATCAGTCCATTCTGGCGGTGTGGCTGGAAGAGTTTTTTCTTGAAAGTGGGCTGGCAGTTTGCCGAGTTGAACCAAATGCACTCGAGATAACTCTCGAAGATTTGGATTACAAAAACCACCAGATCTATAAAATACTTTTTTTACATGGCTTTTCTTCTCAGAGCAGCTGGCTAAATGACATAGTCCATCAGAATAATACACTGTTACAGCAACATATTCTGACGCTAGAATCGCTAAACATCTTGAGTAAAAGGTCTGAGTCCATTATCGCCATTGTTCACCGATCTTCTCTCGATCTAAGTGAGTTTTCTTCTCCAATCCTAGTTGGTTTCCAGCAAATCAACAATTTTGAGAAGGATGTGGTCAATAAACTAACACAGTTTAATAAAGCTCAGATTTTTATTGGAATCGACACAGCTGATTATTCAGAGAACATGGAATTACCATTACTCTACTCTTTTCTAGGAGTATCTCAGGGAGTTTTATTTGACCCAGAATGTCCAGTATATCTACAACCAATTGATGCAGTGTATCTCGCAGTTGTTGCTCAGTTACTCAAACCTCATATATCTCAAGTCGTGACCATACATGGTAAGAAAAAACTCGCAAGTTTTTGGTTGGACAAAATAAAACGGTCATATTATCAATATTTTCGAGAGAACCTTTCTATATTGAGTGTAACTGCTCAATCAAGTCCACTTGCACTCATCGCGGAGTCAATTTCTTGTCAAACTCAGACCTCCTGTGAGGAGATGCTTGACTCAAAAGTGCGTTCTCTCCCCTCTTTTCTAAAGGAGATTCAAAAAATAAATACAGAGCTAATTCAAGCTGAAAAAGACCCAATCAATTTATCCGTGAAAGATTTAGCTACATACAGCCAAGGTGAATCACGCATCAATTCTAGCCACCTGCCCACTAAATGGCATAAAAACACCGGTAAATCTACTTACAAGGAAGATGTAGAATCGGAAAAAACCGACACTAAAACTACCCCTGAGAATCATCACTATGTAAATAATATATTGATGAATCAGGAAAAAGATGATATTGAGCCTGGTAAAATGCAAGAAGATCTTGTCATTGAAACATGGGATGAATCAATCTCTGCAACCCAAATCCTGAAAGAACAAAAAAAGGCTGATGAACCAATTGAAATAAAAGAAAAAGGAGTTGTATATCTTGATCAGGAACTCCAAAAAATCTTTTTAACTTCCAGGACTAGCCAAAAAAAACAACGCATTACTCAAAAAGTAAAAGCTACAAAAAAGATTATCTTCAAATCCAAGAAACATAAGGCAATGTTCCTTGGAGGTCTAGCTTTGGTGGGGGCAGGTTGTGTGACAGCCTTATTAATCGGCTTGTATCAGCTATCGGTTTTTCAGTCGAGAAAAGCAGTCTTTTTATCACTTGCAGAGGCAGCAAACTCACAGCAATTAGTTGATGGCCAAAACAACTGGACGAGTCTTCTTGAGACACAGGTTACAGAGTATTCAAAAATTGTCAAAGAAGAGATGGTGGAAGGAGGAAAAGTATTGGCGGAATTAGCATCAGTAATTGGTGAAATAGTAGAGATTAATCAGAAAATTAACAAAACCTCAGCCCAATGGTTGGATGGCATTCAGGGTGGGGCAGAATACGACATAAACTCTGTCAGTCAAGGAATGGTTGAATTATTGGGAAGTTCGCATGAAAAACTGAGCTCTCTGCTTGGTTTTTTTGAGAGAATCGACATTGCTGATCTGACTCAGTCACAACAGGACATATTAAGTGGGAGTACAGATAACATTAATAAAAATATTGATAATTCAGCAATAATTGCTAGGTTTTTACAAGCAACTCCAGAAATTCTTGGCATGAAAGAAAAAAAGACCTATGCAGTTTTAATTCAAAATGATTTGGAACTTCGGCCAACTGGAGGATTTTTGCAAAATGTGTTGCTATTAACGTGGAATAGAGGAGTGTTAGTTGATTCAAAAGTCTATAACACCTATGAGATTGATAATAAATTGACTAGTGCAGTCAAGCCTCCGGATGAAATTAAGAAAACACTCGGGGAGCAGAAATGGTACTTGCGGGATAGTAACTGGAACCCAGATTTTCCAACCACAGCAAAACAAGTCAACTGGTTTGTCGAGGAGTCTTTAGGAAGATCTGTTGACGGAGTAATTGCTCTCAACTACAGCTCAATTCAGGAACTATTAAAGATAACTGGGCCCATATCTTTGGATGAATTTAATGAAGAAATTACAGATAAAAATATCTATGACAAATTGGAGTTTCATGCAGAGGGGAAAGTTGAAAATAAAGCGGGCAAAAAAGTTGAATATACTGCTTTAGTATTAACCAAAATACTTGACCAAATCAAGAAACTCGAAGCTGAGAAAGCCACTCAATTTTTTGAAGTTTTTTATAGGGGCCTACAGAGAAAAGAGATAGCTTTTAGCAGCTTTAATACTGATGACGCACAGTTACTAAAGGAACTTGGTTGGGATGGTAGTTTAATTACACCCAAATGTCCCAGTCAGTTTCTTGAAAACACATGTGTTCTTGACAGCCTTTACCAAGTTGATGCTAATGTAGGCATCAATAAAGTTAACGGATATGTTGAGAAAAAAGTAGAAGATAAAATCGCAATCAATGAAAAAAATGTCATTCACCAACGTGTAGTCACATACATAAATAACGCCAAGCTAGATCTTTGGCCTCAGGGGACATACCGAGCGTATCTGAAATTTTACATTCCTGCCACTTCAAAGTTACTATCAATTTCACTCAATTCGATACCAATTAGTTCAGAAGCCCTTACAATTTATACAGAAAACGGACAGCGGATTCTTGGAGCATCTGTAGATGTGGCCAAGCAAAAAAACATGGTTGTACGTCTTGAATATCAGCTTGATCACGCCTTTGAAAAACCTTTTTCATACTTCTTTTTTAACCAAAGACAATCGGGCGATAGGGCAAGTAAAGAAGTGATAGTAACACTTGATAAAAAACTCAAGGCAAGGGTTGTTGCTCCAAAAGCAGACATTGATGGGAACGTGCTTAGATTTCAAATTCCTGAATTTGGCGATGAGGCTGTTGGTCTAACTCTGGAGTAGGGCAATTTTGGATTGATGCTACGCATGTTTTTCACGTGAGACCCGAAAACTTATTTATTTTTACTTCTTCAGTCAATCTTTTTTAACACCATTTTTGGTGAGTTTTCGTTTTTTAGTTTGAGCTCAAATGATATAGAACCTGAACGCTACATTAACGTCTCGATAGGCGGTTGGAGCTATTGGCTGATAGGCTATAATGCTTGCATCAAGAAAATCACCTGAAAGGTAGATATGCAAAAAGTAGTGTTTAATGCCGCACATAGAGAGAGTGGCGTCAAGCCAAAGCTAATTAGAAGTCAGGGTTTAATGCCTGCAAATGTCTATTTGCCAGGTAAAGAGTCAATTATGCTGACTGTGAAATCGACTGATTTTGTTAAATTGTATGATCATGTAGGGGAGAGTGGTTTGGTTTACTTGGAAATCGATGGCAAACAGCAGTTGCCAGTTTTGGTTCAAGAAGTTCAAATCGATCCTCTTTCTGGTAAATTTTTACACGTAGTTTTTAGAAATGTGTCACTCAAAGAGAAGATTACTGCTGAAGTGGCCATTGAGTTCACTGGTGTGTTTGACGTTACAAACGGTGTGTTGGTTACGCTCAAAGAGACTCTACCACTTGAGGCATTACCAACCGAAATGCCAGAAAAGATCGTCGTTGATCTAGGCATACTCACAGAAATTGGTCAAAGTATTTTGATTAAAGATGTCGCTACATTTGGTGACAAAGTTACCTTAATGTTGTCTGAAGAAGATCTAGAGACCCCAATCGTATTAGTGCAGGAGCAAAAAGTTGAGGTTGAAGAAGAAACAACTCCAGAGACTGTGGTTGAGGGTGAGGGCGAAGCAGCTACTCCAGAAGTAGCTGAGCCAGAAAAAACCTAGCTCTAATCAATTTGTTGTCTAAACCGCACCTAACTAGTGCGGTTTTTTTGTTTTGGTTGAATAAAAAAATCTATCTGACTATCTGACGAACAATGAAATGATTAGGATCAACAATCAACAGCCTGTTTTTAATATTAGTCAGCTCGGCAGAGCTATCATCCATAGAGTGGAGCAGAGTCAAGTTAATGAGTATGTCTCTGTGGTTGGGTTGTTTGGCGAGGTTTGCGTATAAATGCTTTTCACGCTCATTTATTTGGTTAGCCGTATATATTTTCTCTGTAAATTCTTCAGGGGTGTTCTTGAGTAAAATATTCTTTTTTTGGTCAGTTTCTACTACAGTAAAAAAAGGTGTTTTCCAGGTAAAAATCTGAAAAATCACTAACAGCACTGTAAAACTAACTGCACAGAGCGAGATCAGAAAAATGCGAGTGCTGAAATATAGGTGAAAGACGTACCAAAAAATGAAGCTAAGATTAACGATGCAGAGTCGACTGTAAAACCAGAGAATGTTAAGTATTTTCATGCCAGGAACTAGCAGCCAAGATTGGTTCAGCAACAAGCTTTAGGGCATACAACTCTTGCCAGATTGCTTCTGTAACGAAAGGTATAAATGGATGCAACATTTTTAAGAATGATTGTAGTCCATACAAAACGGTTTTTTTATTGATGTATCCGTATTTTCCAGCTTCAATTATTTGATCACAGTACCAATGCCAAAACTCATTGTAGGTTGTTTCCGCGGCCAAGCCAATTTGTAGTTGGTCAAGATTTCGACTAACTTGGGATCGCAGATCAGAGAGTTTGTCGATGACTTCTTGATCTGATATTTTACTCAGAAACTGTTTGTCCGCTGGCAATTCAGCTGCAGAAAAGGCAGTATTATCTTGCTGCATCAATACAAATCTCGCGGCATTCCAGACTTTGTTTGAAAGATTTCGCATTGCTTTAAAATCTCCCTCGCCAACAGACTTGTCTAAACCTGCAGACGATCTAATGACTAGTGCCATTCTGAGGGCATCAGCACCATATTTTTCGGTGATTTCAAGTGGATTGACTACATTGCCTTTGCTCTTACTCATTTTTTGACCTTTTTGATCTCTTACCAGGCCATGGAGGTACACTTGCTTAAAAGGAACAGTGCCAGTCACGAATAGTCCCATCATCAGCATTCGCATCACCCAAAAAGGCAAAATGTCGTAGCCAGTTTCCATCACATTGGTGGGATAAAAGCGCTTAAAGTCATTTAGTTTGGTGTTCTGCAGTGTGGCAAACGGCCACTGACTTGAGGAAAACCAAGTGTCAAAGGTGTCAGTTTCCTGGATATATGTCGGACCAGGTGAAGTGGTGGATATGGTAAAGCTAGCATCTACTGGTGCATGCAGACTTTGTAGTCCAGCAGAAATCTCTTCAAGCGAATACCGGTGGTCTACTTGGTTCAGCAATTCACTGATTTGGCCGCTAACTTTTTGACCATTTTTATCCAAAAATACCACAGTACTGTTGGGATATTGTTTTGTGTTGTACCAGACTGGCATGCGGATGCCCCAAACAATTTGGCGACTAATGTTCCAGTCCTCGAGCGTATTTAGCCAGTGACGCAGAATTTTATCGTGTCCGGCACCAATTACTTCAACTTCGCCTGCATCGATTTTTTCAAGCACAACTTGAGTAAGTGGCTTAACTTTGACATAAAATTGGGGGAGTGGTAGTGGCTCAATAACACTACTACAGCGGTAGCAAATCGCAACTGAATTTTGATAGTTTTTGTCAATTTTAACGATTAAATCTTTTGCTTGCAGATCAGCCACAACTTGCTCACGAGCAGCCGCAATTTTAAGTCCCTCGTATTTACCTGCCACAGCTGTTAATTTTCCATGTAAATCAATGACTTGTTTTGGTTCAGGCATTTCTGCCTTGTGGCGTTTCCAGAATTCAAAATCGTTAAAATCGTGATATGGAGTAATCTTAACGACACCTGTCCCAAATTCTTTATCGACAAAAGTGTCAGCGATTGCCTTGAGCTTGAATAGTCCATTGAGACCCTCAACCTCGATTTCCTTGCCAATGTATTCCTGATACCTGGCATCTTCGGGGTGAACTGCTACGGCTGTGTCACCAAATTTGGTTTCTGGTCGAGTGGTTGCGAGTGTAAATGGGCCATATTTTAGATAATAGAGTGGAGAGGTGCTCTCGTGGTGTTTAATCTCGAGGTTGCTAAATGCAGTGCCACATTTGGTACAGTAATTAACGAGCTTATTATCGCGGTAAATCAAGCCAGAATCAGCCAATTTTTGGAAGGTGGCTAATACTGTTTTAACAATATCAGCATCAAGGGTGAATTTGTATCGTGACCAATCAACACTTGCACCCAATTTTTTTATTTGATCAACGGCGACGCCGCTGTTGTCCTGCACATAACTCCAAATGTTTTTGTAGAGGGTTTCGCGGTCAAATTGGAAGCGACTCTGGTTGCTTTTTTTGAGTTTTTTCTCGTATACATATTGGGTTTCGATACCCGCATGATCGGTGCCTGGAATCCAGACTGTGTCTTCATCCAGCATACGGTGATAGCGAATCAGAGCATCTTCAAGCGAAACAAACATTGCGTGACCTATATGCAGTGGGTCATTCGCATTTGGAGGCGGCATGATGATACAAAAGGATTTACGCTTGTGGTTGGTATCAGCTTTTTTGGAGGTATCAGGATTAAAAACTGCTGTTTTGTCCCATAAACTTGAGATTGTTTGCTCGTTAGTTTTGTGATCGTACTGCTTGTCCATATCTGGTAATTGTAGCACAGCAGCTCATTTTCACGCGGGCTTTTTTGTGACTGTAGCTCAAAAAAGCACTGCTGATTATAATGCGGTTTATGACAAATGCTTCCTCGGCAGATTTGGTGACTTTAGTGAACGAACAGGGACAGTCAACTGGACAGATGGACAAAATTGAGGCTCATCGCGGTGAAGGGATTTTACATTTGGCTTGCTCGGTTTATTTATTTAGGAAGAACCCTCAAACCCAAGAGGTGGAATTGCTAATTCAGCAACGTAGTCCGCTTAAAATTGTCGGGGGTTGGCAGTGGGCAAATACTATTTGCGGTAATGTCACGCCTGGAGAGACACCGAAGGAATGTGCTCATCGCAGACTACGCGAAGAACTAAATCTGACTGCTCAAAAACCTCAAGAAATAACTACATTTTTATACCATGCAGTTTGTAATGAGGAGTTCAGCGAACGTGAATTTGATCACATCTTTGCTGGGTGGTATATGGAAGATGATTTGACCCCTAACCCAAGCGAGGCAGTGGCTGTGGAATGGCTGAGTTGGGATGCAATCGTTGCTGAGTTGGATGATGTAAAAACTCCAGAGTCACGCGGTTGGCATGATTTTGCACCCTGGTTTCGACTAATGATCAGTGACCCAAAAATAAAAGTAGCTCTCGAAAAATTCATTCAATAGCTCAACTCAAACGTATGTCTACACCAAAACCAACTATGCCTCGACACATTGCCATTATCATGGATGGCAATCGCCGTTGGGCAAAATTACATGGACTTGAAATCATCCAAGGGCATCAGAAAGTTGCTCATGAGGTGATTGAAAAATTAGTTGATCGTTGCATTGAGTTGGGCATTTCGTACGTTACTCTTTGGGCATTTAGTACTGAGAACTGGCGACGAGATCCTCAAGAAGTGAGCGGATTGATGAGTTTGTTTAGAGAGTCTTTCGGTGTGAGTTCAAGTAGGTTGCATGACAAAGGTGTGAAAATTCAAACAATTGGCGATCTCACTAAATTTCCAGAGGATATCCAAAAAAATATTGAGAAGTGGAAACAAACCACAAAAGAAAATAACAAGTTGACTGTGATATTTGCTCTGAACTATGGAGGTAGAGATGAAATTTTGAGGGCAACGAATAGCTGGCATACAGAGCAATTAACCGCAGGCAAAACCACCACTAAGCTTGATGAAGCAATTCTTTCTGGTTTGCTTGATAGTCACCCAGTGCCCGATCCAGATTTAATTATCAGACCAGGCGGTGAGCAGCGACTGTCAGGTTTTTTGGCATGGCAAAGCGTTTATGCAGAGCTGTACTTCACTAAAGTACTAATGCCAGATTTTGGAGTTGCAGAGCTGAATACAGCCATCGAAGAATACCAACAACGACAGCGACGGTACGGTAGCTGATTTTTTTGGAATAGATTCCAAAAATTACCACATTGTTGAGGAATCTGGAATTGTAAATTGCAGAATGCTGCTGACGCCAGTGAAGCTTGCAACTAAATTTAGAATAATAAAAGAGCTTAGTCCCACAATTAAACCAACAACTGCATAGGTCATGGTGTTTTTAGCTTTCTCGACGTGTTGAGCATTGCCACCGGAGAGTAGATATTTCATAGAACCAAAAATCAACATCACAAAACCGGCAATTCCAATAATGGTCAGCGCCACAGACAAGACATTTGCCAGTAGACACTGCAATCCTTGAATCGTGGCAACTTCAGGATCATCTGCGTACACACAAACTCCGCTCCAAGCGGTAGTCTGAGCTCTTGCTACTTGGGGAAATGCAAGAGAAAAAAGAGCCAAGTAACTAACAGTGATTAGTTTGGAATATAGAGGATTTGATTTACGATTTTTCATTGTTGTGAATTGATTATATCTCAGCATATTGCACTTTGTGTCTATGTGGTTGTAGTAAAACTCAACAACCAAAAAGACCCCTTTCGGGGTCTTTTCTAATTGCTTTATAAATCTCTGGCTTATTTGCCATCGATAGTCTTGGTGTTCTGGAAGACCTCGTTGAGGTTTGAGAAGCCCAAAAAGTTTAGAGCCAAAGTCATGATTGCATATGAAGCAGCAACCACGATCAAACCAATAACGGCTGAAGTGATTTTGTTTCGAGCAGCTTCAGTTTTACCTTTATCGCCACCACTAGTAATCCATTCAATGCCACCCCAGATCAGATATAGGAAAACCATTACTGCGGCGATGACCATAACAAAACTAACAAGACCGTTAACTAAGCCACCAAAACTGGTTGCAAAACCCTTGCCGGGTTCGATGTTGGTGTCTTTGATGCCTGCAGCCAATACGCTTGAAGCGGTGATGGCAAGCGAAGTGACGGCTGTGCCAGCGGAAAGAGCAAGTTGTTGTAGTTTTTTCATGATTATCCTTATAATAATTTCCGTGATACTAGATTATTATATCAATACTTTCTTGGCGAAGCAAACTAGCGAAAATTAAATACAACTCGCACCAGCGAATTTTAAGAAACAGACTCCCAGGAAACTTTGCACCACAGTAATAATTGCAGTTGAAGCACCCAGAACAATGATGCCAATAATGGCTGATGTGATCTTGTTGCGAGCAGCTTCAGTTTTGCCCTTATCGCCACCACTAGTGATCCATTCAATGCCACCCCAGATCAGATATAGGAAAACCAGGATTGCGGCAACAGACATAACCGCACTCAGAATGCTGCCAAGCCATGCCCCAAATCCAGCATCAGCAGATGAAACGTTTTTATAGCCTGGGAGTTGTTGGGTACCAGCTTCTTTAGCAAAATCGAGTTTGAGGGCAAGTCGTGACATAGGTTATGGAGTTACACCAGCTGGTGTGGGAAATGTTAATTGTAAGATATCAAAATCAGTTCCAAAGAACAGTTTGCCAACAAAGCCAATAATCGTGAGTGAGCTAACGAGGATTATTAAACCAATAATTGCAGAAGTAATGCGTTGTCTTGCGGATTCAAGTTTGCCTTTGTCTCCTGCACTAGTAATCCATTCAAATGAACCCCAAATAAAATACACCATGACCATAATTGCACCAACACTCATGATTACTCGCCAAAGGCTGACAAAATAACTAGTGAATAACTCTCCAGATTCAGCTTTTGTGACACTGTCACCCAGTTTGCCGATGACTGGATTTTTGATGCCTTGCGCCTGTACGAGAATTGGAGAAAAAGCAGAGCTAATAAGTAGTGAAGTAACTGTAAAAAGTGTTGAGGAAAAATTACGCATAGTATGCATTATTTTGGAATTAATTTTTTGATTTGTTCTCCAGGAGTGAGCAGGTCTAGACCAATGACACTTCCCACTAAACCAATAATTGCATATGCAGCAATGATAATAACTAAGCCAAGCACACCTTGAGTGATTTGTTCTCGAGCTTTTTCTGTTTTACTTTTATCACCACCACTAGTAATCCAGTGAAAGGCACCCATGAAAAAATAAATTATAAAAAATAATCCTGCTAGGGTAGTCATGAAACCGATTGTATTGCTAATAAAAAGCTCAAGATTACTAATAGCTTTGTCGCCATTTGCTTGTGCAGAACCTTTACTAAAAGCGTCTGTTGCAGGATCAACAGTCCCAAGATTAATGTCTTTCATCTGTGCAATGAGTGTGGAGACCAATACTGGCATTACTGGATACCTTTCAACTTTGGATTCAGTATATAGCTTGCATCGCCAAATATGATGAGCCCAAGTAGTGCGGCGATTGTGTATGCACCAACGATGATCATCAGTCCCATGATACTCATGGTCATTTTACTACTCACTTTGGCGTGTGCACTGGCGTCACCAGATGAGGTGATGTAGATCCAGCCAGCCATAATAAAGTTGATAAAGACCCAGATGCCTGCGACCACTGTAGTGAGTCTGATGAGGTTAGAAACAAATAAAATGAGGCCAATGCCACCAACACCAGCTTTGGCATTATATTTGTCAACGCCTGCTGGGGCACTAATTTTTCCAAAGATGTCCGCTTGTGCCGACACCAATGATGGGAAACCGAGAAAAGCAAACGAAAGTCCAAAGACAAATAAAAGAAGTCTGCTTAGTTTTTTGGTTGCATTTAAAAATAAGGTTCTCATCTTGCTCATGATTATACTGCTCTAAAAAATAATATTCACGCCGGTAATTAACTCAAGAATTTGAATAATCCAAAAAGCCGCAAACATAATTATAAATCCAGTTAGAACCCCAGTGATGATAGTCTGTCCCTCTTGGATGCCTTTGCTGTCGCTGGAGATAATTTTAAAACCTGCTGCGATAATAAAAATAAACAACAAAAATCCTGCGATTACAAAAGTATTTGAGACAACCAGATTGATCATATCAGCTGGCGTCGAGTACACTTCACTGACTTTTTTTCCACTTTTTAAAATAAGGTAGTCTGACAAATTAATATTTGGATCACCAGATGAAGCTGCAAGCAATTTGCCAATATGTTTGGGGCTTAGTAGTGGGGAAAGCATATTCAAATGCTATTATACAAGAGGAGATATGAAAAAAACCATGGCTGAGATATTGAGTCAAGAAAAGCTATTACTTTCGCAGCTACGCCAGGGTGACAGTAGGGCTGTAAAACTCTGGTATCAAAAATACCATCAACTGCTACTGCGCTTTGCATTAAAAAAAACTTCCGACATCACTATTGCTGAAGAGCTAGTACAAGAGACATTCATTAATGCACTTAAAAGCCTTAATTTATTTCGGGAAAAATCCAGCCTTTCTACTTGGATGATCAGCATCTTGAGTCATGAAATTGCTGATTATTATCGAAAAATATACGCAAAACGGGCCATCAGAGTCTTGCCTCTATCCGATTTATTGCTTGGAGAGCCGGTGGCTGATTCACATGAAGTCTCGCATAAAGTGTTAAAAGTGCTGCATCAAATGGTTGATTCACACCAAGAATTATTGTTGCTTAAGTACGCTGATGGACGGGGCGTGAAGGAAATCGCAGCGGAGTTGGGAAGAAGTGTGAAGGCGGTTGAGTCTGATTTATTCAGAGCCAGAATAGAGTTTAGACGACTGTATGTGGTAGTTGATAGAGAATTAGTTCATGAGTGTTAAATCAAAAGAAGACTTTTTAAAATTGCTAGAAACTGAAGCGATATATCAATCAAAATTGCAGCAGCAACGTTTGTTGCCAAAACAACTAGATGTGCTGGCACAATTAGTGGGAAGTTTTCCTTGGCAAATAATTAGTGTGGGTTCGTTGGTATCTGCTATAGCTGTGCAATTTATAAAATGATATGAATTTTCTGTTTGTAATAAAGTCACTCGCATACTCGATAGCTCAAATTACACAGGGCTTATTACTGCATCCTTACCAAACGGCACAATCGTTGGTTAGAGAACGGGTTTTTGCGTGGATGCTTTGGTTGCCGACACTGACAGTTGGATCGATTTACTTTTTTTGGAAATTGATTCTGGTTCCAATGGTAAGATTGGTGTTTTCTTGTCAAGAAAGTGGTTTTGGGATGTGTGGTTTGCTGCCACTTTTTTCTGATTGGTTATTGTTTTTTTGCTTGTATTGGCAAATTTTACTTTTATATTTGTGGATTCGTTTTGCAGTAGCAGCTAATCAAAAAAAGCATGTTACTTAAATCGCTCGCAATTAACAATTTTCGAAATGTTCCCAACTGGCAGGGAAATTTTGGACATACCACTCTAATACATGGGCTAAATGGTGTGGGCAAGACATCGATTATTGAAGCGTTGAGTTTGCTGAGTAGTGCTAGCAGTTTTAGAGCTGGCAGAATTGATGAAACCATACGCTTGGGTCAGGAACTCTCGAGAATTCATGGAGAAATTACAGCAAATGATGGAGAAGAAATTAGTTTGGAGATGCTGATTACCAGAGGATTGGTACAGGGAAAGAAAACCCAATCGAGACTGTATTCAGTGAATGGTATTCGCCGTCGCAAACAAGATTTTATTGGCAAATTAGCTACTGTGGTGTTTAGACCTGAAGACATGAGATTAATTGAGGGCTCGCCAAGTCGTCGAAGAACTTTTTTGGATAGTTCACTATCAGCAATTGATTGGCAGTACGATCGTGCTCTTACCAGCTATGAAAAAACACTCAGAAGTCGCAATCGAGTACTGCAGCAGATTGCTGATCGTAAGCAATCTCGTTCAAGCTTGACATTTTGGAATCTTAGTTTGGTGCAACATGGGGAATATGTACAGCGTAAGAGACAGGAGTTATTGAATTTTTTGCAGACCATTGGATTCCAATTTACCCTGCGAGTGCAGTACCTACCCTCAATAATTTCGGAGCAACGACTTGCTGATCATTTGGAAAAAGAAATAATCGTTGGGCACAGCTTGATTGGTCCACATAAGGATGATTTCTGTGTGCAGTTTCCCGGTTCGAGACTGCAACTCGGGTTAGAAGAGTGGCTCAATATTGCTAGCTATGGATCAAGAGGACAACAACGATTGGCAGTGCTTTGGTTGAAGTTGGGTGAGTTGGAATATGTTCGTCATAAGTTGGCCACCCAACCGATTTTAATGCTTGATGATATTTTGTCGGAGCTTGATAGCGAAAGTCGGATGATTGTTCTGGATTTACTCAAAACCTACCAGACGATTCTTACCACCGCAGATCGTGATTCACTTGAAGAATTGCAGTTACAGCTACCAAATGCTTCAGTTATACAGTTAGAACAAATTCAACTTGAATCTGAGTCTTAAGCTGGTTGTGCTACAGCCCATACTGCCCTGGGGATGGCGTTAACCAGATCGCTGGTATTGAAAAATGGTCCGACTGAAGTATGTAAGGTATCTCCGGCAAGTTTATTACAATAACTGCCAATGACGGCAGAAACTTCCGCTGTATTGGTGCAGTACAGCGCTGCCACAAGCCCTGCGAGTACATCTCCTGTACCACCTTTTGTCATGCCGGGGTTGCCACCAGAAATCTCATAGGCTTTGCCACCAGAAATGACTAGATCGCGGTGGCCTTTAATAATTGTTGCAGCTGGAGGGGTGAGTCCGCTTGTCGAATATATTTGTTGCCAGATTTGTAAGAATTCGTCGGTACTGTGGGGTGGAGCAACAGTAAGCTTAGCTGGCGAAATGGTTGAGAGTAGTCGCTGTAGTTCTTGAGGATGTGGGGTGATGATGGCAGTTGTGGGAATTTCACTTGGGGCAATCATTTGGAGAGCACCAGCGTCGATTACCCATTTTTTTGTTGAAAATTCTGCAATCAGTTGCTTGGTGGTGGTAACTGTTTCAGCTGACCGCTCCATGCCAGGTCCAACCAAGATGCAGTCAGCCTCTGCACCATAATGGTGAATCTCATCTCGTTCGATAACAATTCCATTCCAAAACTCAGTTTTTGCTTCTTTTACCAGTGCGTTATTGCTGGGTGTAGATGCATAAAAAACCATGTCCACAAATTTGGAGGCTACATCGAGACTCCATTTGCTGGCTGCATGAAATAATTCTGAGCCGCCGACGATTAGCAATTTGCCGTTTTGCCCTTTATGCGATTCTGGCTGCGGCAACTGTATTTTTTTATTCCAGTCGCTGATAGTGAATGGCGAAATAGTAAGATCCATGATGTTGATTTAAGAGATTTCCACTAGAGTTTAGCAGAAAATATGTAGTTTATTTTGTTGCTGTTTTCTTGTTAGGTAGTTTGGTAACTGTTGCCCGTTTTTGATTATTTCTAAACTTCTCTGCGAGTAACTCAAGATTTTTTTGCATGGAAGACAGTTGCATGGTTGCGATTACCGCTAGAGTGGTCATGACAAGTGCATAAATAAACAGTGAAATAAGGCCACTATTTTTGCCCATGTAGGGATCAATAAAGTCAGTTACCGCACGCTTAATAACTTCATTCCATGCCAATGCAACCACCACCCCAAAACCACTTGATGATAAGCCAATCATGTTTTTAATGATGGAGAGTGGCAGTTCGTATACTGAGGATGGTGTTTCAACTTTAGACATAGTGAGAGCTATTATACAGAGTTGAGCAGTCCAGAGATAAGCACAGATAATTCAACCTATTTTTGTGTCGTTGCTTGCCTTTAAATATCCCTGCATTTTTTGCGATAATTGACGTACAATCACACTAAGAAATCACGAACACATGTACACGCCAAAATTTACCATTACCAGTAATTTGTTGACTTATGTATCGAGTATTGAAGCTGCCAAGGCATTAATCGATCACTCACCTTTGGTGCCATCCTGGGAAGCTAAATTTCGTGATGAAGCACTGACCAGAACAGTACATTTTGGCACTAAAATCGAGGGAAATGATCTAACTCAAGAACAAACTCGTCAGGTAATTCAATCTCAAACAGCAGATGGATTAACAACAGCAAAACAGGCAAATATTATTGCTCGTGAACGTGACATCCAAGAGGTGATCAATTATCGCAACGTGATCGCATGGATAGATCAAGTAGAAGCTTTGGATAATCGTCAGGTATTTGGGGTTGAGACGCTGCAGACACTGCATTCGTTAACCATGCAGGGACTAATTGAGACTGATAGTGTTGGTCAATTTCGTCGCAAACAAGTAATTGTTAGGGGTGCTCAGGGAGGAAGCGTGGTATTTCGTCCCCCTGTTTCAGTCGAGGTTCCGTATCTTGTTGATGAATTTTTTACTTGGTTGGTTGATGACAAGACAACGCAGATTCATCCTATTTTTAGAGCCGCAATTACTCATTACCAGCTGGTATACATTCATCCTTTTATTGAGGGAAATGGGCGAACAGCCCGTGCTCTAGCAAGCCTAGTGCTCTATCAATCTGGATATGATTTTAAGAAGTTTTTTTCAATAGAACAATATTTTGATGCCGACGTTGAGCAATACTACAACGCATTACTTTCGGTGCAGCAACATGAGCAAACAGACTTAACATATTGGTTAGAATATTTTTGTTATGGTCTGGCAGTTGAAATTGATAAGATTAAGCTGCAGGTAATGAGACTCTCAAAAGACTTGAGGTTAAAACGTGAGTTGGGTAAACAAGTTGCCTTATCTGAGAGACAAATAATTTTACTAGAAACACTTCAAAATCAGGGCGAGATCACTTCAGAGGATGCTCAAATGTTGTTGCCAAATGTGTCAACAGATACGATTTTGCGTGACATGAAAGATTTGATCAAAAAAGGGGTGGTTCGCAAGCAAGGTGTAACCAAGGGAGTGCGGTACGTGCTTGAGGATTAGTTTGGTTTTTCTGACTTGATCCTGTCATAATTGTGCTATGACTTTTGCAAAATTTAGTCGTTATCTCAATGTTTTAGAAAAGACCAGCTCAAGACTGGAAATGACTGCTCAACTGGCGGAGCTGTGGAGACAGCTGACTTATAGTGAGGCCCACATCAGTGCCTATTTGTTGCAGGGAATTTTACTGCCCAGTTATATGTCGCTTGAGTTCCAACTATCAACAAAGATGGTACTACGAGCACTTTCTAGATTGCATGATTCTGTTGTTCCAGTACCACAAGCTGTGGGGTTGTTTGAGTCAGATATTTTGGCCGTAGCTGGCGATGAAGAGTCACTGGCATTGCATGGCAGATACAAAGCATTGGGTGATGTGGGTTTGGTGGCAGAGGAAGTAGCGGCGAAGTTTTTACTTGCTGTGGCAAAAACAGATGTTCAGTCTGAATTACAAATAGAGGAGGTATATCGGAGATTAGTTGAAATTGCTCGTGTTGGGGGTAATGGATCGCAAGAAAAGAAGCTGGAGTTATTGGTGGGACTTTTTAAGCAGCTGGATCCAATATCAGCAAAATTTGTTTCCAGAATCATCATTGGTAAATTAAGACTAGGATTTTCAACTATGACTTTGATGGATTCACTTTCATGGTCGAAATGGCAAGATAAACGTGATGGTGAATTATTGGAATTGGCTTACCAGCAGAAAGCAGATATCGGCAAATTAGCTGCAAGTTATTTGAATCAAGATTTTTCTGCCAGTTCCTATACAGTCGAAGTTGGTGTGCCATTGGTAAATGCACTTTGTCAGCGGTTAAATACTGCTGCTGAAATTATTGCCAAAATGCCAGAAGTATATGTTGAGCCAAAATATGATGGCTTACGCATTCAAATTCACATTGATAAACAGGGTATTTTTGAAACTGATTTGAGTGGTGAACCTACAGGACGTCGTCCTGTTTACAAAGCATTTACTCGGAATCTTGAAGATGTGAGTAATATGTTTCCAGAACTTGAAAAAGTTGTACAGCAACTTACTTGTCAGTCTTGCATCCTTGATTGTGAAGCCGTCGGCATCGATCCGATTACCAAGAAAATTACTTCATTTCAAACCACCATTACTCGCAAGCGTAAACATGATGTTGCAGAGACTGCAGTAACTGTTCCGATTAGATTTTTTGTTTTTGATTTGATGTATCTTGATGGTCGGGAGCTAATCAGTGAGCCACTCAGCTTTAGAAAGACGGAGTTGCAAAAAATTTGCACTAATAGCGAAGTGATTGAACAGACCAAGTTTATAAAAACTACTAATGCTGACGAAGTTCATGAATATCACAGTGCTCAATTGGCTGCTGGTCTAGAAGGAGCAGTAATTAAACTCACTAGTTCTGAATATCGTAGCGGCAGAAAAGGCTGGCGTTGGGTCAAGATTAAAGAACATGAAGGTTCAAGCGGGAAGTTAAACGACACTGTTGACTGTGTGGTGATGGGTTACTACCGGGGTAGAGGTAAGAGAACTGGATTTGGAGTGGGAGCATTTTTACTGGGTGTTATTGAGGAGGTTGATGGCGAGTTGTTGGTTAAGTCTGTGGCAAAACTAGGCACTGGTTTGACTGATGTAGAACTACCAACCATTAAAAATTTGGCTGATCAGGCAAAAATTGAATCAAAGCCAGCAAACTATTGGGTTGATAAGAACCTAGAACCAGATGTCTGGGTTGAACCTGTGATTGTATTGGAGATTGCCGCAGATGAAATAACTAAGTCTACGATTCATCAATCAGGATGGTCACTGCGCTTTCCTAGATTGGTGCGAGTTCGGAGTGACAAAAATTGGCAGCAAGCTACTAGCGTAGCGGAGCTGCAGACTATAGAGATCGCAAAATAATTTCTTACTTAGAGATCACGGGTTAAACTAGCAAAAATGCGTTTGGCATCAGCCAGCTGCTTCTGTGATGCTTTTTGAATAAATGCACTGAGTGTTGAAAATAAAGTGGCGGTGTTTGCTTGGTCATAATATGCTCCGCCCTCCATAACATAGCCATGATCAGTGGTGGTAAAGCTTTTGCCACCCAAAAATTTTAGCTGAATAATGGCTCCAGCAGCAATTGTTTTTAAAGCTTCTTTTCGATAGCGACGCAGCGACAGCACATACCTTGGTTCTTTGAAGATGCTAAAGGTTAAGCCTCTATCGACAGCTGTTTTAACAAAATAATAATCTTCAAGAATTTTTTGTTTTTGATCAAACTCATTTTTTGTGCGAAGTTTGCGACGGATGCCAATCATGGCTCCAGGAGCAAATGAGCGATCGAGTTGGTCGTAGAGCACTGTGGTGACATTTACCAATTGTTCGATAGCGCGAAAAAGTCGACCACGGCCTTCAACCTGAATCCATGTCGTGAAGATGTCAGTGGTTGGAGTTTTGGCGATTTGATAGCGGATACCATCTAGAAAATACGTTGGGAGTCTGTTGTCGGCATCAAAAAATAAAATCCATTCTCCCTTAGCTTTTTTGGCTCCAGTATTGCGTTGGAAACTCACATTACGTGTGGTGACAGAGGTTGTGGAAATGTCGATTTTGCTGTGAAAATGTGCTGCTTTAGCAACGGTTCCATCTTCGCTATTCCCATCAATATGAATGACCTCAAAATCCTGATATGACTGTTTGCTGAGATCTGTAAGCAGTTTTGGTAAATACTTTTCCTCATTGAGAGTTGGAATTACGATTGAAAAAAATGGAGATTTTATTTTTGGCATACGACAATGGGTGAATTATACCCTTTGATTGGCAAACGAGGCAGTTTTATTGTAATTTGCAGCTGACTCAGAAGCTGGGTAGTACTTGTTTCGAACTCCTAAAACCGGCATCATGAGTAGTACATTTCTTTGTTTTTCTATGAAATTTTTAATTGGACTAGGAAATCCTGGCACCCAGTATCAAAACACTCGCCATAACGCTGGGTTTATGTTTGCAGAATTGATAAGAGAACAGCTTCGTATGCCTGGTTGGGTGATGATGAAAAAAACTAATTCCTTGATTAGTAAAAATTCAGAGTGGATGCTCATTCAGCCACAGCTGTTCATGAATCAATCAGGTTTGGCAGTCAGAGGAGTGCTTGACTACTATTTGAAATTTGGCTCACTGTCACCGGATCAAAAAAAAGAGTTACTGCATTCACTGTATGTAGCTCATGATGATTTGGATCTAGTTGTTGGTAGCAATAAACTGCAACTCGGGAAGGGTCCGAAAGTGCACAATGGACTCAAATCCATGTATGAACATTTAGGAAGCAATGATTTTTGGCATTTGAGACTGGGCGTCGATGGGAGAGGACAGGGAGAACGACAGCGAGGAAGAGACTATGTTTTGGAAGATTTTATGCTTGATCAAAGACTGCTTTTTATGGATAGCTTGATTGGTCTCAGTAAAAAACTGCTTGAGAGTGCTCAAAAATAAACATGCCATCTGTGTATCATCATCGGCTTAATTTTGTGAATTGGCAGCCTCACCAAGATAGAGAAACCTGGTTACTAAATGGTTTACGCATGTCACGAGAGCTTTCTAGCAAGATGGTGTTGCTCTTTTTGCCATTATTTTTATTTAAATTTGGTGAGTCTTTACCTAGTTTTTCACCGTTGATAAACTCATTTCAACAAGGGATGTTGGTAATTGCTTTTTATTACTTGTTCAATCGAGCACTTTCTTTAATTTTTTTGATTCCAATTGGCAGCATAATCACTAAGATTGGTCCCCAAAGGTCGTTTCTGGTGAGTCAAGCCGGATATGTAGTGTATTTTATGTGTTTGTATTCTGTAGAAAAGATGCCGCTTTTGTTGGTGTTGGCTGCAATTTTTGAGACAATACAGGTGTTTTTTTGGAATAGTTACCACACTCTGAACTCACAGAAATCACTTAAAAGTCACATGGGAAGCCACATGGGCTCGATCAGTTTTATAGTCAATCTTTCTTCAATGGTGGCACCAATTATTGGTGGTGCAGTAGTGGTGACTTTTGGATATCAGATGTTATTTCTATTTGGGTTGATTACAGTGCTATTTGGCATGGTTTGCAGTGCTCTAATGAAGCCAACTAAGATAAATGATGTCGTCAGTTGGAAGGAGTTTTTTTCGTGGATGCAGGAACCTGGGTATAGAAAGCTCGCTGTTTCATATGCAGGTAGATACATTAATGATGCCACGTTAGTAGTGTGGCCATTATATGTTTTTTTTATCTTGGGAACTGTTGATAGAGTTGGCTTTTTGTATGGACTGTCCTTGTTCTTAGCAATGATTATTACCTATTTTACTGGATCATTTCTTGACAGGCATCGCACCCGCAAACCATTTATGGTGAGTGGGGGTTTGCTGTCACTATTATGGCTGGCTCGAACAATGATTTTTAATTTCTGGAGCATTGCAATTTTAGACATGATTGAACGTTTGACATCTAATTTCCACTGGCTATTTTTCGACACGCTGTTTATGCGCCGCAGTAAGGGAAGTCAGGCACTGTCGTTTTTCGTATATCGAGAAGTAATCATCAGTGTGGTGGCAATCTTGTTTTGGTTATTATTTGCTGGACTGTTTTTAATCAGTAATAAATCTTGGCAATTACTATTTGCTTTAGGAGGAATTGGCACTATGTTAAGCTTGTTGGTGAGAGATCATAAAGATCATATCTATGAAGAATGACGCCAAAGTAAAAAAGTCACCGACAAGTGTTCAAAATACACTTGGATTTCAATCGACTCAGGGACTTTTTGCCCGCTATACTACGATTGAAGTTAATAAATATGTAAGTCAGGAATTCCAAGATTTTGGATATCGATTGGCAGTGGCACTTGGTGATCTAGAGCACAAAAGCTTATACATGAGAATGTCAAAAACAATTGATCGAGGCATTTTAGAAAGAGCTCTGGCTTTTGTGACAGATGCCAACGCAAAGAATAAGGCAAAATTATTTATGTGGAAAGTACAACAAATAAAACTCGGAAAATGAAACAACTTCCTACCTACATTTTTATTGCTATTTTGTTAATTTTTGCGGGTTTGTTGGGCTACAATCGTTTTAAGCGTCCATTCTTTAAACAAGATGTCGCAAAGACAGAAACAGTCCAACAGGAAAAACCAATAGAGAATAATAATTTTGCTGATTTTACAGCCAGAGAAAAAGTTGCGCGGTTGCTAGTTGTTCCGGTTGCACTGCAAAACATCGATGAAAAGCAACCAGTTACTCCTGGCTCTACTAGAATTAGCACGTTGTATTCGCCAGCAACTCTTGAGTGGTTGCAAAAAAACAAGCCTGGGGCAGTAATACTTGTTGGAAAACAGTCAGCCAGCATCTCAGCCCAATTAGCTGTGGCTCAAATTGCTACTGCTAGTGGACTGATGAATAGACCGATTTTAATCGCAGTGAATCAAGCAAGTCAGACTAGATTTGTGCCGGCGACACGTTCACTACCTCAGCCTTCTACGTTGTCAGCTAATTGTAATCTTTCGACTGATACTGCGGCCACTCAGTGGAATGATGTGGCCAAATTGTGGCGTGAAATGGGCATTAATATCATTGTTGGACCAGTTATTGATCAGCCTACCCCTGACTCTTGGGTTAAAAACCTTGGATGTGCAAATTACTCTAAATCTATGGAGCTGGCGAGAGCCTTTATATCTAGTTTTGGTAGAAATGGAATTTTGCCTGTACTAGCTCATTTTCCTGGTACGGGTTCGGCAAGTAGTAATCCAAAATCAGGTGATCAATTACTTCAAGTTGAGTTGGCAGATGTGCAACCCTTCAAGGATTTACTCATTGAATTCCCAAACATTGGAGTAATTACAACAGCAGCAAAAATCGCTGGACAATTTGACGAGAAACCATGCAGCCTCAGTGCTAGTTGTCTCGCAGATTTTCCTAAAAAATACTCAAAATCGCTACTAATTGCAGATGGCTTTGGTCCTTTACTGGCAGCCGAGGAAAATAAGCCAGTTGCAGATTTAATGGCTGAGGCAGTGATGGCGGGGAATCAAATGCTGGTTGTTGACGAATCTCTTAATCTTTCGGAAATTGAGGTGATTATTAACCAATTAGTCATTAAATATACCGACAATCAAGAGTTCCATCAAAAAATTGATGCAGCATTTAATACAATCATCTCTTTAACCAAGCCTGTTGCTGAAATCGATCAAGCAACGCCTTCAGCTCAAGTTAGTACCAAGCCAACTGGAGTTCCAAGTATAAATTCGCCGACCCCAGTGTTTGACGCAGAACAACTCAGGCAGTAAATAGCATGCAATTTGATTTTTTACCGTACAGTGAGCTTAAAAAAATGGCATTGCCAGTGATGATTTTGGCAGTTGTTGCAGGATTGTCAGGATTAGTAATTTCCAATTGGTTGTCAATTTTTTGGCTACTACTGGGTGGGATAATTGGCTTGTTACTGTTAAAGGTTGATGAAAAATATTTGTTAGTACAGTATCGACTGGATGAAAATGACACTAACTTGGTGACAAGATCGCCACTTTTCTTATTGGTGTATGCAGGTTTGGCAATATATATTTTAACTTCTACAGATCAATTTATTGGCTATGGGGTGATTTTTGGTATTGGTATTGGGGTTTTGTTTGAGGGCTGGAGATTGGTGGGAACACCTACACTTTTCCTTGAAAGATTTACGGGTTTGCTTGAAAAATCAAAACTGGGAACTGTATCTTACGCACAATTACTGAGAATAATGATTATTGCCACCGCGTATATGTTAGTTTTATACATTTGGTGGTTATTTGGAAACTAGAGATGTTCCACTGGTATGGTTTTATAGTTGGGGTGGCAGTTGTGAGCGTGCTCTGGCTACTCGAATACATCGCTGCAAAATCTCATTCTGAAGAGAAAGTCCCTCTAAGTTCATGGCAAATTACACAGATTTTAATCTGCATGTTGGTAGCTGCAAGAATGTGGCACCTGATGACGGATTGGTCGTTATATGTAAGTCAACCGTGGCAGATTTTTGCAGTATGGAATGGTGGATTAAGTATCTTGGGAGCTGTGATTGGGTTGTTGGCTGGAATTTGGATATCAGTTAAGTCATCTAAGGAGCGGTGGTGGTTGCTTGATGCAGTTGCACTATGCCTCCCTATTGGACAAGCAATTGGGCGTTTAGCAAATTATGTTAATCAAGAGTTATATGGTTTGCCGACCAATTTACCCTGGAAATTATACATTGACCCGTCACATCGATTGCCAGGATTTGAAACTGTTGCATATTACCAGCCTCTTTTTATGTATGAAATCATTGCACTATTGTTATTGGCGGGAATTTTATGGCGAATCTACTGGCAACAACCTAAAAAAATGGGACAAGGTAGGTTTTTTGGATGGTATGTGTTGCTGTATGGCACAATTCGACTTGGGTTGGACTTTTTAAGATTAGATCGACCAGAGTTTTTTTATGGTTTGGGTTTTAATCAACTTTTTTTAATTTCGGTGATCGGTTTTTCAGCGAGCTTTCTTTTTCGGTGGTGGGGTACAGAAGTTAAGAAAAAACAGAGCTTATTACTTTTTTTAGCTGTAGTGGTGACGCTATTTGGTTTGAGTCTAATCGTTGGCAAAAAATTAAATAGACAGTTGGGTGGGCAAGCTGTTGAATCCCAGCAGAGTGCTCGGGGAGTTGTAACTAGTAGTGTTGGACTAAGCTTGACTGATCGTCAAAAAATAACTGTTTTACATCAAGAAAAGAGACATATTTTTGAAGTAGTTAATACAAATGCGAGCAGGACATTGGGCTTGAGCAATCGAGAGGAAATTGGAGCTGATGGCATGTTATTTGTCTTTCCAAGTAAAAATCATTGGGTTTTTTGGATGAAAGACATGCACTTTGATTTGGATCTTATCTGGTTGTTGGATGGGAAGGTAATGGATATTTCTACTCAAGTTGCAGCTCCTTCAAAAGGAACAAGCCTAGCTCAACTTAAACAGTATTTGCCAAAAACGCAAGTTAATATGGTTTTGGAAGTGCCGGCTGGAAAAGCTCAAGAATTGCATTTTCAGATTGGGGATGTGTTGCTGATGGAGTAACTGTTTAAATTCGCCCGTTGTACTGCTGACTTCACTCTAGCAGCAATTCCCTGTATCATGAAACGACTGCTCATATGAATGATAATTCACTTTTACCAACACAGCCAGCTACCCCAATACAGCAACAAGATGATCAGAAAACTGATGACCAAAACACTGTCCTTGCTGGTGGTGTCTCTACTGCAGTCAACAGCACCTCTCCAGTAACACCCACTCCACTTCCAGAGACAGACGCTTTGGCGTTGTTGGAGCAGGCCATTAATGAGGCTTCAGCAAAAAGTGACGAGGCACGAAAAGCTGCTGAAGAAGCGATGCAGCAGGCAGTTAAAGAGACTGGTGAGTTGGCACAGGTGATGCCTCAGGCAATTCTTAACGCCACCAATACCCTCAATCCAGCGACTCCAACAACTACCGCTAAAGAATCATTAGGTTCAAAAACTCCAGACAATTCCTCACAAGCTGAGTCTGGTACGGGAATTCAAGCGGTTGAGATTGAGAAAAATCCAGAGTTGCCACCTGAAGTTGAGGGATATCTCAACAAAGTCGAACAGCAAGCTGATCAACTTCCCAAAGAAATAGTGATTGTTGATGCGATTAAAAACTTACCTCAGAATCATCCATTGCCCAAGCAAGCCGTGGTAGTGGTGCCCATTACTCCAGCGATTGAGGAAGCTGGAGCCAAGAAGAGTCCTAAGTTTAGTGTCAGATGGTTGGTTGAATGGAGTCATAAGATCATGAAAATGTTTGTAGGTAAGGTAATATATCGAAAACTCGATAGTTAGTTTTTTTGGCAGTTTCACAGTGGTTTTCAAACCACTACCCCAAAGTGTTTTTTTTCTCTACAATGGAAGTATGAATGGAGGTGCGTTCGACTCAACTGACTTTATTACAAAAGCCAATGAGTACCTATTGTGGTTTGGATGGGGGCTAGCATTAGCTTTGGTTTTGGCGGGCCTCGGATATATTTTGTTTGTTGTTTATAAACACCGTCATCGTGAGCGAGATGCACTCGACTTCATGACTTTGATGGTTCGTTTACCCAAAGAAAACGAGATTAAGATTGATGCAGCTGAGCAAATGTTTGCTGGATTGTATTCAATTAAACATGTCGGTTGGTTTGACTTTTTGAAGCCAGAGGAAGTAATTAGCTTCGAGATTGTGGCACTGCGCGAGCAAATTGCTTTTTATGTCAGCTGTCCTCGCAAAATTCGCGACTTGGTAGAAAAACAAATAAATGGTGCTTATCCAACAGCTGAAATTAGAGAAGTGGATGAGGTTAATATTTTCAATGAAAAAGGTCGAGTAGCCTTTGCTGAACTGTCACTAGAAAAAGGTAAATTTTTACCAATTAAAACCTTCAAAGATTTGCCAACTGATGGTCTATCGCTGATTACTTCCGCACTTTCAAAAATGGGTGAAGGTGAAGGTGCAATCGTCCAGTTAACTATTCAACCACTGAGTCGCTCATGGCAGGAATCAGGCCGTAGCTTCATGCAAAAAGAAAAGAAACGTGAAGCTGATCCAAACAAGGCTACCTATAGTCATGATCCGAAAGAAATGGAGGCAATCAATACTAAGATTGATAAGCCTGGCTTCAAAGTTGCACTTCGTGTAGTGGTTTCATCTCCAAATGAATATAACGCTGACTCCCATCTCAATAACATTGTGGGTGCTTTTGCTCAATTTAGCTCACCACATAATAACTTTCAACGTAACAAATTTGTTTTCGGTCACTTCTTCATGATCGATTTTATTTATCGATATATGCCAATTTGGTCTTGGGGTACTTCAGTGCTCAATACTGAAGAGTTGGCTACGATCATCCATTTTCCCAACAAAACAGTTGAGACACATCATATTCAATGGTTGATTGCTAAAAATGCTCCAGCTCCAGCCTTGATTCCAAACAGCGGTTTGTACTTGGGAAAGTCACAGTACCGTGGTGAATCACGAGATGTCTATATTTCTGAAAAAGACCGTCAACGGCACATGTACATTGTCGGCAAGACAGGTACCGGCAAGTCTGAGTTTCTCAAAGAAATGATTTTACAGGATATCGAAAATGGCAAAGGTGTTTGTGCCATAGATCCACATGGTGAGTTTGTGGAAGATATTTTGCAACTGCTGCCACCAGAGCGTGTTGAGGATGTCATTTATTTCAACCCATCAGATCTAACTCGACCAATGGGCCTGAACATGATGGAGGCAGATACTGAAGAGCAGATGCATTTTGTAGCTGGTTCAATTATTGGATTGATGTACAAGCTCTATGATCCACATCGCACTGGTATCATTGGACCTCGGTTTGAACATGCTATTCGTAATGCTATGTTAACGATTATGTGTCGCAAGGGAAGCACATTTATCGAGATGGTGCGCTGTCTCACTGATCAAAAATTTGTTGAAGAGTTGTTGCCATTGATTAAAGATCCCATGGTAAAACGATATTGGACTGATCAAATCGCACAGACTAGTGATTTTCACAAGTCAGAGGTGCTTGATTACATCGTCTCTAAATTTGGTCGATTTGTGACCAATAAGACCATGCGTAATATTATTGGCCAGCCTGCTAGTGCATTTAATTTCCGCAGAGCAATGGATGAGAAGAAAATTATTTTGTGTAACTTGAGTAAGGGTATCTTGGGTGAGGAAGACGCCAAGTTTTTGGGTCTGATTTTGGTGCCCAAAGTTTTGACTGCTGCTATGAGTCGTCAAGATATTCCGATGGATCAGCGCACAGATTTTTATCTGTATGTCGACGAGTTCCAGAACTATGCAACCGAAGATTTTGCAGTGATTTTGTCTGAGGCGCGTAAGTACAAGCTCAATTTGATTGTGGCTAACCAGTTTATTGGTCAGATTGATGAAGAAGTGAAGAACGCTGTCTTTGGTAACGTGGGTACCATGGTCTCATTCCGTGTCGGTGTCACTGACGCCAACTTCTTGCAGCATGAATTTGCCCCAACATTTAATGAAAATGATTTGGCTAATATTGAGAAATTCCATGTCTATATCAAAACCATCGTCAATAACGAGCCTGTGCCCTCATTCTCAATGTCATTGGCCAAAGACATGGATATGGTTAAGGCTCGAATGAATCCTAAATTAGCAGAGATGGTCAAACAGCTCTCAAGACTCAAATATGGCAAAGACCGTGATATGGTGGAACAGGAAATTTCTGTTAGAGCTCGGCTCTAACAACCATTTTTTTAAATAAAACCTAGATTCACAACGAGTCTGCATAATGCAAGAAAATCAAGTTGCTCCAAAAGATGAATCGCTTCCACACAAACTAGATCGCAGCCAGGAGTTGCAGACTCCCGTTGCTGAAGATGGCCTGAATCATGTATTAAGCGGGACTGAAATCATGTCACCTGAAGGAGAGGCCAAGCTGAGAGCTGCTGTGAGAATCCAGATTCAAAAACCATCTACTATATGGCTAGACGACTTGCCACATCTCACTGAGGCTGATAAGAGATACCTAGGATTTAACACAGTTTTTCAATCTCAAGCTAATATTGTAAATTTTGATAAAACTCATGCTGAACGCTGGTTCCAAATCGTAGAAGAGGAGGTCGAGAGTGCTCGAGCAGACGGATATCCTCTAATACCAGTTGATAAGAAAGAGTGGTTAGAAACAATCGAGCATGAGCTAGATCACTTCCGCGAAGGCGTAAAAAGAGGTATTGATGTTTCAAAAACTACTTTGGGAATTGCATTTGGTTATATCAGGCAAATTGCCGATGGAAAAAACATGATTGGAGTTGAATGGCGCGTTGCTCCAGCAGCAACAGAATCAGTTGATGCTTTTGATCAGATTGCGATGTGGATGGCACCAAAAGAACCAAGTCATGGAGATTGCGTAAGAGCACTAAATACAATTCGAACCAAAAAAGATCAGTTGCTCAGTCGTCCGCGCGAATCTGCAGTATTGATATACAAACTACTCAAAGCTACCAAAATGAACCTGATTGATTTCACTCGATTTTTAAATGATGCTTAATCGGTGGTGATTTTCGCAACACACTTCAGTTGCGTGTTTTTTGTTGTGACTTTCGACACATACAGTGTCATGGAAATACCCAGAAACTGGAGGCTGCGGGCTGAGCGACTTAGATTTGAACTGGGTTTTAGTTGTGGCATGTGTGGGGCTATATACACCCAAGATAGGCCAGTCTGTCCAGAATGTGGGCTGAACTATGACTCTGGAAAGTTTGTTGGGGCGTTGGGTGAACAATTTATAACTTTAATGAGTGAGGTGTTGTACGCACTCACCAAAGCTGAGCTCGGTGATGAGGACGTCGGAATCGATGAATGGTTTGCTACAGCAACAATCGGTAATCAGGATCGACTAGTTGAGGCATTAGCCATGAAACTATGTGGAGTGTGATATGAGTGAAATTAAACAAGGTACGGGTGTTGTTGGAATTACCTTTTTCAATGGTAATTTTGTGATGGGGCCTGTGAATGAGGAAGATTTTGGCAAGCGTGAACGAGTTGTCGAAAATGCGATGACTGGTGTTACATACGATGTAGAAATGACTACTATTGCTCAAGGAATGAGGGCATTGTGGAGTGGCAAGGTTGAGCTGGAAGACGGTGAACTACCTGAAGTTTTTGTTCCAAATGCTTTCGGTCGAGAATTTACAGAAGAAACCCGCAGTTTGCAGAAGCCTGACATTATTTTGCATCCTGACCAGTTGCGTGGGAAACCAGAGATGGTTGGAAAAGTTGAGCAAATTCGCAGGGATGATGGGCATGTTTTATTTTATGTTTTTGCATTGCCACTTGTGGAGTTCACTTGGCAGCAAATGAATGACTTGAGTGGGAGACTACCACAGGGCGAAGAGTTGCTGGAAATTCCACTCGAAAAATTGCAGGATTTTCTCAATAATGATTGGCAAAATATTAGGCCAACCTCTTTGATTGCAGCTCAAAGCCTGTTGGGCCAAAAGATATTACTACCAACAGCACTACAGGCCCAAAACATCTTGAGCCAAAATGTATGAGTTTTTGTATACTAATCTTTTACGGAGCAATAAATCTGTATGTCAAAAAAAATTGTTAACTTAATTAAGCTAGGTGGTTCGATCATTACCAACAAAGACGTGCCGATGTCTCTGCGCAAAGGAGTATTGATCGATTTGATCAAGCAAATTGCTCGAGCTCGAGCTGAAAAACCAGAAGAATTACTGGTGATTGGCCACGGTCAGGGCAGTTTTGCACACATGCCAGCCACGCAATATCACACCATGGATGGATTTGTGAACGATGAGAGCCGATTGGGTATGGCAATTGTTCAAGATAGTGCTGCACAGCTAAATCGTCACGTTGTCTATGAGTGTATCCGTCAGGAAATGCCCGCAGTGACTCTGGCCCCAAGTAATATTTTAATCACAGATAAGCGCAAACCAGCCAAGTTTTTCTTAGATATGCTTGAAGGCTATTTAGCAAAAGGAATGGTGCCAATTACTGGCGGTGATGTGCTCTTAGATTTGGGACAAGGCTGTACTATTTGGTCAACCGAAGAAGTGTTGGCATTTTTTGCCAGAGAATTTAAGGCACATGATTACATGGTTAAAAAAATTGTTCACATCACTGAAGTGCCCGGCGTTCTTGATGTTGATGGCAATGTGATTCCACGAATTACTCCAGAAAACTGGCCAGGATACCAAAGTGCAATTGGTCGCACTAAAGGATTCGATGTTACTGGTGGCATGTTATTGAAGGTCCAAGAATCTGTAGATTTATTGAAGAATGGGGTTGAGTCGTATATCCTTTCTGGATTGCAGAAAGATAATGTCTACAAAGCTTTGGCTGATAAGGAATGGGTGGGTACCAGAGTATGTGCGAAGTAAGTTTGATTTAATTTGGTAATTTATTTCAGCGAAAAATCTTCAAAATAAATATATTTTTTCTTAATTCCGTGGATTGGAAGCTGTTTTTCAAGCTCCATCATCATCGGTGGTGGACCACAAAGCCACACCCTTGTTTTTGCAGTTAATTCGGCATATTCGGTGATTTTATCTGCGGTTAAACGACCATGTGTTGCTGTGTCATGTTCAACATACATGCACTTTTTATTTTTTGCAAAAAACTGTTTTATTTTTGCTGTAAAGAGTGCTGGAGCAGGCCCGCGGTTGGCATAGATTAGAGTGACTGATTGATTGGGCTGGATTTCACTTAAAAGTGAAATGAATGGTGTGACGCCAATGCCACCAGCAATCCAGACTTGTTGTTTTGCTTGTAGGAGATGCTCGCCAAATTGTCCAAATGGACCTCGAAGGGTTACTGCTGCACCTGGTTTAAGTGTTGTCAGTGTTTCAGTAAAAGTACCATAGATCTTAATGCCAAAACTTATTGTTTGTGCCGATTGTTCCATGAGAGAAAAAGGATGCTCGTCGTGATCTCTGCCAACGTTTGGAATTGAGAGAAATCCAAATTGCCCAGGTCGTAATTGGATTGCATGACTATGCAGCTGCGGTTTTAGGGTGATGATGAGCGTACCATTCTCTTTTTGTAGTTTCTCAACCTGATAATTACAAGGTGGTGTTAGCCAGTAGTATAAAAATCTTTTGTAAATAATGGCTGCTGTGGCTATCAGCACCCAGATTACCATCCACAGTTGTAATGGCAAGTATTTTGATAAATCAGAGGCAACGAGTATTCCATGTGCCCCTCCAAGTAGTAGCACCACTCCCATCCACTCATGTGTTTGCTTCCAGATCCAGTACGGCAAGTCAATGACTATGGTCAGCACCACTAAAAATAGCATCACGTATAGTGCAACGATGCCTAGGTTGAAAGGAAAATATGTTCCAGGTAATAGGTAGAGTGCAAAACTATTTGCTGGCAAGTCTTGGAACACCATCAATAAAGGATGTATGAGTAAAGTAAAAAATGCAGTGACGGCAATAAAGTGATGGGCTTTATAGGCTCTGTCGATGCCGTTAAACCACTTTTCCAACCAACTATGCCTCATTGAGAGCACATATGCCCAACACAACCAAAATAGACCGATGGTTCCTGTAAACTGTGTGCCAAGCACCCAGTTGGTGAAGGCGGGGTATTGTTGCTTCGCCAACCAAAAGAGACAGACAGTGACGGCAGAACTACAGAGAATGGCGAGCCAACCGATATTGGTAAAAAATCCTGGACGAGTCAGTGATTTAATCAACGATACGTTCATTTTTTAACCTCCGGATGTTGTAGCTCGTAATCTCTGACAACTTCCTGACAATAGACATATTTGCTGTAGTCCAAAGCCTTGGTGTAGAACGGTTCTGGAGTAGGGGTGATTTGATTTGATGTTTGTGACGCTGGTTTAGCTGATTCTGATGTCGAAGTTGTTTCGAGTTGGGGTGCAGGTGGGTTGGTTGGATTGGCAACACCAATTAATTCTTTGCCACCGGTGACATTTTGAGCATGTTTAGCTACCTCTGTTGTTTGAGTGCCTAGGGCACCCAACTCTTTTTGGACACTTTGCCAAGTCGAGTTAAGCCAACCATTTGAAGTAATTGATTGTGAAGTATTAAAATTTTGAAAACCTGATTGCAACGTGCTTCCTGCATCACTCCAGGTGGTGGTGGGTAATCCAACTATAGCTACGGGATTTAGGGGAATGATTTTTTGGGCAGTCAGGGTGTTGATGCTGAGCCAAGCAACTGTTAAAAACACCACCAACACTAAGAGAAATTTAAAAATCTGCATCTACTCATATCGTAGTGCTTCAATAGGTGAGAGTCTAGCTGCTCGATTTGCGGGTGCTGCACCAAACACCAATCCCACAGCTGTGGAAACGCCAAAAGATAGCATCACTGCATCCATAGTTACTTTGGCAGGGAAGACTGATTGAATTGCCAGTGCTCCCAAATAGGCGATTGCTAGTCCAATTAATCCACCAAGTACTGATAATAAGGCTGCTTCGATTAAAAACTGCCAGAGAATTTGGTTTGGTGTGGCTCCGAGGGCTTTGCGTAGGCCAATTTCACGAGTTCTTTCGGTCACAGATACCAGCATGATGTTCATGATGCCGATGCCACCGACCAGCAATGAAATTGCGGCAATACCACCAAGTCCAAGTGTTAACATGCTTAAAATGCCGTTAATGGTTTTGAGGATTTCAGTTTGATCAAAGACACTGAATTCATCTTCATTGAGTCGCTTGCCCAATTGTTTTTCAATCGCTTTAATTGCCCCAGGAATACTTTCCTTATCCTTAGTTTTGGCAAAGATCTGCAGCACTTTTTCTGTGTCGTAAATCTGCGAAAGAGTTTTATATGGCATATACACATAGTCATCAAATGAGGGACCACCAAAACTGCCACCCCTTGACTCAACAGCACCCACAACTGTGTATAGCTGTGTGCCGATTTTAATGCGTTTGCCTATTGGATCTGATTTGTCAAATAACTCAGTGGCTACTTTTGCACCAAGAACAATCACCCGCTCGCCACCTTGACTCTCAGCTTTATCAAAAAATCGTCCTGCGGTAAATTTAGTATTGTAAATTTTAATATATTCTTCAGTAGTGCCGATGATGGTGACATCTTTTTCTTTTGATTGAAAATGTGCCTTGTCTGCCTCAGAGTTGGCATAGGAAACATAGGATACATATTCTCGCAACTTACGAATGTCGGAAACATCCGACATTTTGAGTTTGTTATTTGAAATACTACTGGCCTGTGAATCTCGACTGCCAAAAGTTCTGCTACCGTCTGCATTTTTCTTGAAAACTGTGCCTGGTGCAATAATCACGTTATTGGAACCAAGACTTTCAAATTGATCAGAAATATATGACTGCAAGCCATTGCCGATAGCAGTTAATAAGACTACGGATGCGACACCAATTATCACGCCAAGCATTGTCAATAATGCACGACCTTTGTTTACGTAAATGGCTTTGAGTGCGACTAGGACTGTGTTTTTAATAACCATGTTTATTTTTTGTAGGCACGACGTTTTGTAATTGGTTTGTCAGAGAAAATCTCACCATCTTTAATGAAGACTTCGCGCTTGGCGATTTCTGCAGCCTCTTGGCTATGAGTTACCATGATGATGGTGCGACCCTCCTCGTTTAACTCCATTAAAATTTGTTCTACGTCTTTGCCACTTTTTGAATCAAGATTTCCGGTTGGCTCATCGGCAAAAATGATGGCTGGGTTATTAATCAACGCCCGAGCAATGGCCACACGTTGTTGTTGACCACCTGATAGTTCTCCTGGTGTATTGTGAAGCCGATCTCCTAGTCCAAATCTTTCCAGCATTTCTTTTGAGCGTCGCATGCGCTCGTGTTCAGTGACGCCAGGCGTGTAAATTAGTGGTAGTGCCACTTGTTCAATTGCTGGAGTTTTTGACAGTAAATTAAATTGTTGAAATACAAAACCGATTTCGCTATTTCGCAGGTGAGCACTTTCCACATCATTGTAGGCAGTGACGTTGCGATCTTTGATAAAAATCTCTCCACTACTGGGAGTTGCGAGCATGCTGGCAATTTGTAGAAAAGTGGATTTCCCAGATCCGGATGGTCCCATGACTGCTACAAATTCACCCTCATGAATGGAAAGTGAGAGCTGATTTAGGGCACGAATAGTTTGATCACCGATTTTATAGACTTTTGAAACACGTCTGAGTTCAAGAACTACTGGAGTCTCAATTGCTTTTGGTGCAGCTGGTGAGGTCTTGGTTTTTTTTGCCATGAATTAACTTACTTATGGTTGGACAACTTCATCTGTCTCACTTAGACCAGAGATGACTTCCACCACATCTTCGGTTTGTAGGCCAGCTTCAATTTCTCGCTCAGTGGCTTGATTGTCGCCTGACTTAACATCAGCATACATTTTTGAGCTACGTTCTTTGGTGGCTGAGAGTGGCACAGTTAACACATTTGCTTTAGTGGCTAGTTCAATTTTGACATCACCATTCATACCGAGTCGGTAGGTATCAATGGCATTTTCAGCGGTGATCGGTAGTTCAACTAGGAATGCGGTGCCACTACTGGTGTTAATGGCACGGTATCCAATGTAACTGACGTAGGTTTCAATTTTACGATCTGGGTATGCATCAAGGTACAGTGCCGCTTTTTGGCCAACTGAGACTTTGGCGATATCTGCCTCATCAACTTCAGCCTGAAAAACTAGGGTGCTGGGATTAACAACCCCAAAAGTATCAGTGGCACCAATGACTACACCAGAAACTGCAGTGGGAGCACTTACCAAAATACCTGCGATTGGTGAGGTCATTGCTGCGTTAGAAATGGCGATATCTTGCAATTCTACATCGATGACGGTGTTATTTAAGGTTAACTGGTTAGTGTTTACAGTGCGATTTTCTTTAGTGGCGATGGCACGATCTTTGGTGTCATCTAAGGTCTGATCCCAACTATTTCGTTGCTGTGAATAGGTGTTAAGACTGCGCTCAAGTCTTTTTTGAAGATCACGGGCGTCGATGCGGGCAATGGTTTGATATTTTTTAATTACATCGCCTTCTTTGGCACCGAGATAGGTTAATTTGCCGCCTGCCACAAAACGAAGTAGAGCTTTTTCTTTGGCATCAACCAAACCTGAAGCATCAAGTGTTTGAGTGATGGTTTGTCTGATGGGCTTGGCGAAACTCAGCACAGGCTCTTTGGCCTTTTGTTGTCTCATGTATAGGAATACGCCGCCTCCGATTATGAGCAGCAGAATTAACCACCATTTAAATTTGGCAATTTTAGTAAGTGTTCGAGTTGCAAGGTTTTTCATACGGAAATATCTAATAAATTATTTATGATTTTTTGAGCTGCTTTAATTTCTGATGGTGTTCCTAAGTCAGGTAGATGCATACAAGTATGCATCATTTTTTGTTGGTCTGCCATTAATTGCTTCAATCCGGTACTGCTAAGTTGACAGTATGTCTGTCGACCATCTTCACTGGCAATTTGTTTGACTAATCCGGAAGTCATCAAGTCTTTTACTTTTTCCGACATTGCAGACATGCCGGTTGACATAAGATTGGCCATTTCTGAGATGGTGCTAGGCTTTTTTTGTAGTAACTTAAGAATTCCTACTCGAAGCATTGAATCACGAGCCTCAGCTGAATGATGTTTTGCCAGTTGTTTCATCTTGCGTCCAGCCAAATATAGATTGAAGAGCAAATCGAGCACTTCACTTGGGCTGGCAGCAGATTTTATGTTTGTTTTTATCATTTAATATGGAACTGATTTAGTTCGGTAACCGAAGTTAATCATACGGTAACCGAAGTAAATTGTCAAGGTAATTGTGTCTTTGATCACGATTCTGGGGCATGTATCATGAAAATGATTATGTCATTTGAAGATATTTTTCCTAGCGAGAGAGCGGGTGCAGCTACTCCAAAAGAAAATCAACAGGAAAATGCAGCACCTTCGCCAAAATTGACTGATAATAAATTTGAGATTGCTCCTGCGTATTCACTAATCGAACAACGTAAAAGTGGGGAGCTATATCATGAACAAGATGTCCGCCAGATTTTAACCGCATTAATGATCGAGGCAAAACATGCAGTGGTGGTGCTTTCTAAAAAAGGTGGTGGTAAAAGCTCGACCATGATCGAACTAGAGCACACACTTCGAGCAGCGGAGTATCCCAGTGCTAGTTTTGTTGCATCTGAATGGGTGCCTTCACCTTTTGAACTTAATCAATTTCAAGTGTCGACATTGGCAGATATCGTAAAATTACTTACAGAATATGCCCAGGCAAACCCTGATAAAAAAACTGCGGTGGTTATTGATGCCGCCGACTACTTGTTTTTGAAAACTAGATTCGCAGGACAGAACGATTTTCAAAAATTAACCACTTCAAAAAAACTCAGTACAGATGAGAAAAAGGTTTTAGCAAGCTACCAGGACAGAAAAGCGATGCTGGAGTTACTCAAAAAACCTTGTTTTCAAGTTGTACTCACCAAACACTCAACTTGGCCAATAGAAATTAGAGAGCCAACACTCTACAAGCTTTGGGAAGAATTAGTCGCAGATGGTGCAGAACATACGGTTAATTCTCGAATTCCTGTGGATAAAGGAGTGGTGTACTTACAAGATCGTGAAGACTTACGGCATCAGGATTTGACCAAAGAAATGCAGCGAGCAATTGCTACTGCATTTGAGTATGGAGATCTGGTGAATTTAAATGCTGGTTCGTTTGCGATTTTAGTAAACAGATTATCTAAGTCTGAACCAGAAAAATGGAGTTTGGTATTGCAAATATGGCTAGAAAAGAACTCCATCAGTCAACCAGACTCTATTGCGCTGTCTAAACCTGAAAAGTCTCAAGAAACTAAGCAACTAGCAACCAACTGGGGAGAGAAATTGACACAAGCATTTCTTGGTTCAGATCAGCATCAATTAGTACAGAGTGTGGGATGAGGTTGTTTGCTACTGGCTCGTATCTGTAGAGAGTTTCTCTCGATGAATCGTGCATAATCCATTTTGAAGCAATAACTTTGTGATGGCTGCAATGGTAACGATGTCAGTGTCACTAGAATTAGTACGAATTTGATTGACCAAATCTACTAGTTTAACTTTTTTCCATGCTTTCTTGGTATTTTTTAGTCGATCCTTAGCTGTTTCGCGATCCATTAAACCAATGTTGTGCCAGATTCTGGTTACGCCAGTATCAGGGCTAATTGGGCCACCCAGGGCAACATCATCGTCAAATTGATCTCGAAATAATGTTAGTCTTTCTCCGCCGGTACGATAATCTGGTTCAATTTGCATTGCTACACACAGGTCACTTATTGGCGATCCATCAGCGAGAGAATTAGTTAGTTCAATGATGCCTGAGCGAAATAAATAAATACCTGCCATGGCGATGGTGTGAGCGTCGTTAAATAACGTGCCATCAGCTATGGCATCAATTGCATCAGAGATACTCAATAGCGTCGGCACAAGCTGTTCAACTGGTGCGAGCGGTTCGGCATCTTGTTTGGCTTGTAAGTCAAATCTAACATTTGGTGGCACTTTAATTACATTAAATGGAGCTCTGACATCCTGCATGGTGGGGTCTTGAACTAATTGTTCTTCATCATTAACTTGATAGTCAGCTAAGTTGTCTATGCCAGTTTGGCGAGTGCCGACTCCAAGCTTAAATTGTTTTTCTTTGATGACAGCAAATCCTCTAGGAAATGCTATTTTTTGACCAATAAAATCTTTATGTTCACCATTTACTCGTGTACGATCTACCACTACAAAATGAGGCACGCCAAGTACATCAATCACAATGCAGTAATTATCACCTTCAATGATTTTTGACTCTACTTTTTGGGAATTGTTGATTAAGCGTACCTGTTTAGTACCATCAGTCATCACAATTTCCATGACAATTAAATATTTGCCTGCTTCATGAAAGTAGGAGATTTCTGCCACATTTGATTGCTCGCCAATCATTGATTCTGGCAAGCGCACCCACTCAGCTGGTGTTACTTGATTATCTGTACCAAGTTTGCCAAATTCATGAGCAAATCTATCCAGATTTTGGTTAATACTTTGAAATTGCTCTGCAGAGAATCGGATTGGTTGAAATTTTGGTGCATTTTCTTCCAACTCATCAAACTCATTTCCTCTGCCGATAAGGATCAGAGGTTGAGTGCTCTCAACTGGATTTTCCATCAGCATCGTCATGGTTAATTCTTGAGGCTTTTCTCCATGATCTGGTGGGCCCAGATCAGCGGGGAATGTAATAATGACTTTATTTCCCATCCTAACTGCATTTCTAACCTCATGATGTTCTAGATTTTCCAGCATGCGTTTAAATACGCGCTTGCAGTGTCTGGTAACTCTCATGCCATGTTCATTGAGTACCTGTATCGCTATGGTGATGAGTGGAGAGCTGATCACAAATTGCTTATTTTCAGGATGAGATTGAATTTCATCTGCACGATAAAGCGGTTCAACGCCCACAGCAGCTAAAAATTGATTGATGGATGCTGTATGAGCGTCGACTTCAGCACTACTTTCAGCCTGCCTAACTCTTTTGTCAGGTTTGATAACGAGCCATTCATTTTGAACGATAGTGCGTGTTAATTCTGTCATGGTCTTGGTGTCATACTACGAACAGTGGCACGGTTGACCACTGTCTCATCTTTGGTATATATCCGGAGTCGAATGTTGATTGGTGGAGCACCATCAACCAATAATTTAGCGTTGTGCTCACTACCTGCTTTATTTGGCTTGGTTTTTTGTACGCTGAGGCCAACTCGACCTGAGATTGTGGTGAATTTTTTCTTTTTAGCTGGTGTTTCGAGTCCAGCATTTGTAGTGGGATCGAGGTTGAGGTCAGCATGTTCAGTATGGCAAACCTCAGTAGGTTGTTCCCAAGGAGAATTATCCAACTGGGTGGTGGCACCCAGTGCTTTGAGTGCAATTGCTTGATTTGACTGGCCATTTGGTTGGTCAGTCATTGGCTTGGCAAAAGTATAATTGAGAGTGGGAGACGGATATTGATTTTGTTTTGCTTTAATTTGGCTGATGACGATTTGGCGAGCTAGCCAATCTTGAGCTTGATCGATTAGATCAGATCGTTGTCGTATTGACTCATAGCTAGGTTTTTCAATAAATTCTTGTCCGGAAAGCGCTATTTTTTGCAATAAATCACATCTCATTCTGGGTGAAAGTACTCCGATAATTTCTTTTCCCGGAAGAGTCTCCCAGCTGGCAAGTTTTTCAATAAATTTTTCAGACAGATATGCGAGAAACTGATTAGTATGGTACTCAAAGTTGAGTGCTACTGCCGCAATGGGGTCTGCAATGTTTTGATTCCAAGGTGACTTTAATAATTCTTCCCAAGTTATGGTTTCAGCTGTTGGATCATCATGTTCGCGTAGGTCAGATTTCACCAGATCAAGTTGCTCCGCATATGTTTTTTCTGACTCTTTCCAAAATGCAACTAATTGCAGTTTAACTCCAGCAACTCGATTTGCGAACTCAGCCTCATTAATATTGGCCGCTGTCAGATTTTCTGATTCACTAGTGATTTCTAGTGTAATTAATTCAGTTTGGAGACCAAGTTGTGTAAGTAATTGGGCAGCTAATTGACGAAAATCAGCAATAAATTGGAGATTGGATTCAGGATTACGTTTGAGTGCTGTAGGGTCAGTTCGATCAGCAATCTGCAGTTTGGCAGTGACTGGTGAGGTGATGCCTTTTTGCTGGTATTCTTTTACGACCTGTAGTAGTCCGAGGATACTACGCAGTGCAGTGTAATCGCTCATTTCTAACTGAGGATCAGTGTCTTGCCAATTGCCACACGCATAGGTGCCAAAATCGAGTGTCAGCGGGAGTTGCTCCGTATCAACCTTAGTCAGCATCTCAACGAGAGCTGTGCGTGCTTGTTTAGGCCAACCCGCTGCTTTGTATTGGTCCGCAGCTTCAAGTTGGGCGGCAAATTCAGCAGCCCAGAGTTCATTCTCATCAGTGGATTTATAGTGTGGTAGTTCTGCGGCAGGTTTGCTGCGTGGATATGATTCAGGGTGGCTCAGCATCGCCACAATTGCCTGTGAGAGCTTTGCACGCTCAGCTACATCAAGTATTTCAGGCATTTCGATGGCGAGATGATGCTGGTGAGTTTCCACTGCAGCTGCAGCGTCTGGTTTTGAGTTAGATCTGCTTTCTTTGGCTGATGGTAGTTGCTCATCCATTAACATATTGAGTTGTACTTACTATACCCGATCTACAGTGTTTTTTAAGGAAAATTTGGAGAAAGTATGGTCTTGAAACGACAATAGCCGACCTCCTTGCGGAAGTCGGCTATGACGTTCTTACGGATTGTTGGGTATTACTTGATGGGCCAGAGGGCTTCTTTCAGAAGTCCAATGCCACCGGCGGTGAACAGGTCGTCCATAGCCGCATTTTTGATGATCTGGTGTGCGGGCATAAACACACTGGCGAGCAAGCGCTTGGTAGCGGCATTGCCAGCATCAACAGCGACCACTTCATTTTTAAATTTGAAGTGACCGTTTTCCGGGATTAGTTGCAGGGCACGTCGGTTGACTTGCATCGCAAAGAATCGGCATCCCTGACCTTCTTCGTTGAAAAAGAATGCTGAGTTTGCATTTTCCGGGTTGAAGAGCGGGAAGGTCTTGAAGGGTTTATTCAACCCAAATTCCTCAGCCGCAGTGGTTTCTGCAACCTTCAAGTGTTGTTCGCCAGGCTTGAGAAAAGCCCGAGGCAAATTAACGACAGGATGTCCATTTCTGGATTCATACACTGCCGCCACCATCAGGTTTTTGCGCGAGCGCACGCCATCTTTGAAAAAGTATGCAAGGCTGATGCTTCCGCCACCGCCGTTTTCGGCAATGACGAAAGAGTCGTATCCTTCTGGACGCATGCCGTAGTAAATACGGACACCGAGGCGATCTTGAAATGCCTCGAGTTTGGTGAGGTCACTCAGGTGAGCGACTTCGCCATTTGCGAACGTGGCGACGATTTTCCAGCCTGGCTGATAGACTTTTCCTTGTTCGGCAAGCTTCTTGCGAAGTTCGTCAAACAAGATGGGTGTTACAAATGCATCGAAACTATCATTATTTTGAAACATGGGTTTAACCTCCGCATTGGCCGAAACTGGCCGCCGCAAAAAATCTGATTCCCACCGCTATCCGGAGGACAGGGGTGAGGTGGATGAGATATCTGTGAATCAAATGATTCACAGAGGGGCGTAGCATGTGATTGCTTCGTAGACCCAACTTATCGACATGGTGTGTGACCACATCAACATGTTGGATCTACGAAACTAAATAATACCAACAATCTATTAAAGAACGATGGTTTTTGGTCTAGTGACTCGGCATACCGTTTAAAAAAACGTCAGCCAAGTCAAATCAGATGGCAGGAAACCAAAACCCGCCAAAAGACAACTAAACCATCTCATAGTATATCAATTTAGACGAGGAGAGTCAATTGTTATAGGACATAGCAGAATGTGACAAAATGCAAGAGATTTGCAAAAACTATAATTCAAGCTCAATCACCATTGGGAGGTGGTCAGAGATGTCTACCTCTGGTCGAGTAGCAGTTTTGACCTGAAAATCAGGGGTGACAAAGCACATGTCTACTACAGCGGTTGCATAGCCTGGGTATTTCACCAAATCTTTACGTTGGAGGTTGAAACTGGTTTGGGGGTGATTATCAAACACTGGTTTGAGTTTGAGATTCAAACCTTGAATTGTCTGAGTGGCTGGCTGGACATTAAAATCTCCTGCTACGATGGTGTTGGTTGTGGTTTCTCGTAAAATGATGTCTCGCATTAATAATCTGCGAGGATCGTCTTCGGTTCCATTGTGATTGACCGGTCCATGCACATTAAGCACTGTAACTGGTTTGCCCTCATATTCAATTTGAGCACCTTGAATAGTGGTGGGAAAGCGACTGAACTCGGCAGGTCCACCGGTGGCAGTGAGATGCTCTTGATCATAGGTACCATAGGGTACCCCTAAGAAGTGATTTTTTTGATGTATCAGTGGCCAACGGGATAACAATAACTGGCCTTCTTCAATCAAGCCTTCTTTAGCTCTAGAATCAAGATATGTTGGAGCAAAGTCACTAGCATACCGAGGGAATGCTCGAGTAAGCAATTCTACTGTTTTGAGTCTGGTTTCAATATCTCCATGGCCGTCATAAGCTTCCTGAATAAAGTAGAGATCTGCTTGTTGTTCGAGCAAAAAGTCTTGAGCTGCTTCAAACAGGCGGCCACCATTCCAGATGTTGAGACTCACAATTTTCATAGTTTTGATTGCCACTGCAGAAAATATTGCCAGTCATTAACTAGCCAAGGAGTACACAGCTCTGGATTCGAGATGATAAGTTTAGTGATGTCAGCAGGTTTTTTCCAGGCGGTTTCCGCAACTTCACCATCAGATAAGGAGATAGCTCCATCATATTTCATCATATAGAGGCAGATAACACCGTGCACCTTGAAAGGTGGATACCGATATTCGTGGTAGCGATATGCGTATATTGAGGTGGGATAGAGTGGTTTCTCGATGCCCAGCTCTTCTGCAAGACCACGTTTTAAAGCCGCTTCAAATTCTTCATTGCCGCGGACAGTTTCTCCAAGCGATAAATCCCACTTACCTGGCCAAGTTTGTTTACTGAAGCTTCGCTGTTGTAGTAAAAACTCACCTGCAGAGTTGCGAAGTAGCCCGTGAATTGAACGATGCGGCAGACCATCGCGATAGGCAACAGAACGAGGCACCAAGCCTAATAAATGATTATGTTGATCGACGTGAGGAACGAGTTCTTCTGACATTGATATAGTTATTGTAACTCACAATGGTTTGGGCAAAAAATGGCGATATTTGGAAAATGCCCACATCGACCGACTAGTTATTGTTGGAATTGGTTTGTATACTCGATCTAATGAATAAAAAATGGTGGCACTTTTGGAATAATTGGCAGGAATTGTGCTTGGTCTTAGTTTTAGTTTTTGGTCTGTGGTTGCGAACAGTTGGTTTATCGACCAAAGCACAGGTTGACTTGGTACAAACTGATTTTGGCAGGGATATCTTGGTGGGCAGACACATTATGGTTGGCTGGGGTGGTTGGATGCTTACACCACATTCTTCCTGGGAGCTGTTGTCGAGTTCACCAGCACACTTTTGGTTGGTAGGCCTTGCTTATGTAGTCACTGGTTCTGAAGTGGGTGTGTATTATTTGTATGCATTCGCCAGCATGTTGCTTGTGTGGTTAGCTTGGAAGTTAGGAAAACGCATTGGAGGCGATAATCTAGGGTTGTTGGTGGCATTGGTATCAGCAGTTTCGCCAGTTTTCATTGGATATGCGACATTAGTGTCTCAGACCAGCTTGGTGCCAGTATTGGCTGCCATGACTGTTTGGGGAATTGTGGATTTTTTCTACACCCGCAGGATTTCATCAATTTGGGTGGTGTTATTAGCCGCAATGTTGATGATGCTGCTTCATAACTCTGGATTGCCATACGGATTATTTATTGTAGTGACAATGGCTGGTTTGTTGATTGTAAAACGAGCTGGAATTCGTATCTGGTTGCAATTTGTGGTTGCAACTTTGTTGGTAGCTTTGGCTGTATGGCAGTTAATATTTGTAGTTAACAACGCAAGTGTTTCTCGAATGATGTCAGCAATAATTGCAGACTTATCCCACGGTAATATTTATTTATTTATACAAACATTCTTACAGTCTTATGGTTTTGGAGAGTCCCAGTTTGAGCTAGTTGGGTCAATAGTTGCTTTTATTGCTTGTGGAGGATTGTTGTGGTGGAAGGGTAAACGACTAGCAAAATTATGGCTGTGGCTTTTAGCATCAGTAGTATTGGTAATGCTGGCACCTATCTCCACAATTGGTTTGCAAAATCACTTTTTTGGTCCATGGCTACCAATTCTAGTTTGGTCAGTTGTTATTTTTCCTTGGCTGATGATGCCTGGGTGGATATCAAGAACTGCAAAACTACTCGTTTTGGGTGGCTGTGTTTGGCTGTTTACCAGTCAACAATTGTTTCAACCAGCGTTTTCCAGAGCTTTGGTGGCTCAAGCACCTTTTTCCCTAATGCAGATTTTACATGCGGATGCGATTCAAACTGGTTTTATTGATGAAGGTTTTGAGATCTGGACACCTATTTGGGAACTATCACCGACTGATCCACGAGCAAATATGATTGCTGATTGGTATTCTGGAGGTTGGTGGTTTTTGTGGGAGAGACTTGAGCGTGTACCTCGAGTGCAATTAGTGCCAATTAGCGATCAACGAAATAACATTAAAGTTAAAGTGATTGGCGGCGGAGTGTATGCGATTTGCCCAGATGATCTGACCGTTGACTCATTTGAATCAGAAAAAAATGTTGCAGAATTTAATTTTCCTACAACTGTTATGGGGAATCAGTGGCTGTCACAACCAACCGCAGAGTGTGTTACCAAACTTTGGAGACAGCTCTATGATGATGCACCACAGGCAAAGACATGGGTATTAGGTAGGGTATTAGCTCCAGGCTCAAAAACGGGGGCATATTCTCTGGTGAAATATCATCAGTAACTAATTCTGTGGCACAATAACTACATGATGTTTCTTTTAATCAGTTTGTTGACTATGGTTTTGGTGTTTGTAATCGCGTGGTTGGTAGTTTTCTTTCGACTAAATGATCTGTCGTTACCTGAAGCTTCACTGGCTCAATATCGCAAAGTGATGCTGATATTTCCACATCCAGACGATGAAGTCTTGACTGCTGGTGGCTTGATTGGCAGATTGCGGGCACAGGGCAGTCAAGTTGTGCTGGTAATTTTTACACTGGGTGAGCGAGGAACCCCAGATGGTAATTTAGATGTTTCACTCAAAGAAACCCGTGAGCTTGAGGCAGAAAAAGTTGCCAAAACGCTAGATATTTCTGAGTTAATTCAAAAAGATTTTGGAGATGGTGAGTTGATGAGCAAAACAAGCGAGTTAGAAATTTATTTGGATGACCTAATTCGCAGCCAAAAACCAGATTTGGTAATTACCTATGATCAATCAGGCTTGTATGGACATCCTGATCATATTGCTGTTTCGCAGGTAGTCACACACCTACTGTCAACTAGATTTTCTGATAGTGAGTTGTGGTTTCCCTCATATCCTCAGGCGGTCTTAGACATGATCGGTCTCCCTGAGCACATGGCTCAAGATGAGACATTTAAGTCTAGGCGTTTACTACCAACTCATCGGGTTGGTGCCCCTTGGTCTTTTTGGAAAAAAGCTCAGGCAATTAAGCAGTACGCGAGTCAAACTCAGTCATTTAAAAAAGGTTTACCAGTAAAATGGCTGCCATTTGAGGTTATGTATTCGTTGACTCCGTATGAATATTTTGCGGTGAGTGATAAAAAACAGTACATTCTAGTTAGGTGATTTAATGTTTTTTTAAACTGTATATTTTGTAAAACTAAGCTTGGAAAGCTACAATACTTTTGTTAGTCGCAATTACCTAGGAGAAAAAATGACAGAAGGAGCACTTCGAAAAAGCGAACATTTGAATCAAGCAGAGAAAACACTAGTTACCGTACAGGGTGAGTATTTGTGTATAGGTATTCCACCATGCGCCTCATTTCCTGAAGGTGTCGTGTTTAAATTGAGATTTGCGCACGATGTGCCTGCTACTCTAAAAATGGGAATGGTAGATTGCATGAAAGATATAGGTGATTTTATTTGCACAATGCCTGAGTTGAATAATTTACCTAGTGAGACTGGTCGTATACTAGTTAGCAAGATTCTTAAATTGATGGTTGAAAATAGTTTTGGTGAAAAGCTTGGGTCAATTGAAAGTCCAATGAATATTGGCGAAACAACAACCCAGATTCCCATACTTCCTGGTAATTTATTAGTTGCCAATAAATCCTTTGCCTTGGGTGGTAAAAAATATGTAAATTCAATTGGAGACAGTGTCCGTTATGCATTAGTTATTAATAATGATGGTCAGTTTATGGCTACCAAAGACGGATTTGTATACGCCATCATCGATGATGTTCACGGTATGGAAAGCAGCTACATAAAATGTGCATCCTGTGGAACTAGTTATCTTTCAGGCGATACTCGGAATTGTACGAGTTGCGGCGCACCTAATTGATTAGGTTTTCATGGAATCAGATCACAGCCAATCTAGTCGATCTAATGGAACTACTTGTACAGTTGCACAATAGTGGCATCGTATGTTGCTTCACCGAGCAGCATAGCCATAATTAATCTGTCACTTTTTAGTTTGTAGCTACCATCTTTGCTAAAGGGGATGGAATGCCAAGGGTCTTTGATAGTGAACTCACTAGTACCTGGATTGTAGCCATCAACTACTATAAAATGACCGATTCTGTCGCCCTCAATATCGTTTGAAGTACCGCTTTTCATTCTTTTTTCACCATAGAGATATGTTGAGCAGAGACCAACAATACATGGGCCAACAGTAAGTTTTTCAATGATTAGGTTTTTTGAATAATCTTTAAACTCAAGCTTTCCACCAAGCTCTAAAAAATCGATAAAGCCTTTTATTGATGCAATAAGGTTTTTGTCTACAACTACAGCAGCTCTAGCTTTCAGTTTTTCAAGTAAACTGGCTTTCTCTAGAGAAAGCCATGTTGGGTCAAAAACATGTAGGTTTTGCGGTGTAATCGTTACCTTAAATCCATTTTTAATTGCAGTACAACCGAGGTTGCCATCGTATGTGCCCAGTCCAGGGATCATTGAAGTTTGCTCTATGGTTTTTTCAACTGATTGGTTAATGCCAAAATAGTGAAAAAGCTGGGTCAACGCGGTGGGGCCACAGTTTTCTCCCGTTTGTTCAATGCGAGGGACGTTGTAGCAATCACTGAGTGTTTTCATTCTGGTCAATTATATATTGAGCGAGCTTGAGAAATTAGAAAGCAATCAATAACTTGTCATTTCAATAAAATGTGAGTCGAGAGGGACTCGAACCCCCGACCAGGAAGGTATAAGCTTCCCGCTCTACCAACTGAGCTATCGACTCAAGCTGCCTGAAGAAACCTTGGCGAACGGGTTCATTATAACGCAAGAACCTTATTCAGTCTTTCGAATTTTTAGCAGCCATGCTTTAGATATTTTCAAATATAAATTAAATTAGCTAGTTGGGCGACCAACACCAAAAAACCGCACTGGTTAGGTGCGGTTATTTCTCATTAGAAGTTCTTTTCTGATTACAAGAACAGCAGTAGTAGTGCTCCAATACCCAGGGCTCCTAGACCAACCTTTA
>CAYWDM010000004.1:87318-150117 GCA_964457085.1 uncultured Pseudomonadales bacterium | reverse complement strand
TATTTTGTTTGGTCATGATTGTGTTCAGTGAAAAACCTTGCAAGCCATCTGGAGCCTCAATATTCATTGAATTTTTTCTTAAAAAGACGATATTACTCTAATGCCAATTACTATATATTAGTTGTAGTAGTACTCATATTTAAGTATGAAAAATAAACTATTTTTAATCATTGCTGTTCTGAGTGTTGTTGCCGTTACATCACTCTACTCAAAGTTATCTGGTCAGGAAACTCCAAAAACTGTTCAGAAGCCAAATTTGATTCTTATTTCAATTGATGGCTTACAAGCCAAGCACCTGAACAGATACGGGTATCCACTAGATACCACTCCAAATCTTGACGCATTTTTAGATCAGTCGAGTTTGTTTACAAATGCAATCAGCCCATCATCTTGGACGGTTCCAACACACATGTCTATTTTCACTTCAATGTATCCATCTGAACATAAAGTAGTGAATAAATTCAGTGACTATGATATGAAGACTAAAAAAGGCGTAGTAGCTAACCTGAAACAACTCTCGCCTAAGGCAGTCATGCTTGCAGAAATCCTCAAGTCTGAGGGGTATGTCACTGGTGGATTTACTGGTGATGCTGGTGTTGGAGCACAGTTTGGTTTTAACCAAGGTTTTGATACCTATTACGATGCCGAAACATTTGGTGGCTTTGATGGCAGTGTTCCCCGAGCATTAGATTGGTTGAAAGAAAATAAAGATAAGACATTTTTCTTATTTCTTCATGGATATGACGTCCACGGTCAGCATGTGCCAAAAGAAGGATTGGATAAGAGGTATGTGGACAAGTCTTACAAAGGTGCATTTACTGGAAGTAAAGCTGAACAAGGCAAACTACGCGAAGAAGGTTTGGCAAATGGTTCTATCAAGTTAACGGATGAAGATGCTGCTTTTTGGCGAGCAATTTATGATGAGAAAATTAATCGAACTGACTTAGAGTTCAAAGACTTTATGGATCAGGTTGCTGACATGAAGCTTTTAGACAATACCGTAGTTATTGTAATGAGTGATCACGGCACCGAGTTTTATGAACACAAGAGGTTTGATCATGGCCATACTTTATATAGCGAGTTGGTAAACGTACTGTTTGCGATTCACATGCCAGGTCAGAAGGAAGGTCAAAAGATCACACAGTTGGTTAGCACATTTGATATTTTGCCAACTGCATTAAGCCTACTTGGTGTTAAAAATCCAGTTCCAGACCAAGTTAAAGGTGCGGATTTAACACCTGCATTATCAGGCAAAGATGTAGCTCATTCAGTCTTTAGTGAAACTGATTATCGACTATTTACTTTCAAACGCAGCTTGCAGACACCAGATGGTTGGAAGCTGATTCTGACTTTGGAGAATGGCGAAAAAGAGTTGTTTAATATCGCCCAAGATCCAAATGAATTACAGAATTTGATTACTGAAAATCCACAAAAGGGGTATGAGCTCGAACAAACGCTTCGAGCACACATCGAGGCAATTGCAGGTCAAAGAACCAGTGATCAACTCGGTTGCTCACCAGTTTACGGTGATCAGTGTAAGTAATTTTGGAAAAGTGGCCCCCTCCATCTCAGGCATTAGCATATCAACTAGGTCGATATCTGCTTCGCTGTGTTTAAGTACTGTGAGTGCTGCTAATCCATTTTGTGCTTATAGCACTACGTAGCCTTCTTGCGTTAATTTTTCAGCTAAAACATCTCGATATTCTTTTTCATCTTCAACAATAAGTACCCAAGGTGCTGGAGCTTGCGAGGAGTTTGTGGCCTCGCTTATAGAAAGTTGGAGTGTAAAGGACATGATAATTTGGCAGGCAACTATGTACTGGTGATACTACACATGATGACTTGAGATGCCTCTCATTATCATGACGACTATAGGGTTTGATCACCATAGTAGTGTTTTAGATTTTCAATTTTTCAGTTGCAAATGTTGCCCCAATGATGATAATACCTCCAGCTATCTCAATACCACTGAGTCTCTCGTGAAGTAATGGATACGATAATACTGTGACAAAAAGTGGTGTCAGCGAAAAAAGCATCGAGACAAATGATGCTGAAGCATGCTGGTAGGCTCGATTTCTGAGTGCAACTGCCATAAATGAAATGATGCTACCGATGATAATTAATCCATAGTTGTGTGGAAGTTGTAGCACGCCCATGCTGATTGCTAAAACCAACAATGATATGGTGGCGATTATTTGAGTCACGGCTCCGCTGAGATCGGGATGCATCTTAGAAATAGTGTGTTTAATCAGAACGTTGGCGATGAGCGCTGCAGATGCTGACATCAAAAGGGTGTAGACATCACCTTTTGTCAGAACGATTTGTTGACCATTGGAAGCGAGCAAGTAGGTGCCGATGAGGATAAGTGTTGCTAGCAACCATTTACTACGAGTAATTTTCTCTTTGAGAAAAACAGCGGCAAAAACGATGGTAAAAATAATAATAGTTCGATACAAGAAAGCAAAATTGGTAGCAGAAGTATTGGCTAGAGCCAATGATTGTAAATATTGGATCCCAATTGAGCTCGCTATTCCAATAGTCACAAGCAACCATTTATAGCGAGGTGCTAGCTTGAAGTACTCATCTCGTCGTTTAAATAGCAAAAAAAGCCAAGGAATGGTCACAAAAATACCAATCCAAAGAGCAAGGTTGAGTGGATTCTCACCCTCCAATAGTAGGAAACGGTTGTTGATGATGCTGCATGCCCATAAAAAAGATGAGCCAACAGAAAAAATAAATCCCTTGCTAAGTTTCGGAATATGTGTAATCACGAGCATAATTTTACACCAAATGAGCGATTTATCTTGGTTGGGAAATTAGTAGAAAATAGTTTGATGGTAAGTTAGCTTACGAACTTTTTTTCCTCTGATCTTGAGTCAAAATCCGAGTAAAATAAGTAACATATGTCGCCAATTTTTAAAATTTTAAAGTTTACTAGCAGATTTTCAAAGTTGTACACCTTCATGGGTATCTTTGTGGTGGTAATTTCAGCATTATCGTTAGCAACTCCACTTCTGAGTAAAGAAGTGGTTGACATAGTGATAGCTAAAATTGGTGGCAGTGATGCGGCATTTTCAAAACTTTTTTGGTTGCTTGGTGCGATCATTGCAGTTGATGTACTAACCACGGTGTTGACTGCAGTTAGCCAGTGGGTAGGTGATATTTTGGGAGTTCAGTTACAGACATATTTGTCACTAAAGTTTTACCAGCATATTTTGGGCTTGCACGTTGGTTACTATGACAATACTGTTTCTGGAAATATTGTAAATAAAATGTATCGCGGTATTTCCAGCATCACTGATTTTATTCAAAACATGTTGAATAACTTCTTGCCATTTTTCTTAACAGCGTTTGTGACAATTATTTTGTTGGCGAAATATTCAGTGGTGATTAGCATTTTGTTGGCGATTTTATTTCCGATTTACATTTTGATTTCTCATCGTTCTTCACAAGCATGGCAAGAATTTGAAAAAGACAAAAACCGCATTCATGATGAATCGCAAGGTCGGGTTTTTGAAAGTATCTCTGGAATTAGAGTTGTTAAGTCGTTTGTAGCAGAATTGCATGAAATTAAATCATTCTTCACCGCCAGAACTCAAATTGAAAAGTTAGCAACCGCACAGACTAAGCAATGGCACTTTTATGATTTTCTCAGGAGAATTTCGTTGAATATTATTTTATTTTTAATTTATTCGTATGTGGTGTATTGGACCTTTTTTGGACGATTTTCGATTGGTGAGATGACCTTGCTATTGCAGCTAGTTAATCAGGCACGTTTTCCATTATTTGCGATGTCATTTATTTTGGGTCAAATTCAACACGCCAGTGCTGGATCAGCTGATTTCTTCTCAGTACTAGAAACTAAATCACAAGTTGTGGATATGGTAGGGGCAAAGAAACTTACAATCGCTGAACCAGTATCACAAAGAAAGTCTGCCAAACCAGAAGTATTAGTTGAGTTTTCAGATGTCTCTTTTAGCTATGAAAAAGGTAAAAAAGTCTTGGATGCAGTTTCATTCCCCATTTACGCTCAGGAAAAATTTGCATTGGTAGGTGAGAGCGGTCAGGGCAAATCAACGATCGTAAATTTGTTGTTGAGATATTATCAGCACCAGTCAGGCAGAATTACTATTTCAGGACAAGACACTGATCGCGTGACACAGACATCACTGCATGAACAAATAGCAGTGGTTTTCCAGGAATCATTGTTGTTTGCTGGCACGATTATGGAAAACATTCGTTATGGTCGACCGAATGCGAGTGATGCAGACGTAATCGCAGCTGCTAAGGCTGCTAACGCAGATGAGTTTGTGGTTAAGCTCCCTGACGCCTATCAAAGTTTGGTTGGTGAACGAGGTGTGAAATTGTCTGGAGGTCAAAAGCAACGGATTTGTATTGCTCGCTCGATGCTTAAAGATGCTCCAATTATTATTTTGGATGAGGCTACCTCCTCGCTTGATAGCAAATCTGAAGTGTTGGTACAGCAAGGACTTGATCGGTTACTAAAAAACCGCACTGCAATTATTATTGCTCATCGATTATCCACAATTTCAAATGCAGATCACATTTTGGTGATGGCAGATGGCAAAATGGCAGAGTATGGGAAACCATCGGAATTGTTGCAGAAAAAGAACGGGGTATACGCTGATTTGGTGAAGCTACAACGACAGTTGTTATCTGCACCACCGGAAGAACGTGCTAAGAAGCTGCAAAAATTCGATTTAGTGGCATAGGGTTGCAATTAAATAGTGGATTCGTGAAATTTTTTAATCAAATTCGAAATAGTTTGGTATTGTGGCTCAAGCTCTTGTTTGCAAATTGGCAGCGTCAGTGCTTGCCATTTTTCTGTAGCTTTGATTTCATATAATTTGAGTAAGTCAGTAATTGGCATGATGCGACCATGATGAATACCGCCAATAAAACCTTCGATTGATGCAAATTTATAACAGTCTGCGTTGCAACAAATCTCTGATTCCAGTGTGCTAAATTGTTCCACACCATGATGCTCTGTGACACAGGCTAGGATGTTTGATTTGGTTGAACGATCAATATCTGAAATTTTACTCAAAATCTCAGATGTTTTTTCTGCACTCATGGCAACATGTTCCGCTTGTTTCCCTTGAGTGAATGCTTGACCCAACATGCAGTCCATCAGATAGGTGCCGATAGCAACTATTTGGGTATTGGCACCAAGTTTGATGGCTAGCTTTTGTCCGACCTCATAGGTGTACGTAACATGAAATGGGGAAGGAACCTTGGTTCTTTCGGCCTCTAAAAGTGCGAAGTTTTTAGATTTTTCAAGCAAATTTTCAAGTATATTCATAGAAATAGTGTATACCTTTACCAAATGAGCTCAATTATTGTAGTGAGCTGTATAATTCGATACATACTGATTAGTATTGTTGTTTTTTCACAATCAGCAGGCGGTAAGGAACTCATAAATATTAAGGAGTTGACTGCCGAAAAGGAATTCCAAGCTGCACAACAAGTAGCAGAAGAATTAGGAGGTACCTTTCGCCAAGTAGGTCATGACCTAGTGATCGATGGAATTGAGGCAGATGTAATAAGAATTACCTCTGTCTGTCGTGCCAAAAAATTAACCTGGATGGAAAACAAATCATTCACCAGCGGACAGCGGCTCCTCTGATACTGCATTTTTGAATCTTTGGGCATCTTTAGACTCATCTACAAGTATAGTCGCAGGATTTTGTACACGCTTGCCATTGACATCCAGAACTGTAGAATTCATCGATCCATCGTCTTGTGTGCCTGATTTTTTGGCTTTTGCATCTGCAAGCATTAATTGGTGCAGGTCTTTATGCACGCCAAACGCTGCATCAGCTAACGCAAGTCTTGCAGATTGATCCACTCTTCTGCCAACTGTGCCAGCCATGAAGCCGGTGTAGGTGTGATAGTCTAATCGGCTTTCAGCAATTCGAGCTTCTGATCGTCTCACACTTGAAAAATCGGAAGTTATATCTGGATCTAGCTTGTCTGCTTTGAGTTTGGTCTCAAATGCCACTCGATGGACTTGTTGGACTTTCCATAATGCGTTGATGAATACAAACATTAAATCGATAGCAAGTTTTTGATTTTCAGAAAATCCATGTGTGCCGTCATATTTAATACTGGCTACGGTGGCACCTATATACTCAGGATCACTGAGCCTGTCAGCTTCTGGCACTAGTTCATTCATTGCTGATTTAAGATCTTCATCTTGTAAATCTGCAGCTTGCAGCGATTTCTCTTGGTCACCTTCAAAGAGCCAGACAGTTTTTTCTTTCACGTAGTTAACTAGATCAGACATTGTCAGGCTATTCATTAGAGTTGAGGGGTCAACATCAGTGATGCCTGCAGACACAAACAATTCTTTCAAGTATTTGATGGCAATTGGGCCGGTTTGCTGGAATGCATCGTGATACTCTTGACTAAGTTTAGTGTCGTTGGGGTCAGACTCAAAAAATGCGCCTGCACGCCGGTCAAATCCGCCGTGGCTTTTATACACATGTCTAGGATTTTCAGAATCAGGGTCAAATGGTCTGAATACATTGCTTGCTTGGTCGACACCCTTGGCAAGGACTTGCTCGAGATTATGTTGATGAGCATCATCGAATTTTCCCATTACTTCAAATGCTGCATCACGGGTAATAGTGCTGACTATTGCAAAATGTCGTTCTTGGAAACTTGGTTGCTGCAGTGTATCCTCTGTTCGATGATGGAGAATCATGTCGTGCATTGCTATTTTAGCTTTAAGTGGATTAGTTTCTGTCATTTAAATTATTGATTTTTACTAAAAACAGTATAGCAGCTTGTTATTATTTTTTTAGCTTATAATTTAGCGTATCTAATTTCAATTAACTGTAATAAGGGTAGAGTTTATGTTAAATTGCACATTTGAAAATGGAAATCCAGCGAGCCTCCGTCATGCAGTGGTTGATGCTCTGGTGATTAAAGATAATAAAATATTGTTGGTGAAACGAACCGGCAAAATACTAGAAGGTGGTAAATGGGGTTTAGTTGGTGGATATGTTGAACGTGATGAAATCTTGGCGGAAGCAGTAGTGCGAGAGGTGAAAGAGGAAACCGGTTATTTAGTGGCCAACATACGACTGTTGACTATACGTGACAATCCAAACCGACCACATGAGGATCGTCAAAACATTTCGTTTGTATTTATCTGCGAAGCACTAGAGAAAGTTGGCGACTCTGACTGGGAAGTTGATGACCAACAATGGTTTGAATTTTCTAATCTGCCCTCGAGTGATCAAATTGCTTTTGATCATCTGAGTGATATTGAGTTATACAAAATAGCTTGCGATCAAAAACAGAACTTGCCAATACTTAACTTCAAGTAGTACCGTGAGGAATATGGCAAATCCAATTCATAACATCGTTATTTTTCAAAAGGCAGTATTATTTGATGAGCAAGGTCGACTATTAGCATTGAAGCGACGAGATGAAGATGTTCGTCGTACCAGTTGTTGGGATCTACCAGGTGGTGGTCTAGAACAACACGAGGATGTGGTTGAAGCAATTAAGCGTGAAATTCTAGAAGAAACAGGGCTAATTGCTATCGATTTGCAACCGATACACGTGCAGACAGTGACCATGTCAATGCGATCTGGTGTCGATAATTTGTATATTGGCTGGCAGGTGAAAACATGGAGTGGTGAGATACGACTTTCTGATGAGCATATCGAATATAGATTTGTAACTCCCTTAGAATTTGCGAAACTGCAAACTTGGGATGAAGGCGATTTCCTGCAAACTACGGTTAAAAAAATCAAGAGTTACATTCCTCAACTAATTCTCAAATAAAGTGAACACACTATCGCAATGTCAAAAACGAGTCACTCCCCGATAAAAAAATTTAAAATGCCGTTGTGGGGTTACTTAATTCCAGTTGGAGTTGTTGGGGCTGTCGGTATTTTTGCTACGAGTCAAAAACAGGATATATCTCAGCAATCTGAACCAGTTGTAGGTAGAACTGGGGATTATACAGCCACAGTTAGTTATCAGGTCCCCAGTGGTAGCGAATCAATTACGGTTACAACGCACCTAGAAAATGATGTGATTACGGAGGTTGATGCTGTCCACTCAGGCAATGATCGTAAGTCGGCTCGTGCACAGCAATCATTCGATTCTGTTTACAAATCTTTGGTTATTGGTAAAAAAATTAGTGACTTGCAGCTTAATGCAGTCAGTGGTGCAAGTTTGACCACGGTTGCTTTTTTGCAGGCTATCGAAAAATTACAATAATTTTTTTGTGGAAATCAGTTATTTGTGTCGCGAGTGATAGTTATACTAAATGAAATGGTGTCACGTCATTTATCTCAGTCGTATTAGTGAGCAGCATTAGCAAACGCTCAACTCCAATTCCAATGCCGGCACAGTTTTTGTCAGCGAGTTTGATTAAGTCATCGAGAAATGCAGTGTCTGTTGGTTGTGAATGCGAATTGTTGATAGCACGATCTTTGGCTTCGTCCTGAAATTTTTTCTCAATCGTAGCAACATCAGTATTTTCTAGGTTGCCATTACCTAGTTCCATTCCGCCGAAGTAGATCTCAAATCTATCGGCTAAGAATGGGCTGGCTGGCTGTGTGGCACAGAGTGGTGAAATTCTGGTTGGAAAATCTGTGACAAAAGTTGGTAATAATCCGATGGTAGGTTCAAGTTCGTTTAGAAAACACTGATTGAATAGTTGTTCCCAGGTGGATTGGTTGGTGTCATAGCCCATTTTTTTTGCAAATTGTTGCATTTCACTGTCGTTATTTAAGGTTTTAAGCCCTATCCCAAACTTTTGTTGGAAAAAGGTATCAATGGAAATGGTTTGCCAGTCACTAAGATCGATTTGCTGGTTTTGGTATGAAATGATATTTGACTCAGGTTTTTGTTTCCATATATCTATTGCACGTTTAACAGCTACAAACAACGATTTTACGTCTGACTTGATTTCTTCACTGTTAGAATTAGCTCGGTACCATTCCAACATAGTAAACTCTGGTTGATGCTGTGGTCCTACTTGTTCTAAATTGCGAAACGATTTCCCAAATGCAAAGCAGTTTCCAAGTTCAGCAGCCAATGCTGCTTTGAGATTTTTTTCAGGAGAAGTGCTTAAGTAGGCACGTTGCGTTTTTTGGCTGGTTTGCCAATCAGTATAAAAAGGGTAAATCGTGGGTTCAAGTGGGATACTTTGCTGTAGGACTGCTGGGTATACTTCATGGAAATTGCGACTGGTGAAAAAATCTCGAATCGCTAGAAAAACGTGTTCTTGAAGTAATAAAATTTCTCGTTTTTGCATCAGAACTTATTGTAGTGCTTCTAGGTAGGATTTAATGCCACACATAAAATCTGGCTGACTACAACCCAGACAGTTTTTTAGATGACTAGTCTGTGACCAGGTTTCCACGCGATTTTTCAGCTGATTAATCAATTGAACGGGGGTGTCAGTAATAGCACCAATAGGTGTAGTACCTTCGCAGCAACCATATACCTTGCCACTAGAAGTAACCGCGATTTGGTAACAGCCTAAATGTGGTGGTGGAAATACGTTTCGAGTTTTCATTACTTCTAACATTTGTTCGCGAGTCAGAAAATCAAAATCAGCAACTTCTCCAGTGATGTTGGCAACAGGGTGTGCGGAAAGATATGTCGGTGGTTTGCGGGGGTGATAGGTGATGTTTGGTAAGAAGCCTAATTCAGCGGTGAGAACTTGTTCGAATTCGTCGATATGATGGAGGTTCTGTTGATGAATGATTGAAAAAATTTCGGTATGAAAGCCCAGTTGATGTGCCTTTTTTAGAAACTTGAGACTTTTTTGGTACGTTCCTTCACCTCGATTAGCATCGTGTAGTAGCTCAGTTCCATCAATTGAAACAATTAGATTTACTGAGTTTTGGCGTTTGATTGTGTCTAATTGATCAATGGTGCCGTTAGTAATGACTTGTACGAAAATATCTTGTGCGGTTAAGTCATTGAGAAGTTGCGGAAAATAACTCAGTGCAAATACTTCACCGCCACAAAAAGTAATGGTGTCTACTGCTTGCACCGCTAAATAACGAGTTACAAAATCAGTAATCTCAGTCAGTGTTAGGGTTGGGGCAGTTTTTTTGGTATAGCAAATCTTGCACTTCAAGTTACATTTTTCCAAAGGATTAATGTAGAGATGACGCAGTGTTTCGTTGAGATGCGCTTGAACGTTCAGTTGCATAAAAGACTGAAATCATACCATGAACCAGAGATGGTATTTGAAAATTACTATATCACTCTGGCACCTTGTCCGACATTTGCAGCAAAAATCTGTGAGACATATGGCAGCTCTTTGAGTTTTGTTTCTATCTTTTCTCGGTCTTTTTGAGCGCAAATACAATGTACATTTGGTCCTGCATCCATAGTGCCATATACTTCCAAGCCTTGTTTTCTTAGTTCTCTGAGCTGTTCAAGAACTAAGAAAGTTTCGGTGGTGGGATAAAAAACTGGAGGAACACAAGTCATGGCTACAGTATGTAGCGATAAAGCCTCTGGTTCTAGTTCACTACCAAGTAGCGTTAGGTCTTTATTTTTAATTGCTGTTCTGACTTTTTTTAATCTTTGTGGCAGTTCAGTTAGTCTTGGTAGAAAATAGGGGCTGGTACTGGCCAAATCATGACCCTCAAGTGAGGAAACTTTTTTCTCGGTTTTCGAGACAATAGCAACTAGGTCAGAAAGTAGCCAATGATTTTCTGGTGCGAGTTGCTTGGCAATTGAGGTTTGATCATCTCCAGTTAGCCATTCGACATATCCACCATATATAGACCTGGTTGCCGAACCTGATCCGGCCAATCTAGTTAACCGCGACATTTCTTTTTCTGTGGAGTCAATTTCTAGTGCACTCACCACTGCGAGGGTTAGAGCTGCAAATGCCGATGCAGAAGAGGCAATGCCTACCCCAGTAGGAAAATTGTTGGTTGATTCTACTTTGGCAAATAATTGATTGCCAGCAATACGTCGAAGTCGGTTTAAATGCTCAGTCACTCGACTGGCTTTACTACCAGACATCAACTGGTTATAACCCTCATCGTTCTGAATCCAGACCTCGTCCGTAGTAAGTCCACTGTCAAATGTAACTTTGGTGGTGGTGTACAGAGCGTCTAAGCTCATGGATATTGACGCATTTTGAGGGAGCGTCAATTTGTTATCGCTTTTTCCCCAATACTTTACAAAAGCAATATTTGAGGGTGCAATGGCTGTAGCAGTTTTTTTCATAACAGTATAAAAATTAGTCGTAATTACAATATATTTTCCTGCAAATCATCATTTGTATTGGGTGTAACCATCACACTACTATATATATGAATCGCAATTGCGAAGACATAAAAGGTATTCGAAAGGTTTTTTTGTGCAAAAACATTTTTCAAAGTTTCTTTTTGGTTTGTTTGTTTTGGGACTAGCCACTCAGGTTAGTATTACCACTGTATCTGCAAAAGCTGGTGAATCTGAAAATGAAACAGAGATTGAGCAACAACGAGAGCAAGAGCTGAAACGCCGTGAGGAATCTATCAAACAACATGAAATTGAGCGGCTGAAGAAAATTGAAGAGGACGCCCAACATAAACGTGAGCAGTTACAAAAGAAATCAACAGCTAGCCAGGCAAAAATTGAGTTGAAAGCTCGTGAAGAGATGAAACAGCTGGAACAAAAACGTCTTGAAGAAAAAAAGAAACTTGAAGAACGAAATGCTGAAAAGAAAAATACACTTTTGGAAAAAGTTCAGGAGATGAAGGACAAATTCCAAGAGAAAAAAGATGAGGCTAAAGAGAAAATTGAGCAAAAGAAAGAAGAGCGACAAGTGAAACGTGATGAGAAAGCCGATAACGCTGCTGATCGAGTAGAAGAGCGGTTTGCTAATCACAAAGAGAGATTGTCTGCTTGGATTGAGCGAGCTAAAAAACATATCGTCACCCAAAAGGGAAAAGGCAAAGATGTCGCTGCAGCCGAGAAGTCAATCGTAACAGCAGAGACAGCATTAGTGGATGCAGTAAAGCTTGGTGAGGCTGCAGTTGCACAACTGCGTGCAGTTACTCCTGAGGCATGGGCAGCACAAAAAGAAGATGTTCAGGCTGCACGTGTGGCTGTGAATAAGGCACAAGCAGCATTCGTCCAGATTACAGGTCACTTAAAACAAGTTGCGGTTGAATTGAAGAAACTCAACACGTAGTATGGATATATGGTACAAAAAACCTCTTCAATCATCTTAGGAATCGCATCTGTAACTATAACAAGTATTTTACTCACCGGCTGTACGCTTGCAAAGCGACAGCCGGTGCCATTGCCTTTGGAACAGGCTGTCGATGTGGGGCAACCAGGATTATCAGAGGAAAATCCGAATGAGACTCCGAAAAAATCAGGTGACAAGTTACCCACTGCTGCACCTAAAGTTGCATCACCAACTCCCACACTCGGTGCCACAGATATCAACTCACTCGAAAAAGATTTGGGCGAGCTTGAGCTTGATGCTGAGTCGTTCTAAAAGTACTTTCTCTCGGGAAAAGTGATACACTTGATGGGTGTCGCAAGCGAATAATTCTCAGTCAAAATACAGTGTATTCCAGGATAACCGTCTAACTAGTGTTATTGGTGTGTTGCCACTATCAAGCCTGTTGGTTTTGGCGGTGGTCGCTTGGCTTTGGTATCAATTTTTTACCCATGGCATGTATCAATTTTATGCCAGTGCAGTATTTCTGTTTTATAGTTGGACTAAACATATGTGGGTTTCAGTGATCATGTTGGGTGTTTTTCAGACCCTGATCTTGATGCCACTGCGTGCAATCAGACTAACTTGGGGTGAAGATATTAAGAAATTCCAAGAAAAAATTGAAGACATTAAGTCTGAATCTCTCAGACAGAGTGAAGTTAAGAAAAGTTTCGATTTAGGCAATAAGACTTTTTTATTCTATTTGGTTGATTTCACTATTCAAATCACTACATTTATGACTATTGGGCGATTGTTTTTGACCAATTTTTACACTCAGAAACTGGATCCGGCTTTACTCTATTCATTTGTGCAGTACCCAGAGTATCCAATACTCGATACTTTTTTTAAGATTCCATATCCAATTGTGACCAAAACAAAGGATTTTGGTTGGCAAGCTGTGTTTTGGGTGTGGGCTGCACTATTTATATTTCAGTTGATTATCTGGATTTCGAAAGCATATAAGCAGTATGCTAAAAGGGCAGGTGGTGCTTCAGAAGAGCCAATCAAAATTTCTTCAAATATCTCAAAATACACTATCGCGTATCTGGTGATTTTATTTTTATTTTCTTGGTGGATCATGAGAGGTTTTCCGGTTGGTTTTGGGGTGCGACTTTTTATAGGGGATGTGGCGTTCCAAAACACCACTTTTAATACGGTGACTGCAATTGCCACCTTTTTTACGCTGATTTATTTTGCAGCACACGACACTATTCGGATGGGTAAGAAAGCTATTTCAGAAGGAGTGAGTCAGAAAGTTGTAGACAGCACTCAGAAAAAATTATTTTCTCAGGGTGTGTTTGATGCAGTACTCATTGGCCTCGGAGCATTTTTTATTACCAATCAAATCCCATCAGCTTTTGAGTTGTCAGTGTTTACACTTGAGGTTATCTCGTTACTTTCACCAATCACCTTGGATAAATGGGTGATGAGCTGGCAGCAAAACCATATGCCACAATTAGCACAGCAACCTGCTCCTAGCGATCTGGTGGCTGTTGCTCCACCTACTCCGGCAACTTAGTCCTTGGGGTTATTTTGAAACAACGTATTCTTTAGCAGCTACTGAACCTTTAAACTGCATTTGGCCATTGTTGAATGTTAACGATTCACAGTCAAACGCATGCCGTTGCATGTACATTAAATTGCTCAATACTACTGAGGCAGCTGTGTTTGCTTGCTCAACAGTCTCTTGAGGAACAGTAATCGCACCTATCTTGACAGTTGTTGCAGCGACCAAAGCCTGGTTGTCAGTGACGCTACCCTTACCTTTAATATAAATAGGTACAGAAATTGGAGGAATAGAGTATTTTTTCATGGCGTCACGAATTTGAGCTTCGCTGTATCCCAGACCCATGGCATATGGAATTGCTTTATCAATAATCAACATCGCCGAACTCTCGATGGTGCCATCGGCTAAGATTTTAATTTGAACATTTTTTAATGGATAGTTTTTCCAGGGCCGATTATTTGAATGAGCAGATAATTCCTGACCGTCCATAGTGAAATTAGCGGCTTTTTTGCCCTCTAATTTAAATCCCTGATCGTCAGGAGTATTTGCTGGAAGTGAAATAATTTCAGTGCCGATTTTTTGCATGGCAGCCTGGGTTTCAGCTTTGGTGACGGTAATGCCCAAATCTTGTTGGCCAGTGCCCACGTATTTTGAAAGTGGGGTGACACCTAGGTAGGTGAGCCCACCAACGATAGTTACACCTGTAAGGACGAGCGAGCCAATAATTAGGCCAAATAGGAATTTCAACATAGACATTTAGTATACGCTACCAGTGCAACAAGGATTGTTTGATCAAGTTAAAATTGTTTTGATCTCGAGTGAGATAGTAAAAATATTTTACTACTCGATTAAAGCATTAACAGAACTCCACCAAAAGTAACTAGAGTTCCCAATATTTTTGCTATGGTGTGGTCACGTTCTTTCAGCAACCAATAGCTAAGTCCGACAGTAAAAATAATACTTGCTTGTGATACTGGGGCAATGACTGATGCCGGCCCTCCCATTTTATAGGCAGTGAAAAAAGTAATCGCTGACAGTGCATAGAAGGTTGCACTGAGTGTCAACTTTGGTAAAACCGATGGTTGCAGAAAAACTGGTACGGTCTTAATTGACTTGGGACTAAGTAATAATACCACCAAGCTAGGCAGGCCAAACGCCAGCACCATGTACGAAGACACACTGTGATATGAATTCATCAAAAGTGCATCATAAGTAAATGCAACGCCAAAACAGAGTGCAGCCAGCAATCCAAAAATATGGCCTTTGTTTAACTGCCACTTTGACTTTCTGATATTGGTAATTGCTACGCCAAAGGCAATTAACGCAACTCCAAAAAACTGTACAGTTTTTGGCTGCTCTCCAAGTAATAACATGGCGGCTAAGACTGACCAAATACTACTTGTAGCAAAAATAATTGTAACTTCTGATGCTTCAGCTAGTTGAAAGGCTTTGAAAGTGAAAATATTTCCAACACCATACAGGAGAGCCATAACAACAACATTCATCCACTGTGACGAGAGATCTGGGATTTCGAATGTGCCAGTAGCGATGGAGAATATAAAAAATAATAGTGAGACAGTGAATTGAAAAACAAATGCGAGTGCAGCGGGATCACGGGTTTGATCGACAATCAATACTCGTTGTAATAATTTGGTGCAGGCACTAAATAATGCACTCAGAATAGTAAGTAGGAACCAATTCATACGCAGATTATAGAACTCTATGGGAGTTGTTGCTTAGAGAATAAAACCTAAATAAATACCGTAATCTAAGGAATGGTTAACATGGGAGACTGCGGGTAAGGCAGTCATCTCATTTGTCAGTGGTTGGCGAAGGATGGGCAGCCTTCACACAACAACTTAGTTAACCACTTCCGTTAGTTGTCGCTGAATTTCCGGCGACCACTCAACCAATCACTTTCCTCAATGGAAAGGTATGCGATGAAGATATCGTTCGCTGAGATTTGGGATTTCTGCTCAGTCTCACGAATTGCTGCAAGTAGTATCCTTGCATGGTCGCGCATGCTGCCGCCACCACAACTACAAGGTGTGTCAACTTGAATGAATCCGCATTCTTCGCAGAGCCCAGACCCATTAGAAACAAAAGCATGTTCGCGGTCTGGGTGGTTGCTGGCGAGCATCTGCTCGAGCATTTTTTTCAATTCCTCGAGAGTTTGAGGTTTGTGCTGCAAAATCAAATCAGTGAAATTCACGGTAGTGCCTCCTAGGATCCTATGATGAGTAATGGTTGTTTTGCCCAGATACCTGATCACAATTTTTATGACCAAATATCTGGGCAAGCATCAATCTTTCTTTGACAAATGAATTCCCATGTTAACGTGCGAAAAAAAGTGAATCATCGCCATCTTTAGTAAAAACTAAATGGGCAAATAATTCGGTGCTATTTTACTCAATAAGCACATGAGTGTCAATTACTATAGGATATTTTGAGGCTACAAATGAGTATAGCAAATGCTACCTAGCCTGACTCAATACCGCTTCAGCTACCACTTCAGCCAATCTTGGTTCAAAAGGTGAAGGAATAATTTTATCTTTAGTTGGATTTGGGACTAGATTGGCAATTGCTTGAGAAGCTGCATATTTCATTGACAAATCAATTTTCTTAAGACGACCCTGGACTACTGCCTTGAAAATTCCGGGAAACGCCAATACGTTGTTAATTTGATTTTGGAAATCACTACGACCAGTAGCAACCACCATGGCTCCAGCTTCGAGTGCAAGCTCTGGCATGATTTCTGGTACTGGGTTGGCCATAGCAAAAACAATAGCTTTTGGCGCCATTGAAGCCACCATTTCTTTAGTGATGTTGTTGGGACCAGAAACACCAATGACCACATCGGCATCTTTAATCACCTCAGAGAGTGAGCCGGCTTGGTGGCCTTTGTTGGATAGACCAGCTAAGGCTTGTTTGTAGATATTTTGGTCACTGCGACCAATTACTAAGGCTCCTTTACTATCAACTACTATGACGTCGCCGACACTTTTATGTGCGGTGAGGCGTTGGCATGAGCCGGCCAGACATTGAATTCCGAGCAACATTCTCGAAATAGCGATACCAGCAGCTCCTGCACCAACCACGACCACTCGCAGACTTTCAAAAGGTTTATTCACTACTTTGGCAGCATTTTGTAGGGCGGCAAATACTACGATGGCGGTACCATGTTGATCATCATGGAATACAGGAATCCCAATATCCTGTAGGGCTTCTTCAACTTCAAAACAGCGAGGTGCTGAAATATCTTCAAGGTTGATGCCGGCAAAAGTAGGGGCAATATTTTTGACTGTGGCAATGATTTCTCTGGGGTCTTGGGTGTCAAGCACAATCGGCACCGCATCGATATCACCGAATTGTTTCATTAATAACGCTTTGCCTTCCATAACTGGCAGTGATGCAGCAGCACCAATATTTCCAAGTCCCAGCACTGCTGAACCATCTGAAACTACCGCGACTGTGCGGCCTTTCCAGGTGAGGTCATATGCTTGACTTGGATCTTTGGCGATCACTCGACAGGGCTCAGCAACTCCTGGCGTATATAACAATGACAGAGCTTCTTTTGAGTCAGCAGAAGTTAAAGCGGTGGTGCCAAGTTTACCTTGAAATTTTTGATGTAACACTACGGATTGGTTGTAGACGTCATTAGACATATGTTGGGTGTGTAAATGTGGTAATTTAAACATTTGCACAACGACATAAGATACCCCCATGGGGTATCTAGTGTCAAGTCGAAAACATAAAATAAATAGAATTATCCTGTGGTTTTAAAGTGATTACCAATCTAGGACACGAAGTAAATTGTCAAGGTTGCTGTGTCGTTGCTTCAGCTCTTCAAGTCGATGACTGGGAATTCGTTGCAGAAAGTTTTGAGACTTAGCTTCACCTTTAGTTAGTGCAGTTAAAAAGGCAAGAAAATCAGTAACATTATCAAGGTTGAGACGATTTGGATCAGTTTCAGCTGACTGGTGAGAACCAGCATCATATCCGCCCCACCAATGGCCAGGTGTTCCGAGGTTTATTGAGCTATCACGTCTTCTGTCATCTTCAGACATATTCGTTTTCTTGATTGTATATTATCTACTTTGAGTCAAAACAGCACCAATGTGTAATGGTAGGATTGGTGCTATAGATGAAACAGAATCTTAAACACTTTCAACAATATGTGTTGCGCTGGTACCAATTGTATGGTCGACATAAATTACCATGGCGTTTAACCACAGACCCATATAAAGTCTTGGTTTCAGAGTTAATGTTGCAACAAACTCAAGTTGAGCGAGTGATTCCCAAATACACTGCTTTTTTGGAACTGTTTCCAGATTTTCAATCATTAGCAGCTGCTCAGTTATCTCAGGTATTAATTGCCTGGCAGGGTTTGGGATATAACCGCAGACCAAAATTTCTATGGGAACTTGCCAAACAAGTTGGTGAGTTTAGTGAAGGGGTTTTACCACAAAACCAAGTTGAGCTACAAAAACTTCCTGGGATTGGTCCGTATACGAGTGCTGCAATTTTAGCCTTTGCACACAATCAGCCAATTTGCTTTATTGAAACAAATATTCGTACTGTATTTATCTATCATTTCTTTTCAGAAAAAAGTATTGTTGCTGATAGTGAAATTATGCCGTTAATTGGTGAGAGCTTGCCGGAAAAACAATCGAGAGTTTGGTATTGGGCACTAATGGATTATGGTAGCTACTTGAAATCGGTATTGCCAAATCCAAGTCGCCAAAGCAAACACCACCAAGTTCAAAAAAAATTCAAAGGATCACTTCGACAAGTTAGGGGAGAAATAATCAGAATTCTGGCAGCAGCAGCAAACATAGGTTCACTGTTAACAACCAAACAACTCAGCCAACAAATTACAAAACTAGATGATAGGTTTATGGTTGCACTAAATCAACTTGTGGCTGAAAAACTAGTAGTGTCTGAGGGAGATGTGGTTAGGCTTGGGTGAGATTTGCACTGAAGTAGCTGTAGAGGATGAAAATGAGTTTGGCATTAGTGACCTCTCACTGGCATAATGAATCGTAATGCAGCACGTACGTTATTTTTATTTGCATGTTTTTAGATGGCTTTTTATAGCTGCTTTACTAGGTATTTCTGGTTTGGTAATTTGGCGTTGGTCAGTTGGTGTGTCAAGTCGTCGTCAAAGTTTGGCTTTGATGCAGCAAGCAGCACTGCAGCCAACTCCACCGCTACGATTTGATGCCTTTAAAATTGACAATACGCCCTTGCAGCCGTTGTCGTCATCTTCGGCCAAGAGCGTTGCTTCAGGATCAAGTACTGTAGTAAGTGAAACACTGCTTGGTGGGTCATTGAGTACCGACAGGCACAATCAAGTTTTTAATCTTGAACCTCGTCAAACTCCGACAAGTCTTAATCCACTGAACCCAGAAGCAAAACTCTCAATTCCGTACATTCGAGGACTCGATTTGATTGTTAACCAAGATGGGCAGGAGGTTTTAGTGCTTCGGGGAAGTACGAGTTCAGCACTGACTAAAGTTACCTATGCCTTTCCAATGATTTCGCCTAACGGCAAATTAGTGGCTTTTTTTGAATGGTTGCAACCAAAAATAAAAAACCAATTGGTGACGGCAGATTTGGGAGTGTTGAAGATTCTCGATCTCAATACGGGAAAAATCAAAACCACGTCATATAGATTTTTGGAGATGGCACATGATTTGGATGGTGGGTTACCAGTAAAGTGGAATAGTCGTAATTATCTGGAGATTGAGCAACAAGACACCCCGCTACGTATTTCACATATTTTGTATGATCCAGATCGAGCTGTGCTGATGGCTGAAAATAATCTCAGTTTAATTTCTCAGACTCCATGGCCTCAACAGCATGCTCAAGATATTTTGCGAGGATTTAGTATCAGTCCTGATGGTCAATGGCAGGTGACTACTGATGACCAGCAGTTTTTACTACAACCAGTTGGTAGTACTAAAAAAATGCCCATTTTGCTTTCGGAAATTAAAGATGGCCACTTGGTGAGATTGTATGGCTGGCAGGGTAATGAGGTCTGGTTTGCAGTCGAACAAAAAGCATATCAATCCTGTCTCAACACCTCAATGCTGTCAAAAAAAGCTGAGTTGAAAATTGCTGCTCACACTCAATGTTTTACCGACACGCATTACCTGTTGTCGGTTGATGCGGGGTCTCAGCAAGTCAAAAGAAGATGGTACAACTTTCAAGTTGGTCAACTGGAACAATTACGTTGGATTCGGCTACCTTTTTTTCTTGACCGAGCTACGCTCAATTCACGAGGTGAAATTGTTTACTTTGAACCTCATGTGCCCATTCTATATTCAGTAGCGGACAACCCCCGACTTAGTTCTGCATTTGATAATAAAAAAGCAATTATGCTAACAAATTCTGCAATTGAGCTACTTGATCTTGAGGGTCAGAAAAATCCTATTAGGTTAGACTCTGGGGTCACAACTGAAATGTTGGCTGGAATTGGATACTGGAGAGTTTGGACTGGAAACAATCAATACGTAGTGTTGTATGCCAGTGGCTATGATCAATTGAGTGCACAACGGATATTGGTCGTAGATATTGAGCAAAGAGTTGTGAAACTGGTAACTGCCAGTGGTAGTTTGTTTGTCGCTGTTCCTTAGGCAAAAATTTGCATTTCGTAAGTCTGTTTTTGCAGTGCTTTTTTTGATACACTTATTGTTGATATGAAAAAAACTGCCCCAGTTAAATCTTCAAAAGTGTCTCGTTTGGTTGTTAGACCTGGCACTTTACCTAAAGAACTCACTACGGTCACTCCATTTACCAAGCTCTTGGCTTTGATAGTCATTGCTGGCTCGGTAGTGTTAGCTTTTGTACTTGGTCGTCTATACCAAATCACTTTACCTGTTTAGTTTTCTTCAGGAATTTTGACATATTTTGAGGCTTGACGTTGAACGGTCGTTCAGTGCTATATTGAACGTATGTTCAGTTCAGCCATACTTTCTCGACTCACTCAATTAAAGCGTTTTTACGCTGTCAATCGTCGCTTGCCTAGTTATCAGGAGATGCTGCAGGTTTTTTCTGTGGCCTCTAAAAATGCTGCTTTTGCTATTGTGGAGCATCTAGTTGCAGCTGGATACCTCTTGAAGCAGGTTGGAGGCAAATTAGCTCCGGCAGAGCAGTTTTTTGCTTTACCCATCCTCGGTTCAATCAAGGCTGGATATCCTGATGAGGTTCCAACAATGGAAGCAACATGGCTATCACTGGAGAAATACGCCCTAGCTGATGCGGGCAGATATTATTTATTGCAAGTTCGTGGCGACTCGATGATCGAAGCCGGAATTTTTTCCGGAGATCAAGTGGTGGTTGATGCTACGGCAAAACCCAATTCTGGAGATATTGTGGTGGCGGAGATTGATCAGGAGCTGACGCTCAAACACCTTCGTCAAGACAAAGAAGGCTTTTATTTAGAAGCAGCCAATAGCGCCTATCCACTGTTTAGACCAAAGACAGATTTGTTAATTCGTGGAGTGGTGAGTTCGGTGGTTCGCCAATATCGTTAGCTCAAGCACTGTTAGAAAGATTTTAAGAAATACGTATTATGTTTACTCAGATTAATGAGCCTGTTGAAGTGCAGGGTACTTTTTCTACAAGAGGGTTTGTACCTAGGCGTTTTAGGTGGCGTAATCAAATCAGGGTTGTTGAAGAAGTAACTTTGGCTATTGATGAAAAAAATGGTGTGACCAAGCACCGTTTCTATAGTGTCCGCAGTGGCACATCAGTATATAGACTCGATTTTAATCGCGAAAGTGATTTATGGCGGCTACTGGAGGTGTACTGTGAATGAAATCTGGCTACATATTGATGTGAATGCATATTTTGCCACTTTGCTGCAGCAGGAAATTCCTAGTTTAAGAGGGAAACCAGTTGGCATTGTGAAGGAAGAAGGACGCACTTGTTTGATTGCCACCTCTAAGGAGGCAAAAAAACTGGGGATTAAAACCGGAACTAGACTGAAAGAGGCACTGGATATCTGTCCCAAGTTAGTAGTGGCTCCAGCACGTTTTGGTGCCTATTTGGCTGCTACCAAGCGGTTGTATCAAGTTTTTAGATCAGTATCTCCAGATGTAGAAGTTTTTTCTTTAGACGAGGCATTTATTCTGTGGAACCCAATTAGAAACCTGCACCCAAATCCAGTTACTCTGGGTAAATTATTGCAACAGCGTCTTTATGGCGAGTTGGGTGAATGGGTTAGTTGTAATGTGGGAATTGGTGCTAATCGGCTGATTGCTAAGATGACTGGCGAGACTTCTCCCAAGGGCTCGGTAGTCTGGACTAAAGCTGAAGATGAAGCTGTATTGCTGGCGAGAACCAGTTTTGCTGATGTTTGTGGGGTTGGTAGGAATCTCGAGAGGCAACTGCAAAAGCTTGGAGTGAGAGTGCCGTATCAACTGAATTTTATTTCTGACGGCGACTTACAACAGGTGGTGGGACCTTTTTGGGCACAGGAACTGCGGAAAATTGGTCAAGGTTTGGAGCCAGCGATGTTAGCCAGGGGAGATAAAAGTGCTGAGTTGCCAAAAAGTGTCAGTCGCTCAATTACTGGTTGGAAGGCTTGTGACGATGAGGCTGTGATTAAGGCTACTTTATACAACTTAGTATTGGAGTGCATAGCTAAGGTTAGAAAAATGAAGTTGGCAGGGAGGTTTGTGGCAGTCTCACTTTGGGGTGAAGGACAATCTTGGAGCAAGCACCTGACGCTGTCTCATCACACTGTGCACACCAAAGAAATGTTTGAACTGATTTATTACAATTTGTATAAGGTATGGAGACGCGACTTTAGAGTGATTAAGTTTGGAGTGTATTTAGGAATGCTGACACCAATGAGTCAAACCATGCCAGAGCTATGGGAAAGTTGGCAACAAACAGAGAAAGTTGAAACAGCTTTAACCGCCATCAATGAGCGGTATGGATTATTTACCGCCACTTCAGGTATTCTGCTTAAACAAGCACGAATTAATCCAGAGGTCACGGGTTTTTTTGGGGATAAACACTATCAATTAGCACATGGATGAAATGGTGGCTATTGATGAGCGAGTGAAAGTGTAACTGCTAGTTTAAAAATTGCCAAACAGTGAGAATGGCAAAAATCGAGAGAAAAATGATGCATCCTAAGATGATGAGTCGACGTATTAAACTTGGTCTTAAAGGCGGTGGTAATTGTGTGGTGTTGAGTCGTAGCAACATGATTGAATAGGCCAGCATAGACAGAGCATTGAGAATCGCACTCAAGGTTACTAGCATAAATGGCTCGGTGATTTTAAATAGTAAAATGCTGCAGCCAGCTAACACCTGGCCCCAAACTGCAAGTTTATACCATTTAGGTAATTGTTTTGGATTAAAGACTTTTTTATTTAGTAGCACTAGGTTCTCAGCTAAAATTCGACTGGTCGAATCAGCGATTGAAAGTTGAGTGGAGAAAAGCATCAAGGCAACTATGCTAAGGAAAAGAATTCCTACAAATTGATGGGTACCAGCAGCGATTAGATTGGCTTCTACAAATAGAAATTGTGTACCGCTAGGCAGCACACCTTGATATTGTTTTGTGGTAGCAAAGGCTAAGGTGGCTAAAAGCAACATAGTCACCAGTCCTGTTATCCAAAATACTATGCTGTGCTCAATGGTGAGACGCCACCACCATTGTTTGAACCTTAGCAAGGATGACTCGGTAATCTTAAAAAAATAGCCCTCAACTCGTGGAATCTTAGTGATGGGATGATGCCCTCTCACTTGGCTAGTTGAGCAATTTGCATGTTGTCCCATGCCGTATCCTTTATCCTTAATATAAAAGGATTGTGCTAGGTTAAGATTCCCACCTGCACCAGCATAAGCAAGTGCTCCAAGTAATGTGAATAGGGGTAATTTCGGTGGTAGCCAAGAATATCCATCGCCAATGCCACGCAGACCGTTCCAAAGTGCCAGCCAATCATCCGGTTTGGCAATAGAAAAGGTTAGTAGTATGAGAAAAGGTACTGCTATGCCTAAAGAAATTTTTTGCCAGCGTTCCATTGTTTGATACACAGTCGAGCTGCTAGTAAGAATCACCGCAATGCTGAGTAGTAGTACGATGGCAACAGGTTGAAATGATCCTAGATGTAGAGAAGTCGAGATGATTAATGCTGAAATCGAGATTATCCCCGGCCAAATCCAGGGAATTATTGTAGATAATAAAAACCAGATTGGAGCAAATCGAGCATGACTTCTAGTAAGACCGACGAAGACACTTTCGCCAGTCGAGAGTGTATATCGTTCGATTTCGAGATTGAGAAAGTATTGAAAAGTAATGCCGACGGCTGCAGCCCACATCACACCTAAGCCATAGTGGGCAGCTAGGTATGGCCAGAGCAGCAACTCACCACTACCTAGTCCAAGACCGAGTAAGATAAAACTCGGACCAATCATCGACAATAAACTTGGAGCTTGAGGCAATTTTGCCTCGGTTCGGGCAGCAAGTGCGGGCATTACAACATTGTACAGCAATCAAGTTGTAGGGGAATTAATAATCTAAAAAAGGCTGATTGATCAATAAGATCAAAATTGATCTATTCAGATATATTGACACTTGGTTGGATGTAACTCAGTATTATATAGATATATTTATAGCCCAGATCACTTTTTTTATGCATAAGTTTCGTGTGTTGTTACTGTTAGTTTTTGTCTGCTTAGCTCTTGGAAGTACCACGCAAGTATTTGCAGCTCAGGCAGCAGGTAACTCGTATATGAGGGCAGATCGGATGCAAGCTGGTCAGGCTCCAGGCAGTGTGTTGGTGGTGCTTACCACTTCGTCTGTGGTTTTTGCTGAAACCTTGTTTAAAGTGACACTTGATTCAGAGTGGGTATCGACTACGAATTTCTCTACAACACCAGCAAACTACACTATTTCAGTAGCTGGATTGCCTGCAGGCGTGACTGCCATGCCTGGTGTGGCTACTGCCACCAACGTGACCGGTAATACCATTTCTTTTCCGATTTCTGCACTTGGGGTGTCAACAACCTATGGCTTCTATATTACTGGAACAGGCCTGCTTCTCAATCCAGCGGCTTCCACTACACAAGTACACACCTTATTTACCACTAATGCAGTGCCGACGACCAATGATACTAAAGATGTAAACGTCCCTACAATTACTGCAGATCAAATCTCAGTGACTGCAACTGTACTACCAACTTTTTCTATCGCACTGGGATCAACAACTGCAGCATTGGGGACACTCACAGCGAGTGCTATTAGTTCTGGTGCCGGTAACACTGTCACGATTTCCACAAATGCTGGCAGTGGTTGGACAGCGTGGGTAAAAAGTGCTAACGCAGGTTTAACCTCAACTAATGTTACTTACACAATTCCGACCGCAGGCTCGATCGATGCAGCTCCTTCAACTATTGCCTTTGGCACCGAAGGATATGTGCTTGATGCAGATTTAACTACGGATGCAGCAGGTGGCGGTGTCGTTTCGATAGCAGGCGAATATAACGGACTCACAACTGCTGCGGGTGGTACGCTGAGTACTACATTTCAAGCATTTGCAACTTCTACGGGAGCCGCAAATTCTGATGTTGTTACATTGGTACCTAGAGTAGCAATTTCAAATCTAACAGAAGCGGCATCTGATTATGCAGATACATTGACAGTAGTAGCGGCAGGTGTTTTTTAGTGATGTGTTTGTAAAAACTTATTAAGTATAGGTAACCAGCACTAAAATATAAATTGATCTACTTCGACATATTGACAGACCTTGAGGTTTTAAGAGACTATTAACTAAGTAAAAAAATGACTATGAAAAAACTTTCTGCCCTTTTATTAGTGATTTTGTGTGCGGTTTTTTTATTGCCCCAACGAGCTGATGCAGCTCAAGCAGCAGGCAACGTATATATGAGGGCGAGTAGAATGCAGGCAGGTCAGGCACCTGGAAGTGTGCTGGTTGTTTTCACTACTTCGTCTGTCACATTCACTGAGACACTTTTCAAGATCACTTTGGATTCTGAATGGGTGAGTACCACAAATTTCACCACAACCGCAGGAAATTACACGGTTTCTACTGCTGGTTTGCCAGCTGGAGTGACTGCTATGCCTGGCATAGCCACAGCAAGTAATGTCACCGGTAATACCATCTCGTTCCCCGTCACCAACTTAACAGCGTCGACAACTTATGGTTTCTTTATTACTGGCACTGGTTTAATTTTGAACCCAGCTGCTTCTAACACCCAATTACATACGCTATTTACCACAGATGCAGTGCCTGTAATCAACGATACTAAAGAAATCTCTGTACCTACGATTACTGCTGATCAAATCACAGTTAGTGCTGCAGTCCCACCTTCATTTACATTTGCACTGGGATCTACAACCGCTGCTCTAGGAACACTTTCAAGTAGTGCGATTAGTTCAGGTGCTGGTAATGCCATTACTATTACCACCAATGCAGGTTCAGGATGGATTGCATGGGCTAAAGATGCCAATGCCGGTCTGACTTCAACCAACGTTTCTTACACAATTCCAACAGCTGGAACCATTGATGCTGCTCCTTCAACAATTGCCTTTGGCACCGAAGGATACGTGCTTGATACTGATTTAACCACGGATGCTGGTGGTGGCGGCACAGTGACTATTGATCCAGAATATAATGGCTTAACAACTGCTGCAGGCGGCACATTAAGTACTACCTATCAGCCAATTGCGAGTGCTAATGGTGTAACTTCTGGAGATATTATTACCTTAATTCCAAGAGTTGCAATCTCTGGAGTTACAAAAGCAGCTTCAGATTATGCTGATACCATCACTGTGGTCGGTGCGGGCATATTTTAATACCCAGACTATATATCCTGCCCAGGATCGGAGTTGAACGTGAACGTATTACAGTTTCGTAAAATAATTACTCAAGGTTTGTTGGTTGTAGCCTTCTTACTGTCGGCAATTCAATTGGTAAATGCTGCAGAGCCAGAAGTGCTAAAGCAGCAGCCTTTTAACGCGACAGTGTCTCCAGTGACCCTCAACCTTGAAGTCGATTTAGGTAAATCAATTACTACCGAGATTAAAATTCGTAATAATGGGGTGATGGCTGAACGAGTAAAATTGCTCTTAGCTACTTTCACTGCTGACGAAACTGGCGGCAAACCAAGATTGGTTTTACCCCAAGGTGATGAAGAGTATTTGCAGTGGCTCAAATTTGCGGAAACTGAATTTACTGTAGAAGCAGGTGAATGGAAAACCATTCCAGTCACATTTAGTCCACCGGAATATGCTGAACTCTCTCACTACTACAGCGTGATCGTAACCAGAGCAAGTGAAACACAGTACACTGAAACAACAGTCAATGCGATGCCAGCGATCTTGGTGTTGACAACTATTAACTCGCCAAATGCGAAGCGGCAACTTGAGGTCACAAACTTCTCGGTCACAGCACCAATGGTTGAGTTTTTACCAGAGACATTCACTGTTACTGTAAAAAATGGTGGCAATGTACATGTGCCTCCAAGCGGCACGATCTTTATTGACGGTGAAGGGAAGCGGGACGTGGCAATTTTGCCGGTTAATCCAAACACCAGAATGGTGTTGCCAGGTTCACAGAGAGAGTATCAAGTTGTTTGGGATGATGGCTTTCCAACATACGCTGCCAAAACTATTGATGGTAAAGATGTTAAAAATGAGGACGGCAGTCAACTATTTGGCTTGAAATACGATGTCAGCAAGCTGAGTAAAATTAGATTTGGTAAATATACTGCTCATTTGTTGATGGTGTACGACAATGGTGAACGCGACGTACCCATTGAATCACAGGTTAGTTTTTGGGTGATACCTTGGAAGTTGCTTGGTATTGGAGCTGTGGTACTGTTGCTACTTGGATATGGTCTCTTTAGCATCTTTGGTACTATTACTAAAGCAGTTCGCCGTTCAAAATAAATAAGTATGCGTTTTTTTCAGAGAATTTGGTTAATCCTGGTTGTGGGAGTGGTCTTTTCTGTGGTTTTAAACCGACCTGTTTTTGCTGCAGGTATTATGGTTGAGCCTGCATTTCAATTTGTAACAATTACCGCAACTGACAGTAGTGTTACTCGAGATATTACGATTACCAACCAGACTGCAGCTGCTCAAGTGTATGCACTTTCGACCGTAGATATTCGCCAACTAGACATGCAGGGACAAGTTACCTTTGTAGATAAACCACAAAATGAAGCCAAATATACCTTGGCAAATTTCTTACGATTACCAGTTGCTGAGCTAACCGTAGAGGCAAATGAAAGTAAGACAATTAGTGTTGAAATCGTGAATAATCAAGACCTGTCTCCAGGGGGACATTACGGTGCAATTTTAGCCCAGGTAATAAGCGTGGGTGGTGAAGGAGAACAAGTGGTTTTGCCCACAGTATCTTCAGTGTTGTTAATTCACAAAGTTGGAGGCGAACGCTTTCATATAAATCTAAAGCAATTCAAATTGCCTTTTTTCTGGTTTGCAGTGCCAAAATCGATGCAATTACAATTTGAAAATCAAGGGAATGTTCATGTAGTTCCTCATGGTCAGGTAGTAATTTCAGATATTTTTGGTAGACGTATTGCTGAAGGCATTGTTAATGAGGGCTCAGTGGTGGTGATGCCGGAAAATCTGCGCACTATCAGTAGTAATGTGGCTTTACGCGGGTTTGCGATTCCCTTAGTGCCCCTGGTGGTGCATATTGCAGGTTCGGCTCAACCTGGTGCACTGCAATTTTCCCAACAAGGAATGGTTGTCTACTTGCCGATTTTGCTTACCCTGGTGATACTTATTATGGTAATTGTCAGCTTTTTGTGGGTTCGATATGCAAAAATTAAGTGCTAATCAAAAAGCGATCATGATTGGCTTCACTCTTGGGCTTGTAGTTTTGTTGCTCGTTGGTGGCTGGTATGGCTGGAAATCGAGACAAGCTAAAATCTCAACCGAGCTATCTCCAAGATCACAAGAGTTCTTAGATGAACATAAGGGCAGTGTTAGCGAAACGGCTGTGGACTTTGGTGACGGCAAGCCATTTCAAAATGAATATGCTGTTGATGGACCGTGTTTCAGTGTGGTGATTCCGTTTGCTAGTAAAAAAGCAACGACTGATGAACCCGCAACTAGCTGTACGGTTCGTTTATTAACTCAAGACCCTACGGGTAGACTAGTGATTTCTTCGCGACCGTTTACTCAAAAAATGGCAGATGACCCCGCAATACAACTGCGTCGCCAGGTATCTTTTGGATACCGCGAATCATCTGTCTCAGCTAAAAAATATACTGGAATTGTACGTTTTGAGGATAAGGAAACAGTAAGTGTGTTTTGGATTACAGCAGGAAAAATGATGACAATTGCATTTACTGGATTGGCTGACACCACCAAAGTTGATACTGATCGCTTGGTGAAATTAATTGAATCAATTACTTTAAATGCAGCTACTACTAACATAAAAAAATATGATGCAACGCCTTCGGCAACCTCGAGCCCTTCAGCCGGTTTTTAATTGGCTGAAGACCACATCGCTGGTGTTTTTATTAGCACTACCCGCGAGTACTAACTATGAAATGCATGATTTTGCGTTCGGTAGTGGTGGTGTTGGAAACACCGATTCCACTAGTTACAGCATTAATGCAGTCACTGGAGAAACTAGCGGTATGAAGTTAGATGGTTCTAATTATTCTTTGGGTTCAGGATTAGAATTTATGCGCCAAGCTGCGGTACCACTGGCTCCAACTCTCACAAATGCTAGTTCTTACTACAACAAGTTGTTGTTGCAGATTAATACCGGCGGCAACCCAACAGATTCAGTGTATGCAGTAGCAATTTCTCCCGACAGTTGGGTCACCACATATTATGTGCAAAGCGATAACACGATTGGATCCACACTTGGAATTGAAGATTATCAAACGTACATAAATTGGGGTAGTGGTACCGGAGAGTTTATAGTTGGTTTACAACCAAACACCACTTACTCAGTTAAAGTAAAAGTGATGCATGGCAAATTTACTGAGAGTGAATATAGTACTGCTGCTTCTGTGGCCACGGCACAAGTTAGTTTGACATATGACATTGATATCGCATCGTCGGATATTGAAACCGCATCACCATACACCATTGCATTTGGGAACCTTGCTCCGAGCGTAGTGACTACAGCTACAAACTTAATTTGGTTGGATCTGACAAGTAATGCTGAAGGTGGAGCTTTTGTGTATGTGCATGGTACCAATAACGGTTTGTTAAGCGTGAATAAGTCATACACAATCCCCACAGTCTCAGCCAATCTCACTGGACAGACAGAGGGCTATGGAATTCGTGTTAGTACGACCGCTCAGACATCTGGTGGTCCTCTAACTGCAGTGGCACCGTTTGTGGGTTCAGGAGATACCGTTGGTGCACTTTCAACCACGAGTCAGACAATTGTTAATTCAGCTAATGCACCAATAGTTGGTGGGCGTACCTCAATTTTAGTTAAAGCAAAAATCAGTCCGCTAACTCCAGCGGCTGCCGATTACAGTGATACTATTTCCGCAGTGGCGAGTGCAACTTTTTAGAATGATTCGGTAGTGCTTAATGCTTGTGTTTCAATTGGGAAAAGTGCCCTACCAATAATTGCTTCAGACCATTGATTGAGCCATTCTTGAAAGCTTTGTTTTTGGTAGTTTCTGTTTGGTTGCAGGTTGCTGAGTATGTGAATAATTGGTTCTGCCCAACCAACAACAGATGGTCGTAGTTCGATATCTGGCAATACCATCGTTTGGCTCAGTTGAACAGTCAAATCAATGTTTTTTAAGTAAAAGGGAACGCGTTCAACAACCAATCGAAACCGTCCGTTTTGAGGTACAAACGGCACTCCTCCATTAGACTCAGAATATAGCTCAAGAGGTGGCTCATTTGGATCAGGGTAAGCATAAAAGTAGTCAGTGGTGGCATCATACTTGTATATAGAAACTTTGGCATTGCTAATTGGTGCACCAGTGAGGTGGTGACGTATGGTGATTGGCTTAATGATCTTAACTTCAGCTATGGTGGATTCAGCAATAGTCCCTTTTTGTGTTCGCAGTCTGGATTTTAAAGTGTAGTTACCAATTAAATTAGGAAAATCAAGCTGCTTTCTGATAGCTATGAGGTCGGTGGTGGCAGTTGATGGTGCTGAACTTTGGGTTGAAGTTGAGCGGGCTGCAATTGTGGGGATTTTCAGATCTGGGCTGTAGAGCAGAACTTGTGCCATATCCATGGGGATATTGGGATCATGTTGCAGATTAAAGGTGAGCTTGCTTGATTGTGGCAAGACAATTATTGGTGGAGAGAATGTAGCGGCAAAGAGTTTCCCATTGAATATATAGCCTTGTGAATTTTGTGCCGATAGTTGATACATCTTATTAAGTTCCAGTTCTTCAGCTTGATTTGGTGTACGAAACGTATATGTGTCCAGGATTGCATAACTTCCATCTGGTTTTGCGTATTGGAATTGGAAGTAATAAATGGTGTCTGTTTTGAGATTTGAAATTTTAAACTGATGCATTCCAGTTTGAGAAATTGAGTTGATTGTACTTTTTAGTTGTTTGGGGCTGGTGCCGTACAAGACTCGTAGGTTTGAGTTTGGATTTGCGAGTGCTTCAAGGGTGATGGAGCGATTATTGAGCTGTGTAACCACAAGGTCACGTACGGTTGTAGTTGAGTTCACTGTTTTGGTGACAAGAGATTGCGGCGGAGGTATTGGGGTGGCAGTGGGGATTGGTGGTATCAGTGTTAGGTTGTATTGATATTTGATTGGTAAAATGACACTGGGAGTAATAAATGGACTAGTTACTGCTGCCGAAACATTCAGCAGCACATCCTGAGTAGCGTTAGGAAAACGTGAGTTTGATTTGAGTTGAAAAAACAATTTTTGATCGGTTGCGTGGGCTGGAATCAAGAGTTGTTGCCAAGAAATAGTTTTTTGTTGCTGGTTAATAAGACCTGGAATGCCACTGTTAATCGAAGTGGCACTGCCCGACACATAATCAAGCAGCTGTTCGCCAGAACCATCTGGTGCAAGAGCAGAGTAACGGGTGGTTATGGTGACAATGGTATCAACATCACTAATGGAGCTGTAGTTGAGGGTATATGAGATTACTTGTTCCTGTGAGACGGTGCTGAACGCAGGGTAATCAGCAGTGAGTGATAGGATAATATCTTGAGGTCTAGTAGGTACATTGCCCAGTACTTCTAGAATGACTGAGCCTTCAGTGCTGGCAGTTATGGGTGAAGCACAGCTGAGAGCAAATAGAGTGAAAAAAATGGCAAAAAAGTGATACAAACGCACGCTTTGATTGTAGAAGATTTGCTAGGTAGAGTCCAACCATAAACGGGCTATTACAACTTGACTAATTTTCGGTTTTTATTTGCCTGTTGTCACAGGTGGTTTTCTGCTAGAGTGAATGCAGGATCTATGTCCGGAAAACGCATCGCTCTAATACTCGCGGTGGTCTTTGTGTTGGCTTTTGGTTGCGCCAACTCTGTTTTGGCGGCTGTAGGTATCAATCAACAGATTAATTTCCAGGGGAAAGTTGTTAATAAAACCACTGGTACTAATGTCGCTGATGGTCCCTACAATTTTGTTTTTAGCATGTACACCGTTTCGAGTGGGGGTGTGGCTATTTGGACTGAATCAAAATCAGTTACTGTCACTAATGGTATTTTTCAAACCAATTTAGGCGATGGAACTGCACTTCCGGGTTCAGTTGATTTCAACACTGACACCATTTACCTCGGCATCAACTACAACAGTGATGGTGAAATGTTGCCACGAATTCGATTTACGGCGGTGCCGTACGCCTTTAATGCTGCGAAAGTAGCAGGTTTAACCGTCACTAACACGACAGGCACTCTAACCATTCCAAATGCCAAGACGATCTCTTTTGCTGATGCTTTTAGTACCACTGGAGCTTTTCCGCTAACATTTACTACAACAAACACCACGACGCTGACATTGCCTACCACCGGCACATTAATTACGAATAGTAGTGCGGACACTTTGACTAACAAAACTATTGGCTCGACTGGCTTGGCATTTTCTGGTGCCGCAACTGATATCACTACCGCAGGCAGTGAGGATCTAGTGTTGGATGCAGCTGGCACAGGCAACACTTCGATTTTGGACACTTTAACTATCGGCACTGGTAAAGCCTTGATCATGACTGGTGGAGCTGGTGATCCTACTGCTACAACTGGTACTTTTTGGTATGACACCACCGCTAATAAATTTAAAATTGTTGAAAATGGAACTATTAAAACACTGTGTAACACCAATGATTTAGGCTGTGGTCCCAGCGGGAGAATCTCAGGATTAATGGGTGCTAACACCCTCAATACTATTGATAACTTAAACTATGCTCAGACTTGGAATTGGAGCACGCTTTCAACCACCAATGGTTTGGCCTTGAGTGCTGATGCCTTAACTTCAGGGTCGCTACTCAATGTGACGTCAGCAGCGGCAGCCAATCTCACTGGTTCTGTAGCCAGTTTTGGTATGACTGCTGGTACTGGTGCAGCCTCGAATACTGGTTCAGTAGTCTCGATTAGTAATGGTGGCACGGCAAATGCCAACACTGCCCTGATGATTCAGCACAATGCCACGGGCGTAGGGAACTACGCGGTGCGGGTTAATGACGAAGCTGCAGATGGAACTCCATTTGTGATTGATGGCACTGGGCAGGTGGGTATTGGCACCGATACACCAGAGGATTTATTGCAGATAGGTGAAGCTGGGTATCGAGGCAAAGTTACACTGTACGGCAACTTAATTAAACAAGCCATGGTGCAGTCACGGACGCTCAGTGGTATTAGTGATGTCTTTATTTATGACACCACTCGTGACACAGATGGTGGTCGCTGGACCGAGGCGGTGAGTAGTCGTGCGCTAAGCTGGTATGGCGAAACCAAAGATCATGATGAGCGCAACTGTGTGGTGGCGACGGATGATCGCTGTGGTCGCAATGATTTCCCCAAGAAGGCAATTCTGATTACTACAGCTGATGCACTCTATATCTTCGACATGAACGACAACACTATGTGGATGAAGTTTTCACAGGGTACAAGCTTTTCACTCGGTGTTGATTTAAACAATAATCCTTCTAGTGTCTTCGCCATGAATGGGGTGATTTATGTTGGTACCAATGGTTCAGCCTCAACAGGTTTGTATGCATTTGACTTCATCAATGATCGATTGCATAGATATAACTCCACTAATCGCGTGCAGTCTGATCAACTAATTAGTGGTCGCAACACCACTAATGCCTACGCATCAAGTGCAATTACGACCATGGCAATTGCTGATAATTTTGTCAATGACGTTCACGGTGCGGTGCAATCTGGGAGTACCAGCACTAACCCAAATAATGGTGTGACTCTGATTGGTGTGGCAACAGATACAGCAGTGACTATTATCAACACCACCGATCAGCGCGCATGGGGGTATTCTGACAATACCGGTGATGACTACAACGCTGTTTTTATTACCAATCGTGGTCGGATGTATGCCCTCAATGAAACTCAAGCTCAAGCTGAACGTTGGATCAATATTGACACTATTCAGGCAACTCAAATAAACCAAACTCCAGGAAAAGTTTGGGATCAAGCTTCAACACCACAGCTAACTAAGCTGACACCAGTAATCAGTGCTAGTGCGCCCGATGCTCTAGAGGTGATTACTCGAGGTTCTCTAGCTGAGGACAACTCAGATTTAATTTATGTTGGTACCAGCCAAGGACTTTCTGAAATTCATGATCATGTCACCAACGCAGCTTCGGGTTGGAGTAAGCAAACCACAAATGCTTACCAAACAGCCTTAATGCCAGCCACCATAAAAGGCGTGTTCATGTTTACTGAAGCCTCGGGAAATTTGCAGGACTCCAGTTTTCGTGCCAACCAATTATTTCCGCGCAATGTACCAACTTACGGTGTGAGTGGTGTCCGTGGCAATGCGCTCACTTTTGATGGTGCTGCTGATATTATTTGTTCGACCAATGCTGGCTCTACTTGTGAGGTCGACACCGATTACAACTCTACTACAACTGGATTTACTGTTAGTCTGTGGTTCAAACATCCAACGGCTATGTCAGGCACCGATACATTGATTAGCAAGCGACACTCGACTACTCCAGCAGCAGCAGCAGGATGGGCGATTTATATGAATGCTGCTGGTACAATCTCATTTGGTATCGATGATGATACGACTTGGAATCCCGACGATATCGCCACCACAACTCAAACATACAATGATGATCAGTGGCACTTTTTGACGGCAGTGCGACAAAATGCAACTACTGGTATTTTCTTGTATATAGATGGCAAGCTGGTTGGAAGTGACGCCACTCTTGCTGCCACAGCCACCCTAGATGGTTCTACAATTTTAAGTTTGGGTGGCGATTGTAGCGTGGGTGCAGCATGTGCTACTGGTGCCAATTTTTGGACTGGTCAGATTGATGATGTGACATTGAGTATGGGTGGAGCCACCACTACTGATCAGTTGACTCAGGCCCAAGCACGTCGTCTCTACAATGACGCTCGCTCTACTCTCAACCGCGATCGTATCACTGTGACTAACGCCACTACTTTTAGCTCCAATACGATTGGTGATTCTGCTGAAGCTTGGATTCCCAACTGGTTTGCTAATCAGATTGTAGAAATTACCAGTGATACTGGGGTAGGTCAAACCAGGCGGGTGGTGAGTAATACTGCCACAGTTTTGACTGTGACGCCGAATTGGACTGTGACTCCAGATACAACTTCTGATTTTCGAGTGGTTGGCAGTACACTGTATGGAACAACCAACACGGTAACGGCAATTGGATTGACTGACAGCGCTTTCTTGGGTGAATCAAGAAAGCTGTGGGTGGGTACCAATGATGGAGCTGGTGGTGGTGGTGTGACTTTGTATGAACGAACTGGCAATAATGTCGTTACCGATGTCTATCACTCGAATGCAGCTAAAACGGATGATTCTGGCACCGCTTGGAATGCTAGCGGTGACAACATTGTGTCAATCGGTTCTAATGCGGTGGCTTCGGTTTTTGCTTCTTCAGCACATCAATGGGCTGAGTCAGAAGCCCAAGGTCTGCAGGCAATCTATGACCGCTTAAATAATAATCTTCAGACAATCCGTGGTGAATTGATTACTGATGGTATTACTGGCTCAGCACTCGAAGTAGGTCAAATTGGTGGCGCCGACTTAGCGGAGTACTATTATTCTTCAACACCACTCACTGCTGGCCAAGTGGTCATGCTTGATGCTCAGGGAGCTGGTTGGGTGAAGCCCTCTACCACTGCTTATCAGAATAATTTGTTAGGCGTGGTAGCGACTGCTCCAGGGATGATCTTGGGTCCCAAAGCTGATAATACCTATCCGATTGCCTTAGTTGGTCGAGTGCCAGTGCAAATTAGCACTGAAAATGGTATGCCTGAGATCGGAGATCGATTGGTGGCATCCAGTCTACCAGGTGTGGCGATGAAGGCAACAAAAGCTGGCCAAGTAGTTGGTCAAGTACTTGAAGCGCCGAATCCGGCAAATTTAGTTGCCTGTTCGAATGGCACTCAATGGCAGTGTGGCCAAATCACTATGTTTGTAAATTTGAGCCAGGGTCTTGGCATGCCGATGATCCAACTACTGGGTGCTCAGCCAGAATCCACTATTTACTCCGATCCTTTAAAAACCGTGAGTGAGACCGCATTTGGGTATGGTTTGTCGGGTGCCCAGACCTCACTCAAATACGCCTATGACAATAGTACTAACCAAATTGTCAGCATAGCTCTGGGATCTAACCGCCAAGAACAAATTTTGGCTTATTTGCGACGACAAGGCCAGGTGATGACGGAGCAACAAAAAGTTGAAGGGGCACAAGTCGCAACCTCTGACGTAGTTGCCGATAATATCTATGCCACAGGTGAGGTGATTGCACCACAGATGATCACTGATTTGCTAATCGCTAAAGAGATTCGTGCTGACAAAATCACTGGTCTAGATATCGTCACCAATAAACTCACTTCACTTGAGGGTCAACTGGCGAGTCAATTGGCTTCAAACTCGGCGAGAACGAGTTCAACAAGTGCTCAGTTATTACTGGGACAGGGTGGACTTGAGGGCATGCTCTCGGGCATCAACGGCAAGTCTCTCAACTTTGGGTCAGGCGAGGTAACCTCAGGATTTACAGTTAAGGGTGCGCTCAATTCACAGTCAGGCTTGAGTGTGGGTGGTCCGGCAGATTTCCAAGCAAATAGCGAGTTCCATGGCAATGCATTATTTAGGACATTGGTCGAGTTTGTGGGCAGTGCAATTTTTAAAGGCAAAGTTGAGTTCAGCGACCGAGTGATCTTCAATGCTGATACTGCTGGTATGGCTATCGTCAAAAAAGGTGTGGATACAGTCGAGGTTAAATTTGAGCAAGCGTACAGCACGCCACCTCTAGTCAATGCCACCGTCAATCTCAATGAAATGGTCTCAAGCTCGGCAGATGCACAATTAGCTCAAAGCTTCATCGAACAACAACTGTTGAGCGGTGATATTACCTACATTATTACTAGCCGTACAGATAAGAGTTTTATTATTAAACTAAGCAAACCTGCTCCAGTAGATATTCCATTCTCTTGGTCAGCTGTCTCGGTACGTAAAATGAAGGTCTTCGAGAGTGCACCAACTCCAACACCGCTATTATTGCCGACACCACAACCTCTAATCTCGCCAACAATTACCCCAAATATCTTGCCAACTTCTGGAGTGACTCCAACCACCGCAACAATTAGTGCGGTGACGGTGGCGACACCTACACCTGAAACAGCCAGTGCCTCTGCAGGCGTGGGTGGTTTCTCTGGTGGATTTGGCAATTGGTGGCGCAAGCAATTGTTTGGTGTAAACTAGTACCAACAACAAAGGAATATATGTCAGATACCAACGCATTTTTAACAAAATTTACTCCTCAACGAGTCATTATCACCCTTGCAGTGCTGATTGCACTTGGTGGTGCTGGTGCTGGTGGCTATTTTTACTATCAAAATAGATTATTAACCTCATCTTCACGAGAAATTAATGATGTCTATGCAAAAGTCAGTAAGATTTTAGAGCTGCCAGATGAAACTCCAACTTTAGCTACAGTGGCAGAGAAAGAAAAACTCCAAGAGCAGCCATTTTTTGAGAGAGCCGAGAATGGTGATAAAGTATTGATTTTTCCTAATGCCAAAAAAGCTGTGTTATATCGACCAAAAACCGGCAAGATCATTGAAGTAGCACCATTTGTGACTCAGCCAGTTGCCGATCAACCAGATGTCAATGCAGAAGCTCAAAGCGCAGTTCCGGTTGAATCTGAGGCAGAACTTGGGCCTGCTACTTTGACAGTGCTTAATGGCACTACACAAGTTGGTTTGGCAAATGTGCATGATGACACTATTAAGGCTCGAGTTCCTGAGGTGGAAATCAAGGTCAAGGCTCAAGCCCGACGAACTGACTATCCCAACACCATGGTAATTGATGTTTCTGGCAAGCGTAGTGCACTGGTACAGCAAATCATCGAGAAGTTTGGTGGCCAGGTAGGGACTGTCATGCCTGCAGATGAAGCGAAACCAACCACAGACGTAGTAGTGATTTTAGGCAAAGATAAAGTTCAAGCACAGGCACCTAATGTGGCACCAGTTACTCAGGCTCCACAACCATAGAGCAATAATTACCGTTTTGTTGGCCAAGGTATCAGTAAACTAGTGGTTTGTTTATACCGCTGGTAGTCACGGTTGTGAGCGTATTTTTGGTCATACTTTTTTTCTAATGTTGGAATGCCACTAATGAATAGCAACAATATGGTAATGGTCAGAGGTCCAGCTATTGTTATCCAACTCCAGCCATCTAGTTGTGGTACCACCATCATAAAAATTCCCCACCAGCATAGTAATTCACCAAAATAGTTGGGATGACGACTATATTTCCAGAGTCCGCTGCCAATCCATTTGTCAGCGTTCACCGAATTTTGTTTGAATTGGAATTTTTGCCAATCAGAAACTGATTCAATCAGTAGTCCAACTGCCCACATTGCCACACCAATCCAGTGTAAATTGGAAAAAGCAATAAATCGATTAATACTGATACCGTGAATGGTTGGCAATAGAATGAGCCAAACGGAGACTGCCTGCAGAATCCAAAACATTCCAAATTTGAACGAGCTCTCACGAATACCATCAAACCGTTTGTCTTTTTTGATTGCTAAAATTCTGATAAACAAATATCCGGCAATACGTAATCCCCATAGCGTCACCATGGCAACTAGAGTAGCCCCAACAGGACCAATTGGGACTAAGCGTAACGCTAACCACCAGACTATGGTTACAAAACTGAGGCCATACGCCAAATCTGTGTACAAATCAGTTTTTTGGATGCTGGCAATTAAAAAGAAGCTGAATTGGATTGAAAAACTCAAGACTGCCACTGCCTTGATTGCCATCCAAAATAAATCTTGATCAATCATATGCTCTCATCGTATCAGATTGTACAATTAGATATATGTCAAACTGCATAATCGGAACTGATTGTATTGGTGTGGGTGTGGGAGCACTCATTCAGGATAACGATGGTCGCATTCTACTGGCTCTGCGAAGTCAAAATGCTAAAAACGAGCGTGGCACTTGGGAGATTCCAGGTGGGGCAGTTGAATTTGGGGAGACACTGCATGATGCATTGAAGCGAGAAATTAAAGAAGAAATCTCAATAGGCATTGAAATACTTGAGATGCTACACGTTTGTGATCATATCCTGCCAGAAGAACACCAACACTGGGTATCGCCAACTTTTATCTGTCGAATTGCTGTCGGTGTGCCAACTATTATGGAACCACAGAAGTGTGATCAATTGGCTTGGTTTTTGCCGGAGGATGCATTGAAATTAAAACTGTCAAAAGTAACCATTGCTGACATTACTGAGCTAGTTCGACGCCGAGCGAGTAGTCAATAATTTTTTACTTGAAACAAAAATGAACCCAACTGCGTATATATCGTAGAAAGGAGTTTTTATTATGAAACTCAATTTTTCTACAAAAATGATGTTGGGAGGCATTGCCGCTCTCACTCTGTCCACAATTGCGGTCAATACCGTATTTGCGTACCAGGGTAATCCAGCAATCAAGGGACCAAACTATACCCCAGAACGTCACGAGGCTATGGAAGTAGCTTTTGAAAAAAATGACTATCAGGCATGGGTGAAACTGATGGATGGCAGAGGTGTAACTCGAAAAGTTACCGCTGATAACTTTGCACGATTTGCAGAGGCACATCGTTTAGCAGAGGATGGTAAATTAGCAGAAGCTGCTAAAATCAGAGCAGAGCTTGGTTTAGGACAGGGTAACCGCGAAGGTAAAGGTCGTGGCAATGGCGGTTGTATGAATAGATAATTATAGATCTATAGATATGCATAAAGACTCACGTAGCGACAGCGAAATTGTCAAGGAAATACTTGACACTAACCAGGAACTTTTCGCGATATTGGTACGCCGCTACCAACAAAGTATCCATCGTTACGTGAGTTTTCTAGTCACATTGCCTGAAATGGTTGATGATGTAGTTCAAGAAACATTTATACATGCATTTCAAAACTTACGAAGTTTTGATCAGCAACGCAAATTTTCAACTTGGATTTTCCGCATCGCCCACAATCAAGCAATGTCACATCTGCGAGGTCGCTGGCGAATTGAATCGCTATTTGCAGATTTCGAGTTCCCAGACCTAAAATCTGATTCTGTTGCTGTCGAGTTTGACAGCGAGCTGTTAAAAAATGCAATTCACACTTGTTTGCAGCAATTACCTCTTAAATATCAGGAGCCAATTATGCTTCACTTTATTGAGGAAAAATCCTATCAAGAAATTGCAGAAATTACTCGGGTTCCAATGGGAACCGTTTCGATCAGAATTTTACGTGCTAAACAAAGATTGGCAAAATTATGTCAAAAAAAAATCTAAAAAAATCGCTCAGTCCACAGAAATCGTCAGATATTTCAGAAAAAATTGTTGCTGATATCCGCTCAGGTGAATTGAAAATTAAGCCAAAGTATGTGTACTGGTTGGGATCGCTGCTGCTGTTTCTGGGCACACTGTCAGCTACCATTGTAGGAATTTTTTCAGTAGCAGTAATCAGGTTTCTCACCAGACAACATGGTCCTATGGGTGAAGTCAGATTTGCACAGCTGTTGGGTAGCATCCCATGGTGGTTGCCTGTGGTCATGGTTTTGAGTGCAGTCACTGGCATTCTACTAATAAAAAAAGCTGAGTTTGGATACAAACTCGTCACCTGGCAATTATTGCTGATTGGATTTGTGGCGATCAGTCTTGGAGGCTTGTTGGCCGATCAGATTGGCCTAACTAACTACATATATCAAATGGGTAGGAGATATGGCGGCAATTCACGGACGATAAAAAACATTGATAATACCATGATGAGAGGGCAAAAATTTCAAAATCAAGATGGCGGAATGGGTGGTGGTTGCAGAGCAAATCAGGGCAGTACTTGTCGTTTTTGATGTCTTTTGATGAAGTTATTAGGTCGATAGTGATATAATGAATATGTATTAGCTCATCACTAGTCAGGAAACTGAGGCATTTGCGCCGGATGATTTGTTTGATGATGAATAAAATACAGAATAAATGAATTAAAATTTGGTTGTGATCTTGAAGCTGAGAATAATTTCTCGGTTGCCAGATCGCAATCTTATTAGATTCAAATCGATCCCGCTTTGGTTTTAAACCGAAGCGGGATTTTTCGTTTGCTAGACAATATTTCTATCAGCTGACCTAGCTAGTGCTCGTGAGGCACTGTTCAGATCATCAAGATCTCCACCGTTAGGCAGCACCGAGTCTTTCATGTTTTTAACCATGCTTCTCAGTTGGTTAATCACGAGTTCAATTAATCGCTTTTCTTCAGCATTTTGTAATGAGCCACAAAGAGTTAATAATTCAGTTTCAAGTCCTCCATAGTACATAGCTTTAAGATGGGTTGCATCCTCAAGATGAGATTCGATTGCTTTCAACTTATTCTCAAACATTCTCTTCCAATACAGAGGTGATTGGGTGTGAGACTCAGTTTTATCGAGCAAAGTTAACTGGTTTTTGTAGTAGATAAATGACTCAACGGGATAATCACCCTCAATCTCACTTAATTCTCCACGGACTTCAGCCGCATCTCTGCCTTTAGCTCTATTTTGATCTGTGCTGGCGTAGCCGATTCTGGCGAGTATTTTTGATAACTTACGTTCTGTTTCCAATTCACTTTTAGCATGCAGCTCGTCAATTTTTCCAATTAACTCCGTAAATCTTGGTTCAGACTCTTTAGTTGACTTTGGAATATGTTCTTCTGCAACCAATCGGTGATTTTTGAACTCAATTTGTAGTTGGGATTTTTTTTCTGACATTTATTAGTAATGGTAGTAAGAATTAAGTTAAAAAGTAAGTAATACTTTTACAACTCTGTGGTCAAAATATACATATCTAATACGCATTTATGATACAATATATCTAGATAGAAAACTCAAGTACATAGAATTGCTCTCTGTTTTTTGATTGCTATCTAGAACCTTATAAATGTAATATCTGGAATATTTGAAAGTCGTTAGGTTAATGCCTGAAGATCGGTCATTGGCATAACGGCTTTCAAATCATTTGTATAGCATGTGTTATACAGATTGAAGCTGTATTCTTTTGGAGGAAACATGGCAAAAATCAGTGGTGATTACAGAAGAGTTGGGGATCATTTGGTTGAAGTACAGTCTGCGGGTGCAGCAGTCTGGGTGTTGGTTATGGAAAACCGCGATGAGCGAATCAAAGCTACGGGAAAGCTGGGTCTAACCTTGCAAAAAGTTGTTGGCACTGATGTGCAGGTAGCCTACTCGAGTGAATCACTGAGGGAGGTCGAAACCTTCAAAAAACAGTACTTTTCAGGTACATAATGCACTATAAGCAAAGCCGCCCACTGGGCGGCTTTTGCGTTATCAGAGTCTCTTGACAGGTGGCTACTTGATAAAAAGTCAGTTCAGTGTTTTGATATAGATGTAAAGGATTACTGCTATGCAAGGATTTACAGGTAATATCGAACAGCTAACTTTGGAAAACAACTTTTTCAGAAAAGTTTTATTTACTGGTACTCATCAACAACTTGTGGTGATGTCATTGGCTCCGGGTGAAGATATTGGTATCGAGGTTCATGATCATGTGGACCAATTTTTTCGATTTGAAGCCGGTGAGGGCAAAGTGGTGATGGACGGAGTTGAAACAGTGGTTACCGATGGTAGTGCAGTTATTGTGACAGCGGGAACTGAGCATAATATTATCAATACCTCAACAACTCAAGCTCTTAAGTTGTATACAATTTATAGTCCTCCAAACCACCCAGATAAAACGATTCATGAGACTCGAGCTATTGCTATGGCTCATGAAGACCACACATAATTTCAGAGCTTGATAAATGATTTTTTAACACAAGATCTTGTGGCTATGTTGTTTTGCCTCTCACTATCTAGTATTCACCGTTTGACTCTAGACCGAGATGCGGTATTCTAAATGGTATTGTCGTTGAACAAATCTATGAAAACACCACGTTTTTTGCAAAAAATTAGAGATCGCATTGAGTTTGTGATCAGCCTGGTAATGTTTACATTTGTATATATTTTTGGCATCGGTTTGACGTCAATTGTCGCCAAACTAACTAAGCATCGCTTTTTAGCACATGTGTTTCCAACCCATTCAAGTTGGCAGAAACCAACTGGAAGTCAAAAGTTAGAAAGAATGTACTAGTCTATGTTAATACTCGGAATCTCTTGTTATTACCATGATGCTGCGGCTTGTTTGATCAAAGATGGCAAGATTCTGGCTGCTGCAGCTGAGGAGCGATTTACTCGTATTAAACATGATAATAATTTTCCAGCTAAAGCAATCGATTATTGTTTACGTTCACAGCAAATTGCCATCAATGAAGTTGATGCAATTGCATTCTATGAGAAGCCAATTATCAAGTTTGAGAGAGTACTCAGTCAACATTTAGAGCATTTTCCTAAAGGTTACAAAACTTTTATAGAGAGTTCTCATTCTTGGTTAAATAAAAAAATGAAGATCAAGGAACAATTACAAGATGACTGGCACTATTTTGGACCGGTGTATTATGTTCCTCACCACTTAGCACATGCTGCCAGTACTTTTTATTTGTCTGGTTTTAAAAAAGCAGCAGTAGTGACACTTGATGGTGTTGGCGAATGGGCTACTACAACCGTTGGACTGGGTGAAGGTCGAAATGTACGTTTAGATAAGGAAATCCGTTTTCCTCATTCACTAGGGCTGTTGTATAGCACCTTTACAACCTTTCTAGGATTCTCTGCCAATGACGCAGAGTATAAGGTTATGGGGTTGGCCGCATATGGTGACCCAGAACCGTTGTACCACTTATTTGATGAAGTAATTACGCTGTTTCCAGATGGCAGTTATCAGTTGAATATGGAGTATTTTGATTTCGAACACGCGGAACATATGCCATCAGCTAAGTTAGCAGAGTTACTCAAGCATCCACCACGAGTTCCTGAGAGTAAGGCCACTAAATTTCACGAAAATCTAGCAGCGTCACTGCAGAAAAAGCTTGAAGAAGTTACATTGCATATGCTTAACAAAGTGTATGAAGAGTATCAAACACCACAGCTTTGTTTGGCAGGTGGTGTAGCACTTAACTCAGTGTTGAATGGCAAATTATTGTCAAAAACTAAATTCAAACAGCTCTATATTCCACCAGATCCAGGTGACGCTGGTGGAAGTATGGGTGCTGCCTTGTTTGTGTCAGAGAAATTAGGTGACAAAACCGACACTAATTTTCTACCATATCTTGGACCTGGGTTCAGTTGGTTTGAAATCGAAGCAGCTTTAAAACGTAGAGGCTTGGAGTACAAATTGTACAACCGACATGACTTGGTGAAGTTTGCCGCGAAACAGATTACGTTGCAGAAAGTATTCGGTTGGTTCCAAGGTAGGATGGAGTGGGGTCCTCGAGCACTGGGAAACCGCAGTATCATGGCTTCAGCAGCTACTACGCAGATGCGGGATATTATTAACCTCAAGGTCAAACATCGCGAACTATTCAGACCGTTTGCTCCGGTAATTTTAGAGGAAAGAACAAACGATTATTTCGAGGCAGACAAAAATTTGCCTGTTAGTGCCAAGTACATGTTAATGGTGTATCCATTCAAAAAAGTTGGCCATAAAAATGTGCCAGCAGTGGTGCATGTTGATGGCAGTGGACGATTACAAACTATATCTCGAGAAGACAACTCTTTGTATTACGACGTGATCGCTGAGCATGAGAGATTAACTGGAGTACCCATCATCATTAACACCTCGTTTAATGTTAGAGGAGAGCCGATTGTCTGTACCCCCGATGATGCTATAAACTGTTTCTTACATACTGATATTGATTTTTTAGTGCTCGATCAATACGTTGTCAGTAAAACGAGCCTACTAAAGGAGTGATATGTTCAAAGAACTGTGGGATTTTTTAATGGAAAATAAAAAATGGTGGCTGATTCCTCCAATTGTTGTTTTCATCATTTTTGGTGCGTTAGTCGTCTTCTCAACAACTTCCCCAATCAGTCCGTTTGTGTACATGTTGTTCTAATGTAGAGAGCTGCTTTTTCAAGCAGATGGCATTTTATGATTTTGCACAAAACTGATTCATTTTGTGTATTGTTGACACCCAAGCTGCAATCAGAGTGGTTGCTGAAGGCGCTGAGTATAAGTTGGGATGCAGAAAAGAATTTGCCTGTTGAGATTTTTCCGGTTGGAATGAGTGAAGAAATAGATCTAGCTTGTACTCTTAAAAACACTGAATTAAACACGTCACAAAAAGAGTTGTTATCGACAATGCAGGCATTTTTAGATAACAAGTTACAGAAAGTTGAAAAAAATTCCAGGAGCTTGCTGTACCATTTAAAAGGCACTGACTTTCAAAAAAAAGTATGGCGTGCAATTTCTGAAATACCAGCAGGAACTGTCATTTCATATCAAGAATTAGCAAAAAAAATCCATCATCCGAATGCGGTTAGAGCAGTTGGGAGTGCTTGTGGTAAGAATCCATTTCCGTTTTTAATTCCTTGTCATCGAGTTATTGCCTCAAAGGGAATTGGCGGGTATGGATATGGTCTAGATTTAAAAAGAAAATTGCTCAAACGTGAACATGTTGCAGTTTAATTTTTTTTCAAAATTGAGAATCAACAAAAAAATAGCTGAGTTTTTATGTATCATTTTGGTGGTACTGTGCATTGGTCTCCAGTTTCGACACCAACCCGCACATTGGGATGAGACTGCATATATTGATGGAGCACGGACCATTTTTGAGGCACATGGTTTTCCGTTTGTGGAGTTTTGGTCTTATAAACCACCACTATTGTTTGAATTTGGAGCAATTTTATTTGGGGTTTTTGGTCAAACAATCTGGCCACTTCGGATTTTTGCCCTAAGCATCTATGCAGTAGTAATTTGGTTAGTAAAACAAATTATTACTGAATTGGTTGCTTCATTTGAGAAAGGCAAGAAAAATAAAAATACTATTTTGTTAGAATTTTTTAGTTGGGAATTGACGCTGCTGTTTGCAGTATTGCCAGTGGTGTTAGGTCAAGCCTTATTGTTCCAGGGAGAGCTATTACTTTTGGCTTTATGGCTACTGGGAGTTCGTGCCTATGCCGCTAATAATTCACTGGAGTATTGGATATCACTGTCATTACTGTTACTGACAAAAGAATCAGGAGTGATATATCTACTGGCAATAGTAATAGTCGAACTACTGCTAACAGATAAAATAGCAAATAAGATTAGCACTTTGGCATTTTGGAAGCGAATCACATTTTTACTAAGCCCCTTATTGTGGTTCCTATTGTGGCTGCTTGGAAACAAGTATTTTCTTGGTTGGTGGTTATGGCCATTTAACTTGAGATTTTTTTCGAACGACAAATTGTATGACGCAGCGATATTTTCTAAGTTACTCGGTATTTTTTGGGAGAATGGTAATTGGTTGGTGACGATAGTGGCAATACTTGGGCTTACTACATTTTTTGTTACAAAATGTAAATGTAATCTAAATAAAAAATTATTATACGCAGTATTGTTTGGTGCTTTTTTCCAGTTATTATTTGTATTAGTTGGAGCCTTTATCCCAAGATATGTACTCGGAATATACGTGCTGATGCTATTTGGTGTGACGTTACTGACAATGAAGTTGAAAGAGGTGAATCTTGTAACTGCAACTTTATTGCCGATTGTGTGTGTTGCTGTATTACTTGGTAAAGAGTTATCTGTCTTAAAATCAGCGGTAACTGATGGCTGGGCAAGAGACCAAGACTTGCGATCATTCACCGTCAGCAAGAGATATCAAGAACTTGTGGAATTTTGGCAAATGAAATATTCCGAGAAGCAACTCTATGGAGATTGGCTGTCAGTTGCGTATTTCACTCAGCCGCTATTTGGATATGTTTCAAAGTCACTTACTGTTGTTGCCTTTGAAAAATGCCCAGAGTATTCACAACGAGATACCGTGTTGTTGATGAGCTCGGTTGATGAATGGCCAACAGTGGCTGTAATTGAACAGTGTGCTAGTGCTCTGAATTTGGTAAAAGTAGCTGAGTTTGGACAAATTGTTGTGTATACTGCCAGTGATGAAGCAAATGACTCAAATTAGTGCAGTGATTTGTGCTAAAGCAGAAGGAGCATCACTGTATAGAACCATCTCCGAGGTCTCTACAAAAACAGATGAAGTGGTGGTGGTGATTGCTCCAGGTGATACCTGCAATCTTTTGGAACTTAAGAGGAGATATCCTAAGATTGAGTGTAATAAAATCCGGATTTTATTTGATTCAGGTAAAGGAAAAGGTGAGGCTGTTCGACTGGGCATACATAAATCACGAGGTAAGGTAATTGTGTTGCTTGATGCAGATGGCAGTCATCGCACTGCGGATATTCCAAAATTAGTGAAACCAATTTTAAAGAATGAGGCGGATATGGTGTTGGCTTCTAGGGGAAGAGGTGGGAGTGATGAGCTACATGGGACGGTTGAGAAAATGATTCGCTTAATTGGTAGCAGCATCATCACCGTAATAATTAATTTACGATTTGGTGTGGAGCTAACAGACACTCAGAATGGTTTTAGAGCAATATCTCGTGTCGCTGCAATGAGGCTATTATTAACAGATGATTCATTCGCAATCGAGCAAGAAATGGTGATGAAAGCACTTAAACACAAGCTGCTCATTTATGAGATTCCCAGCCATGAGTATGCGAGAGTTTCTGGTAAATCAAGAATTAATCTATGGGCAATGACACCTAAATATGCCTGGGGACTGCTTAAAAATTTACTATGAAAAGTCTTGTTAATAGCACTAAACTACTAGCCTTTGGTTCAAAAGTTTTGGCAAGTAACTTGGGTTATGAGCCACATCCATACAAATTAACTTTTTCATGTACATATCGATGTAACTCAAAATGCACTTTGTGCTCAATTTGGCAGAAACCGTTGCAAAACGAGTTAACTGTCACCGAGATTGATACTTTTTTTAAAATAAATCCCTATTTTAGTTGGATACAGCTGACTGGTGGAGAAATTACTTTGCGTCGAGATATTAAACAAATCGTGGACAGTATTTTTGAGCATAGTCTTGACCTATTTTTTTTCCATTTTCCAACAAACTGTCTGCAACCAAAAAAAGTGCTTGAACTCGCACAGCATATATTGGATAAAAATCCACCAAAATTTTCTATCACCTTGTCACTGGATGGAGATGAGATGCTGCATGATTCACTCAGGGGTGTAAAGGGAAACTGGCAGAGAGTCATACAAACCTACGCATTGCTTAAACCACTGCTGAACTCACGCTTTACTGTTGTATTTGGAGTCACTATATCTGCCGCGAATGTCGATCATTTGAAAAAACTCATGTCGGCAGCGAAAGAGAAGTTTCCAGAACTTTCCTGGACTGATTTTCATTTTAATTTGGCACATTACTCAAGTCATTACTATGGAAATACTGCTGACGCTGCATCAGATAAAAAAGTAGCTGACAAAACCGTAACTGCACTGGCCGAGTTTGATGCCCACAAACCGATAGGTTGGTGGCTTAATGCTGAACGGTGGCTGGATGCCAAATATCGTAGTTTTGCACAGGAGTATTATCAAAAAAAGAAGACACCATTGCCATGTAAATCACTTACATCATCGGTTTTTATCGATAATATTGGTGACTGTTATGCGTGTGCAATGTGGTCAAAAAAGTTAGGTAATTTGCGTGATCTAGATTTCAAATTAGATAGTTTCTGGAATACGCCAGAGACTCAACGGGTGCGAGAATTGATTGCACTTAAAAAATGCAGCAACTGTTGGACGCCATGTGAAGCGTATCAAACTATGTTGGGCAATTTACCACAGGTGCTGTTTCACAAAACATAACTATCAAGTCTATTGATATACTTTTACGATGAAAACCAAAGCAGGTGTCAAATTGATTTCATGCAACATTGAGGGTCGTAAGCATTTTGAGCGACTGTTGCCATTTTTGATATCACAAGAAGCGGACGTGGTGTGTGTTCAGGAGGTTTTTGAGGTTGATCTGGAGATGATGGCCACTCAACTTGGAATGCAGTTTTCATTTACGCCAATGTTGAACAGCAATTTTATTAACTCTTTTGATATAGAGGATGCAGGTTTATTTGGCTTGGCTATTTTTTCAAAATTGCCTATACAGGCGACCAACGAGCGGTTTTATGTAGGAGATCGAAAAGAAATTCCAATTCTTGATGAAAAAAATAATAATTGTTTGAATCGAGCAGTACTCTGGATGGATGTGGAAAAAGACGGTCAACAATTTCGTATCGCAACCACTCATTTTACTTGGGCTTCTGGTGGTGGCTATATTCCTCTACAAGGTGAAAATCTCACGGCTTTGGAAAAAATTCTACATCAGGAGCTGGGTGAGTTTGTGCTCTGTGGTGATTTTAATGCTCCTAGAGGTGGGGTGGTATATCAGCAATTAACCAGTTGGCTGACAGATAACATACCTGCTGATGTTACAACATCAATTGATGGAAACTGGCACAAAGCTGGAAATCTGCAATTAATGGTCGACTACCTATTCAGCACTCAGTCATATCAGGTCGATATGGTTGGTGTCCATCAGGGAGTAAGCGATCACATGGCGGTTTCTGGGCTAATTAAAAAACCCCGCTGATTTGCGGGGTTTTCTTAGAGTTTCACTGAGTAGTAATTATTTGAGTGTCCTTAAGAGGGCAAACATTTTTTCCTCAATTTCAAGTGAGCGTTTTTTGGATTTACCAAAAACGATGTATCCCAAACCACTTTGGGCAAGCAAGTTAGCTGAGACAATCACGACACCTTCTTTAGTTTTTTTATTGAAGAGTACAGTCTTCAATACATCCAGAACTTGCTTGAAGGTTGGCTTAATACCATCGTGCAGCTTGTAGTTGTTGTCAGATAACACATACGAATCACTCATGAAGTCTTTGCCAATTAACTTAGTGGCAATTTTGTAGGCATATGTTCCTCCAGTACGGCGTGTGTTAGATTCTGAGACATAAATCTCACCATTTTTGGCAGCGATTAAGTCGACGTCGTAATATCCGCGATACCCTGCTGCTGCATATTGCTCGCCAATGAAAAAGCCCATGTCAACCACTCTAGCTTCAATGCGATCATTCAAAACATCTTCGTGCATCTCCACACCTTGGAATACTCCATTTTTGGTGACGCGAAGTCCGCAGAAGTAGAGAAACTCAATCTCACCACTTTTGCGAATTTTAAATTCAACGTTTGGAAAGCCGCCACCGACCGCAGTACTCACATTTACCAGGCTTTCAATGACAATGGGGAATCGATCCCAGTACTCATCTTTTTGAAGAGCCTTCAGGATGGCTGCCTCACACTCGTGATATTCACTGGGGAGTTCTCCCTCGCGGAAAATCAGCACTCCAGCTCCGGAATGGCCCTTATTTGTTTTAAGCACCACACCATCCTCTTTAAGGTATTTACGTGCAGCGATTTTTGCTGCATCAATAATATTAACGCAGATCAAGCCTTCAGCCATCATGAAATCTGGCTCTTCGGCCACGCTTTGTTGGGCGAGCTGACGAATACCTGATTTACTGCCAAAAAAGTTGACTGTCCAGCCATCTTGTTCTTCAGGAGCTTCTGGCGTATAGACAGCGATGCCTCGTTGTCGTAATTTTTCGACTAAGTCTAAGAATTGAAATGAAGTAGAGTAGCTGAGTAGTGTCAATTTCTTAACACCATTTGCTGCCGCTACTAATTTTTCAAACAAGACTTTATCTCTACTTACATCTTCAGATAATAATCCTGTGTGAGTGGTGGGAACCAAGATCTCAAGTTTTTTAACATTTACCAGTTCTTTGTAGTATTCAAGAAAATCGGGCTGAATGGGTTTTGGAGTGATGAAAATAACATCACTCTCATCGGAAATTGAGAACAGCTCTTTGTCTGCTAGATTGGCATTTTCTTCAATCTCATAGGTTCTCTCCTGGATGCTGCTCATCGACTGAATGAATGGCCAGACATCTTCAGAGAGATTAAAGAGAAAAACTATTTTTTCGTGTTTTTTATTAAGAGGATCATCAGGAATGTTTGTTGACATACTCCTTAAGCTATTTATATACAAAGCATTTTAGCACCAAATAAGAATTGTAAGTGCCATTACTTGTAAAGTTGTCAGCGTATTGTTAAAAATGCACTGACTGAGCCGGTAAGTTTGGGATATAATCTTTTTGAAGGGCACATATGGAAAAACTTAATTTCAGCACAGGCGAAATCATTAGTAAGGCATGGGCAATTTTTAAAGAAAAATGGACTCAAATATTTGGTATCGGGGCACTCTACATGGTGCTTTCGAGTGTTGCCGGTGGTTTGGTTAGTGGACTGCAAAACAGTGATCTGGCAGGCTTGACAGTTATTGCGAGTATTGGTGTCCAGATTTTTACCTTATTTCTTTCAATTGGGATGATGAAATTAATGCTGGCGGTAGTACGTAATCAGCAAATTAACTTTGCTGACCTATTTGGAGGTGCTCAGTATCTTCTTCAATACTTTCTTGGGTCGCTCGTAGTAGGTTTTATAACAATGTTGGGATTTTTATTACTTATTGTTCCAGGTGTTATTTGGTCACTTAAGTACATGTTCGTTTTGTTCCTGATTGTTGATGAGGGACTGGAATATTCTGCTGCGATGAAGGAGAGTGAAAAAATGACCAACGGCATTAAAATGCAGTTGTTTGGATTTAACATCATGATTATTGGTTTAAATTTCTTGGGAATGTTGGCATTATTTATTGGCTTAATCGTCACGATTCCTGTTTCATGTTTGGCATCATACGTGCTCTACACACATTTGAGGTCTCAGATGATCGGCCAGTCAACACCAGCAGAAGTGACTGCAGTGCAGACTCCGACAGAAGCAGTTTTGCCACCAACTGAACAGCCTACTAATCAAATTTAGATAGTTCTAAAATATGCGCAAGGCAATTTACGCCTTTTCTGGTGACCCAATTACCATTGGGCATATCAATATTATTGAGCGTGCTGCCAAGCTCTTTGATGAGTTGGTAGTGGCTATTGGTGTTAATCCAACTAAGAGATACCTTTTCACATTGGAGCAGCGAAAGCGGATGGCAGAAACCAGCCTGTTGCATATCAAAAATGTTACGGTTACTTCATTTACTGGGTTATTAGTAGATTTTGCGTATGAAAGTGGAGCCGAGGTGATTGTAAGAGGAGTTCGTTCAGAAGCTGACATGGAGTATGAACGCAATTTATATTGGTTGGGCCACTCACAGCGTACTCAAGCAGATACGGTCGTGTTATTTGCTAGACAAGAATTTGCTCATATTAGCTCGAGTGCAGTTAGGGAGATTCAAGCTTCACAGGGATTGGTGCAAGAGTTTGTGCCACTCGCAGTTAAACAGGCACTTGAGCGGAAAATTTCTGGTCAATACTTAATTGGAGTTACTGGTGAACCAGGTGTCGGCAAAAATTTTATTTCAGAGAAATTAGTGGCATATGCCACTTCGATGGCAGTTGAAGCACATCATATAGACTTGGATTTATTGGGTCATGAAATATTAAATAATATACTGAAACCGGCACATTCATCGGTAAAGCAACAACTTATTTTAGAATTTGGCGATGAAATTATGTTGGATTCAGGAGTGATTAATCGTGAGGTTTTGTCTGAAATTGTTTTTGATGATGCTAAAAAGCGCAATAAACTAAATAAATTGTTGTCAGAACCATTACTAATTGCTCTTCGCAAAAAATTATTCGGAAAAAAAGGATTAATTGTCTTGAATGGTGCCTTGTTTGCTGAATTTAACTGGTTAAGTTTGGTGAATAATCAAGTGATTCTAGTTGACGCTCCTGAAGGATTGCAGTTCCAATGGCTTAAGGACCGAGGCTGGACTGACGATAAAATTTCAAAACGATTGTTAGCACAAGAAGATCATCAGACGAAAAAATCGGTGATGGAGAAGATTATTCAAAAAACTGGTTATGGAAATCTAATGTTAATAGTAAATGATCCAGAAAAACCAGATTTGTTGGTAACTTTATATCAAAGAGTGCAATTGCAACTAGAATTACCTAAAGGAAAGTAACTCTTATGAAGAAAATCTTAGTAACCGGTGCATTTGGTCAAATTGGTAGCGAGTTAGTACCAGCTTTGATGGCTGAGTATGGCAGTGACAATGTAATTTCAGTAGGTCATCATTCTGTACCAGCTGACTTTTCTGGCATTGTCGAAAAGGTCGCAGATATTACTGACAAAAATGCTTTAGAAGCCATAATTAAGAAGCATGATATTGGCACAATTTATCATTTAGTTTCACTTTTATCTGCAAAGGGTGAAGTTGATCCAACTTTAACATGGCACATAAACGTAGATGGACTTAAACATGTGTTGGATTTGGCTGTTACCTATAACTTGAAAGTATTCTGGCCAAGTTCAATTGCAGCTTTTGGCCCCACCACTCCTAGAGAGATGACTCCACAACAAACGGTGTTGGAACCTACTACTATGTATGGGGTTACTAAAGTTGCGGGTGAAAATCTGTGTCATTATTACCATTTGAAATATGGTGTTGATGTTCGCAGTCTTCGGTATCCAGGAATTATTAGTTGGAAGGCTGAGCCAGGTGGTGGTACCACTGATTTTGCAGTGGCTATTTTCTATGATGGTCTGCGTACTGGTAAATACACCTGTTTTGTCGGCCCAGAAACTGTATTGCCAATGATGTACATGGATGATGCAGTCAAGGCAACTATTCAGTTGATGCAGGCTGATTCGAGTAAAATTAAGATTCGCACAAGTTATAATTTGGCTGCCATCAGTTTTTCCGCAGCAGAACTAGCGACCGAAATTAATAAATATTTGTCTGTGGTGGTTACTTATCAGCCAGATCATCGTCAGAAAATCGCAGATTCTTGGCCAATGTCGATTGATGACGGTGCGGCACGTAGTGATTGGGGTTGGCAGCATCAAGTTGATTTAAACCAGATGACAACAACAATGATCTCTGAGCTGAAGAAGAAATTTCAGCTTGAATGATTTTTAATTGGTTCTGTCGAGAAAAGTGAATAGCAACTAATTCCAAAAGGAAGATATGTCCCAAACAAACTTCATTGATTTACTTACTCAGGAAGTACAGCGATTGGATGCAGCCAGTATTTCAAAACGCCAAGAAACAGTGATTAGCGGTTTTTTACCGAGTGACACTGCAGCTCCTCAGGCTGTGATTGGCGGAAAGTCATATCGAGTGTTTAACTCCAATGATTATTTGGGCTTACGTCATCACCCAGAATTAAAAGCTGCTGAGCATCAAGCAAGTCAAGCGTATGGAACTGGACCTGGTGCGGTACGATTTATTTCTGGTAGTTTAAACATTCATCGAGAGCTCGAACAGGCTCTGGCACATTTTCACGGTCGTGATGATGCCATGATTTTTTCATCTGCATTTGCAGCCAACTTGGCGGTAATTTTTTCGCTGATTCGTGGCCAAAGCAAGGACACCTTGATAAGTGATGACGTGGTAGTGATTTCAGATGAACTGAACCATCGCAGTATTATTGATGGCATTAGAGTGGCAAACCTACCAAGTGAACAACGAGTGGTTTTTAAGCATATGGATTTGATCGACCTGCGACGTGTTTTGAGTGAATTTGTTGGTAAGCGACAACGAGCAGTGATTGTGACTGATGGTGTATTTAGCATGCTTGGAGAAATTCAAGATTTGAAAGCCATGAGAGAGGTCATTGTCGAATTTGACACACAGTATCCACTCGGCATTTTGTTGATTGTTGATGACTGCCACGGCATTGGTGCTTGTGGAGCCACTGGTAGGGGGGTTGAGGAAGAAATGGGTGCGAATGCCGACGTTTTGATAGGCACCATGGGCAAAGCATTGGGTGCTGATGGTGGGTATGTGGTGGCAAGTCAGCCGATAATCGATTACCTTCGTGAATCATGTGCCACATATATTTACTCCAACTCAATTTCTCCCGGGACTGCAGGTGCAGCCTTGGCATCTGTGAATAAATTGTTGGTCGATGGTGGTGAAATCTTGAAAAAACTGCGTCAAAATTGGCAATCACTTCGAGAGCAAATAGAAGCAATGGGCATGAAGTTCGCAGTTGTTTCTAAGCACCCAATTCAACCACTACTAATTGGTGATGCTGCCAAATCAAAAGCACTCAAGCAAGGTTTGTTTGAGGAAGGTATTTTGGTGACAAGTATCAACTATCCGGTAGTTGCAGCTGGCAAAGACGAGATTAGGCTACAACTGAGTGCTTCACACACCCAGGAGGATATTGATGCCTGTGTACTAGCACTCAAAAAAGTCGCTACAAAACTACAGCTAATATAGTCTAGAAAAATAACTATGGCATATAACTCAAGTACAGTTACTATCGTAGATCATCCATTTGCTGTTGATTCACTGAGTCATTTGCGAGACCGGGACACAAAACTACAAAAATTCAGACATCATTCCGACAAACTGTGTCAATTGTTGTTCTCTGAGGCAGTTCGAGGGCTTGATTTTCGAGAGGAGCAGATTCAAACGCCACTCACCTCAATTATGGTCTCCAAACTTGCAGATGAAGTAATCGTAGTTCCAGTCCTACGCTCTGGAATTGCGATGTTGTTTGGTGCCATGCAATTGCTGCCAAAATCAAAAGTTGGTTTTGTGGGATTGGCACGTGATGAAAAAACTGCCGTTGCCAGTGAGTATTATTGGAAGTTACCACCTATTACTCCACAAAGTGTAGTGATTGTGACTGATCCGATGTTGGCAACAGGCGGCTCACTATTGCATTTACTTCGCCGAGTAATCAAGGAAAATCCTAAGGAAATTCGAATTGTGTGTGTAATCGCTGCTCCAGAAGGAATCACTGCGATCCAGGCTGAATTTCCAAACGTTCAGATTACCACTGCTGCGGTTGATGTGAAATTAAATGACCAAAAATATATCGTTCCTGGCTTGGGTGACTATGGTGATCGATATTTTGGTACACTATAGCTACATGACTCAATCAGTATCCAAAACCACTAGCCAGAGTAACACAAAAGCAGTCAAAATTAGATTGAATAAATATCTTGCTGATTTAGGCGTAACTTCTCGAAGGAAAGCAGATGAATTAATCGTTGAAGGTAGGATTTTGGTCAATGAAAAAGTGGCTGTTGTCGGACAACTGGTTGCGTTTGAGGATGAAATTCAGTTTGATGGTAAGAAATTAAATCACCAAACTGACGTACCACTTGAATATTGGATTGTTAATAAACCGCGCGGATATGTTTCAACTGTCACTGATCCTGAGCGTCGTCCTACAGCAGTTTCATTAATTAAAAGCAAACAACGCTTGTATCCTGTTGGCCGTCTCGACATTGAATCTGAAGGAATGTTGCTACTGACCAACGATGGAGAATTAACCAACTTATTAACTCACCCCCGATATCATGTGCCCAAAACCTACCATGTTTGGGTGACTGGTGAGGTGACTCCACGCAAGTTAAACAAGCTACGAAATGGAGTAAAGTTAACAGATGGCTTGACTGCACCTACAGATATTGTCAGCACCATGTTGCGATCACGCAAAGCAGCTTTGACCATTACCTTGTACGAAGGTCGAAGTCGCCAAATTCGCCGAATGATGCCACAAGTAGATCTGGAAGTTGCCAAACTTAAGCGTGTGGCCATTGGACAGATTCAACTGGGCGGACTGAGAGTGGGTGAATCACGAATGCTTAACTCCACCGAGGTGAAGTTGCTCTACAAATTGAAGGATGAAGCGAAAGAGGCATGAGAATCGGACTCGTTTGTCCCATGTTGTCATTTGTCGGTGGGGTACAGCGACATGTGCTCATGCTTGGTGAAGCACTAGAAGCTCATGGCGTCGAAATAGTTTATTTTTCTCCGGCTCCCGCAGATACTCCACTGTTGCCAAAAAATCACGTCCAACTGGGGAACGCAGTGGTGTTGCCCAACCTAAATGGTTCATGGAATGACTACAGTGTGACTACTCAATCAAAAGTCGAGCTGGCTGCTTTGGTAAAAAAACATAAAATTGATATTTTGCACTTTCATGCCTTAGTGGTGCCGTTTGCATCATGGCAATTGCTCGAAGCATCACCAGTGATTAACATGGCCACATTACTGTCAGGATGGGAAAAAGACTCTCCCGTTGAAAACGTGATTCCGATTTTTGAGTTATTGGTAAAAAACTTAAAACAAAAATTGTTAAGTACCGTGGCAATTTCAAAAACCGCACTACAAAGCGAACGCTATTTTGCAGACAAAAACACCCAGGTAATTCCCAGTCCGATTAACATTCAGCACTACAGCCGACCTCGGCTACGTCCAAATGGTCTAGCTACAGATCGTTGTAACTTGGTGTTTGTGGGTAGGCTTGACAAGCGAAAAGGTTTTTTACAGTTACTGAGTGCAATTAAAGCACTCTCAAAACCAGTGCGTGATCAGTTGCTATTGCATGTGATCGGAGTTGGTCCGCTTGAAGCAGAAGGCTTGCAGTATATTGCTGAGTTTGATTTACATGACACTGTGGTTATGCATGGACGATTATCAGAAGAAGAAAAAATTGCTTTTTTGCAACATGGTGATATTTTTGTGGCACCATCTCTTTCTGGAGAAAGCTTTGGGATTGTTTTAACCGAAGCAATGGCTGCGGGAGCTCCAATTATTTGTGGACGCAATGCGGGATATGTGGAGACTATGGGTGACTATCCAGCGACTGACCTCATTTTAGACCCAACCAAACCTCGAGTTTTCGCACGAGCAATTAAATCATTAGTGACTAATCGTAAGCGTAGAGCAAAGCTAGCCAAATGGTGTGTCGAACACGTTAAAATTTTTGATATTGAGCCAGTAGTACGCAAGCATATCGAGATCTACTCAAAATTGATTGCGGCAGGAAACTGACCTTTTCCCACTAAAAAAAGATACCCAGAATTCCAACCCTTGGTACTTGCTAGACATTCGGTATACTAATGGGTATGTCCACTCCCGATAAATATTCTGCCGTATGGGTTTCACACACTTCGCTTGCTGATTTTACTCGTTGTCCTCGAGCATATTACCTCAAAAATGTGTATAAAGATCCAAAGACTGGTCATAAACTGCAAGTAGTGTCACCTGCCTTGAGTCTTGGGTTAGCAGTACATGAGGTGGTTGAATCACTCTCACTAATTCCCACAACTTCACGTTTTGATGAGTCATTACTGGCAAAATTTGAGCGAGTTTGGCCAAAAAATACTGGAAAAAAAGGTGGATTTACCAGTTTAGCTACCGAAGAGTTGTATAAACAGCGAGGCATTGCGATGCTACAGCGTGCCGCAACAAACCCAGGGCCATTGAAGCGATTATCGATCAAAATCAAATCTGAATTGCCACAGTTTTGGCTGTCAGAATCAGAAAACATAATTTTATGTGGCAAGATTGATTGGTTAGAGTATTTGCCAGACAGTGACAGTGTCAGTATTCTGGATTTTAAAACCAGTAAATCTGAGGAAGATCCAAATTCACTACAGTTGCCAATTTATTATTTATTGGCAAGTCGTTGTCAAAAAAGACCCGTAGTAGGTGCTAGCTATTGGTATCTTGATTTTGCTGATGCTCCAATCGAGAAACCACTCCCAAATCCGGTTCAGTCTCTTGATACTATCTTGTCACTTGCCAAACAGGTGAAATTAGCTCGACAGTTAAATCGTTTTCGTTGTCCCAATGGTGATCTTGGTTGTAACACTTGCAAGCCACTTGAACGGGTAATTAAGGGAGAGGGTGAATTTGTAGGAACAAGTGATCAGGGAAAAGACCTCTATTTACTCACTGACAGTGCCATTGATGCCGATGACAGCGTAATTCTTTAGTGGTGATGTTCATTCGTGATGGCTTTTGATGGTGGTACCTGCAACAAACTGTAAACAAATGCAGCAATCAGAGTTGTAGTGGGTGCGGCAAAAACTATGCCAATGCTGCCCACTAAAGTTTTGATAATTTCTTCAGCAATAATTTCATAGTTAACGATTTCAAGAAATGGATGGGGAGTGTTGATAAATAGCAGCAGCAGTGGCAAAGATGCCCCTGCGTATACCAACACCAATGTGTTTACCATTGATGAAATGTGATCTTGTCCAACCGCCATAGCACGTTTAAATAACTCGCCAAAACCGAGTTTTTGATTACTGGCTTTGAGTTGTTCAACAACGGAAACCTGTGAAACGGTAACATCATCTAAAATACCGAGAGAGCCCACAATTACCCCTGCCATGATTAAGTTCTTAAGATTAATTGCTCCTTGTTTCTCCACACTTAAAAACCCTGCCTCTTCAGACGACATACCACTGAGTTTTCCAAGCGAGATATACATCCAAGCGAGAAGACTGGTTACCAACAACGACAACACAGTGCCGATGATGGCGATGTGTGTTTTACGACTCCACCCATGAGAGAGATAAAAAGTAATGGGAATAATTAGAGTGGCGGTAATTATTGAAACAAAAACTGGATGCCAGCCCGACATGATCATTGGCAAAGTCAAGGTAAAAATCACTGCAAAAGATATGCACATGGCTATGATTGACAAAAATCCTCGCCAGCGACTGACTGCGATTACTGAGAACACAAACAATATTGTGAGTGAAAATAATGCGTCTGTTCGGACAAAATCAGTGATTGCATAAACATCTTTTCCATCTGGTTGCTGAACCTGAGTAAGTACAACTTTGTCGCCTGGTTTGTAGATTGCAGTCGAGCCCTGAGCCTGGCTAACTTCAAGAGTTATCATCTCACCAGTTTTATCACCTCGAGTAATTTGGACTTGGAGTTTTTGATACTCGGTTTTTCCGCTGTCTTCGCTAGACGACCGAATACCTGTTTCAAGTACTTTGAGAATCTTGCCTTCGCTCGCGGGTGTGATGGAGTTCTGGGTCATTTGAGGTGCAATTGAATAAATATATGTAATCTAGAGTTATTTTCTCATAAGATCATGAGTTGTGTTGAGGGGTACTATTCTGCTCAAAAACTGCAAATTCTATGAGAGAAGACTAAAACAGTTAATCATGCACTTGAACTAGTTTTTTAGTCAAGTTTGGGTTATAATTGCCAGTCTAACTTTAGCTTGCCTAATCCCTGCATTTTTCTGCTTCGATATGGATGTGGCCTGAGTCAAGAACAATACAAAATATCGGAATCGGAAATTATTCATGCAAATTCGTAACGTCGCCATTATTGCTCATGTCGATCATGGCAAAACTACCCTTATTGATGGTTTGTTGAAGCAAACTCATACCTTTCGTGACAACCAGTCAGAGATGACTCAAACCACCATTCTTGATAAGAATGATTTGGAGCGAGAAAAAGGTATTACTATTTTGGCCAAAAACACTGCGGTGTTTTTCGAGGATTTCAAGATTAATATTATCGATACTCCAGGTCATGCAGATTTTGGTGGTGAGGTAGAGCGAGTGATTAGTATGGCAGATGGTGCCATTTTGTTGGTCGATGCGGCTGAGGGTCCTTTGCCACAAACCAAGTTTGTGCTCGAACAAGCCATTAAGCAAAAGCTAAAAATGATTGTCATGGTCAACAAAATTGACCGTAAAGATGCTGAGCCTGATCGGGTGCTTCGCCAAATTGAAGAATTGTTTTTAACCTTGGTTGATGATGAATCACAGCTTAATTTCCCAGTGCTCTACGCCATTGGTCGTCAAGGTAAAGCTTGGAAACAATATCCAGCTGACATGGAAGAAGAGATTGATCTTCGGGCAGTTTTCGAGCAGATTATCGAGACCGTTCCTCCTCCAGAAGCCAATCCTACTTTACCATTCAAAATGCAGGTTTCCAACTTAGATTTTGATACCTATAAAGGCACGTATGCCATTGGCAAAGTTCGCCAAGGTAGTGTCAAAAAAGGTCAACGTATTGCCTTGATGGCAGAAAACACCCTGATTGGCTACAAAGTTCCCCAGTTTGTTATGGAGAGCAAAGGTCTTGACCGAGCTGAAGTAGTTGAGAGTCAACCGGGTGACATTATTGCACTCACAGGCATTGAAGGAGTTGAGATTGGATACACTTTTAGTGATCCTAGTGATCTTACTGGCTATCCATTGATCAAACTAACAGAGCCAACACTAAAAATCCAAGTTAATGCCAACACTTCACCTTTTGCAGGTAAGGAAGGCAAATTTGGTACAATTCGTCAAATCGAAGAACGTCTCAATCGAGAGAAAAAAGTGAACATTGGTCTGCGTATAGAGTCAGGTGCAGTGGGCGGCGGCTACATGGTCGCGGGTCGTGGTGAGCTGCACTTAGCAGTTCTCATCGAGACTATGCGTCGTGAAGGCTATGAACTTGAAGTTGGTAAGCCACAAGTTATTCTTAAGGAAGTTGATGGCAAAAACAGTGAACCTGTTGAAGAGTTAACCATTGATATTGATAAAGATTTCTTAGGTGTGATTTCGCAGGAGTTAGGTCGACGTAAAGCTGAGCTAATGGATAGTTTTACTAATGAAAAAGGTGTCGCTCATTTAGTTTTTAAGATTTCCAGTCGTAATCTCCTCGGTTTCAGAAGTAGTATCTTGACCAAAACTCGAGGTAATGGACTGTTTTCAACTAGATTTATGGGCTATTACCCATTGATGGAGCATGCATCAAAGATGCGAAACGGTGGAATTATCGCCACCAATTCTGGAACCTCAACCAGTTATGCATTGGAAGGTTTGCAAGAGCGTGGCATCCCATTGGTGAGTCCAGGTGCTGATATTTACGAAGGTATGTTGGTTGGTCTCAACAAACAACAAGATGATATGGAGTACAACGTTTGTAAGGCCAAACATTTGACCAACTTCCGTTCCAACGCCGATATCATGATTCCACTTGATCAACCACTTGATTTGAGTTTGGAACAGGCATTAGACTTTATTGAAGAAGATGAATTGATGGAGGTTACTCCATTGAACTTGCGTATTCGTAAACGGTACTTAACTCGAAACGAGCGTAGCAAACATCAACGCAAATAAAAAGGCACACCTATGTCCGATCAAAATCGCCCTCTTACTCAAACAGTTGATGGTGAAGCTGTCGGCTTAGCAACTGCCAAACCCCATCGTGAGGGTCAATCTCCACTGACGATTAACGAGTTGGTTAGTGAATACCGTGTCATTGCCAAGTATTTTAATGAACGTTGGCCATTGCCAGATCATCAGCAGCGAGTGTTTGCTCGCACCATGAAGGTGATGGAAGAGTTGGGTGAACTATCAGATGAGATTCTCACCAGCATGAATTTATCTCGTGACAGCAAAATTGCAGAATTTAGTCGCGAAAACGTTGAGGATGAATTTGCTGATGTGCTCGCTTGCGTCATAAGTTTGGCAATCGAGATGGATATCGATGTTGAAGAAGTAATCAGACGTAAAATCGAGTTCACCAAAGAACGCTACGAATTGCCTAAATAATT
>CAYWDM010000004.1:0-87218 GCA_964457085.1 uncultured Pseudomonadales bacterium | reverse complement strand
CATGAAACTTTTCCTAGCCTCAGAGGCCAAACATCCAGATTCTTTTCCAAAGCTAACTGAATATGTTGGTGGGGATTGGAAAAATAAAAGAATTGTGTATGTCCCAACAGCTGCTAATGGTGAGACTGGGTATGGTTCTTGGAATGAGAGCGGTTCGCTGGCATTAGTTCGTAGCCTTGGTGCTGATGTGCGAGTGGTGGAGTTGGAAGAGATGTTGCAACGAGATATTTTTCCTGATTTTGAATGGGCAGAAGTGATTTGGATGGCTGGTGGTTGGGTCAGTTATTTGTTGTACTGGCTACATCGCAGCGGTTTGTCAAAGAAACTCCCTGAATTGCTGTCTGATAATAGTCGGATATATGTTGGCTCAAGTGCAGGGTGCATGGTGTTGGCACCGACCACAGCTTCTTGTAGCTGGTATATCGGTGAGGCTGACGAGGTACTTCGAGAATGGCCGAGTGGAGGAGTGGGATTGATTCCGTTCGAGTTTTATCCGCATTACGCAGCAGAAATGCGACTCAAAATTGAGGAAAAATGGCAGACAGGTGAACTGTATTTGTTAAAAGATGGCGATGCCTTAATTATTGAAGATGATACGGTGACTGAAATTGGTTCGCCGGAATTACTGAAAAAATAATTTTTTATAGCGAATATAACTGTTTTGCTTTGGTTTCGAGATTCGTCTTTTCTTCGATTTCTGGTACCATGAGAACATGGATGCATCTGGACAACCACTAGCAGCATTGCTTCGACCACAGACACTTGATGATTTTATTGGCCAAGAACATTTGGTAGGCCAAGGCAAACCACTGCGAGTGGCAATTGAGCTGGGAGCAGTTTTTTCAATGATATTTTGGGGTCCACCTGGAGTAGGCAAAACGACACTAGCACGAATCATTGCCAGTCAAACAAACCGAGAATTTGTAGAGATGTCTGCAGTGAGTGCGGGTAAAAGTGATATTAAGGCTGTGATTGAAAACACCAAACGGCAACGCGAATTAAATGAGGGGTATCAGCCACCAATTCTATTTATTGATGAAATTCATCGGTTTAACAAGGCTCAGCAAGATTTTTTGCTGCCATTCGTGGAGACCGGGACTGTGTTGTTAATCGGAGCTACTACCGAGAATCCTAGTTTTGAAGTTATCTCAGCGTTGCAGTCTCGTACTCGAGTATTTGTACTTAAAGCACTTGAGCCAGAGCAGTTACAGGCAGTAGTTAAGCGAGCTTTAAACCATTTATCTGTAACAACTGGCAAAACAGTTACTCTGACTCCAGAAACTGAAGAATGGTTGGTAAATTTTGCCAACGGTGATGCTCGTAAACTACTTACTGTTATTGATAATGCCTATAGTTTGTATCAAAACCTCGAATTAGAATCGCTCAAAAATTCACTGCAGTCACAGCTCAACTATGATCGGCAAGGTGAGGAACATTACGACACTATTAGTGCTTTTATTAAAAGTATGCGTGCTAGTAATGCAGATGCAGCTTTATATTATTTGGCACGAATGATCTCCGCTGGTGAAGATCCGTTATTTATAGCTAGAAGAATGGTGATTTTTGCGAGTGAGGATATTGGGGTGGCACAGCCAACTGCACTAGTTGTAGCCAATGCTGTTTTTCAAGCCTGCAACACAATTGGGTATCCAGAATGCGGAATTAATTTGGCACATGGAGTAGTCTATTTAGCACGAGCCCCAAAAAATCGCTCAGCATATGATGGCTTGCATGCAGCTTTGGCAGATGTGGAGCACTACAGCAATTTACCAATTCCACTAGAACTGCGGAATGCACCGACAAAATTAATGAAGTCACTCAGTTATGGAAAAGGATATGAGATGTATCCAGAAAAAACTAAAAGTTTGTTGCCAGCGAAGCTAAAAAATAAAAAATATCTTGCAGACGGTTAACGATTGTTCTCTCAATAAAAACAAAACCCCCTGTAATGACAGTGAGTTGTGAGTCGCAAAACTTGCCAAAAGCAAGCTCGCAACCCACAGCCTTTTGTCGAGGGGGTTTCGTTCTAAAACACTCAGCCTGCTTTCGCAGGCTGTCACAACAAATGGTTTGTATTTAATTGGCGGAGGCGACATGGGATTTAGCCAATCGTTTGTTTTGGCGCATGCCACCTGCAATGTAGCAGAGGACGGCAGCGATGAAACCAAACAACAGCATTCCCATCAGTTCAAACTGACCTTGCACATAATCTCCCATGGTGAATCCTGGCTGTATCAACCAGAATGTGCAGAGTATCACCACGATGGCGAGCGAATAGCAAGCCATCTCATCCCAGGAGGGTGTCGCGGACGCTGCAGAAATACTGCCTGAATCATTCATCAAATTCCAGGTTTTGTTGGCACTGATTGCTCCAATGATTGCACTCAGCAGCATGCCAGCCCAAGTGGACAGGTATACCAATTCTATGCAGTATTTTACAAACGCATCTGCAACTTCAGTTTCTACGAGTTTGGCAAACCCCAACAAGCCAATAATGCCGATTGCTAACGCGGCAAATTCAAGGATTGTTTGGAGTGCTTCCATTTTTTCAAGCTTATCTTCGAACTGATCTCTTGTCATTTTTCCTCACAATTTGATTGTAGATAAAAAAATACTATCCAGAGTACGGATAGGTGCGGCTCGCCAATAAATTGATGAACCTCATGCTATCCGCACTGATTTGTTGTGACTGTTAAAGAACGTCCTATATTATACATTATTGGACTGTTATTTTCAAAAAAAGTTTTACATTTGGTCTAGTGCATGTGGGTGACGCAACATGTTAAACTGTTTGCATGATGTGGCTCTTGGTTTTGTTTGGTAGTTAAAAATTAATTAGACTGAACTGTAACCTGCAATTATGCATCGTAAGCAAGCTTTAATTTTCACCGTATTGTTATTTGAGTTCTCACTTTTTTGTCTTGTTGGTTTTTTTGGCTTTTGGCTATGGCAGCGATATCAACAGCAAAAAAGAATTGAGTTGACAACAAAAATCGATAGCACAAAAGTCACACGCATTGAATCTTCTGAATTGCGTTACTTTTATATGCCTAAATCTAACCGGGTTGAAGAACATGATTCCAGTGATACCAGTTGGCTGAAAAGTAAGGTAACGTACCACTTCAACAGTGAAGGCATGAATGACTTGTATGACTATCCTCTCGAAAAAGAACCTGATTCATTCCGCATTATTACACTTGGAGATTCATTTACCTTTGGCCAATTTGTTTCAACCGCAGAAAACTGGACTGAATTAGTTGAAGTGGCCCTCAATACAAATACTCAAATTTGTAAAGCGAAAAAGATTGAGGTTTTGAATTTGGGTGTTTATGGCTATGGTGTTGAATATATTGCGAAGCGATATCAATTAATTGGTGAGAAGTATCGTCCTGATTTGATTATTTGGTATGAGAGTGGATCTGGTTTTAGAAGAATGAATGAACGAGAATACGCACTTCGAGCTGCTTGCGAAGAGCGTATGGTCAACCAGGATCAATCTATCGCCACCATGGCAGCGAAGATACAGTGTTCAATTGAGGTGAGTGACCAGGTGATGAGTCGACAATTAACTTTTGCAGATAGAAAGCTGATCGGTGATAAATATCGCACATTTTTCGAAAAATATGCGGATACGCCAATTATGCTTTTTTCATCTCTTAACGCATGGACGGAAGACACTCAGTTTATGAAAAATCAGTACATAAAGGGCTTTGATCAAGTTCGCCATGAAATGCTGGTAGGTTTTGCCGATGAGGATAAATTTCCTGACCACCACCCCAATGTAGGTGGTCATCAGAAAATTGCTAATGCAGTTACTACATATTTACAGCAAAATCAAGATTTTATTTGTTCAAAATATGTAGCCGCGACCGCTGCAGCCATCTTAACTACCACTGATCAATCCGTCGAGATCATGCAGTAATTCGAATCAGATTGAGAGGTGTAGTTAGCTTGTGTAACTAGGTGATACAGCATGCTAAACTGTTTGTATGATTCAGCTAAGGAAATTTTTTAAAGCTTTTTACTATGCAGGTAGAGGTATTATTGATGGCTTGTCCGAACGAAATGTTAGGTTCCATGTAGCTGCCACTATTGTGGTAATGGGTCTTGGTTGGTGGCTGAAGATTAGCCAGACAGAATGGTTTGCAGTGTTGATATTAATTGGAGCCGTTTTGTCATTGGAGCTGGTGAATACAGCAATTGAGGATGTGGCAAATCACATGAGAGATGAATTACATCTAGGATATAGCTCAACCACAAGAGCAAGAGATGTTGCAGCTGGAGCAGTATTGGTAATGGCATTTTTTGCAGCGGTAGTTGGTGTCATGATCTTTATTCCTAAAATTCTTGTCTTGCAATGAACACATTTAAGTTAAAAGAAATCAGTAAAAAAAGATTGTTAGTTGTGATGTTCCTGTTGGAAAGCTGTACCTTTGGGCTACTGGCGGTTATGGGTTATGAATTTTATCTTGCACAAAAAGTATCTGATGCAAAAAAATACATGGCTCAAATTCAGCCTGAAAATATAATAAAAATTGAACGACCAGAGCTTCATTATTTTTATGGATTGATTGCGAACGAGGTAATCCAAGATAAGCCAGAATGGTTGCAAGAAACTGCAATTTATAATCACAATGCTGATGGATTGAATGATCGTTTTAACTATAAAGAAACGAAAGACCCGCAGACTTTTAGAGTTATTACACTTGGAGATTCATTCACATATGGACACTTCATTTCAACCCAGAATAATTGGACAGAGTTATTGGAAGACAAATTGAATGAGATAGATAAAAAATTATGTGGGGCTCAGAAAATTGAAGTAATTAATTTAGGGGCACCTGGTTATGATGCTCGATATATTTTCGAACGCTATAAGTTGGTTGGTCAAAAATATAATCCTGATTTAGTAATTTGGTTTGAAGCTGGTTCAGGAATTAGCCGGTATAACGAATGGGCATTACCCCTAATTGATGAATGTCAAAAAAAGTATGAAGCAGGTGATAAAACAATTAACAGAAAAGATGCCTACTTAAGCTGCTGGAAATTGGCTACAGAGAAAATAGTTAAGGAACGTTCAAATCAGGAGTTAGCAACGTATGTAACAAGCAGTTATGCTGATTTTTTTGCTGAGACGAAAGGTATCCCAACCAGGATTGCTGGTTTTAAATGGTTGTCTGCTGCTGATCAGAAGTTATTAAGTGATCTTGCAGGTCAATCTGAACAGCATATATTTGTACCGATGATTCCGGGATTAAAAAAGTCAGATAAACTTGCAGACGGTCATCCCTCAAAAGCAGGTCATAGAATGATCTCTTCGGCTGTTTTTGATTACGTAAGTTCGGAGTCAGACACTATTTGTTCTCGATTTAAGGAGTTTCAGAGCCTTGAGCCTACTATTTCGCCATAATTTTTCTTGGAGTGGAACACAATGAATGTTTGCTCTCTGTGCACATGACTGTTACAATACCAAGCGTTAGATATCTATTAATAGACATCTGCAGTAAGCACTCGTAGCTCAGCTGGATAGAGCATCAGATTGCGGATCTGAGGGTCGTGCGTTCGAATCGCACCGAGTGCACTTTTTTACTTATCACAGAACCCGATTACGGGTTATCACTCTTCTTTTTTCCAGGCAAGTTATTTACAATCAATTCCATGCATAAACTCTGGATTAGGTTGGCAATGGTGTTGGTATTGGCGTTTGGGCTGAGATATGGGTTATTGCCATTGATGCAAACGATCGGACTGGTTTGGGCACAATCTGTTGTGGCAGTGGCCATAATTGGAGTTGGTGCTATCTTAGTGCTGCAACCAGCTGCAAAAGTAATCGAAGAAACCACCGAAATTTTGAGCGAACGTACTCAGCTTGCGAGTGGCTTACTGCAGTCACTCGGCACTGCATTTCCAGATATGGCCCTCGGTATAGTTGCGGCTTTGGTGAGTCTACGACTGCGCGACACAGATCCTGCTGGAGCAATAAACTACGCTATTATTGCGGCCGCTACTACTTTTGGTTCAAATATCTACAATATTGGTCATGCAGCCTGGTGTGTCTGGAGACAAAACTTGTCGAATACATTAGATAAATCCCTGGCCATGTTTCCGGGTGTCAAAGCCGGTGGTAGGGTACGCCCAGTTGGTCAACACCAAGTGAGACCGAGCGTAGAGGAATTTCAAACCGCATCGAAGGTAATCGTGGCACTGAGCATTTTAACCATGCTGGTGGCGGTGAGTATGGTCTTGTTTGGACGATATGGTGAGGCGGTTGGTCAAATTGGTGATATTTATCAGCTCACCCGACCAGTCGGAATAGTGATTGCTCTACTGTGTGGATTATTATTGTTCGCATTTCGTAAAAATCAGCGGGCAGAATCAAGCGTGGCCGAAGTTGTTGAGGATGAAAATTTATTTCGTAAACTAGCTACTCCAATAATCTTGTTGCAGCTAGCACTTTCTGGTGTAGCAATTCTATTTGCCGCAGAAAGTATGATCCACGCAATCATGGAACTGAGTCACTTATGGCATCTGCCAGTAACCATTGCAGGTGTATTAAGCGGAATAGTGGGTTGTTTGGGAGAGATGATTGTGGTCCACAACTTCACCATCCACCCAGCCGGCAGACTCGGCGATGCGATCATGGGCGTGGCCATGGATAACATCGTCACCACCTTTGGTGCATCAATGGTGGCAGTGATGGGAGGTATTTTCTTGGGTGGTGGCTCTCTGATTATGATCTTTGCAATTATCTTGGCACTCAACATCGTGTTGCTGTGGCAGGTGAGTGAGCTACAACTGACAACGGCAAGGCTGGGTCAGCAGTAGTTATAACCGCTTACGCTAGAGGTTTGGATGCTGCTGAGATACAATACGACCGATTACGTGGTTGATGTATGGTAGTTTTTTTTGATTGATTGTTGGCACATATGGAAGGATCGCATAGCGGCTATTGCACCAGTTTCGAAAACTGGCGCCCCTCGGGGCAACGTGGGTTCGAGTCCCTCTCCTTCCGCATCGATCAGAAGTCTCGGCGGAAGCCCAGTACTTATGAGCGATATTAACCGGTACAAGAAAGCAAGGTGCTTCGACTTCCTCAGCTGCAAAAGCACTATAATCGAACTCGTGGGAGTTAAAGTATCTCTCTAGTCATGTTTGCTAGTGCACGACTTACACGTACCAAAGAAATCGCTGACATGCTGAGAAATTCTAAACCCAGTCTTTTCCACAACAGCATGCTCTACATCGTGGTTATCCTCCATGTGGATGTGCTCGATTTTCCCACAGGTATCACAAATTAGGTGCGAACAATCTGAAGCTTTTTCGTAATGGTACTTACCACCATGCAGATCAACTTTTTTTGCGACACCTTTATTTACAAATGTTTCTAAATTGCGGTAAATAGTGACCTGATCAAATGAGACTTTTTTTGCAGTTAGATATGCTGCACAAGCAGCTACGTCAATTGGAAGCTCAGACTCAGTTAAGTGTTCGAGTAATGACAATCGTAATGGGGTCACTTTGAGTCCCATTTTTCTGATTTTACTTTTGTAGTCAGGTTTGGCATTCATAGCTACTATTATACGCCCCTACCAATTTTAAATGCAATTGAGTTGCATTTAAGTAGTATCTAAGGTAAGATACTCGAGTTATATATACAACAGGAAAACATATGCCTCACGACCATGAAGGATGTAAGCACTGTGATCAATTAAATTCACTTGGTATCCAAGCCGGACATGATTCTCGTGAACATCAGGTCCTCCATCAAATTGAATCAGAAACTGGACTAGAAATTGCTGATCCAGTACTAGCACAGCAACTAATTGAAGCTTTTGCGACGTATCGTATCGAAGAAATTACTGAAGCAATGATCTTTGGAGTTCTTGGAAGTCTGAATAGTTAGTATCAAATGAGATCTCCAGAGAGTAGCTTTTTTCACCATCACTCCAGACAAGAGTTGCCATCAAGCCAAGCAACTCTTGTTTTGGGGGAGCCATACTTAGTACAAGAGTCCCCAAGTGTTAGATACAATGAGGGAAGGGTTTTACTTACCTATGGATTACAGGTTAAAACTGTGCAAGAAGCACTGAGTTTTAGAGGCAAAAAGCATAAAGTTTACCCTTTACACATATCGCCTTCTAGGGAAAAAACCTCACAACTTATTTCAAGAATACATGCTTTAGCAAAAGCACAGGGGAATGAAACTTCGGCACCTAGTTCTCTGGATGAGTTGCCAGTTTTTTTAGTTCATCAACAGCATCAGAGATCGATTGATAGTAAGACTAGTAAAGAGGCGATTTCGCCAATCTTGACTGAGGATACTTTACGCATTCTTTTTGATTCACGTACTGCAGCTAAGCTGCCAGAGCAAAGATCGAGCCGTTTATTACATCAAGGATCACCATTTACACAAAGTGTGACACGATTAGCAGATCAAGTGACCAGAGAGAAGGAAGTTTCTGATCGAATTAATGGGAGAAAGGAAAAGAAACAACTTGGTGAAATAGAAAACAACGAAGCACGCATCGAGGTGGTGGTTGATCACTTTATAGATTATTCTCGAAGTGATCAGCTACGGGGCGAAACCCAAAAAAATAAGAAAGCAAAATTACGTAAGCTATACACCACATTTGGTTTATCTGAGTTTAGTTTTAAAACTTTAGTTGGTACCCATGGACAACTTGTTATTCCTGAATTTCTGGATAACTTACAGCTGACCATAAATCTGCATCCTACTAGTAATGACCGCAAAGCATTGCTTGCTTTAGCTGCAGTAACTTCCGAAGAAGAGTTCCCTGTCGTCCACAAACTATTGCAACTAATTGCAGAATACGACATACAACCAAAAAAAACCAGTAACTCTAAATCACACAAGCGAACGCCTGTTGAAGCTTTTTTTGCTCAAAGTAAGAGACAGCTGAGTTCAGAGAAACAAGAGCAAATAAAAAAAGGTCGAAAACAATTTACCGATCAATTCGCAAACAATCTAAGAAAAAAGAGACAAGATCTTTCAGGTAACTCGAGACAAATGCTTGAGGGTATGCTCGCATTTCATGATGTGGAGATTCCCAAAAATATTGAGAAATTTGTGGCTCAAATCGCTAGCAAACCATTGACTGAGCTTCAACATGATGAAATTGCATTCATTCTTTCTGCTCAAATGGAGAGAACTACTGCAAGTCAAAAGCTAGCAGTAACAGACAAATTTGGACAACTTATTGAAGACTTAACAAAGCAGCTCAACGAGTATGGACATTATTTTTTTAATATGGATTTTAGTGAATATCACGATAAAGATACCTACCACGGAGTGGTGATTACATTGCCAGATGGCTCAGTGCATTTTGATCTTTGTTTGACTCATACACCACCCATTGATCTTCAGCTAGCTAATCTTTCGTTTGAACTATCGATCCCATCAGCACCCTCTTTTTCTACTACTGCATTTTCAGGGATTGCGGAATCACTTGGTGGGGTAGGTTTCAGCCAAGGAATTCCTCTTTTTGCTCAAGCTTTTGCTTCTGGAGGTGTGAGTCTTGGTGCAGTTTTCTCCGGAAGTGCTGGACTAAGAGGGGTACATTTTGATAGCTCAGTAGTTAAGTTGCGAACTACAAAGACTCTGCAAAAGAAAGACGAACAAAAGACTCAAGAAGTTGTAAAGAAAAAACCAATATCACACGTTGTTTTCAATGCATCTGGTAGAAGCAGCGGTGATAGAAAAAGCAAGCAACTCCGTTTTAGCAAAGTAGTACCGTCGATTGCTCCCAGACCAAAAGAGTGTGATGATAAAGTACCCACAACTAGGAAGTCTATTCCTCCAGAACCAATACCTATTTCGTCACTCTCAAAACCAAAACATCGTGAGTTTCCCATCTTTATCGTCAGCAGTGAATCAGCACCAAAAATATCTCTCCCTATTGTTGCAGAAAGAAAAGCTGTTCCACCAATTGTCACAAAACCTAAAGAAAAGCGAAAGCCTCGAATAATTTCTGAAGCTCAAATTGCTAGTCGATCAGGAAATGATCGAAGAGGGAGTTACTCCACTACTAATGGTTTGATCAGAAAAGAATCTGTTATAAACAGTTTGGTTAAAATTAACCATCGTCGTAGTGAAACTCCAGTAGTGAAAACTTCAACTGAGTTTTCTAAACAACTTAACCAAGTATTTCAAAAAAAACGTGAGCTAAATGTAGCTGTAAAAGCCACAAAAGCCAAACCTACTCACTCTGTGCAAGTGTTGACTCAATCTCATCAACTGGTTGACCTTCGGAAGGTGCATAAAAAGGTGCGTGAGGCTTCAAAGAAAGAGGTTAAATCAATCTTTATAGCTCGCAAAAAAGGTATAAAAAAGGTAGCTAGGGCTGAACAGGTAAAGTCAGACACTAAGGAAAAAACTCAAAAACACATTAATCTACCTGCAAAAGCTGATTCTGTAGTCCGGCATACTCAAGTTATTAACGAGATAGCCCTAAAAGAGAAATCAGCAGTAACTAAAACAGGCAATGCTTCAACAACAGCAATTCCTGAGAACCTTACAACTGTTGTTACTGCACTTGTGGGAGGGACTTTTTTAATGGCTGCAAAACGGTTCGCCCCATTACTGTCTCAAGAGAAAGTGGTATTTTCAACGAAAATTGTTGAACAGGGGAAAAAATTGCCGATTGTAGATATGAAATCTAGTTTTGTGAATAAGCTCCTCACACGTCGTCGTGTCGAGTACGGGACTCGAGGTGGAGGAGGTCTTCCGCCAAAAAGCAAGACAGTCACAAAAGTTCCAGTACAAACAACTGATCGAGTTTCGACTGCAATTATGCGAAGCTTGCCCGCCAACGCTATGATTGATGTCAGCGACTCTTTTAATACTGCACGCGAAGTGAAAATGTGGGCTCAAGAAGCTCTGGCTCATCCAAAGCTCATTGAGCGTTACTATGCTACTGCGACATAAAGAAGATATTCTATGCAACGAAAGAAACTCAGAGTCATCGTTAGACCTTGGCAACCGAGAAACCTGCCTTACCCTGTAAGTCAGACACAACTCAAGGCTTTCATTCAAACACACGTCTCATTATTTGATGAGATCGTTTATTTAGGCTGGGTGAGAAGATTGGAAAACGGTAAAAGAGTAGTGAAATTTCTGGTGGCCACTGGCCCAACTCGGCTGATTGCTAAGCAACGGTTTAAAGAAGGAGCATTAGGTGAAGGTGAACTATGGGAGATAACTCCTAGTACACAATCCGTCCCCCCGGCTGGATCTGATCTTGCATAAGCATTTCCACAATTGGGTTTTCCAGATTTTCTTGAATCACACGTTGTAATCCTCGCGCTCCATACTTCGGATCATACGCACTCTCAGCTAGTTGCTGGAGTGTTTCTGGTTTCACTTCCAAGGTTATGCCTCTAGCATACAACTCGATAGCAAGTTTTTTGACTTGCAGGTCTGCAATACCAACTAGAGATGGGACATCGAGAGCTTTAAAGACTACGATGTCATCAAACCGATTTATGAACTCAATTCTGAAGTAGTCCTGCATAATGTCTTTGATTTCTTTTTCGATTTCCGCATGCTGCCTACCCTCTTCGATCAAGTCCAAGATGTCCTCAATACCTGCATTTGAGGTGGCAATAATCATAGTGTTGCGAAAATCAACTAACTTGCCTCTGCCATCGGTTAGTCGTCCGTCGTCGAGAATTTGTAAGAAAACGTCAAAAACTTTGGGATGAGCTTTCTCGATTTCGTCCAGTAATACTAGTGAGTACGGTTTATTTTTGACTGGATTTGTCAGCTGACCGCCTTCTTCATACCCAACATACCCCGGAGGTGCACCAATGAGCCGTTGTACAGTGTGCGGCTCAGAGTACTCAGACATATCGATTCTAATCATATTGTCTTCGTCACCAAAAATTTCTTGAGCCAGTACCTTTGCCAACTCAGTTTTACCCACCCCAGATGGTCCTACGAGTAAGAAAGAGCCAATCGGTTTATTTTTTCGATTTAAGCCAAGTCTAGATCGCTGAATACTGCGAGCAATCTTTTTTACGGCATGATCTTGGCCTTTTACTCGCTGCTGGATCCGCTCATCAAGACCTGATAAGTCTTTTTTGTCAAAGTTAGTCAGAGAAGCGATGGGAATATTCGCCTTCTGTGATACGACCACCCTTACCATTTCTGACGTAACTTCTGTTTCATTTTGTGATCTGGCAAACTGAGCAGTTTCTTCCATGAGGCTAATACCTTTGGCTGGGAATGAGAGCTCACTAATGTGCTGTTTGGTTAACTTAATAATTTCCTCAAGCGCCGACTCAGCATGCTGAACGTGATTTTGAGTGGTGATACGTTCTTGATGGACAGACAAAATAGCCCGTAACTCATCAGGGCTGGGTTCACTTAAAATTGATACATCAAACTTTGAAATGATGCCAGACTGTTCGGCGGCAAACTTACGATAAGAAGTCTCACTAGAAGTGGCAATCACTTGAGCTTTATCAATGAGAAAATTAATTTGCGCAGTGGAAAATGAGAAGATTTCATCAAGTAAGAAGAGGTTTTTTTTATCAGACGAAGATAAAATATTGAGTACTTGATCTTCTAGAGTATCCGAACCAGGGAAGAGTTGAAAGGTATCTTTATTCTCAGCCATTCGCATGACAGTTTTAGCCAGCGCTGTTTTACCAACTCCAGCTGGACCGATAATGAGTGCATTGTTTCTTTCAGTTAAATTCAACACACGCAATACATTTTCAATTTCTTTGGTGCGACCAATAAACTCAACGTCACTCAAAAAATCGTATAACTTGTGTAGGTTTTTTCTCAGCAGTTCCTTAAGAACTTGAGAGTAAGTGAAGTCTTTTTTTTCTAGCTCTAAAACTTTTAGAGAGGCCAAAAAAACCACGTGTTCGTCATTATTTGGACAAGATAAGACTTTACGTTGAATAGTACATTGATGGAGAAAATCATTGCCAAAATCCGTATTGGCTGATCCGAAGCTAAATCGAGGCTTAGTTGGTGCTGGTTCGTTTTTAATCACAATCAGTTTTTCAGCAATCAAGTTTGTTGAAAGCAATGATAAGAGTGAGGGGCTGTCATCGAGCACTTTCAGCGCCAAGCTTGCTGCAAATTGAGATAGTGTTTGATTATGCACTTCCGCCTGTGTAGTTATAAGGTGATGGTAATCCATAGGCTGAAACTGCTATTATATGCAAGTAAGTTGCATTTAACAAGATCTTGATGGGAATTTTGTGGATGTACTACCAAAGTCTAGTAGGGTATGAATTATCGTAGTAATCTAGTTGCATTTTGAAATTGAACATCTGCATTTTGCAATGCATTAATAAAACAAGGCACCTCTTTTATACTGTCTCATTTGTCTCGTTTCTCGTATAATCACCTCTAGTCGAAGTATGGTGTTATAGTGACACAGGGTTCCAGACCCACATGCTCCGCAAGTTTCGAAAATGTCCGGATAGACCCGTCCTTTATGCCACTATTGCTTGATGCGGTCGACTTTATTTTGGCCGAAATAGGTCACTTCTTGTTTTACAGCCTGTATCCATGAAGGTTGCTCGTTATGACGACGCAGTCAAGTACGAGACTATGGAATTCAAGTGAGTGACCCGGTATCATATTGTTAACTAAGTAGTTAGCCAAAAAAACTGCAAAAAATCAAGAAACAATTGTCAGGTAATTTGCTTTCTTACGGCACTCAAATTTTGTTGCTCTCTCATTCGCTTTTTTGGTTGGCGGCTAATTTTGTTATTCCGACGTTAAGCATTTTTTTTATTACACAACTCAGTGGAGTAACTTTGACTGAGGTTGGGATTGCTTCCTTGATTTTTTATCTTTCTTTTGGATTGCTAGAGCCTGTTGTTGGGATAATTTCAGACCACATTAAGGGTCTCAAGGATGAGATCTGGTTTGTTATATTCGGGTATATAGCAAGAGGAACTATTTTTATGCTTTTTTCCTTTGCCACCCAGGCTTGGCACTTATACATGTTCCAATTTATGCTGGGGATCTTTAGAGCTTTAGCTGGTCCTGCTGATAAAGTCTTATTTGCAAAATATTTAATTGATAGAAAAAGTGCCACGTTATGGGGAATAGATGAGTCAATCGTAAACATTTCTGCAGCATTGGGAGCAGGAATTGGGGGATATTTGATTACGATCTATGGGTTCCGTCACATGCTTGTTTTAACAGGTATACTGACTATTATTGCTGGTTTGGTCAATATTCCACTTTTAAAGAGTGTTCGAAAGTGAGAGTTATATTTCTAGGGTACGTGAGCTCGGCTTTTTGTTAACGAATGCTTGATTTCGGGATGAAAAAAGCTATTGAATAGTAACAATTCCAGTTTGTGATTTGTAGATTTGTAGACCAATGAATAATAGATACATTATAATCAAACCGAGTCCCTCTTTTTTACTGAACGAGTATTTTTTTCCTGAAATAGCATAATAATACACAAGTAGTGATAATGCGGTTAGAACAGCTAATTCAGCTTTAAAGTTTGCGAGTTGTAGTGGCTTAATGAAAGTACTTAGGCCTAGTATGAATAGTAAGTTAAATATATTTGAACCGAGAATATTCCCAAAACCCAATGCTTCGTTTCTTTTTTTAACTGCAATCCAAGTGGTTAATAGTTCTGGGAGTGAAGTGCCAATTGCCAAAAGAAAATAGCCTAAAATCGTTTCAGAGATATGTAATTGTTCAGATAGATGAATAGTTTGATCAATACAGACCTTTCCTGAAACAATCAGTGCAAAAAGCGAAAAAAACAACATTAAGTAGTTGAGATTCACGTATTTCTTTTTTGTAGTTTGAAAATGGTTGTAATTTTTAGAGATTACTATTAGTAGAGCAAAGAGTAGAAGCATGAAAGCTCCTGCGATCCAATTGAGTGTGAAGCCCATTACCACTAGTATTGCCCAAAAACCTGCTAAACCAGCTATGTTTAGTGGAAGATTGATATGAACATCTCTTTTTTTTATTTGAAAGTTTTGAAATAGAGCGACAATGCCAAAGATTAGGCTTGAGTTTGCCAGGTTGCTACCAATAATATTTGCTATTACTAGTTGGTTGTGTCCCGAAAAAGCCGAAAAAATGGTGGAGATTAGCTCGGGTAAAGAAGTTCCAAATGCAACAATAGTAAAACCTATGATGAAATCACTGATTTTAAATCGTTTCGCAAGTGCAGATGCCTGTTCAACAAAAATATCTGCAGATTTTACCAGTCCAAATAGGCTCGCTAAAATTAGAAATAAAGTGAGCATATCTCATGATACCTTATTTTTGGCACAGTTTAGACTTGTACTCCTCAAACTGTATTCCAACCTCTAAAATGTATTTTATTTGATAAATTCAATTTCCTGACAGAGACACATTTTTTATGGTGAAATCACTTTTAATAGCACATCACCTTTCCAATTCTGAGGTTTGCGATTTTTTAGAAACATCTGAGGACGGTTTGACGACAGCTGAGGTTGAAAAACGTCAAGCCGCACATGGTCTCAATCGATTACCAGAAAGTAAGAAATTGCGAGTAGTGAGGTTGTTTTTATCACAATTTGCTAATGCCATGGTGGTGTTAATGAGTATTGCAGCACTTTTGTCATTTTTATTTGGACACTTGTTGGACACTATTTTGATTGCCGGCATGGTACTTATTAACGGCATTATGGGGTTTCTACAAGAATACCGAGCTGAGCAATCAGTAGCTGCGCTCAAGCAATTGCTGGTTAGTAGGGTTTTGGTGCGGCGAAACAGTCAAACGATTGAAATCACTCAAGAGCAAGTAACTATTGGGGATGTCATTCTCCTGCAGGCAGGCGATAAAGTTCCTGCTGATGCATATGTGATGACTGCTAGGAATTGTTATATCAATGAAGCAACGCTGACTGGTGAATCTGAGCCTGTAGAAAAGAAAATGGGTTTGGTAGATGAACAGGCCGTTTTGTCTGAGCGCTTTAATAGGCTGTGGATGGGAACGACGCTGACACAAGGAACAGTTGAAGCGGTTATTACTTCAATCGGTGCTGAGACCCAATTTGGAAGAATTGCAGTGAGTTTGGAAACGGTTGAAATAGGCCAAGAACATTTTTCTCAAAAAATTACTATGCTGTCACGACAGATGGGCACAATTGCGATTGTGAGTGCCATAATCACCTTTTTTGTGGGGTTTTTCCTAAGAAATTTTTCATTTGCTGAGATTAGTATTTACACAATTGCAACATTAGTGTCAGCTCTTCCAGAAGGGTTGCCAATTATTCTAGTTATTGTGCTGACGGTGGGGGCGCAGCGTATGGCTAGAAAAAATGCCATTGTGCGTAAATTATCTGCGACTGAAACATTGGGTGTTGTGTCGATAATTGTAACCGATAAAACAGGCACACTGACGCAAAACATAATGTCAGCACGCACAATTTACCTGCCGGGACAGCCATTAATTGATGTTAGTTCGCTCAACTCTAGTGAGGAAGCGGCTTTTAATCAGCAAACAGAGCCTTTGCTTCTGCATGATAATTTTCACCTGAATAAGTTGATAGCTATCGCTGGTGTTTGTCACCAAATAAGAGTTTCAGATCAGGAGAAAATTGCTTTCTCTACCATCTATGGTGATCCGACTGAAAAAGCTCTGTTTCTATTAGCTCATAAGGCTGGATTTCACGCTTTAGAGCCAATACATCAGCCAACAGTGCTTGATAATCTGCCTTTCCAGCAACAGCTGCGATTGAGAGCATCATTGGTTCAAACATCTCAGTATAAGGAGATATTTATACTAGGTGCTCCTGAAGGTGTGTTAGATCGTTGTTCACAAGCACAGTTTGGCACTACTCAGCGAGAAATAGATGCCTCAGAAAAAGCCATGTTTGAGGCACAGATAACTACATTGTCCAAATCTGGACTTCGCGTGGTTGCCCTGGCAAGTTTTCCAGTGAAAACTGCTGTGTCATTGTCCTCAGACACCGTGCCCACTGAGAACGGCGTGTTCGTGGGTTTGGTAGGTTTATATGATCCTCCTCGACCGGAAGTAAGTGATGCTTTACAAGAAGCTAAACAAGCAGGGATTAGAATTGTGATGGCAACCGGAGATCACCCTCAAACCGCTTTGGCAATCGCAAAAGAGATTGGTTTAGTAACAGCCGACTACGATGCTGGATTGGTAGCAACACAGAGCGATCTTGAAAATAAAAGCGATCAAGAGCTGACGTTAGTATTGTCTCAGGCTCAAATATTGGCACGGCTAACTCCCGAAATGAAAATGAAAGTAGCTGGAGTTTTTCAAGCTGGTGGGGCAGTAGTGGCAATGACGGGAGACGGGGTGAATGATGCGCCAGCACTTAAAAAAGCAGATGTCGGAATCTCGATGGGCATCAGTGGTACTGAGGTAGCGCGTGAGGCGAGCAAAATCGTTTTAGCAGATGATAATTTTGCATCAATTGTAGCGGCGGTTAAAGAAGGACGCACTCAATTTAATAATTTGCGTCGTACCAGTTTTTTCTTAATTATGACCAATGTGTCTGAAAGCGTGACTTTATTAATGGCATTGTTGTTGGGTTACCCATTGCCTTTATTACCACTACAAATCTTGTGGTTGAACGTGATCACAGGTGGAATAACCGACTTCGCATTATCTTTAGAACCTTCTCGAGATGAGTCGATGAAGCATCCTCCTCGTTCGCCAGCAGAAAACATCTTAAATTTTAAAGTTTTACCACTGATTGGAATAGTCACTTTGGTGACAACTGTTTTAGGATTGAGTGTATTCCATTACTTCTTGCCGGTTGGGGTAGGAAAGGCACAAGCAGCCTTATTTGTGATACTTTCATGCAGTCAGTTGTTAAATATGCTAAGTCTACGGTCCTTGAAAAAATCAGTTATCACTTTAGGTTTCTTTAGTAACAAACCAGTAGTTGCGGCATTTGTAGTTTCATTTGGATTATTGTTGTCTGCGTTGTGGTTTCCTCCCCTGCAATCTTCACTGAAGTTTGGTTCTTTAAGCATGTCTGAGTTTACTTCATTGCTGCTTATTTCTAGTTTGATTTTTGTCACGGCAGAGCTGGTTAAGTTAGCACTTGCCCGTATTCGTCGATCCTAAAACAGGATATCACTAAAACTATTTACAGAAACAGCTCAATGTGCTGTCTCATTTGTCTCACTTTGTGTACAATTACCCCTAGTCGAAGCATGGTGTTATAGTGACACAGGGTTCCAGACCCACATGCTCCGCACTGTTTTTCAATCCTGCGGAGCAGGTGTTGGAAAACAGTATGAAATGGACGAGAAAGCATGGTACCTCACCAAGCGAATACCAATCTAATATTTAAAATTTGAGCCTGGAAAGGTAAGTCCCTCTCCTTCCGCTCTAACCGCTCGCTTCGCGTAGCGGAGCAGGAGGGCAGAACTGATGGCGAGGTTGAGGTGAAGCCATTGAAGAGTCCTGCCGGCGAGTGAATTTATTTTATTGGTTGGGTGTGGAACTACAAAACACCTGCCTAATGCACCGCAGGCGCCTCTCTTTCCTTCCATGAAATTTATTGTATTTTTAATTAAAATGATTGCTTTTGATATAATAAACAGCACATATTCACCAACAAACTCAATATGAGTTGTATAGATGTTGGTTAAACAGCTATACTAAAAAATAAAGTTCCAACCACACTTTGGAACTATTGAAAATAATGAAAAAATTACTAACTATTCTTCGAAATCTATTCACAGTCCACAAGCGAAGTAATATCGAATGTAATGCCGATGCTGTGATGACTAAACACGCCAAAACATTGCTGGAATTAGACTCATATGACAGAGGTGAAATTCAAAAGTCAGTGGACATGGTTAAATATCCAAGAGTGCGAGAGTATCTACGAGAGATTCAGAAAGTTTCTGCAGCTTCAAACTTCAGAAGTTGAGCCCCTCCCTCCATTTACTTCTCGGTATCAAGGCACGCTTGAATCTATTCTTGGATCTGTTCGCAATAGATCAGAGATGCTGTCATATGATTGCATCCAGACTGCAGTTTGTTATTACGTACTAATTGCTCAAGGACAGGCTTTCTTTAATGGTAACAAAAGAATGTCAGTCATTCTGATGGGCACTTTTTTGCTTAATAATGGCTATGTTTTCACCGAAGAAATATCATCTGATTTGACGTTGTTGGTTGCTGAGGATAAAGTGTCTACGGTAGATGAGTTAATTGAGGTGCTGACAATTCATTTTAAGGCAATATTGGCACCTGCTCCACAGACATAGTAGGGAATAGCAGATGAAACACAACTGTGCCTTGTATGGAGGTAAGAGTAGCCGTGGATTCTTATTTAAGCGAAATTTCGTATTTCTCACCATTGTCACCACGTAAGCCAAATGCAAGGTCATTATAGTGACCATTTGGGTTGTGACTGCCGGCGATTGTTGTCATATAGCCACCTGATTTGGCATCAGTATTTCCTAGAACTGGTAGTCCAAGTTGTTTGGAGAGGGCGCTCCTTTTTGCAGTTATAGTATCTTCCAATGTCTGCTCAATAGTTGCATCTGCTACTCCTGGGTCGGCATATGTTGGTTCTGCCAGTAGAGTTGGCATGTCTGCACGCTCGTTATTTGTTGAGGATGCTAAAAGTATCATCTTGCGGGCGATTGGCTTGGATATCTTCACAGCGAATGTTTTACCACTTTCGAGTCGCAGCTGCGCTGTGCCGAGGTTAAGATCTACGTCAGACAGGGAAGCGTTGGTTAATGCTTCAGGATTATTTTGTAGAACATCGGGGAGTGTCACGCTTGAGATGCATGCTGCTTGGATGTGCGCATCGAACACATAGCCTGGCAAACCCGTGTTGTAGCTTCCAGTCGACTCATAATTTTGACATGAACCGGAGTTTGGATAACGGCCAATTTCCAGAAGAGTCTTGGGATTATCCGTGGTGTAGCACACAAATAGTTCTGCGCGAGATACTTGCGCAGATTCTTTATCAGCAGCATCAAACTCGTTGGTGACGTAGACTTTGAGGTCTTGATTAATCAGGTCAATTTCTGCTAGTTCCGGCCATTCATTCGTTATTTTGGCAACAAGTTTTTGTGCAGTGTTGGCTAGATTTGAAGCGCTCTCTCTTCCAAGGGATATCTCGCGTAGTAATTGTGCCAAACCCATTATTAGTGTTTGGCGCTCTTTACTTAGTGATGATTGCTTGAGTTCTTGCACTACTTGTCCAATGAGGTTTTTTGGTTGTTCAGTATTTATTTGGACACATGCCGTAATCAATTGGGTAATCTTTTGGGCTTGTTCTACACTGGTACTTCCGACGATTAATTCTTGCAGTTTTTCTGCGTGAAAATGTCCTTGGGTGGTAACTCTTTGTCGGAGTTCTGCGGACACTTTTTGTGTCAGATCATAGTCTGATACAGCAGCTTTTTTTACTTGGCTTGATTCAATTTTCAAACTATACGCTGGATCTTTCCAGACTGCTATGGCTTTTTCCTGCTCAATTACTTCTGGGTTTCGCAGTAATGGTTGCAGTTGTTGTTTGGTGAGTTGATTGGAGAGATCATATCTATTCGACTCTGCCTGACCCTCAATTATTTCGGTGATTTTTTGTCCTAAGTACGTCAAACCATCGTCATAGCTGGTGCTGTAATGGGCGGAGAGGATGATGACGCAGGAAATATCGCCATTCCAGTCCTTAATGAACTGCTCAACCTGTGCGTATGAGATGCCTTCTTTAAGTCTGATGAGTTGAGTGAGTTTCTCAACTAACTGACCCCCCATGCTCTGCAACTCTGTTTGAAACTTTCTTAAAACCGTGAGATCAATGGTGTTAGTTGCGTCAGAGATAGCGTGCTCTTTTTGCAATGTCTTAATGTTCTCTAAGTGATCCTCAACCAGTTCTTTACCACCAAGTTCCTTGGGAACTTTATTCAAAAAATCTAATTTATTGAGCCATTGAGTTATTTTTTCGACCAATACTTTTCTGCCACTTTCTCTGGTTCTAGGCACGAATGGAAGAGCAATGTCGGCAAACATGTTTCTATTTGCAGGCATCTCGGCTAAGTGAATTAGGCTGGGTAAAAGTGAAGTAATGTTTTCCTCATCAAGTTGCCAAGATCTGACTACATTTTCGTCAACTCCGAGTAGCTTAAATGCCACGACCGTAATGACTAAATCTGCGGGCACACTTTCTAGTAGTGTAGTTGGTAAGGTTTCATCAGTTAGATACGTTCTGAGCAAACCGAGCGATTTGGCACGGAGCATATGGTCAGAGATTCGATTGACCACCTTATTTGCCATATCAGTTGTGGCTGATGAAAAGTTTTGGACATTTGATTCATTAAAAAAATCTACAACTGCCATATAGTCAGTATCTGTGCCACCCTCTAGATTTGCAGCTATTGTTTGATTGACAGTATCCTGATCATAGATATCCACATGGTGTTCGGGATGTGCCATGTATCTCAGTATGACTGCGTCATTTACGTTACCGTGTCTTCCTCGTATCTCATCACGAACAATCTCGTCCATGATATTGCTTTCGTATTGTTCTTCACCTGCAACTGTTCCCGGCTTTGGAACTTTCGGATTGGTGCATTGTTGAATCAACACACCCCATTGATTACCTGCAATAGCTTTTTTTCTCAACTCAATCGCTATCTGTTCGTTTCCATTCCAGGCATCGGGATGGTTAAAAAAATTGTTGGGAACAACCCAGTAAGCAGAGCTTGTTTGAATAACTGCATCAAACCACCGGGAAAATTGTTCCATATTGGTGTTCTGTACCAAAAATGCACAGATATGTTCAGAGAGTTTCTCATCAAGTTGTTTTCGCTCACACGTTTCGTCAATGCTGTCCACAGTGTCTGAAAATAGTGCACTATCCAAGTTTCTGTTTCTTTCATCTGCGAAAAAAACCAGGGCTGCGTATGTCCACCATGGTGATAGGCGAAGGTCTTCAGCACGTTTTTTGTTTTTTTTGATTGTCTCGAGCAATTGTGCCACTTCTTTGTCTCTGCCTACTTGATTTTCTGGAATAGCTAGAAAAATGGCAGCAGCCGTCGCATGTTCTTTTTCCAGGCAGGTATCCAGACTGTCAGTCACAAACGGTTCAATTTGTTTTTGTCGCTTTGTGTCACTTAAGAAATTCATCAGTGGTATCATGCAATACTCACTGTTTTGTCCTGAATTCTCAAGACCAGTGATTGCCTCATGTACCTTGATATTCTCAGCTTCTTTTTTTCTGTTTGACAATACTTCATTGCCAGCTGCTTCCTCAAGTAGCGGTCTAATTCTCTGTAAGTAGGCAACCTGATCAGCGGGTGCTGGAATAGTCAACAGTGTTTTAAGCACACACAACACCTCACTTCTCATCGACACTGGGAGTGATTCATTTTCAAGGTATTCTGAGATGAATTGCTTGGTTTCAGCAGCAATTTGCGATAGTTTATCTGGCCTTGTTGTGTCTAGATGGCCCCCTGCATCGATAATTTGACTTAACTGGCTAATACCTCCAACAGCATATTGTTTAACTTGCTGTTTTGAGTGCAAAATTTGCTCGGACAATGCCATATCAAGTAGTACATCATGGGTAGTGTCAGCAATCAAGATACAGGAATTTTTTCGCAGTTTAATTCATTAGTTGCACTTAAAAAGTTGGTATGCCAAAAATGTATGAATTAAAAACAAGAGACTGAGGATGATGATGAGATTAAATTGAAAACTTGATGGGACTATCGTAAAATCGATAGTTGTCGTACTGTCTCATTTGTCTCGTTTCTCGTATAATGACCTCTAGTCGAAGCATGGTGTTATAGTGACACAGGGTTCCAGACCCACATGCTCCGCAAGTTTCGAAAATGTCCTGATAGACCCTTCTATTACCGCTGAATGGGTTGATGGGGCTTGCTAAATTTCCTTGATTTGAACATTTTGCGGTTCTACAGCCGTGTAACAGGTTGTTTTTTTGTTTGCAACTCTCACAAACTGAGCGAATATCTTTTGCACAAGAGATAAATAAAGACTAACATTAAATATGGAGCAAAATTATGAAAAACAGATACTTATCAATCTTTTTAGCTACTGTGATTTTTTTATCTCTTGTAACATTTGTTCAAGCTGCAAAAAACAGCGATAGCGATGGGGGAGCTGGAAACACCGTCGGTCAAGGATCTGCAGGTCAAGGCACTAGCGCTGGTACACAAAAAACCACTACTGCTCCTTCTCAACCAACAATGCAAGTGAAGAATCAAATCGAAACTAAAAACCAGGGTGAAGATTCACAACTTAAAGTGGAAACAAAAGAAGAAACAAGCACTGTCGTAGGTAGTGGAATTGCAAAAAACGAATCTCCTCGCAACGACATGGCAGAAGAAAAGATGAGTGATGTGGCCAATCAGGTTGAAGAGTTATTAACCAATAAAACCATGAAAGGTGGTATTGGTGAACAAGTTAAGCAAATCGCCACACAACAAAAACAAGCTCAAGAACAAGTCAAGGCTCAACTAGATCAAGTAGGAAATCGTAAAGGTCTTTTAAAGTCCCTAATAGGACCAGACTATAAAGCTTTGAAGGATGTTGAAAAACAAATTGAAGAAAATCAATTGCGTATCGAGCAACTTACTGAATTAAAAACTCAATTAGCAAACCAGAGCGATATCGCCATGCTTGAGGAAACTATTCAGGATTTGACAGAACAAAATACTCAATTACAGGACACTGTTGTAAACGAAAGTCAAACCAAAAGTATGTTCGGTTGGTTGTATAAATATTTTACAAAATAAAAAGAGAAAGAATTTATGAAAAAATCTGTCCAGATCTCAGCGTCCTCGTTGCCAATTGTCCCCATTTTGTCGCTTTTTGTAATTCTTTTGTTGGGAGTTGTAGCCTTTCAGTGGCTAAACCAAAGTCAAAAACAAAAATCACAGGAGACTCAAGTAGCAGAAAATTATGGTCCTCTTGGTTATGGTCGTGGTCAAGGGGGTGGAAAAGGCAGAATGAACGGTAGCCAATCAGCACAAGAAGTAAACAAAGAAAATTGTCTTATGGATGGCTGTTTGTTAGCTGAAGATGCTGATTATCCAGTTTCCAAGCTAGACGAGAAAACTGTTGAATATCTTAACCTAGCCTTAGCTGACGAACGTAAAGCATTAGCGACTTATCAAGCTACCATGGCAAAATTTGGCTCAGTTAAACCATTCATCAATATTGCACGAGCAGAAGAACAACACATTTCAATGCTCTTAGCTTTGTTTGATAAATATGGAGTTGAGATTCCTAAAGACACAACTCAAGTAGGTGCACTGCCAGCTACTCTGCAAGAAGTTTGCCAAGTTGGAGTAACAGCAGAAATTGATAACGATGCATTGTATCAAAGGATGATTCCAGAACTTCAGTATGAAGACATTAAAACTGTTTTCATTTCTCTAGCCAAAGCATCTAAAGAAATGCACTTACCTGCTTTTGAGCGCTGTGCTAGATAGAAAATCAATCAATTCCACTCTTATTATCACAAGCTTGCAAGTGATTGATTTTGAAACATTTCATGCTGTACAGACCAATGAGCTGGATAATCATTGTCACCAACACAATGCTTAAGCCGTGACTAATGAGAAACTGTAGAGCAAAGTTTGGCAAAACAGCTGAGATTAGACTAAGTCCAATACTTGCGCCACACATAGGTGTTCCAAACCCACAGACTTGTAGCGCGGAGAGTCCAACAGCACTGGTTATGAAGCCAATAATTGAACTACTCAACCCAATGCCAGAATTAACTAACTTAGGAATAATGGTATATCGAACCGGTGTACCCACATACAATAGCACTTCTGGAGCGGGGCATGCTTTGACACAATTTGGCTATAGTTACCTAAAATACCTTGATGCCAGTTAATTTCGTAGTTTGAGATCAAAATTTGATCTTACTGTACTGTCTCATTTGTCTCATTTCTCGTATAATCACCTCTAGACTAAGCATGGTGTTATAGTGACACAGGGTTCCAGACCCACATGCTCCGCAACGGTCGCCAGTCTAGCGAAGCTAGAATTGGCGAGCGTTGATGGATGTGGTGAGTGACTATCGAAAGATGGTCCTGCCGGCAAGCACGGAGTGCATGCCTAATGTCGCATTCAGCGACCTCTCCTTCCGCCCTCTTCGCAAAGCAATCCTTACATATTTCGCTTGTAGATATATAGTAATGGGACACATACAGCTCTTACTATTAAAATGCCGGATAATTTTCTGTCCCATCTCGCACCAAACTCAACTTCTGAGCAGTTCCTCTCCAAAAAGCACCTCTTTTTGTTCACTTTGGTTACAATCGAAATTGTTGTTGGCAGTATTTTTCTCCTGTGGTTCTACCATACTAAACTGAAGTACGGACGAGTACTGGGGGATGAAGCGGTGACTCCAGTTGTTATCAGAAAGCATAATCTTATTTTTCCGACTGACACGGCATTCTCGCAATACTACGAACCAGCTCCTGGGAATCAATATGAAGACCACCCAAGTTGGTTACCATATTCCGCTCGGTATACTATAAATGATGATGGTTTAAATGATGAAAATAATCATAACGTCGAGAAAAGCCCTAATGTTTTTAGGATCATAACGCTCGGTGACTCTTTTACGTACGGACTGTACGTTAACACTTCTGATAGTTGGCCCAAGCAGTTGGAAGCCACATTAAATAAGGAAATGACCTCTGACTGCAAGTGGCAGCGTTTTGAAGTTTTGAACCTAGGAGTAGCTGGGTATGACGTGCCTTATATCGTTGAACGATTCAAAAGAACCGGTAGGAAATATAACCCAGATTTAGTGATTTGGTTTGAAAGTTCAACTGGATTTTTTCGATATAACGAAGTCATGACTCCCATTATTGACCAATGTCTAAAAGAAAAGGTGGAGTCGATCCCAGACGATGACTCAAAAGCAGTGGCGGCTAGACAGTGTTCGGATGATGCTCATATGCGAGTAAACCAATTATACTCACATGACGTGTTTTACACGAGTGTGTTGACAACGTATTATGATGATTTCTTCTCTTGGATACCGCATGACCAAGTGAAGGTATTCACTTTTATTCAAAATGAAACATTTTTTGCCTGGCCTAAACTAAAAAAAAGGTATCACAACGTTACTTTCGCTGCTACAGTTCCCAATATTATTGAAAGGAATGAAATCGTAGCTGATGGACATCCAAGCGTTCAAGGTCATGCTACTATTGCTCAGGAAATTTTTCAAAACCTAAAAAAGGAACACATGGAGTGTTTTACTCAGTAAATTTCTCGATTGATATCTGAATGCAGTATGGTCTTCACATTTAAATCCGCTTGTCACTTGAAAAGTTCTTCGTCATACTGGACCCTATGTCTGCCCAGCCATCGTCCAGCTCAGTTAAACCAGCTGAGCATCTCAAGCTATCTGAATTAGCCTCAACAGCTATCGCGGGTAACGATATTTTGTCGTCCTGTTTGTATGTGTCTGGTATCGCCATTTTGTTTGCGGGCGCCTATGCCCCATTTGTGTTTTTTGCCATTGTTGGAGTGCTGTTTTTTTACAAACACGTTTACACTGAAGTGGTTGAGGCTTTGCCCCTCAATGGCGGAGCTTACAATTGTTTGTTGAATGCCACTAGTAAATCACCAGCTGCCATCGCTGGAGTGATGACTGTTTTGTCCTATGTGGCCACTAGTGTGATTTCTGCTAAAACTGCTAGTGCCTATCTGCAAACAGTTTTAACTGGTGTGCCAGTTTTACCACTGACAGCGGTGATTATTATCTTTTTTGCCGGCCTAACCATCATGGGCGTGAAAGACAGTGCTAAAGTGGCCCAGGGGATTTTTGGGATACATCTCTTAACCATGTTTTTGGTGATTAGCTATGGCATTATCACAGTGATCAACCAAGGTTGGGGGCTGATTCCAGCTAATCTAGAGGCCACCCATATTTTATTTGCAGAGCAGGGAGCTGCTAAGTTGTTGTTTTTGGCTTTTGCCGCTTCACTTCTAGGTGTGTCTGGCTTTGAAAGCAGTGCCAACTTTGTGGAAGAGCAAAAGCCCGGTGTCTTTAGAAATACCCTCCGAAATATGTTGATGGGAGTCTGGTTTTTTAATCCATTAATCACTTTTGTTGTCTTAGCTAGCTTGAGTTTGCCAGAGATAGCCGGATCAAAAGATTTTGTCTTGGCAGAAGCTGCAAATATCCTGGGCGGTAAGGGCTTGCAATATTTGGTGGTAATTGACGCTTTTTTGGTCTTGTCAGGAGCGGTGCTAGCCAGTTTTGTGGGGGCCACGGGTTTGCTTTACCGGATGACTTTAGATCACTGTTTGCCGAGTTCCATCTTGCTGCCAAAATTAAAAGCTCGAAACCAAAATTCTACTAGAATCATAGTGGCTTTTGGTTTGCTGTGTCTTTCTATTTTGGTCATGACTGGTGGAGAGTTATTGTCATTGGCTGGGGTTTACACCATTAGCTTTTTAGGCGTGATGACCTTTTTTGCCATCGGGAATTTAATTTTGCGGGAAAACCGATCTGATTTGAAGCGGACCTATCAAGGGCCTATCTTGTATGTTTTTTTGGCGGCTGGAGCTACCATTGCTGGCATTGTGGGCAACATCATGATTGATCCTAAAAATGTCTTATACTTCGCGGTTTATTTTGTCCCAGCAGTTGTTTTAGTTCAGGCCATGATTTATCGCGATTATGTCCTGGAGGCGTTACTCAAATATTCAAAAACTTGGCCTTGGTTAAACCAGCGGATTGGGACTTGGCTCAATCATGTCATTGGTCCCAGAATTATTTTGTTCGCCCATTCTCCTACCAAGCTTTATGATTCCTTGGAATACATCCGGCGGAATGAAACCAGCAGAAGAATTACGGTGGTATTTTGTCAACCAGATGTGGCTGTGGCCCAAAAGTGGACTGAAACTTTCGAGCAATATGTGGCATTTTTCAAATCTGCCAGAGTATTTAAGAATCTAGAAATTAACTTAGATATCGAGACGGACTTACCTTTCGGACCAGAGGTAGTTAAGGCTTACGCAATTAGATATCATGTGCCCAGAAATAATGTATTTATTGGGACAGTTCACGAAAAACATAGTTTTAGTTTTGAGGATTTGGGCGGAGTAAGAATTATTCAATAATTGGTATTTAAAAACTCTGTCTTAGTTGTAAGAGTAAGTGGATTATCTGAAATAACTTAGCTTGCTTGCCACTGACCTTCAGCAACTAGGTAGACACGAGAAGATTTGCCTCGTGCTTTTCTGGTACTGCTGTTTTTTGCAATAGTTAGCATTAATTTAGCACACCTTGGGTGGAATAGGCTATAATTCACTTGTCTGTATATTAAAAGAATAACTAAAGAATTAAGGTAAATCATGCAACCACACTCAATGTGCGCAGTCGCACTAGTAGGATTTATGTGGAGTACTTCCACTCCGGTAAAGGTTTCAAGCAGCGGTATGCGTGTTGTCTATACCAAACAAGGTGCATACGCTTCACATAGCTATGACTTATCAAACATTAGTGAAAGTGCTGATAGAAGAGAATTGAGAGTCAGTATTATGCGATCTGGTGGTGGCTTAGCATGCACAGTTAATGTCCGTCGATCATCGTTGGAAGAAGGTTGTGAAGTGACCATTACCCATGATACTCAGCATGTGGCAGGACTCAGAGAGGTCTTTAATTTATACCGAGTACGAGTTTCTAACGGCATGAGTTACAACAGTATGTTGTACAAAGGTTTTTCTGGTGAATTTCAGACACTCGATCGTGTCAAACTCAACCTTACTTGTGATGTTAAGAGAGATGATGATAGCTATGCATCTGTTGGCTATGAAATCGAGAGATACAGTACGGTTTTAGCTTAAGCATGGTAATGCAAAATCTCAAATCTCTACTTAGCGAGGTAATAACTGCCAAACCAGATGTAATCCAGTTTGCTAAAGATAGAAAATACGAAGACGCCTGGATTATTTCAGTAGCATCCGCACGACCAACCGTGGATGAGATTGCTGAGTATTTAAATAAAGAAGCCTTCGAGATACTAATTGTTGAATATATCTGGAACTCCACGGATGATGACAAACGATTTGTATTGACACTTTTCTTGGATAAAAGCTGCAGATTGCAGGACCCAGAACAATTCATCAAAATTACCCTTGATTTATTTTACGGATATCACAGCTTCAAAAGCTGTATCGAGACGATTGATTCTCAGGTAATTGGCAGCGAATATCTCTTAAATACTCCCGTAGAATCCGTAAACAGTAGTGTTTTTAATTACTGGCTGTCAGTTGGACCAGAAGAGTTATGGAAAAAGGGTGAGCAATATAGTACTGAAGCGGTTAAATCAAAACTGCTGGCAAGACCGGAGATTTTAAAAACCAATTTAAATTATCAGGGGCTGCTATTTAGGTTCAATGTCGATGGCAATTTGAATGGGCCATATTATGGTATTAAAACTCCCTGTTGCAATAAAATTGGCGACGATTGGGTGATGGATTTTCAAAAAGTTGGGTATTGGATGAACTTATTGCTTGGGGTCTGAATGCGAACCACTCCACAAATTTCAATTATTATTCCCGCTTACAACGAAGCTAAATATATTAATGCTTGTCTGGCATCAATATTTGCCCAGGTCACAGATTTTCAGTATCAAGTTATTGTGGTGGATAACAATTCTAGTGATGTGACAGCCAAAATTGCTGCGAAATGGCCGGTGCAATTGATTACTGAAAAAAAACCTGGTGCCACAGTTGCACGAAATACTGGAGCTAGGGCAGCAAAATCTAACATTTTATATTTTGTAGATGCTGATTGTCGATTGCCAGCCAAGCAGCTACAAAAAATTTGTAATGCATTTCAAAACGATCGCACAATTGATCTAATAGCAGGTCCATATATCTACGATCAAGATGGTTTTTGGCCTGAGTTTGTCACTAATAAACTGAGGTATTTTTTAGTGCATCACTGGCTTTTTAAGCTATTCACAGGCGTTGACCAGTTTCCTGGAGGAAATTTTGCAATCAAAAAGAAACCATTCACTACTGTGGGTGGGTTTGATGAATCTATTTGTAATCAGGAGTATGTGTTGCCGGATGACGTGGATCTGGCGATGCGTTTACGAGCTGAAAAGGTCAAAGCTCTGTATGACTGGAAATTTGTGGTTTTTTCATCATTTCGACGAGTGAAGCAATCTCCAATCAAGCACACCTTGGTAAGATTATTTGCGACGGTCACACTGCTGCGTGGCAGAAAACTGCAATAATACTTGAAATTGTGACTACAAACCGGCCATTTTTCCATTTGCTATAATAGCCCTTCTTCTGGGTTGTTGATTTAGGTATCACCTATTTTAAACGGCAAGAAGAAGTAACTCTTTTGCTCTTTCACAGTTATTACTATTTTTTTGAGTAGGGTAGTAGCGAGACGTTGTCTATCTACCACCCTGCTCAAATGTCATCAGATGACAGGCAGGCCATATTCTTTTTCAGAGGAGTAAGTAAGGCATGGACATCACGATTGATAATGGCAAGATTAGGTTCAACGGGCAAGATTTTTCGCCCCAGAATACCTCCGACAGACTGGGCGAGCTTGAAGCGGCATACCGCCGTATTAAGCGACAGGTCTCTGAAAAGGCTGGGATTACGATTCAAGCAGTCATGATCGAACGGCATTTCGCCGCGAGCCTGTTTAATTATGGGCATTTGACTCCTGCAATGTTGGAAGCTTCCAGCAGCGAATTCGGCGGCTTCACCTTTAACATGAGGCTTGATGGAGATGACGTCAAAGTCTCCATCCAGGAACGCATTTTTTACGATGCGTTCGAGTTCCTGGTGACGGGGCACCCTGACAGTCAAACCACTCGGGTCAAGGAGAACCTGGGCGCGTAATAGTAAATCTGTATTTCGAGTAAAAGAGAAAGGCCTAGTTCGTGAGAACCAGGCCTTTCTTGTTTTAAATGGGTTAATTAGTAGGTTTATTCTGTCAAATAATTGATGATATGCTGCTGTCATCATATTTACCTACATTTTATGTCGGACACATATTGCAGTGCAGTTTTGAAGCTACAACAGACTGATGTACATCGTCAGTACCATGATTGTGAATATGGTTTTCCAATAGCAGATGACAATGACTTATTTGAGCGTTTGATTTTAGAAATCAACCAAGCTGGCTTAAGTTGGACTACAATTTTAAAGAAGAAAAGCCATTTTAGGACTGCATATTCTAATTTTGATGTGAAAACAGTAGCAGGGTATGGTACAGAAGATATCGCAAGGTTACTGGGAGATCCAGGAATCATTCGCAATCGCTTAAAAATTGCCGCCGCAATACATAACGCTCAAGTTATTTTGCAGTTGCAATCTGAGTTTGGATCTTATAAAAATTGGCTTGATTTGCATCAGCAATTATCAAAAAAAGATTGGGTGATACTTTTCAAAAAACAGTTTAGATTTACCGGGGGAGAAATTGTAGGCGAGTTTTTAATGAGCACTGGATATCTGTCAGGTGCTCATGAACCAAAATGCCCAATATATTCCAAGGTAATTGCCAAAAATCCAGTTTGGATTCATGCAAACAGTACACCATAACATGCAACTAATAAATAGTTCGGAAAACAAGCAAGGAGACCACTCTAGGTTTTCCCAACTCGATTTGTTGCGTGTAGTTGCCTCATTTTTAGTCATTTTGCTACATGCAACTTCCTTTGGTAGATTTTTATCACCTTCAAATGTTGACTGGGGATTTCTAGTCTACTTTAGAGTTGTCTCGACATTTGGGGTTCCACTGTTTGTGATGTTGAGTGGCTTCTTGTTGCTTTCAGATTCAAAAATTCCAGCAAGCTGGAATGGTTTTTTTGATTTTATTTTTAACCGTATTAAAAAAATAGTATTACCCACCATATTTTGGTCGATTGTCTATATTATTTGGTATAAACAATCACCCGAGGTTTTTTTGGGACTATTTAACCTGGATCAGGTTACGGCAGGACCTGACTTCATTTTTTACTTTATTAAGGTGTTGTATATACTCTATTTAGCAGCCCCAGTGTTACTACTTATGCTGCGAGGACATCGGTTGTCCAGACCATTCTTATTACTGCTTTTTATTTCAGGGTCAACATATTATTGGGCTGTTTCTCAAAGTACTATTTTGTACTATGCATCTTTTTTTGGATATTTTTTACTTGGTGAGTGGTTACATATGTATCTAAATATCTGGACAGCTTCTGTTGTGAAATATTGGTGGATGTTACTGTCAGCATTCTTAACGCTTCTAATTATATTAGTTCGACTTTTATATCGAGAAATAAGTGAAAAAGGTTTCACAGTACACGGCATAACAGCAACTCTTGATTACACAAATCCATTAGTTATCTTAGGTACAGTGTTATTATTTTGTTTAGTATTTACAGCTGCCAAAAATACTCAATCAAAACTTGTTTTTGATATGAGTGAAGTTTCATTTGATGTTTATTTTATGCATCTAATTATTTTACGACTGGTACAGTATTATCTGGGAAAAAACTTAACTCATGAATTAATCATTGCAGTAGTGACATTTGTATTATGCTATGTGTTGTTGCTTAGTTGGAGATATTTCAAAAAAACACTCATATCTTGTGTCTCTAAAAAAATAGTTGAGTGAAATTGAATTATGAAACGCCTGTTGTTCATTTGTTATCAAATAGTAATTCACGGATTAGCAGTGATCGGTTTTGTGTTTGCAAGCGTTTTTATTGCGGTCAATCTCAAGCTAACAGATGTTTCTGGAACTGTTGATAGCGAGAACGACGTATTTTCTCAGCAGGCAGAAAATCTGACGTCTAATAGTAATCTTGATTTAACAGCCACAATCTCTGCACAGGAAAGCATAGTGATTAATTCCGCTTCACCGTCTGGAGATTTAGTATCGATTGCCGCTCAAATTGAAGAACTTAATTTGAAGAAGAATCAAAAAATTGCCCAACTTTGCCAGTTATCCGTAAATTCAAAACGTGCACCAAAAAATATTCTAAAAATCATCAACACCAAAAAAATGTCAGGGTCATTGCGACTGACGAATCAGATGCTATTTGCACTCCGAACAAGACTTACAGATCTAGAATCTATGGATTCAGAAATAGCTGTCTGTCAAAAAGACTATGACTTGCTACAACTTACTGAAAATGCAATTGCAACTTCGAGTGCAGCCAGCAGTTTGCCAGATGCTTTTAACTGGGCAAATACCAATGAATGGCAAAACGCAAAAACCTCGATTCTTAAAGATCAAGAAAAAATCGTAAAAGCAGCTAGGGTTGCCAAAATCTCGCCACGCATCATTGTCTCTAGTTTGATGGTTGAGCAGCTGAGATTATATTTCTCGCAGCGTGAACTATATAAAAAATATTTTGAACCATTAAAAATATTAGCCAATGCGTATCACATTTCACTGGGTGTAATGTCGATTAAAGCTGAAACTGGCAAGCAAATTGAATTACATCTTAAAGATCAACAGTCGCCATATTATTTGGGAAAAGAGTATGAACACGTTTTAGATTACCCAGCTAACACTGATGTCGAAAAAGAACGCTTTAATCGTTTGAGTAATGATGACCATAGTTGGAACTATCTGTATGGAGCTTTGTACATTAAGCAGTTACTCACACAGTGGAATAAGGCTGGATATGATTTATCTAATCGGCCTGAAATAGTGAGCACTCTATTTAATGTTGGATTTGCTCAATCTGAGCCAAACTCACATCCAAAAGTAGGTGGTTCGAGTGTCACAATTGGCGACACTACCTATAGCTTTGGTCGATTAGCATTTGAGTTTTATTATTCTGGCGAATTGCAGCAAGAATTTCCGCTGACAGAAAAAATGTTTTAAAAAACTTTACGAAATTTGATCGATTAAATCTGAGAGATAATTCATCGGACCATCGTTCTCAATTACCACATCAAAGGCTTTCTGGTAGTTTGGGCGTAATTTGTCTATGTTCTCATTGAGAAAACCAATTTTTAATAACTGTTTGTATTCGCAGTTTTTAACCATGTCTAAGTCACTTATGTTGTCACCAATGGCAATAATATTTTTACGGTGTTCTATTGACTTATAATACTTTGAGTTTTTAATCAGTTGAAAATCTTTATTAAAAACATGTATTAATGGTCGAATGTAATCAGTGGCAACACCATCTGTATTCCAAACAAACTCATTGCAAAAAATCTCAATATTTGGAAAGTAAATCTTATTGGTTTCCAGAAATAGCTGAATTGATTCTTTGCCTAGACCACCGGCTGAAAGAATGACTAGGGGAATATTCTTTTGATAGAGCTTCGTTAAAAACTCTGTCGCACCATTTCTTAAGTAGTGTTTTGTTTTAGCAATTGCAGTACGTAACTTATCTTTTGATAAACCCTTATCGATGAGTACTTCACACGAGTATTCCCACCACTCTTGCATTTTCTGAGTTCTGTATTCAAGCGATAAACTTTCGTCTATTTCAATTGGTCGGTATTTTTCATAGGCTGCTTTAGCTTTATTGGCATAGTCAGCATCGAACATATGTTCACGCACCATCACTGAAATAAGAGCGGTAACTTTACCGTCTACGAATGCGTGCGTTAAGGTGCGATCAAAATCGCTTACCACTAGCAGTTGAGATGAGTCAATTTTTTTAAATTGTTTGATGATGTCCATGCGGTGATTATAGGCGATTATGGGCAACTACTGTAAATCAGTCACAAGTTTAAAATAATCAACAGCATATTTTTTTCTGGCAAAGAGCCAATATTCGATTCCCCAAAGACTGATTAAATTGTCAGTGATTTGAGTTGCCCACTCAAGATTTTTTTTCAACGTCTTTTGGTTAAAACTTTTGGGATTTTTGTCTAGAAATTTTTCTGCATCAGATTCCCACGGCTCAGCTTGGAGCTCACTGATAAAAAATGGCTTAGATAGTTTGGATAGGTGACTTTTAATTAGAGCTATGCCACCGATTATTCCTCGATATTGAGGAAGTGGTTTTGGTAGTGCAGTTGATTGCATTGGATAGAAATCAAGTCCAATCTCATCTATCAATGGTTCAATTTGCTTGAGTGCTCCTCTCAGAAGCAAATCATTACCCCAAACGGTGCCAATTATCTTTCTGGAGTCCAAACTCCTCACCAATTGGATTTCACGATCGTATAACGATTGAGGCAGGAGCGAGTTTTGTGGTCCGCTGGGGTCAAATGGTTCATTTTCAATTTGCCAACTCTCAATGCAAGAAAAATCACGCACCGAATTGACAAGTTTTTTTAAGTACACTAGCAACGGTTCTTCAATCGACACAATTGAGCTTGCAGTCCAATTTGGATACTGAAACTCAGGCCATCGTGGAGTTTTCAAGCCTATAGCCAGACTCACTTTTTTATTTTTCCGTTCACATTGCTGTAAATACCAAGTTAACTCATCAAAATTAAATTCAGTAGCACTTTGCTGTATATCTGGCCAATAGGTGCATAGTCTGAGGTGGGTGATTGGTAAGTCAAGCAACTCTAAAAATGATTGTTTGGGGTCAAGATTGAGCCAAACTGCCTGTCGAGGACTGTAGGAATAGCTAAGTTGCATTATGGTGGTTGGATAACTTCTCATTATAACTACCTGACGCGTTGATATAGTTCCTGTTTTGTTTTGTCTGGTTGTGTTGCAATTGAATCAAATATTTTTTCCCAATTAGGTCGATCTTGATTTGAAAATTGCGATCGATGGTGTTGCTCCAAATAATTTGCTCTACGAGATGCAATTTGAGGTGTGATTGGCAAAGTACTATTTGCACATTTTTGTTGTGTCGTCCAGAGATAGAGTTCGGGGCGGGAAGTCATTGCTGGTGTATTAGGATAAAAATGCTTTACATCAGCTGCAGCACCCACATGTCTGGCAACTTGGCCAGCAACCGTGTGATCAGGGTGATCAAACTCTGAGGTTATCTCCTGTGGATGAAAGGAAAATACGGCTCGAGTGTTGAGTTCTCGAATGATGGGTAACGTGGCAGTAATTAAATCTGGCATAGGAATAAATGGCAGATGCATGTCTGGAAATCGCAATAGTGAGAGCGTAATGTTCATGGCCACAGCAGCAGATTCAATTTCTTGAGTGCGTATCTTGCCCATTTCGGATGGGGAAATGATTGAATTTGCAGGGATTCCTAGTTCGCCAAGCGTCAGATAAATTGCATGAACCGAAACGTTACTTTCGACAAAGATACTCCAATGCGGCAAAAAATATGGCCTCATCATCTGGATGAGCTAGTACAAAAGTGGCGTGATCAATTGACTTTGATAATCGTAATGGTTCGATTGACATAGAATCCTCATACAAAAAACCCGTCTCTTGGACGGGGTAACTACTATTTCATTCCAAGAGTGTTTAGCAATCTAACAAGCAACAACAACTGGATGTGGATATCATGGCTTGGAGTATATCGGAAAATAGTTTGAAAATGAAGCTAGTTTGATTTTGTGGGAATTATTACCAGAAACAAAAACCCCCGATTTTAATCGAGGGTTATTTTCACAGATGCAAAAAAATTGCGATTAGGCTTTATTTTTCTTTGCCCAATATTCCGTGGCAACAAAAAGTGATTCAAAAGTTCCGGCATCACTCCAGAAACCTTTAAGTTCATCCCAACCTAATTTTTTCTCTTGGATGTAAAAGTTGTTGACCTGGGTAATTTCCAATTCACCTCGACCAATATAGTTAGTATCACAGCGACGAATAAAATCAAAAACAGTGTGATCATACAAATACAGACCGGTTACTGCATAGTTTGAAGGAGGCACTTTGGGTTTTTCATCGATTCTGATGATCTGCTTGGGGTTTTCTGGATCAAATGCTGCAACGCCGAAACGATTTGGATCAGGAACTTCTTTTAAGAAAATTGTGGCACCACTGGTAAAGTTTTGAACTGCAGGCTTAATATCTGCGTCAGTAGTGTTGTCACCAAGAATAACTGCGATTGATTCACTGTCGGCAAAATCTTCGGCCAGTGATAAGGCGTCTGCAATGCCTCCATCGGGTTTCTCCTGATAGGCATATTCAAGATGAGTAACACCCAGCTGTTTACCGTTTTTGAGTACACCTAGGAAGTCACCGACATGAGGACCACTAGTGACGATCAGAATTTCTGTAACTCCAGCGTTAACCAATGTTTCTATTGGATAGAAAATCATTGGCTTGTTGTACACGGGTAATAAATGCTTGTTGGTTACGTGGGTGAGGGGATAGAGCCGAGTTCCGAGCCCGCCAGCTAAAATAATACCTTTCATAATGTCCTTTTCTTGTTTGCTAACAACTCCTCACTCTATCACTGAATCGGTTTTTTTTCAAAAAGACAAAAGTAGGCAGATGATTACTCCAGATTGCTCAGTTATTAGAGACCTGAGCACATTTAAAAGAAAGTAGCCGGAAAATTTGATGAATAGCTCAGACTTTGATCCGCATTTACTAGTGCATAACTAAAATTAAATGTTTTGCTAAATGTTGTTGGTGGTGCAAAAAATAAACAGGTAGCCAATGCATCTGCCTCTAGTGCAGTTTCAGCGACCACCCATGTGGCAAGTATGTTCATTGGGGAGGTTTTAGTGTGTGGATTAATAATGTGATGAAATTGATTCCAGTGTCGGCGATTTCCAGAGGAGCCACACAGACTTTGGTTGCTAATGTGTGCCACCCCAATTACCTGATTGGAGTTAAGTGGGTGTTCTAGGCCAATTTCAGCTGGCTTGGCAGTTGCGGTGACCTGTTTAATATCTCCGCCAGCATCAATTAGAAAATCGGTAAGACCCATGGTACTCAGCGACTGAGCAACGATGTCTACGAGGTATCCTTTGCCCGCAGCTCCAAAGTCGAGGGTTACTGGGGTGTTTGTTTGCAAATAGGGATGCTGATAGGTAACAGCATCCCATCCAGGTGGAGTGTTGAGCTGTTTGGTTTCTAAAGAATAACTGGGGTCATACCCTGCCTCAACTAGGAGTGAGCCAATAAATGGAGTAAATAGGCCACCACTTAGCTCTGAAAGTTTTTGGTACAACTTCCACAACTTGGTAAAGTTGTCTGGAAAAAGAAAGTTGCCTGTGCTGTTTTGTAGTTTGCTAACCAGTGATGTTGGGCGAAATCTCGAATACTGTTCTTCAAAATCATTTGTTAGAGCCACAATATTATTTTTTACTTCAAGAAGTCTTGAGTCAGCAATATCTGCTTTCACCGTAATTCTCCAGCGGGTTCCAGTAGCCTGAAACTCAATTTGATTGATTTGAGATTCAAATTGATCAATTGTTGGCTGAGGCTTTGATTTTCTCAATTGCATCATTGAATCCCTTTGGGGTCAGTGAGGAGCCAGCTACAGCCTCGAGTATTTTGAGTGAGTTGATATCTTTGCCAACCACCATGGATTTGTAGTTTTCAGAAAAAGTTTTTTGCCATTTTACTGAAAAGGGGTGTGTGGCTTTGGGAGTGACCGCTACATCAGAGACAATGTTGTTTGTTAGGGTTACTTTGACACCAATTTCTTCTGGGCCAGCTGGTGAAGTGTAATTACCAACAACATTGTATTCACCATCTTTGTAGTTGACTGGTGCAGTGGAGACTACTGGTTCGGTTGATGCTCTATTTTTATCTGATGATTCCTCAGATGTCTCATTTTTCTCACTCAAGAGTTTGTAACCGATTGCTCCGACTGCAACAACTGCGATTGCGGCTCCAACAGCCAGGGTTTTTGATGAGTTACCCTGTGTATTTGTTTGTGTGGGTGGTTGAGTTTGTGCTTCCATAGTACAAAAATATACTACGTTTTGTAGGAGCTATCAACTATTAGAGCTGAGATTATTTAATTAATTTAGCTAGCTTTTGTTTTTGTGTAGGGGTGAAAGCCTCCAGTCCTTTTGCCAACGACTTGAATAACACATCATCAAAGTCAGTTGCCAGTTGGCTGAACAGTTTTTTGATTAAAAAAGTAGCGTAGAGTTGCTTGGATATTTTTGGTTGATATATGGATTTTTTACCCATATGTTGTTTTATTACATAGTCTTTTTTATGAAGTCGTTCCAGTATTGTTTGAGCTGTTGTATAGGCAGTAGGTCTGGTTACGGAGAGTGCTTCGTGGACCATGTGCACGCAGCAGGTTTGATGATGCCAAAGCACCTGCATTGCTCTCAGTTCTAGGTCACTAATTTCTTTCATAAGTTTCTACTACATATTGTAGTAGAAACATAAGGAAATTCAAGTGATTTTAAGGACCATTTGTTTGGCGATAACAATTACAGTACAATCTCTCACAGAGATGTGCTTACTGCGAAATAACAGTTAGAGCGTGTGATCCAGTGAAAACTGGAAAACGAGGAACAGGTCCTAATGAAGACATTAGGAAATCGGACCTTTGCCAAGCAAAGAGTATCTGCGGAAACCTGTCGGTGTGATCAACATCGTGAAGTAATTGTTAAATCCAACCGTGAGGTTGAGTCTAAAGCAATTATTATTTGACTCGCAGCATTTTCATCTTTTCTTATTTATTTTTTTACCTCCTACCTTTGAGGGGGTAGATTGTAGTATCTGAAAGGATCAGTATGTGCGGTGTCATCGGATTAATCGAAGAAAATATTAATGCTCCAACTCAAGCATTAACAGCACTCAAAGAAATGGAATACCGGGGATACGACAGTTGGGGTGTGGCTTGGGCTAGCGAGGAAAAATGTCAGGTTAAAAAACAGGTTGGTAAAATTGGTGCTGCAAAACTCGACAAGAACACCACCAGCTCAATTGCGTTGGGACACACTCGTTGGGCAACACATGGCGGTGTAACTGCCGAAAATGCTCATCCTCATATATCAAGTGATGGCAGATTTGCCTTAGTTCACAACGGTGTAGTCGAGAATTTTCTTGAGCTTAAAAAGCAACTTCTTGATAAAAAATATCTGTTTAAGTCACAGACAGATACAGAAGTTATTTTAGGATTATTTGAGTTGGAGTTTAGGAAAAATGTAGTCAATCAATCTAAGCTGAGATTACCAGTCAACACTGATCAACTTTTGATTGAAACACTCCAGACCGTTTTTCTGAAATTATCTGGCAGCAACGCGGTGGTAATCATTGATGCAGAGTCCAAAAGTTGCCTAGCTGTTCGTCACGGTTCACCGTTACTTTTTGCACAGTCAGCACAACAAAAATTTGTAGTCAGTGATCTGATGGCATTAATTGGTAAAGTTAAAAAATATGCGACTATTCCTGAGAATACGCTGCTATTTTTTACAAAAAAAACCCAGCTGACATATAACGTCACTGATTTAACACCTATTGATCTTGAATGGCACACACTGAGTTTAGTGAAAACAGATACGGATATTGGCACATATTCACATTTTTTTCAAAAAGAAATTGCTGATTCGTCGGCTGTATTGCTTGCTTTAATACACGCGTATGGTTCCAATACAAAAAACAATCTGGAGAAACTTGCAAGATCACTTGGCCCTGTTGTTTATCTCGTTGGTTGTGGCTCTGCATACCATGCTGCGTTGTATGGTGCTCAAGTTATGACTGCTAACGGTCGTCAAACATATGCTTTTTCAGCTAACGAGTTTTTGACATGGAGAAATCACATACCAGCTGAGGGGAGTGTGATTTTTATTTCTCAAAGTGGTGAAACAGCAGATATTTTGATACATACAGAGTGGCTTAAAAACAACGGTATTAGTTATTATTGTTTGGTAAATAAACCTAACTCTAGTTTGTCGGAGTTTGCTAAAATCTCAGTTTCAATCATGGCAGGAGTTGAACAAGCTGTAGTCGCTAGCAAGAGTTTTGTGGCACAACTGTGTTGTCTGCAACTACTAGCAGGCAAAATGGCAAATAAAAAAAGTGCCGCTGCTACAAACGGTCACCTAACGGCGACGGCAAAATATATTCAAAAACTAGTAGTTGAGTTACCGAAGTCTGTGGAATTCAAAGCCTGGTGTCTACGTATTTCAAAAAAGGATCATTTTTTTGTATTGGGTAGAGAGACTCTGTATCCAATTGCACTGGAAACAGCATTGAAGCTAAAAGAGGCAGCATATGTACATGCGGAGGGTTTTTCTGCTGGAGAGTTGAAACATGGTGTTTTGGCATTAGTAGAAAATGGAACAGAGTGTTTGTGTTTGGCTACAAATCAACAGACTTTTGCACTTGATTTAACAAATGCGATGGAAATATCCGCACGCCAAGGCAATAGTGTTGGCCTAGTAACAGATACAAATACATGGCCGAGCCAATACTTTAATCATCCAGATTTTGGCGTAGGAAATGTAATTCTATCTGCAGTGTTTGGACAGTTATTAGCGTATGAAGTTTCAATACTAAAAGGTATTGACTCAGACAAACCACGTAATCTTGCAAAATCAGTTACGGTCAGATGATACAGTTCGATGCTTGTGCAGTCGGGTAGAGTTAGTGTAGTTTCAGAGTAATGAAGTGGCGATTATGTATGTGGTGGTTGGTTGTGACTGCAATGCAGGTGCTTGTGGTGGCAGCTGGTGTTTGGTTTTGGTTAGATCGACACAATACTCTTTCGACTCAAAATGGTGTCTGGGAAGTATCAAAGCAGAATCTGGGCTTGAGTGTCATGGGAAGCCAAGACTTTTATGTGCAGCGTCAAGCACTCGCTGGTGGAAAACTCAATCTTGGTGCTTGGCATGGTTTCCAGCAGGTTAGATATACGATTCCAATCGACTACAACTCACTGCAGATCACATTTGATATTGACCAGGGCGGATATATTTATTTTTTGTTCAGTTGCCAAGATCACTATTGTGATGCTCTGCGGTTAAGTAACAGCTCTCATTTAAGGAGCTCACTGGTGCGGATTTCGCCGGAGGGTGAGTTCATAAGCCAGCAAACAGTGCCTGTTACAGTGCTCAAGCAAAAAAACAATCATCTGACATTGGCACTTTCTTCAGATCGTAATGAGCTATTGGTGCAATTGAATGAGGTGTATCTCTATCACCTCGATATTGAGGTGCAATCTGAACCAAGAATAATTGGATTTAGAAATGGCTGGTTGCCCGTAAAAATTGATGAGATTCGAGCTAAAGATTGGAGTGGAGAAACAATTCTCCTTGAGACATTTGACAATCAAAAAACTTGGAAACAATTGTTCACGAAGACTGTGCTGATTACTGTAGCAATTACATTGTTGGTGTTGAGCTTTGGGACAGGATTTTTACAGTTAGATCCGCAGCAAATCGCAAAGAAAATGTTCTTGCTGTTTTTTATGATTTTTATATGTGGACTTTCAGTTGCGGTTGTTGATCACTACTTAACACCCAGATATCCGGATGTGTATAGCTGGTTTTCAAACTGGGGAAAAAAGGAACAAGTTTTTGTTGAGAGTGAGAGTATGAAAATTGTTGACCAACTTCGCGGCAAATATACTTTAAAACCAAAAGCAAACATATTTAGAGTGATGTGTCTGGGATCCTCACAAGCTTGGGGTGCTGGAGTACTGCATCCCGAGGATGCCTTCGTGACGCAACTTGAACTAATTGCAAACAAGAAGTTAGGCAACAGATTTCGAAAATTTGAATTTATTCCTGCTGCAGTATCAGGAATTGACTCGGTTGAGTTGGTGAGTTTGTATGAGTCTGAGTGGCGACTGTTTAAGCCAAAATTGCTCTTAGTAAATTACTCAACAAACGATTTTAGTTCGGCTGGATTAGCAGTCCAACTAGAAAGATTGCTGACCATAACCGAAAAAGATGGAGTAGAAGTCATACTGGTTCTTGAAGCAAACTCGATTGAGTATCGCAGCGTCGTCGAGAACCACCAAGTGATGAAGGAAATTGCTAAAAAACACAATTTAAAAGTAATTGACATGCACAGTCATCTTGCCACCCAGTATGATCAGGGCATCTTATGGTGGGATTTTGTTCATCCCACTAGTTTCGGCCATCGACTAATTGCAGAGTATCTTTATAGTCAAATACAGCAAGAATTACGGTCGCCTTAACACACTTAATGAAGAAAATAGAATCTCAACAAATTGACAACGACATTGAGTTGGTTGAGTTAGTTAAAAAAGGTAATCAACAAGCACTCGCAGTCTTGTACGAAAAGTATTTCGAACCCATCTATCGTTTTTGTTATTGGCAAACCAACCGCTCACTAGATGCTGAGGATCTGACTCAAGACATACTAGTGGCCATGATGGGATCCCTACATACCTTTACGGGTAAATCAAGTTTCCGGAATTGGCTGTATGTACTTGCCAAACGAAGAATCATTGCTTGGCTGAGGGTTAAATATCGACTACCGGTGGTTGCTTATGATGAGTTTATCCAAGGTATAGGCGATAGCGATGAATGGTTGTCAGAGGATAATCAGGAACTGAAACGTCAGAGCATTGGGAAAATGCTTCAAGTACTTTCCGATCGTGACAGACAGGTGGTTGCTTTGCACTATCTGCATGGGTACTCTCAAGTTGAGGTCGCAAAAAAACTTCGAATTACCATTAGCAATGTAAAAGTAATCTGTCATCGATCACTCAAAGTACTCTCAAAATATTTTAAAAAATAATTTAGTGTTACTTGTAACTAGGTTGCTACTATATACATGAATATGATTTTGCAAAATTGGATTATCAGTCAGATAGAGCCTCCACACATGGCTGTAGCCAAGCGTCGGGTTTGGGAATCAGTGGCTGAGGCAGCACGACCGAATATTTTAGAGATTTTTTTACGAGATTTGACATGGTTTTTTGGAACTCCGATTAGAACAGCGATCTTTTCAGTTATCTTATTTTTTCTAGTACTGGGAGGTGGGTATTATGTGCCTACTCGTATTTCAGAGAACAACCTGAATAAAGAAATGTTGGTAATGCAGTCAGATTTAGAGACACTTGAGTTGGATTTGAGTCAACCAATTAGTTTAGAACAATAACTGACATATCCAGATGTGATCAATCGATTTGGTGTGATACTATTGGTATAGTATGTCAGACCAATTCCCAAATCAGTTACCTACACAATTACCACGTCAACTTCCTGACATTTCAGGTGATGAGCTATTGGAAAAAGCAGTTATTATGTCACGACCGAAATCAACTCAAACTCCGCCATGGATGATGATAGGTGTTGTTGTGGTGATGCTTGCAATACCTCTGGGATTATTTTTGATGACTCGCGATGCTTCAGATTCACCAAAAACAGACCCGAAAATAGCAGTTGCTGAACCTACTCGCACCTTACTAAAAGAACCGACCACAAAGCCCGTGGCTACCAGCACTCCATTTCCTTCACCAACCAGAGTGCCTAGTCCAACTTTTGGACCTACTCCTACCGCAGCTATTTCTCCCACACCTAAAGCGACTGGGCTGTCAAACCTGAATGTAGAAGAGATTTTCTTTGAAGATCCTCAAAATGGATCTAAAATTGACTCAACCGCATACGCTGGTCAACATATCTCACTTCGAGCTCGGTTAAAAAATACCGGCACTGCCGATGCAAAAAACTTTGTGAGTTACTGGAAAATTCAAGGTAGTTTGGCTGGAAAGAATGAACGCGGTTCGCTCAAAGCAGCTGCCGAAGCTGTATATGACGATGTAAATAGTCTGGTTTATAGTGGTGTGGTACTCAAGGAGGGAGATTTTGCAGTTGGTTATTTTGCTGACCCAGACAATGTCTTGGGCGAGTCAAACAGTGCTGATAATTCAAAAACAAAAAATACAACGGTTTTAGGAACTCGTTCAGATCTAGAAGCAGCGGACATCGAGTTTTATAGTCAAGAAACCGGTGAAAAAATTGCTTTACCCCTTGCTGGACAGAAAGTGGTCGTAAAACCTGTAATTAAAAATTTGGGTCAAGATAAACAGGTGGATTACGAAGTGAAATGGTACATTGGTGGTACTGAGGTAAAAAAGAGCGTCTCAAAGACTTGGGTGGGTGTTGGCGAAAGTAAAGTGACTGCCGATGGCTATCAAATGACTTTGGCAGCAGGCACAACTGAATTCAAAATCGAGGTCAACAGCGACAAGGCAATTCCAGAAACGAACTCTGGGAACAATGTCCGTATTGTTTCAAAGACTTTCTAGGCGAACTACAACTCAAAACTTTGGGGAATGTTTGCATTTTTTAAACGTTAGTGTATGGTAGAAACAAGATGAGAATCAGTCTTGTCGCAAAGTGGGCACAACTTATAGAACCATTTTTCTGCCTCATGTAGCAACAAGTTATTTTTAAGCTTTCATGTCTCAGATTCAACAGGTCAAAGAGGCCACCAATATCATCGAGATTATTACAGAACGAGTGCCACTCACTCGGTCTGGTGTTAACTTTAGGGCAAATTGCCCGTTTCATAGTGAAAAAAGTCCCTCGTTTTTTGTGAGTGAACAACTACAGCGATATCGTTGCTTTGGTTGCGGTGCTAGTGGCGATGTGATCGGTTTTTTGGAAGAGTATGACCGGATGACCTTTGCTGAAGCACTCAAGTATCTTGCAGAGCGAGTTGGGATAACACTCCAAGATTTTCAACGCAGCAGTGCAGATGATGAAAGAGATCGATTACTGGAGATTTTAAATTTATCTAAGGAATACTTTCACTATTTATTGACTGAGCACAGTGCAGGAGAAAAGGCTCGAGCATACCTCAAACAAAGACATGTTTCTGGGCAATCAGTCAAGATTTTTCAAGTGGGTTATGCGATGCCTGGCTGGGATGGATTAGTGAAATATCTGCATGGCAAGAAAAAATACTCTTTGGTGGATATTGAAAAAGCGGGTTTAGCAATTCAAGGTAAGGGTGGCAGATATTACGATCGTTTTAGAGATCGAGTCATGTTTCCACTCAAAAACCATCGTGGGCAGGTACTAGGATTTTCTGGACGTACTCTGAGTCCAGATGAAAAAGAAGCAAAATATATTAATTCCCCAGAGACAATGCTGTATCACAAATCAGAAATGCTTTTTGGTTTGAGCGAGCTATTCCAGGCGATCAAACAAGAGAAGCGGGTTTTGGTTGTTGAAGGTGAGTTTGATGTCATATCATCTGCTCAGGCTCATGTGAACGCTGTAGTCGCAATTAAAGGTTCGGCTTTAACCGAGCAACAGGCAAAACTGTTAGAGCGATATGCAGAACAGGTTGTTTTAGCTTTGGATGCCGATGAGGCAGGTATTAATGCTACTTTGAAAGCAATCGGAGTTGTCGCTAAACATAACTTAGAACTTCGAGTCATTGATTTTGCAGCTAAAGAACGGACTGGTCAAAAAGATCCGGATGAGATTGCTCGAGAAACTCCAAAACTATGGCGTGAGCTGTCATCAAAAACTGTTTCAGTATATGAATTTTTGTTGCAAGCGGCGTTACGTAAATATGATCCAACAACGCCAGAGGGTAAGCGTCAAATTATTGATTTTTTGTCACCTGTTTTTGGTGGAATCGCACACGCAGTCGAACAAGATTTTTATCTGCAAAAATTATCAAGTGCATTAAACGTACGATTAGATTTGGTCAAAAAAGACATCGAGAAATTTAGATATGGATCCGGCAATAAACAAAAAAATGCCGCTCCCGCAATTCCATCCGGAACTACCCAAAACACCCAACCTCAGAAGACAGATGTAAACCGAGAATCACATCGTTCTCAGTTGGAACGTGCGTTGGTGGCTGCATGTCTGGCAAATAGTGAATTTCGTCAAAATAGAGTGGTACAACTGCGATCCGTCGTTTTGGAAACAGTTGGGGCACAAGAAATTCTAAAGCGGTTGGCAACTGTGTCATCAGATTTGGATTTAAAAATCATCACCAAATCTTGGCCAAGTGATTTAGTTTCATTGGTCTTTGACTGGATACTTGATCCAAATAGTCAGATGGATGTAATGAACGAGAATCAATGGCAGCTACTGTTTGGAGAATTGAAAAAAGTGGTCACACAGGGAGAATTGGGTGTGTTGAATCAAAGAATCAAACAGTTGGATTCAAAGGCCCAAAAAACAGACGAAGAGGAATTGGAGATGACTCAGTTACTGCAGAAAATAGTGCTGTTGCAGACCAAATCTAAAATTTGATGGTGTTCTATTTTTGTGTTTTTATAGCTTGACACGACATACCCCCAGGGGGTATGCTAGTATTCATGAATGAAGCCTCTGTGCAAAAACCTGATAAAGTGATAATTCAGCTGAAAAGAATTAGGGGTCAGTTGGATGGTTTGATTAAGATGTATGATGATGAAAGAGCGTGTATTGATATTTTTCGTCAAGTAATTGCAGCTCGTAATTCGCTGGGTAGAGTTGCCAGAGATTTACTCACTAGTGAGGCGACTCGATGTAGTAAGCAGCGAAGATTTGAAGATCTCGACTTATTATTAAAAGAATTATTAAAAACATAGTACAAAAATTGTTATAAACACAATTCAGGAAAGGATTGTATGTCAGACCATAAAGGAGCCACCCATTTAACCGATGCTACGCTCACCAGTACCTTGAAGAAGAGTGATCAACCAATCATGATTGATTTTTTTGCACAGTGGTGTGGACCCTGCCAAATGGCAGCTCCCATCATCGATAAACTAGCAGATGAATTCACCGGAAAAATCATGATTGCCAAAGTTGACGTTGATGAAAATCAAGAATCGGCCCAACAATTTGGGGTGATGAGTATTCCCACTGTGATTATTGTCCGCAAAACTGGAGATGATGAGGTTGAAGTAATTGCTCGTCAAGTTGGTTTTCCAGGTGAAGAGGGCTATCGCTCAATGATCGCTGGTGCACTTGAACCAAAAAAATAACAGCAAAAAAATAAATAATAGAAGAAGGTTTTAATGCAAAAAACACGACTCGTAATTGTTGGATCCGGACCAGCTGGATACACTGCAGCCATCTACGCGGCGAGAGCTGAGTTGGCACCAGTTGTAATCACTGGTATGGAAAGTGGTGGCCAGTTAATGTACACCACTGAATTGGAGAATTTTCCCGGATTTCCAGAAGGTGTTATCGGTCCTAAATTTATGTTTGGGATGAGAGCACAGGCAAGTCGGTTTGGGGCTTTAATTCAAGATGAGAGCGTAGTCGCACTCGATTTATCAGTTCGGCCATTCAAATTGTGGACTAAGTTGCCCGCAGGAGTTACTCCCGATCAATTCAAACGAGCAAACGCAGCGGAATTAGCAGTAATCGCGCAGACTGCTAAAAAATCAGAGCCAGATGTTTTAGCTGAGAGTGTGATAGTGACCACTGGTGCATCATCAATAATGCTGGGTTTGCCAGAGGAGATGCAGCTTTTGGGCAAAGGTCTGAGCACCTGTGCAGTTTGTGATGCAGCTTTTTTCAGAAACAAAAAAGTCTACGTGGTGGGCGGTGGCGATAGTGCTATGGAAGATGCTATGGCACTAGCTAAATTTACTGACCAAGTGACTATGATTCATCGCCGTGAAAGCTTTAAAGCAAGTAAAATTATGCAGGATCGTGTGCTAAAGAATCCTCGAATTAAGGTGTTGTGGAACAGCCAAGTAACCGGCATTGTCGGCAAAGATCGATTGGAGAAGATTACAGTGACCACAACTAATGATGGCGTGGCCAAAGTTTCAGAATTAGACGCAGATGGTCTGTTTCTGGCGGTAGGTCATAGTCCCGTCACCGCTCTATTTGGAGGACAATTACAACTTGATGCTCATGGATATATTGTCACCAGATTAAGTTTGTCTCAACCGGGTATTGAAGCGGCACAAAAAGCATTGGATGAAAAGAAGTTAGTCTCATTTCCAACCATGACCAATATCCAAGGGGTATTCGCAGCTGGAGATGTGGTTGACGTTCGCTATAAGCAGGCTGTGACGGCAGCAGCGATGGGATGTCAGGCGGCTTTGGATGTTGAACATTGGCTGGCTGATCAATCTGATTAATCAGCGGTGTATCAGCTCACACGAATTAACGATTACTATCGAAATTATTTTTAGTCAAAATAGTGACAGAGGCGACTGTCTGTCGTAGGAGTTAAAAATATGTCATTAGCAACAAACGATCCACATAAAAATGCCCAGCAACAACTTAAAACCGTTGCCCAGATTTTGCGAACTGAGTATCAAAATCCAAAAACTTTTGATTTAGCGATTGAAAAACTGATGACTCCCGATCGAGTTTTGGAAACAGATTTGTCAATCGTGATGGATGGTGGTAAAAAACAAATATTTCATGCCTTTAGATCCCAGCATAATAATGCCAGGGGACCCTACAAAGGTGGCATTCGTTTCCACCAGGATGTAACTAAATCAGAAGTGATGGCTCTTTCCACTTGGATGACTTGGAAGTGTAGTGTTACCGGTATCCCGTATGGTGGTGCAAAAGGTGGTGTGGTCGTTGACCCTCGAAAATTGAGTCATGCGGAACTAGAGCGTTTGAGTCGTAGTTATGCTCGATTTGCTGCTGACAACATTGGCCCTTGGGTTGATATTCCAGCACCTGATGTTAACACCACTGGTCAAATCATGGCTTGGATGGTTGATGAGTACCAGAAAGTACAACTCGAAAAAAATGCAGCGGCTCGCAGCGCGACACAGGAGAATCCATTAGCCACCTTTACCGGCAAACCACTGGAACTAGGTGGCTCACAGGGTCGAGAGGAAGCGACAGGTTTGGCTGGAGTATTTGTACTAGAAAAATTGGTTGAAAAAATGGGCTTTGCTCGTAAGCAAGAGGTCACTATTGCAATCCAAGGTTTTGGAAATGTGGGGTATTGGTTTGCTTACCATGCAGACAAACTCGGGTATAAAGTGGTTGCTGTCTCAGACTCAAAGGGTGGAGTGTATGTTGCTGATGGTTTGGATCCGGTGCAAACACTCAATTGTAAAAAGTCTGGTGGTTCGATTAGTGACTGTAGCTGTATTAAAGAATCCTGTTCAGTTAAACACGGCAAGGCAATTACGAATGCTGAACTACTCGAATTACCGGTCGATATCTTAGTACCTGCTGCTTTAGAAAATGTGATCACTTCGGTAAATGCAGGCAAAATTAAAGCCAAAGCGATTTTAGAAATGGCAAATGGTCCCGTAACTCCAGAAGCTGACGGAATCTTGGCAAAACAAGGAACACTATTGGTGCCAGACATTTTGGCTAATGCAGGTGGGGTTACAACCTCATATTTTGAGTGGGTGCAAAATCTGCAGGGCTACTATTGGCCAAAAGCAGAAGTAATTGCAAAACTAAAACCATTAATGGAGCAATCATTTGATGCCATGTGGCTACAAATGACTACTCACAAAGTTGATGGCAGGACTGCAACCTATTTGTCAGCAGTCAAGCGAGTTGTTGACGCAATGCTGCTTCGTGGTGGATTTTGAGCTATCACTGCTATACTTGATTTATGACAACTCCTACTCAAGCGGTCGTGTTGGCTGCAGGCATTTCTCGGCGCATGGCTCCGTTTAATAAGTTGCAGGGTAAACAACAGTTGGAGTTGATGGGGAAACCCATATTGTCTTGGACAATTGAATCACTCTACTTGGCAGGCATTTCAGAGTTAGTGGTGGTAATTAATCCCCGCATGAAGTTTGAGGAGCAGTATTGGCAACAATGGTTTGGCAAGTTTGAAAGAATACAGATTATTCAACAAAAAGAAAGTAACGGGCAAGCTGGTGCCATAGTGGCTGCACTACCAGAACTACAGTCAAGTTTTTTTGTAGTAAATGCAACGAACTGTATCGCTGAGCAATTGCTTCCAGAACTGCAAAAAATTGAAAGTGAGATTGGTTTGTTGTGTATTCCAACTGAGTTGCCTTGGCTGTATGGTTTGGTAACTTTTGACGCACAAACTGGTCAAGTCCTTTCAATTGCAGAAAAACCAGATGACTCGGTTGAGTATGGACATCGATTGGTTGGAGCTTATCGTCTCACCAGAGAATTTGCTGAGCAATTATCTCAGTCTGAGCAAGGTGATACGCTTTTAGAAAATCAACTCACAAATTGGGCAAAACAGGGGAGAGTGAAAACGATGGTGATCACTGAAGAGCCACCAACGATCAAATATGCCTGGCAACTGCTTGATTATAAAGAGTACCTTTGGCAGAAACTGTCGTTTGAGATTCATCCAAGTGCGATTATTGCACCAACAGCAATCATTCGTGGTGAAGTTTTTATCGGTCCAGGAGCGGTCATAGGCGACTTTGCAATTATCGATGGACCTGCTTACATTGGTGCTAATGCAGTAGTGGGACAGTACTGTGTGGTTCGTAAGGGCAGCGTGCTCGAGGCAGGGGTACAGGTGCAACGACATGCTGATGTGGCAAATAGCATTATTATGGCAAATGCACATGTTCATAGTGGATTTATTGGTGACAGCATTATTGGCCAGAGAACCACCATTGGAGCAGGGTTTGTAACTGCCAATCGTCGATTTGATCGAGGTGAGATTATTTCACATCAGCAAGGTAAAAAAATAAAAACCGGTCGAACGTATTTGGGTGTCTTAATCGGTGAGGATTGTAAAATTGGAATTCAAGTTGGAACTACTCCAAACGTGATAATTTCAGACCACACTTTGGTAGAGCCAGGGACAACTGTGAAGCGAAATCTGGGTGTTTAGCTATTTGTTAGTTTGGTGGCCACAAAATCTTTAATTTCAGCGAGTAGTTCTGGATGCTTCAGTGCAACTGTGAGATTTGCTCGCAGCCAACCTCCGACATATCCCCCATCAAGATATTCACCTTTGGGAAGATGGACGACTACCGATGCCATTTTTGCGAGTGATAAAACAGAGTCTGTGATTAATAGCTCTCCCAGTACTGGATGTGGCTGCTGTGTTTCTAGGATCTCAAAAATTTTAGGTGTAAAAATATATTTACTGATATTTGCCAGGTTTGAAGGGGCAGTTCCAGGAGCTGGCTTTTCAATTAGGTTGACTAACTTTTTCCCCGTGGCTGTTTGTTGTAGTTCTGCCACGCCATACTTATGCAACATATCCAAGGGCTTTTCGATACACGTTATGAGTCCATCGACTGGAGATTGATTAAATGTCTCGATCATGTCAGTGATTGGTGAGTTGCCATCTGGATTGTAAATAAAATCGTCGCCCATAAGGACTAAAAATGCTTCTTCAGCAATCACATGGTCTTTTGCCAACTTTAATGGGGTTGCTGTTCCATATGGATCATTGTCTAGTTGTCTGACAAATGTAAACTTTGCTTGACTGTGTAAGTGTTCAACTTGGTCATAGGTTGACAACTTATTCATTCGTTTGAGGTATTCGTATAAACGGCGATTCTCACGGTAGAAGTGTAAAATTTGATCGTTATGTTCGTTGATGATAAAAATTATTTCTTCGATTCCAGCTGCTACACAATCTGAAACAACGTAATCAACTAACGGTCGATTAAGAATCGGCAGCATTTCTTTTTGGATGGTTTTACTGATTGGTAAAAATCGAGTGCCAAAACCTGCGGTAGTGATAATTGCTTTGCGAATTTTCATATAATACTGGGAATTGTATGCTGTTTGACTTGTACTGTCGAGTAGAGTGGTGTACTCTGCTTATATTCATACCGTCTATGACAAAATCATCGCTTGTTTTAGCGTCAAATTCACATCAAAGAAAGCTACTACTAGAAGGTCTAGGTGTTGCATTTGAAGTAATCCCCTCAACACTAGATGAAAAGAATTTGGTGCAACCACCTGAAATAGAACGGACACTTTTTTTGGCAGAGAAAAAAGCCACAGAAGTTGGTGTTAGATTGCAAAATCGGTTTGTGTTAGCTGCAGATACAATCGTGTATCAGGGCTCTAAACTACTTGAAAAGCCTGAGACGATTCAAGAAGCAGCTGAAATGCTGCAACTCATTTCTGATACCAAAATTAGTGTGCTTACTGGGGTTGCTTTCTGGTCACCAAATCAGCCGTTGAAATCAAGAGTAGTAACTGTTGAAGTTGAAATGAGAGCACTTTCGTTATCTGAGATCACTGCATATGTTGACACTCAACCAGTATTGACCTGGTCCGCTGCATTTTCACCTGCTTATGCGGCTGGGGCAGCATTAGTTAGCCGTGTGAATGGCTCATTGACCGCATTTTCTCATGGTTTGCCAATTGAAGTAGTAGTTCCTTGGTTAGTTGAATCAGGATTGTGGTAGTGTCAAAAACTGCATTTTTTTTGAGTGACTATGTAAAACCATTTTTGATTGGGGTGTTGTTGGTTGTAACAGTATTTGGCGGAATTGGCGGAATAGTTTTTTGGCGTTATTCGCAGTTAGTCTACCCAATTCCCAAGCAAGCAAAAACTGTTCGAATTGCAACTCCACCAATGGGCTGGAATGGTTGGAATCATTTTGGATGCAGTCCCACACTGAATGAAAGTACTATAAAGGAGATGGTTGATGCACTGGTTTCTAAAGGATATCAACAGGCAGGATATCAGTATGTGATGCTTGATGATTGTTGGCAGATTGGTCGAGATAAGAACGGGGTTATTCAAGTTGATTCGGCTCGTTTCCCAAATGGGATTAAAGCCATCTCAGAGTATGTGCACAGCAAGGGACTAAAATTTGGCATTTATACTAGTGCCGGTCGAGAGACGTGCGAAAAAAAACCGGGAAGCTATGGATATGAAGCACAAGATCTAGAGCAATATATAAATTGGGGTGCCGATTATCTTAAATTAGATTGGTGCGGTGTCGAATGGCTTCAGACAGCCACAGCCTATCGACGTTGGCGAAAATTAATTGATAAATCTGGAAACCCAATGATTTTGAGTGTTGCAGTGGCAAATATTAACAGTGCTTTGGATGGGCAAAGTTGGCTGTGGGGAAGTGGTGTCGGTGATTCTTGGAGAACAGCAGTGGACATTCAAGACGATTGGACCGACATGCTTAGGGTTTTTAAGATCAATCAAAGATATGAGCCATATCAGCGAGTTGGAGGTTGGAATGATGCAGATATGTTGCAGGTTGGAAATGGTGGTATGACATTTAAGGAATACCGAACACATTTTGGTCTGTGGGCAATGATGTCATCACCCTTAATAATTGGTTCCGATATTCGTAACCAATCCCCAGAAATTGTTGAGCTGCTGACAAACAAAGAGGCAATATCAATTAATCAGGATAAATTGGGCATGCAAGGCTCAGTACTGCTTGAGAATGGATCGATACTGGTTATAAGTAAGCCGTTGCACCGTCGTGGTAGCAGGGCAGTATTGGTGGTAAATACTGGAGAAAAAACTAACTCTGTAGAGTTGTCGCCGACTCAATTGCAATTATTACCAGTTACCTTAGTTACGGATGTATGGCCAAAATCACAGAGCCGAGTTCAATTGGGTTCCGCAAAAATGGTGATACCACCACACGACTCGAGGCTGCTGATTTACCATGGTGTTGATAAATCTATTAACACAGAAGTGAGTTTCCCTCAGCTACCAGACCAAGTTAGATCGGGCAATCTTACAAAACAAGTCGCACATGATCTGTATGGTATTGATGATTCTAGTTCTCTATTTTCCCAGGGCATCAGTCTCACCGTAAAAAATGATTCTAGTATCCGATACAATCTCAACAATCTTTGTCAAAGATTCATCAGCACCTTTGAGTTTTCAAAAGTTGAAAAAATAACTGTGAATACTCTGGTTTCCATTGAAGTTGAGGTGTATTTAGACGATGTGTTAGTTTCAAGTGGAGTTGTTTCGGTTAAAAATCCAAAATTACCAATTGACCTTGATCTTTCTGGATCGAGAGTCATTGATTTAGTTACCCGAACGACAGTAACTGATGAGTCAACTTTGTACGGAAAATGGTCGACACCAACAGTTGAGTGTGCTGGCGTAACTGAGTAGTTGTGGTTTTAGTTGAGATAAATAACTATCATCACTAATGCACAGAAAATAAAGACCGTGGTGAGTAGTGTTTTATCTTTGAGCAGAACCAGCTCAGGAGATTCGCCACGATTTTCTTCATATACCAGCTGCAAATATCGCATCACACCAAAAATCACGAATGGCAGGGTTAACATTAAGAGTTTTTCAGACTGCAAAGTCCTTGGAAGCAGGGTGTACAGTTCTGGGAACCGTTGATTGGCTGGCATTGCGTACACAATGTTGTTTTGAAATGCAAAAATTGCATAACTTAACCAGGTAGCGTTAGCGAACATACCCGTATATTGATCAAGTAGTCGTTGGCTATATTTGAGTAATGTTTTTCTAGTACCACCGATATTTGCTTCACCAAGTAATGTGCGTTCACTTTGGCGTTTTCCGACAGCAAGGAACAGCGAAGCTGAAACAACAGTGAGTAAAAACCAAACATTCATGTGTAGATTGACCACGACGGCTCCAGCGTAGACTCGAATTAGAAAACCAGTTGCGATCGAAATGACATCTAAGATGGCAACATTTTTTGTTTTCTTGGCATACAGCACTTGTAGTAACAAGTATGCCAACATCAGTAATCTAAAAAATCCTGAAAGCGACAATGAAAGCAGAAAGGCAATTGCCAATCCTATGACTGCGAAAAAGACTGCAACTGGTACTGGTAGTTCACCAGAAGCAATTGGACGTTTTTTCTTGAAAGGGTGGTGCTGGTCAGCTTCAATATCAACAATATCATTAATAATGTAGACACTTGAGGCCAGAAAACAGAAAACTATAAAGGCAATAGAAACAGTGACGAAATATGAGGGTGCGTCAACTGGAGTGTAAAAGAAGAATCCTGAGAAAACCAGCTCAGCATATAGTGCCAAGTTTTTAATCCATTGTCTTGGTCGAATGGTTTTGAGTAATAAGTACCACAATGAAGTAGAGTACATGTTATTTCCTTGTAGAAGAAAAGAGCCGTCGGTGCAAGTGGGATTTTTGATATATCTTGATACTGATTAACAACGAAAAAATAAATAGCATGCTGAGCGTAATTGCGATTATTTTCCCAACAGTATCTAAATAGAGCGACAGCACTCCCATACAAGCTGTTGTCAGCCAATAGAAAAAAGCGATTCTTCTTCGTCCCCATCCAAAAACATCCATTAATTTGTGATGCAAATGTCCTCGATCGCCCCAAAAAGGTGATTTTTTTGCCAACAGTCTTCGCGTAATGGTAAAGATGCCGTCAGCAGTAGGAATTGCTAAAACCATCAATATGGTTGCCACTTTAGCTCCCGAGAGGATTGCAAGCACACTTAACAAATACCCAGCTAGCGATCCTGCACCATATCCGGGCATAATTTTTTGTGGATACCAGTTCCAGATTAAGAGACCAAGAAAAGCTCCAGAAACTATAAATGCGAGGTTGGTGGCCGTGAATTGAGTTGGGCTGTCATGAAAGCTAAGGCCTAATAAACCGATAAAAACAGCGGCCATACTCACGAAACCAGGCAGTTGTCCGTCTACACCTTTTGACCAGTTAACAATGTTCATGTTCCAGTTGATGAAGAAGATCGCAAACAAGCTGGACAGCACCCAAATATGATGGTCTGAGTTGAATAGCCAGAAAACAATTTGTGGTTGATCAAATCTCAGTACTCCAGGTCCAAATGGGTTGCTCACGTACGCGATTCCAATACCACTGCCAACCACGATTAAACTAGCAAGCAAGCCTGTGCCAATTCGTATGTATGGACTGATGTCATAAACATCATCAAGCCAACCAACCAGCGATAAAATAAAGCCACCAGCCAAAATTGCGATTAAATATTTATCGATTGGCAGTAACAGCAGTGAAATGCAGGCAATAGCACAGTAGACTACTAATCCACCTCCTCTAGGGACTGGTTTAGTGTGTGTTTGTTTGACGTGTTTTTTTACCTCTGGATCATCTATCCAATTATTTCGCAGGTACCACTTGATCACCACTGGGGTAATGAGTGTTGCGACACAGAAAGCTAGAATAAAACCCCACATATTTGCAGTTACCAAGTAATTAAAATTATTCTTATAAAGATAAGGCTGAGGATGATTTGCCAAGTGACTGTCACCCATGAGATCACAGTAATTAAGACTGATTCAAGATCAGCATTCTTTTTTACTAGTGAAAAATTTGTGAAAGTGACGAGTATTGAAAGAATTGGAAGTAAAAATATCCACTGTTTAGCAGCTAATTGCTGAGCTGGTTGGGACAAAGAATAAAACAAGGGAATCTCAGGTTGCAGCTTGAAATAAAAAACCCCAGCCAAAACCGTTAACCACAAGCCAATTCCAACCGAGATTTTATAGGGAATTCTGGTTTGCTTTGGTAAATGTGCATCGATTCTAAATTGAGGATCTTTCGAGTTGATGGACATGCTAACGCTTTACAGCTTGCAGCGTGCTTGCTTCTAGTCTCCTGATATACACTGTCATGCTGCGGTATTGGTAGTTTACCAGATAATTTCGAGTCAGGTATCGGTTAAGTTCTGGAAAACTATTTTCTTCACCACGCATCACAATAATCATTCTAGGTTTTTCAAGTTTAATTTTTTGCAATGTTTGCTCAAAATTATTTACATCTTTGATGTGAAAAGCGACGGTGAATCGAGAAGTTGGGACTGTTTTTGTTTGGGCATAAATCATTGGATTGGTGCCCCAAATAAACAAATCTTTGAGTTGCATTTGTGTGATTACTTCAGCAACTTCGTAGTTTTCATTTACTAAGCCATCAAAAGATGAGAAATAGGCTTTCTCGCTCATTTGGTTTTGACTGTACAGCCAAGAATTTGCGTAGTATTTTGCAACAGGATAGAGTCCAACATGTAACGCATACATAATCGAGATACTCAACATGACTGCAAACAGAGAGAGAATGATTTGAGGAAGTGTCAGTCGCACGGCAAGTCGATTTAACTTTGAGTGTTTATTCAGCCATGAGGCTATTACTTCAATTGACTCCACCATCAATGCCAGTAGCAATCCTAGAGCTGGGAAAATTTGAATGAAATAATGAGGATATGGGCGATTGGAAAGCAATGTTGCAAAAATGGCGAGTAAGAACCAGCTGAAGGCGAACTGTAGTTTGAAAGGTATTTTCTTGCCCAGTAGTGTAGTTAACACCAGCCCAGCAAACAGCAGTAACGTTTTTGCACCAAAGGTGAACAACCAAGTTAATGTTGGGTTATTAAACTGTAGTTTCCAGGTACCGGTATAGTGGAAATTATAGAGCAAACCGAAATTAAGATAATCATTTCCAGAGCCAAGCATCTTGTAATAAACCATTGATGCAATGATTGGAATTCCGATACCGACGAGCAGCATAGCCAATCGTGTAATTAAAATCGGCAAAATTTTGAAGACCGTTTGTTTATTTACGTTTAGGAGAGTATTTGCAAATATAAACCAAAAAATTGCCATGAAGGCAGCCACATCAAGTAGAGCAGGCACTTTTGTGAGAATGGCGAGTCCAAAAAAAGCTCCTGTAATCAACAGTAGCAGTGATTCTTGTGCGAAACCCTTGCCGATGTTCCCTAATTTCTGGAGTAGCTCAGTTGAGGTAATTTGGTTGCCGTGAGTCACGTGCGGTTGAATTGTGGTTGCAACAGAAAAAATACGTGTGTGTCTCAAGATAAAGGCTCCCATCATCACAAACCCCATGACAAACAGTTCTCCATTGGGAATGTTGCCCTCAAAAAGTGGCAAGGTGGTGAATACCATTAAGAAGCCAGTTGAAATGATGGCGAGATATTTTTTCCCTAGTAGTCTGCGACTGAAACAATAAAAAAGTGCCAAAGTAATGATCATCCATGCCAGTAGCAAGAGTCTGAAACTATACTGATCGGGAACGCGTGCAAGCTGATAAATAAGTGGCGTTTTATGATCAACTATATCTGTATATAACAATGAACCTTGGTTAATAGCATTTCCGAGAGTTAGGTAAATTGCTTCATCGCCATACCAATATGGTTCTAAGAAGTTTGGTAATCGTAAAATTACCATCACAAAAAGAATCACAAACAATCCAATGTGATCAGTGAGTTGTTTCCATAGATAATTTAGGGCAGAAATCATTGCTCATTATGAGCTAAATCTGATGGTCGTGTCAAACCTTTTCGGTAACACGGTATTCAATATACTTACCGAGCATTAATCTCGTATGTGCATCTAGACCGGGAAGTGCTGAGAAGAAGAATCCAATCACGGGTAATAATAAAAATTCAAGTGGCTGGATTACATACGATAGGAAATTATGTGTGCTGGGACGGGGAGGACGATTTCGAGCATCAATCACGAAAATGACGATCATGGAGATGAGCGACATTGTTAGTAATGCAGAAGTCACTTGTGGCAAAGTTTTACCCAGTATAGTTCTTGAAAACTGATCGTTAAGTAGCGGGGGTAACATCGCAGAAACAGTGATCGCAAACCAATTAACTGGCCATAAGAAGTGGTCTTCAATTACTTTAAATACGCGGATAGTTTTGTCCCAAAAAGGGACACCCTCAGCTAAAATGTATTGTCTAATAATATAAGGGTCATCGGAAACACCCCAGGCCCAGCGCTTTAACTGCTCATACTGGTTGTGCATGGTGTTCCAAAAACCATTTGCCTGAGCTGCATCAGCATAAATGGGTAAGAAAATTGGTTCTACCTCAAAGTCACCTTTTTTAGCAAAGTATGATTTGAAAAACATTCGGTAATCCTCAGGAATTACGTCAGTGTCCCAGTAGCCAATATCATGGATATGTTTGAGTGAGATTGAATACGTAGAGAAATTGACCAATCTGTCTTTACGCATCAGAATATACATTTGAGTCACAGAGAAAATGCTTGCCATGACTCGGACTGGTGTTGGCACTTCCCAAATGTTGTTGTAAAAACTAATGCTCGCTTGCCAAACTTTGTTGTAGGGATTTGAGCTCGATAAAAATTCGTGGGTGAGATAGGAAAAATATTGTGGATGAAAAAGAGAATCCGCATCCTCGCTGGTGATAGTGACGTTTTCAATTGGAATCTGTAGTTTATCAATCAATAAAATTTTAGCTGCTTTGGCACCCCAAGCTGTGTTTGAGGACTTACCTTTTACTTCACCTTTAATGTCTGGGTGAAGAGTAGTCCAAATATGTCCAAAAGTATGAGCGTACTGTTTACTTAGTTCTGCAGATTTTTCTAATGCTGCCGCTCCTTCGCGTTTTTCGAATGACAACATGATGTGTATATTTTTGAGTGGGAAAGTCTGTAGACTGAGTCGGTTTAAGGTTCGCTTCAAAGTAGAGACAGGTTCCATGTATGTGGGAATGATAATTACATGATGAATGTCATTCCAACGCTTTGGGTGCGATTTTTTGCCAAACTGTGCCCAATCAAATCTTGAGGCGGCTTTAATTCGAAAGTGAGCCAAAACTGAGAGTACTGCCAGAGATAATGAGCGGTACAACCAATAGACTGCAAAAGTAATTACATAGTAAGCCACAAAAGTTGGTACTAAAAATGAACCCCAAAAAGGAAATAAAATTAAAGACCATGACACAAAACCAGGCAAAATTTCTAGGAAACGCTGGGTGCGGATGGGATGACGTCTGACTAAATTCTTGAGCATGATTTGAACCTATATTATATCTGAAAAAGTCATCTGCACGTACCCTTAATCTGAGAGCAGTGTTTCTATTGGCTTTCCAAATAAATTAACGGTATTTTGCAGCAGAGTTTCTTCGGTGATTTTTTTTAGGTCACAGACTGCAGTTGCGACTGAGGTTACCATCCAAGGCTCACACACCTGACCACGATATGGAGTTGGTGGTAAATATGGCGAATCTGTTTCAATAACTATTCTATTGGCTGGAACCATTGCGAGAATCTCGAGTAAATCTTGGTTATTTTTATAGGTCAGATTGCCATCAAAACCGACATAGGCACCAAGTTCAATTGCAGCTTGGACATACTCAAGTGGACCAGAAACACAGTGTAGTACAAATGGTTTGTGGAACTCATAGTGCTGTTTGATTAGTGACAGAGCGTCGGTGTAGGCTTGGGTTTTTTTATCACGAGTGTGCACAATTACAGGCAGTTTTAATTGGTTAGCAAGTTTAATTTGTGCTGCAAATAGATGTGCTTGCAAGTCTCTTGTAAATTCATTGAGCACTAAATCGTCAGTAAAATAGTAGTAATCGCAACCTGTTTCACCAATCGCAACTATTTCGTTGTTTCTGGCGAGTCCAGATAGTTTTTCTAAGTGTTGGTTGAGCTGCAGGGTTACCTCATTTTTAAGTTCAATAATTGAGAGTTCTGGAGAACTCGTAGTAATTGTTGTTAGTAATTCGCTGGGAAGTTCTGGGTGTAGACCAACTGCTGCGAGTATTTTTGGTTGTTGTTTATGAATCGAGATGGCAATAGCAGAATTTTCTAGATCAGCACCCACAGCGATGCCACCCAAGACACCCGCATTTTTAGCACTTTCCCAGTGTATCTGCCAGTTTTTGGCTAAAATTGAGTCATCATCTTTGATCCGAAAATGGCTGCGTTGACCGTTGAAAAGTGGTTCTAAGTTGTAGTGACAATGAGTGTCGATGCATCGCATGATGGTTTATAGTGCCAAACGCGGAAATAATGAGGCTGGAGCAATAATTGGAGTAGTCAAGAGTGCATCAGAAACTGTTTGAGTAGTTTGTGGCATTAGTGACTGTAATGACTGATTCAGCCAATAGAGCTTTTCTAAGCTGACTTGTAATATCGAGGTTTGTTCACCACCGCTCAGCTTCCAAGGTTTTTGATCACTCAAATATTGATCGACAGAGTTAATCTGTTCTTTAATTAGACTCACTGCACTACTCAGTTCAAAAGCTTCCATGAATCTACAGAATTGTTGGTACCACTCTGGAGATTTTGTAGCATTGGTTGCAAATGAGAGTCCAGCTCGTTCGGCCATTTTTAGGATGCGTGAGGTGAGATTACCATATCCATTGGCAAGCATGGCAGTATACTCTTGATCAAATCGAGTCCAACTGACGTCCATATCTTCGCCAAAAGGTCCAAGGTTTATCAATAAAAATCTTGAAGCATCAAGGCCATAGCGTGTCACAAGTTCAGTTGGAGAGATAACATTGCCTAAAGATTTACTCATTTTTTGGCTGTTCACCCCAATAAAACCATTGATTAGAATTTGCTTTGAGGGTGACAATCCTGCCGACAGTAACATAGCTTGCCACATGGCAGATTGTTGTCGTAAATTGTCTTTGCCAGCCACCTGCACACCAGGCCAAAAAGTCGTATATTCACCTTCAATTTCTGGCCAACCAAGCGTAGAGATATAGTTGATCAATGCATCAAACCAGACATACATGACGTGCTCTGAATCATTGGGCACTGGAATGCCCCAAGACATTTTGGCTTTGAGTCTGGAAATACTGAAGTCTTGTAGGCCTTGTGCGACGAACGATTGAATTTCTTTTAATCGATGAGCTGGTTTTACAAATTCTGGGTGAGATTGGTAATGTGCTAATAATTTTTCTGCGTATGCTGAGAACCGGAAAAAATAATTTTCTTCATCTCGGTATTCAATTTCTTTAGTGGCATGCAGCGGGCAGCGATTGTCTACCAGCTCACTATCGGTTTTTTCCAGCTCGCAGCCAACGCAATACTTAGTTTGGTAGGTTTTTTTATAGATATCGCCTTGATCGAAACATTTTTGCCAAAAAACTTGTGCAGCCGCAACGTGATGAGCATCGGTGGTGCGAATAAAATGGTTGAAGCTCAGATTGAGCAATTTTTGCAAATCTGCGAATTTGGCAGCATAGGCATCACAATATTGCTGAGGATCTTGATTAGCTGCAAGTGCCTGTTGATATATTTTTTGACCATGTTCATCAGTACCAGTATTAAAGATGACTTTTTTGCCTTGTTGTTCTTGAAATCTGCAGATCACGTCTGCAGCAACAATCTCTAATGCAAAACCAATATGTGGTTCAGCATTTACATAAGGCAAGGTGGTGGTGAGATAAAAGTGATCTGAGTGCATTTAATATTTTTTGTTTAATCGTGCTGGTTATTATACGCGTTTATGTTTAAGTAAATCCCGAGTAAATCCGATTGCAATCCAGCCAAATAGCAGACATATCCAAAACCAATTCGGTGTAATAATCTGTTGCAATCTAGTGAATAACCAAAGGGTGCAGATAAGCGAAGCAATTAGGCTTTTTTTGGTACCGTGTAATAGAAAGCTCCAGCAGTACCAACCACCGATAAAAAAGAGACTGAGTACGCTTAAGTAACTATTCGGGATTAAAAAATGTGCAAGTTGTGATGGTGTGTAGCTGGAGATCAATCTGTAGAGCACAAAAAACACACTTAGTCCGATAGCAAGTTGTGGCCAATGTTTCAGGTATTCCTTAAGTACCGGGGAAAAAGGTTTTACAGTTGAAAAATGCTGTTGAAATCGTTGACTATGATCGAGAAATTGCTGGGCAACCTTACCAGTAAAAAAAGTACCTACTGGTTTTTCAGCTAGTCGTGAACGGGAGTGCTGCATCACCATAGCAGATCCAGTATACTGTAGGAATGCAGCTATTTCTTATCGTACTTTGCGTGGTAATTGTGTTGGTTTTGGGCATTGTGTTGTGGCAATTGTTACAACTCAATAAAAAACAACAGTTGCTGTCGGAGAAGGCGGGAGCAGATCTTGAAGGTGTGGTGCAGAAAGTATTCGGGATGAGTGCGGTTGCGATTGCACAGCAAGGTAAAGAAATTATGGCTGGGGAACGTGACAACATTAAAGTTGATTTGGCCAATAAACAGCAGATGATGGAGAAGTTAGTAGAGCAACTGCGACAAGAATTAAAGGCTCGTCAGGATGAAGTTCGATCGCTGGATCGCGATCGGTTAAAACAATTTACTGAGCTAACAACAGCTCTGACTGACCATCGTAAACTCACAGATGAACTACGAACTTCAACACAACAGTTGGCTACTGTGCTTTCTAATAACCAGATGCGTGGTGGTTGGGGTGAGCGGATTATCGAAGACTTACTACAAAGTAACGGTTTGGTTGAAGGCGTGCATTATCGACGTCAACAATTTCTACATGGTTCCACTAGCCTAAAACCAGATATTACTTTGTTATTGCCAGACAAACGAGTGGTCCCAGTTGATGCTAAGTTTCCTTATCAGGAAATTCAAAAAATGGTGCTTACTGATAATAAGGCCATTAAGGCAGGACATTTAAAACAATTCGAGTCAGATATTCGCACCAAGATTGCTAAAGTAGCTTTGTATATAGATCCCGGTTTGGAAACTCTGGACTATGCGATTATGTTTGTGCCAAACGAAATGATCTTTTCATTTATTAACCAAAAAATGCCACAGGTGATTGATGAAGCTCTCTCAAAACGAGTGATGATTGTGTCGCCGTTTACTTTTCTAATTGTGGCACGGACTGTAATGGAAAGTTACCGTAACTTCATGATGGGTGACAAATTAAAAGAAGTGGTCAAGTATGTTGATGAGTTTGCCAAAGAGTGGGGTTCATTTAAAGAAGAATTCTCGAAATTTGGTCGTAGTATTGAGACTCTAAAACTAGGATACGAAAAAATTACTACCACTCGTACCAAACAGCTTGATCGTAAGCTCGATAAAATTGACCGCTATCGATCTGGGAGTTTAGCTATTTCAAGTACTCCAATGATTGCTGACGCTGACGAAGTTGAGTAATCAAAGTTTCTTTTGAAAGAAATCACTGTCTCTTTGAATTGCTGTATTCCAGCCTGGCTGTAGGTTGTGGTCTGCACCAGGATAGGTAAAGTAGTTAATTTTCACTTGATCACTTTTTGGTCGATTTACGTTTGCGGTTTTGATCTTAGCCACGAAATCATCTGACCAACTTTTTAATGCAGAGTCATCGAGGGTTCCATGATGGATTTGAATGTCGCCATGGAGGCGATCAAGGTGCTGAGTGAGTGAAAAGTCAAAGACGTCATACTCTTTTTCAAATTCAGCTATCCAATTACGAGTAGCTTTACCTTCATCTTCATTTTCATCACTAAAGTAAAGTAATGAGTAAGGGAAGGGTGCAGTGACAGGTGCCCAGAGCGTGGCTGGAACTGGTTCACCTAAAATCTCTAAGGCAGTTAGTGTGATCTGACCACCGTTGCTATGTGCCCAGATACCGATTTTTTTGGCATTAAGTGAGATTGAGGCATTTGGTCTGCCCACTAATGGATTTTCTGTAACCGGAGCGACAACAGCACTTTCTGTTGATTCTGTGGTTTCTGCAGAGCTTGAAGCACTACTGGGTGCAGTCGACTTGAGTGCAGACTCGGCTACTTGGATGGCTTCATATTTCATTAGCAATTCTGGGTGAGCTTGAACTGTTTTTAGCAACTCAATGAGATTAATTGGTTTTATGAATCTGGCTTCCCAGCTATCGGCTAGTTCTGGAGCACTGGTTCCATAGCCAAAAAAATCTGGAGCGATGGTGACATAGCCTTTTTTGGTGAAATGCTCGGCTGCATTTTTAGTGCCCATACCTGGAACATATTGTTCAAGGGGCACATATCCTCGCACCATCAAGAGTACTGGATAGCCTGTTTTTGGGGCTGGTGTGGTTGGAATATTAACGAGACCAGACATGCGTTGATCCATGGTTTGAAAAGAAAAAGTGTAGGATTCAATGTCAGGGGTAGTTTTAAGTAGCTGTTCGATTTTTAATGGAGGACTGGCGGTGAATGGGCGGGTGGCTAAGTTGGGAATTGAGTATTCGTTTAGAGGTGCAGCCGTGGCAGTTTCTTGTTTGACGAATGGGGAAATGAGATCGGTGGAACCTTTGGGAAGTAAGTTAATTGTCAGTGCAGTAATTAATCCGCCAACCACTAAACCAACAAAGAGAATGATCCACAAATTACTAGTTCGTTTCATATCGTTAGTATAGCGATTTTTTTGAAAATTGTTTTTACTTGTTGTGTATGGAAAAAGTGTTTATCCACACTCCCTAGTTTTTGCTAGAGAGTGTGGATGTGGCCGGAGTATTTCTTTTGTTAGGCCACCACTGCAATTTGCATCGTACCGCCAGCAACGTACTGGCGGATCAAATTAGCGGCACCGGCAATTGCCGAGTCTGGACTTCCAAACTCTGTCATAAGTCGTGCCTGACTGGTACTTAAGATTCCAGCCAGCTCGCTGAGCGCCATGCCGTCCAAATTGTCGTATTGTTGCTGAGTGATTGTGTCCATCAAAAAGTTTCCTCCGGAAAATAATATGAGATGTCAGTCCGCTCGTTTAGGTTTCCGCGATGGAAACCAAGCAGACTGGGGGTCGTATGACCTTGTGACTGGCAATCAAATAACTAATTACCGGTCAGCAGGCCACTCTTCCTTTTTTCTCTGTTTTTTTAAAGTTCTTTTGGTTTATTAACAATAATGCTCGCAAAACTAAAAACCCCGCCTGTTATGGCGGGGTTGTGTGACGAGTTAAAAACTACTGTTCGCTACGCACTACAACCCCGCTCTTTAATAAAGAGTTGGGTATTAAGCCAGATAACGCGAACAATTTGTAACATAAACGTTGACTATTATATAAAGGATGGGAGACAGTGCAAGCGGTAAATGATTACTCCCTTGCTCTCGAATAACATATCTCAATCTGTCTGCCTAGTTTTTCTTCCCCCCCATGTATAATAATCGCCATGCAAGGTACCACCCGCACACTCATTAAAGACACCGCCACATTGGTCGGCCAGACTGTAACGTTGATGGGTTGGGTTAATACCAAGCGTGATCACGGCAAAATCACTTTTATTGATCTACGTGATTGGACTGGATTGGTACAGTGTGTTGGTTATTTGAAACTAGCCGACGCCACTACCGAAAGTGTGTTGGAGATTACCGGTTTAGTTAAGGCTCGACCAGAAAAACTGGTGAACAAAGAATTAGAAACTGGTGCCATCGAGATTGATGTCCAATCATACGAAATTTTAAATAAAGCTGGCGAATTGCCGATTTTGGTTGAGGGTGATGGTCGTGAAGTCAATGAAGAAGTGCGTTTAAAATATCGCTATCTTGATCTTCGCCGTGAGCGAATGCAGCGAATTTTACGGATGCGAAGTAAGTTTATCCGTGCCATTCGTGAGGGTTTATATGCACAGGATTTTGTTGAGATCGAAACTCCACTACTCACCAAATCAACCAAAGAAGGTGCTCGAGACTTTTTAGTTCCCTCTCGTTTCCAGCCTGGTAAATTTTATGCATTGCCACAAAGTCCACAACAATATAAACAATTATTAATGACTGCTGGATTTGAGCGATATTTTCAAGTTGCCCGCTGTGTGCGTGATGAAGATTTACGTGCAGATCGTTTATTTGAACTCACTCAACTTGATTTAGAAATGAGTTTTGTTGATCAAAAACAAGTGATGCAAACTGTCGAGACTGTTGTCAAATCAGCTGTGAAAGCAGTCGGTGGTAAGTTAAAAGATGAAGTTTTCCCCGTTATTGACTATAAAGACTCGATGGCCAAATATGGTGCTGATAAATTTGATCTGCGTAGCGAAGAAGAGAAACAAGCTGGAGTTTTAGCTTTCGCCTGGGTCTCCAATTTTCCTTTTTTCAAAAAAGTTGATCAAAAAGACGTGGCTGAGGTGAGAGACGGTAAAAGCGGTTGGACATTCACTCACAATCCATTTAGTAGTCCCATTCCTGAGCATGTCGAAGACCACTTGGCTGGAAAAAACGTTGAAAATATTATTACCAACCAATACGACTTAGTCTGTAATGGATATGAAGTTGGAGGCGGTAGCATTCGTGCTCATCGGCCAGAGGTCTTAAAAGCTACTTTCAAAACCATGGGCTACAGCGATGAGGAAATTGAGCAGGGTGTGGGTCATATGCTCAGAGCTTTTGAAGTAGGCACTCCTCCACATGGCGGTATCGCACTCGGTTTAGATCGCCTAATCATGGTATTAACTGGTGAGCAATCTATCAAAGAAACCATTGCGTTCCCAATGAGCTCAACCGGTCGCACGGCGGTGATGGATGCACCTAGCCTAGTACCAGAAGAGCAATTGCAGGAACTAGGTATTGCGATTAGACCAAAAGCTCAAGGCAACTCAAAATAATCGTTTTTGTTATTTGGAATTGTGAAGTTGACTGAAGATTGGCTCCACAAGCTGTCTGAGTTTTCGCTACAATTGTGTCTGTGAGTTCGATATTTTCTACTATCCGTATTAATCAGTGGTTGGCAATGACATTTATTTCGATACTGTTGTTGGCTGAGGGTTCGGTAAATCCTGTGCCAGCCGATTACTTGCGATTTAAGATTCTTCCCCAAATTAAGATTGCACCATTGCCTCATTTAGTGGCTGGATCAAAACAGGCCTCAATCGCTGCCACTATAGATTCAGAGGCTTTTTTGGTTGTTGACGCTTCATCCGCTGCGATTTTAGCAGCTGACATGTCTAACAAAGCACTATATCCGGCATCCACCATAAAAATGGTGACTGCACTCGTTGCAATGGAGCACTATGACCTGTCCCAAAAAGTTGTACTGACAGCAACAGATTTGCGGGAAAGAAGCAACTCTGGGTTTCAAATTGGAGATAGCGTTAGTGTTAGAGATTTATTGACTGCACTTTTAATACAATCCGATAATGCTGCTGCAGAAATTCTTGCTAACCATGCACCTGGAGGTAGAGAGAATTTTCTGGAGTGGATGAGTTTCTGGAGTTTGGAACACAATCTTCAAAACAGTCACTATTTTGATCCCGCAGGTTTTGACAATTCAAAACAATTACTTTCATCTAGTGACTTACTATTAATCGCAAGAGAGTTAATAGCTAAACCAGAGTTAGCAAAAATTGTTTCATTGGCAGATGCAGACATCCAAGTTGAGCGTGCAGGTAATACAGCAAAACTACACTTAGCCAGTACCAACTTTTTATTGAAGGAAAACATCGGGGTGACTGGAATCAAGACTGGCACAACTCCACTAGCAGGAGAGGTTTTGGTTACTATCGCAACACGACAGGGGCATCCACTATATATAGTATTAATGAAAAGCAATAATAGATTTGAGGAAACAAAAAAAATACTCGAATGGGTTGATCAGAGTTACTCATGGCAGAGCGTTGATTGATCTGGGTATAATGATTACTGACTATGCCAATTACTAAGAAAGCTGATGGACGAATTACATTGACCACAGCCACTTTTGCTGGGAGAGAGGCAATTCGTTTTACTGCCATCATGCTGGTGGTATTGATTTTTGGTCGAATGTTGCTTGGTGCGTTTGTGGCATGGTGGAAAGCTACCCACCCAGAGCCACCACCGCCACCAACAGTTGGTTTCGGCAAACTACCAAAAATTGAATTTGAGATTGTCCCAGACGAAAATAGACCCACCAGCTATACACTTGAATTGGCAAATGGTGAGTTCCAGGAGTTTGGTGATCGAGCAAAAGTCTTCTTGATGCCTAAAAAACCAGCTAACTTATTAGCTGATCAGAAAATCAAACGGATAGCAGCTCGCTACGATTTTGTTTTTGAACCGCAAATTCTTGATACCCGCACCTATCGCTGGACCAAGTCACAACCACTAGAGATGAGTTTGCAGATGGATAGTCAAAACAATACTTTTGAGATGAGAAGTAATTATTTATCTCGACCCGATTTGTTGTTAAACAATTCGCTTCCTGAGGATTATGAAGCAGTTTCTCGGGTAAAATCAATGCTACAGGCTGCAGATATTTTGCCAAACGATATGTCGACCAGTTCTGGCAGAATTACTTATTTAAAGTCGATCGGTGGTGAGCTGAAGAATGCAGTCTCGCTTTCTGATGCTGATTTCTTGCGCGTTGATTTGAATCGAACTCCAATTGATTTGCAGTTTTACTCATACTCTCCAGATGGAGAAAAAGGTGCAGTTAACGCAATTATTAGTGGTGCCATTCAAAATTATTCAGGAATTGTGGAGCTCAATTATCATTATTTTCCAGTTGACTATGACCAAGTGGAAACATACCCAATTAGAACACCTCAAATGGCATGGAAAGTACTTTCTGCTGGTGAAGGATATGTTGCTAAACCAAGTACTCAAGCAAATGTCATTATCCGTTCAGTCAGTATCGGATATTTCGAGAACTGGATAGAGCAAGAATATCTGCAACCAATTTATATCTTTGAGGGCGATGGCGGATATATTGGATATGTGAGTGCGGTTGATCCCAGATATATTTTAGTTGATTCAGTTGAGTAGGCAGCATACAATACCGACCACTAAGGAAATAGTTATGTCATCACCAGTTGTCCGAACCCGCATGGCCCCCAGTCCCACTGGTGAATATCATGTTGGGCATATTGCCACTCTCCTCAAAAACTATGCCTACGCCAAACATTGTGGCGGACAATTCATCTTGAGAATTGAAGACACTGATAGAGAAAGGCTGGTTCCCGGTGCTGTTGAACGTATCATGCAAGTAATCCACGACTACGGCTTGGATTGGGATGAGGGTCCAACAAAAGAAGGTCCACATGCACCATACGTGCAGTCGGAGCGATTACCTAGTTACACAGAAAAAGCTAAAGAATTGGTGGTAGCAGGGAAAGCATATTACTGTTTTTGTTCTAAAGATCGACTTGAGGAAGTGAGAGAGCAACAGCGTAGTGCCAAGATTCCACCAAAATATGATCGTCATTGCCGTTCGTTGACTCAAGCAGAAGTTGAGGCAAAATTAGCAGCAGGTGAATCAAGTGTGATTAGACTGAAAGTGCCAGACAATGTCCCTGTCAAATTTGTAGACTTAATCCGTGGTGAGATAGAAGTAAATTCAGATGTTGTTGATGATCAGGTGCTATTAAAATCAGATGGTTTTCCAACCTATCATTTGGCGGTTGTGGTTGATGATCATGCCATGGAGATAACTCATATTTTGCGTGGTGAAGAGTGGATTAGCTCAACACCAAAGCATGTGTTGCTGTACCAGGCATTTGGTTGGGAGACACCAGTGTTTGCACATATTCCAGTTTTTCTAAATCCAGATGGCAAAGGCAAAATGAGTAAACGCAAAGGCACTGTTTCTGCTCAGTCATTCCTGGAGGCTGGATATTTACCAGAAGCGATGCTTAATTTTTTCATGATTTTGGGTTGGGCTCGGGCAGATCAAACAGAATTGCTGAGTTTGGATGAGTATGTACTCGAATTCGATCCAAAAGATATCAGTGCCAAATCTGTCGTGTTTGACTTACAAAAACTTGACTGGATTAATGGAATGTATATTAGGAAGCTTTCATTGCCAGAGTTGAGTAAACGACTCAAGCCTTTTCTGCCTCAAGATTTTCCTACCAATTTAGAAGTCCAGATTTTGCCATTAATCTCAGAACGCTTAGTTAAATTATCAGATATTCAAGATCTGACCGAATTCTTTTATCGCCCAGTTATTCAGAATCGAGAACTGCTACTCAAAAAAAGCACTTCGGAAATAGTTTCTGGACAGCTGCAGGTTACCATTGATACACTTGAGAAAATCGTTGATTGGAAGGTCTCATCACTTGAGGAATCACTACGTGGTTTGGCAGTCACTAACCAATGGAAAAATAGCCAGTACTTTATGGTACTTCGTTTGGCTGTGACTGGTCGTAGTGCCACACCGCCTCTATTTGAAACAATGACCGTTTTAGGTAAACAGCAATCGCTATTACGACTACGCCAGGCATTGGCTGAGTTGTAAGTATTTCATACTGCCCATATGAACGACCACCTGCCTCAAATCACAACTCACACTAAACCAGCCAAACAGGTCGATCCTTTGGTTGCTGAGATTTCCAAAGAAGAACATCAAGAGATTATGGCCAAACTTTCAAGTATGTCGCATTTACCAGCGGGCCATCTTGATAAAATGCAGGAGTTGTATCTAGAGCAGCAGCTAACGGATCTCTTAAGATTTCCAGTGACTGCAGAGCTCGCAGAACACCGACTCAACCACTCAGTAGGTGTACTCGCAGCCCAGCCTCATCTTAAGCGATCGCCAACAGATGTGCTGGCCGCACACAGTAAATACTTTGAAGCGGGATTGGGGGCGTATCGTAGTGCATTTGGTTGGTTTACTGATAATGGAGAATTGACCACAAAAGGAATTGAGCGTGAGGCATATTCTTTTACTTTACCTTTGCATTATTTGCCTACATGGAACAAACACTCACAAGAATTAACCACTTGGTATAAATATCGCAAAATGATAGTCATAAACCCGGCAGAAGAAAAAGCCGTGGTGGGTGCAGTATGTGATATTGGCCCCAGTCAGTGGATGCAGTATCAATTTGGAGGTTCGCCTGAAGTAGTCAGAGAGGGTAAGATCTGGAGCCAAAAATCTCTAGGACACGTTTTCCTCTTTTTTGTCGATGACCCAGATGATACTATCTCTTTGGGAGCAATTGATCTGCGTTGGCAGGCTCAGGAAATGAGTTTGTAATGGTATATTTTGCTCAAAACTGTATGTTTTTGTCACAGCAGTATTTCACCTCACAAGGAGTCAAATGATTATCACGAATTTATTCGTGGGATCTAGGTACCCTGTGAGTCGCACGTTGCTTCGCGACACTGTGCAGCGAGTGTTGACTGAGAATAAAATTTCTCATGCACAAGTTGATGTCTCAATTGTGGGCAAACGCAAGATTCGAATTCTTAATGAATCGTTACTCAAACACAGCGGCACTACTGACGTGCTCTCGTTTCCACAACATGATCGCCATCAGCTAAATGATTTTCCGCTGCCTGAGGAAATCCCACCACACTTAGGTGATATTGTGATTAGTTTTCCTGAAGCGGTGAGCTCTGCAAAGAGATATGGTAAGTTAGTTGATCAGCAATTATGTTTCTATTTAGAGCATGGATTAATGCATCTACTTGGGTATCATCACGATTAATATGTCATGGTATCGCACCTATCGTCCCAGGCAGGTCAAAGATCTACAGCTAGAATCTGTCAGATTGACATTGTTGTCGATGATGGAGGAGGCTAATATTCCTCAAGCACTCTTGTTTGCCGGTCCCAAGGGAACAGGTAAAACTTCTGCCTCGAGAATTTTAGCAGCTTTGCTCAATGATGAGAAAAATGCTGATGCTGTAGATCGTTTATTTTTACAACCTACCAGCAAGGAAAAACGAATTGCATTTGTAGAACCAGATCCAGATTCAATCATGACCAAGCGTATCTGTTTTGGTCAGTCATTTGCGGTCCAAGAAATTGATGCGGCTAGCCATGGGCTTGTTGATGACATCCGTCAACTTAAAGAGCGGGCTTCACTGTTGCCTCAAGAGGGCAAGATGGCTGTCTATATCCTTGACGAAGTACACATGATGTCAGGTGCTGCATTCAATGCTTTTCTGAAGCTACTTGAAGAACCCCCAGCTCATTGTGTTTTTATTTTAGCTACGACCGAGTTGCATAAAATTCCGGCTACGATTGCTTCTAGATGTGCATTGGTGCAGTTCCAGAAAGCCAGTTTGTCTGAACTTTCTAAGACATTGGTTCGTATTCTTGATTCTGAAAAAGTGCAATATAAGCTGGAACAATTAGCACCGATTATTGAGGCTGCTGATGGCAGCTTTCGAGATGGCGTCAAGCTACTTGAACTCAGCATCAATCAAAATCGACTCGACGATGCTCTGATTGAGCGCATCACTGGTGGTTCTGTACAGCAACAACTGAAAAATATTATTGCAGCGGTGATTAAAAAAGATGAAAAACAAGTGATGCAATTAATCGCAACACTTCGCTCATCAAATACTGATCAGTCGAAAGCATACCGATCATTGTTTGGTATGTTGCATGCTGATCTACTAATTGGACTGAAAGTAGTGCCTGGAGATGCTGATAGACCAGTGGCTATAAACCAATTTTTATTACAACAGTTATTAGCTGCAAATTTGTTTCAAACGAGCCCAATTTCTTTGTTAACTTTAGAAATTGCATTGCTGGATTTAATTTCACGAGCTAAATTGAAGGCAGGATCTCAGGGTCAAGTTGTTTCAAAAGAAAAACTAAAAAAAGTGATAGAAGTTCAGGATGAGGATGAAGATGAATTGACTCCGGATGACGCATTTGCTGAATCTCAAGCAAATGCAGTGTTGGTTGCAGAAATTGACTTAGCAGCTGAGGAGTTGGTTGTGCAGCCAATTACTTGTACTCAAAGTGAGAGTCAGATTGATCCCAAAGATTTAATTGCTAGATGGCAACAATTTGTTTCCGCAGTGGCACTTAAAAACTCTGGCTTAGCTGCTTTATTGCGATCGAGTCAACCAAGTGCCTTGTCTGAAAATGCACTTACTATCGGTGTGTATTACAAATTTCATCAAGAGCAACTACAACAGCCGAAGTTTTTAACTATTCTTGAGGCTTGTTGTAGGGAAGTAGCCGGTGGCATATTGCCATTTACATTCCAGTTGAGTGAAAGTAATACCAAACTTCCCTCTAGCGGATTGGTGACTGAGACACTTAGTGTGGAAGCTGTCTCGGCCGCACCACCACAGACTCAAGTACGTGGGGAACTGGCGGTTATGGCTAGTGAAGTGCTGCTATAGTAGAATCTGATACAGTATATAAGCAAAGGAAAAAAAGTATGCAAAATCCATTTAAAGCACTTGGCGATTTAAACCAACTGCGCACTCAAGCTAAAAAGATGCAGCAAGACTTAGCTGCCGAGGAAATTCGAATCGAAGAAGGTGATATTGTGGTAGTTATCTCTGGTGATCAAAAAATCAAGCAATTTTCAGTTCAAGGCATTACCAGTCAAGAGGCTATCGATGTACTCAATAAAGCCATTAAGCAATCTCAAGAATTAGCTGCACGCAAGTTGCAGGCAATGACAGGTGGCTTGGCTGGCATGATGGGCAAATAATTGTGACGGCACAGCTCGTTTTTGCAAGTCAAAATCAGGGTAAGATCGTTGAAGTGAAGTCGTGGCTCGCACCACTTGGAGTTGTAGTTAAGTCCGTTGCTGATTTCGAGAATACTAAAACAATGGATGTCGCTGAGACTGCTGCGAGCTTTGCAGGCAACGCTGAGCTCAAAGCCACCGAATACGCAGAAATTCTACAGTTACCAGTTTTGGCAGATGATTCGGGATTGGAAGTCACCGTACTCAACAACGAACCAGGGGTAGCTTCAAATCGTTGGTTTACTGGTACAGACGCTGATCGAAACCAAGCATTATTGAAACGGCTACTCGAATTTAAAGATCGATCTGCTCGTTTTGTGACGACGTTATGTTTTTACGATCCAAAAACCAAAGAAAAACAGTTTTTTGATGGTGCAGTTGAGGGGAAGATTGCATTGCAGCCAACTGGTGTTTCAGGTTTTGGGTACGATCCAATTTTTGTTCCGAACGGATACACACAATCATTTGGTGAATTAGGTATTGAGATAAAGAATACACTGAGTCATAGAGCAAAAGCTTTGGAAAAATTTGCAAAGTGGCTTGACCAATCAAGTTTATGACTGAGCGAAAGACAGCACAGTTTGATGCTTTTCAAAAGAACCAACTAGAAACAGTTGGAGGTGTTTTACCTGATATGGAGCGTATTCCAACTGAGTTTTTAGCAGTTGTCGAAAAATTACGTGAACTGACCAGCGGATGGTATGTGGTTGAATGGTTTACTGCTACACCTAACTCAATAAAAAGAGAAAAAAACTTGAGCAAAGCTGCATTACTAAATGGTGGTCATCATAATCCAAGCTTTGAGTATAACGCTGTCCCACAACACGATTGGCAAAAAGTAAGAAAACAATTAACAGATTTATTGCAGGAAGCAAGAAATGTTAAGATTGACCACCATGATTCTTGGCTAAGAATCATAAAGGTTGCACTCATAAATAAGATTAAAGATGATTTGGCAGCAACTGAGATGGCAGAAGCCATGGGTTCAGGTCAGACCGGTGACGAAAAACAAAAAACAGCTGCAGAAGTACTCAATAAAACTGCTCAGCGAACAATTTTTGCCGGTCTTGACCAAGATCTTATTGATTTGGCACACCAAATGTACGCTCAGCAGTGTCTCGATGGTGTTGACGTGATTGCTGAGGTAGCTGGCAGTGATTCAACGGCAATCTTCAATAAAGATCAAGTTAAAAAACTTAAAGAAATTCCTATTAGCTCAGAACAAGTCAAAACCGCTTTTGAATGGGTATTAGCTCAGTATGGGTTGCTGGTTCCAGATAATCCTCAAGGCTACACAGTTGAGATTAGTGAAGCAGCCACATCACCAGACGTTCGAGCTAAAGTGATTCCCAAGGTTATTGTGGTTCCAAAAGAATTTACAGTACCGATTACTGCTAAGAAATTAATTGCGTTGCTCTACCATGAAATTGAAGGGCACGCACGACAAGAGGCAAATGGTGCGGATTGGATTATTGGTGGTGGAGCGTTGCGAGTGCATGATGAAACATTAACAGAGGCCGTGGCTATGGGTATTGAGACAGACCAAAAAGCACGTTATTTTGGGGAGCAAGATGCCACACCAACTCCACTGTTTGCTTTTGCTGTTGAATTAGCTGATTCTGGAGCAGACTTTGATGCAGTTTTTAAAGATCAGCTAAATAGACAACTACATATCACATTACGAATTCCAGAGGACGATAGTATTGATCTGGAGGCCACTAATGTGAAGGCTGTGCTTGATAAGGCAATCGACAAAGCCTGGAAAAAGACCTACAGAGTATTCAGAGGACATGTCGACACCTCAAATGCTCAAGCATTTGCCAATCCAAAAGATTTGGGATATTTACGCGGTTGGAAAATATATCGTGAACTACAGGAAAGTGGAAAACTGCATTATCTGGACAGTATGATTCCAGCAACCAATGCTTTACCTTTGCTTGGAAGAATTAAGCTTGAGCCATCACAGATACGACATCCTTTTGTTGATCATACAAAAGCATATGTTGATGCCTTTATCATGCCAATGCTTGATGCTTAGAGTCTGTAAAGATTAGACTATGTTAAAACCAATCGTATCTATTATTTTACCGACGTATAACGAGTCGGAAGGAATTATCCAATTCCTCTTAAAACTTCAAGCCGTAATGTTCGAATGGGCGGAGATTGAGAAGTGTAGTCCTCAGGAGTTAGTTGAGGTCATAGTAGTGGATGACAACAGTCCAGATGGTACGGCAGAACTAGTCAGAGAATTTTCAAAAATCTGGAAAGAAGTTAAGCTTGTGGTTCGCACCACTGATCGCGGACTTGGCAAATCAATTTTAGCTGGGATACAGGCAAGTCATGGTCAGGTTATTGTCGGAATGGACGCAGATAATAACCACGACCCACTGCAAATTCCAGTATTAGTTGCTGTATTGCAGGATGCTGACTTAGTGGTTGCTTCTCGGTTTATTAGAGGTGGTGGCATACATCAACCGTTGAGATGGTTGGCAACTTGGTTGTTCAATTTGGGACTGAAACTACTTGGTTTCCCAGTTTGGGATAATTTTAGCGGTTATTATGCAGTTTCCAAAAAAGCACTACAAAATCTTGGTTTGGAACGAATCTACTATGGGTATGGAGATTATCATTTAAGATTGGTATTTTTTGCAGCTGAGCAGGGTTTGAAAATCAAAGAAATTCCAACTACATATTTGGAGCGGCTCGGCGGACAAAGCAAATCACAACTCGGAAAAATGGCAATAGACTATGCTAGAGAAGCCATTAGATTGAGATTCACTAGGCTACGGTAATTTCGCTGTCCAGGTAAACACTTTGGACTGCACGCAGTAGCGAGATGCCCTCATCAAAGGGTTTTTTAAACACTTTCCGTCCCATGATTAATCCGGCACCACCACCGCGCTTGTTGATGACTGCAGTTCTGATAGCTTCTCGCAGATCACTTTCACCTTCAGATTCACCACCACTGTTAATCATGCTGATTCGACCTGCATAACTATTGAGCACCTGGTAACGTACCAAATCGATTGGGTGGTCGGTTGCAAGGTTGTACATTGCGTCACTATACTTAGCGAACTTTAGGGCTTTAAAACCGCCATTGCCGACCGGTAATTTTTGTTTGATGATGTCAGCCTCAATGGTGACTCCAAGATGAATTGCTTGACTGGTAATGTCCCCAGCCTCATTGAAATCTTGCCCTTCAGTCGCAAAAGCATCGTTTCGAGGATAGCACCAGAGGACAGTAAACATACCTCGACGGTGTGCTGTCTCAAAAGCTTGGGCAATCTCAATTATTTGTTTGTTTGATTTCTCAGAACCAAAATAAATGGTAGCCCCAATTCCGGCAGCCCCTAACTCGTATGCACGCTGAACGCTGGAGAACAGCACTTGATTGTGCTTGTTTGGATAGGTGAGTAGTTCGTTGTGATTGATTTTGACGATAAAGGGAATGTGCTCCGCATATCGCTTTGACATCAATCCAAGTACTCCCAGCGTCGAGGCCACTGCGTTGCATTCGGCCTCAACCGCCATACGTACAATGGTTTCAGGGTCAAAATATGCAGGATTTTGAGCAAATGAAAAACCAGCAGTGTGTTCAATTCCCTGATCAACAGGAAAAATTGAGAGGTATCCAGAATCAGCTAATTTGCCATGGCCATACAGACGATGCAGATTACCGATAACTGCTTCACTTCTATCAGACTCACGAAATGTATTCTCAACATGAAAGGGACTGGGTGAGTGGATTAGAGTTTTGGGAACTTTTTCACAGACATGTCCCAGCAAGGATTCAGCTTCTTGACCAAGTAGGGTGACTATTTCGTTGTGTTGCATACGCTGATTTCTACTGTAGCAGGACTGCACAGCTCAAACAAGCTATGCTCATTTAGTTTGAACTTGTGAGCACGAACCGATTTCTTTATACTCAGTGCAATTAGCAGCAAAAAATTGAAATAAACTATGCAAGTATCTACCCAACATCCAGTGGCTTATTTTTGTGCTGAATTTGGATTTGATTATCACTTGCCGTTGTACGCAGGGGGTTTGGGTGTGTTGTCAGGAGATACTCTCAAAGCTGCCGCAGATGCAGGTGTGCCATTTGTAGGTATCGGATTGCTATATCGGGGTGATAAAGCGGTACAAGAGATTGACTCTGATGGTATGCAGCAAGACAAAGATCATGCCTATGATCCACTTTCTGAAGGACTTGAACATGTGTACCTAGATGAACAGCCACTATTTATTCGAGTTAATTTGACCGAAGTAATTATCTGGACTCGAGTTTGGAAAAAAACCTTTAGTGACAAGGTGTGTCTGTATTTATTAGATGCTGACACTGACCAAAATGAATTGGCTGAGCGACGTATCACTCATGCTTTGTACCATGGCAGTGAAGAATCGCAATTGAAACAGCAATTATTGCTCGGTATCGGAGGTATGAAGCTATTGCAGTCACTTGGCATTCACCCCTCGATATACCATTTGAACGAAGGCAGGCCAGCGTTTTTGAATTGGCAGCTCACCAGACAATTGATGGAAGAACACGGCATTGATTATCCAACTGCACTAGGCAGGGCAAAAGCCATGACTGTGTACACAAACCACACATTGGTGGCAGCAGGTAATAATAGTATTGACACCAATTTGCTCAAGCGTTTTGGTTCGCACTATGCGGAAAAACTAGGGATTAGTGTTGAAGAATTGTTACATCGTGGTGCCGAAGGCAATATTACTGATCGTTTTTTCATGACACGATTTGCACTCAACTCATCACGTCGTGCTAATGGAGTGAGTAGTTTACATTCACGTCTCTCAGCACAGACTTGGCCGGAGTTTGATTGGACAAATATTACCAATGGTGTACATACGCCAACCTGGCAGAATCCTGAGGTTACACAGTTGTTGGCGTCTCAGCAAGGGGACAGCGAAAAAATCGATTCAAAAGCATTGTGGAATATTCACCAAGCAGACAAAAAACGATTGGCAGATTTCGTTGCCAAACGAACTGGTTTCGGCTATGACCCGAACCGTTTGGTTATCACATGGTCACGTCGACTCGCTGGCTACAAACGACTCAATGATGTGTTTGCTGATGTGGAAAGACTTCGAGGAATTTTACGAACTGCAGGCAAGCCGGTGCAGTTGCTCGTAGCTGGAAAAGCACATGTACTAGATCAACTAGGCAAAGAAATGTTGCAAACGGTTATTAAACATATGGCTACTGAATTGACAGACCATGCACTATTTATTCCCAACTACAATCTTGAGGTTGCAAGTTATTTAACTCGAGGTTCAGATGTTTGGCTGAATATTCCAGAGTACGGTAAAGAGGCTTGTGGTACATCAGGAATGAAAGCTGCAAGTAATGGCGTGTTGCAATGTACAGTTGCAGATGGTTGGGCAGAAGAAGTTGATTGGAATGGCAAGGGATGGGCAGTTGCCAGCGAAAATGTCACTGAGGTGGTGTATCAAACTCTAGAATCTCAAATATTGCCGATGTTTTTTGCTCGAGATGAGCAGGACATTCCCCAAGAATGGGTGGCTCGAATGAAAAAAACCATTTCCTTAACTCCAAGATATAGTGCTGCCAGAATGTTGGCAGACTACCAACGCGAACTCTACCAAAGTTAGCAGGGACAGTTTTCTGTTTTCATTGCTATCATGGATACATGCGTTTTTTGAGAGTTTTTAAAGAATCAAAATTCGGACTCTACAGTAGTTTGTTTGCGTTACTAATGCTTGGCGACGGGGTAATGTCGTATGTTTTGCCGGTGATGATTGAGGAGAGAGTTGGTAATCAGTTGCAAATGGGGTTGATTCTGTCATTTTCATCAATGGTTGGCTTAATTTGTGACTTTTTATTTTCAAGATGGTTGCGGGGTAGTCGATATGCGATCATCACTCGCCGTTCACTTGCGGCGGCAATGTTATTTCCGATTGTAATCTTGCTTTTTGGGCAATATATTTGGGCATATTTGGCAGCAATGGCTATCTGGGGTATTTATTATGAGCTTGCAATGTTCAGTAATTATCATTTTGTGGATGAAGAAATCTCACCTGAACAGCAGCCTATGGTCTGGGGCATGATTACCAGCGTCTGGTCGCTCTCATGGTTTATTGCTCCCTTATTGGCTACTTTTGTATTTAATTATTTTGTTCAAGGACCGCTGCTACTTGGTTTGGGTTTTTATGTTTCTGCAATGGGGTTGTTTCTAATCCTCGGTAAATACCTGAAAAGACCTCCTAAAGCAGTAAATGTTGACGAGAGAACAGCAACTAGCTTTGAACAAGAGTTGCGAGTTTGGTGGACACTACTCAAAAAACTCTGGCCGATCTACATCTTTAATTTAATGGCTGTGTTGGTGATGTCTGGTTTTTGGAGTGTTGGTACGTTATTAGCGGAAGAATTAGGCGAACAGAGTAGCTTGGGAATGTTATTTTTTGCTGCATGGACCTTTCCACCATTACTTTTTAGTGCTTTGGCAGGTCCAGTTACAGCTCGATTTAGAAAGAAAAAGACTGCATTCGTAGCAGGCCTGATTTCAGGAATGTTGCTAGTTCCTTTTATCTGGACACGCTCAATACCAGTTGTGGTTATTTTAACCTTCTTGAGTTCTGTGAGCTACTCAATTGGATATCCTGGGTATGATGCTGCCGTTCAAGAGTATGTTAAAAAATTAGGTGCTGTTGGTAATGATTTAATTGGTTTACAGAGCTCATCTGCAAGTTTTGCCTATATATTGGGGCCGATAATCGCTGGGGCACTTGCAAGTTGGCTCGGAAATCAGGCTGCTTTGGGTGTGCTGGGCCTACTTTTTGCAGTTGTCAGCTCAATTGGTTTAATTGTTGTCAGACGGGAGATTAACTTGCCACATCAGGCATTGAAGACGATTCTTTGTGAGAATGATGTGTAACTTGTGATCATAGACAGCTCAGTCATACTATAGATAGTTATTTTTTACGATTTTTTGAAAATGTCTGAAGTATTTTCTGTTCACCCAGATGAATTGCCACACTATCTGTATGAAATGGCACGGAAGGCGCTTAGTGTTGCAGATCAGGTTGAAACACCAATTGTGGTGCTTGATTTGGTGGCGGCACTTCCTCATCCTGAGTTGAAATTGAGTGAACTGGGCGTGGCTCAGCGTGCAGTTATTGCAAAATTTTTAGTTGCAATGATTCCCGGAATTGACCTCACTCAATATCAAGACTTACCAGCTGTCTAGTCGAGTCCAGAAAAAACATTTTCGCCATTTTCGTCCTTTTTAGTCATGAACTCAAGAGTTTCTATATACAAGTCGACTAATTCTGGATGATCAGCGTAGTTGACACCAAGCTGATAGGCACACTCATTTCTCGAGTATCTAATTGCATTAACCATGCTTTTATCACCAAAGCGATGATATGTAGCTTCAGTTTTGTCTAAAATCTCCAAAAAAGCACAGATCTTCATTAGTAGTGGTTGTTGAATTATGGCTTCAGCCGAGATGGAATCAGGCAATATCCCTTGTGAAAAATGATGAGAGAGAGCTAAAGGGGCAAGCAACTGCTGCTCTCGAGTGGTGTATTGATCATTCATGAGAAAGTCATTACCAAATTTAATGTGACCTTTGGTGTAGAACTGTCTAATTCGTGTGGTAGCCGGATCCCAACCCTGACTCTTGAGATACTCACTTTCAGCAGTTGTAAGTGTGAACAGCTGCTCTGCTTGGCTAGCCAATTGATCGTTGGAGTCCGCTGTTTCTAAAGCGACCTGTTTGATAACATACACATAAAGTTCCAATGGAATTGGTACGAAAAAACCATTTGTAAATATGGCCTCCCAGTCACTCGGAGCTCCTTCTACAGTTGGAGTTTTTTGGATTGAATCTAAAGCAGGCTGTAGCTCTGAAGGAAGAGTGCTAGGATCACAATTTTTAAGCCACTGCGAGTGAGATTCAAAAAATAGTGCTTGGTTGTACATTCGTCTCACAATTGTGGATGGATCATCTTCTCCGGCTGCAATTGATCCGGCCTTACCTAAATCGCTAGCAAGGATCATGAAAAACATGTCTGCAATGACTCCATCATCACATCCGAGCCACTCTTTTATTTTTTGATTTGACTTGAGTAGGGCACGAAGCATCGTTTGCTCATATTGCCAGTGGCCTTCTTGCTCTTTATTTGCAGGGAAGAGTGGTTTTTCACTTAATTGGCCCAACTGTTCTAGGAATCCCGGCTTAAGTGAGCCGACCAGCTCGGTCAGTTTCTTTTTTAGTTCTGGGCTAATCTGTTGTTTTTCGTCAACGACAATCGCCAGGACATCAGCACTTACTTCTAAGGCTTTTCGAGTGAGAATAAATTGCTTGGTATCTAAACTTTGTGTCACTTCAGCAGCAAACATACGCTACAGATTATAGCGGTACATTGTGGTTGCTGTAAATTAAGCCCATAGTATTTGACAGTAATTCTCTTAGAGCCTATAATGTTAAGGCTCTTTAATTTATATCGAGAGAAGTTGCATCAATGCGATGCAATCTTCTTAAGATCAAGACGATTTAGGGTTGGCGAACTTTGAGCATTTTGGTGCTTGGAGTTCACCAACCCTTTGCAACGAGGGGTTGGATTTTTTTCTGTTAAAAGGGAGTTTGAGATGAAACGAATTGTGATTTTGTGTCTCGTTGTGGCTGCGTTGTTGACTATGGGGTTTTACGCCCCTCAACCAGCCGAAGAACCCGACTGCAACGATTGCGTCAGCGTAAGTTCAGGGTCCCGAGAATTGGGATACCCACCTTGTGTTGAGCATTTCGGAACAGGTTCATATCGCACTTGTGACAACGCATGTTGTCGGTGCTATGTGACTGGTGCAAGTCGGTTGAGTCGAGCGGACGTCGCAGCTTTGCGTGTTTGGAGACAGCAGGTTTGGGAAAAAACACCCATCCTGAGTGATCTCAGCTCAAGCTACGATGTTTGGGGACCCACTGTGGCCTCAATTATTCGCTCGTACCCACCTCTCCAATGGTTGGCTCATTGGACACTCACTGCCATTGCAGGAGCGTATCAATAAGAGTCAACCAAAAATCGTCTGTATAAAAGAGCACTGTGCCCGGGAATAAACACCCGGGCACATCTCGTTTATAAACACATTACAGTTTTTTTTGCTGAGCAGTTGCAGTGATTTTTTTGTAAAAATGAGTAAAATCAGCTGCTTCTAGGTTTGCCAATGCTGTGGCAATGAGAATCAGAGTTCCACCCACCAGTTCAGTAATAGTGGCTTTTTCTCCAAAAATGAGTAAGCCAAAGATTGAGGCAAAAAATAACTCAGAAGATAACACAATCGTTCCTAAGTTGAGGTCAAACTTACTGAATCCGATTAATGTCAGTAGTGAAATCACAACCAGACTAAGTCCAAAAATACCACCCACAATCCAGCTCAATGGGGAGAGCACAGGGAGTGTTAGTTGACCGTATAGAGACATCAAGCCAATTGCCACAACTAAGCCTCCAATCATTTGTAGTGCTACCAGCACAAATCGGTCAATTTTCCCGGCAAGAAATTTACGAAAACTATTGGCCAAAGCATCAAAAACACCCGACAATAGTGCTAGACCGATGCCTATCGAAAAGAAATTACTATCAAATGGATATATGTATACAACCAGACCAGTGACTACTAAGCCAAGACTCAATACTTTGCCTTGAGTAATTTTTTCCTTGAAAAAAAATATTCCAATAACCAGAGATGTCACCAGTGAACCCAGATATAAGCCAAAAATAGTGGTGATGATTTTGGTTTGCAGTACCGACAGTGTGTACAACACAACTGCGATTGGGAAAGTGACTGTATATGCTGTGAGCCACCATAGTGAAACTTTTGAAATTGAACGAAACGACTGCTTGAAGAAGATCATCGTCATTAGTGAGATCACTAAGGCAATGCCATTGCGAAAGCCAATCTGTTGATACGGCAACAAATCACGACCTAAAAGTCGTACCCAAATACTAAATGAGGCAAATATGACTGAACAGACCAAAAGGGCTAGAAAACCTTTGTATTTATCGCTCATATTTTTATATCGAGCATTATAGCCTGATGGAGTCTGTTGAGATACAATCGTTTAGATGTACGAATATGCTAGGTATTCAATTCACGAGACGTATGCACAGAGGCTCACTAATTTGGTGAAAACTGTTGCAGACAATTTCGACATTTTTACAAAAACAGCGTGCCCACCTAGGTTTCCAGGATCAGATATCATCTGAAGCTGCTCGGATGGAGATGAATCCAGTTTTAACAACGTATCTTGATGAGGTTCTATACTATTTGGATCAAGTGAGCCGTGAACTGAACCACATTGGTGACTCGTTTTCCTCACTGCATCGTTTTGAGCAAGACATGCCGAAATTCATGACGTATTTGCCACTAGAAATATATACAGCATTTATGAGTATGGATCTCACGAGTAGTGTCAGTATTTTTAATAAATACATTGAGAGCATCCGCAAATTGGCAACAGAGGGTAAACAGATCAATGTCATTGAAGATGAAGTTGCAACCACTCAATTTGATATGGTGGCAATGATCCAAAAAGTTGTGAATAAAATCAAAACTCAAACTCAAATTGAGTAAAAATTATCCACATTTAATTGCAAAAAAATGGCCTACTTGAGTAAGCAAGTGAGTTGCATATCTGGCTTAACTATTGACTGTAAATCAAGGGCTGTGTAGTCTAGATTGTAGCGGTAAACTAAAGTATCTATGTTTCGTATTCGAATACGTTTTTTGTTAGTTATAGCAATTTTGATTGCAAGTGCTGTTGTGGTTGCTAAGTATTTTGGCAATTCATACTCAGCTAACTTGTTGACAGTCTCCGTGACAACTACTAACTCTAGACCTTCATTTCGAGGTGCTCTAGATACAGGTAACGTCGTTGGCACTTCAAAAGTTATCATTAATACATTGGCAAACAACACAGCTGGATCATATCCATCTAGCTCTTCAGCTCAATTGGTAGAAGGTGACACGGTGCGAATTGGTAATGGTGGCACAATGGGTTTGTATACAGTTGCTAGTTCAAGTGCGGTTGGTCCAAATAGTTTGCTTAATTCAATGCAGTTAACTGCGGTTTTGCTTGCTGGTCAGGCAGATGCAGCAGATGATGTAATTTCGACTCAGGCTGCCAATTTAAATGTACGTTTCCAAACGGTTTCTGCTATTTTAGATGGCACATTTAGAGTCTTGGTGCCCGCAGGTGGTGGTGGAACTGCTAGTACGGATGGTGTCCCAGATGGAGGTGCTTTTGACTATGGAACCAGTGCACCCACTGTTACTTGTCCGACAAACATCACTGGATATACTTTTGCTGCTGGTGCGTCTACTGCCAATGATGTTTCGATTAACGGGGTGAGTTATCACTCCTATAGTTGTGATTACACAGGTAATGGTGCTGTCGGTACTGCCTTTGATGGCGGTGCCAATGGCATGATTACCATTAGCCAAGTGATCAATCCAGCTCCAAAAGCTGGCCACGTAGCTGGCGTTTCTGATTCATATTCAGTGATCGTGCAACATATGGATGCAGGCGGAGATACTATTGACACTACTCCAGTGAAAATTGCTTTGGTTGAAGCTGTTAAGGTGACCGCATACGTGGCACCTCAGATTACCTTTAAAATTATTGGTGTTGATGCAGGCACATCGGTCTGTGGTTTGACCACAGATGTGACTACTACTCCAACTAACGTGCCATTTGAGGAAATCTCAATTGGAGTGTTTACTACTGCGGCACAAGGTTTGAGTGTGACCACAAACGCTCCAGGAGGATATGTGGTGACAGGTGCAGAGAATGATCAGTTAGGTCGTAATGGTGGGACATGTACAGGTGATCCAGCAGCTGCGACGGATCCCAGTTGTATTCAGGATGTGCGAGGAGACTCTGCAGCCGCGACACATACCGTCAGTGATGAATGGAATAATACTGGTTTGGCTGATAATAGCGGTTTCGGTTATGCACTCCATGATGCGAACAGCACCGTTACTGAAGCATTTGCGTTTAATGAATCTGCCAGAACTTTTTCAGCTCGAAGATTTGCTGATCTTGAAGCTAGCGAATCGCCAGTTACTATATTTAGTGATAGCTCAGTTGCAAATAATGATAATGCATTTGTGTGTTACCGGATTATGCCTGATGTGACTACTGCAGCAGGTAATTATGAGAACTACGTTACTTACACTGCTACGGCAACATTTTAATATTCTCTAGCAAAGCTCAACTGCCCATGAACAGCTTATTCAAATCATTTTTTATTAAAAAACAATTGTTATTTGTTGGAGTGGTTTTGTGTCTGTTAACGATTACCGCATTATTTTTTACACCTGTAAGCCAAGTTCAGGCTCAAATTGGCAATCTGAGTTTCATTACTTTAACTGCCATTCCCCCTCGTCTGGGTGATGACGGCACCATCAAAGTTAAACCTGGTGAAAAATTTCAAGCTA
>CAYWDM010000003.1:202093-228263 GCA_964457085.1 uncultured Pseudomonadales bacterium | reverse complement strand
TACGGCCGCAAGGCTAAAACTCAAAGGAATTGACGGGGGAGCGCACAACCGGTGGAGCATGTGGTTTAATTCGATACAAAGCGAAAAACCTTACCTGGGTTTGACATGTACCTGCACGGTCTAGGAAACTAGATCTTCTTCGAGAGTGGTACACAGGTGATGCATGGCTGTCGTCAGCTCGTGTCGTGAGACGTCCGCTTAAGTGCGGTAACGAGCGCAACCCTTATCTTCAGTTACAAGTGTCTGAAGAGACTGCCCTGATTATGTCAGGGAGGAAGGAGAGGACGACGTCAAGTCAGCACGTCCCTTACATCCAGGGCTACACACATCCTACAATGGAGCCGACAACAGGTAGCAAGACCGCAAGGTGGAGCCAATCCTTAAACGGCCCCTCAGTTCGGATTGAGGGCTGCAACCCGCCCTCATGAAGTTGGAATCGGTAGTAATCGCAAATCAGCAGGTTGCGGTGAATACGTTCTCGCTCCTTGTACACACTGCCCGTCAAGCCAGCAAAGTCAGCAGCACCCGAAGCGGGTGACCTAAACTCGCAAGAGATAGGCCCTTCTACGGTGAGGTTGGCGATGAGGACTAAGTCGTAACAAGGTATCTGTACTGGAAGGTGCAGATGGATCACCTCCTTTCTAAGGAGAATCGGTAGGGGTATCACGACCCCTTCTCCAGAGCTAGGCAACTAGCTCGAAAAAACAAAATCCTATGAACACCATATCTAGGTCGCTTTCTATCACCTTTTTTATTCCAAACACATTGCTAATATGAAAAAAACCAACCGCCATTAATCGGCGGTTTTTTGTTTCTATTTGAGGGGTGTGCTATGCTCAATAGCAACTATGATCGAGTTTGAATCGCATGGTATTGGCAATAGGTTGCTGGAGAATCAGTACTCAGACACTCTCTTTAATTACCGTGCAGACCACAGCAGGATACCTCCAAGCATCGTCGCAGAGATAAAATTGTATCTCGGCCACTACCCTGATTTTAGGGATCAAATCTTGGCAAATATCAAAAGTGCCAACTGGACAATCGAAGAACTTAAGAAATTGGTTGAGTAGCGAATATGAAAAAACTAACTGCCAGTAATCGGCGGTTTTTTGTGGTTTTTTTTCGGTAGAATATATAAGTAAATTCAAAATAAAAGTAATAATTAGCCATTCAAAAAAATATGTCAGAATCTGAAAAAAATGAAAAATATGCACAGTCACTTCTGGAACAGCTGAGGGGTCAAGCTAAAAGAGGAGGTCTGAATGTCGCAAAAATTTCCAGAGAAAAAGCACAGCCAGGACCATATTGGCCAAAAGAGGCATGGGAAAAATACTGTGGCCGAATAAAAAGTGCCTTAGTTACAGATTGTGGCTACTCTGGCGAACAGGCTGACAAGCTAATTGCGGAGAATTCGACTGGTGTTATTCTTGTTGAATCCCAATAACTCATTTTTTGCTATTTTTTAGATTGATATATCAATCCTCATATCGAGTAGTATAGTATTAGCAGTCGATCTGTCTCTCTGCTAATTATTTGTACTTTTGTTTATTGAGAAATAATATATCGATATATATCAAAATAGTACTATAATTCCACAATTAAATCGAAAAGAGATGCGCATCAGATTCAATCTGCAGAGTGCGGAGTTTGTGATAAAATAATCAGGTTCTTTTGGGTGTATAGCTCAGATGGTTAGAGCGCTGTCCTGATAAGACAGAGGTCCTACGTTCGATTCGTAGTACACCCACCAAGTTATCACTGTAAAACAATTAGAAGATGAACAGCCGCCACTCAGCGGTTTTTTTATTTAACCAAAAAAATAGCAATCACTGTGCCCGATGCTGTATTACAAAAGTATCTTGTCCTTTTGGACAGGTAAACGCTTCACAGATAACAATAAGTGTAGAGTCAACGGTAACCGTTGATGGAATTGTGGAAACTATAACTTCATGGTCATGGAGTGTAGCCTGCTCGCCAAAAACAACTTCAGATCCTGGAAAGAAATATTGGTATTGTTCTTTATAGTGGCGAGTGTTTAATCGTGAAAAATTTTCATTTGAAAGAGTAATTCTGATCTCTGCAAAAGCAGTTTTGGTTGCCTGCAACTGTTGAACAACATGTATAGATAAATAATCTGCAGCTACCTTGTTTTTATTTGCCGGCTGATTCACAAAAAAACTAATTAGTTGCATCATGCAAATCAAACCAACTAATGCATATATCATTTTCTTCGACCAACCTAGAAAAGCTTTGTCCGTGATAGTGGTGACTCCCATGGCAATCAATATCGCTCCAATTCCATATACTGGTGCCAACCGGTGATCTGCATTTGGAATGTCAGTCATTGCTGAGTTGGTAAAGTGCAAAACAGCTACCAAAAATAAAACATCAATCACATACCAGTTCCTTTTAAAGACCGCTGTGGCAATCCCCAGCACTAAAAAAATCGTAAACATTGGTAACACAATTGGCTGATGGTCAGCATACCAAGTTGCGGTTGGTTTGTTGTACCACACCAGCAAGCTTTCAACATATTTCTTTGGTACTTCCCAAACTGACTTTTTTTCATCAGTTGCAGCAAAAAGTGGCAAACGTTTGGTGCTAAAAAAATTATTTACATTGGTATGCCAAAGTCTCGGTCCAAATCCAATCAAAACAAACAAGAGAACAAGTGCGAATTGTCGTAGCATTTTTTTTACAGCACTATTTTTTTGCTGTTTCAATCTCCACCACGACAGGAGCAATTCTTTGAATAAGAAAAACAGTACCATCAATGCCACTGTTCGCACAGCCGCATACAATCCCAATGCAAACCCAATCAGTGTAGCTAGTAAAATTATATTTGCGGTAGTTTGCTGTTGCTTTACCTTGTACCAAAGTAACAATAACAATAAAGTGAAAGTCGAAGCATACATTACCACCACTTCAGTTCTAGAGTAATACAAATGTAGGGGTAGGGTAGCTAAAACAAGACCAGCGATTATTGCTGTTTTTCGTTGTTTCGTTGCCAGCAATGCAATTACATACACTAAAAAAATGTCGATTATACCTAAAAGTGCTGCCTGGATACGATAGGTGATGATAGCGGATCCGAAAATTCCATAAAACCAAGATGAAATTGTTGGAATAATCATTCCATAGGCCTCATATGCACCATAGCCAAAAAGATCTCGTCTCTCACCATTTGCAAGTTGCATTGCATACAGCCCGACCTCTCTCTGTTCATCCCCAACACTCACAAACGGATACGTAGTGAGCAGCCAAAAACGAGAACTAATTGCAATCACCAGTACTACCAAACTCCACCACAATAGCTCTTTTTTAAATAAAAACCTGTGTATTTGTCTAAAATCCAACTCGTGTGCTGCGATAAAGTTCAATAGAACCATGTACAAAGCAGTTGCATAAATCCAAAAACCCATCCACTGCCAAGCAGTGCCCGAACGTAATTTGACCACTACCAATGCAATTAACCAAAAAGCCACGGCTATAGTGGGAAATATACAAGATAACTTGGACTTAAGGTGATCTGTAATTCTTTTTTGCATGAATGCGTACAATACCCATTGTGAGCCAAGCATAGGGACACTATCAAGATCTAGATATACATCAAAAACTATGCTTGGCTGTAGCTGTCAACCAATTGCAATTTAGCAGTCAAGCAGTTAGAATGCTAAAACCATGTCGGAACCAACTACACCACAAAAACTTCGGCAGTTGCCAACTTCACAGCTTACCTTACCAGTAATTCCTATTAGGGAAGGTGTGTTATTTCCTCATACGGAATCTGTTTTAACCTTTGGTAGGGCTCTGTCACTACAGGGTATAGAAGAGGCGAGTAAGTCCAGAAATTTAGTAGTATTACTCACTCAAAAAAACCCCAAGATTAACCAACCTAAACCTGATGATTTGTACACAATCGGGACTTTGGCAGTCATTGAGCGCACCCTCAAAGCAGATGACAGCGTCAGTGCCTTGGTTAGAGGAATTGGCAGAGTAAAGGTGGTTCAATTTACTTCACTAACCCCTCATCTCACCGCTCAAGTTATTAAGCTCGAAGATGTCATCGAAAAAGACGATGAGTTGTTTGCTATGTCAACTCATCTGCAAAAAATCTTTCGTCAAACCATCCAGATGGGCAAACCAGTAGAGTTTTTGAACTTCATGAAATTACTCAGTGGTGTTCATGAAGGCGAATTAGCAGATCAAGTTGCCAGCACTCTTGGAGTAAAAACCTCGATTAAACAAGATATTTTAGAAACCATAAATGTCAAAGACAGACTGAAACTGGTCATCTCACACCTCGCACATGAAATTAAAGTTTTAGAAATCGAGAAAGATGTTGTCCACAAGACGCAGCAGCAATTTGACAAACACATGCGCGAAAACATTTTACGCGAACGACTACGGACCATTCAAAAAGAGCTGGGTGAATTGGATGATGATGAGGAGTTAGCTGATGAGTATGAACAAAAACTCAAGAAACTCAAGGTTTCCAATGAAATCCGTCAAAAAGTCAAAAAAGAAATTAGACGCCTGAAGCAAATGTCGAGTAATAACCCAGAGAGCGGCTACATTCGCTCTTGGTTGGATCTAGTGCTTGAATTGCCCTGGGGCATTACCAAAACCACCACTATTGATGTTTCCAAAGCCAAGAAGATTCTGGACAAACACCACTATGGGCTAGATGAGGTTAAAAATCGTGTTTTAGAATATCTGGCTGTCTTACAACATAAGCAGAAATCTGAGCCGAGTAAAACCGCCAAGCTTCCCACAATTTTGTGTTTTGTTGGCCCGCCAGGTGTTGGTAAAACCAGTATCGGTCAAGCCATCGCTCAAGCATTAGGACGTAGTTTTGCCAAAGCATCTCTTGGTGGAGTACATGACGAAGCAGAGATTCGCGGTCATCGCAGAACCTACGTTGGTGCTATGCAGGGTCGAATTCTCAAAGGAATTCTCCAGGCAAAAACCATGAACCCAGTCTTTATTCTTGATGAAATTGACAAGCTTGGTAATGATTTTCGAGGTGATCCCGCCTCAGCAATGTTGGAAGTTCTCGACCCAGAGCAAAATTTTGCTTTTGAAGATCATTATCTCGACCTGCCGTTTGACCTCTCAGAAGTCATTTTCATCACCACCGCCAATAATTTGGGAACTATTCCATCTGCCCTACGAGATCGGCTGGAAATCATTGAATACACTGGCTACACTCAAGAGGAAAAATTCCACATTGCCAAAGACCACCTGCTGAAAAAAGTATTGGCCGCCAGTAGTCTTGCAGCAGATGCATTCACTATTAGCGATGCGCTGTTGGCAACTGTTATTGAGCGATATACCAGGGAAGCTGGGGTACGCAGTTTGGAAAGACACCTCAATACTGTGGTGCGTAAGGCAATCAAAGACCTAGTTACTACCAATAAGAAAAAAATAACTATTACTGCCAAAAAAGTTCGCGAGTATTTGGGTCCTGAGGAATATGATCCCACCCTCACTGAGAAAAAAGACCAAGTTGGACTCGCTACAGGTCTGGCATGGACCAGTGTCGGCGGTGAAATGCTCTTTATCGAAGTTGCACTCACTCCAGGTAAAGGTGACATCAAACTCACTGGACAACTAGGCGATGTGATGAAGGAGTCTGCTCAGGCAGCTTTCACTTTTGTAAAATCAAATGCCAGTAAACTCGGAATTAGTGATGAGAAATTACATAAAACCGATATTCATATTCATATTCCAGAAGGTGCTGTGCCAAAGGATGGACCATCTGCAGGTATTACTCTAACAACAGCGATGGTGTCGGCACTAACCGGTCGAGCCGTTAAAAAAGATGTGGCTATGACAGGTGAGGTAACACTGCGAGGACGAGTACTGCGCATCGGCGGCTTAAAAGAAAAAGCAATTGCGGCACATCGGGCAGGGAGCAAACAAATTATCATTCCTAAAGATAATTTGAGGGATTTGGTGAAATTGCCAGAATCAGTTAAAAAGACCATCACTTTTCATCCTGTCGAGACCATGACCCAAGTCCTTAAGCTTGCACTTGCGTAAAATCTGATACACTAGCACCAATGAGTTCAATTAGTAATTCTAGATTTATTCTACTTATAGCCGGATGTTCCGTGGTGCTTTCTGGTTGCACTGTGTTTGAGAGTAAAGTGAAATCTGGTCTACAAGTTGTCACTAATGACACTAAGGCTAGTTTGTTTTTGAATGAACAGTACCTGGATAAAACTCCATATATCGATAAAAATATTAAGCCAGGCACATACACACTCAAGATTGACCCTGAAGATAAATCGTTAGCTCCGTTGGAAACATCACTCACACTCAACAAAGGAACATTGACGGTTGTCACTTGGAATCCAGGCAAAACTCCAGAAACGAGTGGGGGAGTTACGTACGAATTGCAACCGCATAGTGATCCCAAAACTGCTGAAGTTGAGTTCCATACTGTTCCAGACACGGCCATCATCACCTTTGATAACCAAGAGCAAACATTCTCACCACTGACGATTTCAAAGGTTGAACCAGGCAACCACGAGTTCGAGATCAAACTACCCTCGTACCAAACACAAAAACACACAATGAATGCGGTAGCGGGCAAAAAACTGGTAATTACTATCAAACTTGCCAAACAAGTAGCTGGCACAGCTAGCCTCACCGCTGATCGCACTAAATCAGCAAGCAATAGTTCTGAGACTAATAAGTCAGCGAGTGATAGTTCTAAGAAAACCAGCAGTGGCAGTGCTGATCTATCTCCAACCTCACTCTCCGATAAAATCGCCAAAAACTTAGCAGTTCCCACTGCTACTGACAGTGTCACTATTGGCTCGAGAATCAAAATCCAACCCACCAACTACTTCCAAAACGAAAAGGAAGTGCTCAGAATTCGAGAAAATTCAGATGCTGCAAGTAAGGAAATTGGATTGGTGTTGGCCGGCAATGAATATCGATATCTTAAAAATCACACCAATGGGTTTTACCAAATTCAATTTGGTCAAAAACAAACCGGTTGGGTCAGCGATAAATTTGCTCAAATCACTGAGCCGTAAGCGGATACTTCCGAACACTCCCACAATCTAAAACAGTTGTTTAGTTGTTTTGGGAATAGGTTGTCTAGTAAGTGGCGACTGTTACCTGGACCACCACTCAGGTCGCTCGATAATTTTTGTTTTACCACTTTGGAAGACAACTTGACCAAGTGCTTCAACCCCTGACTCATTTAGAGCGGTATATGCTTCTCGCTCTTTATCACCAAGGAAAATGAAGCGAATGTTATATTGTCTCAGTAACTGCTTGGACTCAGGAGTCGTCGGCTCTTCATATATTTTTCTAACCTCTTCTGTACGCTTGCCAGGAATCTCAAAACCACCTCTCCATAGCCATTCGTGAACACGCCAGCCTAAGATTGTTGGCATTCCAGTGAAAGTCGAGACCCGAGCAAAAGTTGTATAACTCTCACCTACAGCCTCTACAATATTCGGTCGACCTTTGATGGTGCTATTGAGCCATTCAACTGCTGCAAAATCGTCTGGATTTTGTTCCTGCAGCCAAGTGAGCCCATTCAAACCATGATATGTTCGCAGTCCATCATAATAATCACGATATCCAAAAAACGGATATAACAGCACAGCAATTAAAACCAAATACAACCAAATTCTAGTGGTCCACGAAAATACTTTTGGTAACCAATGTGAACTCTGTACCCAGCCTGCCAACCATGCCATCACGATTCCCATGATCGTAAATGCTTGAAAAGTTAATTTAAACATCGTATTCGCCCGAGGATGGTTGGGGTAAATATCCTTCATATAAATCAACTCAGGAAGCAAGAGTAGTAATAATGCGGTGATCACCAGTGCTGCAATCAACAACCACCACAGCGATGTGTGTTTCTCACGAAGCTTGCCCCAAAAAACCACAACTAATGCCAAAAGGCTACTAGCCACATGCAATCCCCACAAAACTGCCAACTGCCAGATTGGTGAATGTTCAGTAGCAACCCTCACTCCTTCTGATATAGAAACAAAATTAAGCCACCACATACTCGAACTCAAAAGCATCGAGGCTACCATCAAAACCGCCGACATAAACAACACAGTAAATAATTTTCGCTGTTGTATTAAAATCAATACACCCAGTACTGCCAAGAACATTGAGTAGATTGCTGTGTCCCAAGTGCTAGTCATCACCAATACTCCGAGCAACGTTCCCACAAGAAGTGCAGACTGCCACCACGCCGAGCGTCGTTTTTCACTTAATTCATGTAATTGCGTCAACCAAAAACCGATACTTGCAATTGTTAGCAGCACAATTGGCAAACTCCAAACATGTGCATGCAGGTCACTGACAATAAAACTATAACTGGGATATTCATGAATCGTTCGATCAATAAACCGAGTTGCATCTGGATACCAATATCCTTTGAAGGAGTGGTTCTTTAGCAAGTACCATGCTGCATGACCATTCCCACCAATCCCAACTAAAATCACTCCAATTAGTCCAGCCGCCACCAATGACTTCAACGAAGCTTTAGCATTGGTAGCTGAGACTAAAATCGTCACCAACCCAAATGTTTGACTCAACACCAAACCACAGATCAAGCCAAGTAGGATGTTGTAGCTCATGGGAATTGAAAGCCGCCAGAATTGACTCGCGACTGCTCCCATGAAATGACCAAATGTATAGTAATTGAATTTTTCACCAGCTAACCACATATCTAACAGTGGCAAAGTTGGCGATTTTGCATACGAGACCATGAGACCAGCATCCATGAATTTCTCTAAATCAAATAACTGAGGATGAAAGCCACGAATTAATGGCAACACCATAAAACCAAACAGAAAAATGACCTCCTCCCAAATGATAAGGGATTTTCTTGCAACCAGAAAACTTCCTAATTCTTGGCGATGTTGTATCCATTTGCGATGTGCTACGACTGCCAGCAGCAGTGTGAGTATCCAAATAAATGCTGCTTGATTTACTCCTAGTCCTAAGTGAGAAACAAACCAGATAATCAGCGAGACTAATAACCAACCAGTGATTCTGCCAAATGCCCAACCACCATCAACAAACCATTTTTTGGTGTTCAGAATCAACCATGGTGCGGTTATGAGTTGCCAAAAAAAAGTTAAAAACCAGGTAAAAAAAAGTATACTAATGTCCTGCAGCATAGAGGTTAACTATAGCATATAATTATTTTCGTGGTAAAAATTCTGCCCAATTGGTTCACCAAATATTGGCCTGAAATTCTAGTTGCTGTATTCGCAATATATTCAAGGTTTGTTGGCCTGAATTGGGATAGCGGCAACCATCTGCACCCTGACGAGCGATTTCTAACCATGGTGCAAGTTGCAATCAAAATTCCTCAAAATTGGCAACAATATAGCGATCCGCACACCTCGACTCTCAACCCACATAACCAAGGGTTTGATTTTTACGTTTACGGTACTTTGCCATTAATTTTAAATAAATACTTGGCAGTCTTTGCAGGTACTGATTCTTATGGGCTAGCGACATTGCAGGGTAGAGCAATGAGTGGCTTGTTTGATTTGGCCACAATTGTGGTCATTTATCAGTTAGCACTATTACTTTCTAAAAAATCTTGGGGACGACTCTTTGCTAGATTTTCAGTGACAGCCTATGCATGTGCAGCACTGCCTATTCAGCTAGGACATTTTTTTGCAGTTGATTCATTTGCAACTTTTCTGATGAGCCTATCTCTACTACAAATGCTCCGCTACAGTTTGCAGCGTGATGCAAAATCATTTTGGATGGGTGCGATTGCGTTTGGACTGGCACTTGCAAGCAAAATTAATGTAATACTCATTTTGCCGCTACTTTTCTCATTGGTGGCAGGTAGCGATTTCCTAAACTTCCTGCAAACCGACAAGAAAAGAAATTTTTTGAAAAGATTTGGAATTGAAGCATTGAAATTAACTGCCTGGTTAGCCGTCAGCCTAATCGTGGCAAGATTAACCAGTATTAATTACTTTGAATCACCAAACATTCTTGATTTCACCCCAAATAAAAAATTTGTTTTAAATTTACAATCACTCAAAGGTTTCGATGGCGATGATTCCTGGTTCCCACCCGCGATTCAATGGATTGGTAAACCAAAAATCTGGTACTCTGTAAAAAATTTAGTAGTGTTCGGATATGGAATTGTTATTAGCTCACTTGCGGTCATTGGGTTGGGTAGGTTAATTATTAATCTAAGGAAAAAAACTGAGCTCAAAACTCATTGGCAACTATATCTGCTTGTAGCGTGGGCAGGTGCACTTTTTCTATATCAGTCACTTCAATTCGTACAAGCAATTAGATATTTCATCGTTATCTATCCAATATTAGCACTGCTCAGCGGTCTCGGATTACTAGAAATTTGGAAGTGGACGCAACAGCGTAGAGCACTTCTCCTAATCAGAGGAATTGTTGTTGTCTCACTGTTCATTTGGCCGCTAGCATTTATCAGTATTTATCACCATCCACACAGCAGAGTTGCGGCATCTGTTTGGATACATAATCACATTCCCAACCAAAGCTTATTAGCCTTTGAGTATTGGGATGACCCACTACCAATTTCTGTACCTGGTCAAACAAAACACTTTATTGGTAAAAGCCTCCATGTGTTTGATCGAGACACAGCAACAAAATGGCATGAGTTGCGCACCCAACTGAGACAAGCTGACTATTATATTTTGTCGTCGAATCGAGCCTGGGGCAGCATTATGGCAGTACCTGAAAAATATCCATTGATGTCGAAGTACTATCGTGATCTATTTGCGGATAAAACTGATTATCAACTAGTGACTACCTTCACTAGTTATCCAAGTCTACGATATTTAGGCATTCCAATTGATTTTTCAACTGACAGTGCTGATGAATCATTCACAGTGTATGACCATCCAAAAGTGATGATTTTTGTAAACAAAGACTCTCAAAAACAACCAGAAATCGTTGGTTATGACTCAGCAATTATAAAATGATTGGCACAGTTTTCTGGCTGAACTGATTGAATTGGCTTGTTTTTTTCAATCGATAATGGTTGGTTCCATTTTCCAAAAAAACGTTCTGGCCAGCTCATAATGGAAGCCAATAACCTGGCAATTGGTCTGTCTGCTGAGATATTAAAACGACTGAAGTTCTGCCATCCGCAATGCTCAACAAGGTTCTTACCAACACCATACAGCCAGAAATGAGTAGCATACCAACAGTGGCCGACAATGCTGTGATATGAACGAATTTTGAAGTGATTTTGCTGCATCACATGTAATAAATCATTTGCACTATACAACCGATGATGTCCTGCCCAGATACCAGCCAACCACCAAATATCCATGTGCACATGAGTGCCGAATGGTTTAAGCGACCAGTTCAAAGGATCCCACAGAAATGGATAGGTAGCACTAGGAACAGTACAGATCAACCAGCCACCTGGTTTTAAGACTCTTTTAATTTCCCGCAATGCATCATTTTCATTTTGTAAGTGCTCTAATACTTCAGACAATATCACCACATCGAAACTTTTTGATTTAAAAGGCAATGTGTATACACTACCTTGTTGTAAATGCACTTTACGCTCAAGCTTTGATTTTTGAACAGCTTCAATTGCCTGAGCTAAATACGTTGGCTCTAGTTCAATACCTTCAATCTGTTTAATAAAATCAAACTGGGCAAGTGCCTGGACATAAAATCCACGGCCACATCCCACATCCAAAACTTGCTGTGGTTTCTTTAACGATACTGCGTCAAATAAATAGCGAGCACGCAGTGCAAAAGCTGGGTCGATCTCACTCGCTAAGTAGCTGTGCAAAAGTTTTGCGGCGTTTTTCATAATCGAAATACAAAGCAACACTGTCTCGCTTAGATTGAAACTCATGTTGACGTTCAACTGCTTCTATAATTTTTTTAGATAAATCCTCAGAGTTCTGACTTGCGAATAATAGCCCTGCACCAGTCTGCATCACTAAATCTCGTGCCCCAGGAATATCAGCAACCACTAGCGGGACGCCGTGCAATGCGGCTTCAGCCTGAACGAGTGCAAAGCAATCTGATCTTGACGGCAATACAAACAAATCAAGTTCGTCATAAAAGGCACTTAAAGCTTTCTCATCAAGCAGACCAAGTAATCTAACTTGCGATTTTACCGATCGATATAATTCAGCATTGCCTTCAAAAAAACCTTCATAACCCATTTTTGTCTCGCCCGCAAATGCAAATATTGCTTGTGGAAATCTTTTGACCACCGCCGGAATTGCTCTAAATAAAATGTCAAATCCTTTTTCTTCAACAAATCTACCTGCAAATCCGATTAAGACAACCTGAGTGTTTTTTGTTTTAAGTCGTTGGATCTCATCAATTTTTAATTGAAGTAATTGCTGTTGTGCCTTAGTTTTTTCTGGCTCTAGTGGCAGAACAGCGGGGTGCTCAACAGCTGCGACTAATGGAATGCCTGTAGCAACGGTTTTTTCTAGATATTTAGACAAAATACGAGAGTGTTCGGCATAGTCTTGTGTGTATGTAGCGACTGTACCTGCTACTTTGCACGCAAGATGCGTTGACAGATCAAAAACAAATTCCATTGCTCGATTTAGGAATCCTTTTGGCAGCAGCAAATCTCCATTATGAAATACCACCAACCGAATTCTTCTAAGGAATGCAATTAGCGCTAATGGCAAAATGTGAGCTGATGGTGAGTTAATCACTAACACATCAGCTAATTTACTTGAGCGCCAAACTGAATAAATGTATTCAACTGAAATTTGTGCTCTAGACACACCAAGTAGTGGTCTCGATCTCCAAACTGGCAATCGATTTATCTGGCCACATCTTGGCAATATTGTTTGATGCTTAATGGTTTGGACTTGTATTGAAAATTCATCTTCGACTGCAGAAAAAAAATGTAAAAATGATTGTGCAATTCCTGTCCAATGAGGATAGAAAAAATCACTCGCCACAAGAACTTTGGTTTGACTTTTCCCAGCCATACCAAAACCAATCCCATCAATCGCTTCATCCAAAGATAAAACTTTGTGTGGGTAGGGGATACCAGAGTCCATGATATTTGAAACCCACCAACACATAAAATCTGGTTTTTTTGGCCGAACTATTCGATTGACTCTTTCGACAATATCCCAATTATCTTCAACAAACATATCCAATCCTAATTCTTGAATTTTTCTGGCTTTAAAAAGATGTGGTTGTTCATCATCAGTATTTGCATAGCTCTCCACAAAGACTGAGTCAGCATCCATTTTTTTAAGCCATTCCTGCAGATCATTTTTCAAGAACGAGAATCGAGCTGTGACTAAATATGGCTCAATAATGCCTGCATCTCGGAGTTGTTTTATTCGTTCAAAACCAGGTGCAATAAATACGCTCGACTTATGCAGTAGTGTAAAAAGTAACTTTTGTAACGGAGAAGTCGGTACAAAAAATCGAGTTTTTTTACGTTTTAAAATTCGCTTTTTAATAAACGAAATAACAGGTCTGTATGCTCTAACAGGGTTGTACAGCAGCACACCGTCCAAATCAAAACCGACTTTAATTGGACGACGAAACTGTTCGAATGATTCTTGCTTCGCTACCTTAGGCATTTTTCTTTCACCGAATATATTGTGTACTTATCACTTGTTTTCACTGTTGGTTGCAAACTTTTTACTACGAAACTATCCGCTATCACCGCCACCTCGTCAAGTGCCTTTGTCTGTGGACTGATGACTACATAATCAATTTTATGTTTCTGATAATAATCGCACCACTGACTAATGGAGTCGAACTTCCCAAATAGAGCGGGTAGTAGATCTCGTCTCTTTCGATCCTGATATCCAAGTGACCAAGCAAAGTAACCATAGTCAACGAATATTTTTCTGCCAACCAAGTTTGTGGGATGATAAAAAAAGTCAGTGGGTAAGATCACGCTTTGTGGTGGAGTATGGAGTTTTATCCAAATCGCAACTGGAACTTTTTGCCAATCAGGTAAATATAATTTTCGATCATTTAAAATTGGAAAGAAATCAATTACACCCCCCAACATTAAGAATAGTAGTGCAGTAATAATTCCAAATTTCCCAAAATATCCACATATTTTTCCAGTAACCGTGATTTTTTTATTCAATAGCTGCCACCACTTTCCAAATAACGATGTAGTACTAATAATCAAAAATATCAGTGCAAAGTTTACTAACTTATGATTATTAATCATGTCAGGTGACAACTGCCAAATGTTGGTTACCACCAACAGTCCTAGTGCCAACCAAGCGAACACTCGACCTCTACTTGGCCAGGCAAGCAACACAAATAACAGTGGTAGATACAAGCCAAGATTGGACAACCAATACCTCGCAACAGCTTCGAAACTGCTATTTTTTGCTAGAAACCAATAATGAACAGTGAGTAGTTCTTTACTCGCTGGAACTAATAATTTGAATGAAATTACCGCAAGTATGATAGCCAACACATACAGAAAGAATATTTTCGGATTTTTCAAAAATACTCTCCAGTGCCAAATTAATAAACCAATAATTGCCCCAACTAAAACTACGATACCTGCCTGATGTATTAGAGGGAACAGTGTCATCATCAATACGATTAATAACGACTTTGATTTGCTAAGTTTAAATGACTCATCTGTATAAATTGTTGCCAACAAAGGCCAAAGTAACCATAGTACTAAACCAAAGCTAAATGCCAAATGTCTCTGATTCGTAAAGATATTTAATGTCCAAAACGCACTAATCAAGCCACCGTCCCACGGCCCAAATGCCACAAAATTTTGTTGAGACACAATTGCTTGCCACCAATACTGAATTGCCGCGGCAAAAGTTGACAGCTGTTGTTTTTGAAGGTGTTGACTAATAAACTGCAACCAACTTAAACTTGGGTTTGTAATACACAAAAGCATTGCCGCAACGGCAAGCTTCTTGGAGTTTGAAACCAACACTACTATTCGATACAACATCCACAGCAGAAGACTCATTCCCAGTGCACTGATTAGGTTAAGTGCGACATCTAACCTAATTCCCAACAACTCCAACCAACCTGCAAATGCATAGAATAAATAGTGATACCGAATTGGCTCTAGTGGAAATTGTGGATACTCTGGAGGCAAATTCATGCCCATCGAAAATGATCTCATCAATGGTATATGTGCACCAAAGTCACTCCATAGTTTGCTTGCAATTACAAAATCACCATCCTTAAATCCAAAAGTGCTAGACATTAACCACCAACTAAATACAAAGATAAGCCCTAAAATAAAATGATCAAAACAGAAAAAATTCGTTATTTTTAATTTATTTATTTGGTTCAAAAATGAATTACTAATTTTTTTTATCATTTTGAATTTTTTACTATCTGTCGAGCGGCAACGCAGCCAATACCGACAGCATAGTTAATGCCGCGATCAAACGGATACACATGTTGCATCGATGCCCAGTACACTCCAGTAAATGGGGTGGTAATCGTAGGGAGTTTACGACTGTGATTAACTCGCACTACTGGTTGGGCAAACCGTTCCGCAAAAATCCAACTCTTTACAATGTGTGAGTCAAATTCAGGGCTCAATTCTTTTAAATAGGGGAGGTACTGTTCGAGAATTTTTACAGCTGATTCTCCAAAATTTTGATCCTGTGGTGATAAATACTTTGCAACATAGACGATACTACCCCCACCATATGGTTTGATCCCCGTCAATTGAGTTTGCTCAACGACTGCTAAAAATGGCCATTGTTTTTCATTGATATTAAGCCAATAGGTACCATCTGAAAAAAAAGGTTGATCCAACTGAAGCACCAACGTTTGAGCTCCAAGTCCTTGCAAGCTCAGGGCGTTTTTCAAAAAATTCTGAACCACACCACCCTTGGCAGCTTGGACAATCATCGGAGTCAGCAACTGTAGTGTGAGCTTTGCATCTGTTGTCAGTAATACTTGGTCAAAAGTACTTTGCCAACCTTGCCCAAACACCGCAATTTTGTGTGACTTAGTTTCGATTTTCTCTAACCGGTGGATTGCCTTATTGAAATGAAAAACAACCTTTTTTTTCTGAAGCACCTGCACAATATCCTGTGCACACTGCATGAAACCACCACGATAGTAGCCTAGGCTTGCCGAACGAGCATAGATTCTAGCCCAAAACCAAGCCCCATTAATTTCCCGAGCCAATTTGCCGAATTTGCCAGCAAACAAGGGCTGCCAAATCACCCGCCATGATTCTGCACCCATTAAGGTCTCAATTAATTCCTTTGCTGAAAAGCGTTCAAAAAACTTTCCGAAAGGCATTAACTTTAAAATTGCCAAGCCTATACCAGTTCGTACTCGACTCATAAATGACAGAGCAGAAAACTGCAACAAAGTAATTGGCGAATCTAAGGCAGTATTTTTCCCCTGGCAACGAGTTGCTGTTCTAACCCGAGTAAAAAATAATTTTTCTTGCAATCCAAGCTCACACAATAAACGACGATACTCACCATCTGTTGTAAAAACATGATGATAATGTCGCTCCAAAGTCCAGTCCCACGAAGGTTCCTGAAATCCTGCGGCTAATCCACCAGGAACCGATTGCACTTCAAAAACCTCAACTTGATGCCCAGATTTTGTCAACTCCCAGGCAGCTGAGAGCCCACCAAAACCTGCTCCGATAATTGCGATCTTCATAGGTGATGAAAAAGAGATAACCATTTCATATGTAGGTACAACTTGAGAGCTTCAAAACCTGCTTTGATAACTACTTTTGGATTGTTGCCTGTAGAATTTCCAAATTTGCGCAACAAATGATTGACCGGAACTTGTTTCCAGACAACTCCATATTTTTTCAATTTATACAGTAACTCAGAACTGGTAAAAGCTCCTGTCGACTCCAAATGGATGGCTCGCAGCACATCACGGCGAAGTAATTTGAACGCACAATCTATGTCCTTAACGTGTAGTCGAAAAAGGAGATCAATGTATATCTTAAATATCCCAGCATTCATCGCCCTTATACCTCCATCTGCACGATGTCGACGATACCCAATCACCACTGGAAATCTCGGAGCATACTCAATCAATTTTGCCAATTCAGCTAATCTAAATTGTTGATCTCCATCAGTGAAAAACACCCATTCATGTTTTGCTGTCTCAAATCCAGTTCGAAGTGCTGCACCATACCCTCTATTATTTTCATGATGAATAACTCGAACCTCCGGATACTGCTTGGCAAAAGAATCCGCAACCTCACTTGTTCCATCCGAGCTACCATCGTCTACAACAATAATCTCATATGTATGTGCGAGCTTCGGAAGTACATCAAATGCCTCCTGTAGAAATAGGGGAACATTTGCAGCTTCGTTGTAACAAGGAAAAAAAACTGACAAAGACTGTAACTTATGCATATATATCGTAATCTAAAAAAATCAATCATTTTATCAGCCAGTAGCTACAAAAATAATTGTTTTCTGCAAGCTCTAACGCCAGCCTGACAAGGCAAAGTATATCGTGTCAGCCATCGTTTTTGGAACCCTCAAACCCAACCAATGTGGCACCCAAAGCATCACCACCAACACCCAAACCACTATAAGACTCACGACAATTTTTGGAAATCGTTGCCACCATAACGTTGATTGGATACCAATCATCACTGCCATCACCGGAATTGCGGGTGCGTAGTGGTAATAAAACATAATTCTTGGTGAAAAAAACCATGGCATCCAGCAAACACTATATGCCAATAAAAACCACCAAAACCAGAGATTAATGGGTTCCTTTTTAACCATTTTGGTAACTAAAAAAACTATCCAAGCCAAAAGAGACAACATCGATACAACAGGCAACAATGGATGACTAAATGCATAAATATTCGCCGTCTGCAGCGGTTTACTATTTGATTCGGTCACTGTTTCTATCTGAGTTACTGCCTGATCTTGCCAATACCATACTGGCCTGGAGTTAAGCAGCCACTGCCACGGTCGTGAGGCATATGCATGATTAGAGTCTCGATTTAATTGATAACCAACGATTTGTTGATGCAGCTGCCATACAAATTGATAGCCATTATGTGAAATAGCTACTGGTATATACATCACCAAATAAACTGCCGCCGGTACAATCAGAACACCAAACCAATGTAGTGGGGCGGTCAAGGCAATTTTTTTAAACGGAGTCTGTTTTTTGACAAGATCTGCCAGCTCACAAACTATTACAGTACCAAAGCTCGTTATCCAAAAAAACACTCCAGACCATTTAGTCGCCAAAGCTAAGCCCATCACCAAGCCAAAAATCACACTCAGTTGCGGCCGTGAGGCACGCACGGTAATAAATCTAAAAAATACCCAAATTGACAAGAACTGTAACAAAACAAAAATACTGTCATTCATGGCAATACGTGATTGGACTAGCAACAAACCGTCACTAGCAATTATCAATGCTGCCAATAATCCGGCTACATTTGGAATAGTAGCCAGCGGATATTTTTCCCTTGCCAACAACCGAGTTTTGCTCTGAGACTTGGATTTTGCTTTGAAAATCCACATTTCCGCCACCCATTTGGTAAAACCAAAACCAACCAAAACAGTTGTCGCACCAGCAACCGCTGATGGCAGTCGCCACCAAATTGGACTCGTGCTCTGAAAAATTTCACGACCAACCCAAACAAACCCAGCTTGAACATATTTAGCGAATGGGGGATGCAGCCAATCAAAATAATTTTGACCGTCATAGGGTAAATGCCACCACTCAAAAGCAGTCCAGTCAGCTCGACTAATCAACTCAATCGCAGGGACATGATATACCTCGTCAAAATAAAGAGTGGATGGATATCCAAGTCGCCAAAATCTCAGAAAAATTGCCAACAAAAAAATACAAATCAGCCAGAAGTGCCGCTTAAGCCATTCCAAGAAAATCAACCAATTTCCTACCACGCCGCCGCCAAAACTTCAGCAAATGTTTTGCCTTCAACTGCAGCAGTGCCAATAATTCCGCCGCTAGTTACCAATAAGTATTCAGAAATATTCTGATCGTTGATACTGCCACCATAAAGAACTGGCACATCACCAGCAGTTGTTTTAATGATTTCAACTTCACGGCGTACAGCCTCAACCGAGATATTATTGCCTGAACCAATAGCTGATACCGGCTCATAGGCAAAAACTATGCGGGACAACCAATCATGATTAAGGGTGTTGATCTGTTCAACAGCATATTCACTATCGACACATAAAACAGGAGTCATGCCGGCATCCAACACTTGATCAATTTTTCCTGCAATCTCTTGATGTGACTCATGAAAATAGCGACGTCGTTCACTGTGTCCAACAATTACATGACTGACGCCCATACTCGGCAAATGTATGGCTGCCACTGCACCAGTATATGAGCCAGCACCCAGGTGACTGACGTCCTGAGCTCCGAGCACTAGTTTTGCACCAAGTAGTTCCTGCACCAATGCAGCAGTTGCAGTTATTTCCTCAGCAACGCAGGGCATTAAGAAAAAAGCTGGGGCAATAGCCACAATTCGATCTTTTGGTTCCACAGCTGTGGGTCGTAGCTCAGAGAGAGTGCTGCGAAACTCCGCAAACCAAGTTTTAGCAGCGGCCGCAGATTTATTTGCTTTCCAATTAGCGATGAGTAGTTGCATAGTGGCTATGGTACACCGAGTCTTAATTTGTAGCTACAAAACTCATTTTTCACTAAAAATCGAGGGTCGTTTGAATCAGAGTTTTGGTATATCTTCTATGATACTATGATCGACGTGACCGACCTATTAGCTGGCCTAAATCAACGACAACTCCAGGCAGTACAACACCCAGATGGCCCAGCCATGGTTTTGGCAGGTGCAGGTAGTGGCAAAACCAGAGTATTAACCACTAGAGTTGCATGGTTGTTAGCAAATCGTATGGCACAGCCAGAAGAAATCTTGCTGGCAACTTTTACCAATAAAGCTGCTCAAGAAATGAATCGCCGAGTGAGTGAACTCACTGGTTATAAATTACCATTTGCCGGCACTTTTCATAGTCTCTGTGCCAAGATACTACGTCGAGAAGCCCACCACCTCCAGTTGCCCATTGGTTTTTCAATTTATGATACTAGTGACCAAAACTCGCTCATAAGCCAGATCTACAAGTCTCACCAACTTGATGCCAAAAAATATAAACCTGCAGTTATCAAAGCAAAAATCTCAGAAGCCAAAAACGAGATGTATACCCCAGAGCAGTACAAGCAATTAGCTGCAGATGATTTCCAAGAATTCGTGGCTAGGGTCTACAAAATCTACCAACACCAATTAACACAGCAGGCTGCACTCGATTTTGACGATCTGCTACTGCACACTGTGCAACTGTTCTCCCAACATCGAGATGTCCTAGGTCGTTACCAAGAACAACTCACCCATATCCTTATTGACGAATACCAAGACACCAATAAAGTGCAGTATCAACTCACTAATTTTTTCACCCAACCACAACAAAACTTATATGTGGTCGGAGATTTTTCCCAAAGTATTTATGCTTGGAGAGGTGCTGATTATAAAAATCTCAGCAAGCTAAAGAACGACTTTCCCGCTATTAAAGAGTATCGACTCGAGCAAAATTATCGCTCAACGCAAACGATTCTTGATGCCGCCACTCAAGTTATTGCACTGAACACTTCTCACCCAATTCTTGAGCTGTGGACCGAAAACAAAGTTCGCGAGCCCATTATCGTAATTGAAACAGAAACAGGGGAGAGCGAGGCCATGGCCGTGACTCGCCATATCCAAAATGAGCATCAGACCCGGGACTATAGCCAATTTGCAATTTTATATCGCACTAATGCCCAATCGCGATCATTCGAGGAAAGCTTTATCAGACTTGGTATTCCGTATCGATTGGTAGGTGGTACTAAGTTTTACGATCGTAAAGAAGTTAAAGATATTTTGTCGTACGCCAAAATCATCATTAATCCGCTCGACTCGGTAAGTTTGGAGCGAATTACCAAGCTAGGCAAACGTAAACTAGCAATCTTTCTCACTTTTGCCGACCTAAAACGCCAGGAGCTACTAACACAACCGCCATTAACTATCTTGGAACAAATCTTGACCGTTACAGACTATCAGGCTCAATTCGATCGCAATAACGAAGAAGAGCTGGCACGTATTGAAAACATCCAAGAGTTGCTCAATGTCTCCAGCCAATTTCCTACACTAATGGCACTACTTGAAAATATTGCCTTGGTTCAAGATGGCTATCTACAAGATGCTCCAGAAAAAGACATTCAAAACGCTGTTACCCTCATGAGTTTGCATTCGGCCAAAGGACTGGAATTCCCAGTCGTTTTCTTGGTAGGTATGGAAGAAGGCTTACTACCACACTCCAGGTCGCTCTATGACAAAACTCAAATGGAAGAGGAACGCCGACTCTGTTACGTAGGCATCACTCGTGCCAAAGAGCAGTTGGTTTGCTCATATGCCATGAAGCGTTGGACCTATGGCACCAGTAGTTATGCCACCCGAAGTCGTTTTCTCGCAGACATTTCGCCCGATCTACTTTCACTACAACGACCGATGGCCGAGATGAGTTACGGACAATCATCAAAAAATCGACAAAAAAGTTGGGACTTTGATGATGAAAACCAAGATCCAGAATATGACATCCATGATCCAGCTGCACCACACCGTGCTGCTTTTGCCAAGCAATTTGGTTCAAATCAACCAAAACCAAGACCAGCTAAGCCATACCGTGTCACCATCGATGACGACACTTTAGATGCATTTCTAAATGGTGAGATTGATGCCGATGCACTGCTGCGTAAATAAAATCGTGTCATACTTATTTCATGAGTGAGAATACTCTTAGCTTTGCCGATCTTGCTGCACTAACTGCAGATAAAAAAGCAGCCTTGGCTGCAAATACCGCGGCTGCAAAGCAAGACTTTTCTGATTCACTCACCGCTACCTTTGCTGCCACACCTTCCCACGACGCGGTGGTGTCGCTTCTTCAAAAAGGCGACCATCAGCTTGAGTCACATGCACAGGAACATACCCTTTCTCGTCAACTACCTTATGAACCATTCAACCAAGTTGAAGAGCAGCACAATCTAGTCTGGTGGCAAGCACAATTGCGCATGGCACAAACTGCGATACATGCCGAAAACCCCACAGCCCTACAAAGAACCGCCCTTGAGACAACCCTAAAAATGATTGCGCGACTAACCGAAGCCGAATCCAGTAAAACAGTTCAAGAGTTTGAATACAGTTTATTAACTGAGTTTGGCAGACGTTTTCTCTGGGAATTACTAACGCCAGACATTGAAACAGGGCAAAGAAAAGGCTGGCGAAAAATTAGTCAATCAATTGGCAAAGTATTTACCGGCATTGGTGCAGCGTGGAATCAAACGTATTCCGATCTAAACCAACTGCGATCACAACGAGATAACCTCATCCAACACGCAAGAGGTGCTCTGTACATTCTAGATGACAAACCACCACTAATCGCTAAAAACTCAGCTCTGGTTTCCCTCTGACATTTTTTCGAGCTACTCGTATAATGGAAAAAATTAGACTTGTCACGAGATAAGAGCCAAGCTGAAACGCTATGTTTACTCGCGCGCTTCGAGAAGAAGAACATGATCTGTATAACAGTGTAATGTTGCATCCACTTCAATCCTGGGAGTGGGGTGAATTTCGTAAGAAAACAGGGGTTGCAGTTGAGCGATTGGGATTTTTTGTTAATGGCAAATTAAAAAGTGCCATGCAAGTCAGTTTTCATCCAATTCCAGTTTTGGGTGGCACAGCAGGCTATTTTCCCAAAGGGGTTACGCCTGATGAAAACCAACTCTCTGCCCTCAAACAATTAGGTCAACAGCACAATGCACTCTTCATCAAACTTGAACCAAACATTTCCCAACCAGTAGCCGATGACCAAATTGTCCACACCCTTAACCCAGAATTCACCCAACTAGAAACATTTTTACAAAATAATGACTGCACTGACGGCAGGCCACTTTTTACTAAATACACATTTCAACTTGATTTAACCAAACCTGAAACAGAACTCTTTGCCAACCTACAGAGCAAGACAAGATACAACATTAATGTTGCAATAAAAAAAGGAGTTCAGATTTTTGAAAATACCTCACTCGAGGGAATGGAACAATACCTCACCGTCCTAGAAGAAACCACCAAACGCCAAGGCTTTTACGCTCACTCACCGACCTACTTCCGACAAATGTGGGAAGCTATGGGAAAAAGTGGCATGATGCATATTTTCCATGGTGTTTACGAAAACACAATTTTAGTTTCTTGGATTGTGTTTGTATTCAATGGTGTCTTGTATTATCCATACGGAGCCTCAAGCTCAATGCATCGAGAAGTCATGGCCAGCAATTTAATGATGTGGGAAGTGATTAAATTTGGGCAAACACAACAATGTAAACTATTCGATATGTGGGGTGCAATTGGACCAAAACCAGATCCAAAAAACCCTTGGTATGGCTTTCATCGGTTTAAAAAAGGCTATGGCGGCCAATTAGTCGAATTCTTCGGGACAAAAGACCTAGTGCTTAATTTTCCAACGTACAAAATCTTCCGAGTCGTCGATGATCTCAGATGGATGGCTTTGCGAATAAAAGCCAATATTCTTTCATTTGTCGAACAAATAATTTCAGTAGTTCGAGTCCGCTCTAGTGCGACTACCAAAGACCAAACCGGTCAATAGAAAGGGTTTTATGTCACAACGTTTTAAACGCATCATGCTCAAGGTTGGGGGAGAATCATTGATGGGCGACCGACCATATGGCATTGACTCGCATGCCACATCGCTGGTTGCTCAAAAAATTCAGACCATTTATCGAAGTCACATACAGATTGCTGTGGTTATTGGTGGTGGGAATATCTTTAGAGGTGTCGCTGGTTCAAAAAACGGTATTGACCGTGCCACTGCAGACTACATGGGTATGATGGCAACTGTCATGAATGGCATGGCACTACAAGATGCTCTCGAGAAAATTGGTGTCCCCACACGCTTGCAATCCGCACTCCAAATGCCAGCTGTCGCTGAGACCTTCATTAGACGCAAATCAATCCGTCACATGGAAAAAGGTCGAGTTGTAATTTTGGCTGCTGGAACTGGAGTACCATACGTCACCACCGACACTGGTGCTTCGCTTCACGCACTTGAACTTGGTTGTGATGTACTGATGAAAGCCACCAAAGTTAATGGTATTTATGATAAAGATCCCATGAAATTTCCAGATGCCCGTCGCTTTAAAACCATCACTTTCAAAGATGCAATCGAGATGGATGGTGTTGAAGTCATGGACACCTCGGCCCTAGCCATGTCCAAGGAAAACAACATGCCAGTAATGGTATTTGAACTCTTCGAGAGTGATAATTTAGAACGAGCTATTGATGGTCAAGATGTCGGCACCTATGTTGGCAACGACGTCAAAACCATGTTTGCAGAATAATAAAGTATTAAGTAAGGAACATACTGCCTATGAAATCCTATGGCATTAACGGCTTCGGCCGTATTGGTCGAACTAGTTTACGCGTTTGGTGGAAATTTCACCGACACGAACTTGACCTAAAAGTTATCAATACTTCCGGCTCAATGGATGTCGGTGACTGGGCACATTTGCTCAAATACGACACCAACTATGGAAATTTTTCCGCAGACGTCCGCTTTGAGAAACTCCAATCACGCAAGGATGTGACCGATGAAAACTCAGTGATCGGCAAAATCTTCATCAGTGAGGATGGGGACACCAGAGAAATTATCGTCACCGCCCAGCGCGATCCCAAGAAAATTCCCTGGGGAGTAAACGGAGTTGAAGTAGTCGTTGAATCAACAGGCGTTTTCATCACAGCAGAAAAAGCAGCGCTGCATCTTGAGGGCGGAGCCCGTCGAGTCATTCTCTCAGCTCCAGCAAAAGGTGGCAGTGTTTCCTCAACTGTATTTGGTGTCAATCAAGGCGATCAGAGTAATCCAATCTGGTCAAATGCATCCTGTACCACCAATTGCATCGCTCCAGTGGTGAAGATTATGGTCGATACCTTTGGCGTTGCCAAAGCCATGTTGAACACCATTCACTCCTACACAGATGATCAAAATCTCCAAGACAATTCTCACAAAGACATGCGTCGTGCTCGAGCAGGTGCAGAAAATATCTGTCCTACATCCACTGGTGCAGCCATTGCTGTCACCGAGATCATTCCTGAGTTGAAAGGAGTTTTCGATGGACTTGCAGTTCGCGTACCTACTCCAGTAGGTTCACTTTCTGACATGGTTTTTGTCACCAAACGACCAACGTCAGTTGAAGAAGTAAATCGTGTGCTTGAAGAAGCAAGCCAGCGACCCGAGCTCAGAGGTATTTTGGCCGTGACTCATGATCCCATTGTCTCCTCAGACGTTGTGGGCAGACGTGAATCATCGATCGTTGACCTCGCACTCACTCAAGTAATTGGTGGTGACCTAGTCAAAGTAGTTAGCTGGTATGACAACGAGTTCGGCTACTGCAACAGACTTATTGAACAAGTGAACTTAGGCTAACAATGCTAGAAACTCAGTGGTGGTTGCTTTTGGCTGTGGCCATAGCATACGGTCTCTATCATCCATTGAACCTGCGACCTTCTCGGTATTATTGGAGTTTGCCTTTTGATTTAAAAGTACCTTTAATACCGGGTTGGGTTTGGGTCTATGTGACCTATTTTCTAATGTTGCCTGGATCAATTATCCTGACTTGGTCAACGCCATACGGCAAATCGCTACTTATCGCGATCCTGATTGCAAAAGGCATTTCATTACCGATTTGGTATTTCTGGCCAAATGGAGTTAAACGACCCCAGTTGGGGAAAATTGACAATCTATCGACCAGACTTCTCAGTCTGATCTATAAACACGACGGTGACACCAATGGCTGTCCCAGTTCGCATGTTTTTACTAGTATGATTGGTGGTTGGTATCTAGCCCAAGCATTTCCCAATTTGAGTTTGTTATTTTTAACCTGGGGAAGCCTAATCACCATCTCCACGCTTTACACTAAACAGCACTATGTGATCGATGTGATTTTTGGGTTGTTGCTGGCCGGATTGAGCATCGGCGTAGCATATTTATTTTAAAATTTAGTTTCTCGCAAAACACATAAAAAAATATGTTCTCTGAGAAACTCACTCCTACGGAACCGTAGGAGTGAGAGTCGGTTCGAGCATTTGGGTTGGAATAGCTGT
>CAYWDM010000003.1:0-201993 GCA_964457085.1 uncultured Pseudomonadales bacterium | reverse complement strand
CCTACGGAACCGTAGGAGTGAGAGTCGGTTCGAGCATTTGGGTTGGAATAGCTGTAGGGGCAGAACCAAAGGCGAAAAATACACCCTCTGCCTTCATCCTTGGAATCTCAATCGTGTCCACCTGTGTCCGGCAGGCTGCCGGATAGACCGTGACAAGCACAGTTGTTGTGGGCCAGAATTCTACTTTAGGAGCTAACTCCTGACCGAAGAAACTGGTGCCGTTAGATGAAACTGCGATTGAAATTTGATTCTTGGGTGCCACGAATGACTGCCCAGGATTTACCTGTACTGGCTGGATGCCAGCACAAACTGCCGGGACAGCAGTCTGGGTGGGGTGGGAGGCTTCGTATTTCCTCCAAGCATCACCACCTTCTTTCGAGGTGACAAAAAATACGCCGAAAGCTGCAACCAATAAAGCACCCACAAATGTAACCTTTTGGGCTGTGTCGCCAAACAAACCTGAGCCGGCACAAATAACTAGGATTACTCCCAGTATTGCTAAGCCGCCCCAACCCATTGAGTCAACAATGCCGCCAAGTATTGCAGCGGCCGCGAGTGCCACTAACGCAACAATCAAAATTGTCTTCTTCATGTTCTCCTCCAGAGAATCTTTTGAAAATGACATGAGGGGATCTACACCCTCAAGTGGTCTGTTCAGGCCACAGCAATGACGCAAAACGTCACTAGTGTGGCCTGTCAGTGCCTCTTGAATTTATTCCACTATTTTCTCGAACCTTGTGAAAGTGCTATCAGCCTAAGCTGACAACCCAGTTAGCAATTGTTGTTCTTGGAGCAATTCCAAGAAAACAATTACTGACTCCACTATATCAATAATGAGCCTAAATGTCAATGTTATAGGATACTTTCAGCTCAAGATACTGCAACAATAACTACAAAAAATAGTTGAAATCTTCTTGAAGAATCCAGAAAAATATTACTTGAGTTTTTTAATCTCAAAATCTGCGCCACCAACCGGATAGTCAAACCTGACTGCAGCGGTTTTTTCACTCATATGATGCACCCGCAAAAATAACTCCACAAATGGGTCGCTGTAGCCAGAGGAGCCAATGTTTACAGCCAACACTCCTCGGTTAACACTGAACCCACCAATAGCGATAATTCCAAGCATACTGACACCATTAAGTATGATCTGTACTTCATCACCAGGTTTAAATCCAGCTTTTTTCAAATCAGACTCCCGCATCGAGGTTTTAATGTTACCGAATCCATCTGTCCATGAAATCTTGGTGGGGGAGATATCTGGAATTTCAGCTACATCCAGCTTACGAGTTAAAACCGAGTAATCGCCATTGATAATTCGCGAGACTCTCTCTGGGAAAAAATCTCGAGATCTAAATTGAGATCCTTGGTTTGGACAATCAATGTCGCGAAACTCAACGATTTCAGATTTCATGAAGCCAAACGCGTAATCAGAGTAGACATTAATCACTTCTGCACCATTTTTCAACCGGGCATATTTGATTCCATGATCAATGTTATTTTTCATGGCCTCATGCTTGTCACGACGGGGAGCCGCATTTCCATAGACCACTTTTCGACCAGAATAGGGTGCTAGTGCATGCTGGGCAGTCACAAATCCTACAGCCATGGTATCGAGTGAAGGTACAGAAGTATCGTGAATTGACACACTCGCATGATTAGTTAAATGACTAACCAACTGGGTTCGAATCTCGCCAAATTCCAAACCACCTGCCACATAATCGCAAACAACATGAAGTAGAGTGGGTGATTTTGACGCTATCATGGGGCAATTTCCTTGTTTTATATCCTGTACGACCCAAAGATTATACACTATTGCGGTCTAAGATATAATTGCGCAATGACAAAATCAGACCAGACCAAAACCAAGGTAACCGACACTAAAGAAACCTCAAAAAACGAGACTGACAAATCAGTTAAAACTGAGCCATCGATGATCGCTGAAAACAGCAAAATCACTTTCAAAATCTCTAAAGAAAAAGCTCAAGCTGCCTATCAACAAACCCTATTGAAATTTGCCAGAACTACTGCCTCTCCAGGATTCAGAAAAGGCAAGGCTCCTTTAGAGATTGTTGAATCAATCGTTGGTAAATACAAATTGCTTGAAAAAACCTTCGAAGTTGTAGCCCCGGACGCATACTATGATGCCGTAATTGCACAAAAACGTCATCCAATCACCAACCCAGAATTTAACCCAATTAAGCTTGATATGTCTGCAGACTGGGAAATTGAAGCTTACTTTGCTGAGAGACCTGAGATTAAGCTTGGAGACTACAAGAAAACCGTAACTGCTGCCATTAAAACCGCAGACAAGGAACTTGCTGATGCGGCAAAAGCAAACGCTCAAGCACCAGAAACAAAAACCGGCGAAAAACCAAAAGAGCCAACTCCAGAGCAACAGAAAACTATTGAGCGTGAAACCAAGCTAAAACATATTTTTAAAGAGTTGGTGTATTCAGTTAAGCCAATGGTACCAGAGTTACTCGTTCGCCAAGAAACCCGCTTTGAACTTGATAATTTACTGAGACAACTCGAGCAGTTTGGCTTAAAACTTGAAAACTACATCGCCAAACGTCAAATCACTACCGAAGTATTGAGTCAGGAGTTGGCTGCCACTGCACTTGGCAGACTGCAACTAGAGTTCGTGCTCGGTGCAATCGCTAACGAACAAAAATTTACTTCTTCGGCAGAAGAGACAAGTAAATTGCTCGAGGAAGTTAAAGACGAAAAAGTTCGCAAACAACTCAAAGCAAATAAAGAATATCAAGAGCAACTGAATGCGACTGTAATTCGACAAAAAGTCATCAACTTCCTGTTACAATAAGCCCAGCTTAACATTGCGAATAGTCTGGAAATGCCTTGACTTTTGGCAGCTGTATCCTATAATTCGCAAACTGATGAAAAACCTGGCACAAACGACCAGTGGTGCTGCAAGATCACAGCAACATTTCAATCCGTTTGCCAAAGCACTGGCAGAGACGGAACGTGAGTCTTTTGATCAAATTCCGACAAGTAGCAACCCATTTAGCGACGCTCTTTCTAAAACAGGAAACTCGCTGAGTAACGCACTTGAAACTCCACAAAACCAGCCTGGCTTGTTGGAGGAACAAAAAAAACAGCTACTCGCAGAGCAAGAGAATCAATTGCTGAGAAAAAAGCTTCATGACAAAATCAACCCAGTCGATAAAACCGAGGTTTTTATCCAAGAGGAATTAAAAACAAAAAAAGCATTGGAACAGTTACGACAGGAATTGGTTTTCTTAGTAGAGGATATTAAACAGTTTCGCAAAGAGCTAGCAATCGCAACCCAACAGCGAGTGGTTAGCCCAGGTAGAACCGGTACCTATCACTACAGTTTTTTCCATCAGCTGCGAGACTTTGTGATTGTGCTTCGTCAGCAAATCAACAGTGCTAGAACTTGGCTACACACCACTAATGGCAAGAATGCCAAAGTTGCCAAGCGTCAAGGACTTGATTTCACCGGTAATGAACAAAAATCCGTACATGATTCCATGCATCACGAACGAAAAATGGCATTTGCAGGTGGCTAACCTAAATACAAAAAAATCCGCCTCTGCGGATTTTTTTATTATTTGTGGACCCTAGAGGACTCGAACCTCTGGCCTTTTCAATGTCAATGAAACGCTCTAACCAACTGAGCTAAGGATCCCTGTTACCGAAATGCATCTAGAAACCTATTAATAGGCCTCCCGACTTGGCAATTATACCCAATCATTACCACTAGAGCAATTCAGGTTTTTGGATGCTATAATACTGCCTTACTCTTACTCGGCTCTGTGCCTGGTAAGAGCTCATTAGTTAAAAACAAGTTATGGAATAAGTGAGGGATGCTGTATCGCTGTCTTTCAATTCCTTATCTCATGACAAGTCTAGTATAATAGTAAATCTAAGTGCTGAGAAAAAAAACCAAACACGTCCAACCCAAAATCATGGTGATAGCCAATCACATGATTCGCCATCAACAAGTACGAGTTCTAACCGAACGTGGCGAGATGCTCGGCATCATGCCAACCAATCAGGCGATGATGATGGCTCGAGAAGAGGACAAAGACTTGGTGTTACTAACTGACAAATCCGATGTACCGATTGCCAAGATCATCGAGTTGTCAAAGTTTAAGTATCAATATCAGCAAAAAATGGCAGAAGGCCGTAAAAAAGCCAGATCACAAGACACCAAAGAAGTGCGATTCACGCCATTCATTGGTGAAAATGATTTAAATGCCAAGATATCAAAAGTGACTGGGTTCTTGCAAAAGGGCCATAAAGCCAAGCTAACTTTGATATTTAAGGGTCGACAAATTGCCAACAAAGAGTTAGGCTACGCAGTCTTTAACAAGATTTTCGCCGCTACTGCAGAAATTGGCGAACTTGAATTGACTCCTAGAATGTTGGGCAATAAACTAATCGCTCAACTTATGCCTGGTAAAAAGGGCAAAACTGGCAGCGAAGAAAAAAGTAAACCATTAGTTACAACAACTGCGTAAACGGGTACGTATGAAAAAAATTAAGCAAAAAACCAGAAAAGGTGTCTCAAAGCGATTTAAGATCACCGGCACCGGCAAAGTAATGCGCCGCAAGCAAAACATGCGTCACTTACGTCGCCATAAGAGTAAGAAGGCCAAACGAAACTATAACATCATGGCTCAAGTTACTGGTAAATGGGCCACTAAAATCAAGAAAATGCTTGGGTTAGCATAATTAAAGGAATATATGTCACGTACTAAAACCGGCACAGTTCGTCGCCAACGCCATAAAGAGGTCCTCGACGCCAATAAAGGCTACCGTGGTGCCAATCACCGTCTATACAAACGCGCTCATGAAGCTTTCCTCCATGCAGGTCATTATGCATACGTAGGTCGTAAGCTCCGCAAGCGTGATATGCGTAGACTGTGGATTACTCGCATTAATGCAGGTATTAAAGCTATCAGTGCAGAGCTCCAATATTCACGTATTATTAACAAACTTAAAAAAGCCAAAATTGTGCTTGATCGCAAAATGTTGGCCGAGCTCGCAGTAAACGACTTCGCCACCTTTAGTGAAATTATTAAAGCGGCTGGATAAAACATTTTTTCTTAGAAAAAGTAAAACCCGCCGCCAGGCGGGTTTTTTGTGAACAAACTCACAACAATGACATACACCAGAGAAGCTTACCATCTACACACCCACTATGATTTGCATAAAAATCATAGTTCAAGGAGAATACAGTCAATGCAACACCACCAAATTAAAATTCAGGCATGCATGCTTGCTTTCCGCAATGGAAGTGAGGTGGGAGTGAAGTGAGAAGATAGCCAGATAGCAAATCACACACTCCCCGCACAGGGGAGTTTTTAGTTACAGACCATGTTTGAAAATACACATACATATCAATTAAAAGAAAGAGAGGAGAAGTCGATGTTAAAAATCAGACCATCCTATGGCGAAGCATTAGCTATGCTTGCCAAAAAAAATCATTTCTCTGACCGTGAAGATACTCTACGGTTAGCACAAATGATTGTCGATGGCTCAATTGCCATTGAGCAGATCGAGCCACTCGCGATACAATAGCCCTGTCGCAACGCTCGGAAACTGTATTATAGTTGCGGCTTGTTTATCGAATAGATCAAGATTATGCAGCAGCCGCCACTTGCACTACAAAATTCAGCCATCGTCCAAATGGCAACTGATGTTTGGCAATCATTTACTCGCGACCGAGCGGCTGGCATGAGTTTCCAGGACCTAAAAGCTGGTTACTTGAATAAAAAAGGTAGTTTCACCAACTTAGCACAACAAATGGGACAGGTTGACCCCGGCGAGCGTAAAGTATTTGGTCAATTTCTCAACGAATTAAAATCATATATTGAAACTGAATTGGCACAACTTGATACCGTTGCCTCGACTGAGGAATGGATTGACTGGACTATCCCTGCACTCGAGCCAACAATCGGTCACGTGCATCCAGTCAGTCAAGCAATCAATCAAATTACCGATATTTTTCGCCGAATTGGTTTTACTCGGGTCAGATATCCAGAAGCTGATTGGGATTGGTATGCGTTTGAGGGACTCAACATGCCCAAAAACCACCCCGCACGCGATGAATGGGAAACATTCTTCGTCGAAGCACCTGCGAGTCAAACCAAGGGCAAATTAGTGCTCACACCACACACCTCCAACGGCCAAGTTCGCGAGATGGAACGGCTGCAGAGTAAACCACCGATTAGAATGATTAACATCGCCCGGTGTTACCGTCGTCAACAAGACACCACGCACACTCAGATGTTTCACCAGTTTGAAGGCTTAGTCGTGGACAAAGACATCAATATTCAACATCTCAAAGGTACACTTGATCATTTTGCCGCTGAATTTTATGGTCCAGGCACCAAAAGTCGCATTAGACCATTTCATTTTCAATTCACTGAGCCATCGTTTGAAGTAGATTTTAGTTGTCATGTCTGCGGTGGCACCGGTCAAGTAACTGAAGCGACTGGCGAAACTCGTAAATGTCGTTTCTGCAAATCTGGTTGGCATGAAGTCGGCGGTGCTGGCATGGTCCATCCAAATGTGCTGCGAGCTGGAGGCATAGATCCTGATGTCTACACAGGTTTTGCTTTTGGCTGGGGAGTAGAGCGTACCTACACTCTCAAACCAGGCTTAGATATCGATGATATTCGCTTGTTCTATGCAGGTGAAAGTGCCTTCTTACAGCAATTTTAATTTGAAATTATTTTATGAACATTCTCATCCCACACTCTTGGCTACTTGAACATCTTGATTCTGATATTGAACCAAGTGAGCTACAAAAATTAGTTTCACTTTGTGGTCCTTCAATCGAGCGAATTTACGATAAAGAGGGCGAATCTGTCTATGACATTGAAGTCACTACCAACCGCGTTGATAGTATGTGTGTCCGAGGTGTCGCCAGAGAAACTGCGGTCATCTTGAATCAATTTGGCGAAAAAGCAGCACTCAAGCCAATTACTACGCCAACCATTCAAGTGCTCAACCAACAAGCATCTGAAAAATTGCCTTTACCAACCGTCAACATAAAAACCACAGACTGTAAGAGGGTGCTGTGCGCATTACTCGAAGATGTATCTCACACTCCCACACCTGACTGGATGGCTAAACGTCTCCGTCAAACAGACCAGCAAGTACATGACAGCGTCATTGATATCACCAACTATGCAACTCACGAACTGGGATACCCCTGTCATGCGTTTGACTATGACAAATTGATGGCACTTGGTGGCGAAATTAATGTTGTAGTTGCTGAGAAAGATTTGCCATTCACAACGCTCGATAGCGTTACTCACAAAACCGTCGGTGGCGAGATTGTGTTTGTCAATCAAAAGGGTGAGATTATTGATCTCCCAGCTGTAATGGGCACCGCCAATAGTTCCGTTGACGGCCAAACTAAACGAGTGCTGCTCTGGATCGAGAGCTTGGATGCAAAAAAAGTCCGCTTTACTTCCATGACTCACGCCATTCGCACTACTGCAGCTCAACTCGAAGAAAAAGGTGCTGATCCTATCACTGCCGAGCTTGTACTAGCTCGTGGCGCTGAGCTGTACCAGCAGCTGTGTCATGCCACACTTGCAAGCAAAATTCTTGATATTTTTCCAAATCCTCCAGTGATTAAGACCGTTAGAACTGCTCTCACCACCATCACTCGGTACTTAGGACTCGAACTGCCAACCGAGACCATCATTGCCATCCTCCAAAAACTCGAGTGCGCAGTGGTACTCGAAGGTGAACAGCTCTTAGTCACTCCACCTAGCTTTCGTCCAGATATCGAGATCCAAGCAGATGTAGTCGAGGAAATTGCTCGTATTTATGGCTATCAGAATCTACCGAGCGTGATTATGCCGGGCTCAATTCCACTCGTTAACCAAGAAGGCGTTGATTTTGCCATTGAGACACAATGTAAAGAAAGATTGGCTTCACTTGGCTGGCAAGAGCTCTACACCTACTCAATGGTGAGTAGTGACATGGCAGCAGCATCTGGATACGCAGTGACAGAGCACTTGAAACTGGCTAACCCACTCACTGACGACAAAATGTATCTGCGCCGCAGTTTGGTGCCTTCACTCCTTGCAGTGGGTCTTGAGTTGCATCGCACTAGTCCTGTCGTCAAAATCTTTGAAATCGCCAATACCTACACGCCAATAGCAGCAGGAGAATTGCCTGTAGAAGCACTGTCACTTGTTTGGGTTAGCAATTTGCCACTCAATGAATTCAAAGGTCAATTGTCTGCGATGTTTAAGCGTTTTTTCATTGACTTTGACAAAGTGTACCCACCATCAAACACTCATGTTTCTGACTCACTGCTACAAATCACCAAGCTGAAAAACGGTTGGTGGGCAGCAACAATATTGATGACTGACTTAGTCAAGAATGCCAAAACGCATCCAACATATCAACCACTTCCCAAGTACCCGAGCGTGATTGAAGATCTCACCTTTACCATTCCAGCAAAAACTGGGGTAGGGGAAATGCTCATAACCATCAAAAATCACCATCCACTGGTGAATAGTGTTAGTTTGAGTTCGACGTATCAACAAAATGTAACTTTTAGTATTACGTACCAAGCAACCGATCGAGCTCTTTCATCACTTGAAATTGCGCCAATCAGAGCTGCAGTTGTTGCTGCAGTCACTGCCAAATATCAAGCTCAACTGGTTGGATCACTGACAAATTGATGCCTCGCATTTCACTAAAAACCTGGTTTTCTGGATTGATAGCCAGTTTGTTTGTTGTGATTCCAATGAATTTATTTTGGCAAATTCCGTTTGGCTCGGCCTATGTGCATGGCCTGAGAGTTGATTATCTCATTCCCAAACTCTACCTCTCCTGGATTGTTGCCGTCGTGCTATTGCTGAGTTGGTGGTGGAGTAATCGGGAAAAAGTTTTAATTAGCAAAATTTTGCATAGTAAATATTACTGGTTGGTGTTGGCTTTTATTGGACTTTTCGCAGGACAATTTTGGACTGCAAGGCCAATTAGTGCCATTTACTTACTATTAGTCTGGATGACTGCCTGGTTGGCAGTGCACGCTATTAAACAACTGGCTCCACACGTAAATCAAACGGTCATCGCTGGTGGAGCACTACTATCTGTTGGTCTGCAAACTTTTTTGGGTTGGTGGCAATTTTTAACCCAGCATTCATTTGCTCCGTACTTTGTTTTTGGCGAACCAAATATTACAAATTGGAATGGCATCACTAAAGCAATTTGGTTCGATCAAGAATTATCACTACCATATGGCTCAACCACACATCCGAATGTCTTGGCATTCTGGTTGGCAATCGGTTGGTTTCTTAGCGGTAAAATCGTGCTGCAAAGTTCTAGTAACAATCAAAGAAATATGAAACTAGCTTGGTGGCTAGTAACTCCATTCATCTTCGTTCTAATTCTGATCACACAATCCATGAGCGGCATTCTGACTTTGGCAATTGCAGCAATCTTATTGTTTCTTTTTGTGAGAAAAATTAAAGTTAAACCTAAAATTTTTGCAATTATTATGGTTATTGGAGTGTTGGCAGCCATTATCATGCCGATATTTTTGCTGACACTCAGCAACTATTTACCAAAGCACACAGATACTTTTTCCTGGCAACGACGTAATGAACTTTTTCTAGCTACTACTGAGTTAATTCGTCAAAATTTTTGGTTTGGAACTGGCGTCAATCAGAGCACCATTCAACTACAAAACTATCGCACTAGCACTGAAATAGTTCGATTTGTCCAACCAGTACACAATGCTTTTTGGCTGTTGCTCAGTGAGATTGGTGTGCTGGGGTTAGTGGCACTCGTTAGTGGCGCTATGGTGACAAACAAGTCCTCAAAAACCACACGGCAAGAACTATGGTGGCTGCTGTTACTACCTGCAGCTGCACTCGATCACTTTTTAATTTCTCAACCTCCAGGAATTTTTGCCACAGCACTGCTGATTGGCTTAAGTCAAGCTAATTGCTTTCAAAAATATCACGACTAAATAGAAGGTGTGGGGGTCAGTGTTGGTAATGCACCTGCTGTTGGTGTTGGAGTTACTGTAGGCACTGGAGTATTAGTGGGTTGAGGCACCGCAGTTGGCTCCGGCTTCTTCCAATCCTGACCACCAGTACCGATGAACACTGTGCCACTCTGAGCATCTTTACCGCCTCGTGACCGGGCCTTGGCAAATAGCTCATGTTGACCTGGAGATAGTTTGATTTTGCCAGTATATGAACGGCTAGTGATGGTTTCGCGCAGACTGCCATCCGCCCATAGCTCAATCTTTTCGATGCCATCGCCACTGTCTGATTCAATTTGAACTTCAATCTCTTCTTCGCCATAACTCTTTTGATTTTCAGGTCTGTTTAATCTCACAAACACATCGCTGCTACTGCCACAAAACTCAGTTGGCACTTTATAGCGACTGTCTTCTTGACCGCCAACCCAGCCATCAATTCCCAGTTGCCAACGATTAACACCGTCTTTACTAACTGGATCATTTTCTTTAAGCACGATTGATTCACGCTCATCGTAGTCACCAGCAGCAATTCGAGCTTCAGTTGCGAGTTTGTTTTCACCTCGACACATCTTTAGCTTGGTGTGAATTGGATCTGGTCCAGTCAGTGCTGATCCTTTGACTACATACTCATTTTTTGAAGGAAAATCATCGTGTTTGGTGTAGCCACTGATGGTATCCAGTTCAAGTTGTTCAATACCATCAGGTACTTTCCACTCGGGAGCTTTATACCCTTTTTCCAAAGCCATCATGATGATCCGACGCCAAATCGGGGAAGCACCGGTAATACCTGAAGCAACTTTTTTCATTGGTGTGTTATTGCTATTACCCACCCAAGTACCAACCATGATTTCTTGGCTCCAACCCACAGTCCAGTTATCTTTCTGATCGTTAGTTGTTCCAGTTTTAACTGCTATTGGTTTGCCCGTATTGAGCAGTGAATTGACACCAAATGCCATTAACCGAGCATTGTTGTCAGATAACACGCTATTAATTAAAAATGACTCTTCAGGACTCATTACCCGCTGACCAGCCACATTTTTTTGTTCAAACAGTACCTTGCCGTCTTTATCTGCCACTTTGAGTACTGAAATTGGGGAGACCTTTAATCCACCGTTGGCAAACGCACTATATGCCGACACAGTATCGATCAAATGCACCTCAGCACCACCCAAGGTAACGGCCAAGCCGAATCGCTTCATGTTGTCTTCAGTTGGCTCGAGGGTTGGGAATCCCATTTCATAGGCCAACTTCAAAAAGTTATCTACACCTACGATAGCGAGTGATTTAACCGCTGGGATATTCAGTGAACTGCCGAGACTATTGCGCAAATTCACGGCTCCACGAAACTTGCCGTCATAGTTTTTTGGTTCGTATGGCTTGTCTTTTTCTTCTGGAGTAAATTTGGTAGGCACATCAGCCAGCATACTTGCAGGTGTGTATCCACGTCTAAACATTCCCAAATAAGTGATTGGTTTAATTGATGATCCAGGTTGTCTCAGTCCATTAACTGCCACGTTAAATTGTCCGTCGATGGTCTGATCAAAATAGTCCTTACTTCCCACCATTGCCAAAATCTCACCAGTTCGTGGATCAGTCACCATCACCGAGCCATTAGTAATATTTAAATCTTTAACTTTCTCAATTTCCTCCATCACGATTCGCTCTGACTCATGTTGCATTTCCAAATCTAGTGAAGTGGTGACAGACAAGCCACCTTTTTCGACAAGTGTTTCGCCGTACATTTTTTCCAACACCTCTCGAACATAAAAAACGAAGTGGGGAGCCTGCAAGTCAGAATTAGCGCGTTGAAAGGTTAGATTTTCGATATCCTTCATTGCTTGTTCGTAGCCCGCTTCATCCAAGTAATTATTTTTACGCATCTGCATTAGTACGCCTCGACCACGGACTTTCCAATAGGCGTCACCATTTTCATCTTGCTTGCCTGCGTATGGGGAATAGACGCTGGGACGTTGTGGCAAACCTGCCAAAACAGCTGACTCAATCAAGTTCAAATCCTGAACTTTTTTATTGAAATAGACTTCAGATGCTGTGCCCACACCCCAAGCAGTACCGCCATATGGGGCTTCATTTAGATACATCTCTAAAATTTGATCTTTAGTAAAAGTTCGCTCAAGCTGAACTGCCAACACCAATTCCTTAAATTTGCGTGAGATCGTACGATCGCTCGTCAGCAAGACATTTTTAACCAGCTGTTGCGTTAATGTTGAACCACCAACTACACGCTGTTTTGCAATGACGTTATAAGGAATTCGAAGCAGTGTTAGATAATCAAAACCGCTGTGCTTGTAAAAATCTTTGTCTTCAATTGCCACAGTCGCATGTTTGAGATTTTCTGGGACATCTTTAATCAGAATAGGGTTACGTCGCTCTGTATCAAACAAGTCATAGAGTAATGCCCCTTTGCGATCATAAATCTTGGTACTGAATCCTTCACGACGCACTACTTGTCCAGGCTTAGGCAAATCACGAGAGTACCAAGCAAATAAGCCAAAAAAGCTAATGATTCCCAAAATGACTAAGAACACAAATCCGAGTGCCAGCCATCGCACCAGCCGCATGGTCTGAAGCTTACGTTCTTCTTGAGACAGTGCTCTACGTGATCGGGTTAATTGCTTAAACATATGTGCCTGTTTTGCAAACAATCCAAGACTTTGCACTCGGTGTAATAATAACCCTGTCCAGGCTTCTAAGCTGAATCGCCACCGCTGCCAAACTTGTTGCATTGTCACAATTGTAACAGAGGATGACCACTCATGAACTAGAAATACCTCTATAATATAAAAAGTCAGTCAATAAATCACACCAAAAATTAGTAGTATTTGTTACAGTCACCCCATAAGCTGCAAGATATACTTCGCCACTATGTTTGGACCACTTCTCATCATCATTGCAGCAATACTCTGGGCACTTGACGGCTTACTTCGTCGCAACCTCTATAGTTTGCCGCCACTCACAATTGTGACTGCTGAACACGCAATTGGGTTAGTCCTGTTATTGCCAATACTTTGGCAATTCAGACATGTCTTGACCAAACTCACCACAAAAGAGTGGGGAATGGTTGGGCTAGTTTCACTGCTCAGTGGTTTGGTTGGCACCGTACTATTCACTGCGGCCTTACTACAAGTTCAATTTATTCCCATGAGCATTGTATTTCTATTGCAAAAACTACAGCCTATTTTTGTCTTTGCCACCGCCACCATAATTCTTCGAGAAAAAGTTAATAAATCACAGCTTGTTTGGTCAGCCATTGCCTTGCTAGCTGGATTTTTTATGACTTTCCCCAGTGGAAAAATCGCCATTGCTGGCAATACCAACCTAGCAGCGTTAATGGCGCTGGGTGCTGCTGCAGCTTGGGGCACTTCTACTGTTTTTTCTAGGTGGTTATTACTACGACTGCCTGCCAATGCCACCACCGCACTTCGTTTTCTATTGACCACCGCCATTGGTCTAGTTGCGCTACTGTTTTTCCCCTCACAACAAGCACTCACCGCCATCAATTTTACTCAAGTACTTAACTTATTTATTATCGCGTTCTCAACTGGAATGGTCGCCTTGGCCATCTACTACCAAGGACTAAAACGAACTAATGCTACGACTGCAACAATCTTGGAGTTATTTTTTCCAGTTCTGGCTGTGATTATCGATGCCAAAATGTACCACACCAGTTTGAACACTACGCAGTACTTGGCCGCGGCAGCCTTATTATTTTCTGCTTGGCAAATAGCCAAGCATAACCAACAGCTATTAGTCGTCAAATTTGTCTCAAGACAACAAAAAGGGGATGGCAGAGGTAAAAAAATGGGTTTCCCAACTCTAAATCTCGAAATACCCGCTAACCTTAATCTGGCACATGGTATTTATGCAGCTCACGTTCAAATTGCTGGTCATCGCTACAAGGGAGCTCTACACTTCGGTCCTATCCCGACTTTTGACAAACCTGTTCCAACCATTGAGATTTTCTTGCTGGATACCGACAGCATACCCACAAACTTAATTGAGAATCAGATCCCAATCACTGTCACTATTGAAGCTAGACTCAGAGAGGTGATTCTGTTCTCTAAAAAAGAAGACTTAACCAAACAAATTTCCCAAGATGTAGCGGCAGTTTCAAAATTATTAACGGAGAAAGTTTAGTTTGAGACGTTATTATCATCTATTCGCTTTTTAATTAGTTTTGCCAGATTAAGCGATGATACAATTGCTGTGTCATGCAAAACACCGATCCTCAAGCCATTCACCAAATTTTGCACCGTAGTGTTGCAGAGATACTTCCCAAGAGAGACTCACTGGCTCAATTGCTCAGCGAACGACCCATAACCGTATATCTAGGCATTGATCCAACCGGATCATTGCTACATCTAGGGCACTCGGTTGCCCTACGAAAACTACAACAATTTGCCACTCTTGGTCATAAAGTAATCTTGCTCATTGGCAATGGTACTGTGCGAATCGGGGATCCCACCGGCCGTGATTCTACTCGTCCAACATTAACTGACAGTGAAATTGATGCTAATTTTGTTACCTGGAAAGAACAGGCAAGCAAAGTGCTTGATTTTTCAATGATTGAGATTCGCCGCAACGGCGACTGGCTCGACAAACTCAACTTTGTGGATATCGTTAAGTTGATGGCCAAAACCACGATTCAGCAACTAATTGAGCGTGATATGTTTCAAGACCGTCTTAAAAATGGCTTGCCAATCTTCGGCCATGAAATCATGTATCCGTTACTTCAAGGTTACGACTCGGTTGCTATGAATGTGGATCTGGAAATTGGTGGCACCGACCAAACCTTTAACATGATGATGGGTCGTGAACTGCAACACGTCTACAATAACCACGAAAAATGGGTACTCACTACACCAATCATTAATGGCACTGATGGCCGCAAGATGAGCAAAAGTTACAACAACTTTATTGCCCTCAACGAAAATGCTACTGATATGTACGGCAAACTGATGAGCATTAGCGATAGTGTGATCGTTGAATACTTTACCCTGCTTACTGATGTTGCTCTCGAGGAAATTGAACAAATGGCAACAGCCATGACCAGTGGTGAAAATCCCATGCAATACAAAAAACGATTGGCTCACACCATTACTAGTCAGCTACACTCCACAACAGCTGCTGATGTGGCCGCAGCCAACTTCCAACGAACTGTTCAAGAAAAAGCACTGCCGACCGACATTTCTGTATATCAATTGCCAGATACTGCAATCTCAGCTGTTGAATTGGTAAAAATGGGCATGTCTCAAACAAGTAATAGTGATATCCGTCGACTACTCGATCAAAAAGCTGTAAGCTTAGTACCACAAGGCACCGCACTAACTAACTCACCAGAACCAATTGAGATAGCTGATGGCCAAGTAATTAAAGTGGGTAAACGTACTTATTTTTCTGTTATCAAAAAATAGGAAATATGACCAAAAAACAACGCCAGTTATTGCTGCGAATTTTCGCTATCATCGCAATAGCCTCAATGCTTGTTGGCAGTCTAGCCACAGCATTATTGTTCTAGCTCTATGTACCAGCTTACTGATCCACTTCGAGCAATTCATGGGGTGGGAAAAGCAACTGTCGAGTTGTGTGCTAAGCAAGGAATTATCACTGTTAAAGATTTATTGTTAACACTACCTCTTCGTTATGAAGACCGAAGTAGCAAACTAAATATTGAGCAGGCCATTGCACTCAACGATCCTAAGCAATTTGTGACTATCCAGGCACAAATTAGCAAAGTGAATGAATTTTACAAAACTGGTCGGCGGATCACTTCAGCCACGCTCACCGATGATTCTGGTCAGCTCAAGGCTTTTTGGTTTAATAATCGCTATATCAAGCACACCCTCGATGAAGAAAAAGATTTTTACTTTTCCGGCAAAATCTCAAACCGTGGAGTTTTGACTCAGGCCACTGTAGAGGCAGTCAAAACCGATACTATTCACACCGGGAGACTGGTGCCGGTTTATTCCTCGACACTTGCTATCAAACAGGGGAGTCTGAGACGAATTCTCAAAAGCGTTATCTCAAATCTCGAGCCATCAGCTGCCCAAATCACTGAGTTGACCGATATTATCCAAGCAATTCAACAATTACATTTCCCAGATGACAGTGAGTCATTAATACTGGCGAGAGAACGGCTGGCACTCGAAGAACTTTTAGCATTGATTCATAAATCCAAACAATTAAAAAACTATTGGAAACAGCGACAGAATGCCATTGCTATTAAGCCAACTCTGCCGATTATTCCCACCAACTTACCCTACACACTTACCGCTGATCAAGAAAAGTCACTCGCCGAAATCGTCACAGATTTAACTTCCAACCAACCAATGAATCGATTGCTTGTTGGCGATGTAGGATCAGGGAAAACCATTGTGGCCGCACTTGCTTGTGTGCAAATGGTTTTGGCTGGACAACATAGCGTTATCGCCGCACCCACCCAAATTCTAGCTAAACAACATGCCGATCGACTCAGTACTCAATTTCCACATATCCCAATCAAATTAATCACCAGTCTTACCACCAAAGCAAAAAGTTCTCTCGATTTACAGACACTGTCACCAACACTCTTTATCGGTACTCACAGCGTCATCAATAAACTTGTTGACATTAAACCAGGACTAATTGTCTACGATGAGCAACATCGTTTTGGAGTCAAACAGCGATCTCTTGGAGTGACAGATGCTGTCGAGAGTTCAGTTTCCAACAAATTGACCGCAGCCGCACACAACGCACATATTCTCACTATGACTGCTACACCCATTCCCAGAAGTTTGATGCTCACGATTTTCTCGCATCTATCACTATCAACAATTGAACAATTGCCAGAGGGCAGACAGCCAGTTACTACTTGGTATGTGCCTGAGTCGAAACGAACCGGTGCCTTAGATTGGATGAGCAAAGAGTTGTTCGCAAATCCTGACAGACCTGGTCAGGCATTAGTGGTTTGTCCCTTTATTGATCCGTCAGCCACGCAATCACTGGAAAATGTCGCGGCAGCTACCGAGACATTCGCCACACTACAACAACAATTTGCCAATAAACCAGACATTACGATGTCACTACTTCATAGTAGGCTAAAACCCACAGAAAAAGATCAAATCATTGCTGACTTATTTGCCAATAAAATTCGGCTACTGGTTACCACCCCAATTGTTGAGGTTGGAGTCGATATTCCTGCAGCCGATATCATGATTATTGAAGCAGCTGAGCGTTTTGGATTAGCCAGCCTACATCAATTACGAGGTAGAGTAGGACGGGCAGGGCAAAAAAGTTACTGTTTATTATTCAGTTCAAGCAAACAAGCTGAAACAAAAACTCGCCTAACTGTATTCACTAAAGAACATAGTGGTATTAAATTAGCTGAACTCGATTTAAAAAGACGTGGAGCGGGCGATATTTTTGGCACTACTCAACATGGACTTGATGAGTTGCGCTTTGCTTCTTGGACGAATTTTGAACTGATACAACAGGCAAAAACTATGTCTGACAAAATAGATGCAGTACAACCAAATACCTGGGTTCCCCTCATTGATTGGGGAGATGAAGACACAAAAATCCTCCACAATTGATACAAGTCTTCACTACAATTGATCGGCAATTTTTTCACCCACGACCCCGGTGAGTGTTCATATAATATAGACAGATTTACTAATCCAAGTTTTTCCTTTATCATGGATTCATGACTAGCAATTATCTTCGTTCTCAAGTTCATTCTCAGTCTGGTCAGGCTGGCTTAATCGTAGTCTTGCTTTCTGTGGTAGTACTGACTATTGGTCTGTCATTAATGGTTCGAACCTCACAACAAGCTGAAATTACTGCACAGCAAGAAGAATCTGCTAAGATTTTTGGAGCTGCGGAAACTGGTGTGGAAAAAGCACTGGCTGACATCCAAAGTCTTGAGCAAAACCAAGTTGAGTTGTCTGCCGTTGCCAACCAAGACATTACCGATCCAAACGCTAGCGTAAATCTACAAATTTCACAAGATAACATCCTAAAAACACACCTTGATCAAAGTTCAGCTGCTGAATTGTCAGTTAACTCAACAGCTCCAATTGATATCAACTGGTCATTTGTACCCTGTTCACAAAATCCAGCTGCTTTAATTATTTCCATTTACAACCAAGATGGGCTAGGAAACATCACAAGTCGCTTTGAGGCGGTGAAAGGACCTGAATCAGAAGGTTGTAGCAGCGGTAAAAACTTTAACTACGCCAGCACAGTTGTTGGAGACAGTCCCTATAAGTTTAAATATCAGCTGAGTTTACAAGCAAACGACTATTTTGTTCGTATAGAACCACTGTTCAACAGTACAGATATTATGGCTGAGGGTCCGTCCATCAATAGAGCTCAATTTACTGTTACTTCCAAAGCACAAGATGTTACTGGCGTGAGTCAAGCCAAAGCCATTGAAGTTAGACGCACGCTATCCACGCCACCATCATTCATGGACTACACCTTATACAGCGGATCATCGATCACAAAGTAATTAACAAAAAAAACATAGATATGCCTGCCCTAGCTATCGACATTGGTGCATACAGCTTAAAACTCGTCAGCGGAGTAAGTGCCAAAAAACCAACCATCTCTCGAGTAGTCGAGGCTCCAAATGACCTCGGTTTTTCGTTGCCAAATGATGATGAACAAGCTACCAAACTTGGTGAAGTCATTTTCTCGATCATCAATGATAATAAGCTTCCTCGGACCAACATCCGTCTGAGCTTGCCAGAGTCTGCTATTTCCAGCAAAGTAATCTCAATTCCACCTTTGACTGACGCAGAACTAGCATCTGCAATTGAGTGGCAAGCTGAGCAATATATTCCAATTCCCAAAGAAGAGCTTGCACTGCAGTACCAAGTGCTATTTCGTCCTGCAAAAACCGATAAACAGAAACCGATGAAGGTGCTGTTGGTAGGTGCTCGAAAAACCGTAGTTGAACGATTTACCAATATGTTTCTCGGCATTGGCGTTGAACCTGTATTACTCGAAACACAAATTTTCTCAGTTATTAGATCACTTGATCTTGCTACCACAGAACCGCCAACATTAGTCGCTAACCTTGGTGCCAGCACCACAGATCTGGGTGTTGTTGACCAAGCAGAATTGGGTTTTGTCTTTACAAATCCACTCGGCGGCAAGGCACTGAGCAAAGCACTCGAGCAAGAAATTGGTCTCGACCCAGAGCAAGCAGAGCAATATAAACGGCAGTATGGTTTGGACGGCACTCAGTTTGAGGGTAAAGTCCGCCAAGCACTGCTTCCAGCAATTGATAGTCTGGTGGGCGAGATCAGCAAATCCATCCGTTACTTTCAAAGCGAGAATCCAAATGGAGATGTGCGAAGAATTGTGCTGTCTGGTGGCACTTCTCAACTTCCTGGATTGACACAATATCTCACCGAAAAACTTAATGCTGAAGTCTTACTTGCGGATCCTTTCTACGATATTAAGGGTGAAATACCCACCACCAATCGTCAGGCTTTTACCATTTGTATGGGGTTACTGATGAGGGAGCTGTAGCGTGCAGAGCATTAACTTTCTCGGAAAACGAGGAGGCATTTACCAGAAAAACATAGTCTACGATCGTCGACTATTTTTGATTGCACTAATTGTGTTTGGCGTCACTGTTATAACCTTGCTTGCTTTAATTGGTTTTAACATTTACCTAAGCTCAACACTGAAAGGTGTGGTAAAAAAACAGAACGAAACCAAACAATCAATCATGACCAACCAAACAGTAGAGGCCCAATACCTACTGTTTAGCAATAAATTAAAAACCATTGCTGAGATTTTTGAGAAACGCAACAACAAGCAGCAAGCAATTAACTATCTAAGCAATTTATTCACTGATTCTGGCTTTATTGGTGGCGTTAACTATGATGGTGATGCTCAAATTCTGTCGCTCACAGTAGATAGCACTAGTATTTTTCAACTTGAAAAACTAGTCGAAAAACTTGACTCTGATGAAGTGAAAACAAATTTTTCATCACTAAATAGAAGCAATATTCGGCGGACAGAAGTTGGCAACTATGCAATGAAGCTAACAGTTGAATTAAAAAAGCAAACTGGAAACAGCGCATCTGACAGCAAGACTGGGACTAATGCCAAATAAAAATAACGAACTTTACTGGCGATTATTTGTCTTCACTCGTAAGCAACTTCTGATGGCTATAGCAATATTTTTTGGCAGCTTATTAATTTTAATTTTAGCAATTATTCCACAGATAAATACCATCAAGACAGCAAATGCAAAACTCGCTAAAGAACAACAAGAATTGGATAAAATTACTGGAAAATATAAGGAACTAGAGCAAATTAAATTATCGCCAGAATTTGCTCAATCAGACAAGATTGATGCCATCTTACCTTCAAAAAAGCCATTACTAGAACTAATGACAGGAATTAATTCAGTGGCCGCCATCTCAGAAGTCGCGGTTGCAGAGCTACAGATTAATCCTGGAGAGATTGCCACCTCGAGTGCTCAACTCAAACAAACTGCAAGACAACAATCAGTTAACTTCGACAGCATCGAGATTACTATCACAGTCATTGGTCAATTAAATAACATCCAAGACTTCATGGTTTTGATTGAACAAATCTCACCCATCACTACCATCACAAAAATTGCATTGAGCCAAAACACCTCAAAACAATCCGGTGTCATACTCACCACTGCTCAACTAACACTACAAACACACTACTTTACACAGCAGATTAAAACCACCTTAGGCTCTAACTTGCCAAAGATCTCACAACGAGAAAAAGAAATATTCCAAACCATTCAAGGTTTTACCATTGCTGAACCAGAGCCTCAAAATGATGTTGAGGGTGGGGGACTATCTGATCCATTTTCAATTGAGAGAATTCCAAGTGAGTAACTACTACTAAGCCAATCTAGTACGAGTATTTTCCGAGATAATTAGGCACCACAAAACAATACAAACGCGTTCTGTTTGTAAGTGCTATATAAAAAGTTTCTCTCAAGAATTAAGCTACTTTGTCTTCAATCACTGCACCATCACCGACCTCAGGCATTTGAGCTGTCTCACTCACTGAGTTATCGCTGTCGTCACTATCTAAGACAATATGTGCCCATTCACCATCATGTACTAGGCGAATTTGGGCAATTTTACGGAGAGCTTTGATGATCTTGCCCTGTTTACCAATCACTCGACCAATATCTTCTGGATGAACTTTAAAACGATACAGTTTACCTTCTTCATCGGTAATCTCTTCGACTACCACTGATTCTGGATGATCTACTAAATGATTCAGTAAAAACTCGAGAAGGTTTTTCATCGTTTAATCCCTATGTACTTTTGGATACAAGATTAAGCAGTTACTTCAGTTTCAGCTGATTCCACAGCTGCAACCTCGGCGACTACTGGCTCTGCTGGAGCAACTACTTCAGCAGCTTTTGCTTCAGCCTCGGCAGCTGCACGAATCATAGCCTTTTTGTTTGGCTTTGATTTCTTTGGTGGGAATGGATTTCCTGATTTTAAGCGAGTGACTAAACTAGCCACTGTCTCGGTGGGCTGAGCACCTTTTTTCAACCATGCTTCATAAGCTGGCATATCGACCTCGAGAATCTTGGGACTCTCGGTAGGGGCATAACGACCAACCATAGCAACGTATTGACCGTCGCGCTTGGATTTGGCCTCATTAACCACTATTCGATAGGCGGGTTGTTTCTTTTTACCAAAACGAGCTAATTTGATTTTCAACATAGGGGGGATTGTATCTTGCTTCTAATGATTTATCAAGATAATTCGCCAAATTCCTTCAAAGCTGCCAGTGCTGCTTGTTGTTGGGCTTGTTGTTTATTCTTACCCGCACCAGTACCCTTGACGATCTCGGCTACTTTAACTACTACTGTAAACTCCTTATCATGATCTGGACCAACCTCTTTTACCACCTCATATGCTGGAGTAGGTAAGCCTTTGGCCTGAACTACTTCCTGCAGTAGACTTTTGTGATCTTTATATAGCTTGTTCTCTAAAATATCGGCAAATTTGGGATATAAATTAGCAGTCAGAAACTCAACTGCCACAGCATATCCTTGATCTAGATACAAAGCTCCGAGCACTGCTTCAAAAGTGTCGGCCAATAAACTCTCATTTTTACGACCGCCAGTAGCTTCCTCACCCTTGCTCATATACATCTGATCACCTAGCTTTAATTCTTTTGATAACTCGGCAAGTGTGGTGGTTTTCACCAAAGCACTGCGATAGGCAGTTAATTTACCTTCAGGCTCCGCGGGAAACATGGCGAACAGATACTCGGTAACAGCCAATTCAAGTACTGCATCACCTAAAAACTCCAATCGCTCATTTGATTCCAAAGCGGTAGTTCCAGAAGCAGTTTTTTCGTTTAGAGAACTGCGATGAGATAAGGCAGTTATAAGCAGTTGAGAATTTTTAAAAGTTGGTAACGCCATAAATATCTTACGCAAGTGTCGTATGCTTATCCAAGCTCACTCTCATCGTCAATTAATTTGGCTAATTCGGCCACAGTTTCACCGGCTACTTCCATTTCATCTTTCACCGCATCTAGTTCAAGCTCAATCTCAAACTCAGTGTTAACTTGAGAGAGTAGGCGAGGAAACTCGTCTGCTAGATTAATACCGAGATCATCCTCCAAATTTGATTGGGGGTGAATTTCATCAAGTTCATTGCCGGTAATATCGGCCAATAAATTTCGAAGTTGCTCGAGTGACTTAAGTTGTTGTTTCGCTGGAACCGACATGTTCTTCCTCAGTTAATACCAATAATTTACCAAGGACTCCATTGACGAATTTAGGCGAGCTTTCTGTGCCATATTGCTTGGCAAGCTCGACTGCTTCGTTAATCAAGACCTTTATAGGTGTCTTTTTATGCTCCGCCTCGAAAACTGTCAAGCGGAGAATTGCCAAATCAACTTGATTAACCTCGCTGAGCGGTCGCTCAGGGGCATGTTCCTTGATTTTGGCGTCAATTGTGGGCAACTGTTCAAAAATAGTATGTACTTTTTGCTGCAACTCCTCATCTTCAATTGCTTGTTCATCAGGGCCTGCAAAAGTGGCAGCGAACAACGCCTGCATCAAGGCGGCACGTTTGAGATGTCTGGGATCAACCTCAGTTTGCACCAACTCATCATCAACCACTGGTTGCTGACTGGTCAACACATTTACTGATCCTGAATTATCAGACATAGAACTCATTAAATACTGTAGGTGGAGTGATGTAAACCGTCGGCTGACAAATTATGCCAAACCAACGCTCTTCAAAATAGCAGACACCAAACCTTGTTTGTATGGAGCTACTTTGACAACTTTAACATCTTGAGTGACACTTTTGGTGTTTCCTCGACGTCTTTTGCCGCGCTCAGCTCGTGTGATTTTATTCTTTGGTAGTGCACCCATGGCGATCCTTTATATAAATGAAGGCTAATAACTTGACGATTGTAGCGTAGTGGGGGTCAAAACTCAACACAAATTATAAGGCTCTTTAACAACAGCTGCCATAACTCCCAATTGCTTTGCCACTGAGTTGTGCATCTGCTATTGCCACTGTTGTTTTTTTCTAATAACTATAGGACTATCAAATGGGATCAAGAAAAAATCAAAAAAACTCAGTTACCAGATTAACAGACGATGTGTAACGGATACATATTTAGGCTTATAGTTATTTGCATTGGTTATATTTAGTGATAAAATCCACAGTAATTGTCCATCAAAATATGTGTGGACACAAACAAAAAACATGTCAGAAACAAACGAAAAGTCACGATTTGCTGCAAAAATCGCAGAGATGAGTGGCAGTATCCAAGAACAGGGTAGAGCGTTGGTGGAAAAAGCAAGAGCTTTTATCGGTGACCAAACTGCAGTGGTGCGTGCTTGGGTTGAATTGCAAGCCGAAAAGCTTGGCATGAACGAAGATGAAGAACTATTTGTTGCAGCTCTTGAAAGAGAAATCACTCCCGCCACTGTTGAAAGCATTGACATAAATCAAGTCGTTGCTGCTATTTTTGATAAAATTAAGTTTAAATTAAAACATCCCAATCGCTTTGAATTTTCAGGGAACAAGCTACTGACAATCCTGACTCTGCTAGTTTGTTTTTCAATGGTTGTGTCTGCATGCGGGGCACCTCCTGCCAAAGCATTTAGTAATACAGAAGCTGCTGCTACTGCAACGGGACAAGCTGGAACTGACATAGCTAATGGTACCCAAGATGTTCCCACTCCCACACTGTCTTGGACGCCAATATCACCAACTGAGATACCACCAACAGAGGTGCCACCAACTGCGATCCCAGAAATTGTAATTGACCCGGCATACCTAGAGGGAATAGTTGCATCGAGTGGAAGTGAACAACAATTCCCCACAAAAATCGTAAATAAAAATGAAAGACGGGGAACATATTGTGCCGTCGAACTGGATAGCGTTAGAACTGTCAACTTTCAATTTGCCAATCTTGACATTCTCAGAGTAGCAGACTGTTTTTTTGTTGACGCAGCTGGCAAAACACAAACTGTTACCATGCCGTTGGCATTCTATAATAGAGATACCAATCAATTCCGTATCATGGCCCAAGCCGCCCCATCTGAGGGCAAACCAACTGATGCATTTATCGATGGCCAACTAAGAGGGCTACTGAGTAAAATAAGCCCAACTGGTAAATATCTAATCATGCAGTTTGGTATGGGTAAAACAAAAGGTGGTAGTGAATACGACAAAGCATTTATGCAAGCCGCGGTCGACTCATTTGGAACTCCAAGTGACATTTATTACGATCAGGGTGTTGTAGACGAATTCCCAGATAAGCCAAATGCCGAGAACTTCGTCATCCCCGCATATGCTGACTTTAAAAGAGGTGAATAAATTTGATTCAAAAATAAGCACTAAGCACCAAATAGCTTACTTGTAGATTCTCAACAAGAACTGTACACTAGATTTGTGAAGAAAAATATACTCTTGTTTTTAGTTCTAGCAGTACTCGCTATTGTAGGCATGATTTTACTCACACGAGTAATAAAAAAGCGCCGACTCGAGAACATTGCCCCTTCAATTTCAGAGAAACCAGCAATTAGATTAGCCAATAAAATACAGAGCTACTATCTAGAGTGTCGACTTGCATCTACTCAAATTGAAAATACCTTTGAAGAACTCGAAAACGGGCTGGTTATGGTGCGAAAAACATCTTGTGTGTATCGCAAAAAAGACGGCACCATCGAGACAGTACAGGTTCCATTAGCACTGTACAACCAAGAGTTGCGCCAATTTCTAGTAATTAACACTGTGGTAAGTGCTATAGAACTACCTGGTGACAGCTACATAGACAAACTTATTTCAAAGGTTCTTGATAGAGAAGATCCTGCAGTACAGTTATATGCAGAAACAAGCAATTACAACCCCGAGGATATTAAAACCTCAAAATTTTTCCAGAAAATCAATCAAAGTTTTGGCACTGAGTGGCCGGCACGCTTTGCTGAAAGCGAGGATCCTAAAGACCTACCAAAAATGACATCAGGCAAACCGATTTTCTTGGCAGCTAGCTTTACATTACTCACTTATAAATAGATATGTCCATTAACTCTTACAAAACTTTTTTTATTGCAGCAGTTTTTTTTGTCGTAGCCACTTCTACTGTAAGTGCAGATTGCGTTGCTGGATCTCCCGGTGGCAATCAGATTTCTGATTGCGGTAGATGGGGAGAAGGTGCGGGTTACTGTGCCACGACCGGTGTCTCAAATGAGAGCTGCGACTGTGGTCCTGGTAACTGTTCATGTACTGTTCCATCCGCTACCTGTCAGGGGACATATGAGAGTGTATGCAACTGCACGCAAAGTGATGAAAGTTGTTCTGGAACATGCAGTACCCTTATCTACTCTGGAAATCTCTGCAACTGTGTGCTTTTTATGACTACGTGTGAAACGAATCGAGGCACCGCCACCCTTAACTGTGCTTGGGATGGAGTCGGCCCAACTACACCACCAAATCCAACTGGTGATCCTCCAATTGGTGCCAGCCCAACACCTATTCCTCCAACAAGCACTCCCACATCTACGCCAACCAACACACCGACACCAACAAATACTCCTACGCCCACACCAACCAACACACCAACTCCAACTCCCACACCTGTGATTGTTGGCAACATTTACTACGACAATGATGATGGCACTATCCAAGCCATTGGGGGTATGTGTACTCGTATCGGACTGGCACCAACTCCACAAATTGTTGCTAATGCAGCGGTGAGTGCCACTAAAGATAGTAGTGGAGTTATCTCCCCAGGCACCATTCTTGGTTCCACCTTCACCATCGTTACCAACCTTGTTAAAGGAGCAACAGATTATCGTGTCCGCTTAGCCCTCCCAACCCCAGCTCCAGGTCAAGCAGTGGCATACACTTGTGGTTGTCCATTAACCGCTGGTCAAGACTATCTATGTGAATATAGTGGTATCACTGCTGATGACACCGTTAGCTTCTTTGTTAAAGAAAACAACTTAGCTGATCCATGGTGGCAGACTGTTGGCGGCAATATTTACGCTCGCTATGAAGTTAAGTCAAAGGTTCCAGTCGCTACCTGTGACACTGATCCCAACTGTGAGAGTGGCGTCATCACTGCGGCTACCAACTCTAACTATGGCGGATTCATCGCAGTAGGCAACACCGGTACGGTCAAAACTACTAAGGATGACAGTGATGCATACGTACACTCGGCAACAAGTCGAACAACCTCTCTTGGAGCCTATGCCATTGGTGTCGCTCCCAGTGCTGAAAACTATGATTTCTTCTATGGTAATGTCAGCCGTCAGCTCATCACTACAAGTAGTCTGACAGATCTTAACTCCAAGATCACAGCTCAGGCTGCTGGCGTCACTGGTCTCTATTTGTATAACGCTGGAAACTTAGTCATCGACAAAGCAGATGCTGCAATACCACTCAGCATCCCTGCTGACAAAAAGGTCATCGTCTTTATTCCCGGCAGTCTACAATTTTCCAATAGTAGTGCTCTAGATGCCTCGAAGCTTACTTCAGTTGCCAATGGTGGTTTCCTGATGTTCGTTGTTCGAAACAACATCATCATTGACGCTGCAGTAGGACACAACAGCAATACCGTCACTCCAAGTAATGTAACCGCTAATCTAGAAGGGGTGTTCGTTGCTGATGGACAAATCACTATCAACAGTGACAGCAATGTCGCAACCATTGATCGTAAGTTTATTGGATCAGGCACCTTTGTTGCACTTGATAGTGCAGCTACTGGGAATGGTATTAACCTACTACGTAACTATGACGATGGCTTACTCGGCAAAACCATGAATAGTGTCAGCCCCTCAGAGGTCTTCATTTTCAGGCCTGATTTCGTTGACAACTATCCAACCGAGATGAAGACTGCACAATATAACTGGAAAGAGATAGCACCACAGCGATAAAGGACGTACCAAAAATGCGTCAGCATGTCTCACAAAGTAGGTTCTCTGAATACTCGAATCAATCTGGGTTTACCCTAATTGAGTTGTTGGTTGTAACCACAATCTCAGTTATACTTTTGACCACTGTCTCAAGTTTTTTTATGTCATTTGTGATAAGTTCAGCTAAATCCAACTTTGAGCAAAAAGCCAAGAGTGAGGGAGAGCGAGCAATCGATCGAATGAGTTTTATTATTCGTAATGCTCGTAAAATCAACACCACCTGTGTGGCTGGCATCATCTCTGGACTTGAGCTCGAAAATGGCGATGGCGGCATCACTATACTTGGAGCAGATAATGGTCGAATTGCTTCAACTTCGACCACAACCGGAAAAATTTACTATCTCAGTTCGGATTCAATGGCATTAGATCCTGCTAACACCATCACCTTCAACTGCTATGAGGGTGAAAACAAACAAAATTACGTTGAGATTTACTTCAAACTGAAACGAGGAGAAGGTGCTGGTAACGACTCAGAAACCATCATCCGTGAGTTCCGTTCTGGTGTTTCAGTGAGAAACCAAAATCTGTAATAAAGTCTTCCCGTAGGTAAGTGTGTCAACCATTTTTGGGATGTTTACTGCTTCTGGTTATTACCAACTCTTGAGTGTCTGTGAGAGCTGAATTTGCTTGTCACGACCCTGCCAGTATACCGTCGAGGTAAAACCGATTTGGCCAACAGTGGTTGTATCAACTACTAGCTCACGAATGTAGTCATTTCCTTCCCAATCAACCGTATCAACACAGGCGGCAGCTGCAGGAGGGAAATTGGCGTGATCCAGTATATTTGCGGAATTAAGACAATAAGTATATGTCCCGGCAACACCCCCACCGTATAGTTGTAAAAAACTATCCCAACCTCTGATCACGCGTTCCCGACGAATAACTTCAAAAACTTCTTGATTTTTACTCAGTGCAATACCTCGAAACTTGGTTTCTGCATTAGTTTTAAGTGAAAAAATCAGACCACTAGAAATTGCGGTCAAAATTAAACCGACAATACCAATCGAGATGACCACCTCCATGATTCCAAACCCCAATTGAGAGTGGAAGAAAGTTCCTCGATGAAATTTAGAGCCAATCGCCTTCACTGACATCGCCTCCTTCGGAAATGGTAACTGCATATACTTGACCTGGGTTATTTGCATCTTCAAATTGTGCTTGAATGCTGCTGGCACCACTGCTAAACAGCAGCCCCCCGCTTAAGATTTTAAAACGAATATACGTGGTGGCAGGACTAAACGACATCGAAACTCCCTGGGACAGGGGATATTCTGTTGCAACAGGAGTTACTACCTCGCCAGTGGCACACACCTCTTGTAGCGAAACAATCACAGGATCAACGGCCGTGTCAAAAGTGATTTCATATGCCTCAAGTTGATTACAAACGCCGACCACTCCTGATTGAGTTTTTGTTTCTGCAATTTTAATTATCTGCTCCAATTCTTTGGCTCCATTTATAGCTTTTTGGCGTGAGTTAAAACTCATGAATCCCGCTAAACCGCCACCAACAAATAGAGTTGCGATTGCTACGACAACTAACATTTCAATCAAAGTAAAACCACTTTTTGAATTATGAACAGACCTCCAGTTCGTTAAGTAGTGCTGTTCCATACGATACTTTATGGATTATTTACTGAGTACACGGTTGCACTTGATTCTAGCCTTGCAGTTAAAGTGAAGGTGGTACAGCCAGCTACTGTGCAAGTTCCTGTCCCATCGTATTGATAAAAATAAGTAGCATCATTTTTTGGATCTAGCGGTGCGGTTTGCAGATAGCTGCTGCCGATGGTCACTGCTTCAGCATGGACACCTTGTTGATTAGGATAGCGACCATTATCAAGTTTATATAAAACGAGTGCTTGTCGCATCACCTCTAAATCAGCTTTGCGACGTGCATTACGACTATTCACCAATGTCTTGCTATAACTCACCAGTCCAATCATGGTCAAAATGATTATTAACGTCGCCACCACCAACAGCTCAATCATTGAAAAACCACCCTGACGTCTACGAGTTTTTAATTGTAAATTCTGCATTATTTTTAGCATATGCTATTGCAAATTTTTGGTACAAAAATACGTATTTACTGCTGCGGGAGCCCCAATTCCGGCACAATCAGCATCGGTTGGCAATGCGAGCGTGTTACCACCACCACCCTCAAGTACGGTTGAGCAGATGCAGTAAGTAGAGCTTGTATTGAAACAGGTATAGGGGTTTCCTTTTGAATCAACTGGCAAACCGCCTGGTAGAAAATCAGAACCAGATAGACTTACCATACCACTACAATTAGTGCCCACACTGTCATATGCACCATTATTTGCTGCATTATATTGTTCAAAGGCTTTTTGCATCGCAGCCACATCTCCACGACGTTTGGCATCACGACCTTTTTTCTGTGCTGTGGAATAAGCAGCAGCAGCAATTGCAATCAAAATTCCAATAATAGAAACAACCACTAAAAGTTCTAACAAACTAAAACCAAATTGTTTCCGTCGTCTTTGTTGTTGAAATAGGGGAGTGTGTACAAACATAGCTTCCTTTACGGTACCACATTAATAGTGATCGTGCTGAGATATCCAGCTAATGTCTGGGCACCATAGTAATTTTTTGCTGACAAATTTGCAGTGTATCTGCAAAGCTCTCGAGCACAGGTATAGCTGTGGCTTCCGGTATCTTGCAGCTTACTTAAAGTCGTGGTTTCACCATCGCCAAAATCAAGTGTCACTTGCCTCAGTGCCTCTTTTTCAGCCTCAATTTTTTTGGTATTTAAAAGTTGTTTGGATAACGACAATAAAATAGCAAGTGGATCGGTGTTTTCCTTCAAACGAGCATCAGCAAATACATCGCGTTGTGATTCACTAATCACATAACTAAAATCAATCGTCTGACCACGCTTAACAGTCAAAATTCGGCTCTCATAGTCATAAAACGGGTTAGAGTTAAACGCCAAGATTACAGGCCGACTATAACAGGCAACATAACAAGTTTTGGGACAATCTAGAGCACCCTTAATCTGATCTCCAATGCCTTGCTCTTCACCTTCAATACAACAGGTTGTGCCATATCCACCACAATTAGTCACTGGTCCAGCACCAGTCGAGATGAGCTTACCTTTTCTCCAAACGGTGTGTGTATTCCCAAATTCGTCTTGTTCTACTGAGGCAACTCGTCCTAGAACTTCCAATGCCACCACCGCTTGTTTCTTTTGATCAGTTAATCCAGAGTCTCCAGTGGTCTTTGTTACCAGTGGCCACAGTTTGTATTTTGTGATGACTAATGCACTCTCACTCAATGTGCCGCACACTGCTTCGGCATAGTACTCGGTGCTAGATACGAAACGAAGTTGGGGGAACGCTTCACCTCCAAACACTCCAAGTTTCATGCATTCTTGTCTGTGATCACCAGCAGCAACTGACTGCACTACTTGATTGTATCGGCTAGAAATGAGCCAAGTTGAGCCGATTAGCAAAACTTCACGAGCCCCATACACCACAACAATAAGTGTCACCAACAAGATTACAAAGGAAAAAAATAGTGCTTTTAGAATTCTCATAGGCAGCTATCAGCATCATGTGATCTCAAAACAGCATTGACGATGTTTTTAGTCACACAATCCATACTATTGATTAAAGCAGACTGAAATACATTTGCCAAATCTGCTCTCCGAACAACAGTGAAAACAATGCTCCGATTACTAAAAAAGGTGCAAAGGGCAATACATTATTTAATGTTCTTAGTTTCTTCCATAATAGTACGCCACCAACGAGTGCTCCAAATATAAATGCAGCAAATATGCCCACCACAATTTTTGGCCACCCAAGTAACAAAGCAAGCGGCACTGCAAGTTTGACATCACCCAGTCCAAAACCTTTTTTCTTGGTCACAAAGTAGAGAAAAAGGAAGAAACCAACAAGACCTACCATTCCAACCAGCATCATGCCGAAATCTCGCCACTGCATCTGGCCACCAACAGCTAAGCTTATCCGGTAGGTAAGTGTCAAAACCATCAGTGATATCACTGCAGTATCAGGAATTATTAGATACAGTAAATCTGCTACACAAATCACCAACAACAATATGCCAACCAACAACCAAAAGGCAGGTTGTATCGCAGAGTAAGGCTGTTCAGTTAACCTAAAAAATAAAGTGCCAATAAAATACCACCAAACAAACAGGCTGCCCATCAGTCCCTCAACAATAGGATGAATTGGCGAAATGCCAGTGTGGCAATAGCGACATTTGCCATTTAAAACCAAATAAGAAAGTATCGGAAAATTATCGTACCAATGAATTTTACGGTGGCAGACTTCACAACGAGATCTGCCATTTACCCAATCTTCGCCCTGTACTGTTCGGTAGATAAAGACATTTACGAAACTGCCTATTATCGCACCAAAGTAGAACAGGGCGAAGCCAACTAACAAATATGAGACAAACAACACGGCTGTATCTTACCTTTATGGTAAGCAGCTCCAGACGTCAGTGCCAGTTGTCACCGCATCGACACACAGTGCCGCACCGATGGCAATATCAGCTGGGAAACCGCTTCCTGCTGCATCCACACATCGATTCTTTGCGTCATCTAAGAACTGCTTTGACTTAGGCTGGAAACAGATATAGGTACTGTCTCCCTGATTACCTCGGTTATAGACCTGTAATGTGTTGTAGTTTGTTGGATGCATTACACGAGTGGTGAAGGTAGCCTTCAACTCATTTGCACCATTACAACCTGCTACTAAAGCATCTCCAGAGGTGAGTTTAGCTGCCCATGAGCAACCTGTTTCATCTAATGGATTCACAGTTGTGTTAAAAAGTACTTGTACACCAGAACCTGCGGCTGCATTACCAGCTGCACTAGTACCAGTTTGCACATCGGTTGGACCAATCGTCCAAGGATAGTACCCATTCGAAGCGTAATATCGGTCAATTGATGACAGTAGCTGCTCAGCATCTGAGCGACTTCCAGTGTCTTTACCACGATTAATTTGCTCAATTGGATTAATAGCCGCTAACACAGCAACAGCTAGAAAACCCAAGATACTAATAACAATCAAGAGCTCGATCATGGTAAAACCAAGACTCTGGATGAAAGACGGGCGAGGCTTTGTCATATATATACGTTCCACGTATGAGTGCTACTACTTACAGTTCAGAATACATCAATTAAAACGAGCTAGTCAAGCTATAGATCGGCAAAATCACTGCCACCACCAAGAGACCGACACCAAGACCTAAAACTACCATGATCATTGGCTCCATTGCGGTGGTCATATTCTTAACTGCTTGCTCTGTTTCAGCTTCAAAAAATACTGATAGTTTTTGCAAAACATCGTCAAGCTTACCGGTTTCTTCACCCACAGCAATCATTTGGTTGAGAATTGGCGGAAAAATATCACCATATTTAGCAATGGCCTGAGACAAACTGTCTCCTTTTTCCACCATCTTTGAGGCATCCTGAAATGCTTCACGGTAAATCAAACTATCTGCAGCTTCAGCCACGATATCCATTGCCTCCAACAAGGAAACGCCTGTGCTGAGCAACAATGCTAATGTGCGTGCAAAGTCAGTAATTACAATCTTTTTCTTCAAATCACCGAAAACAGGCAGTTTAAACACAAATTTATCAAATTGAATCTGGCCGTTGCGTGTCTTATGCCATTTTTGAAACGACAAATACGCAATCACACCAATAATTGCCACTACCCACCAATTATTGACCATAAAATCAGACATCGACATCAATACCAAAGTAGGAGTAGGCATTTTGGCACCAAAATCTTTGTACATACTCGTCAATTTTGGCACCACAAAAATCATCATGATGGTAGCCACTACACCCATCGCCGACATAACGATAATAGGATAAATTAAGGCACCTTTTGTCTTTGATTGAAACTCTTTTTCTTTTTCTAGGTTAATGGCCAACCGCTCTAGTACTTTATCCAAAACACCACCTAACTCACCAGCTTTTACTAGCTGAATATATACACGACTGAATTCTTTGGGATATTTAACTAATGAACTGGAAAAAGTACTTCCTGTCTCTACATCTTTAAGCAATGTACTCACCATTTTGCCCATTTCAGGATTTGTTTGTTGTTCAAGAATCGACAATGCTTTGGAAAGTGATAACCCCGCAGTAATCATGGTAGCCATCTGACGAGTAAAGGTCACGATCTCCACGAATCCAATTCGATTGAGCATTTTGTTAATAAACTCAATTGATCCCTCGTTGTATGGCTTAACTCGAATTACAAATAAACCACGAGAGGTGAGCATGGTCACGGCTTGAGCTACACCTTTTGACTCAACTTTACCGGTGACTTTTTCTTGATGAGAATTGCGAGCAACGTACTCAAAAATCGGCATATTAAAATCCTATTTTCCAATACCCATCATACGCTGAAGTTCCCTAGGTCGAAAAGCACTAGCTATAGCTGTTTCTCTGGTGATCACCCCTCGACCAACTAAATCCAGCAAGTATGTTTCAATCAAAAACATTCCAGATTCTGCAGCTGTTTGAATCACGTTATCGATTTGAAATGTTTTCTGTTCACGGATTAAATTGCGAATTGCATCGTTCACAATCATGATTTCAAAAGCTGCAACTCGGCCACCCCCAATTTTTGGTACTAAACGCTGAGATACCACTACTTTAATTGTGGCTGCTAATTGCTGACGTATCTGGCCTTGTTGGGTACCAGGAAAAACATCAATGATACGATCAATTGTTTGTGCTGCTGTACTTGTGTGAAGTGTAGCCATCACCAAATGCCCAGTCTCCGCCACAGTCAATGTTGCCGCTATCGTCTCGTAATCGCGCATTTCTCCAACCAGAACAACATTAGGATCTTCACGAAGTGCAGACTTTAGTGCCACAGTCCAGTCGTTTGTATCTTGATTCAATTCTCGCTGTGAAATAAAAGACTTAATTGGCTTATGCACAAACTCGACAGGATCTTCGATCGTTAAAATATGATCTGCTCGAATTCGATTTATTTCATTGATAAGTGCTGCTAGAGTAGTAGACTTACCTTCACCAGTTGGACCTGTGAGCAAAATCAAACCTTGATTGAACTGTGTGAACTGATTGAAAACATCTGGTAATCCCAGATCAGAAATGGTAAGGATTTTTGGAGGAATCAACCGCAGTGCTGCGGCCATGTTATTTAGTGAATGATACACATTGATACGAAAGCGGCCAGCCTCACCATATTGATATCCAAAATCAATCTCACGATTCTTTTTAAATAGAGTCTGCTGCTCTTGAGACATCAGCGGTTTAACCAACATTTCCACTGCCTCGGCAGTTAGTGCTGGAGCACCTTCAAGACTTCGCAACTCACCATCAACACGCAGTACTGGAGCATGACCAACTGCCAAATGCACGTCTGAGCCCTTTTGGCTAATCAGTAGTTCAAGTACATCAAAAATTGTCATATGTTCCTCATTTAAACATCTGCCACACGTAATATTTCTTCGATAGTTGTAAGTCCATTAAGTGCCTTAAGATATCCATCCTGCTTCATGAGCAACATACCATTTCGCAATGCTTCCTGTTCAATCTCGCTTGCAGGTCGATTTTGCAGCACCATTCGACCAATTACTTCAGTCATCCGTAACACCTCATAAATAGCCATACGACCAAGATACTCTGGTTCATTTTCCGGGCGATTTGCACTTGGTCTGAACAAAGTAACTGTTTGAGGTGTTTTTCCATGTTGCATTAGCCAGTTATCAAAATGTACTCCCAAAACCTTTGAAATGTCCGCTACCACAGCTGGCTCAGGAACATATTCCTCTAAATAGGCAGGGTTAATTTTACGCACCACACGCTGTGCCATGATTAGAGTAACTGATGATGCAATTAAGAAATTCTCAGCACCCATATCTATCATACGGGGTAGAGCAGTAGCAGCTGAAGAAGTATGAATAGTGGAAAACACTAAGTGACCAGTAAGTGACGCTTGGATTGCCAACTCAGTAGTTTCGCGGTCACGCATTTCTCCAACCATGATAATATTTGGATCTTGCCGCAAGAACGCACGCAGCCCCGTTGAAAAGGTCAAACCTGCTTTTGGATTAATCTGAACTTGGTTAACGCCAAGCATCTGGTACTCAACAGGATCTTCCAAGGTCACGATGTTCACTTTTGGCGTATTCAGTATATGAATCAAGGAATACAAAGTAGTGGTCTTACCTGATCCAGTTGGACCTGAAATTAGGATGATACCGTGCGGCACCTTAATGGCTTCTTTAACGTTTGCCAAAGACAAACCTTCCAAGCCTAATTGTTCCATTGTGGGAACATTGAGATTCTTCTCGAGTAACCGCAAGTTGATCTTCTCACCATGAACTGTAGGAATTGTAGATACACGCAGATCTACATTCTTTTCATCATTGTTGTAACTAAAACGACCATCCTGAGGAATCCGTCGTTCGTCAATCTTCATGTTGCCCAAAATCTTAATACGAGACACTACCGCATCAATCACACTTCTAGGTAGAATTAATTTTTCTACCAAGATACCGTCAATGCGGTACCGAACCCGCACTTTATTTGGCAGTGGCTCAATGTGAATATCAGAGGCACGAGATTTAACGGCAAATTCTAAAATAGTTTCTACAATTCGATTAATTGGTGCGTCGCGAATGACTCCACCAAAGTTGTTGAGTTGTTCGGTTTGCTCTTTGTGCCTAGCCTTTGACTGATCCGTATCTTTGAGTGCCTCATTTACCTCTGAAGATAAATTCTGAGCGTATCGCTCTACAATGATGCGCTCGATTTCAGTCGGACTGGCGTAGTAAATGGCTAACTTAAACCCTGTTTTCTGCTCTACAAATCCAACAGCCTGGATATCCAGTGGATTCTTCATGGCCACAGACAACTTACGTTCCACTTTGTCGATTGCAAATGGCAAGATGCCATAGCGATGTGCCACGCTCTCGTCAAGCTTGCTTAATGCTTCTGGTGAGATACCTGTCTCTCCAATTGTAATAAACGGTAAATTGTTGAGTTTTGCTTTGGCTTTGGTGAGACTTTCTTCGGACAACCACTTTTTCTCAATCAACAAATCATCATAACTTCGGCCGGTCGTCAATAATTCTTGCTTCAGTTGATTGAGTTGCTCGGGTGTCAACAACTGCATCTCAGCCAAGACATCTACTAAACTGCTATATGTCTTAAATCCACCGCTCGAAATAATGGGAGCAGGAGTTGCTGGCGGAGTAACAGCTGGATTCTCGGCTGGAGCTGGAGTAGCTGGAGCTGGTGCAGGTGGTGTTGGACTAGCCGTATTAACATTCGGCACTGCGGACGCAATTGACGCTCCTGGACCAGAAATAATGGTCCCCGGAACTAATGCTTGTGGAGCAACTGGCTGGCTTTGCATCTGGGGTGATGGTGGGGGAGCACTGCCAACAAAACTCTGTTGTGGATAACCTGGTGGCATTTGCTGTGTGAAGCTTTGGCCACCAGTTTGGTTGGGCTGGCCAGACATTTGATTGGATGTGGGTGCAAAGCCACCTTGCAGCGGATATCCTGGTGGCATTTGAGATGCTTGGTTGGGCAAATTTTGCATTTGAGGCAAAAACTGTCCTTGATTTGGTGATTGAGCACCAAATTGACCATTCTGATTTTGATATTGGCCATTTTGGTACATTGGCATTTGCTGTGCAAAGCTTTGGCCACCACCTTGCTGTCCTGGTGCTGCACCATATCCACCATTCATTTGTCCAGTGTTAGGCTGCTGCATCCCCATACCAGCATTGTTCTGATATCCCATCTGAGGTTGAGCGAGAGATGGAGCCATCTGGGAACTAAAGCTGGTATTTTGATTGGATGTGGGTGCAAAGCCACCTTGCTGCGGATAACCTGGTGGCATTTGAGGTGCTTGGTTGGACAAATTTTGAATCTGAGGTGGCACTGTTGGTGCAATAGCGGCAACAGGAGTCGCTTGAAATGCAACTGCTACGGGGGCAGGAGTTACTTGACGTGGCACCATCGCTGGTGAAACTGGAGCTGGCGAGATAGTTGGTTGGGCAACAACAACACCTGAAATAGTTGGCGTAATTTCACTATTAACAGTTTGATTCGAAGATGTCGACTCTGCCTCTCCAAAGACTGTTTGTTCTACCTGATTGGCGATTGCATCGAGTTGATCTTGGTTGGGCACGGATTCATTGGATAACTGCTCTGCAGCACTATTGGCCACAGCTTCAATTTCACCTGAGTCAGAGGGGATGGTTGCTTCAATAGCAGAATCAACCGACAGCGAATTCACCACATCACTTCCATCTGAAGTAGTGGCATCCATTTTATCGACCTCAGCAAGAGCCGCGGATAAATCAGCTTCCGACACTGCTGCATCTGCCATAGCTACTGCATCAGATGCAGCAACAGCAGGATCAGTGCCAGCTGGGGCAGACTGGTTGTTTTGGACAGGCTCGCTCATACCATCAGAAGAACACCCAAAATCAGAGGGTCCTTCTCTCGCTCATATGTTTATAATGCCATAGCGGCCATCGCAATAAAAGCAGCAGAGCGACGGGTTTGTGTACAGACGCAATCAAACTGTCTACTACTGAAATAAATCAGTGTTTATGCATCACATTCCAATCATCCTCAACATTGCCTTTCAATCAGCCACACCCGACATACATGAGTGGAGATCGGAAGTTTTAAGCTATATCACCGCCACACTAGCCACTCAGATTCAAAACAGCTCGGATTCGCAGATTACTTCACCCGCTATTTCATGGTTTGGAGAATCACTCAGTGGCCTAACTGTAGATGACGCTCGAGAGATCGTCTCGCTTGGAGGTTATGGGGGCATGACACAACCCACCATCTGGGTGCTATTAGCTGCTGACCATATTGGTGAAAACGCACAGAACGTATTGCTCAAAACTCTTGAAGAACCTCCCAAAAATGTCAGTATCGTCTTGGCAGTTACCAACAGTACTACTTTGCTTGGCACAATTCACTCACGTTGTCAGCAACATTTTTTTCAATCAACTGCCCTAAAACAGCCAAGTCAAGTTGATTCCGATGTAGACACATTTTTAGCTACCATTTCAAACCCTGCCACTTCATTTGGCGAATTGGTCTCACTGGCAGCCAAATACAAAGATCGTACTGAGGCAATTAATCTAGTACATCACTGCCTAAAAAAACTGAGTCAGGAGAAGACTCCCACTTCAATCCAAGCACAATTACTTAAATGCACTCTAAAATGCTGGCAAAATCTTTCGCAAAATGCCAATCTCGCACTTGCCTTAGAACATTGGCTTTTTAGCTTTCATAATCAGTTGACGCACCAGACATGATTCTGACTATTCCAGCCTTTCATTTTTGATTGCTTCGTGGTACAAAAGAGGTCTTGGATTGTGTTTTTTGATGTCCGAGCTGCTTTTAGTCTAAAAAAGACGTAAAAGACTCAACTCAACACGCTCTGAGCCACAAAAGACTAGCAAATCAACCAATAACATATCAATCGAAATAAGCTATGACCGACGGACTCAATAATTATCAAGCTGAAAGCATTAAAGTACTCGAAGGGTTAGAACCAGTTCGCAAACGACCTGGTATGTACATCGGTTCAACCGATGTCAAGGGATTACATCACCTCGCCAAAGAAATTCTTGATAATGCAGTCGATGAGGCACTTGCCGGTTTTGGCAAAACCATTCAATTATTCCGCACTGACATCACTCAAGCTCAAAAAGACATGGTGGGGGATAAGGAACTAGGCCCACAAGTGATCACTGTGGTTGACAATGGTCGCGGTATTCCAGTTGAAATGCACAGTTCTGGTGTGTCTGCACTTGAAGTAGTCATGACCAAACTACATGCTGGTGGTAAGTTTGAAGAAACAGCATACAAAGCATCTGGTGGATTGCATGGTGTCGGTTCTTCAGCGGTTAACGCTCTTTCCAGTCTCATGCAGGTCGTGGTTAAAAGAGGCAATAAGTACTACTACCAGGCATATTCAAAAGGCACTCCTCAAGCAAAAGTCGTAGAAATCGAAAAAAATAAAGTTATCGAGCTTTTTCCATTGCAATCCAAGAAGCTGCTAACCTATGAAACCGGCACTTTAGTATCTTTCATTCCCGATACTACGATTTTTTCTACAGTTGAATTTGGCCACCGTACTTTGATCCAAATCATCAAAGATCGAGCGTACCTTATGGCTGGCATTTATTTTCAACTCATTGATGACCTCGAAAAAATTGAACTGCATTATTACTTTGAAGGTGGTGTTCGTTCACTCGTTGAACACCTCAACATGTCCAAAAAACCATTACACCAGGTGTTTTATACCAGTGGTGAATGGAAAGACGAGCCAACCAAGAAACAAATCGGCGTCGAGATTGCACTGCAGTACAACGACACATATAACGAAAAAGTTGACAGTTATGTCAACGTTATCCGCACCCCAGATGGTGGTACCCACATCAATGGTTTTCACCTAGCACTTGGTAGAGTACTGCGTGATTATTCAGATAAATATAAATTGCTCAAAGAAAAAGAAAATTTCTCGACTGATGATCTCAAAGAAGGTCTCACTGCCGTGATTTTTGTGAAAATGTCTGCAAACGATTTGCAGTTCGAATCTCAAACCAAAGCTAAACTCAATAACGCTGAAGCACAAACAGCCGTTTATCAGGTCTTTAAAGACGCCTTCGTTACTTTCCTCGAAGAAAATCCCAAAGTTGCCAAGATCATCATTTCTAAAATCATGATTTCTGCCCGAGCACGTTTAGCCGCTCGTGCAGCTAAAGACGCTGTGATTCGCAAGGGTTTACTTGAGGGAAATTCACTCCCAGGAAAACTCGCTGACTGCCAAAGTCATTCAGCAGCTGAATCTGAAATCTATATCGTTGAGGGTGACTCAGCCGGTGGCTCAGCCAAACAGGGGAGAGATCGTAAATTCCAGGCAATTTTCCCACTTCGCGGCAAGATTCTAAACACCGAGCGTGCCCGCCTAGACAAAGTCATTGCATCAGAAGAGATAAAAAATCTAGTGATCGCACTTGGAGCTGGCATCGGCGATAGCTTTAACTCAAGTAAGCTACGGTATCATCGCATTATCTTAATGAATGATGCTGATGTCGACGGCGAACACATTACCACTCTTGGTCTAACCTTTTTCTTCCGTCATTTGCCACAAATAGTTCGAGATGGGTATCTCTATGTCGCTATGCCACCTTTGTTCAAGGTCGCCAGTGGTAAAGAAGTCCAGTATGCCTATTCTGATGATGAGCGAGACCAGATGGTTGCTGTCATTAAAGCTAAAAATCCTAAGGCCGTAGTTGGTATTCAACGCTACAAAGGTTTGGGAGAAATGAACCCAGAACAGCTTTGGGACACCACTATGAATCCAAAAACACGCATTTTAAAGAAAATCACCATCGCAGATGCGGAAATCGCAGACAATGCTTTTACTACACTGATGGGCGACGAAGTGGCACCACGTAAGAAGTTTATCCAGACTCACGCCAAGTTAGCTAACCTGGATATCTAAAGATTATCTTCATCAAAGATAATCTAAAGATGAACAATAGTATAAAAATAGATCAAAATAATCAAAAGATAATCTAAATATCTGTAAATATAAAGAAAGGATACAAATGTCAGACGATTTAAAGGTTTTTATAGAGATTCCAGAAGGTTCACGAGTTAAATACGAGCTCGACGAAGAAACAGGAGAGCTTACTGTTGATCGCTTTATGCCTACCGTCATGGCATATCCAATCAACTACGGTTTGATTGAAGGCACACATGGTGAAGACGGCGATGCACTTGATGCATTGGTGTTCACCTCTGAACCAATGATTCCAGGAGTAGTAATTAAATGCAAAATCATCGGTATGCTCGAGATGGAAGATGAAGAGGGTGTAGATCATAAAATTCTCTGCGTTCCAGCCAAGGCAAAAATCGATCCATTCTGCGGTGAATGGAGTAGCCTCTCTGATATTCCAGAGGCTAAAAAACGCCAGATTCGACATTTCTTCGAGCATTACAAAGACCTTGAACAAGGCAAATTTGTGAAACTCAAAGATTGGAGAGATGCAACTGAAGCCACCAAAGTACTCGAGGCAAGTATTAAGCGTTTTGAGGAAATGACAGACTAAGAAATAAAAAATAGCCAGGCATTCGGCACTATTAGTCGAATGCCTGGTACATGAATTGCACGTATGACAGATCAAGATCGTCCAGATAACGAAAACGAAGTAGCCGAAGTCGAGGAAATCGATGAGGTTGAGTCAGCAGATCTCACCGCTGATGAACTAGCAGCTGAAGCTGCTGTCGTGGAGCTTACTCCTGAAAATCAATCCGTTTCCGAACAAGAACTAGCTGCCGAGGCAGCAGCCTCATTGATCGGCACCATTGAAGAGACCAGGTTTGGCAAGTTTAAACACATGTCGATCGTAGATGAAATGGAGAAGAGTTATCTTGACTACGCCATGAGCGTCATCGTAGCTCGTGCACTACCAGATGTTCGTGATGGACTCAAGCCAGTGCATCGTCGCATCTTGTTCTCAATGTTTAAAAGTGGCATTCACCACAGTGGTTCATATAAAAAATCAGCCCGTATTGTCGGTGATGTGCTCGGTCGCTATCACCCCCATGGTGATTCCTCTGTCTACATGGCATTAGTTAGACTTGCACAGTCATTTAGCATGCGATATCCACTGATTGATGGCCAAGGAAACTTTGGTTCTATCGATGGCGATAGCCCAGCTGCTATGCGTTACACCGAGGCTCGGTTAGCTAAGATTTCCCAAGAATTACTTGCCGATCTCAATAAAAACACTGTACCGATGGGGGATAACTTCGATGGCTCCATCAAAGAACCATTAGTGCTTCCCACCAGATTGCCAAATCTGTTACTCATGGGTTCTGAAGGCATTGCCGTTGGTATGGCTACCAAAATTCCACCACATAATCTCACTGAGGTGAGTAATGCGGTCATCGCCATGATCAAAGCTGGCACCGCCACCTCGATTCAAACCGAGGGAGAGTCAGCCACTGCTAACAAAAAAGCTGTCGATTCACTGGCAGCCAAAGCCACAACTGCCTCTGCACCCTCAGAAATCGCACTTTCAACCAGTACTGAAGTCGAAACACTCTTGCATGCAGATCCAAAAATGCTGGCCGGAGAATTCAATTCCGAGACCACTGTCGAAGAAATCATGGAATATGTTAAAGGTCCAGATTTCCCAACTGCAGCCATTATCTACGATTTTGCCACCATCAAGCAGGCCTACCAAACTGGTAAGGGTCGAATCTTAATTCGTGGTAAAGCCTCGATTGAAGAAGGTGAAAAGGGCAGCTTCAAGATTGTAATTACTGAACTCCCATATCAAGTCAACAAAGCCAAATTATTAATGAAGATTGCTGATCTAGTACGCGATAAAAAAATCGTTGGTATTCGCAGTCTTAGAGATGACTCTGACCGTAAAGGTATGCAGATGACCATCGAGTTGAAGCGCGATGCCAAGCCAAAAGTCATTCTCAATAAATTATTCAAGTACACTGATCTCCAGACTACTTTTTCCTTAAACATGGTGGCACTCAACAGTGAGGGTACTCCTCAGCTGATGAACATCCGCCAAGTGCTCAAGGAATATATTGTCCATCGCCAGCTAGTGATTGTGAAAAGAAGTCAATATGAGCTCTCTGAGTCCAGAGATCGGGCTCATATCCTAGAGGGATTACTCATTGCACTTAAAAATCTAGATGACGTAATTGATACCATTAGACGCTCTCCAGACACTGAGACAGCTCATAACGCACTGATGGCTAAGTTTGGTCTCAGCGACATTCAATCAACTGCCATCCTTGAAATGCAACTCAAACGACTAGCTGCTCTCGAGCGTCAGAAGATTGAGGATGAATATAAAGCCATTCAAGAAACAATCGGTAAATTAATTAAACTCTTGAGTCACCCACAAGAAATTCTCGATGTAGTTGTCAGTGAAACCAATGAACTCATCGGTTTGTATGGCGATGCTCGCAAGACTAAATTAGTCAAAGGCAAGGTTGATGAATTTAGTGAAGAAGATCTGGTTGCTGATGAAGCAACTGTGATCACACTCACTGAGAGTGGCTATGTAAAACGTATGAGCCCAGGCTCATTCCGCTCACAATCCAGAGGTGGCAAAGGTGCCATGGGTCTCTCGATGAAGCACGAGGACATGCTTAAGTGCTTGGTCAGCTGTACCACTCACGACACTTTACTAATCTTTACCAACCAAGGTCGTGTTTTCCGGATGAAGGCACACGAAATGCCAGATGCCAGTCGCCAAGCCAAGGGAACTGCTATCGTTAATTTGCTCAACCTAAAAGCCGAGGAGCGAGCCCAATCAATCATCGTTTTCGACGAAATTGGCGATGCTACCAAATACATCACCTTGGCCACCCGCCAGGGATTAGTTAAGAAAACTGCAGTCAAGCTTTACGACAATATTCGCCAAAACGGCATCGTCGCTATTTCACTTAATAAGGAAGATGAGTTGGTCTGGGGCAAAATTACCTCTGGTGAAGACAACATTATGTTGATTTCATACGAAGGTAAATCAATCCGCTTTAGCGAGGTTGAGGTCAAGTCTTCTCAACGTGACACCAAAGGTGTCCGTGGCATCACTTTGCGAGCCAGCGACTATGTCATCGGCGTAGAAGCGTTCCCAGAAGACCCAGCTATTCTCAACAAGACCCCGTTGCTGATCGTCACTGAAAACGGTCTCGGCAAGAAAACCTTGCTCAGCCAATACCCAGTACAAAAACGATCTGGTCTTGGCGTTAAAGTTGCAGAAGTCACCTCACGCACTGGTAAAATTGCCGCTGCCAAGCTCATTGGACCTCTCGACGAAAACGTAGTTATCAGCACCAAAGAAGGCACCACCATCAAATTGCCTTTGAAAGGAAGCTCAGTACCACTACTAACTCGACCAACACAAGGCGTGATTTTGATGAAACTCAAAGAGACCGACTGTGTTGTGGCTGTAGCCTTAGTCGAAAAAGAAGAAATCGGAGAAGAGAAAAAATAGTTTTTAGTTTTGTAATTGAAAAACCCGCCAGCAATGACGGGTTTTTTGGTTAAAAAAGGTCCTAAAAGTAGTTGAGCCCCCTTCCGCAAAGAAGAGGGCCCAACGTTAAGGAGGAAAAGATGACTATGTGAGCAGTGAACCAAGCAACTCAGCCGATTTCGACCCAGGTTTGACCGCGTCATCGGCCAAAGCCTCTTCAAGCAGACCACGCTGGTCTGCCTCAGGCACTTTATTGTCTTTAAAGGCGGTACTTATTTCCACGGTATTGGCTGCATAAATCAACAGCCATCGAACAGTATATCGATCATAAACTGCTGGCATGAAACACCTCTCTTGCTAAGAATTTTGACCCACCTCTCACGCTGAAAAGTGGTAATCAAATTAAACCTCCAACTTCAATGAAGATTTCACTCGATTACCACTTCATTTCTTCTTCCTCTGTTAACGTACATGCGATTTCGCCGCTATAGACAGCCAAAGTCATCCAAGCAGCTCATCACGACCCATAATATATCATCTTTACCAGACAAGTCAAGAAAGTTTTTTTGTATTTATGCAAAAAAAGTATTTAGAAATGACAAGCCCTTCCGGATTAGGGGAAGGGCTTGGCACGTTGGGTCAAAATATAGGTCACTCGGTGAGCTTGTTAATCATCTCCTGGAGCATAACCATTCGAGGATGCTTTTCGCCTCCTTGAAGACTAACGCCTACTGTCTGCCCGGCGAGACGCCGAGCTTCCAGCAGTGCTTCCTTATGACGAGTTGCATCCAGATATTCCAGCAACTTCTGGGCGCGACTTTTGTCATCGCAAATCGCTAAATGCTCTGTGACTTCTGTGAAGTTCATAACCATGTTCTCCTGAGAAAAAATTCTCACCTCAAGCCTTACGGGCTAGTGGTGGTTGGCAAAACTGTCAAAATAAACAGCTTTGCCAACCACCACTTTAAGTGACTCTAATCATTTCAACTATTAACGTGCCGATTCTATTTGCCAAATCGCCTTGATAGAAATAATTCTAAGTGGCAATATGACAGCCCATAATATATCAATCATTGGTTATTTGGTCAAGATACTCAAAAAAGGTGTTTGAAAATGACAAGCCCCACTTGTTGAGAGCGGGGCCTGGCACGAAACTGGAGGAGGAGAGAGAAAATACGTTATTTTTGCCCGCGATAAATGTCTCGATAAAACTTGAGCCATTCTTGAATCGGAGCGGTTTCTTCGAGATTGGACTCAGCAAAACTAACCGCTAAATCCAACGCAGTAAATCTATCCAGATCGCTGTCAAGTTTTTCCAGGATCGGGACGATGTCCTCTTTCCTTTTAACCTCAACGAGTCGATCTTTTGCTTCTGCAACTTTTACGTTTGCCATGCTTTATGCCCTCCGGGCTGTAAAAAAAATTACACCACAGGCTACACAGCCTTTGTGTGGTGGTCAAACTCAGCATCCGATCTGGTTTAAAACCAGTCAGTCGCTCAGTTCGACCACCACTTTTTCTCTTCCTTTTTCCTGTTAACGTGCCTAAAAGTTTGTACAGTCGCCAAGTTGAGAAACACCCAGCAGGCAACAGTACATCCTATAATATATCAATATTGCTTGTTATTGTCAATTAGCCGACGAAAGTTAAAGCTTTGCCGGTTTTGCCAGCTCGACCGGTTCGACCAATACGATGGACGTAATCGTCATAACAGTTTGGCTCGTCATAGTTAATGACATGAGTTACACCATCAATGTCGATACCTCTAGCTGCCACATCGGTGGCCAGTAGAGCTTGGGCAAATCCTCGTTTGAATTGCTGCAAAGCCTGTTGTCTAGCATTTTGAGATTTGTTGCCATGAATAGCACAAACGCGTAACCCTCTACCAGACAGCATCATTTCGAGTTTGTTGATGCCATGCTTGGTTCTACCAAACACAATCACTCGACTGAATTCTTCTTGAATCAACAAGTCATGCAAGACTTCAGCTTTGTTCTGGCCTGGAGCAATGCGAACTACATCTTGATGGATGTGTGCACTAGTCCGAGCAGTTTCAACACTTACCGTCACTGGATTGTCTAGAAATGACTGCATGATTGGCTTCACTTGGTTGGTCATGGTTGCACTAAAGAAACCAGATTGACGCACAGCTGGCAATCGATCAATTAAGAAACGAATATCATGCACAAATCCTATGTCCAGCATCCGGTCGACTTCATCAAGTACGACGTTAGTGTATGAGGCAGTTTTTAAAGCTCCTCTATTAACTAAGTCTTTGATTCGACCTGGAGTACCAATCACAAAATGTGGATTATGCGAGACTTTGCTGATTTGGGGTTGAATACCAACGCCGCCTACGCACAGACACATACTTACTGGAAGATCTTGAGCGAAATGAGTCAATTCATCTCGAATTTGGGCTGCCAACTCTCGAGTAGGCACCACGATCAAGACCCCTTGTTTGTTATCATTCAATACCTTGTGCAGTAATGGTAATAAGAAAGCTGCAGTTTTACCTGTACCTGTATTAGCAATACCAACCACATCTTTCCCAGTCAGCATTAAAGGAATTATCTGGTCTTGAATTGGAGTTGGTTCGCCATATCCATGTCTGACTACGTTGGCAACAATTCTTTCATCTAGACCAAAATCAGTGAATTGATGGGTGATAACAGCCTTTGGGCCTTCGATCAACTCGGCAGCTTGGTTGACATAGCGACTAGCTGCAATAGGTGTTGAGTTCGAGCGAAATCCAGCATGACCCCGATCAGATCGGCGGCGATTTGGACCTCTAGAACCAAATGAAGATGACGGACGAAAACGTCCGCTGTGAGCGTATAACATATACTCTTTCCAACAAGGCTGCTCGCGCTTTCGCAAGCGGCACGTTGTCGTTATTTCTAACAAACCTTCTGGAAAGAATCACATTAAGGGGAAAGCTCACCTTTTCAAACCGAAGAACGGCAGTATAACAGACAAACAACAAAATAGCAAAAAGGATTGGTGGATCATCTAAAGCTTGATGTAAAGGTATCGCTTTACGCATTTCAAGAATCTGATGAGATTCAAATTAAAAACAAAAACCCCACCAAATAAAGGTGGGGAAGTAAGGTGGACCGGAGGGGGCTCGAACCCCTGACCTCCTGCATGCCATGCAGGCGCTCTAGCCAACTGAGCTATCGGCCCAACAATTGGTATTCTACCAACGGCTGACGATTATAATCAACCGCCTGCATACTGGCTAGTAGCATAGCAACCAATATCTATATTTTTACAATTTTCTAAAAAATTGAACTATTGAATGTTATTTAGATTGACATATCAACCTGAATAATCCTACTTCAGAATTAGCAGAGTAGAGAAGCGACTGCTAATTCTAATACCATCATCAATTGCAATCAAAATGGTGACTAAGCAAACAAAATATATCAATCAAGCTCAGTGATTGCTAAGCATCATTCAAGCTTAGTATGGAATGAATCATAGGCCTTTTTTAATTGTGGACGGGTAACGTGTGTATAGATTTGAGTGGTTGCGATGTTTTTATGACCCAGCATTTCTTGAACATCGCGAAGCCCCGCACCATTCGCTAAAAGATCAGTTGCAAAGCTGTGTCTTATGCCATGCGGACTGAGCTTAATAGGCAATTTTGCCTTCCGGCAATATGTATCAACCATTCGCTGAACACTACGTGTGGAAAGCCGTTTTTCTTCGCCATCGGCATAGGGATCACATTTTTTACCAGAGAAATTTACAAAAACTGGCCGCCAATTATCCTCTCGACTGTTTAGCCAACGAGACAACCATAAATGAGCACGTTCACTCAAAAACACCACTCTAGGTCGACGCCCTTTGCCTATCACCCCAAACTCTCGCCTATCGAGATCAATCTGGTCTCGATTCATACCTACAAGCTCACTCACCCGCAACCCTGTAGAAAAGAGTACCTCAAGCATTGCCTTATCACGTAAGCCTGGTGGGGTAGAGCTCAGAGGTTGACTCAGCAAGCGCTCAATTTTATCCGCCATCATAAACTTCATTGGAGTTGACTCCGCCTTGGGAAGGTCAACTTTCTCAGGAGCAAGTACTGCAGCGTCATTTTTAACCAACCATTTCAACCAAGAACGCATGGCAATCACGTGATAGCTTTGAGTTTTCTTCGACAGCATTCTTGCTTGGTCATCTACATACCGTGCTAAGAAAATTCGGTACTTACGCATCACATCACGGTCCAATTGTTTGAGATCAGTGTATCCTTGCTTAATAAACCAGTCATTGAATCTGCGCAAATAATGGCCATAATTGCGAATTGTGAGTCGACTTAGATTTCTCTCAACCTCAATTGCCTCGAGAAAATCGATCATCGCAACAGCTGGTAGAGTAGAGATCGCCATATAGTAAGCCTATCACAGTTTCACCAAATCAGATGGCAACATGCCTCCCCCATCTAAGCAAATGTAACCAATAACACACTTACATATTGCAAGCACCTCAGCGACATATTGGATGCAGACAACCAAATCAAACAATACTATGAGACATTGGCAGAAGACACCAGTTACTGCTAATATTTAGGCACCAATTTAAATGGCTATTGATCAATCATATTTGCATTTTGATCAAGACTAAAAAATACTAATGCTTCAAGCTCTTCATATATTAAAAAGGACGCATTGTTTTTTCATTAGTCTCCAGGCTAAAAATTAAAAAAACGTGTTTTTCTATAACAAACCACAAATAGAATAGAAAACCTTGTGTTTTTATAGTAAAGAACGTCGTAAACCAATAAATTTGACAGTCATTCAGTGAAAATAACCCCTTCTACCAGATCAGAACCCCCTCAAACCCTCAAAACGGGCTTTTTATCTCTAAGCTGATGACTTGGTCATCATTTAGACTGGATAATTGAACAATTACTTGATGAAGCGGAATAATTTATATATTTCCAGACTAAAATAAAATCAAAAAACACATCTGCCAGAGTAAACGATGAAAGCCAAGTAGTAGGGAAACAATCTACAAGCCTGGTAGGAACAATATATGACACAACAAAGTCAACAAACTAACTAGCGAGCAATTACAAACACAGATTTAAATTTCTTGGTCTATGTCGCAAAAGTATTATTGTGCGACATAATTAAACCAGGGCAAAACCTCTCTTTTAACTAGAGTAGAAGTATCGGCACTGGTCGATACAGCTCATAAATGCATTGTTCCGTAAATAGGATTAATAATCGGTACATACCCTCATCACTGACACCATTCTGTATCTGGTAGTAACACTGTAATCAGCCTCTCTCCAATTAGCTTCAAAATGACTATATTCTGACTACTTGAGACATCTTGAGTTATTTATTCTTGCATCATCACTGCACCAGGCTAGATGGTTATTCGGGTTTTTTCTGTTTTCACGCTCTACTCGAGGAACTGGTTGGTCGTAAATTTTGGTTCAGATACCCATACTTTTCTAATACTTAATATATCAATCCAGGCTTAACTAGTCTTTTCACGTCCTATAACTTTCAAAGTTATCCACATTTCAACACTGTATCAAACTATATCACTCTTCCCTGCCTATACCTGGTGAGATAAAAAAAATTTGCTCATTCCCCTTTTAAATGGAGTTATGAGCAAAAAATTATTCAGAAAAAATTATTTCCAAGGAAAAGTAATCACAAACATCACTGCTAACAAGCCAGCAACTAACGAAAATTCTTGTACTGTGTTTCTGAATAGTCTCCCTTTAAGTAAATTGTGCAACATACTCAAGGAGATATATAACAGTGCCATGATATACAAGGAGCTATGCCAGATCTCCATCGGGAGCAAAGAAAAAAGTGCGGTATATTGAGCTAAAATGACCGACACAAACATTGTCAGAACCAAGACCTCTCTGCTAATTCGGTTCTCGAGCTTCACAGACCAAAGCGACATCAAGATGATTAGGTAATGTGTGCCCCCTACAATCAGGGCATTTCCGAACCATGGCAAGTGCAATGACAGTACGGTGTTGGTCAATAGTAATGAGGTAAGTAGATTAAAAAACAAACTTACTGCATGAGCCGCATAGAGCAACTGAATTGTTCTCCCCTTCGCTACTGAAAAAATATTGGCAGTTAAGTATGAGGCGTACATGCCTACCCCAAACACTCCAAGAATCGCCAACTGGCTAATAACATTTGATGGTAATAAAAAATAAAACAATGAGACTGCTGCTGCGTACATAGCTGGAAACGGCAAAATCGTCAACCATTCATGTGGCTGCAAATCCTCTCGAAGTGCCCAGGCAGAAGCAAAATAGGTGGCCACGATAAAAAGCCCAATACCCAAGTATCTCCAGTCGAGACTGAGATACTGCAGTCCAAACATCCCCAGACTGAGTAGCACCGCACTAATGACAAACTTCTCACGTCTTCTCATAAAACTATTATTCCTTACCTTCCCATTCACCCACACAATACACATCCTCAATGTCATCATGCTCGTGTAATTGGTCAATTAAATTTTGCATCTGTGATTGCACCTGCGGATCAGTGACTACCATCGGCATCATTAGCACAAATTCATTACCAACTCCCCTGGTAAATAAGTATCTGACACAACCTGGAGTACCCAACGAGCCACCGGCTTTGGAAAAAATTGCTCGCACCTCACCCGCGGTGCGATTGAGATTATTAGTCATGGCCACCGCCATGATGCCCACACCACCTGGTCCAAAGCCCTCATAGACCACTTCCTGGGCATTAGCTCCTTCACCCTTGCCAAGTCCAACATCAATGGCTTTGAGCACTTTTTCCTTAGGCATGTTAGCTTCTCTGGCCTTTTCCAAGAGCAAGCGCAGTGATGGATTAAACTTTGGATCTCCGGACTCACCTTCTTTAACCGCCATCCGGATATTTTTAGCCAATTGACTAAAAATGCGAGATTTTTTACCATCGACTGCAGCCTTACGATTCTTAATGTTATTCCATTTACTGTGTCCAGACATAGCTAAAGTCCTCTCACCTGCCAATCATACTACAATGTATGGTGTATCTGCTATAGAGTATATATGCAAAATTATATTGATATATCAACGTTATTTTATAATTTTATTCATTCACTGGCAAATACAGATATTCAGTTGACAAGTACCTGATTTGACAGTATTCTGTAGCGACATTTTTATCCGTCTCTGACGCGCCTATGCAGAAAATCTCAGTTCTCAGCCAAGCAGCAATTACAGCCGCGAAAAACCAAGATTGGCAGCAAGCAATCGAGGCAAATCAAGCCATTCTTGAACAGGACAGTCGTGACATTTCCGCTATGAACCGGCTAGGACTGTCTTTATTGCAAATCAAAAAAGTCGATGAAGCAAAAAAAGTTTTCAAACAGGTATTAGAGGTTGATAAATCAAACATCATCGCTAACAAACACCTCAAAAAGATTACCAGTAATCAAGTTCTCACCATTCAGACCTTTTCTGACAACTATTTCATTGAAGAGCCGGGTAAAACCAAGATTATTGATCTGCATCGATTGGCTAGTAAACAAATCTTAGCCAAACTCTCTGTTGGTCACGCCTGCGCATTGATTATTAAGAGTCATTTTATCTGTGTCGAGACTGATGATGGTACACATATTGGTTCACTCCCAGAGGATATCTCATTTCGACTATCAAAACTAATCACCAACGGTAATGAATATTCTTGTGTGGTCCACTCGTGTACCGAGAAAACCTGCAAAGTCCTGATTAAGGAAACTAAAACTAGTGAGAAAAATGCTCATTTGCAGTCATTTCCAGTCAACAAACAATCACTCAGTGCCCTTAATCAGCTCAATGATGACTTCATTCTTGAAGACGACATCCCAATTCAAATGGTCGACGGAGATAGTGACGTGCCTTCAATCGAAACTGCTCTCGAAAAAATCGAAGATTATTCTTAAGGTTGGTCTCTGTTTACTCCAACTGGCTCGCTTATAGTCATTTGCTGTTTGTTAAATCTTGGCCGAGTATCACCACGATATTGGCTCTAAAGCGATTTGCTGCCGACTGATCAGCATACGGTGCTTTATGACTCGGGAGTGACTGTTCAATATACGGCACCAACGGCATACAGTTGGGATATGCTGGATCATAGACAACTACACTCTCTGACTCAAGTAATTGCTCCGCAGCGGTTCTAATTACACTCAATCCACTGCCATCTAATACATTGCTGATTCGCCGTGCAAGCCCCTTCACAATGGTTGTGTTTACTACGGCCACAGAACAATTGTTTAGCTCGTGGTATTTTGACTCAAATCGAAAACCCTCAGTAAAAACATCTCTTTGAGCTGTAGCCACCCAAACCAGATTAAGTTGCTCGAGGTATGAAAGCCATTGAAACTTCTCAAGTATCCCCACTCCAGGGAGCGATCTAAACCAAAATGGCCGCAACAGCTTTGTCATTACTACTTGTGGCTGTTTTTCCAAGGTCTCAGAGGAAAATAAACTGGCCATGTTTGGAACCGGAATGATTCGATCAACCATCACTCCCAAAACAGCACTGAGCGTCGCTCGAATATAATGGTCTGATTTTCGCTCAATTTTTAATAATGGATAAATTGAAGCCAGTGGATACATTCCATATCCACTAAATAGTTGTGTTTCTGATTGGTATTTTACGCTATATATCAATACTTTTTTAGATTCTGCTGCCAACTGAACAACCAACAAATCTGAAGTATTCCCGGCTGCTGGATCTAGAAATACCAATGTCACTGCCTGCTTCATTGGATGCAGCTGGTGAATGTTGGCACGTAACAACCACAGCACTAACAGTGCTGCAACTATGGCAACTCCAACAATCAATACTCCAACAAATATTCTTTGAAAAAAAACTGCTAGTGGATTGGCAGCCAACGAATTAAACCAACCAGTCTGAGCACCCCTAGATCTATCATAGTGACGTTGGTGCGAGTGTGTTGGCCGATGCTGTGTATTTGGCTGACGAGAAGATTTGCGAGCGTTATAATCGCGCATACGCATTAGTATACGAGCTTTGCGAACCATCTCCAATGCAACTGACCATAACTGACTTTGATTACCACCTACCCCAATCAAGTATCGCTCAGAAACCTGCAGAGCCAAGAGACCATAGCCATCTACTGTCTATTGATCGTCAGACAGGTAATTTGGCCGATCACCATTTCTACGAACTTGATCAATTGTTGCCGAGCAATTCCGTATTGGTTCGCAATAACACCAAAGTCATTCCAGCACGAATTTTTGGACATAAAGAATCTGGCGGTTTGGTGGAGGTGCTACTCACCCGTCGCATTGGCATCACTGCCACTGGAACAGAAACCTGGGAATGTTTGACCAAACCGGGGCTTAAACTGGATCAAAAAATATCATTTGGGTCTCAGGGCGATTTATCTGCCGTCTGTTCGGCTGTTACCGATTACACCCGAGAGATGACTTTTAACCTCGGTAAAGAAGCCCTTTTTGCTGCGTTATATGAGCTCGGTAAAACTCCCATCCCTCCATATATCCACTGGGATGGCGGTGATGAGCTAAAGCTTCGTGAGTTGTATCAAACACTCTATGCAAAAATTGCTGGCTCAGCTGCCGCTCCAACCGCAGGCCTCCACTTCACTCCCGAACTTGAATCTCGTTTATTGGAAAAAGGTATTGAGATTTTAGAACTGACACTGCATGTGGGACTGGGGACTTTTTTGCCAGTTAAAACTGAAGATATTACTAAACACCATCTGCACAAAGAATGGTTTAGTTTGTCGGAAACAACAGCAACAGCAATTAACACAGCTAAACTGCAAGGTCGAAAAATTATTGCCGTTGGTACTACCAGCACCCGAGTTTTAGAAAGCTGCACAGATCAGAAAACTGGACTGTTGCGGGCTGGCGAAGGTGAAACCCAAATGTATATTTACCCACCCTATCAATTCAGAATTATTGATGGTTTGATCACTAATTTTCACTTGCCAAAATCTAGTTTATTGATGATGGTCTCAGCATTCATGAGTCAACCAAATACCCAAAGTGAATTTAAGAATTTCAAGAGTTCACATCTGGGAAAAGCGTATCAGCACGCCATTGAAAGCGGATACAGATTCTACAGTTTTGGGGATGGGATGTTGATTAGCTAGTAGCTAATTTCTTCAAACATGTAAGCTGATTAACGAGCAATCTACAATACCAAAAACCCGCCTTTCGGCGGGTTTTTCATTTCAAAATCTAGTCAATTTTTAAGCACCAAGTTCATATCGAACAAATCGGCGAATTTCCATTTTCTCACCAATTTTGCCACTGAGTGCTTTAAGCATCTCACCAATGGTTTTACTTGGATCTTTAATAAACTCCTGCTCCAATAATTCTGAAACTGACTCTGGATTCATAGCCACCACTTGCATTGCGACCTCGCGAGCGAGATCACGATATTCTTGATTCTTGGCTACAAAATCTGTCTCACAAACGACTTCTACTAAAGCTGCGGTCATGCCAGTCATGTGCACATAATTAGCGATGAAGCCAGCTTTGGTCTCACGGTCGAGATTTTTTTCGGCACGAGCCATACCTTTGGCCTCGACAAGCTTCACAGCCTGAGCGAAATCACCATTGGCTTCTTCTAAAGCTTTTTTGCAGTCCATGATGCGAGCACCTGTGGTCTCACGTAGTTTTTTGACGTCTTCTGTTGTAATTGCCATTATTTCCTTTAGTTAGTTTTTTTTTGAGTGCATCAGCCTGCATGGCTTGATGCAAATCAATAAAATTATTTACTGTCTCGACCAGCCATGTATCCAGCTGCAACCTGATCAACGATAAAGGTGACACTGCGTACTGCGTCATCATTAGCTGGAATTGCCACATCGATTTCAGTAGGATCGGCATTTGAGTCAGCTAAAGCGATGACTGGTACACCCATTTTAACAGCTTCTGCCAAGGCATTCTTTTCCTTGACTGGATCTAAGATGAACAAACAATCTGGCTTGGTCTTAAGTGCTCGGATACCTTCAAAGAAACGAGCCAAACGACCGAGTTCTTTTTCAATCTGACCACGCTCGTATTTGGTATAGCCTTTGAATTTGTCATTCTTCAAGCCATCTTCAATGAAAGTCATGCGGTTGATCGACAAGCGAACTTGATCCCAATTGGTTAATAAACCACCCAACCATCTGGAAGAAATGCTCAAGATACCTGCTTTAGTAGCAGCATCTTTAACAACTTCACGAGTTTGGCGTTTGGTACCAACGAAAACCATGGTTTTGCCCTCTTTACCTAATTGGTAGGCAAAATCATAAGCAACCTGCAGCTGTGAAGCGGTCTTGGCCAAATCAAAAATATGAACGCCATCTTTTTCCATATAGATGAAAGGTTTCATCTTTGGATGCCACTTGCGCTTTTGGTGACCAAAATGGCAACCAGCCTCAAGAAGGTCGGCTAAATCATATTCAGGAGCTTTTTTTGGTAGATTAGTGAGATCTAGCATTTTGTGTCCTTGTTTATCTGCAGTCTGCTGCAGAATGGTGGGGCGGTTTTGAGTCAGGACGAGTGAAACCACTACCCACACAAATTTGTATAAGGGCGGTAGTATAGCATCATCACTTGAGAGACGCTAGAGCAGTAGTGGCATTCCATATCTATTGGAGTTCAATGCACATCTCTATTTTTCGGACAAAATCACGGCTAAGTTTTTTTGAACAATTTCAACTTCGCTTGCTTGAAGGTGTGGCTGAATAATTTTAACTATCTCGGCTATCGAGTTGGCCGCTTGCCTAGTCATAGCTGTTTCATACTGTTGTTGTTGATCTACAGACAAATCTTCATGGTATTTTTTTAAAAGTGTGGCGATACTAGTCAACAATTCTGTGTGGTTTGAGGATAATCCGAGCAGTAACTCAACTGCGGTTTTGGTTTGACTAATAACCAGCATGCCTTGCAATTGACCTAACTCTTCATCAGAAATTTCGACACCATCAAAAACTTGTTGTAACAAAATATCACTTGACTGATTCATAGATTAAATCCTTCACTAAGATAGTTTGCTAAGAATTAGCAGAATCAGCTTGATTATGGCTAGCAATTACACTCTTATCTAAATCTGATAAATTCTCAAAGGATTCGCGTTGGCCTCTAAGCACAAGGTTGGATGTCATTTTATTTGCCATTCCAATCATAATAATTTCCATCACACTTGCACTTGAAACTGCATTTGCCTCAAGCAATGTAACCATAGCTGCACTAAACAAGTTACTAAAATCCATGAGGACTGCAGAAAGAGTCAACCATTGTTGCATGTCCTTTGGATAGCTATCCTTTGTCTTGTCCAAATTTGCAAGACAAGGACATAGATATTCAAAAGCACCTAAAATTGCAGCTTTAAATCTAGATTCGCCACGATCACGTTCTTGAGAAAATGTGTGGATGCCACTCACATCCTTAAGACCAGCCTTCAATCCACCAATAATTGCTGAAACCGTAGATTCATTTTCCGTCATATCAAACATTCTACATCAAAGAGCTGGCTAATAGCTCAATTATTTATCGCGCTTAATTTGACACAACTTTAGACAGTTCTCCATCAAACAAGAAACCGTCATTGGGCCAACGCCACCGGGAACTGGTGTGATGAATTTGGCCTTAGTTTTGACTGATTCAAAATCAACATCGCCCTTAGGCTCACCCACGTCCACCACACAAACACCATCGTCTAATAGTTCACCAGTAATCAGCTTACTAACACCAGTTGCACTAATTATTGTTCCAAATCCATGTAAAAATTTTTTTTGCTCTATCCCCTGTTTAAATTCTTTCTTACCAAGCAATTTTACGTCGCAACCACGATGTTTTAACACCCAAAATAAAGGCGTACCCAATAGGTCTGAACGACCAATGATTGCTACTGGTGCACTACCCCGCTCTGCTGTTTTTTGTAGTGAAAAAAGATTGCTATATGCATCTATTATCGATATTACTGCCTGGCAGGTTGCAGGCAAAACTCGACCAGCAGCTTGCCACTCGTTTTTCGCTATCAATTCTAGGGTGCTGGGAGTTAGTCCATCTACATCTTTGCTGGGTGCTACTGCCCCCACCAATTGCTGCCACCACTGTGCAAAAGCTTCAGCATGGTTTTCACTAGCAAGTTGCTTTTGGTTTAAAATCCAAGTTTTTTGCCATGGTTTTTGGACGATAATACCAGTTACTAATTTGTCTTCATTGAGTTTGAGAATTTGAGAAACTGCTTCGTCGGGACTGGCGGTCAAAGAAAATTCATAAACCTCATACTGGATACCAAGTCTGGCCGCAGCATCCCTTTTAAGTCCTGTATAGAGAACGCTACCTTTATCTTCACGAAACAAAATGGCCGCGATTTTTGACTGGATGCCTTGAGCCCGCAGTTGAGCTGACAAGACTAATAGCTCCTGTTCTCGAGCCTGTGCTGTAGCGTTGCCATCAAAAATAATTGGATTACTCACCAGAGTATTTTACCAGCTCTTTGATCCGAGCGATATTTGCAGCATCAGGACCCTCGCCAGTGATTCCGGGGACCTCAGTTATTAATGGAATACCAGTAAATAATTGGTCGTTTACCAATAACTCCAGTTCGCCCGTTGGAATAGTGCCCAAACCAATATTGTCATGGCGATCTCTTCCCGATGCAAACGGATCACGGCTGTCATTAACATGAATCACGCTCAGAGTTTCGTCTAAATGTAACTCTTTGATCTGCGTTTGTAGTACTGGAAATTGTCTAACATCTGAGCCGTTTGAGTCTGAAAATAAATTACTCTCTTTTGGTTCTTTTGATTGATATACAGATGAATTATTTGAGAACGCGTAACCTGCGGCAAAAGCATGACAACTATCTAGACACCAGCCGACTCTGGGTGATTTTAGCTGTTCAATTAACCAAGAAATCTCATGCAAATCGCTCGCAATTTTGCCGTTTTGACCGGCGGAATTTTCGATTAAAAACCTCGATTCGCTGGGAGTGTTAGCTAAAATGTTCGCAATTTGAGTGGCGATTTGATCGCGCATTGCTAGAAATCCACGACCTTGATGACTGCCCACATGCACAACTACACCCGCACCTTTGATGTGTGCGTCAAACGACAAATCGTGTTTCAGAGTCATTACTGAGTTCGCTAAAATTTCTGGATTGTCAGAAGCTAAGTTAACCAAATACAACGCATGAGTAAAAATTGGGGTGACGTCACATTCGACTTGTTTAGCAAACAATTTTTTAGTATCAATTTTTTCCAGTGATGTCCGTCGCCACATTCGTGGTGAACCAGAAAAAACCTGTAAACAATTAGCACCGATAAGTTCTGCTTGCTCCACAGCTTTATCAATGCCACCACTTGTAGAGAGATGAGCTCCAATTCGAGGTTGTTTGGTTGCGACCATACTCAAAACTTTCTACTGTGCAAACAGTGGATATTGTCGTGCCATTTTAGCTACCTGCGTGGCGATGAATTTTAGCTGCAGGTCAGCTTTGGCGTGTTCTCTAAATCGCTCCACAAATTCACCATAGGCTTTTTTGTCAGTTGGTAGCTGCCACTCTTTGACACAATTAATAGCCTCAACAATCCAAGCAGCAATTTGCTCCATTTGTGCTTCTTTCATACCACGAGTAGTTACCAGTGGTGTCCCGAGGCGCAAACCACTAGGATAAAATGGCGAACATGGTTCATGTGGAATGGTATTGCGATTGGCATAAATACCTGCCACATCCAGTGCAAAAGCTGCTTGTGTGCCAAAACCAATTCCATGGGTTTTGGTCAAATCAACCAATAGTAAATGGTTGTCTGTGCCATCACCAACTAACTTGAGTCCACCTGCCTGCAAAGCCTTGGCCAAAGCTTGGGCATTTTTGCAGATTTGGACAGCGTATTCTTTAAATGAAGGATCTTGTGCTTCTAATGCAGCAATTGCAATGCCGGCAGTAGTAGCATTGTGTGGTCCACCTTGTAGTCCAGGAAATACTGCTTTATCGATTTTATCTGCGAGCTTGGGATCGCGGTCTAAACCATGCTTGGTAATTAGCAACATTGCCCCTCTTGGACCACGAAAAGTCTTGTGAGTCGTAGACATGATGATATCAGCATAGGGCACTGGTGAAGGATGTTCTCCAGCTACCACCAATCCAGTAATGTGAGAAATATCAGCTAACAGCCATGCCCCAACTTCGTCAGCAATGGCTCTAAACTTTTTAAAATCAAGTGTGAAAGGATACGCAGTAGTACCAGCAATAATCAGCTTTGGTTTTTCCTGCAGTGCTAGTTGTCGCAGCTGATCAAAATCAATTCGATCATCTTTCCCCAAACCGTAAGATACGGATTTAAAATATTTACCCGAAAAAGTTACTTTCGGCTGACCATGGGTTAGATGGCCACCAGAAGATAGTGCTAAGCCCATCAACGTGTCTCCTGGTTGCAGCAATGCAAACTGCACAGCACTATTTGCAGGCGATCCAGAATACGGCTGCACATTCACATGAACTACCTCGCCACTATCATCACCAGACTGTGCTGCTGGTCCATCATTGAAAAGTGTCATGATTCGCTGCTGTGCCAAGGTCTCAATTTGATCAATATACTGGTTGCCTTCATAGTATCTTCGCTCAGGATACCCTTCGGCATATTTACTAGAAAGACTGCTTGATAAAACAGATAAAACTTCGGGAGAACTATTATTTTCAGAAGGAATCAACCCAATTTTATCGATTTGGCGTTGTGTTTCTGCCTCAACTAATTCACTGATTTGAGGATCCGTGACAGCATCAGCCTGTTTAGCGTTGACGATGTAATTCTTGTTTTTAACTGCTGACATTGAAAGCTCCTTTACAAGACCTATCATGTAAAAAAATATGTCTGCCTCCTACTCTACCACAAGCAAATGCAATTTGCGGTTAATCCGGAATACGTGGTGGTCGGTTGCCACTAACTGCTGTTTGTACAACCTGCAAGTCGGCATCACATGGCGTAAAGCGTTTATTTTCCATCTTTAAACCTAGTTTTCGCTCTTCATTCGAGAGCGTTGCAAGTGTTTTGATTTTTCCTTGTGCCATTAAACACTCGATCAAAGCAAAATGTGGATTATAGGTGTACAACTGTTTGGTATCTTTTGCCTCGAGCATATATTGCCAGAATAGATATTCATCAATTGGCTCCGCTACTACCTCAATTTGATCATGAAATTCATGCAAACCGCCATTTAATGCCACAACTCCAATATCCCAAAGTACTCGCACTTCTTTTAATTCTGGATGACAATAATATGCTTTTAGTTTCTCGGCGAATTGTAAAAATTCACTGTCAGTTAGTTCTCGATTTAGCCGCTCAAGCTTGTGTTGTTGTTGCCAGCTACCGTCAGGGTTAACCGTCCAAAAATTAACATCAGCACCCAAAAAAGCCATTCCTTTAGGCATAAACTCTTTAATCTCTTGGTAGATATGCTCATCTACTGCATGGACCTCTTGAAAAATCCGAATCAACTCAAGGATACGATTGTCAACTGCCTGGCCAGTCTGCTCAATGTGATTACAATACGCGGCTCGTGCCTTTTGATTCGCAACTTTCATCACTGATTTTGAGGTGATTTCCTCATCTGCCATCACTGCTGAGGCCAAAAAACCATTACCCTGGTCACCAATCAGAGCAACCAATAATTTTTCTAATCCAGCAATTTTCTTTCTACTGGTACTGGCTAGTACTGCGGCATCAAGACCAGCGAATGCCCTAAGCAACTCGTCTCTGCGATTTTGATCTGCTCGCTTCACCAATTTGCGGAAATTGCTTGAGATTTGTATGGGGATACAGCTATCCACTGATTGCTGATTTGGTTGTTTGTCCGTACCTAGATCTGATCCAAACCTCTGAGCACGCTCTGCCAGCCATGTTCCCATGGTGTGACGTTGCTCTTGATCAGGTGTTAATGCCATATTGTTATAAAAAAAACCCCGACGTCTGCGCTCGCTTGGTATCCATCCCCTCAGGGAATCGTTGCTTGGGAGCGAAAACATCGAGGTGTCTTCGCTACAATTCTTGTACTAACTTAGTTGAAAATTATACATAACCGCTACGCATAACGCAACAGCATGTTTAACAGCATGTTTATATGACCTAAAATCTAGAAATATACCAATTTACTTGATCGGCCTGGAACCCCAGTTTGGTAAACCGAGCAATAATTTGTGACTGATCCAGTCCAGCATCTCGCCATTTTCGATTTAAAACTCGCAGTGTTTCAACCAATTCATAGGGAAACACTATCCAACCAGTGACCTCTGCTCCAAAAAAATCTGGTTTCACAATGGAATGTGGTTTATAAAATAATGAGGCCGTAGTCACTCGAGAAACGCCTCGATCCCCCAGATAATCCATCACAAATTTCAGTGATTCCCCGGTGTCAGCCACATCATCAAATAATAGTACTGATTCTCCAGACACAGAAACGGGAATATCTTGGTAAATCTCAGGTTGTTTTAGCCGTTCCTTAATACCTGCATAGAATTTGACCCCGATACTCGCAACTTGGCCAACACTCAAAAAATCAACTAATGTACGTGTCATTGGCCAGCCACCTTTGGCGAGGGTAACAATGCTATCAAAGTGTAAATCACGGTTAAGAATCGCAGTGGCCACAGTAAATGCCAACCCACTTAATTGGTTCCATGAGGGAGATACATATGTAGTGCTATCTCCTTCGAACTGAACTGTGGGAAATTCCGAAGTAACTAAATTTGAATTATTTGGGGCAACTGTGGAGAGGCTCATCATGAGCTAGTATAGAAAACTATACCAATTGTCGCAATACTTTTGTCAGATCTGCTGGCAACTCAGCCGTGAAAGTCATACTTTCATGCGTTCGTGGATGCGTTATTTTTAATTCTCTAGCATGCAAGAACTGTCTGGGGCACCAGAGTGCATCAAGTTGGCATCTTTGTCTTCCCGCATACACTTGATCGCCAACAACTGGATGATGTAAATGTGCTAGGTGGACACGAATTTGATGGGTTCGTCCTGTTTTTGGTTGACAAGACAACAAGCTGAAGCCCTGCAAGTAGGTATCATGGTTCTTTCTGAGAATTCTCTGTGATTCTTCTGATAAGTCATCTTCCTCTAAAACTGAGTTGTCGGCTGGTTCTTCCTGTGTTTGCTTACTTAAACACCGCAACTGTTCATATCGCCCTAGAGTTTCATATAGTGTCACAGCTTGTCTGCCAGAGGCATCGACTGCAAACTTGCGTCGATCACGCTGAGCACGATGTATGGGAGCATTAATCAAGCCCTTGGCTAAGGACATGCCACCATGAACCAAACATGTATATGTTTTTTTAACTTCCCTTGAACGAAACTGACGAAGTAACTCGACTAATGCACCAGGATGCTTGGCTAAGATCAACACTCCACTAGTATCTTTATCGAGTCGATGAACGATTCCCTGTCTTTCTTGCCAAATATCTTCTGGTGAACCATAAGTGGCATCAAAGTCACTGGGTACAAATTGTTGCCAATCAGGTTTTTGTAATTGTGCAGTTGTTTGTAAATATTCAGTGACCCAAGTTTGAATTGTGGGTACTTGATTTGATTGTGCCTCATTAACCACCATACCACTTGGTTTGTGTATGACTATAATGTCGGTGTCTTCATGTAGAATTTTTGGGGAAATTTTTGACATCTGGTGGTATTGTACAATGCCAAGCACTGTACTGACTTATCACGAATTTTTTTTAACTGAAACTTGATCAATAATTACTTGTGCAACTAGCCAAAGTACCCCGACCGCAATCATATAATCTGCACAATTATTCCTCAGTTCTGTACCTGGTATACCCATCCAATCAATTACAGCACCATACCAGATTCTATCCAGCAAATTGCTAACTCCTCCAGCCATAATCAACAATAATGCATTTGATCTCCCCGAGTGCACCCAATACCAACCTAAACAAATTAATAGTATTCCTGATGCAACCAGCGGCAACACCCCAGTTTCACCACCAAGTCCAAATGAAACTCCACTATTCAGAATCTGCTGAGAATTTGACATTGCCCAATATTTGCTCAACTGATCAAAAAGCAGCAATAAACAAATAAGTATCTGCCAGTAAAAACGCTTCATTTCCACCACAATAATTGTCGACCAGATCGAACCCAGAGCATACTACCGCCAACAATTGAACCAATTAGATATAACCAGAGATCTAAGGCAACTCCCGAAACCACAAACTCTGGCAACCTGACAAATGAAGTCACCACTCCCATCAATGAATAAAATAAAATAAACGAAGCCAATAAGAAACCAGTTTGTGCGGTTTTTTTACCATATCGGTACCACTCAAAGGTCCGATATTGATATTCAACTTGAGACAAATAATAGAATAAAACAAACATCATCACGCTCAAATATAGTTGCGTTGGATGTACTTTTTCCTGCGTTTGAGTAAAAATAAACCCCCAAGGCATGTTTGTGGGTAAACCGTACATGCTCCCTTCAAAGAAACTCCCCAAATATCTAATTGCTGCTCCCAAAGCACTGGCAATCACCCAAAAATCAAGCACTTCATATGTATCCCATTTTTTCTGACCAGCAAACCTTGCTAGATACCAACCAGAAGCGATCATTCCAATCACAAACTGAGTCCCAGGAAATGCGACAAAATTACTCCATCTAAAGAAATCCCAACCAAAAGAAGACCAATGCAAACCAATGTACCCCAAACGACCAATGATAAAACCAAAAATCACCGATAACAAAAATCCATCGAAAGCCTGTGACTCAGAATAGTGTTCTTCTCTACTCTTACGCCAAAAAATAAAGCCACTGAGTACAAAAGCGATTACTGAGAACAAGCTACTCGTTTGTAAACTAAAATGCCCGATGGTAAATAAAGTTGGCCACATATTGCTTATCTTATCATTTTCAGACAACTTAACTGTTTTTGTTTTTTTGCAGTTGCCTACTCTACCAATAAAACTCAGTTATATTACAGGTGACAGTGTTTGCTCAACATAATTCTTATATGCAATGATACCTTTTGTTATATTTTCGCAAAGTGTAATTTTTTAAAATCTCCAGATAAGAAAATCTTATAACTATCAATTTCTCTCGCTTCTCAAATTCAAATCGGCGATTACCTTTGTGGCACACTGACTAGCCCCACTCAACACTAAAGGAATGCCAGCTCCGGGATGCAGTGAGTGACCAACGGTAAATAATCCTCTCAACTTACTTGACTGTGACGGTCGTTTCCACAGCATTTGATCAAATGTCAGTGCTAGACCGCCCATTGATGCTGGTGTCGAGTTGAATTGAACTGTTGATTGTTGGTTGGCCACAACTCGGATATATGCTATTGAATCAGATATGGTCGTCTGTAGTTTCTTTTCAAACTGTTGAATCACTTGAGTGGCAATTTTTTGGCGCAGTGCAGCCGTATCGGAAATCTGCGATGAAATTGGCAAGATGATGCGAAGATTTTCTCCCCCTGTTGGTGCAACTTGCCAGTCAGATTGACTTGGTACCACACAATACATGGTTGCTGATGTTTCCAGATTTATATCTCCCCAGAGTATATTTGTCTGTCGACTATCTGTAATGAAAAAATTATGGTGTTTCAGTAGCGGCAATTTCTTTTTCAATCCTAAGCAAATCTGAATTACACTTTGTGTATGTTTTTTTGATTGCCAATCAGAAAACCGTTCGTCTCTCCAGCCACTTGGCAATAATTCTGACTGTAAATATCCAAAGTCTGTATTTGCCACTACCACGTCAGCTGGAACAAATTCTCCGCCGACAGTAACACCACTCACACAATCGTTCTTAACCACGATTTGTTCTACCTCGCCTGTCTGGGTTGCAACTCCTTGTTCCCAACCAACTTGTGCTATACCCCTAATTACTTCACCGAATCCTCCCATTGGATATAGCTGCAACTCACGAAACTGGGCTGCCAATAATGCCCCATACATCACTGGGATTTCCTGGGAGCTCTTTCCAATTGGTAAAAATAACTGATTGAGTAGTTGGCGTGACTGTGCTGAACTAAAATGCGAGTTTACAAGCTGAGACCATGTCTGAAATTGATTGGTAATCAGCTGTAATTGCCATAATGCTTTTGCAGTTTCAAGTTTGAAGTAATCAGTTCTTTGATCAAATGTGCTTTGAAAAATACTTTTTTTCAAAATCTGCAGCATTCTTGCAGATTTTCCAAGCAACTGTCTCAACTTTACCCCGCCGTTTTGTTCCCAATTCTCAAACAATGATTCTAAGTCATTCTGAGCCTGTGGCACAATAAAACTTTGGTCATCAAAAAAGATCTGTGCTCGCTCTTTTAGTCGAGCAAGACGATAGAAATCGCTCGATTTATGGCCAAATTGAGTAAAAAAATCCTCCAGAATGCTTGGTAATAAATACCATGAGGGACCCATCTCAAAAGTAAAGCCTTGTGACTTAGTCACACTAACTCTGCCACCTAAACTGGAGTTTTTCTCAAATACCAAGACTCTCGCCCCTTGTTTCGCCAACAATGCTGCTGTTGCCAAACCTCCGACACCAGCTCCGATCACGACCACCTGTTTTTGTGCCAATGAATTGGACATTACTTTAGTGGTAACACATTACACAGGGGCTTGTCACTGGACAACGGCAGCAACTCCATGAGATATGAAGCCATTCGCTTGAAAAAAATCTGAAATAGTTTTTTGGTAGACAAAAGTCCGAAGTGTGCCGCGGGTGGGAATCGAACCCACACGAGATTTAAGTCTCATAGGTTTTTGAGACCTACGCGTCTACCAATTCCGCCACCGCGGCTGACACGATTGGTATTCTAACGCAAAACTATTGCTAATACCACCTCAACACTCTGCAACAATGAAAAGAATACTGTTGTCATTTACTTACTATAGTTTGACCCAATACATCATAGTTGCATCACCGCTACACAAGGGTGGTTGCTTGCGTTTTCAACTAAATTTCGGCATAGTAAGACATCATGGAAATTCTGCGTGAGCTTATTATTAAAGCATTTGCTGTGGACAGTATTTGGTCAGTTGTGGTCCGAGGCATAATCTGGTTAGTGATCTCTGTGGTGATTATCGTCAGCATGGATAACCCAGATGCCGAGACCTCTTCACTTAAATTGAAGGCAAACTTAGGCTTTTTTCTGATGTTCACCGTAGTTACTGGAGGTCTCATTTACTTACTTTTTGGCTACATGCCAAAAAGTTAACTTGTCAAAAAAATATCACGGCTTAGTAAACACCCACCTTATAGTCTCTTTTCCATACCGTAGAAACGTACGCGATCACCACGGAAATAGAGCTCAACTTCACCAAGTGCCCCATTACGGTGTTTAGCAATCTTAAGTGAGACTGCTTCACGAATGTCATCATCTTTACGATATAAGAACATCACTACGTCAGCATCCTGTTCAATAGAACCTGACTCACGAAGATCTGATAGCTGCGGCGATTTTTCGCCACGCTGTTCAATGGCACGAGAGAGCTGAGACAAGGCAATTACCGGAATCTTCAACTCACGAGCAATGTTTTTCAAACCCTGAGAAATCTCTGCCACTTCCTGCACACGATTGTCTTTTGTTTTGCCTTGAGCTAACTGCAAATAGTCAACTATCAGCAAATCAATGTGTTGCTCTGTCATCAACCGGCGAGCTTTAGTTCGCATGTCGTAGATAGATAATCCTGGAGTATCGTCAATAAATAACTGTGCCTCTGCCAAAACCCCCATCGCATCCGAAAGTTTCAAAAAGTCTTGTTGATCGAGTCGGCCAGTTTTAAGTTTCCAAGCATCAATATCTGCCTGTGCCACCAACAACCGGTCAACCAACTCTTCTCTACTCATTTCTAGTGAAAATACGCCAACTTTCTTCTTTGCCAACACCGCCACATTTTGTGCGATGTTAATTGCAAATGCAGTCTTTCCCATACCTGGACGTGCAGCCAAAATAATTAAATTAGATTTCTGCAATCCTGCCAACATTGCGTCGACATCTTGAAATCCAGTGGGCACACCACGTAAATCACTTCCAGAACGCTGCAACTCATCAAGACGGTCAAAGCTCTCTACCAAGGTATTTTTAATTGGAATAAAGGCTTTGGTGTTGTGTAACTGAGAAATCCCCAACACTTTCTGCTCTGCCAAGTCCAAAACATCTTTAATATTCTTACCATCATCAAATGCCATGTCACTCATCTCAGCTGACAAACTAATCAGCTGTCTTTTGACAAAATATTCTCGAACCAAGCCTGCGTAGTGGCCAACATTTGCTGAGGTTGAAACAATTGTCGAGAGCTGTGACAGTGCACTTGCACCACCAACTACAGACAGTTTCTTCATCTTTTTCAACTGATTTGTCAAAGTCACCACATCTATTGGCTCACGCTGTTCAAAGAGAATAGTCATTGCCTCGAAAATCTCTTGATGGGCTCGTGCGTAAAAACTCTCTGGCCGCAATAATTCAGTCGCCTTGATCATGGCTTCAGGATCAATCAGAGCCGCAGCTAACACACTACGCTCCGCGTCCATGTCATGCGGAGGTAGTTTTGGGTTGTAGTGTTCGCTCATGATAAATTGAGGCCTGTTAATTAAATTCGACTCAAAATTGACAACTGCATTTCTTCTGGCAATCGTTCTTTTTCAACCAGTAATTTAGCTTCAGGAACTGGATTGGCACCATACTCCTTAGCAAAATCCTCGAGTGTCTTGAGATCGCCAAAGACTTTTTCATCATGTTCTGGTAATCGATAGTGCATTGGAATCACAATACTTGGGTCAATGGTTCTAACCACCTGCATCGCTTGTTCAGGGTTGAGAGTGAAAGTGCCACCAACTGGTACAAATAACACATCAACCACACCAATTCGTGCGACCTGATCATCACTGAGTTGATGACCAAGATCACCCAAGTGACAGATTTTTAAATCATCCAGCAAAATGGTGAAAGCAATACTTTCGCCTCTCTCCACACCTTTACTATTGTCATGATAAAAACGATCGCCAAAAACTGAGATGCCACCGACTTCATATTCACCTGGTGCATCAATGATAAAAGGTGAGCTATGTGCATCAGTGCCTTTAACCTTGCCAATTGCATTGTGATCTTTATGCTGATGAGATACGGTAATGATGTCAGCATTCATGGCTGGTAGACTAAAGCCTACATAGCTATCAAATGGATCGGTGACAACTGTGCCCCTCTTTCCTTTGAGTTTAAAACATGAATGGCCGTGATAGGTTATAATCATAGATCCTCCGAAGCGTTATACCTTATAATAGCATTATGCGTAAAGAGATCATTATCTCTATTTTAATCGGTCTGATATTGGGACTCGTAATTACCTATGGATTTTACAGTGCCAAAATCGCTACGACTGAGGAAAACGTCACCAAAAAAGACGAGATTGCTCAAGCCACTTCAAGTGCTGAGGAATCTACGAGTAGCAAACTAGTTGTCACCTCACCAGAAGATGAATTAGTAATAGAGTCAGGTGACATCAAGATCAGTGGTAGCGTCAATGCGGGCAATTTCATAGTCGTCTTCGTTGACGACACACCATCAATACTTGAAGTTGATACAACTACAAATAAATTTGATAAATCAATCAAACTATCTGAAGGTCCTCACATTATTATCATTACTGCCTTAGACGAGAATGGAGATACTACTGTAGAAGAGCGAACTGTCATTGTTAGACCTGAAAGTGAAAAAACTATTGAAGCTTCAGATTCAGCTGAAACTGCCACTCCTACTCCGAGTAAAAACTCAAAGATCACTCCTACCCCAACTAAAAAATCAACTAAAGTACCTACCCCAACACCGACCAACAAACCATAATTATGAATAATAACCAACCAAAACGCATTCTTACATTGGCATTTGCCTCGCTGATACTTATTTTGAGCACAGCAACGGCAAGTGCAGTTACCATTACGCCGACAAAAACCGTTACTCCTAAGATCACTCCTACCCCAACTAAATCGGCTACAACCAAAATTACACCTACGACAACACCAGTCCCAGACGAACTAGACAACAACAAAACCGCAACTGTCAACCAAAATCTTAAAAAAATGATTGACAAAGTTGTTGAGCAAAACAAAGAAAAGGTTAAAGCTAGACTGCAAGAAATTGGCAGTCGTCGTCGAGGATTTATTGGTGAAATAAAGAATATTCGTGAGGGTGCAATCACACTTCGCACCAAATCTGGTACTCAAGTTATCCCTGTTGACCAAGGTGTTGAAATGTTTAAAGCAGGCAAAGCCATCACTGCTGACAAAGTCTCGGTCGGTGATTGGACAGTTGTTGTTGGAGCTACCAAAGATGACGCATTCATCGCTGAATCGGTCGAGTTTCTTGCAACCTCACCTCGCCCTAAAACTAGTATTGTTCAACTGGGCACTATAGTAGACATTAAGAAAGCAAGTCTTACATTTAAATCGCGTAAAAGTGGTGAAGAAAGTGTTTTGATACTAGATAAGAATACACAATTTTTCGACTCCACTAATCAAAAAGTAACAAGCAGTAATTTTTCAGCCAATGTGCAAGTTCTGTTGATCGCCATTCAGGGCGAAGATAACTCAAGAGTACTAGAGCTAAAAGCACTAGCACCATTTACTAAAATCGAGCCGACAAGCAAAGCAACTAAAAACTAATATATGCCAACAGTTGCCGCTACTGTTTGCTCTCACCGCCTTACTGCCCTTCAATCTTTGCTCTCGACACAAGATTGCCCCAATTGGTTGATTTCCAGACCCTCAGATATTTTTTACTACACTGGATTTGGCTTTTTGCTGGCCGAAGAACGCGAGGCTTTTCTAATGGTAACACCAGAGAGAGTAATGCTTTGGTATGCTAGTTTTTCACCATTACCCACATCGGTTCCCTGTGCTGCACAACCAATGAACGGCATACTAGATGTGTTAGCCTGGATCAAACTTCAGGAACTAACAAATGTAGCGATCGATGGTAGCGACCTTTCGGTGCAAGAGCACCGTCTGCTCTTCGCAGACGCCACCAAATTATTCAGTATTGATCTGGATCGAAAAGTAATTTGGGAGCAACGCTCAATCAAAGATGAACTCGAGCAGCAATGTATTATTGCTGCTAGCACTATCACCACAGCCACTTTTACTAATATTAAAAATCAAATTAAAACAGGTATGACTGAGATTGAGGTAGCTAACCTGCTCGACCAAACACTGCGAGCAGCAGGTGCGACTCCAGCCTTCCCAACGATTGTTGCCTTTGGCAGCAATTCAGCATTACCCCATCATCAACCCACAGATCAAATACTTGAAGCTGAAACAACGATTTTACTTGACTTCGGAGCTAAACTGCAGTCTTATTGCTCAGACTTCACTCGCACTTGGTGGCATGGCAATCTACCCAGTGAACAGTTTCAAACTGTAGCAACTGCGGTACAAAAAGCATATACAGCAGGAATCACCCTTCTCAGTGAACTTGATCTCAAAACAAAACCACTCACTGCCTCAAACATTGATCAGGCGGTGCGCACTAGTATTTCACAATCCGGATTTGGCGAAAAATTTATCCATACCACCGGACATGGGTTGGGTCTCGAAATTCATGAGCCACCATCTGTATCAAGTCGAAACTATCAACCGTTACTGCCTGGAATGACGATAACCATCGAGCCAGGTGTGTATCTCACTGGAGAGTTTGGTTATCGTTTTGAAAATACTGTACTAGTTACTGCAAATGGGCTACTGATTACCACAGAACAAAAAACATGAGTAACATCACCTTCAGACAACTCGATACTTCTGATGCTAAACACTACCAAACACTAAGACTTGAAGCTTTGACGGTCAATCCTGAAAGTTTTTTATCTACAGTAGCAACTGAGCAGAAAAAAAGCTTGATTTCTTATGAGTATGAACTTAAAGCTGCCGTATATCCCCCTGTTTTTGGCTACCATGGTGTATTTATTGACCAGCAGTTAGTTGGGTACATCCAACTCGGCGGCTCATACTTACCAAAGCAACATCACTTAGCTTTTCTCTATAATTTATATATTGCCAAGGATTTCAGGCGTCAAAAACTAGCCCAGCAACTGATTACCTATGCGACTGAATTATTGCGAGCACAGACCGTAATCGAGCAACTTTTCGTCGGTTGTAATGCAAAGAATATTCAAGGTGCAGCTTTTTACCAGGCACTTGGTTTCAAAAACTGGGGTCGACGACCAAAAAGTGTTAAATGGCAAGGTGAATATGATGATGAACTGGAATGGGTGCTGGAGTTATAGTAAGCATTTTGCTCACAATTTACAGCACTTAGTCAAGAAACATTTCTTGAAGTTGATTGACAGTGATTGCGATATCGTCGGGCACGGAGAGTACCGTCACCATCCCCAATTGTGCTGCAACATCTAGATTTTCTTGCAAATCATCCACAAAGCAAATCTGATTGGCTGGCAAGCCAGTTCTTTCGATTGCCCGTCGATAAATTTCTGGGTCAGGTTTGGCCACTTTTTCTCGATATGAGGCAACGATCTGGTCAAACTCTACCGCTGGGTAAATATGTGCAAAGTCTCCATGTCCCCGATTCCAGACCTGCTCGCTGACATTAGTGAGTAAACCAATTCGATATTTTTTACTCAACTGTACAACCATGTCATGCATTGGCTTAATGGGCCGAAATCGCTCCACAAATTGAGCACTTGCCAAATACCCTTTAGGAATTTTGTCACCAAATTTTGCAGTCAGTATCCGCTCTGCATCTGCATCAGTAATCTTGCCAGTTGCTCGGTCAGGTTCAATTGCTGTCAAAACTTCAGCATATTCGTTTGGATCAATTCCCCACTCTTTTGGCATGTCAAAACGAATGTGATAAAAAGCCAATAGCACGCCACCAACATCAAAATAAATAAAACGAACTGGGGTTTTTGAAGTCATAAAAAATGATTGTAACAACTATTGTTTATTTGTGGACCAACCGGGAATTGAACCCGGACATCAGCAATGCGAATGCTGCGTACTACCGTTATACTATTAGCCCATTTTTTGCCGGCTAGTCGAGCCGACTCGGTTCCCTATTTTATACCATTTAATGGCATAATACAGTCAAGACAAAACTGCAAAATAAAGGCTTATATGGCAACTAATTTACAAACACTTAAGGGCTTTCGCGACTTCCTGCCAGCTGAAAAACGACTTCGAGATTTGCTCTCTGAAAAAATTAAATCAACTTTTCGGCGATTTGGTTTCGAGCCACTCGAAACCCCAACACTTGAATATGCCTCGCTACTTCTAGGCAAATACGGAGCTGAGGCAGACAAATTAGTGTATACCTTCAGTGATAAAGGCGACCGTCAAGTTGGGTTACGCTACGATCAAACAGTTCCTACTGCAAGAGTGCTGGCACAATATCAAAGCGATTTGCCAAAATACTTTCGACGTTACCAGATTCAAAATGTTTTCCGAGCTGATAAACCTCAAAAGGGTCGATTCCGTGAATTTACCCAGTGTGACATTGACGTGCTCGGCTCAACTGATGCGATCGCAGACGCAGAAATCTTAGCCTGTGCCTATGCTAGCTTCCAAGAAGTTGGTTTCACCACTGTTATTTTAAAAGTTAATGACCGCCAAGTTCTATTCTCCACACTCACCCCATTTGCTACCGAAAAAGTGAGTGTGATGTCACTTATCCAATCAATTGATAAGCTCGACAAGCAAACAGTCGACGAAGTTGTTTCGGAATTGATTAGCAAAGGACTTGATGAAAAATCAGCTAGAGCTGCACTCAGTGCCCTTGCGATCGCCAAACCATCTGAAAATCTCCAAAACATTCTCAAGCTTGCACAAGCTCTTGGAGTTCCGGCTGACCGGCTACAATTCAGTTCCAACCTAGCACGCGGACTCGATTACTACACTGGAATGATTTTTGAAATCACAATCCCAGAATATTCACTTGGATCATTTGGTGGAGGTGGTCGTTACGACCAGTTAATTGAACAACTCGGTGGGCCAACTATGCCCGCAGTTGGTGTCGCCTTTGGTTTTGATCGAATGGTAGAAGCTGCCAAGGAAAAGCAACTATTTTCACAAGGTCAACAAAGCACAGCAACTGTACTGATGACTATTTTCTCTGCTGAGTTAACCGAGCAAAACCTAGCCATTGCACAGCAACTACGCCAAGCAGGAATTGCTACAGAGGTGTATCCATCTGTTGATAAACTGGGCAAACAATTTAAAATCGCTGATCAAAAAGGTATCCCCTGGGTTGCGGTTGTGGGACAAGATGAGTTGGCAACGGGCACCATCAATTTGAAAAAACTTTCTGACAGAACCCAACAAACTGTATCAATTACCGAGGCTATCAAACTACTAAAAAAATAGTTGAGAGCACCTGCCCAAGTGTCATCACTCAGTAAAAAATCAAAAATAACCAACAACCCTAACAAGTTGCGACTGATTTCATATGGCTACTTACTCATAAATACACTCTGCTGGGGAGCAGCCATGATTGCAGTGAAGCCTGCACTCGAGTTCACCACTCCATTTCGGTTTTTACTGTACCGCTATTTTATTGCTGCAATCCTTTCCATAGGTTTTATTGCGAAACACTGGAAAGAAGTAAAACACAAAAATTCGGTTATTGGGAAAATAGTTGGTTTAGAGCTCATCGGACTAACCCTTACACTAGCTTTGCTATACATTGGTCTCGATAAAACTACTGCACTTGAAGCAAGTTTTATTTCAACTACTGCCCCAATCTTCCTCACTTTAGCCGGTATTTTATTTCTCCATGAGAGGCAAGAAAAACATGAGTGGCAAGGCTTGGGTCTAGCATTTTTGGGGACGGTAATACTTACAGTTGAACCATTTTTGTTAGTATATTTATCTGGAAAAAATGTTGCCGGCACCACTGGTGTCACCTCCAGTTTTTTGGGAAACGCACTAATCATCGGCCAAAATCTAACCACAACTGTTTACTTTATCCTGGCAAAAACACACTACCGAGGTCTGCCAAAGTTATTTGTTTCTGGAATTAGTTTTTGGGTCGGACTGATATCATTTGCACTGCTTAGCTTATGGGAAACTGGTTGGTCAGTACCCAGTCTATTGACCGTAATCATTTCAGATTGGCAACACCCCAGTGTTTGGTTTGCCAGTTGGTTTATGGCCGTTTTTGGGTCAATCATTGGCTTGACCGCATATATTCATGGCCAAGAACATGTTGAAGCATCTGAAGCTAGTCTCTTTTGGTATTTACAGCCATTAGTTTTTGTTCCACTCGGCATAATTCTGCTTCACGAAAAAGTAACAGTCTGGCAAACAGTTGCCTTAGTAATCATTGGACTTGGAGTGTGGCTGGCTCAGAAAAAATTCAGCCTAGTTAAATTCAAGAAAATGATTGCCTAGTTGCACGTTTACTTGAGTTGAGTTTGACAATTGATTGATTTTAATTTATTAATGGAGGTAAAATCACTGACATTGTCAATCGCGTAGCTCTGGATCCCATGGTATAATCACTCTCCGTTGACAATTTTGTAAAAGGATCGTAATGAAAAAAGGTATTCATCCAAACTGGCATCATGACTGCGTAGTCACTTGTGGCTGTGGCAATAGCTTTACCACTGGCTCTTCAAGTCAAACCCTTAAGATCGATATCTGCAGTGCCTGTCACCCATTTTTTACTGGCGAGATGCGTTTTGTAGATCGACAGGGTCGAGTTGATCGCTTCATCCAGAAGCTTAACCTTGCCAAACAAAAGCAAGCAGATGCTTCAGCCAAACAGACTAAGAAATCTAAGTCTGGTAATGATGCCTCCAAGAGTTATCAAGAGATTTTGCGAGAGCAACAAACTGAGCTCCGCAAGCAAGAGAAAGCTCCTGAAGCCGCAAAAAAAGCTGAGTAGCTACCCTATCGAAATTTGATTAAGCCAGGCATTTATGCCTGGCTTTTTAGTACAACTAACTACACCGTATAATTAATTATGTCTTTGACACCAAATCCATACAGCAGCCAGATTGAACAGCTTGAAAAACAAATTGCTGAGGCTCAAACACTGCTTGCTGACCCAGAAATGAAAGAGTTGGCAGAACAAGACATTTTGGCACTAACCACTCAAAAACAAATGCTAGAAGATGCGGCAGCCCAACTAGCAGCTGGTTCTGATGACGAAGAAGTCACTGAGATCCAAACTTCCACAGCCAAAGCTATTTTGGAAATTCGAGGTGGTGCTGGTGGTGATGAAGCAAAATTATGGGGCGAAGACCTGCTGCGGATGTATATTCGCTATATTGAAAACGCAGGCTTGAAAGCCGAAATGGTTGATGACGATGTCATCAAGGTTAGTGGTCGCACTGAACTAGTTTTACCTGAAATCCCTAGTGAAGACCCTTTGAAACCATCAACGCCCTCACAAACAGTCATCATCTATCCATACGAACTCTTCAAATATGAAACTGGAGTGCATCGAGTTCAACGAGTGCCAACTACTGAATCGCAGGGTCGAGTACACACTTCAACTGCCTCTGTGGCTGTTTTACCCGAAGTTCCAGCCAAGGCAATTGTGATCCGTGATGACGAACTTGAGTGGCATTTTACTCGAGCTGGTGGTGCTGGTGGTCAAAACGTCAACAAAGTAAATAGTGCTGTTGAGCTGACTCATCGACCCACTGGGATTGTAGTTAAAGCTCGGTCTGAACGCAAACAAACCCAAAACCGAGATATCGCCCTTGATTTGCTCCGAGCGAGACTCTGGGAAAACCAAGAAGAAGAACGGATGGCTGCCGTTGGTCAAGCTCGGTCAGCAATCGGTCGCAATATGCGATCTGAGAAAATTCGTACCTACAACTATCCACAAAATCGCGTCACTGATCATCGAATCAATGAGTCCTGGTATAGTCTTGAACGAATTGTTGAGGGTGACTTGAACGGAATGCTGGGATTAGTGCATGCCAAACTTGAAAATCTACCAGAGTAATTTTTCCTGTACTGGTAAAACCAAAAACCTCGCTGATTCAGCGAGGTTTTTTAATTCAAGTTAGGGTTTAGTGCTATAAAGACTCAATTGCCTTAAACAGTACTTCATCACCATCTGCTTTATCATCGTCTTTCACTTCAATATCGACAGGAATACCTTCTTTATGAATCCAGCTGCCTTTTGGTAGCAACCAACGACCGATGGTGACGTGTAATCCCCCGCCGTTCGACAGTTCTCTACGATCTTGGACTGTTCCTTTCCCAAAAGTTTTTTCACCAACTAATTTAATTCCTGAATCATCACGTAGGGCTCCGGCTACAATTTCTGAGGCTGAGGCACTACCTCTGTTAACTGTAATAATGAGTGGAATCCCTGTCAGGCGATTTTTACCACTCGAAACGTAGTTTTGTGAACGGAATTTGGTTTGTTGACTCACGATCACGTCCTTTTTAATAAAATCACTTGCAACTTCGATCGAGGTGTCAAAGAAACCACCAGGGTTATTGCGTAAATCCAAAACGATGCCCTTGATTTGCTTTCTTTGATTCAAAATTTGTTTTACAGCCTCATCCCACTCCGAAGTTGTGCGTTCACCAAATTTTGAGAGTTTAAGATGTGCTACACGGACACCATTATGTTCGACGAACTCTAAAGTAACCGATTTTACGATTATTTCATCTCGAGTAATAGTGACATCGAATGGTTTACGATCACCCTCAGCAGTCCTCACTAATCTCAAAATAACTTGAGTCCCCCGCTTCCCGCGAATATGTTTCACAGCTTGGTCAAGTGACCACCCTGTTGTGTCTTCGTCAAGTTCATTTGTTGCGTCTTTAACGTGAATTATCAGATCTCCCGCCTTAACACCTAATTTGTCTGCAGGTCCATCTTTAATTGGTGCAATCACTGCTAAGGTATTTTCAACATACCCCAACTCGATTCCGACTCCAAAAAAACTACCAGCCAAATCTTCGCTACTGCGTTCATTGTCGTCTGGTGGTAAGTACATGGTGTATGGATCGCCAAGTGCAGCTGTCATACCACCTATGGCACCATCAACCATCTTTTTAGGATCGATTTTTTCAGGCTCTAAATAATCTCGCTCTAAAACACTCCACACTTCCCAAAAAATATTAAAATCGACTGGTTCTTTGGAAACTTGTTGTGGCTCTTTACTACCAGTAACTCGAGCTAATGCGTTAGCACCTCCAAGTTTTTGAACTGAGAAATTTAAAAATCGTTCTGAGCTGAATGGCAAACTACCCGTGGCACCATATCTAAAACCAATGACTCCCCCAAGCACTAAAATGAGGATCCCGATCAGGGTCGTGGCTAGATGTGAGAATTTCAGCTTCATAGAGGTTCAATTGTACGCCACCAAGCCATGATACGCATAGACTAGCTTAACAAATCACTCTGCACCAAAAAATGGCAAGGCTCGAGAAAAAATACTCTAAAATGGCAAAAAAATCCCCCACTTTCATGGAGGATTTTCATTTTCGTTTTAATTAAAATTAAACAGTTTGAGTAAAAGGTAGCATCGCCAAATGACGAGCTCTCTTTACCTCAACGGCCAAATGGCGTTGCTGTTTTTGTGACAAACCAGTCTTCAATCTGGGCAAAATGGAACCCTGCTCAGTCACATAGTGTCTGAGTTCGCCAACACGCTTGTACGAAAAAGTCAGGCGTTTGTCAGCCTTTGGGGCTCTTGCTTGATGTCTGGTGGTGCGTTTTTTATTCATAATGCACGTTCTCCGGTTGACCAATTTTTTGGTCAATCTCGCATACTAGCGAGATAGTACGTTTAGTAATTACTTATTAAAATGGAATATCGTCTGATACGTCCTCAGCTACTTGTACGTTTTCTACTGCTTTTTTTGCTCTAGATACTGGCTTGGCGGCTGGGGCTGCTTGCTCCATCTCGTCCATGCCCATATCATCGTTACTCATCTCACCATCTCCTCGGCCTCTTGAGTTAAATAGCATCATGTTGTCGATCACAATTTCGGTAATGCGACGCTCTGCACCCTCTTCAGTCTTCCAGTCACGAGTTTGCATCCGACCCTCAACATATACTTTGTCACCCTTGTGCAATAGTTGGCCACAAATCTCGGCTAACTTTGCCCAAGCGACAATGTTATGAAAGTCCACACGTTCTTGCTTCTCACCGCCATCAGCTGGAGTCCAAGCACGATTAGTTGCAATGCCGAATGAACAAACTGCAGTACTATTTGGCGTAAAACGAAGGTTGGGATCTCTGGTGAGATTTCCAATCAACATAACTTTGTTTAGGGAGCGAACTGACATATCTACCTCTCTGTTATTTTGTTACTAACCTACATATATAAGTAGTAACTGACAACAATCTTATAACTCCTTACTCTACTACCTCAACAGGTGCTGCTCCAAGGAAAGCTTCCTCATCGCCAGCGATTACAAATAAATGTCTGAGTACTTTAGCGTTGAGATACATATCACGCTCAAAAGCTTGAGCTTGAGTGGGTTCAAAACTCATCTCGGTGTACACGTACACTGCTTCTTCATGAGTCTTGCCAGTTTTCTTGAGTTTGTAAGCGAGTGGTTTTTTGCCCCAATCCTCTACTTTATCAACTGTGCCTTTTCGCTTTTTAGCGATTTCTTCAATCTCTTTTTTAATCTGCATCACCTCTGAATCGGTATAACCAACTTGCAATAAGTAGGTCAATTCGTATTGGCGAGTGTTTGCTGACACTTTTGGCATGTAATTCCTTTTTAACGCTGCTTTTATAATGGAGTTTGGAGTTTGACCAAACAACAGCCTTGAAGCGGTATTTTACCTCAATATTTGAAGAATCTCCACTGGTAAGTTGCTTGCCACGTTTATTCGAAACCGCCCACATTCCAAGTTGTGTCCATCACAAAGTTCTCACCAGCCGTTTTTTGGACAGCAGCTTTAATCGACGCAAAGAGTTCTGGTTGTGAGTGTGGTGGCTGGTGCTGCAGCATAAAGTCTGTCATCGCCTGATGGGCAACCAATAACACCCGCTCTGCCTCTAATCTGGCCGCCTTGGGCTCCTCACGTTCAATTCGCACATATCCAAATGATGATGACTGACCATCTGGCACTGACAAAGCGCTATTTCCCAACATTAATTCGTATTTTCCACTCCGAAGTGGTTCGTTCATGGTATCTGGTACAAGACTAAAACCAAGTGAAATATCACCCTGTCGGTATCCTTGAACGTCGACTGCAACCACTTGGTTTTCCATGTATTTACGCCCGTTTTGCACCATGACTGAAAAAGTTAAGTTCACACCCTTAATAGAGTATTCTGCCTGATGTTGCAAAGCGTTAATCTCTTCCAATGTATAAAAGTTGAGTTCTGGATCAAACCATCTCTCTGGGTCAAGATCTGCTAATGTCATTGCTTTAATCTTCTCAAAATCTGGATCGGGTTCGTCTTGCTCAGCAGCTATTGAATTAGGCTCAGCGACAACAGGCTCAGATGTGCCCAGCAACTTTTCTCGCAACTTGAATTTTTTAACTACCGAATCTGGAAGGTGTTCGAGTGCTTTTTTTAGCCAAGTCTGGCTTGGCATTTCGACTTTCGGTTTTTTGGGTGCTCCGTCTGGTTTATGAATTAGTGTTTCAGTCATATATTGTAACTATACACCTACACAGCGATCTATTTCCCAATCATAAACTCTACAATATCGCCCTCATGCATTACATAGTCTCGACCCTCGAGTCTCATCTTGCCTTTTTCTCGTACTCCACTCCAGCCTTTTTCCTGCACAAAATCTGCATAGCTAGCAACCTTTGCCTTGATGAAGTTTTTCTCGAAATCTGTATGGATGACGGCAGCGGCTTGCGGAGCCTTAGTGCCTTGCTCGATAGTCCAGGCCTTAACCTCCAATTCCCCAGCAGTTAGAAAACTTTGCAAATTAAGTGATTTGTAAGCTACCTCAGCCAACCGCTCAAGACCACTCTTTTCGAGTCCTAAATCCTGCAAATATAACTTCTGGTCCTCTTCACACAAACTACTCAACTCACTTTCAATTCTGGCACTAATAATCACAATGTGATTAGCGTCTGCGTTCAGTCGCTTGGCGAATTCCTTGGCAAGTTCTGTCTGTTTACTGACCTCAGATTCGTCAACATTAATCACATAAATCTCGCGTTTGGCAGTCAACAGACACAACTCTTTAGCAGCCAACAATAGGTTTTCATCTTTTTCTGATTTATCAATTGCCATCTGGCCAGCACTTACTCGAGACTTGAGAACCTGTACCGCCTGCCAACGCTTCAGCAATTCTGGTGTTTTGACATTTTTTGGCTCTTTTTGTTTCTCCAAAGTCTCAAGGTCAGACAACTGCAACTCAGTACGAATGGTAGCCAAATCAGCTTCAGGACTAACTGCGCCTTCGCGTAAAATACTGTCGTCGCTAAAAGATCGCAGTACATGACAAATAGCACTGGTTTCGCGGATATGAGACAAAAATTTATTGCCCAGACCCTCTCCAGTTGCAGCGCCCTTCACTAAACCAGCAATATCCACAACCTCGACCACAGCTGGCTTAATTACCGATGTGTGGACTATCTCTGCCAATACAGGCAATCGAGAATCAGGAACTTCACAGATACCCACATTTGGTTCGATGGTGGCAAAGGGATAATTTGCCGCTAAGGCAATTTGTTTTTTAAGCAATGCGTTAAATAGTGTCGATTTACCGACATTTGGAAGACCAACAATTCCGATAGATAAAGACATATTGGTATTGTACTAGAGAAATTAAGTGGCTACTGAGTGATATTTACAGCGAGATAAGCTTTCGCAATTGCAATAAATCAAGCAGCTGTGGACCCCTGAATGTCAGCCATAAGTTTTGGAACTTGATCTAAAAACCATTTTTTTTCAAAACCAATCCCCTGTTCACAATCATTATCTAAGAAAATTCCCAGTCTGGTATTCAACATAAATGGTGCAAAATTAACATGTTTCCGATCTAGATACACTGGCATTATTTTCTTTGGTTGGCCACGTAAAATTTGTGAAAAAACCACATCAAGGATCATGTCATCTCTGTGCTCAGTTTTATCTTCAAACTGTGCTGACGGCACGAATAAGATCCAAGGAGCTCTTACAGCAGCTTCTTGTAAAACAAATGGAGCCATTTTTGTCGACATTCCATTTGGCATTAAATCTTCAAGGGTGAGCACGTGCGCCCCTTTTGCTTGCAACTCAGTCAGTAAAGCAGCTACTGCACCTTTTGTGTCATCTGCAAATATCACCAAAAAGCTCTGATCAATGTTTGGTAATTCATCAACAAATAACCGCTCATCACACTTATGAGCTCCCGCACCACAGTGCGGACAGGTATTATCAGGAAATGCTTTTTCGAATGTTTCTGCCCCTTGTCCACAATATTGACAGGAAAAATCCGCCTCATGAACAATCTTGAATACTGACCTCTCGACCTCAGGTGATGGTTTTCTGTCAGCAGAAGGCTGCCCCCCACCTTTCCTATTCTCAAGTTCAGCTTCATTTGCCTCTAGAATCATATATGTAGTGTACTAAATGAATCACATACTTGTGACCCATTAATTGTTGTTAGTATTTTCGACGATGCAATTCCACCCCCTCTTCACTGATGAGTAGACAAGAAATTGCTCCATAATTCCATGCTCCAGAATTATAGAAACCCCGCCGGTTATTCACCTCAGCAGTATGAGAATGTCCACAGACTATTCGTTGATGTGGTTCTAAGCGATGCTTTGCCCAACGCTTAAACTTAATGTTGTGCGTCCCTCCAACATGAAAAACAGCGACTCCAAAAAGCCGAGTGCTCAAGTTCTCCATAAATAGTGTGATCATGGCTCCTAATTTAGCAATCAATCTTCTATTTCCAAATTGCCATTTATCAATTTTGAATCGCTTACCGCCATCAAACGAGGGAGAAATCAGATGTCCGTGAGTAAAAATATATTCATACTCTCCAACTCTGAGTCGATGCTCATGTGTCTCTAGTACTGAAAATAGACTCACCCGTTCATCAGTTAACTCAGCACGATCGTGGTTACCATGAACATACACAGCATTTTTTTGTTTCAAAAGTGGAAATAGTTGATTCCAACCAGATTCAACAAACTCATTGAACTTGATAATATAGCCGTCCCAAAAATCGCCGTTGATGATCACTTGATCTACCTCAGCAATCATTTTTGTCATGGCCTCAAATCGAGCGGCATCAAACACATTAGTTAGGTGTGTGTCAGAAAAAACTAAAATTTTCATAAGTCTTGACTATAACTACTCTACCCCGAGTAAAAATATCGCATATAATCGGTATAGTATAAAACAACAGGAAGCTATGAAAGCAACAAAAATTGCACTGCCAGCAGTACTGGCAAGTAGTATCTTGTTAGCCGGTTGTACCAGCCCGCTAGCAACACTTCAGTCTAAGATCCCATTTTTAAATAAAACTGGTGCTCCACAAGGAAAACTCGAACAAGTAGCCGAAGCCGGAAAACTCTCGATGATGATGGCCACAGGCAAATCTGGAAAATGCACCGTCACCGATAAGAAAAACAACTCAACCATTGAATATTATATCAAGGGTAAAAAGATGAAGTTCTCTGGTACAGGCATGGGTGGTACTACCGCAATGTATGCCGAGTCAGATAGTGAAAATCCCTCTCCGAAACAAACCAAGAGTTATTTTCTCAACGACACCGAATATACCTATATGTGGGAAGAAGGTGCTGAGTCAGGTCTAAAAACAAAGTTGCCAAGTGAAGAAGATACTAAAAAAATGATGGACTATGGCAAAGATACAATGGAAGACGCTGCAATTCCAGAAACTGAAGCCAGCAACCCCGAGATCTCTAAGTTCGAGACTGATGTTAATTACGAAGTTAACTGCGATGTGATCGAGCTTAATGACAGTGAGTTTGTCCCACCAGCAAACGTCAAATTCGTTGATTTCAGTGCAATGAATCAAGAAGAAATGATGAAATATGGCGAACAACAAGGCCAAACAGCCCCAGGTTCCGTAGGTGGCAGTGGTGCAGGTGAAGAGAAAAAATATCAGGGTAAATCAATGGAAAAAGACTTACCTGACGATATTAAATTACTGATGGAGTCTGCCCCAGAGTCATCTGAAGGTGAATAGTATCTGAAAGAAATGCATGTCAGACCGAGTAGTTCCTATCCTAATTGTCGGTGCTGGTCCTTGTGGACTTGGTAGTGCCCATCGACTGCATGAACTAAATCAAACTGACTTTTTAGTGGTTGAGGCTGCTGGATATCCCGGTGGCCTCGCCACCTCTTTTGTAGATGACCAAGGTTTTACCTGGGATATCGGTGGACATGTAGTGCACTCTCACTATGATTATTTCGACCGTGTCTTCACCGCTGTGCTTGGCAAAGAAACTCACGCACATCAACGAGAAGCTTGGGTTTGGCTGTATAACCGATTTATTCCCTACCCATTCCAAAATAATTTACGGCATCTGCCTAAAATCGCACTCTGGCACTGTGTTTCTGGACTATTAAAACTAAGTTTAAGCAAAAAGACATCGAAGCCAAAAACCTTCCGCGATTGGATTTTACAAAGTTTTGGAGAAGGTATCGCCAAACATTTTTTGTTCCCATATAACCAAAAAATGTGGTGCCAACCACTCGAAATAATGAGTCCGAAATGGGTTGGTGATCGAGTTGCCAACGTGGATATTGATAAAACACTCGAGAATATACTACTCGAAAAAGATGACGTCGCTTGGGGTCCAAATCATGTTTTTTATTTTCCCAGCAAAGGCGGCACTGGTGAACTCTGGAGACAAATTGCTGAAACTATTCCCAAAAAACAGTTCCAATATCACACCAAAGTAGTTGCCATTGATGCAACTGCCCACAAAGCAACACTGAGTACTGGCGAGACGATTGAGTATCAACACCTGGTCTCAACTATGCCACTCTCGCAACTGCATGCAGTCACCACTTTGCCAAAAACTGTGCCGCCTTCACTGCAAACAGAGAAAATCACCAAGATTTGTCGCTCATCCACAGTGCATGTTGTTGGTATCGGCTTAGAAGGCAAACCGAGTGACAAACTAAAAACCAAGTGTTGGATGTACTATCCAGAAAGTGATGTGCCTTTTTTCAGAGTCACTGTGTTCTCCAACTATTCTCCTGCAAATGTTCCTGACAGCAATCGACATTGGTCATTGATGTGTGAGGTCTCTGAATCAGACCATATGCCACTTTTTGAGGGCAAATTTTACTCATCAAAGAAGAGGCGACAAATGATAATTGATGCAGTTATTGAAGGCTTAAAGAAAGTCACCTTGATTGAAGCAGCTGACAAAATCATTAGTACTTGGCACCATAGTGCTGTCCTTGGTTACCCCACCCCAACCCTCGACCGAGATCTCTATCTTGATGATGCTTTACATGGTTTTGAAAAATATGACATATACTCTCGTGGTCGATTTGGAGCCTGGAAATATGAGGTTTCGAACATGGACCATACTTTTATGCAGGGTGTCGAAGTCGTCAATCGCATTATTGACGGCGATCCTAACGCTGAGATGACGCTCTGGCATCCTGAAATCGTCAACAAGAAACCCTAGTCAGTAAGCTTTTATGAAATCGTACACATTAAAAAATAATGCATATTCACTGCCCACTTACTTGCCAGATGCTACTTTGGCAGTAGTGCGAAATTTGCAACCAAATCAGGTGACTGAGGCCGGTATATCTGGAGTCGTGGTCAACACCTATCATCTGCGAACTCAACCGGGCTTAGACGTACTCAAGAAAATTGGTGGAGTGCATACCATGATGCATTGGCCAGGGTTTATCACCTCCGACTCAGGTGGCTTTCAACTTTTTTCGTTAATTGCTAAAAATCCCGATATCGGCAAAGTAGTAGATGATGGCGTGGTGCTGTACCGAGACAGCAAAAAACAGCACAAAGAAATTTTTACACCTGAGAAATCGATCGAGATCCAGTTTGGAATCGGTAGCAATATCATGATTTGCCTTGATGACTTCACTCCCCCAGATGCAGATGATGAACGGCTGGAGACAAGCGTCAGGCGGACTATTGATTGGGCTAAACGCTCAAAAGCTGAGTTTGAGCGTCAGCTGATTCTCAATGGTTTTCAAGGTCTCTCTGATCCCAAACGCCCTAAGTTATTTGCACCGATTCAAGGCCATGACAATAAAAAGTGGCGAACAATTTGTGCTAATGCATTACTTGAAATTGGTTTTGATGGGTATGGACTTGGTGGTTGGCCATTTGCAAAAACAGGTGAGTTTGATTATGAGTTTTGCGCACTTAATGCAAGCCTGACGCCTGATGAATTCCCGCGATTTGCACTTGGTGTTGGCACCCCAGAAAACATCATCCGACTGCGACAAATGGGCTATGATTTTTTTGACTGCGTCTTGCCAACTCGTGACGCTCGACATCACCGACTCTATATTCTCGATGAAACCAAGCTCAGAGAGCTCTACCCCCAACTTATTACAAAACCAGAAACTGTTGTTCGAACTGAGTGGATGACTTATGCCTACCTCAAACGATCTGTCTTCGCTACGCAAACCACTCCACTTGACGACGATTGCCGCTGTCCATTATGCACAAGCTATAGTCCAGCCTATTTGCACCATCTTTTCAAAGTTGGAGATGCACTAGCATTCCAACTAGCCACATTGCACAACCTAACTACGTATGGCCGAGTCATGGCATTTTTACAAGAAATGGAAAAATAGCTTTCCGGCGATACCCAAAAAATTATTCGGATTGGGCTGCGAGAGCCTGTTTGGTCTTCAATAATTCACGCTCAATTTCCTTGATCTGAATCTGTAGTTCAAGTTTGCGATCGCCAGTCTCACCAAAAAAATATCCGATTGGTTTACTCGTTAGCTTACTAATCTGAGCCACAGTCTCTACTGTTGGCATCACCCGTCCAACCTCGTACGCACTCACCGCTTTGTCTGACAACTGCAGTGCTAGGCCAAAATCTTTTTGTGACATGCCGAGTTCTTGACGAGCTGCTCGGATTTTTTCGGCCATGATGTGGGTTAGGTTATTGGTTGACATTATTTATCTATTTTCTGTAGAATAAGTCTATTCATGTTAGATACTCTTCAAGCATTTGTCGACACTTCCTCCAAACCATTACTTCTCGTTGTCGATCCTAAACCGCTACCAAATTCGCTACAAAATTTCTTCGATTCAAATTTTACTATTGCAACTGCCCAGACTTTCGGCCAGGCATTACAACTGTTGAGTGCACACCAACCTGCAGTGGTATGTATAAGCACTCGCTTTGCACCAACAAAAATCGTATCACTGCTCGAATCGATAAAGGAATGTTCACAGAGCCATTTGATTCCAGTACTGTTTGTGCTCGATCTGAGCCAACCAACCATTGTCCTACCCGGCACGCGTTGGGCTGGCAAACTAGGAATAGTTACTCAAGATATGACCGATGCTGAACTCACAGCACTTTTTGATCGACTACTTAAGGTGCATCCCGACAACTCTATCAGTTAGCCGTCGGTAACTCTCATTATACTAGAGACTTAATGTCACTAGCAAAATCAAATTTCCAGACAAAAACAAAAAAAATATCTCTAAAACCAAGGGAAAAAGCATCTACATTTGGAATTGCAAATCTATCTGTCACAGAATTACTGGCCTTAATTTTAGGTAGTGGCACCAGTAAACAGTCTGTATATGCACTCAGTGCAAAATTATCACCAATAATTGAAACAAATCGCTTGAGTACCATCGATTTAACCCAAATACAGATCGGCAAAAATCAGCTCCTTAAGCTGCAAGCAGTTGTCGAGCTCAGCAGTAGACTGTCAAATAATCAAACTCCAACTATTCTGAGTCCAAAAGATATCTATCAATCGTGCAGTGAGTTGCAACGTTATAAACAAGAATATGTGATTGCACTCTATCTTGATGGACGCAATAAACTGATACAAAAACATACCTTAGCGGTTGGTGGACATAATTTTGCACTACTTGAGCCAATCACCCTGCTCCACCAGGCGTTCGTTTTACCATCAGCCATCTGTGTTTTAGTGCACAACCATCCATCGGGTGATCCGAGTCCTAGTCCAGATGATCTCACGGTCACAGCCCGATTACACACCGCTTGTGAGCTTATGGGCATTCAATTATTAGATCACGTGATCATCGGAAAAAATGATTTTTGCTCGCTCCGTAAATTAGGAGTGTTGCCACCAAATTAATCTTCAGACTGAGTTTTGAGTAACTGCTGAGTACCATCTGATCGATCGGTAACTGTATACCCTAACTCTTCAAGTTGGTGGCGAATTGCATCGGCTGCTTGCCAATTTTTTTGATCACGAGCTCGTTGTCGATCTGCAAGTAATTTTGTTGCTTCGTCAGCTAGATTTGATGGATCAATTGTCTGTTTTTGAATAGCAACAGTCGTTCCATCAATCCTTGCCAACCCCAATCCCAATACTTGATCGAATTCTAATAACAGTCGATATTTTCCTTGTGAATTAACTGTGGCCTTCGCCACTTGCCAAAACACTGACATTGCTTCGGGAGTCGCTAAGTCATTCTCCATGGCAGCAAAAAACTGTGCTTGCCACTTTTGTAGTTGTTGTGCCTCAGATTCGTCAGCTAATGGTTGCGAATCTAATTCGAGATGAGTACGTTGTACAATCTGGACTAATTTGGTCCAAGATTTCTGCATTCCGAGCAGCGATTCCCAAGTAAAATTTAGTTCTGATCGATAGTGAGAACTGAGAAATAATAGTCTCATTGCTTGGGGACTCGCCCCTCGTTTGACTAAGTCATCAATTGTGTAGAAGTTACCCAGTGACTTACTCATCTTTTCTCCATCAATGCGTAGAAAATTGTGGTGCACCCAATATTTCACAAATGGTTTTTTACCAGTCGCGGCTTCACTTTGAGCGATTTCATTGGTGTGATGCACTGGAATGTGGTCAATTCCTCCAGTATGGATGTCAAACTGCTCTCCCAGGTGCTCCATGCTCATTGCTGAACATTCAATGTGCCATCCAGGAAAACTGCGTTTTGCCCAAGGACTCTCCCAGACCATTGCTCGATTTTCACCTGGTTTTTCGAATTTCCAAAGTGCGAAATCTGTTGGTAATCGCTTACCAGGTACCATCTCAACTCGAGCACCTTCAAGCAATTCAGATCGCTTTATACGAGCTAATTTGCCATAGTCAGGTAGTTTGCTGGTATCAAAATACACACCGTCTTCTGGAATCACATAGGTAAATCCCTTCTGCTCCAGAGTTTCTACTAGTTCAAGCTGTCGTTGAATATGATCAGTCGCCCGGCAACTCACATCTGGACGAATATTCCCCATTAAATCCATTGAGTGAAAGAAATAATCTTCAAATTGCTGAGCTACTTCCCAAACCGTCTGCTGATATTTGCGAGCTCCTTTTTCCAGCTTGTCTTCACCGGTATCCAAATCAGATGTCAGATGACCCACATCAGTAATATTTTGGACAAACTTCACCTCAAAATCAGCATGTCGCAGCGTCCGAATCAACACATCATCCATGGTGTATTTGCGCAAATGACCTAAGTGAGCATAGTCATATACGGTAGGACCACAGGCATATAAGCCTAAATGAGTACCGTTCATCGGCACAACTGTTTCGATTTCTCGAGTCAGTGTGTTGTATAGTTTCATTTTATGATCTCCAAAAAACGATCAACTTCTGTCAATGAATCTAAAACATAATCGGCTCCTGCAGCTTGAAGATCAGCAACTGAACAAATGCCTGCCGCTACCCCAATTGTTTTAACACCACTTGCCAATCCAGCAGCCACATCTTTTGGAGTATCTCCAACCAAAAACACATTTTGGCCGTCATTCACAAATCCAAGTTGACGCTGTGCACGATCAACAGCAAATTTCACTAATTCTGAGCGCTCCAAATGATCACTGCCAAAACCCCCAACCACAAAATAGTGCTCTGCCCCAACTTGAGCCATCTTCGCTCTGGCAATTTTCTCTAAGTTACCAGTTACCAGTCCCATCATAATTGATTTCTCTGCAAGGATTTTAAGTAGAGGTAATACACCAGGCATTGTCTCCAGCACTTGATGCTGACAGTGCTCCAAATAATAATCACTCATTACTTGAGAGAACTCTGGAAACTTTGCAGTAATATCTTCTTTGGCCATGCCCATTTCTGTGAGCACCATAAGTGCCACAGACAAATCAGTCATGCCATTGTGTTTAATAAAATCAGCTTGAGCAGTTACCCCATATACTTGTTGAAAAGCATAGCCAAACGCCTCCTGATGTCCAAGCGCAGAACCATGTGTCAGTAATGTTTTATCGATGTCAAATAACACTAGGCGATTACTCATTTGAAGGAAACCTCTCTATCTATCCAAGTTGTAAGTAAGGAAATACGTTCTTGAAATGCTGGGGGCATGCTGACATCAAGGTCACTACCCTTAATATCCGCCAAAATAAAACATAACAAATCAGTAGTATAACCAGTCGTCAGTTTTTCAAATAACTTCAAAAAACTATCATGGTCCTTTTTCTCAAGCGAAATATTGATAATTTCAGATATTGTTCCATGCAATAAAACCATTTGTCTGATACGAGCAACCACCTCGTCACTGATTTCCAACCGCTGTTGGAAATCAACTACTAGTGCAGCAGCTAAAGCCTCGTGTAGCGAAGATGCACCGGCAGTACCATCCTCATTCACTTTAAAAACTAAAGGTTTGGCAATGTCATGTAAAAATATCATTGCTTTTAACTGGTCGTGTCGACTAATACCAGCTATTTTCGTTTGAAAATATTCGATAGCTTGACGTCGTGATTCTGATGGTAAAAATTCGAAGCTCATAATTTCTTCAAAATTACGCATCACCTTCACACTATGATCAAACACCGATTGATGTACATGCCAGGGATTATTTTCAATGAAATCTTTGAGATGATAATATTCTGGGAACACTGTGACAAACTCACCCGCCTGAAGCGAATCGGCAGTCAATGTGCTGAGAATATGGGTTGACATGGTGGTTATTGTACTGCAAGGTTCTAACTTGATTGTACCAAGTTTTCAGGGTGCAGTGTTAGCCAGAGCTTGAAGTTTTATTGAAGCTTTGTCTGTTTTGATTAAGCTGTTGAGTCATCATTTTCTTGCGACTCCCTCCGCCTGGACCCTCAGCACCCTTTTTAGTACTTGTTGGCATCACTAACTGTTGCTGCTGGGCATTTTGTCGCTGTGAGTCAGCTTTCTGCTGCTCCGCAACTTGTTTCTGTTTTGCGAGTTGTTGATACCGTTGTTGTGCCACCTGCTGCTCAGACTGAGTCATGCTTTGCCACTTCGAATGCAACTGTTGTTTATGTGCTTGCTGCTCTGGTCCATCTGTTTCTGGATTAATACCAAGTAAACGATTCAGATCAAAAAATGACTTTGCCTCTTTAACGATATCCTCAGCGGGTCTCTTGACTGTCTCCTCGACAATTGAGCCGACATTTCTTGGTGGTGTTGGCTTGCCCGCTGGAGATGCCCCACCCAGGCCACCCATTCCACCCATGCCACCCATTGGTGAGTTGCCGGCAAATGGACTACCAAGCGATGGCGAGCCTGGCATAGTCGACTTCGCCGAGCTCTGTGACTGGCTGGGCACGTATCCTCCACCTTCACTACCGAAATCAGACATAAAAATCCCTAAATTTTGGTATGACTAAGCTGCATGATGGCATTTTCATCGGCCATCTGTTTTTTCTCGTCTTCTTGTTGTTTCTTCTGTTTATCTTGTTCCACACGAGCAACATATGCCGGCATCTCTGCAACTTGTTTGAGAGCGTCAAGTTGTACATCTATTGCGGCTGAATCAACCACTTCTTGAGCTTCTGCTTTAACAGCGATAGCTGCTAATCGAGTTGCTTCATCTGCAACTGGCTCAGCAGGTGGTGCCGCGGCGACAGCACTCTCTTCTGGTTTTTTTCCCGCTTTCGCTTTCGCATCTTTGAGAATTTGCTCGAGTGCGTCTAGTGGATTGGCTGTAGCAGGATCATTTGGATTGGCACCTGATGGATCAGTAATTGGTTGAGTAACTTGATCATCAACTACGGACGGTAGTTGTTGGGTGAGATTTTGTTGTCCTGACGGTGTGGCTGAATCAGTCATATAGTCAGGATACTGTGACGACGAGTTTTTGACAAGCTTAATACTCAATTACTTGATCCGTAGATACTCAAATTTGGTTGGTTTCTGTAGTTGTGTGGCGTTTCCTACCAAGATGCTTCTCCTTAAGTCTTGCAAGTTGACGCATCACTCCTGTAGTGGCTTCAGTCACCACCACATACAAATCATTCCCTTTCTTCTCCACCACCAAATCTTTGCCTGGGACTTCAACCTTATATCTAACTTCACTGCGACGTGGGTCACTCGTTTTACGTGCCACATTCTCCATATACACTCGAACTTTAGTTATTTTTACTCCAAACTTGACTAATTTTTGTGCCTGTCGCTCTACAAACGCTCGAAGCGCTGCTGTAACTGGAAGTGTCTTTGCCTGAACAATCACCTGCATGTGTGTGCCTCCTTTTGCCCTATAAAATAGGGATATTTAGTACACCTACTGCTGACATCAATCATGATCACTGCAAAAAACACCATTGAGGTAATAAAAAAACCGCCACCCTATTTCGGGCTGGTACGGTGTATGTGCAGTGACTGATGCCATGCAACTGTAACCATAGCATGAGAGTTGTAGGTGCTCAAGTAAAAAAACACACTGACATGGCCAGTTTTTCCACTATATCTCGCCAACACTCGAAAAAAACTACATGTGACGACGACCCTCAAGTGCTCGTGCCAATGTAACGCCATCCGCATACTCAATATCAGCACCGACCGGCAGCCCATGTCCAATTCGACTAATTTGCAACAAATCTTGGTTTATTTGACTGGATTTCTTGATAAATTCAGTAATATATAGTGCAGTCGCTTCGCCTTCCATAGTAGGATTGGTAGCGATAATCAATTCCTGAACCTCACCCAATCGACCAAGAATATCACGCAAATACAACTGATCTGGACCAATGTTGTTAAGTGGCGAAATAGAACCATGCAACACATGATAAATACCGTTGAACCGCTCAGAACGCTCAATTGCCAAAACATCTAATGCCTGCTCTACCACACATAATTGCGTCCGGTCACGAGATGCATCATCACAAATTGGACAAGGGTCCGTTTCAGCAACAAAATGACAGATACTACAAGTTTTTGTATCGCGCTTGAGTGCTACCAACCGTGACGCAAACTCATTGAGTTCATGATCTGAGTTATGTAGCAAATAAAACACCAGGCGTTGGGCTGATTTTGGACCAATACCAGGCAAGCGTTCGAATTTCTCAATCAATAACCTAACTGCTTTTGGAAGTTTTTGCATCTGTTATCTCTCGTCGTTATCCAGTTTTAATTTAGTGCTAATAATCTCCCAAATCACTTTTTCAACTTCATCAATATGTTTTTTGGCATCAATGACATGCCAGCGACGACCTTGGTTTTCTTCTGCTAATTGTTGATAGGCAGCTCGAACTTTTCGATGAAAGGTTTTTGCTTCATCTTCCAGCCGATTGGTATCGCCATCATCCTCTCGTCTCTTTAAGCCGATATCAACCGAAACATCGAGTAAAAAAGTCAGATTTGGATGCGTTTTACTGGTAGAGATATCATTTAGTTGTTCAATTAATTTCTTGCCAAAACCACGTACCATTCCCTGGTACACCACACTACTATCACGAGATCTATCCATTAACACAATTTTACCTTTGGCCAGTGCCGGAATTACTAATTCTTGATAAATTTGAGCTCTCGCAGCCTGAAAAAGCAATACTTCAGTGGTATCTGACATAGCAGCATTTTTTTTGGCCAAAACCACTTCTCGAATTTGCTCACTAATCACTGTGCCACCTGGTTCTCTGAGGATAACTACTTCTTTGCCAATTTTCTGGAACCGCTCTTTTAACAACGCCACTTGGGTGGTTTTGCCCACACCTTCACCGCCTTCAAAAGTAATTAAATATCCTGTTGCTGCCATAACTTATCCTTTCACACCGCCAACGGTAATTTTTTGATCTGCTCCATTGCTTCTACTAATGCTTGATAATTACGTTCTGCATGCAAAAAGTCAAGAATGAGGGGTGCATGAGGCACATGGTCTGTCCAATATAACCCATTAGTGCGGTTAAAGGTTCTCCGAACTAACCGCATACACCGATTCGAGTGAATGTATCTCAGTTCTTGTTCTTCAGGTGTTAATATTTTTCCAGTTTCTGGATGAATAAGCGTGTAATACATCTCAGGATAGTTTCGCTTGTTCTCTTTCATTTTCGGCTTCACGATCTCCGCTGGTGAGTTAATCTCAGGTAAATGCCACATCATTGAATAAACCTGAGTTAGCAACCACTGAAGTTCTTTCTCTAAAGCCTGAGATTCTGGCAAATTGCCGATTATCTCTTTGATGTAATCGTAGATGTGCGATGTCTTGCCGTAGCCATCCATCCTGCGACGAATTTCTTGCAAATCAATCTCAAAACCTCGCCTCATCGCAAATGCGTGAACTGGGACCGCGATGTCGAGTGATTCTTTTTGGGCAGCACGAGGATTAAAAGCTGCTGTGCCCTCTTGTTCTCTCTCTGCCAATGCTTCAGCATTTTCGCCATGGAGCACTGCCTGTACAACAGGCAATCGCCTATTTGGACCTTCAAAAACTGGTAATGATCCGTGCCACTTTCGAGTTAAGTGGTCGATAACTGCCAACTCATCAACAGTGAGGTTTTCTCTATTCCACGGAGCTGGTGCTGTGCGTATTTGCTCGACCACAAGTTCTTGATATGTCAAAACTACATATCACAGAGTACGCAGAAAATAACCGGCTTACAAGTGTACAAAATATACTCAAAACACAAGATGTTGTGTTTTTGAGGTCAGAATTTACAACAGAAATGGGAAATCCGAAGTTAGGTATTCTAAAAGGAATACACCCAGGCTAACTCACAATTTCATATTCTTAGGGTGAGCATCGCTGCTCAGGGCATGGAGTATATTTTGGCCACTTATTGCAAGTTTTATCCAATTGTTTTAACTTTAACCCTGGACAACATGTGTCTTTTCCACCTGACACCCAGCCGCCTTCCCCCTTTTTACTACAAGGCACACAAATACTACCCGGACAAATCTCGGTACCCTTACACTCACGACTTGTAGTACAAAATCTTTTTGGCTCACAAAAACCTTGTGGGCTACATAAACTAGTGGAAGGACATGCCTCATGTGATTTACATTTCTGCTTTGCCTCACAGATACCAGTAGCTTTATTACAATCAGAGCCGAGTGGGCAAAAACCACCTTTCTGACAGCGAACGTACGTTGCTCCAGCAGCCTGCTGTCTTAAATCCTGGTTGGTCTGGGTTAAAAAAAAGGCTGCAGCTGCCCCAACTACCAACAGTAGCAACAATGCACTTGCAAAAATATACTTCAGTTTTTTTGGGAATTTTTTTGATTGGAACTTATGATTCATCTGCATCTCTGGCGCGTCAACCGGAGGCAGTTGGTCAACTGTCGCTGATGATTTATCACTGTCTGACTCGCTTGGTAAAACTGAATCATTAGTTGTTAGGGGTTCCATCTTATTCGAATTAGTATCCATAGACACTAACTTATCACCATTAACATCTGGTTACAATCTAGTGTTTCCCAGTACTCCCGAAACCACCTCGATCATCACTATCTACAAACTCAGTCACCAGCTCAAATTCTGTTTTTTCTCGCTCCATAATAATCATCTGCACTACCCGCTCCCCACGTTCAACGACTACCGGCTGATCAGTAAAATTAAGCAGTGCTGCAATATATTCGTCGTTATTACCTCGATAATCACTATCACCAACCCCAATACCGTTGGCTAAAATTAGCCCACGCTTGTGCAAAGAGCTTCGAGCCGAGACCTGTGCCCAACAGTTACTGGGCAACTGGAGCGCGATGTTCAGTGGCACATATCCTACTTGATGGGCTGGAATAGTTACTTCTAACCGAGCATACAAGTCAAAGGCCGCTGCTCCCGCTGTTTTATATGCTGGAGTTGGTAATGTGGTATCAAATAATTTGAGTTTAACTTTCATAGAGTGTTTTTTCTAGCAAATCATTACTAGTGTTTTGTAGCTCACCGGCAGGCAGCACATCGTATTCAAGCCAAACTGACCCATGACTATTGAGTACTCGACTCTCAACTAGTTGCAGCCGGTTTTCCATAGATTCACCAAACAATTTAATTCCTCGACCAAATAACACTGGTTCAATAGTGAGATAGAGCTTATTAACCACACCCGCTACTAAAAATTGTTGATAGATGCTGGCACCGCCACAAATTGCTAATTGCTGCACCCCACTTGCCGTCAACCGCTCGACTAACTCGCTAGGTTTTTCGAAAGTCGGCTGGTAGGTAGCCGCATGACTCAAGCCTTCGGCAGAAAATTGTTCTGGTTGTCTGGTATACGCATATACCGTGGTATCAACTGGAAATCTTTTAACGATACGCAGTGTAGTATTCCCCATCACCAAATGCTTAGACTCCTTGATTTTAGAAATATATTCTGCCTTGTCTTCAGCCGTTGTCCAATCAAACGACCGGTCACTCGCAGTTCGGCCAATGTATCCATCAAGTGTAATTGCTGCAATTATAAAAACTTCCATGAAGGTAGTGTACTCGACAAAAATAAAAATGACTATGAAACGATTGGTTTCTTTTCAAGTTCAGTCAGTATATCTGACTGACAAAATCTGGTAATTTCGCTCAAAGTCAGAGGAAAATTGTACCCCATAAATGCAGCATTAAACCCACCTCGACATAACTCTGCCAACTCTGGGTGTTCCTGATGCAAGGAAATGAAAAGTGAACTTGTGGCATCGTTGAGTTGAGTAATCGATAACCCTTTTGATCTCGCAAATTCTATAACCATTTGTTTCTCTCGAAACTTCAGTGCCTCCTCTTGCATGATGCTTTTGATCATGGCTTGAGACTGCTCCCCAGAGACTCCAATTTTCTGCAACGCTTGTGACAAACCAATCAGTTCAAACCCACTTGCTATTCGTTCATCCATGGTTAGCAACTCGGTTGCTGCCCGAGAAGAATCGACTGGCTCACCAACAAATACCTGAGCCAATTCTGGACAGGGTGCCACTGCAGCAATTTTTGCATTCGTTGTATTTTCAAGACTATTGCGAAGGTGATATTCCTCATCCTTTTCTCCAGCAGCCACCGCAGATTCAAACGCTACTATTTTTTTAGTCTGTTTAACCGCATGCCCATACTCATGCATGAGTACCCGCTTAGTCGCAACCTCCTGACATTGTGTCTCGGTTAATTCCACGCCTGCCTGGAGTGCAGTTTGTCGGATTTTTTCAGCAAAAGTAGCAATAATTTTGTCACCAACTTCAATTATCCCGGCTCCGCTTCGATCCTTAGGGAAAGTATCAGAAAGATATCCAAACCGGGCATAGTTACCCTTAACTGTTTTTAAGTTTTCGACTGGTAAAATCTGTGCAACTTGTGCCGCAAGCTCAAGACTAATGCACTGAGTTGCTACCAAATCATCAATCGCTGATTGAAAAGCCCGGGCAGTTTCAGCTTGATTCAACTCAGGACTTTCTTTCGCTGCGTCTTCTCGACTCAATCGTTTTTGTTGAAGAGTTTGAAGAATTACTATCGCCGCCTCTGTATTAACTGTCGCCGACAGCTGATCTTTTCCAGGTTGAATAGCTTCTCCAGCCACTAATGCTAGGGTGGTTTGAGAATCTTTCGTTTGAAATTCAGCTTGGACCACTGCATCAACTAAAGCCTCGGGCGTGGTAGTCTCCCTCAAACGCTGTTGCTCGAAACCTGCTGCTTTTCTCATTTCACCATCACTCATATGTTCCCATAGTAACTCAACTATTGGGGAAACACGAGTCGGTAGCTATACAACACTCCCAGTGATATATTCCCACTATGACAGCAAAAAAAGTGGTTGATCCCACCTATGCCAAAAGCGATGAATATCGCCAGATATTAGAGTCTGTAAGCGAAGCTGGCACCTGTCCTTTTTGTCCTGAACATTTCAAATACCATAAAGAGCCAATCCTGAAAAAATGTGGTGATTGGTTGATTACCCGCAACAGTTGGCCATATAAACATGCAGCAGAACATTTTCTAATCATTAGCACTATCCATAAAGAAGCACTTGATGAACTGACAATCGATGATTTGAGCGCAGTAAAACAACTGGCTGCTTGGGCACAAAATGAATTCAAATTAGCTGGTGGTGGTTTAACACTGCGATTTGGTGACACAGTGCATACGGGTGCCACTGTTTGCCACCTGCACTTTCATTTGATTGTGCCAAAAATCAATCGACGAACAGGCAGGGCGCATGTGGTGAAGTTTCCAATAGGATGATAACCGCTCACCCAACTTTTGCAGAAGCTTTTTTTAGCCACTCCACTCCACCCTTACCGCCTGCACCCAGCAGCATCATGGCTGCAATTACAAATGGTTTGTAACTGGCTTGTAGATAGGTTTCTTTGCGGTAGCGGTTGAATACAGATTTAGATACTTCGCCGTGTTTACAGCTGACCTCGCTGATATCTGCGGGCAAGCAATGCAAATACAAACCCTTGCCACCTTTAGTAGACTTCATTTTAACCTCATCACACTCCCAATCTTGGTGCAGTGCATTTTGCTGCAGTTCAGCTGCCTGCAGAGAGGTCAACCCTGACTGATCATTCACTTTTAGCAACTCAGTTCGCCGCAACATTTTGTCGTATGGACCCCAAGATTTTGGATAAACCACATCGGCACCTTTGAAGGCTGCAGCCATATCATCAGTGACAATCAGTGAACCACCACTTAAATTGGCTTGATCTCGAGCTTTAGTCATCAAGTGCGGCAGTAGTTCATATCCTTTTGGGTGTGCCAAAGTGAGGTCGACGCCCAAACGGCTCAATAATCCTAATGCACCTTGAGGCACCGATAATGGCTTGCCATATGTTGGCGAATATGCCCAACTAATGGTAATTTTTTTACCTCTAATTTTATCAACGCCACCAAAATAATTGGCCAAATGCAGCAGATCTGACATCGATTGGGTTGGGTGATCCTCATCTGATTGCAGATTAATTATTGGTGGTTGCTGTAACAACCCACCTTCAGCAAAACCTTGAGCTACGGAATTCGCAACCTGTTGCTGATAGGCATGTCCCACTCCCACGTATTTATCATCGCGGATACCGATAACGCCAGTTAAAAACGAAATCATGTTAGCTGTCTCCATCACTGTTTCACCATGGCCAACCTGCGATTGTTTTTCGTCAAGATCATGAACTGCAAAACCCATCAAATTAGCAGCTGACTCGAAACTGTACTTAGTTCGCGTCGAAAGATCTTTGAAAATCGAGACTGCAACTTGATTATGAAAATACTGCAGTGGTATTTTGGCAGCGTACATCTCGCGAATAAGCTGGGCGGTATAGAGCATCAACTCAATTGCTGGCCAAGGTTTATCCCAAGTAGCCAAAAAATCATGACCGTAGAGTGCCAAACCAGCCTTACTTGCAGCCAACCACTGTTTGCGTGTATTTTGCATCGATCCTTTCGATTTGATGGGTACGAATTTAAATCGTAACCGCAGCTTTAATATGTGGATGTGGGTTGTAGTCGCTGAGCGTAAAGTCCTCAAATTTGAAATCATTTATCGACTTCACTTCAGGATTAATCGTCATTTTCGGCAATGACCTGGGCTCACGAGTGAGCTGCAGTTTCGCTTGCTCCATATGGATATGATAGAGGTGCGTGTCCGACATGGTGTGGACAAATTCCCAGGGTCGCAACCCGGTGACCTGGGCAACCATCATCAGCAACAATGAATAAGATGCAATATTAAACGGTACCCCTAAGAAAACATCCGCACTGCGCTGAAAAAGTTGCAGTGACAACTTGTCACCAGCCACATAAAATTTGAATAGTGAGTGACAAGGTGCGAGCGTTACTTGCTCCACGTCTTCTGGGTTCCAGGCGGTTACAATCAAGCGTTTGGAATACGGTCGCGTTTTAATCTCTTCAATAACATTGGCAATCTGATCAATGACCCCACCATCTCGCTTCTGCCACTTTCGCCACTGTGCCCCATAAATTGGGCCCAAATCGCCAGGCTCACGACCAAATTTAGCACACTCCTCTGCGGTTGCCCACTCATCCCAAATGCTAACTTTGTGTTCATTCAGCCAGTGGTTGTCAGTACTACCTTGCAAAAACCATAGCAATTCATAGAGTATTGAACGCAAATGTAGTTTTTTAGTTGTCAGTAATGGAAAGCCCTCTTGAAGATTATATCGGGCAGTATAGCCAAAAACAGCTCTATTATTAATCTCACCTTTGTAGTCACCTTTATCTTCTCCGTTTTCCAACACAAATTTAAGAAGGTCGAGATATTGCTGCATACATTCCTTGTGGACATTGCACTGTGTCAATGTCTCAGTTGAATGTAGCAAATGCTGGCATGATTGTCATCACCACCTCATCAACCGCCCTTTTTCCAGTCTACAGCTGTTAGCAGTGGACCATAGACATCATCCTCAATCTCGATTTTGAGTTGGTCAATCTCAGCTGTTGTTGGTTGTCGATCTTGAAATTTAATTAGCGGAATCTCAGTAATCACCGCCAGTGGTTGTGACTCTGCTACCTCACCCATTTCCAAAGTTGCAGCTGCTGCAACCGCCTCTGAAATATTGGTCTGCTCCATGGTAATTGGTCGGCCAAATAAATCTTGCTCACCCACATAATCATGCAATGCTCCAAAACCACAGTGTGCCAAACATACTCCAGTCACACCCCAACGAAATGGCGTGGTTTTACTATCAGTAATGATTATTCCGAGATTTTTCAAGCCATATTTTTTTCGCAAAACTTCCCAGAGTTGATTCGTATAGATTTGCAGATCTTTTGGCCAAAGCACAAAACCACCATCGGCATTTGACTCATCAATGCCAGCATTCACTGTCAGCGTGTGATTCTTTATCGCCAACATCATGTTGTATTTTGAATACTCTGAGGCCAAATACAAATCGGCTTGTTGCTGCACCAATTCATGTTTTTGATTTGGGTTTTGGTCGTCTATTTTGACCCACTGATTTTGTTCATAGGCAACTATTTTAGAAGCAATGGCAATCACAGAATTCTCTTCGATTTCTGGCAAATAGGTGGTAATTAAATCAGCCACTGAGTCACCGCAATGTACAATTTTTGTTCTTACTGCTTTAATGTTCATATCAATCTTTATTAAAAAATTTGAATATTATTTTTTTCCAAATTTCTAGTGCTTTTTCTTGATGATTATGCGTGTAAATTCCCGCTAGATTTGGGTTGCTGTTTACTTCAATTATGGTCCAGTTTTTGGTTGAGATTTCGGTGGTCAAACTGCCAGGAATGAAGACATCAATGCCAGCCACACGTAGTCCCAGTTCATTGGAAATTGTTGCAGCAAATTCGTGAACCTGGGATGGCACTGATTCAGTATATTCCAGTAACTCACCACCACTAGCCAAGTTGGCATGAGCGGCTACAAACAATGATTCTCCCAGAGGTAAAATATTCTGAAGTTGCACGTTTTGCTGCTGTAACTGCGTTTTCAAATAATCTGTTTGTGCATCAATTCGATGACTGGCAATGGGAATGTCTCGATTCATTTTTTCGATTAATTCAATAATACTCAACTTACCATCACCTATCACCTTCGGTTTCTCGCGTCGGTATAGATACTGTACTTCTCCATCAACTACGAACAATCGATACTCTGGAAAATCTAGATACTGTTGTACTAGGGCGATTGGACTTTTGAGTGCAATTCGCTGTAAATGATCACGCAGGCCTCGCTCGTCAGTGATTAATTCAGCCAACACACCGGAAGAGGCATCGTTTGGCTTTACAAACACTGGATAGCCAAGTTTAGCTGCAAACACTACTGCAGATTCGATATCTTTACCTTCAGATCGAAACTCTGCCCAATCATTGGTCACAAAAAAATAGTCACCACTAGGCACTATAAATCCAGCTCGAGTTAACAGCTGGTATGTCCATGCTTTGTCACCTGCAACTGACGCACTGTAGTGAGCATTAAGTGGATACATACCCACTTTTCCTAAACCAGCTAAGAAATGTTGATCTCCCCTACTCACCTTCACAATTGATTTGGAGAAACTATCTATCACAGAAAAGTCCAGGTCATTTTTTCGACACACCTCAGACAAAATGGTAATTGGCAAACGAATATCACTAGTCATCTGTATCCAAAATCACCTGAATCAACTCAATGTTGTGCTGTTCTAACACGGTCTTTCCATCAAGTGTTGCAGATCCAGTTTTAAAATAGACTTTTTTAAAACCCGCCTTTGCGATCAACTTCGCACAAACTGGACAGGGAAAATGAGTGACGTACAAATCTGCCCCAGCTAGTGACAGTCCTTGTGCAGCTGCCAGTGCAATCAAGTTCTGCTCGCTGTGGATGTAATTTGCCAATTCTGGAGAGCTCCCAGTTGTCACATAATCACGAACCGCCCCATACTGATATGGGGTGTGATCATCTGGCATACCTTGGTTGTAAGCCTGTAAAATTTCTGAGTTGTTTTTTACTGCAATTGAGCCAACTTGTCGCCACCAGTCACTACTTTTTTTTGCAATTTTATCCGCTATCGACATCCATTTTTGATGATCCGTAGTAGTGGTTTTTGCAACATCTACAGCCAAAGTTTGTTGGACGCTATCGCTATCCCACCGTAAAAAAACAGTGTGCCAGGTAGTTTCTGGAGCTGTTTTTGTTGCTGATACTTGCGACTGCAGCAACATGTTTATTGCACGCCCAACCTGATCATCGACCAAATGTACCTCACCAAATGATGAGAATGATGCTAACTCTTGAGACAATTCAGTCCGATTATTTGCAACCAGAGTTTGCACCTCCTCCCAACCTTTCATCTCTAAAAAGGCCTTACACTCTTCCGCCGTCAATGTAGCAGGGTCAGCTTGTATACCAAGCAAATCAGCCGCCAGAGAAGGTTGCAATACATATATTTGGCAGCTCTGAGTTAAACTCTCCAATAAACGCACATATCCTTGATGGATTACCGGCATGTATAAAATAAGTGCTGATTGTTTCATAGCATTTGGACTCAAGAATTTCTAGCTTGCACAAGTTGCTCAAGAAAAATCGCCAAACCATCATCGTCCGTGTGACCAATAATTTGTTGTGCGATTGCCTTGACCGGTGGATAGGCATTACCCATAGCCACTGCCCAACCAACATTCTTTAGAAATGGAAGGTCATTATCACCATCACCGATGCCAATAATATCTCGAGGAACTACACCATTCAATTCTGCCCAAACTCGTATGCCATCAGCTTTATTCACTCCTTTATATGTGATATCTGCATACGGAATATTGCCTTTACCAATCATGTAATTCACCTCCAAATCACTTGCGTCCAATATTTTACGCATGTCAGCATTCAAGTGATTAACAATCAACAGTGGTGATGACCAATCAGCTAAACTTGAATCTGGAACTTGTGCTTTGACCTTCCAGCTATCGGTTTCAAAACGCTCTAATAACGGTTGGTTCACATGTAGCACTGGCCCAGTGCCAAATCCAAAACCACAGCCATTCGCATCTGCAAGCTCGCATAGTTCTCTAACTACCTGACTTGGAATTCGTCGTTCCCATAACACTTCCCCTTTTGTGGTTGCAACTTGTGCCCCTCCAGATAACACATGCATTGCCTGGTCAGGAAATAACGGCAAGGCATAATTCCATAATTGTGCCAATTGCCGACCAGTACAGAGCCCAAATCGAAGTTGATTTTGATGAGCTAATGTAAGTGCTTTTCTAGTGCGGGGTGTAATTTCTCGAGCAAGATTGGTTGCAGTACCATCACCATCAAACAAAACCAGACCCTTCCGAATTAGCTCAGTTGGCGGTTTTGTATTGAGTTTGCGATCATTCATCACATCAGGTTTCAAATATGCATCTTTCTCTGTCATCAAGTATCTTTATCGCTGCTTCAATTGAAACAGCATTTTTTCAAGATGGCTCTTCACTGTTTTTTCAATAATGTTTGTTGAAGAGGTCTTCTCTGCTTGGCGAGGTAATAAGATAACTTCCTTGACCATTTTTTTAATATCTTTAATCTGTGCTGGAGGATAACTATCAGTCACTGCTACAAAAACGTCTGGTTTGGCAACTTTGAGTAACCCATAGAGCCAGCCACCTTTTTCATCGACATCGTCTATTAATGTGACATAGTCGACACAATCTTGATATGCCAGCATTTCCATTCGTTCATCTTGAGGAATGATGGGACGCAAATCGCTTTTCTTGTAGAGCTTAATGCCTCGATCACTGTCGGCTCCGATTAAGAGAATATCCCCAGCTTCCTTGGCACGATTGAGGTATCTCATATGGCCAATATGCAACATATCCCATGAGCCAATGGTGCACACAATGCGATGTCCCAAGACACGATGTGCTTGGACAATCTCTGCCATTTTATTGTAATCAAGTATTATTTTGCGATTAATCTCTTTCATAGTTCCTTAGTCAGTGGGCAGATACGGTACCTGCAATTTAAATGCGCTACTGTCAATCTGGGCAAGCACCTTTGTAATTGTTTCTGGGGACAAACTAGTTTGCTGAGCTAATTGTACTCTCGCAGTTTTTTTATCGATCAGTTCTGACAAAACAATATCAGCCTCAGCATAACTAAAACCCAATTCGGTTTCATCCGTTTGTCCCGGCCATAAACCAGCTGAGGGCGATTTTGCCAAAAATACTTCAGGAAGCTGCAATGCTTCCGCTACCATTCTGACCTGTGTTTTGTATAGATTTGCTAGTGGCTCAAGATCTGAAGCAGCATCTCCAAATCTGGTGAAATATCCCAAATAATGTTCTGATTTGTTTTCAGTCCCGCAAACCAAGGCTTCTATTTTTTTTGCCAGATCAAATACCAACAGCATTCGACTACGAGCCATCATGTTCCCCAACCTCAATTGTTGCCCGACATCAGTTGTGTCAGGTGAAAATCCAGCAATAGTTGCAGACTGAGCGACAATTGGTTTAATATCCATCATTAATTGTGAATCTGTCGACAAACCAAGGTGATTCATGAGGGTGTGTGCATCGGACATATCCTGTTCACCATACGGTAAACACACCCCAATCACATTTTGAGCTCCAAGCACACGCACCAATAAACTAGTAGCAACTGCACTATCAATTCCCCCCGAAACTGCAATCACTGCTTTTGACTTGAGTGCATTTGAAAACACCTGTGCAATAAATGCATCGCTGTGCTTGAGCCATTGTTCTGGTTGAAATGACGAAAATTGCTGTTGCATGCACCTATTCTAACGCACTCAAACAGTGCGTTTTACGATCTTAACACCAACCATATCAATATGAGTGAACTCTTTTTTTACTTCAGCCCAAAATTTCTCAGATAATTGTTGGGAATAACCACTGAATTTCCCTTTACTCATGCCGCTACACAATCGTCGATCCCAAGCTCGAATCACTTCAACTACTTTTTGACCAACTTCATTAAATTTTGCGGACCATGCCACTTTGTCGGCCACAAACTCCTGATGAATTGGCAAAAACTCATTAAACAACTCTCTGTTTTCATCCACCATTTGTTGGTAATATTGTCGATATTTGACCATGAGTACTCCTTATTTTGGTCTATATAACTGGTTCTGCTCAATATACTGGGCAATCTCACTAGGAACAAGTTCTGTAATTGATTTACCAGCCGCCACCAATGTTCTCACTTGAGTTGAGGATACTGTTACCTCAGGCATTGAGGGCAATGGTGTCATACCGTCATACAAAGGATGAAAAGCGGAACCTTCTCTGGGATATACGTAAAATGGATAAGTGGCTAATAATTGTAAATAGTTGCGCCCTTTTGAATCTCCCCATTTGTGAAAACTTGCAAGATTGTCAGAACCAATGATCCAACTGAATTGATGTTCTGGATATTTCAAAGTTAGGGCATCAAGGGTGTTAAAAGTGTAATTAACACCAGTTGTTTCCATTTCATAGGTCTCAATCCGACTGCCAGGCACCAAAATCAATTGCAACATGGCCAATCGATGTGCTGGACTACTGAGATTTTTTTGAAATGAGTGTTGTCTAACGGGCACAAACCAAACTTCATCAGCAAGGTTTTGAGCTATGGCATTTTTAGCAATCGACTGGTGACCCAGATGTGGCGGGTCAAAAGCACCACCAAATAACAATATCTTCATACTACTTTTGCACCGTCGCCTTGCGACGGGTTGCTGCAGCTGGTTTTTTTGGTTTTACAGTTGACTTAGGTTTGGCTGTAGATTTTTTTCGAGTGGCTTTTTTGGTTGGTTTTTTAACTGCTGGAGCTGTTTTTGCCATTGTGGCTTGTCGTTTAGCGATTCTCTCTGCCCGCTCGGCCTGCGAGATTGCCCATTGTTCTGGGGTAATACGCAGTCCAGCAATTGGCTTCTGCCAACTAGCCCAAGTACATTCAGGATATCGTCCGCAACCAAAAAATGGTTTACCCCATCTGGTTTTCTTCACCACCACTTGTCCCTCTGCACACAACGGACAAGTTACATCAGGCAATGTCTCGATTAAGTTTTGGGTGTATTTACACTCGGGGAATCTCGAACAACTCTTAAATTTGCCGAATCTCCCTGATCTAATTACTATCTCACCATGCTCCGTCTCGCCACACAGTGGACAGATTTCACCTGTTTTTTCGACTGGAATCTGACTTCGCTCTGCACTCTCAACCACCGATGCGATTTTGGCAGCCAGCGGTGTATAAAAAGTCTGAACCACACTACGCCATTCTTTTTCACCACGCGCAATTCGATCTAAATCCTCTTCCATTTCTGCAGTGAAGTCGTAACTCATAAACTCAGGAAAATACTTAATCAAAAAATCACTGACAACCAAACCAATTTGAGTCGCCCAGAATTTTTTATCAGTTCGCTCCACATACCCACGATCAACAATCACCGAGATAATACTGGCGTATGTACTCGGTCGACCGATACCACGTTTCTCTAGTTCCTTCACCAATGATGCATCGTTATATCGTGGAGGTGGTTGAGTAAACTTCTGTTGTGGGTTGATATCACCGAATTGTAATTGTTGTTTCTCTGTTAGCTGAGGCAATAGTTGGTCTTCTCCACCGGGGAAAAGGGTGGTCCAACCAGGGAATCGCAAAATCGATCCAGTCGCTCTCAACTGGTATGTATGTTCTCGCTTAGCTGCAACGAGCATGGCAGTCTGATCAGTGACAGCACTAGCCATCTGACATGCCAAGAATCGTCGCCAAATCAAATCATATAGCTTGCTGTGTCTATCGGTGAGTTGTGAGGCCTTCTGCAGTATCGACTCGCCTGTTAATTGGACATCAGTAACTCTAATTGCTTCATGAGCTTCTTGTGCATTTTTTGATTTATTAGCAAAGTAGCGAGGTTGATCTGGCAAATACTCTTTACCGTAACGATCTAAGATGTAGGCCCGTGCCATATCAACGGCACTGGTGGCTAGATTTACAGAATCAGTACGATGATAGGTAATCAAACCCTCTTCATATAATTGCTGTGCTAAAGCCATGGTTTGCTTGGCTGAAAAACCAAATTTATTAGCTGCTGATTGTTGTAATGTTGATGTCGAAAATGGAGGCAAACTTTGGCGAGACCTGGCTTTTGTTTCCACACTCAAAATTTGATACGCTGCTAATTCTAGGTCAGCTATGAGTGGAGTAACTTTTTCTTTGGTGTCTGCAGCAAACTTTTTTTCATCTACTTTTTCTAGATTGATTTGAAAGTAATTCTCTGGCAGTACTTCTGGCAATTTACCCTCGAGATATACAGGTCTGGAAACTACAGCACTTCCCAGTGGTGCTACGAGCACACCCACTTCCCAATACTCCTCTGCTTTAAATGCTTCAATCTCACGCTCACGCTCTGCAATTAAGCGTAGAGCCACAGACTGGACTCGACCAGCTGATAACCCACGACGCACCTTCTTCCACAATACTGGCGAAACTTGATAGCCCACCAAGCGATCCAAAATTCTACGTGCTTGTTGTGCGTTAACTAAATCAATATTCAAAGTAGTCGGATGGTCAATTGCTGCTAATACTGCGGTTTTGGTGATTTCATGAAAAGTGGCACGAACAAATCGGCTAGCTGATTCAGCAGTACCAGTGGTTTTTTTAGACTTACTAGACTTTGACTCAGCTTCATCAATTAAAAACTGTACATGCCAGGCAATCGCTTCTCCTTCTCGGTCAGGATCCATTGCCAGATAGATTTTTGTGGCATCTTTTGCCAGTAACTGTAACTGCTTAACAACTTTTTTCTTATCAACACTCACCTCATACACCGGCTCAAAGTTTTTCTCTAAGTCGATTCCAAGCGTCTTTTTTGGTAAATCTCTAACATGACCCACTGATGCTTCAACTTTGAAATCACTACCCAAGAAACCTTTTAGTTTTCTGGCCTTTGTAGGTGATTCAACGATCACAAGCTGCATATTTGTATCCTAATTATGATTTGACGCATCACCAATTCCTCTGGCGACTTCAACATTCTATCACTGAACTGATTGTAAAACTCCATTCCAATTACCATACAGGATGGTACGTCAAAAAACGATTCTATTATGTAACTCATCATGTATGTGCTAACAAAACTTGTGTTCCCCTTCTTATAATAGTGTCAGTCAATTCCAGTTCGCTGACTGCAACTAAGATTTCAGCAGTGGTATAACTTGATCTCAATCGATCTAACAACTCACCAAATTGCCAATCGCCACCTTCGAGTAACTGAATAATCTGCTGTGCTACTTGTGATAGTTGGGCATTGTTACTCATGTCACGCTTCTCACCAAAACTCTCCAATGCTGTTTTCATAAAAACAGTCTGCACCCCCGTCTCTCTCAAACAGCGTAGTACGTCAGTAACATTGGTCACTATCTCACCACCTTGATTAATCAGAGCAGCCGTACCAACTGCGAATGGATTAAAAACTGATCCAGGCACAGCCATTAACGGCCTTCCAAAATCTGCAGCCAACCCTGCAGTATGTAGGCTGCCGCTCTTGGCCGCTGCCTCAATTACCAAGACACCAGCACAGATTCCGGCCACCAGGTGGTTCCTCGCCAAAAAGCTGCCTTTACTCGCAATTGTGTTGGGAGAAAAACCACTGAGAATGCAAGCTCCTCGCTCTCGCCAACTATCTAGTAAGTATTGCTGCGAACGACTCTGCAATGATAAGTGTCCATATCCTAAAATTGCAACTGTTTGACCGCCAGCATTAATCGCTAATTGTTGTGCCGTCCGATCAACACCGACAACTGCCCCTGAAGTAATTACTAATCCAACTTTGACAAAATGTGGAATCCAAGACTGCAAAACTTGTTCACCGTAGGCAGTCATTTGCCTGCTGCCTACAATCGCCAATGCCGCATGCATTGCGGGTAATTCCCCACGAACATACAAAATTGGTGGCGGAAAATCAATAGTTTTTAACCGCTCAGGATAGTTTTTTGTAGACCATACAATAGGCGAAATTTGGTGCTGCAATAACCACTGTTCATAATCATCATTTTTGTATACGTATTTATGCTTTTTAATTGACTCAACAAACTTCTCATCAATAAACTTTTTTTGAATTTCAGCTGAATAATTCCAAAAATCTAGTAAACTTAATTGAGCTTTTTTTAAAACAAAATAGAGCTGCCAAAACCGACGCTCACCAATGCCGTACAGCGACAAAAGTGCCAATACGATACTCTGTTCTGCAACTGAAAAAACTGCACTCATACACCCGTCACTGTGCTGCTGAATTCCTAACATAGAACTCAGTATCAACAGTGCTACCAACAAAATGCTGACACTTTATTGTTTGGGAGCAGCCGAATTAGTTGCAGTTGTCGAAACTATGTTAGTTCCAACCATCCAATCAACAATTTTTTTGGCGACAGGGGCTGCGTCCCGAGAACCCTCTTGAAATGGTTGGGCTGTTGAACTCTCAACCAAAACCACAATTACTAATTGATCTGGAAAACCATGTATCTTCACCTGCTCAAGCCATAATGTACGTAGTTGATCGTCAGTTGTAATCAAACTAAGTTCGGCTGAATCACTTGCAGCTGTGGCAAATGTATCTTGCGTCTGACTCTGCTGTACGTTTTTTAAGAGTTGTTTGGTACCGATAATTGCCCCAAACCAGGCATGTGTTTTACGATACCCTCTTGAGTCAGCCGCACCAAATTCAGCAGTGCCGGTTTTACAAGCCACCGCTCCGTTATCAAGATTTTGCTTTACATCAGCACCAAGAACACGTTGTTGGTTATAACTAAAAAAGGGAAAGGCAGTCCCACCTGGAGAACAGGCTGCCAGCATACCTTTCAGCACCAGTGTGGTTGCTGATTCAGAAACACCAAGATCACGACACACACCACTTTTTTCAGTAATCAAACTTGGCTGACATAACTGTTGTTTATGCCCGATTGTTTGTAGTAACTGAGCGAGTTGTATGGGAGTTACTAAAATATCACCCTGACCAATGCCATAATGAAAAGTGTTGCCTAAGTACCAAGGTTCGCCTACGATTTTTTCTTTCCATGCAGGGTCAGGAACTAAACCAGCTGCCTCTGACATTAGCTCGATTCCAGTCTGTTTGCCAAACCCATGCAGTCGTGCGGCTTGTGCCAATGCATCGGGACCTAATTTCTCTGCAGCTCGGTAAAAGTAAATGTCATTGCTTCGAGCCAAGGCTTTTTCTAGGGAAATTATGCCCTCAACTCGACCATACTGCGTAAAATACCAGTTTGCATAGCTGTATTCACCAACAGTTATCGTCCCTCGATCTTCAACCTCAGTTTGGGCATCAATTACTCCAGCCTCTAATCCGCCCAAGGCCGTTACCAACTTGAAAAGTGAACCTGGTGGATACAAGCCACTTGTTGCCCGGTTGAAAAATACTTTTTGCTCGTCGCTTAAATACGATTGCACTTGCTGTTGGCGAACTTTCTCCGCATCTGTACCTGCAATGAGTGGTTGTAGTTGGTTGGCGTCGAAACTGGGTTTGCTCAGCAATGTCAAAACCTGGCCAGTTTTGACATCCAGTATCACAACAGCCCCAGTTTGGTCAGCAAAAGCCCGATTGGCTACCTCTGTAATATAAGGATCAATCGTGGTTTGGACTAGGCCGCCTGGAGTGGGAACGGCTTCACTAGATTGTTGTTGTTTTTTACCTAAAGCATTTATTTCATAGGCAATAGTTCCAGGCTTGCCCCGCAATACATTTTCCATTGACTGCTCCAATCCCATTCTCCCCACTTGATCAACCAACAGCAAATTTTGCACATCATCTCGCTTTTCCAAATCAGCAGCAGAAACCAAACTGGTATATCCCAGAACTGTAGACAGTGACTGCAATACATATGATCGCAACAGCTGAAATTGAACCTTGCCAGAAGCAGTAGCACTGATTGCCAATGCCTCTGGCTGACTAACAGGCCGCAATTGCGAAAAAAGCTGGTCATCTATTGCCGCCAAATACAGTCGCTTGTTATGCACTAAGGGTTGCTTGTACCGACTGAGCAAAACACCTCTTTCGGCTGGAATATCCTGTACAAAAATGCGATTATTTTCCGAAAGTTTTTGATAAAAACTACCGTTGACCAACTGCAGATGTATTAACCTGATGGCTATTAAACAGCCATAACTGATGAACAGTATTTGAACTAAAGTGATGAAAAGTGGCCGTCTAATAGCCATATGTTTTTTTTGACTTTTCCTGAAGCCAAATCCAAATTGCTGTGTTCCCGAACAACCAAATTAAGCCCAATGTCCAAGACAACTGCAAATACCAAATTGCCAGAAGAGTAACTAACCCCGTTACTAATGGCAGCCACCACTTCAGGGTAAATTTTTTCTGGTCACCAAATTTTATTAAGATGACCCATGCCAACACCACCAGCATCATCAAGCCGAGTGGAATTCGATATGACACGCTACAAACAATAGCCCAAAAAAGTGCTAAATACCATTTTTCTGACAGGATATCGCTACCATACCATCGGTAAAACCAAATCCAACTCGCAAATGGAGCTCCAACAACCCTTTCAGAGAGCAACAAGAACGCCAATACCAGAATCTTACCCATGTGTTGTAGTGTTTGCCACCAAAGCATCTAATATACCTCCACAACATCAGTTGTAAAAAATGATACCAGTTGTTTGATCTGTATTTTTAGGACTGCATCTTGGGGCAGTGCTGATACTTGGGCCACTACTCCAATTAATAAATCTCGAGGTACTTTATCCTGGCCAACAGTAAATATTTTTTCACCTTTAGCTACTTTAGCATCACTAGGCACTTCACTCATCCAAATGTATCTACCATCCCCCCTGAGTAAACCCTGAACTCCATTTTCAGTTTTTATCACAATTGGTTTTGATCTTGATTGCGATAGCAGGTCAACTCGAGAGTTGTATTGGCTCGTCTCACCCAAAAAGCCTAACAGCGTGCCATGACTAATAACCACCGCTCCACTTTGGATACCGGCACTATCGCCAATCATGACAGTCGGCTGTGCAAATGAAACCACCGGCACCGTAAAAAAAGACTTCTTTAGAGTACGATCTGTGTTTTCAATAATTCGTCGCAACTCTCTGTTCTCAACTCGCAGTCCCTCCAATTCCTGCAATTGCATTGCAGCCTGACTATACTGCTGCGAGACTGCTCGCAGCTGTGCTGTTGCTTCCCAGATTGTGTTCACCCTGTTTGCTGTCCAAGCAATTTTTTGCCAAAATTTCGTGATTGGCTGTTGAACCGCAAGCAGATGCGGTTCCAAATAGCGTTGTGGTTGATCCCAAACTCCAAGAAAATCTCCGAATAAACATACTATTAATATGCCGAGTAGTATTTTGCCACTATGAGCAGCATTAGAATGAGTGGTCATATGCCCTCACCACCTGCAACTATCTCGAATACACAGTGTGCTATTGTCTGCGTGTATTCTTCAGGTGTCAGAATTTGAGTAGTGCCAAAAGCAGTTTTTAAACTATTAACCAAATACTTCTGATCTGGACTTAGTCCAGTCAATAAGATATGAGAAACTTCGCCGTCACTTACAGTTGCCCGACTATGTACAGATATCCAGTGCTTCAATTGCCACCACCACTTTTGTAGTATTCGCTCTCTTGAAGATTCTGATTCATGACTACACAACGAGCTATCAAACCAAAGGGTCTCGGCAATCGTCTGACCTTGAGAACGCAGCAAAACTTCGGCCTGTTCCTCTCTAAAATGTACTGCACAAACACTTTGAGCAGTTGGAACTAATTTCCCTAGTAAATTCTCCTGTAACCTTGAAAAAGCAATCGTTTTTGGACTAAAAGTAATCTGTTCAAAACTCTCACGCACTGTTTTTTCTTCAAGTTTAGTCGCACTATTTCGTAACAAGACAACAATCTGATATCCAAAAATTGTTTCCCAAATCCCTGCAGCATTCTCTTGTCTCTTGAGTAACTGTGAAACTTTTGCCCAAAGAGTAGTGGCATTAATATCCAATAAAAAATGATCACTATATTTTTGGCTGTTTTTAATCTTGATTGGCTCAAGATTGTTGCAGATAACAGTGGTCTCTCGGTGGTCTAGTGAAACAACGACCATTTTTCTTGGAATCACCCCCCACAATAAATGACTATGTTGTTGACTCTGCATAAACCACCTTGAGCCTAACAAAAAATCATCTGAAACTCCAGCTGAGTATCACCCACCGTGTAAAGAGTGCCGCTGATTATCGAGAATGATTGCAGTTTACTTGAGTGCGTTGAGCAGTACAGCACCTGTGTGCCATTTATCCTGCTTAAAGGTAATCTCAATTTCGTTAAGCTTGACCAAGACTTCTGGTCGGCCACTATATAAATCTCGTAGTCCTGCAATACGTTCAAACACCATTTCTTTTTTAAGATCAAGTGCTTTCTCCAGCATAATGTTCTCTAAATCAGGCACTAACTTCTCTAAGAATGTGACCGCTAGTTCTTGACGATCTGCATCACTCTTACCTTCTTGTGAAAGAATTGTCTGCAGTTCCTCTGACTCAGATTTGGTGAGCAATAGCTGCACGTCTGACTCAAGGAAATCCTCCCAAATAACTTGCTGTAGCTGATCGAGAAAAGCGTCTTTTTCAGCGTCGGTACCGTCCATGACTCCAAGCAATTCAAAAATGTTTTGTGCCTCAAGTGATTCCTCCTTGGATTCCGTTTCCACTTCATTGAGTGGAGCGTCACTGACAACTGGTTTTGAGTCATCTGTTGGCATCACTGATGGTGCGGCGAGCGGTGCAGCGGCTGCAACACTATCTACCTCACCCAGATGCTGCTCTGCTGCATCGGTTTTTTGCTCATTCGCTCGAGCCTCATATGCCTTGATTCGATCTGCCAATCTCTTAACAATCTCTTCTGGGGTTGGTTTTGTTGAACCAAGCTGTGCATTTGTTTCTGCCACTGGCTGTTGTGGCTGTGACTGCACTTGATCAATTTGTGGTGCTGAAGATGGAGATGGTGTTGGTGATGGATCTGGAATTGCGGACGTATCGTCTTCACTTCCAGACACAGCTGCAACTGGTGGATTGTATGCCATCACATCCTGATCAACTACTGCATCACTATGCTCAGGCACGATTGGCTCCTGATCCTGAACCGGCGACTGGGATTGAGTTGACTGGTTCATATCTTGAACCTGGTCGTTGTTTTGACCACCCATACCTGGATCAGTTGGATTGGTCGCAGGCATCATTGGATCTACTGGAGTTGCTGGTGCGGCAGGCGCTTGATAGAAAGCAACAGAATTCTGATTTGAGAATGAGTCGTTCATAGGCAGGTTTGGTTAGAGATACTATATGTAGATAAGCTTATCACATAGCTGACCATGAAAAAAAGTGCTGTTGTCGGTATACTGTCAGCACATGCAGTTGATGAAACGCTTCAGCGACCCGCTCACTTGGATATCCTTTCTCTATCACCTATTACTTCTTGGCACGCCGTTTGTTTTTACTTGGGTAAATGAGGAGTTGTTTGAATTTCCTAAAATGTTGGTGGTCTATGTTTTTGCCACCCTTATTGCTGCATTTTGGGCCTGGAAAATGATCACTGAAAAGAAAATTTTGGTAGCAAAAACTGCCTTAGATGTACCCATTTTGTTATTTTTATTCTCACAAATCTTGTCAACTATTTTCTCAATTCACCCTCGCACCTCGATTTTTGGGTATTACACTCGGTTTAATGGCGGACTGTTATCGACAATCGCATACATATTGCTGTATTACGCATTCGTCAGTAATTTTGAAAAGAAACATCTGGTCAGCTTTTTAAAAACCACGTTGCTTGGAGCTTTCCTGACAGTGCTGTATGCAATTCCAGAGCACTTTGGTCGTTCGCCAAGTTGTTTGTTGATAACTGGTAAATTCAATGTCGATTGTTGGGTGCAAGATGTCCAAAATCGCGTTTTTGCCAGCTTTGGCCAACCAAACTGGTTGGCAGCATACCTGATTACGTTACTACCGCTGACATTGGTTCAATTTTCGTCAAAAATGAACGTTTGGTGGCCACGAATTCTGGCAGTACTGATGACTGTAGCGTTACTATTTACCAGATCTAGATCTGGATTTTTAGGCTTAGGCGTGGCTCTGGGACTGATGGGAGCTGTACAGCTCTTCTTCCACCGGGATGCCCTGAAAAACACCATATTAGGAGGCATAGCAATTTTAGTGCTGACACTAATTGTTGGTTCACCTTTTTCACCATCACTCTTTAATTTGCTGCAGCGAAAAACCGCTGCAGTGACTCCAGCTGCACCTGCTGGCACAGTCTTGGACAATGGCGGCACTGATTCCGGTGTGATTCGACAAATTGTCTGGAAAGGTGCACTACAAGTCTGGAAACGATATCCCATCTTTGGATCAGGAGTTGAAACATTTGCGTATAGCTACTACCAAGATAGGCCAGTAGAACACAACTCTGTCTCGGAATGGGATTACCTCTACAACAAAGCACACAATGAATTTCTCAATTACTTGGCAACTACAGGAACAGTTGGCACTTTGAGTTATGTGCTGTTGCTCTGCTGGTTTGGAGTGCTTTGCCTGTTAATAGTCGGGTTTAAAACTCAACCAACTGAAGAAAAACAGTTGGCATTGGCACTACTTTCTGGCGTAGTAGCACTATCAGTTTCAAACTTTTTTGGATTCTCAACAGTGATGGTGAATGTGCTGCTTTTTTGGTTTATGGCTGTCATTAGTATTATGGCCAGACCAAACATACCCCATGAACCAACAAAGGACGCTGCACTGCCAAAACCTATTCTCGACCTTGGTCATTGGTTTGCATTCGCAGCTATTTCTGTGGTGGTGTGTGTGTTGCTGTTCCAGATTTATCAACAGTGGTGGGCAGATCGCCTATTCGTTCGTGCTAAATCGCTGTATCAAGCTGGTGAATACTCACTTGCACTCGACCATTTTAGTGAGGCAATTGCAGCTGCTCCAGGAGAAGCCTTGTACTATGACGAATTGGCTATGGATTACGGCAAACTTGCGGCAGATCTCGATCAAACAAACGAAACTACCGCTGCTGCTCAATTAGCTGAGACCGCAATTAAGGCTAGTGATTATGCCCTGCAACTGAACCCTCGACACCTCAATTTCTATAAAACTAGGGCACGGGTCTTTATCAACCTCTCACAAATTCATCCCACTTACTTGCCTAAGGCAATCGAAGCTCTTAAAAAAGCTATTGAGTTGTCACCTACCGATGCCAAACTCTATTACAACCTAGCACTGGTTCAACTTGCATCCGATAAAAGTGCAGAAGGCATGGTCACTCTGCAAAAAGCAGTTGAACTCAAACCAGATTACTTGACTGCGAGATATGAACTCGGCAAACAATGGGAAGCACTGCAACAATTCGATAAAGCTACATTTGAATACAATTACATTTTGACCAACCTCAGCCCAAATAACCCTGAGGTATTAGCCAGACTCGCAGCTGTCGCAAGTGCGAGTGCCCAGTTGAAACACTAAGAAGATGACCATTGCCGAGCTCTATAGCCAATTACCCTTACCCCAACTACTGCAGACGCACATGCTGCGAGTGGCGAAAGTCGGCAATTGGTTAGTTAAAAACTGGAGTGGACCTGAGTTTGATACACAATTATTACGACGTACTATCCTGGTTCATGACTTGGGAAATCTGGTCAAATTCGACCTGACTCCATCCGCCAAAATTAAACTACTCACTGATGCTGAGATAACACACTGGCGGAAGGTTCAAGCAGAATTAATAGTCAAATATGGTCGTGATACTGATCAAGTTACCATCTCACTGCTCAAAACTTGTAATCTAGATGGTGGTGATGTTGTTGCCACAGAAATCGCCAAACACACTAGCCAAGGTCTTGAAGATGCAGTCAGAGAAAATGATTGGGTTCAAAAACTCTTTGCCTATAGTGATTTCCGGGTCGGACCCTATGGTGTTTTGAGTCTCCAGCAAAGATTTGCTGACCTGGCAGAGCGATATCAAAACCGCGAGGTAGAATGGGGTGACCCCGAGTGGGTGGCATCTAGATTGCAACTGTATTTGACTATGGAACAACAAATCTCCAAGCAGCTCTCAGTCTCGCTTGACGAGCTCACAGACCAAGCTCTGCAGGCGTGGAGCGACCAAGAAATCCTTGAGAGTAACTGGTAGCCGACCTCGGCCAAAGAGTTTTGTATAATACAGTCTTAGATGCAGATTATTACCGTCCCCCACCAGTCACTCCGCCAAATCTCCAAACCAGTTGAGAAAGTGGATGTGAAGTTGATTCACTTAGTCAAAGACCTATCTGAAACGCTGACTGCTAAGCGAAATCCCAGTGGTGTTGGATTGGCTGCTGCTCAAGTTAACGTCTTACTAAGAATGTTCGTCACCAAAGTCGGTCCAGATGGCGATGAACGAAACCAGAAAATTCCAGCTACCGTTTTCATCAACCCGATCATCATGAAACACAGCCCCGAAGAAATTCTGGGCCCCAACTCCAGAGAGCAAACACTTGAGGGTTGTCTTTCTATGCCCGGACTCTATGGTCCAGTACCACGATGGAAATGGATCACCGTGGAATATCAAACTCTCGAAAAAGACCATTTAGTAAGTCATCAAGATATTTTTGATGGTTTCCATGCTCGAGTAATTCAACATGAGTATGATCATCTCGATGGCATTTTATTCACCGATCACTCGCTGCGCACCGGCCTACCGATATATAAGGATAGTGATAAAGAGTTGGTGGAGATCGAGGATCGTTCATTCATTGAGTTATATTAACGCAGGCTGACAGTTGGTAGACATTTTTTATGGCATATTCACTCATCATTGCTGGTTCTACAACCCACACCTGCCTCATCGCCAAATCGGTACTCGCTGACCAGCGCTTTGAAATCAAGCTCATCGTCACCCCGGCACCAAAACCTATTGGTCGCAAACAAGAAATTACTAAAAATCCACTACAGCTTTTCGCGGAAGAAAACAAAATCCCCACCGTGCTAGTTGAGAAAAAACTAGATCAAAACTGTCGCAGTGCTGTTACCAGTCAGCTCGGAAGCGAAATACAGAGTGCAGATTTTCTATTAGTGGTCGATTTTGGCTACTATGTGCCCAAGTGGTTACTACAGCAAGCTCGCATCCAACCACTCAATATTCACCCCTCGGCTTTACCCGCTTGGCGAGGCAGCTCACCCGGACAATTTGTGTTACTCAGCGGTGCAAAAGAATCAGCAATTTCGTTGATCACCGTGGCAGCTGCCATGGATCAAGGCAACGTTTGGCTACAGCCTACATTTTCAGTTGATCCAAACTGGAATAGTGCCAGCTACTACTTTGAGGCGTTTACTTTGATTGCCCCACTGATTCCAGAGACTTTATATAAAATTGCTCAAAATACCCAAATAGCATCGCCACAACCAGCCATTTCACCAACCATAATGGCACGACGGCTAGATAAAAAAGATAGTTTTGTGCCTTGGTCAGTGCTGCGGGCTACACAAACAAAAACTGCTGAGTGGATCGAACAAGCCACTACTGACCTTACTAAATATTTGCAGCAAACTCAAAATGAAGCTGCTGCAACCGAGCCACAAACACCGATACTGGCAGAACTACTCAGTCAACAATCACCAACGGACTGGCCAATACAGTTAGAACGAGCCTGTCGAGCTTTTTCGCCTTGGCCAAAACTCTGGACCTTGGCACCCACTCCAAAAGGTGAGCAACGGTTGATCATTTTAGAACTGCGTCTGGAAAATAGCCAAGTGACACTGCCACAATTGCAACTTGAGGGCAAAACGCCAGCCTCCTGGGCACAATTAAAAACCGCCTTCACCCTTTCATAACTAATCGACAGCTGACTTTTCACCCTAGAACCAAAAATCCCAGCCGAAGCTGGGATTTCAAATTTACAAAAGTAAAATTATGCTTTGACTGGTGGTTTGTAATGAGTAGTTACACCAGATTTGCGGAGGAATTTAATCATCCGAGCGGGCAACTTCATGCGTTTTTTGACACCTTCTACTAAAACAGTCACGGTGTGCAGATTGTATTTAAATGCACGACTATGGCGATTTTTTGCATGAGACACACTGTGGCCCATGTGAGCGATTACTGGAAACTTGAACGAAAAACTTTTCATAACTTGTGGATTGTATCATTAAGCAGGAATCTGGGCAACCTGATTTACACGTATTAAGACTCTACTACAACTTTTTTTCGCCGCTCTTTCAACAACTCCCCCACCTCTGGCAGTGCGGCTGCAATTAGAATTAAGGCTCCGCCAACAAACGCCCATGACGAGAGATGTTCTTGAAATACCACCACTCCGAGTATTGAACCGAGTACCACCTCCAGTAGCAACACCAAACTGCCACGCTGGGCGTCGATATGTTTGAAGCCAACGATAATCAATTGGCCAGTGATAATAAACATCACCAAGAAAATTAAGTTAGCGAGCCATGGCACGGTGGCAGTTGGCCAACTCCAAACTTCATGACGCAACAATGAAATCGTGGTTGCTAAGATACCAAAAGTACAGAAATCAATGGTGTTGAGCTGCAGTCCACTATATTTGTCGGAGATTTTTTTGGAACTGACGGTCCAGAAGGCTCCGCCCCAACCAGCCAAAAAAGTCATCCAGAGATAAGTGGCGGTGTCAGGATTAAATGAGACTCCATATACCAATGCCATACCGAGCAGTGCCAGACAAAAACCAATGATTTTGAGTGGGGTCAGTTTTTCTTGAAACAAGAATTTGCCAAACACAAAGCCCCCAATGACAACACCACTAAAGTTAACGAAATAGGCGGTGCCCATGGGTAAATAGAAGAAGCCAGCGTAGCCGCCGATCATACCCAACATCCCAATCACACTCCGAGCAATCGCCCAGGCCCAATCTCGAGCCGGCATTGACTTGGTTTGCTTAAGTAACAGCAACGGGATTAATAACAGCAACCCAGCGATCACATTTCGCATTCCGGCACCATAGAAAAACGGGATGTTATACCCGAGCATGCGAACTAAAACGCCATAGAAACTCCAAAAAGTAGCGATGATCAGCAAGATGCCTGCTCCGAGTAACGGATTTCTAGTAGGGGTGGCGGTAGCGTGTGACACGAACTGTAATTATATGCCAGAGATACCTGACAGACCAGAGGTCGAATTGTGTTTCTTTTGTAGTAGTCGCGGGCGACTCAATTTAAAAATCTGTTTGAAAACCAACCGCCAACTCTTGCCACAGCCGGTATACTGTATAGACCATGATTAACCTCTTATTCTCGAATCCACTGGCGTTCTTCGTCATTTTCCCTGTCCTATTACTCTCGATCACTATCCATGAATATGCTCACTGTCTGGTCACCGATAAACTGGGTGATCCCACTCCCCGAGCTAAAGGTCGCTTGACCCTCAATCCCCTTGCCCACCTCGATCCCATCGGCACCTTGGCTATGTTGTTGACTAGTTTTGGTTGGGGCAAACCCGCACCTTTTGATCCCTACAATCTCAAGGAGCCAATTCGAGATACCGCCTTGATCGCAGCTGCTGGCCCACTCTCCAATATTGCCATCGCCATTGTAGCCAGTCTGTTGCTGAAAACCGGCATCTTGGGCATGGGCTTTTTTACGGTGGTGCTTGGCCAGGTGATAATCATCAATCTGCTGTTAGCTGTTTTTAATTTAATTCCTGCCGGACCGCTAGATGGCTCAAAAATCATCCTGGCAGTACTCCCCAGAGAAACCGCCATTGAGTTTGAAGACTTTATGGAGCGATACGGCACCTTTGTGTTGATATTACTGATCTTTCCTTGGGCAGGAGGCAGTTCCCCAGTATCACAAATAGTCTCGCCAATTGTGAATGTGCTGGCGGGGTTTTTATTGTAAGAATCATTTTCAATTAGTTTGACATTTTAGTGCGTACCCTTTACGAGTTCATTTTCCGTTCAGATAGCTGAGATACTATTCGAATATGAGAATACTAGTCGTGGAAGATGATCAACTACTTGCCAGACAATTATTAAAATTACTTAAAAAAAATTACATTGTTGATCAGGTTAATACTAAATCAGCCGCTGAATATTTAATGGATGTAAATAGCTATGACCTAGCCATAATTGATTTGAGCTTGCCGGATGGTACTGGTATGGAACTATGTCAAAATTGGAGAGATGACAGCCATACCATTCCCTGTCTCATAATCTCAGCAAAATATGAAATGAAAGACAAACTAAACTGTCTTGATATTGGTGCGGATGATTTCTTAAGTAAACCATTTCACCCAGAGGAACTGCTATGTCGAGTCAGAGCCCTACTTCGCAGAATCCCAAGATATCAGGCACATAAGTACGCAGTTGGAAAATGTCATTTTGACAGTTCAAACAAACAGCTTTCCTATCAGGACAAGTTTATTCAGTTAAATTGCAAAGAAGGCCAGCTGCTGGAAATATTGCTCAGACACCAAGGTAGCATTGTCACCAGATCGATGATTATTGAAAGTGTTTGGGAAAATACAGATGATATGGGTACGAATACTATCGAGGTACATATCAGTCGACTTCGACGTCGTATTGAGCAACAATTCTCTATGCAGTGCATTAAAACAGTGAGAAATGTAGGATATCTTATTCCTCATGAGATAGCATTTATTAAGTCCGGAGGAGAGTTGAAAAAATACAAATCAACTAATTCGCAATCTTATTAGCCAACCATTAAGAACTCAGTCGTCTAGCTACTTCAATCATCAAATGTCCAATCCAATTAGTGTTTTTCTCCATCCTCTTGAAGAAATATCAACACATTTTAGATCTGAGAATCTTGACGAAAGAAAATCTTGGCTACTAAAAATTAGTTTATTCGGTGTAACAACTTTGAGTGCGATACTAACAATAATAGTAATAATTGTGCGGATGATTGAGGGTCAGTCATATAACGGCGTCCCTCTCATCGTGCCAATCCTTATCACATTACTTTTTTCATTACTCTGGAAAATAAACAACCAAGAAAACTACCGTCATATCTCGATTTTACTCATGAGTATCTTAAGTCTGTGTGGATATGGCTTGTCACTTTTCTGGGGTGTTGACGTACCACAAAGTTTGTTGATTTATGCACTTTCACTATTCATCTGTGGAATGTTGTTTGGATCCAAGGAAATCTTTGCTTTATTCATCATACATAGTCTTTTTTTAACAACTCTCTCAATCCTTCAAGCAAATCAAGTAATTACATATTCGAATGGTTGGAACCAAGAACTAGTCCAATTTGCAGATGGTTTGGCTATTAGCACGATGCTGTTTCTAATAACCTTGGTTATATTTGTTTTTAGCAAACAAGTTGAGTTAGCTGACTTAGAGGCAAGAAGAATCACAGCTCAACTATTACTTGAAAGAGATTTGCTTGAAAAGGAAGTGCTCCATCGCACGCAACAACTACGCTCTGCCCACTTAGATCGAATTTTTCAACTATATAGATTGGCAGAATTAGGCAAATCTTCTGCAGGAATGTTGCATGATATTGCTCAGCCAGTTACTGCGGCTTTTTTAGCCCTACATGACATCAACCAAACCTCTCAACCAAAAACAATCAAACACCAACTATCCATCACCAATCAAGCACTAACTCGTATAGAAACATATATTGTGGCGGCCAGAAGACAAGTAAACCAACACTCAAATAAAGAAAATATTAGACTAAAAAAAATCATTGAACAAAATGTATTATTTTTTGAACATCAATTACGCAGTAATAAAATCAATTTGACAATTAACTGCCACACACTGCTTCGATACTCAGTTGACCCAACATATTTGTCGCCAATTCTCTGTAATTTAATTACAAATGCAATTGATTGCTGCAATGCATCAGATACAGAACAAAAAAATATCAAAATTAATGTCAGAAAACTAAGAGGGACAATTGAAATAGATATTAGCGATTCAGGATGTGGCATTAGGCCTGAATGTATTTCACATATCTTTGAACCATTTTATTCAACAAAAAATCCAAATCGAGGAATTGGACTAGGATTGTCTCAAGTATACAACTTAGTCACAGACGTACTTGGTGGCTCAATCAATGTGAAGAGTAAAATTAATCATGGAGCCACATTCCAAATAACTTTGCCAATCTAAATATCCTCCTCACCTTACTCCTCAAACATCTCAAACTCTCCTTCTCTGTACACTCCCACATCAACTGGCTTGTCTAAATGTCTGCCGGTGAGTCGTTCATAAATCGCATACGGATCATCTTGTACTACTACATGTTCCTTTAATGTCGCTCGAATATCATCGGTGTTGCTGCTGTGCATCATCGCCTGGATGATGATGCCGACAAAGCGGTCGATATCAAGCATTTCGACTTGTCGCCGTTCAGTTGGTGCAGCCTCAACTGGCTGATCTGCATGCACTGCGACTGCTTCAGTAGCAGCTGCCGCACTCTCACCCACTACTGCCTCACCCGCCACCTCCGCACCAGCCACTTTTTGTGGTTTCTTTTTCTTCTTCTTGATGTAGGCCAAACTCCGATCACCCCCAAACTCGGCGCGTTTGAGTGGCAACGAATTAGTCGTCATCACGATCTTTACCTTATCAATTTTCAATAGTTCTTGGAGATTCTCGTAATACTCCCTCGGAGCAAACACTGGATGGGTGGCACAGACCAAAATCTCCTCCGCACCATTTTCAATCAATAGCTTCACAGTCTTAATCAAAGTGCCACCGCTGCTAATCATGTCGTCCATCAGAACTACCCGTTTGCCGCGAACATCGCCGTATACCAACTCATGTGTGGTTTCGGTTTTAACTCCCCCGTTAATGGCTTCCCGTTGCTTGCGAATAATGGCGTAGTCCATGCCCATCCGCTGACAGATGGCTTCCACCAACGCTAAGTTCCCAAAATCCACTCCACAAATCATGTTTTCCAGCTCTTCATTCAACAATCCCCGTGACTTAATTTCCTCCAGCATTACAAACGCCGTGGTCACGTTAATCACCTCGATTCCTACTTCCTGAAAATGAGTGGTGGCCAGATGACTGTGGCCATCAAGATTAACTAGGTAATCAACCCCAGCCACATACTTCATCATGTTTGCCAAGGCCTTACTCCAACTGCCCTGTGCTTTCACAATCGCCATCTCGCCTTTGGGACGACCAGACACTGGTTTACGAGATTTTTGATCTTGTCGCAGGTCAATAAACGAAGCGAAAATTCCCAATCTATCGACGTTTGGCCCTGCCTTGTCTATATTCTGGGTCAAGACATGAGCGTTAAACAAATCCACCAAAGCTTTTTGCCAGTTATCACCATTCATCAACCACAGCATCACTGCGTGTGGAACTTCACCCGCCAATAGCAGCGGCATTAAATTATCAAAAGTGGTTTCTTCGAAACGAAGTTTGGGGAACCAAGCCTCCAATTGCAGCGCCAGGCCTGGAAAATACTCACGGAAACTTCTAGGTATGTGTAGGGCGGCGGCTGTCTCACTCATGAAGGCGACTCATGGCAGAACTTTATATAGCAGGATGGTACCACCGTCAAAATAGAAACGGGTGACGCTACCAATACACATCAATTTGCAAACTAGTGGCATTTTTTGCCGCTTTGTGGCATTCACTCACCCACCCTGTCACAGGTATAATCAAACCATGATTGATATTCTTCTCTCCAATGATGACGGCTTTGACTGTGTTGGCTTTTACCCACTGCTCAAAGCCCTGTCGGCACAGTTTAGTGTCATGGTGGTGGTGCCCGATTCACAGCGTAGCTGGCAGGGCAAATCCATCTCCAAAAAAGCCGACCTCCACTACAAAAAAACCATGCTCCATGAGTTTGAGATTTATACTGTCAACGGCACTCCCGCCGATTGCATCCAGATTGGCCTATTTAACTTACTCAAAGAACCCCCTCGGTTAGTAGTCTCCGGCATCAACACCGGTTCCAATGCCGGTCGCAGTCGAGTACTCAGCTCAGGCACCGCCGGTGCTGGTATGGAAGCAGCGTTAAACGGCGTCAAGGCTGTGGTCTCCTCACTCCACCTCAGCATGACCAACGAAGAATATAAAGAAATCAACTTTACTGATCCTAAAAACTACCATCTCTTCGAACCAGCCGCAGCCATTACCACTAAAGTAGTCGCTGCACTAATCGACCAAGAACTGTCCGATGAAATTGACTTGATTTCAGTCAACATTCCGCTCAAAGCCACCGCCGAGACTGAATTCGAAGTTGGCGATCTGGCACGAGATGGCTATGGTCAGATTTTTGGCCATGATGGCAGTTATTTTTATCACCTACGCAAAGGACTTGATCTGAGTAATACCAAACCAGGTACTGATTTTGACACCCTGAAAAATAAAAAAGTCTCGATCACCCCAATTAACTTGGATTTGACCTCCAAACATTCTAAAGATGAGCTCAAGAAACTAATTGAGAAAAAATGGTGATGCTGACTCGCTAGAAAAATGAGATCGTTTACTTGGTAATTCCAAAATACTGCATTATCAGTTTTGTTTTACCAACATTTTTGATGGTGTGCACCTCTTTTGGTTCAACCACGATACAACTGCCTTTACTAATCTCGAACACCTCATCATCAATCGACATCACGGCTCTTCCTGAGCTCACAAAGAACATCTCCCACATATCTTCGTGGTGATGGGCACTGACATAGCCATCAACAGGAACCTCCACGTATGAGTAACCAGTAAAATGTGGGACGACTCCCTTTTCAATCAGCAATTTTTTTTCAAGTTGTGGATCGTGCGATACCGCTATTCTGCCAATTTGGGAAAGTTGTGCGATTTTCATAGTTACCTTATTTGAGGACTCTCATCATTTGACCATACTAGTCTACCATGATCATAAAAGGCCATACCAAACAGTTACACAACTCTCTATTAGCCCAACGTAAACAATCGATTATGAAGCGGAAACAATGTCTAGTGCAGCTAAGGCCTGTTGGGAATACCCTCGATGCTGCAGTAATAACAGTAAAGCTTCTTCGCCGAACTCACCAAATACCTCTGGATTTGGATCAGAAATTGCCAATTGATACTGTTTAAGCAATTCATCATTACTGACAGTATTTTTCAACATTTCCTGGTAAAAAGCGAACTCACTCTCCCACAAAAACTCAAGTAACGGCAACGAGTGCTGTTTAAATATCTCAACTATGGCAGCGTCATATCCTCTAGCCTTCACTGCTTCTGGTGAAAATGGATCGAGTTCAGACATAGGTCTCATTCCTTATATGTTGCTACTGAGCTAGTATATCAAATGCTGTCAAAAAACCACCTATCAAACAAGCTTTTTCTATAGATTTGGGTGCTGAATTTATTATTCAATAGCAAAAAAAATAGATACATGCGGTACGATAATTGCTATGGAAATGGTCGACATCATTACTGAAAACGGTGACGTTATTGGTCAAGTACCCAAAGACGAAGCTCATAAAAAAGGTCTGTTGCATTGCTGTGTAGTTGCCGAGGTCATCGATAGTCAGGGCAACTGGACACTGGTAAAACAAGCAGCTGATCGCCAAGATGCTGGCCAATTTGTCTCTCCCGTTGGCGGTCACATCAGTGCTGGAGAAAACGAAGAAACTGCACTAAAACGCGAAGCCTTAGAGGAAATGGGACTGACTGATTTTCGATTCAAACGCATTGGCCAGGCAATTTTCAACCGAGAAGTCATTGGTCGCAAAGAAAACCATCTGTTCGTATTGTTTGAGATTTACACTGATCAAAAACCCACCCTCAACCATGAATCTGTGGCATTCGAGAAATTTTCTCGCGAAGAGCTACAACAACAATTACGCCAAAATCCGACCAAGTTCGGTGATGCCTTTTGGTTTGCAGTCAGAAAACTCTATCCAGAATTAGAACCAAGTACAGAAAACGACTAAACTATGAAAAAAATCACCCCAGGAATGTACCAACATTACAAAGGCAATAAATACTTGGTGTTGGCAGTGGCCAAACACAGTGAAACACTTGAAGAGTTGGTGGTGTATGTGTCGCTGTACGACAATCCAACTGCATCGGTTTGGGTGCGTCCACTAGCGATGTTCGCCGAAGATGTAGTGATAGCTGGAAAAAAAATGCCGAGATTTAAACAGTTGAGTTAAAGCATTCTAATTCTTGCGACTAATTACAGTTACTCCCTGTCACCCCAATACTCTTGCCACCGTTTTGGCAATAATTCCTCGAGAGTAACTGACTCAGTCTCACTCAAGATTATTCTGGTTTGTAGATTAGCACGACTGAGTTGAAATAAAAATTCACGGCACTTACCACAGGGTGTAATGACACGACCATTCTCATTTGTTGCTACCAACATCTCAATTTCAGTCTCCCCATCAGTAATCATCCGACTCATGGCAGCAATTTCAGCACAGAAACCCATACCACTAGTGGCCTTAATGCTCAGACCAGTATAGATTTTGCCACTTTTGGAACGAACCACACAAGCCACTTTTCCCACACTCATGTCACTGGTCAATTCCCGCCTGCCAGTCAATTGCTGTGCTTGTTCGATCAATTCTGCAAAATTTTGGTTCATCTAACCTCCAAATTAACTTATTACGAATAGCTCTTTTAATGTCAGGTATCGTTGTCGTGTTTTGTTTTTAACTGCTTCAAAAAAAATCTTAGTATTAAAATCTCGTTCAATTTTTTCCCGCACCCACTCAATGTATTGTTGATAATTTTTACCTTCTGGCAAATGTTTCCAAGCAAATTGTAAATAAAAATCAGTGTTTAAATGAGCTAGTGCGTCGGCAGTAGCCATAACTTTACCTGCAACTGTAGTCGGCAAAAAATCATTTTGACACGAATGCGGCGCGATTACGTCATCCATGACCTGGTCGATCTCAGATTCAAGATATCCTGCCTTCTCAAGTAACAATCGACCTTGTTTGTTAGAAATTTGCTCGTGATCTGGTGAGTGACGATTGGTAAATGCATCACCAAAATCATGTAGCCATGCCCCAGCCACAGCAATGTCAGGATCAGCACCATACGTATCTGCCAACTCTGCTGCTTTTTTGGCCACTATTTGTAAATGAAATTGCCACATCCACTGCGCGAAATCTTGATCTGAGGTTGCGTATGCTTGCTCTACCAGTTCCGCCACTCGCTGATGTCTAGACATAGACAAAATTATAACTCACATTCTGTATGTGCTAGTCACTACGTTCAATTTCAGTCAATCTTTCTAAGTCTCGATTCCACCAAGTCGCCTATGTGCTGTTGACTCACCACTTGGCCGCTCAGACAATCGACCTTCATCATCCACAGCAACTAAATTCATTGACAGCTCGGTACATCTCGATTTAAACAACTCGAAATCAACTCCACGACTGTATCCGTTTTCGATAACTACACAATTATCTCTTCCCTCACTGGTCATAAATCGTTGTAGCTCCACATCGTAATAAATACCGACTTCTTCTAGAGCAGTAGCTGCAAATCCTGGTTCATATCGGCCGTCTTTTTTAACCAACAAATTCTCAATTCGCTTTCTGCGCGTTTCAGCCAAAATATCATCATCTCGTAGCTCAGCAATCAGATCCATCTTTTGCATTAATTCAAGTAAAGAAGGAGCTAGAGTCAGTTCAGCTAGGGCAAATAAAGTACCTCGTAGCTCGACAAAATGTCGTTTGAGTTCAGTGTAATTTGCATCGGTGACTTCAGTATCAACTACCTCTTGGATTGCAGCGATCAATTCTGGTAAAAACTCAATGATTTGTGGTGCTAGTGCTGCGGGAAAATCATGTTCAGCCAATTGACGTTGCACCTGCAGAATTTCTTTTTCAACACGCTTTCTCATCTGCAACTCAGCATCTTCCGGCATAACGTCAACTAAAATATGCTTTGAATCGCGAATTTCTTGAGCAATTTGCAGCGGCATGGTTTCAGTTAAATAGCCTTCTTCCTGACGCACCTCATAAAAAGCCACTGCCATCTGATCAATTTGAGATGGGATTGATTCACCTCCTGATTCAAATATCGCTCTACGAATAGTGCCATCCAGGATCATGATGGCTTTGCCCTCTTTTGCCTTGTGTAACTGTAAAAATTCACGATACTTGGACTTTAGTCCAGGAATAATCAATGCCAATGTTAGCGGGAATTTGCCCGCCTGCATTTGGGCCGCGATTTCAGGGTCATTTTTGGCCTCACGAAATAATTCACCACTAGAAACAGCCACTACCTCATATTCATGCCCCAGATATTGTGCGGTAATGATTCTCTGTAGTTCTCCCTTTCCAGCACCTGACAATCCATGTAAGAAAATGAGATTACTTTTTTTGCTCGACATACGCTTTCTAATAACAACTACCAAACGTAGCGAGCATTATAACGCAAATTTTTTGTTCTTTTTTGGCTTTGGCAACGGCAGTTCTTTGGCAGTCGCTAAAATTAACCGTCCCAGCAATTCATCATCATCCCAGTCATCACCAGAAATTAAAAAATAGAGTTTCGCACCTGGATATGGAGGTTGTTCATCTACCTCTTGCAGTAATGCTCTCCCCGCTACAGTTGGTTTGATAAATAGTTGATCCTCGCAAACCAATGCCACCACTTTTCCCTGACAATAGAGTGCATATTCACCAAACATTTTTCGATAGGTCACCGTGGTATGCTGATTGAACTGGTCAAGTAAAAAATCAACCGTGCTTTGTTTTGTAGACATAGTTTCACACAAGCTAATCAAGATTTGCTTTTGAATACAGCGGCGTCAAACTTCCGATATTAAGCTTATTGGTGTCGCACTTCAAGTTTTTGTTGTCCACAATCGGTTACCCGTAACTGACCGTTACCTATAAAAAGCAACTTGCCTGAAATTTTACCCGCATCCTTAATTGTCACATCTCCGAAAGCGATCGCGTTATCAAAATATACTGCTCCAGCATTGTCGATGCTAATTTCATTATGTGTACTACTTAAATTGACCTCCCCGACATCGGTTATAGACAAATTTCCAGTGGCTGCTGTGTCGCTCTCTGTAACTCTGGTAATCGAAAAATTACAATCATTCGCATCATCAATAGCAATGTTTGAATCACTACTCACCGTAAGATCTCCATCAATATCACTAACACCCGATATGTCTACATCACCTGTAGCCCTGGTATGATTGAATGTAATTTCACTACCATTACTGATTGTAATATTACGGTAAGGACCTGCGCTCACCTCCAAATCACTGATGTCATCAACCTCAAAATCTGTACCTGATTTGACTTCAGTTTTTTTCTGCGGTGTTGGCTCGCTTCTAACTGGTGCTTCATCAACCCGTGGTGGTTCAGCTTTTCGCTTCAGTTTATGCACTCTTTCCGAAATAACACGAGTGAGTGTTTCCTGATCATATCTTGTGCCACAATTCTCACAGGTTTGGCGATAAGGGTTTTTAGATGCAACGCCTCCACATTGTGGGCATGCTGTTTGTCTCTCAGCTCCAACTGCTTTATCAACAGCGACTTGCTCATATACCCCAGCTAATTCTGGTGGTTCTGTCTGGATATATACTTTTATTATTTTTTCACCAATAGGTTGTGGTATCTGAATACCATTTGCAGATTGCAGTGCCAGTTCCTCAGACATGGTCCAATTGCCCAGCTGTTTGACTTCGCCTTTTCTGGTAATTAGGTCGGCAATTGAACTAGACTCAAATGAGTCTGCGAGCAGCTTGCCAACTTTTGCAGATAAACCAAAGTCTTTCTCCTCACGCACATAGGCACTTGAGCTAACAATTCGCACAAATACTTTTGCAGCAGCTACCGCATCGTGAGTTTCTAAAGCATTAGTCAGTTGAATAGAATATTCTTTCGCAAATGCTGGGTCTGATGCCTCGACAACCATATCGATTGCTTTAAAAACTAATTTTGGCAGCAACATTTTCAAACCGCCTTTTTTCAAATCTTCACTCGCAGCTAATCTTTGAAAAAAGATATCCATCATCTTCAGTACTTGAGACATGTCTGGTGTCTTTTCAATCTTGGATCCAACAGCAGCCAACTCCGTACGCACCAGCTTCACTAATTCTTTGATGGCACCCACATCTAGTCCATAAAACATTCCATCAAGTACTTTTCCGTACTGATCTGGCATCGTATCAAATGAAGCTTCGTATTTTTCGTTCATACCATCATGGTAATGTAAAAAGCTAAGGAGATAAACAACCAATCAAACTATTACAACAACATAAACAATACATTCATTTATGGATATTGAAAATAAAAACTCAGCTAATCAACTCGAAATGCCTAAATGCTAGAAGCACACCATTTTCATCAACAGATGGTGCAATGTATCCAGCATCACCTTTCGACTGTACGAGCTCTTTTAGCTCTGGTTGGGCATTGCCCATTGCCACACCAAACCCACAGGGTTCAATAAACTGCCAATCACTAGCACTGTCGCCAACCCCCAAGACATTTTTCATCTCAATTTTGAGTGTCCTGATTATTTCTGAAGCTGCAACTGACTTGCTAATTCCCGGAGCAGTTACAATTCCAAACTGTAATGGCAAAATGACCGGATGGACTCCCCAGCTAATTACTACATCTGGAATAAACTGCTGTAATAGCGAGTCTACAATTTTTTTATGATCCAGATCACGAGCTACAGGCATGATTTTAGTACAGTTCAACTTGTCAATTTCTGCCAATAACGACACAACTTGCCGTACAGGTGTTTGTAGCACATGCTCATGACCATTGGTGATATCACACACCTGTGATGACTGAACTACATATTCACTGGTCGTATAGAGTTCAGTGTAGACATCATTTTCAAGCAACTTTTCTACAATTTTTGTAACAATTTTTGGCGAAATGACATGAGACTGCAACACTTTTTGGTTGAGTGGATCAATCAAAACTCCGCCGCCATCTGTAATATGGAAATTGTCTAAATGTGCATCCACAATTATTTTTTTGATAGCAAAGTTTGGCTTGGCGGTGCACAGAATAATGGGAATGCCAGAATTCTGGATATGCTCCAGTGCAACGACAACATCTTGGTGTGGATCGGGTGAATTAAAACCAATTTTTTCACCCACAATCACCCCATCAATGTCCAACACCACTGCTTTAATTTTTTCCATACACTTATTGTAATTCAAGTTGATTTTTAGTTACTGCCATTTTACTCAATGACAAATAGTTCCACGCTACAACCACCACCAACAATAATGCACAGCCAGTGGCGTACATAATCAGTGAAAATTGATCGGCACCAATGGCAATGCCGTACAAAACTAAATAACCAGATGCCACCAATCGCATTGTCAATCTTTTCAGCGAAAACAAACTGGCCCTGACATGGTCACTAGCAAAATCATGAATGTCCCCATCAATCTTTGAACCACAATATCCAATGAGTAGTTGGTTAAAGGTCATTAGCCCAACCACCACAAAATAACTGGGAAATGCTCCCATCAACACAATTGAAAAACCAGTTAGGATCAGTGCCAAAATAATATTGAAACCAGGATACTCAGCATACAATTTTCCACCGATTGAGCGAGTGAGTCCCCCAAGCCCAATAATCACACCGATAGTAACCAGATCTATATTAAATAAACTGCCAAAACTGCCAAAAACACTCTTAATCACAAATGAGTACCCGCCAAAAATTGCTACCACCAGGAAAAGTTGTCTAAAAAATGAGTTTTTGAGTGAACCAAATCCATCTCTAACTATCGAGATTAATGAGTTGGCATTTCTTTTTTGATTGATGCCGTCTTTTAGCAAGTACAGTGGTATGTTTGCGGCAAACATACAGATACCACTAATTATCAGGGCTAATTCGTAACTAATCTTGCCGATTAAACCGCCAACTACTGAGCTAAAAAACAGTACAAAATCCATCAATGCGTTGTAATTTGCAGTGTCTTTTTTTATATCATTTGACACCGCTTTGAGCACTCCCATATCATTTCCCGATGAAAAACCATTCCCAATGGCAAGCAACAACAGTGCAAACAAATACAGGTAATACCCCCCATTCAATGTCATTACTACCATCGAGACAAACATTAATGCATTTGCCAGATACATCACTCGACGGTACCCGTACCGATCACCAATCACACCTGTGGGATACTCCAAAATCACTCCAAAAAACTGATAGATTGCCATCAACGAAAAAGCTTCCGCAGAAGATAGCCCTCGATAGAGCAAGTATGGGATGGCCAACACTAACCAGAAATACGTGCAGGCAAGTGACTGAGAGATAAAGAATAGAGTTAGTTTTGGATTTTTCACTACGAACTCGAATTATAGCCAACTGTGATGACTAATATGAAAGCAAACTAGCATCAGCTATTTCTTACCCACAAACTGCCAACTATTCCCTTCAGGATCAAGAATCGTGCAAAACCACACTTGGTTTTCTGGTGTTGAAAATGGTGCCAAAAATGGTTTGGCAACTATTGTTGCGTCTGAATTATTTTTAGCTTTTTGATACCAATACTCCACACCTTCTTCAGGGTATAAATTGAATAAATGACGGAAACTTTCTTTGGCTTTTCCTTTTATTTCTGAGTGTTGGCCAAGCCAAACATTTAAATCTCCAACTACATTGAGCATGTATCCATAATCGCCGGGAATATCCAATTTTTCGAGCAGTGTAAACCCAAAAAAATCTGTATAAAACGTCACCAACTTGTCTGGATTTTCAGAAAAAATGAGAATTCTATATTTAGAAAACGACATATGACAACATTGTATCAGTCAACATGTCATATCAATAGATAACTACAAACTGGATAACTCTATTTACTCCCAAGGAGTCACCAACTGAAAGTAATTGCCATCGGGGTCGGCGAAAGTGGCAATCCAGCCACCACCCATTTCGTATGGACCTTTAATAACTGTAGCTCCGGCAGCTTTAATTCTCTCAAATTCTTCTTTAACCTCTTTGGTTTCAAAATTAAACAAAATACGCTGTGGTTCTTTTGCGGTTCCAGTAATCTCACTATGTTTACCAATGGAAAAAAAACTGTTACCAACTTGCCAGCCACTCCACTCACCTTCTGACATACCTGGCTTACTACCAAATACCTTTTCGTAGAAAGCAGCCATTACTTTTGGTTGACTGGTACCAAGCATTACGGAGTTTAAATTGAGCATATCTGACAGTATGTCATTTTAAATCACGAAAAGCTGTCAATAAAATTACATTTTCACAATTGCCATGACTCTAACTGGAGCAGCGTCGGCATGCAACTTCATGGGTAAAGCCATGACTTCAAATTTTGGAACACCAAGAAGCATGTGCAGATTGCAAAGATTTTCAATAATCAACACCTCATTTCCCAATAAAATTTTATGAGTTGGAAATGGTGGTTGATCTGGTCCTAAGATATCCATACCAACTATTTTTACCTGTAGGTCAACTGCTTTCTGGGCGAAATCTTCAGTCACTGCAGGATAATTATCATAATAACTATCACTATGATATTTTGACTCAAAACCGGTATAGAGCAGCACAATTGAATCTGGTTTTACGCTCACACCATCGAAAGCGGTAGCATCTATTTTTTGTCTACCTCGCACATCCAACAGTACTCCCTGCCCCATAAACCGCTCTAAAGCGATCTCGTCCATATGCTTACCATCAGCAATCATGTGTAGTGGTGCATCCATATGAGTACCAACATGCATAAAACTTTTTAACTCATGATCGTTGTATCCTGAGGTGGCCAACTCAGCAACTGATTTGAGTGTCACTGCTGGATCTCCAGGATACACCGGCATGTTATCAATAAATGTGTGAGTAAGATCAATGATTTGCATTACACAAAGTATAAGCCATTTTTAATAAAAGCACTGTAATTTCATTTGCACACATGCTGCTATGCTAGCTCACACATATTTGCCACGAAAAAGCCCCGTACATAAAAATGAACGGGGCTTTCTCTTGCAGCACGATTATTTGGTTTAGATTTTTTCACCTGCCTGAACCCGAACCTTACCGGTTGGATGACCGCTGATAATAAAATCGAACGATCCGCTATGAGTTGTATTTTGAATAGAAACCTGTGTGAGGTCCCCACCCAATCTCGCCATGAAAGTAATGCCGTCGAAAATCTCAGCATTGCTCAGCATGGTTTCGGTCAATGTCCCTTCAGCAAAAAGGGACTCGGCAACATATTTTTCAATGTATATTGCTTCAATGATGATGGCATGTCCAGATTGGACAATGCCCTCTTTCAATTGCGAGAGTGATCGCTCCAACATGGACATTGTCCAATTGGCAGCAGACTGCGTATTGGCGCCATCAATATATAAGACGCCACCCCTCACTTCCCATTTCTGTGGACCGTTTTTCCTTGACATCACATCTCCTATAATCTAAAGCCTGTCCACCCCTTTTCAGGAGTGTGTAAACAGGGTGATCCAAAGACAAAAATATCTTCAAACCACCCTGTTTACTGTCAAACAATCAATTTGTGAATGTGCAAGAGAAATACAGCTATTGTAGCCAATCCTGTCAGTGCAAGCACGACGATTAACTACGACAACACTCGAATTATATCAAAATAACACAAATATTTAAAGTTATGGGATATGATGGCAACTATTTTGAGCTGAAACCTTGTATCAATAATGGATCAAAGACAAAAAATGCTTAGATAGCTCTCTGTATTCATGAATAAATTTCTCACTAACCATAGCTAATAACCAGAACACTGTTATGCTGTGGACAATGGTAAATCAGATTTATGATACTTCCGGTCTACAAGCTGAAATGATGTCAAGGTTTAGCGGTATTACACTTTCTCCCCTACAAAAAGAGCGATATCGACAACTCAGAGAGCCACTCAATGGTCAATCAGACCAGCAAATTTTAGCTGAATCACTTAGACAAACTGATTCTGCTGAACTGACTGCTTTTATGATGGCATATAAACATATTTTTGTAACAGAATTGTCAGTTATAGATGCAAATGAAATAGCTCAATTTGCTAAAATCCTATTAACTGAAGCAGAAATCGCATTGTATATACAACTCAGAGCCTTACATACTGAGGCATCAAATCAAAAAATATTGGCTGAGGCACTGAAAAAATCTGGATCGTCCAACCTACACAAGTTTATGATGGCATATAAACGTCTATTTTTGGCTGAACTGACTTTAGAGAGAATTAGTCAAGGTATCCCTGTAACTTGAGTGTGAGATGACTATAAAATGTTTACCGAATGCTTTGAATCATTAGTCGTTTTGCTTTTAGATATGCTTCAAGCAAGGCTTGTTTTTGAAGATCACGAGGAGTGGCAGTCAACTCAGATTGGAGCCTTTCAATTTCTCGAAATAGTCGATCAAAGTTCACAATAATTTTACCGTCGATAAGAGCTTTACCTTTATCTATCAAATCCACTGATAAAGGCACAAATGCATCAGCAGTCTCTGCCTCCGCAAGTTTTAATTCTGTAGTGTCATCTCCAACCCGGCTCAATATATCCAACATTATCTCTCGTGCCTCAATTAACTTTGCCAAAAATCCCTGATGATATTCAACTTTTTCGCCGCGTTCAATCGCCTCCTCATTCATTTTGATTCCCGCCAAAACAGCACCCAACTCCAAATACCAACAGCCCCCATCAACAAATACCTTACCATCAACAACCGCCACTCCCTCATCTGGAACTCTGGGATCCAGCTTTTCTAGTGCTGGAACTTCGCGTATTTCCTCTTCCATGTGCCATTTTTCGAACATATATCAAATCTAACATGTTAGTTGAGAAACTCAAAGAGAAGTACCTGGAATGTATAATTTACCCATGTTAGAAATCGAACAACAGTTTCCCTTCTCCATTGACCAAATAGCAACCATTCAAGCTATCTTTTCACTTTCTACTACCAAAACCTTAAATGAGATATATTTTGACACTGCTGATTTTTCTTTGTTGAAAAATGATACCTGGCTGAGACAACGAAATGATGCTTTTGAGCTTAAACACCGAAAACCTAAAAATCGTGGACAACAACTAGAAATCTACGATGAGCTATCTGGAGAAAAACAGATTAAGCAATTTCTAGGAGTGCCGGAAGAACAAACACTCGAAGTCTGGATCACGAATAACCTTCAGCCAATTATTGCCATGGTAACCACTCGCCATACGTTCAAGGATGCTCCGTTCACAATTGATATCGACCTAACTGATTTTGGATATAGCGTTTGTGAGATCGAATATGCAGGTGACAAATCGCAAGCAGAGGCTCAAACAGAGATCTTAAAATTAGCACAAAAGTTGGGGCTAGATGATCGACCTGTCAGAAACAAAGCTAAGGCATTTGTTGCGAATGCATATCCTGAATTAACCAATGAGCTACTGTTATCTGGAGTTTTGTAGGGTCAAATGTGCCCATATCTCACCAAGTCTGTTATTTTTTTCCTTGAAAAGTGTAGTGTACAATTTAGAAATGGTCACACCAGAATCCACCCTACTAGCTTTCAATGATCTTACTCCTGAGAGATATTAAAAATTAGAAAACGTATTTGACGATTATCTAGATCAAGTACAAGAAGGTCTTTCTATTGTTGGAGATGGAATGTTGGGATTGGAAAAAAAGATAGCTGAAATTTCTGAACTAGCAGGAATGCCAAGCAGTGAAGTTACGGCACAAACACTCAGTATGATTAATTTACTTGTATTGTCATCTAGTACAAAAGGTGAGTTTGAGGAAAAAATCATGCTTTCAGTGAAAGGTCAGAGTTCAACTGAAGATCCTCGAGTAATAAGAGTCATGAGATTTATTGGGTTCGCTGGAAGCAAGATTTGGTCGAGAAGAGAGCAATCAATAAAAAAATAGCTGATATATTTTTCACAAAGCTCAGGTATTAAAAAACGAACTAAATGCTCGTTTTTTATATCTGCAGGCACTAGTGAAGGGTGTGGGAACTTATTTAATCACTCTCTCGCCCAGATCTTCAGTAAATCTCAACAAATATCCATCAGGGTCCTGAACTATAAATTGCCTATTTCTAACTTCCACTTCATCTTTACGGTACCACTTCTCTTCAACTTCTAAAAATAGTTTAACGCCATCCCGCTCAAGATTATTTATAAAGGCTCAATGCTCAGAGCTTCAATTTGCATACTAACACCAGGCCCAAGAGGGTATTAAAATTTGCCCGTTTCTCAAGCTCCTCCTTTTCCAATCTGATCAATCATGAGTTGAACATCACCTAAAGTGAGATATGCAAACCCTTCTTCTTCTCTTATATATTAAATGGAGAAACTAAAATTCTGGTATAGAAATCCAAACTCTTTTCAAAATTGGAGATACTTAGCTCTGGAACCATGGCATTTGAAATTAAAGTCATCTAGTAATTGTACTCTAGAGAGCATCGCTTGAACTCAAATTTAAATAACAAGTTAAACCGAAAAGACCCTGGATTTTAACCCAGGGTCTTTTCTTTAATACGTTGACAAGATGCGCATAATTTGATCCCACCAGATTGGTGTGATCATTTTTAATGCCAGAATTGCAATAGCTGGGATAAGTAGCCAAAGTACTATCCTCAATGTTTGAGCGAACTTTGATTCGTTCAATTCTATTTTTTTGATCATGATAACTATGGTTACCAAGAAAACAAAAATGTAAATTGATCTGGCAAGTCCAAAGTCAAACACTGCGGCTATTGCCATGACAGTCGCAAAACAAAACAGCCCCTTATTTTTTTTGGCTTCGAAAAAAGAGACGATTTCAATCAATGCTAATAGTAAAGACAAAAGTCCCATTATCAGCCCAGCGATGGCGTAGATTGTTGTAAGTTCGTTGTACGGATTAAACATGCTTTGTTCTCCCGAAAAATTTATTCACTCACATAATAGCTACGCAGCTACCTAACGAGTGGAAGCTTATCCACCACTTAAGATGGAAAAGATGCCACTCGCTAGCTCATTTATCTCATCAAGTGTTAAAGAACAATGTCATTTTGACGAATTAATCTGGCAACCAGAATAACACATCCAAAATAACGAGATAATTATATAGAGAAAAATACGACAAGTCAAATATTATAGGATACTGTAGGCACTGGTTGAGGATGCAGGAACCTATTTCAAATACACGTTTGTCAGTACTAAATAATGAACCTTTAAAAGGTCAATTTATTAGTACCTTAAATTAGGAAAGGCGGTTGTTAAATCTGACATACTGGCAAATATGCCAGATTTAATAATCTGGTCATCGGTAAAAAATTTCAAAAAAGATTCTTGTTTCTCACGTAATTTTAGACCATCAAATGCGGTCTTAATTTTAACTAAATCTTCACCGCATTCTAGACTCAACTCAAACATAGTTTGAGCGTGAAGTAATCTTGATTCAATCATAAGAATTAAATTCTTATCACAGCTGGTTTGTTATTTCTGCAGGGCTACAAGGATTTACCCCATCATGCTCATGAGTTTACTAACTGGATGTTTTCCTGGATGTTTTCGCTTGATTGGGCACGGGCATCCTCGTCTCTCATACTTATAAAAAATCCGAGCTGTTGCTCGTTTTTTTATAAGTGCAGGGCTACAAGGATTCGAACCTTGACGGAAGGTTTTGGAGACCTCAATGCTACCATTACATAATAGCCCTAAGTTAAAGTGCACTGACAAAAATCCTCAACAAGTCAGTGTTGGTAATTGTACCGTATCACTCTCGAGATGTCAGCCAGAAACGAGTTAGCCAAAGCTGCAAAGAATTAAATAGACAATCGTTCCCACTTGGCAAACTACACCAAAACCAGCTACGCTAGTAGTATGTCTGCCCCGACCGAAAAAACTGCCAGTTCATATGGTACGTCTGCCGTACCCAAACGGAAAAACTTAGCACCTGTCACCCTCGACTCCGCACTGCAACAGACATTTGCCAAAGACAAAAAATTTCTTGAATCAACCAACTTGCCTGTGATCACAGTAGCTGGTACCTATCAAGAAGACCTGAAAGGTTTGCATGGTTTAGCTGAAAACGATACCACAAACGATATTGTGCTCTCTCGTGCACACTTTTCTATGGCTCTAGGTATCGGCGTCGCTGCTTGGGGCAGTAAAATTGACCCAAAAAAAGCCTGGATTGTTGACCCAACTAACTATGTCAGTCGCACTGATTGGTCAAAAATAACTATCACTGAGACTGTTGGGAAAATTTTAGCTAGACATCCACTTCTCAAACAACTAAAAGACATTGTTGATCGATTTGGACGTCAAAAACTGCCCATTCTCTCGAGCATCACTCCTCCGCTTTACTACTTATGCAAAGACATAAAAAAACCAATTTTATCCCTACATATCGCAGCCGGGAATATTTTGGCTGAAATGGGCAAAACAGTTGTTCAAGTTATTACCGATCCACACGTTCGCTCTGATTATTTAGCCAATGCAGAAAAACCAAATATGTGGTTTTGTTTATTCGATGAAGCCACCAAGCATGAATTTTTTGAAAAAGCGGTAAGTATGGGCAAATATGTTGATCCCCGTCACGTATTTGTGACTGGACCGCCAATTGATCCCCGAGTGATCGCAGCCGGAACCCACAAAAAACCATGGCGTGCCAATCGACCACTCCGTATTTGTATTACCACTGGCGGACTGGGAACCAACAAAGTTGAGATTGAAACGATTATGAGTCAATTAGCTCCAGTGATGCGACACCATCACGGACTGTTGCAAATAATGGTCTATGCCGGCACACATAGCGATATTAAGAATAGTGTCCTCGATATCGCCAGAAAAGAGCGATTAACCACCAAATTAATCAATGAACATGATCCTGCAGAATACACCATTAGTGGTCGAATTCGACACTGGCTGGGACTACACCAACAGCACCATGAACTGACAGTGCTCTATCATCCACAGATTGTCGATGCCAATGAATTACTGATTAAATACGGTTTCCCTTGGGCAGATGGCTTCATCTCCAAACCATCCGGTGACATGGCTTATGACGTGGCTGCAGCTGGTTGCTTCCTGCTGACACTCCAAGAATGGGGTGAATGGGAACACAATGTGCGTCAGCGTTTTGAGATTGCTGGAGTAGCTCAAAAAGCAGAAGTGATGAATATTTTTGAACAAATTAAAGCCATCACTAAAATGCAACGACATGGGTTGCCATGGGTATACCAAGCCCAACTGGCTGCCAAAAACCTACCTGATCTCTATCTAACTGGTGCTAAAAATATTGTCAAAATGATGTCAGAGGTACGCCACTAGTCTGGTATCAGACCACCTTTTGTGAGCGAAAATTCCGTCTCATACAGGCTGCACGGCAGCATTTTTTTGTAAATAAATAGTCGTGTCTGTCCGCTCTATTTTGGCCAGCTGATCTTGATACTGCTCCACAAATCTATCAAGGATATTGATTTTTTCATGCCAAAGCTCACGCACTTTTCGTTCCCCCAATTCTTGAATCGCAGTAATTAGTGCCACCACGAACACATTCTTATACCCATACAACTCATGCTCTTTTTTCTTTCTACCCACAAAAATATTTCGTAACAACTTGGGAAGAGTCTGCATTCGCAGTTCCATTTTTTTCTTGGCAATCTCAAAAGCTTGAGCCATTTCAGGGATACGCTGAAATCTTTTCATAATGTCATTCGCCATTCCAAGGAATGTATTTAAATCAACATCATCTGCCGAAGCATCACCGGTGAACAATGCGTGTAAATCTTGCTGCCATTCCTGCTCTGAGTTTTGCAGTCCAGAAGCATTAAGTGTTTTTACAATCGAAGAAACATGAAAGCCGGGATGCTTGGTTCCATAATTAGAAACAAGCATCTTCCCTGATGGCCCAAGCGCTGCAAAGCTATCGTCCATTGTCTTTGAAAAAGTATTGGCACCCATATACGCCAATGAAACCGTTGCTAGTATAAGTTGCACTTCAGGTTGCTGTGCTGCTTCCAGAAACTGCTCAATGGTTTGTGTGGCAGTCACGGTATAAAAATAATTATCTGCCGTCAGTTGTGGATTCTCAGTACTAGTTGGTATGGCAATTTTAGCCAAAAAGTCTTCAGGTTTTTTGGCGTCAGTTAGACCGATCAATTTAATTTTTAATTCAGGGTGAGTTTGCAGTAGTTGCCAAGTTTTTGCTAATTTCTTGGGATGATTAACCACGTCATACAGTAACCCACCATCGCCACTGCCAATGTCCAAAACTGCAACTTCAGATTTGCCACTCGCTATCGCCAGTTCAATTTGTTCAGAAAGCAACTGATCAACCGTTGGAATTGCAAATTCGTCCTCGAGTCTCCAAGTACCTTCAATTTCTCTGATATCTCGATCATGCTCCCAATTTTGAGTCTGAGTGATGTCATAGGAGTTGATGGTAGGTTTGCCCTGCTCAAGTGCCATAGTTGCACTACCATCTTACGACAGCAGAGCCGACAACATAAGACTAGACTATGTGTTGGTTTATTTGCGAATGGGAAATTCTGAAAAAGAAATAAACTTTTACTTAAGTTTCTTCATCATCTTGTGCTCGGTTCGTGCCTTGCACTTCTTGCAATATTTCTGGATTGGGAAAGTACTCTCACCAGAGGTTTGCTTCTTTAAGGTTTCGTTGTTTTTGTTGTATTCGGTCACGTACCCAAATGCTTTGCATTTGCTACATTGCAAGCCGGTTGCTTGACGAGGACCTTTTTTCTTCTTAGTGGCTGCCATACGATTACTCCTTCAGATTCAGACTACAGACAGGTATTTTATCATGAATCAGAAATTTGTTGACTGGCTGTTTATTAGCAGCGTATTGCTGTTGAAGTGATTTGATTACTTCCAAAAAGTCGCTACAAAAAATCTACCATCCACTTCCTCAGTTTGCTTACTACGCACATGAGAATAAAAATCCTGTGGATGACAGCATGTACAAACTCCTTCGTCTATGATCTGTTTTTTTGAAATTCCAAGTTTCTGACTAATAGAAGAAATATACCCTGGTAAATCAATCTGCCACCTCATTTCTGAGTCAATTTTTTCCTGTTCATCTTGGTCAATCTTAGTCACAAATGAACACCAATCTTGTTCATTTGCCTGCAGTGGCTCCGTATCACTTCGATAGCAACAAGGTCTAATTCCCGGTCCAATCCAAACTTGAATTCGGGAAGCTTTCGCTCCATTGTCACATAGAGTGGTAATTGTTTTTTGAATGATTCCAGAGCGAAGTGACCTCCAGCCACCGTGCACTAAAGCCAAAAGATGAGTCTCAGGATCAACCATCACCACCGGAATACAATCGCCAACTACCAGACTTATGCCGCCAGCTCCGCCAGACAAAACAGCACTATCAGCAGCCAGCAATAATGCAGATTCCGCATTAATCACTGCCACCTGGTCACCATGCTCCAACTGCAGATGCGTCATTTTTGGAGTACTAACACCAACCTGCTGTAACCATGGAGACACACTTTCCACACCTCGAAAGTTACCATCAATTTTATGCGAAATTACGATTGATATTTGTGGCGATAACTCGATGTGTTTCATACTAAACACGAAACACTGTTGTGCTTACTCGTTCTCATTTTAAAAGCATCCAAGATAGCAGCATCACGCCAGCGATCACTCGATACCAACCAAACCAGGCCAAGCCGTGTTGTTTTAAGTAACCAAGCAACCATTTGACACAGAGCCAGCCAACAACCATAGCACTTAAAAAACCAACCGCGATCATGGTCCACTGTTCTGAAGTGATGCCAGCAAGCATCTCTCTTGATTGAAATAAATCGAGTGCAGATGCTGCAAAAATAGTTGGAATTGCCAATAAAAATGAAAATTTTGCTGCTGATTCACGATTCAAACCAGACAACATACCCCCTGCCATAGTCGCACCTGAGCGCGAAACACCTGGAACCACCGCCAATGCCTGGAAAAAGCCCACTTTCATCGATTCAAAAGTGGTGATTTCTGCTAATGATTTCTCAGCCAATAGTTTTTGTTTCTTGAGTAACCATTCAATCAAGATAAACAGCAGTCCAACTCCAATAAACATCGCCACCATCAACCAGTCTGCAGAGAAAAATACCGATTTAATGATTTTATGTAATATCAATCCAATTACTGCCGCTGGAATGAACCCAGCAACAACTTTTATCAATAATTTGCGATCTAAAAGCAACTCTTTGGCAAACATCACTACTAGGGGTAATACAGCTCCAGCTTGAATAAAAACCTCGAAAAATGTAGTAAATTCGTCCTGTGGAATGCCCAAAAATTTAGCGGCCACAATCATATGGAATGTTGAAGAAACTGGTAGAAACTCAGTTATGCCCTCAATAACTCCCAATACCAACGCGTGAAATAGTGTCATAGCAGATGCGTCCTGAACTGACTCAGTCGTCAGCGATCACAATTTATTTTGAAAAAAACTGAGCCACCTCTGGGTCTCGAACCCAGGACCACCTGTTTACAAAACAGGTGCTCTACCGCTGAGCTAAGGTGGCAGATCGATCACAACACTATCGACGTAGGCTATTTTACCCGACACATGGCAAGTATGCACGAGGTAGCTGCAAGTCCGATGATTTTTGAATGTTTGGTCTGAAAAAAATACACTTTTTAACCCCTAGTTTTACGGACTGAAAGATCAGAGCCGCCCTTACGAGGCGGCTCTGATCTTTGTAGCTTGTTAATATCCCATAGGCAACTTAGCACCATCATCGCGTTCAGCCACCACTTCGTAGTGGCAGTCATATTCACGATAGATAATCCAAAATCATCATTCTTCACTTGAATATAACGCTGCTCACTAAGCACAAATTTTCAAATTTTTGAATGTATAAACCCTCGTCGAAAAACGAGGGTTTTTTGACAGTTCCCACATCCACTTTAAGCAAGTAACTGCATTAATAGAAAAGCACCCTCCAGTATTCGCATGGATTTTAATCCACACAAACACCTTTGGGTGCTTCTCACACTACTCTACTTTCTTCATTCGAAGACTAAATGTGTCGCCTTCTGCAACCCCTTCATTCAACATCTCAGATGGCACAGTCAAAATAATCTTATGCCCGTCTGGATATATAAACAGGAGTTGTTTTTCGTGGAGAATATCAGCAGTTACGCTGTCATTTGCATACCAACCCATAACGTGCTGGCTGGTATAGTCCTTGATTTGGTAAGTGAAATAGTATCCGTTCACTTCACCAGCAAATGGAGCATCATCATAGGCAGTGACCGATTGGTACTGTTGTTTGGTACTGGCAGCCATCAGGATGCCATCAACTGGTAAATCAAGTACGTAGTGTACCCTGGTTCCAGAACTCCAAACTTCAGCATTCTGTTTTAACCAGTTGATTGTCGGCACTTGGCTGACAATCTTTTTTTGGTTGAACACGCCGTTGCTTAGGAACAGTTCCTGCAGCTCACGCTGCAGTTCATTCCACAGTTCGGGGTCGTTACTCCCTGCTGGATATTCACTCCCAAAATCAAATGAGAGTGAAATGCTAAACTCGCTTTCAGGTAGTGTGATAGTTGTTGTGGTATCGACATAAGCCGTTGCCGCAACAACATCATAATTACCATTAAGCAAATCTGTAATCCGTTCATTAATTCCAAACGGATTAGTAATGCATATTCCAGCGGTAATAATGGTCACCGCTACCAAAGTCCATATCTTTCGTTTGAGGCTCATCTTATCTCCATGATTTTTTTGAATTGTAAGTAACTCTCCAGGCACGATATGCACAGAAAGTTACTTACAACTGAATAAAGTAAAGATTTTAAAGTGCGAGTATTATTTGCAACATCTCTTGGAAAACAGCATTTGTTACCAGAAAATATTGCCACTATCAAAGGTAGCACCATGCATCCCTTTTGTCAATGTTATAGGATGTTAATAAGACAATAGCCATTCTTAAGATGAGCAGTACCCCCTTGTCGACTCGATTCAATTTTTGAAAATTTGGACAAATAAATTAAATTCACAAAAAAATCACCCATGACAGGTGATTTGGTTTGCACAGTTTGTTTGTGCCAAGTCCAGGATTCGAACCTGGGAAGGCTAATGCCAGCAGTTTTACAGACTGCCCTCGTTGCCACTTGAGTAACTTGGCTTAAGCTGTTTTTGCAGTATTTGGCTGCAGAACCAACTTCTGAGCCTTCGTCGGGAATCGAACCCGAGACCTCAGTCTTACCAAGACTGCGCTCTACCGACTGAGCTACGAAGGCATCCATCTCATCTATTTTCTACCAGGACAGTATAAATCCAGTTGAGACAAAAAGGTATTGTATCAGGAATTTTTCTGAAAGTACTGTGTGCAAAATGATGACTAACTGACGAAGTGAAAATGGAAAGCCCATCTCTAAATCAAACAAAAGTGCCACAGCCCAGCGCGCGAGGCGACGTTCTTTCCCCGGAAATAAATCCAGGTGGGTAAGCCGGCTACAATTCCAAGGAACTGTCGCACAAGCGAACCCTGTCAAAAGCTGTTGAGGAAAATGACTTGCCACCTCTCGCGTTTGACTGTGGAAATCTGTAAATGTGCTCTATTTGTATTGTATCTAATTACAATTTAAAACCAACTATTGACACGATATTTGTGACACCCAAATGCTCGATTAGTGTCCACTGGCGATTTCTTTCACCCAAGTAGGAACTTTTTCTCCATACTTTTCTTTGGTCATCACAAACTGTAAATGTGCTCTGAAATAGTTCTCTGGATCACCAGTTGTCACCCACTGTGCTTTAGTGGTTGATACTAAAACTTTATTCGTCTGTGCAATTTGAGTAATAGCATCAACTGTCCATAGCTCACCGTCTAGCCCAGTATTATTTGAGCTCAAATACTGAAAAATGGATGGCTTCATCAGGTAACGGCCATATGATGCGAGGCGCGATGGCTCAGTACCTTTTTTTGGTTTTTCTACGATATGACTCAGTTCATTTTTAGTACCGCTCTTAAATGAAATGATGCCATATTTATCAACTACATCAGAATCAACTTCCTGAGCCATAATAATGGCTTCGCTATCAGGATTATTTTCATAAGCATCAACCAAGGTTTTGGCATCACCAGGCTGCCCAAACACAACATCGTCGCTATATAGCACTAGAAATGCTTCTTCTGCTTCCACAAATTTTTGAGCTGACGCTACTGGAGAACCGTTGCCATACGGCAAACTGGGATCTTGTGTGATCACATGAATTTTAGGGAAGTTGAGCACATCTTGAACCGACTCATATCGATCTTCTTTGCCTTGTTCAGCTAATTGTTTGCGAATACGGTTGACATTATTATTGAAGTAATCCTCATAAATTGGCTTGCCCTCAGGAGTGGATACAATAATGATCTCCTCGATTCCGGCCTCCACACACTCCTCGACCACAAACTGCATGATTGGTCTGTTTCCAAGGGGCAGCATTGCCTTCGGCATGGTCTTGGTTATTGGCAAATAACGACTTGCAAAACCGGCATCAGTGACAATTGCTTTACGAACTTTTTTAGGCATTTTTGAGTTTTGTAACATATTCATTGCTGCTCTCCACGAGCTGTACGCAGTATACTATAACTAGCTTATGTCTACATCTAGTCGACAACTCACATATCTTATCACCGTGCTATTGTCCGGAGCAGTATTATCTGGTTGCACCACCAACACTTCACCTGCAGAAAACATCGTCCAACCAAGTCAAGATCTGAACAAACCAACCATTATCCCCACTCCGGCAAGCAAACTAACTCAGGATGAAGCTCGTGCAATTGCACTTGCTAGTGACTGTAATAAATTTGGCAATTTAAGTACAGAATCTTTCTACAACCCCCACTCTCAAACTTGGTGGTTTGACCTTGACCAGAAAAAGACTGGTTGTAATCCTGCGTGTGTAGTGCAGGAAGTGACTCAACAAGCAACTGTTAATTGGCGTTGTACTGGCGGTCTGGCCCCAATTCAGCCGGTGTCCAAATAGACTTGTTCCCTATTGTGAGTCGAGTTTCTTACACTGTAGAATGAGTTTTGTTCACAACAACTTGGCATGCTTGGCAGTTCTCAACAATCACCACAGAATCACAACAACTTAGCAGATATCTTGCCGAGTCCTGTAGTTTTACCTGTTTCTGCAGATGTCCATGTTGTTACCACCCAACCCCCTGCCACAGACTCATTCCAACCACACCATAACCCTCAAAAAAAACTTAAATTTTTTGGAGCGATTGGTTTATTAGGCTTACTAGTAGTAGGCGTCATTACTGCACTTGCACTGAACGCAACTGGCCAAGATTTACGACAACAAGCTTCTGGAGGTAACTACAGTCTTGATGCAAAAACACTGCAAATTCAACAACAATCTAATCAAGCAGGTCTTAACCTAAATCAGACCCAAATCATTGCTCACTCCAATAAAATTACTCAATTTGAGAATGCTGCTCTAGCTGTGCCACCCCCAGGGAAAAATAGTGTTGAAAAAACCTGGAAGGTCTCCTCATATAGTCCCGTAGCCGCAAAGCGTCTCAAAGAGGAAAACTACGCCAAGCCATTTCAACTGCAAAATATTGCAAACCTCAATGAGTTGAAGTCATCCGGCAAACCAGCAGCAAATGTCACCACAACCTACTCAGCAAATACAAGTATTTTGGGTAGCAGCAATGGCCTTAGTGCGGAGCTTGATCAGGGAGTTACTCTTCCTGCAAACTATGACTGGCGACAAATTCACGGCGGCAACTTTGTATCCTCTGTAAAAGATCAAGCAAATTGTGGTTCTTGTACCGTTTTTGGGAGCACTGCAACTTTAGAGGCTAACGTCGGCTCCCACCTTAACCAACCTGGACTCAATTTAGATTTTTCTGAACAAGATGCGATCGTTTGTAACACCGCCACAGCTTACAACAATATTTGTGCCACTGGTGGATTTTCGAGTGACTATTTTATCTATGCAAAAAACTCAGGGATCATCCCTGAGTCCTGCAACAGCTACAAGGCATGTGATCGCTCAACTGCCAGCTGTGCATGTCCAAATCCCAGATGTGGACAGTCGACCGCTGATTCACTCTATAAATCAGATAAAGAAGCGGTTGCAGTCGTCTGGAAAGATCAAACAAACTATATTTTAGACACGTATGCCACTGCCCAAAATATTAAGCGTGCAATCATTGAACATGGCCCAGTCACAGCAAGTATTGCTGTCTTTGAAGATTTGTATTATTACCAAAGCGGTATTTACGCCAAAACAGTCACTGCTCCATACCAGGGTTTGCATGTAATCTCTATTGTTGGCTGGGGCAAAGACAATGCAACTGGACTTGAATATTGGATCATAAAAAACAGCTGGAACACCACTTTCGGTGAGGGCGGCTATTTCCGCTATGTGATGCAAGGCACTATTCCAGGAGCCACATCTAATGTACTCACTGCATACAACCAAATTGTGGCCAAAACCATCACCAGTGACCCAGGTATAGAAACCATGGCGGGTATTTATGTCGCTGCCAGTGACCCAGCAGTTCTCTATAGCAAAAACATTATTCCACCAGCCAGCAAGGCTGCGATCACCTGTAGTGACCGCGACAACGACAGCTACTGTTTCTGGGGTACTGACAACACCAAACCAGCAACAGGCTGTCCAGCTTCCTGTGCAGCACATGCAATTCCAGACTGCAATGATGGTTCAAACACCGTTGGGCCAAACTGCACTGCCATCACACCACAGGCAACAGCCACTCCCACACCGACAGCCACACGCACCCCTACGCCAACCAGAACACCAACGCCAACTGTCCCTGCAGCCACACCAACCCCAACTCGTATTGTTACCCCAACACCAACCAGAATACCTTCACCAACTCCAACAAGAAATCCAGCCATTACACCAAGCGTTACTCCCATCATCACCAGTACTACCGCCCCATTGCCAACCAATACTACTGTGCCAACTGTAACCACTAATAAATTGGGTGACTTGAATCAAGACAATATAGTTAACCAACAAGATGTACAAATGATGATCACAGTATATGGCCAGGCAGCATCTGCCAAACCAAAAGCCGATCTTAACTCCGATAATCGAATCAACGCGATCGACTACGCGAAACTGCTTGATTTGATTGGAACCTAATTGACTATCAATTGTCCACTACGTAAGTGACCCAATTATTTGATACTGAATCATCAGGACGACATTCTTGTTAGTTGATAAACACCGCCGATAATGATTCAATGAATTAGCGAATATTTTCGCTTGTTTTATGAGTTCTAAACACCCTAAGCAACAGCCAAATACAAGCCAACTCCGTATTGTGCTTGGATTAGTATTCATGGCTGTGGCTATTCCCGCCGCAGTCGTACTCGTGCAACAAAACCAAGATCCACGCAGGGATGCAGCTGGATTTAACACTAACAATCTCGCAGCTGGCGGCTGTAAAGAAGAATGCCCTGGCAAAGATAATGTTTTGCGAAACTGTACTCCACCAGAACCAGATGGCAGCTCAGCAGATAGTACCTGTAACGTTAAAGGAAGAGTTGAACCATGCGGTGGCAAGAGTTACTGTTGTCCCTCCGCTGGTGGTGCATGGACCACCGCAATGACTGCTTGTGCCACTCCAACACCTGCACCATCCAAGACGCCAACTCCTACTCCTAATGTTGCAAGTCCCACTCCCACCAAGACACCAACTCCGACACCCGCACCGACTTCGACACCAACACCCACTCCCAATGCTGGCACACCAACACCCACAATACCAATCCCCTGTGTAGAAGAATGTCCAGGCACAGATGGCGTATTGCGAAACTGTCACCCACCAGAATCTGACGGTACTTCGACTGACAGTACCTGTAATGCTGTAGGTCGTGCCGAGTCTTGCGGCAATCGTCTGTATTGCTGTCCAGCTGTAAACGGCACATGGTCAACAAATATGACAGCATGTCCCAATGCCCCAACTGTCACCCCAACCATCTCTGGAGTTGCCAGTCCTACCCCCACTACCCCAATTGGGTATAAAACAGGCGACCTTAATCACGATGGTGCTGTCGACAGCCAAGATGTCGCCTTGTTAGTGTTTGCATATTTACGTCCAGTTTCAATTTTGCCAGAAGCGGATCTCAATCATGATGGCAAAATCAATGCAATTGACTACGCAATCATCACTCAACTTATAGGAACATAAAAGTATATATGCCCAAACTTAAATCACACAGCTTTCACCACACCCATCTACCACTGTTAGTGCCAATCGTCGGGTTTTTGCTGGTTATTGTCATGGTTGGATTGGCTGCAGGCATAGCGTTACTTGGTGGGAATCAAGATTTGGGTAGCAAAGCTGCGCCAGCCACCACATTAGGACTAACCACATCAAACGCAACAGTTGGCCCAGGACAAATTTTTACCGTAAAAGTTGATATTAACACCAATGCCAATTTAGTTAAGGCTGTGGACGTTGGCTTGCGATATGACAAAAGTTATCTAGAGTTAATAAAGATTGAAAAGGGTGCGTTTGCCTCTCAAGCACAAGAACTAATTAACTCTGTCAACGGAGCTGCTGGCATTGCCTCATACTCTGTAATTGTCCCAACAAATGCCAACCCACCCTATTTAACCGGCCAAGGAGTCTTAGCGACAGCAACATTCAAAGCACTACAAAAATCGGACTCAACTAGAGTCACCTTTTCTCAAGAAGATACTACTGTTGGTGCTCAGGGAGAATCCACTGATGCAGTTAGTTTACATACAGATTTGGATGTAAAAATTGCTGATGTGGCAATCATTCCAACACCCACTCTTGTCCCCACTAACGCAGAATTCTTTGTCTATAGTTACGAAGCTTGTTTGAACTATAGCTCAAATGGTTCATCTACATACATCGTCTGGAATAACACCCGTTATCCCAACATCAAATCTGTAGACATTAGCACTAAAGCCGACTTTAGTGAGTATGCAAATAAGGATGTGACTAATCCAAAACCACTCAGTAATGGCTTCGCCATGACTGATGGCACCAATTTCCGCTGGTACAACAGCAGTAAAGGTGCATTTACCTTTGATCCAGAAATTACTTATTATTTGCGACTGTTCTACGATAATCGACACAGTGCAATCACCACCTACAAAGTAACTAAATGCTCTGGAGTTGGCGGAGTTAGCTACAAACAATGTAATGAGGCATGTAGCAACAACGATGAATGTGCTACCAACTTATATTGTTACAACAGTAAGTGTCGCCGTATCAACAATCAAGACAACACTAGTTGTGTGTTGCCTCCAGACAAAGGTATTAAACGCAGTTGTAATGAATACTGTAGTGACAACAGCGAATGCTCCGACGGTCTCACCTGTTGGTACAACCGCTGCCGTGCACCTCAAAAAACCGACGACCAGAGCTGCTCAAGTGTCACTACCACCACAACCAGTTGCAACAAATATTGTGCAGACAGTAGCGAGTGTTCAAATGGACTTACTTGCTGGTACAACCGCTGCCGCAACTCTCAAAGTCTTGAGGATGTCTCTTGCAGAACCATAGTGAAGCCAGGTGTTGTAGTTGACTGTAATAAGAGTTGTAGCACCAATAGCGACTGCCCAGCCAATCTCCGCTGTTACAACGATCAATGTCGTCTGCTGACAAACCCAGCCAATACTCGTTGCCAACCACCTACATCTAGTACTGATGACACTGGTACTGGTGGCTATGTTGACGATAATGGGGACACAGTCAGACCAACTCGCAGACCAACAGTTAAGCCAATTGCAAAAGTCAGTCCAACCATAGTGGTGACCAGTACCGTTTCACCAACACCAAAAGCAAATGTGGTGTTAAACGTGTCACCTTCACCTAAAGTTAGTGCCAAACCAAGTGCTAAGCCAACCACTGTGAAGAAATTGGTTAATGATTTCCCTGACAAAACTGAGGCTACCCCCGCTCCAGCCAAAAAAGCCAGTTCACCATTCGCAGCTGTGCCATTAATCCTTGGGATTATTATCATTGCTGTGGCAGCAGTGCTTGGGGTACCACGGATTCTATCTGCCCTGCAGGCAAAGTCTGGTCAGTCATTGATTGCAAATCCGACACCAATGCAACCAGCACAACCAGTACAGCCAACTGCAACTCGACCAGCTGCTGGTCTAAACAATGGTCCCGCAACTCCCACAACTCCTGCAACTGGAGGTCAGAGTTATGGCAGACCAATTTCGAGTTCTACTCCAGAGCAAAAATAATCGCATTTAAGAACACAACAGCCCATCTATCATTTGGGCTGTTGTGTTCTATTGACTTGTACCCTGACTTGATTCTATGCTAGATGGTGATGCCTGAAATTACCGGTCAAACGATCTCAGTTGATTCAAAAAAAACTGCTGCTGATCTTAAAAAACTGCCAATAACAATTGTTGTTTCGCTACTATTTCTTACAATACTTTCTGTTGGAGTCGTTGTTAGCTTGGCAATGGTCTCACGCTCTCAAGATTTACGACGAGCTGCCAGTACAAATGTAGTCGCAGAAAATAGCCTAACTGCAGCTGTAGACTCATATCCACCGCCCTGTATATACGAAGGTGGTAAAGCAAGCATTATTGATGGAACTAAACCACAATGTTGCTCAGGGTTAACTCAAATAACTGGAGACAAGCCAGATACTACTGGTCAATGTATGCGTGCCGAAGGTGCAATTGTTTGTACCAAATGTGGCGATGGCGTTTGTGGTCTTGGTGAAAACTACTGCAATTGCTCTCAAGATTGTAAAGCACCACAGCCAACAGCCACCCCCACTCCAACTCAAGGACCTCTGAAATGTGATTGGTGTGGCACAGAATGTTTACCAGTCGATGCTGGACGTTCTTGCATCTTAATTGCACCACCAATCGGATACAGCTGCGGTGTATCAGTAAATGGCCAACGTTGCGAGAAACAGAAAATTGGTTGTATCCGGAAATCTGCATGTATGTTTGAGGATCCAGCCTGTGAAATTAAACTACAACCAAACTATGTCTTTTGTGCAGATTCAGACTTAAACGGAGATAGTTTAGTAAACCAAAGTGATTTTGACCTGCTCAGCATGCACTTCTTTGATAGCTCACCAGCCGATTTGATGTATGACATCAATCACGATAAAAAGATCGACATTTTTGATTACTCAGTCATGGTTAAAGAATGGACTAGATAACTGTATATGAAGCGCACACTCGGCACTCAACCACTACTTACCAAGCCCATTTCCACTGTTTTATGGGTGGTGATATTAACACTTTTTGGCTTTTTAGCTGTTAGTTCCTTGCTGTTACAAAAACAATTACGCGAAGACACCGATTTGCGAGGTCAAGCCAGCGTAACCAATGGTGTGGTGCACATAACTAGTCCCACTACTACGCTCAAACTTGGCACAGAATCTCCGATTCAGATTGACATCAACACCAATAATACTCAAGTAAGTGCCGTCCAATTAACCCTTGATTTGACAGTTACTGGAGAGAACCAACAATTTGGATCGGGTTTTTCCTACCGAGTCACTAATCCGAAATTACGTTTAGCCGATTGGAATGGCAAGGCCACTACAAATGGATACCAATATCAATTCATGCTGTTACCAAATGTCGTCGGTGACCCATTCAGCACCTCTGGGAACGAGTCTTTGATGGCCCTCAGCTTGATTCCTGCTTCCACTAATGCATACCGCCTAGATTTCGACCAAAGTAAAACAATTGTTACTCGGTATCAAACCGCCAATCAAGACGTACTAAACACCGTAGAAAACGTAGTATTGAATGTGATCCAAGATGTCTGCAGTTATTCGTTTGGGGCTTGGTCAAGCTGCCAAAACGGTAAACAAATCCGCACTTATACCGCAAACCCGTCAACTTGCGCTGCCCCAGATGCCACTCAACTTGAGCAGAGTTGTCTCCAACAATGTGCTTACACCTACTCAGATTGGGGTGCATGTACCAATGGTTGGAAAACTCGCACCGTGGCGACCACTCCAGCCAACTGTACTTGGTACCAAACTGAAGCTATGCAAGAGTTGACTCAAGCCTGTGAAACAGTTGGTTATGACCCAGACTTCAGCTTGTATACCTACGAAGCATGTTGGTATGACCGCACAATCGGAAACTCAACATACGTTCTCTGGAACAAAAACCGTTACCCAAATGTTACTGCAATCGATGTCAGTATCTACAGTGACTTCCGTGATTTCGCAAATAAAGAAGTTTCTGGTGGTACAAGTACTCTGGGTGACTCGTACTTAGTAACAGATAGTACCAACTTCCGAACCTATAGTGATGGCAAAAAAACTCTCTACTCTTTCTATCCTGAAGTAAATTACTATTTCAGGCTATGGAATGGTAAACATAGTAGTGTGGTGCGCTTCTTTATCCCCAAATGTGCAGGTGTGGGTGGAGTGAGCTACAAACAATGTAATGAGTCATGCAGTTCTAATACTGAATGTGCTCCAAACCTCACTTGTTCCAACAACCAATGTCGCCGTGCTGGCAATGTTGATAGCACCTCATGTGTTTTAGCTCCAGACAAAGGTCTAAACCGCAGTTGTAATGAGTACTGTGCAGACTCAAGAGAGTGCACTGCTGGACTCAGTTGTTACTGGAATCGTTGCCGCAACCCCAAAAACCAACCAGATACTAGTTGCAAGGCACCAGCGAAGAAATCTGTGTACCGTGTAATTGAGTCTTATTCGAACGAAAAAGGTGGCTCAGAACTCACTACAGAGGCTGCTGAAATGCAGTGTAATGAAACCTGTGCCGGCAACAGCGATTGTGCATTGGGACTACGCTGCTATTCAAATCGCTGTAGATTACCAGCCAACTTAGCCAGCTTCATTTGCAGTGCTACTGAAATTGGTGAGGATCCAGAATTAGCAATTGGATCAACCACTTCTGGTGTTATCGACAGCAAGCCTTCAGTTAGTCCAGCTGCAACTACCAGTACTACGAAAAAAGTTGATTCAACTGGCGGAACTGATAATAAGACAACACAAAAACCAGCCTGGATCACCAGCTTGTTCACTAAATTGCCATTCATTCTTGGTGGCCTACTCTTAATAGTTGTAGCATTATTAGTGCTCCCAATGCTCTTTGGTGACAGTCGCCGCAAAGACGCACGCTACATAAATCCAAATACTGCCCAAAAAACGAGTGATCTAGAATCAGAGCAAAGACGTCTTGAGCACTTGAAACAAAACCTCAACATGCAGACACCAAAAAATGAATCTGCAAACTCAATGATGGAGCGTCTCAAGCAGCGCGGTGTACAACCACCAGGAATTTGATACAATCCACTCTCACATGCGACAACTAACAGAGTATATGAAAGATGTGGTAGCTGAACTCAAGAAAGTGAGTTGGCCAACCAAGCAACAAACTACCAACCTCACCCTTTTAGTGATTGGTGTGAGTGCAGTTGTAGCTCTTTATATTGGTGGACTTGATTTTATCTTTCAAAAACTAATCAGTAGTTTAATTTCTCGCTAACCTAGCATTGAGACGATATCTAGTAAATCATAAAATATACGATACAATATCCTGGTCAAAAAGGTCTGTGGTGTCAGCCTAATTGCCCCATCAACCTTGAGAACCATAAAAAGAAATCTTATGCCTAAAAAAGCCAAAGCAGCAGCTACAACAATCGAGACTGAAGTCATTGTTCCTCCAGAGGTACAAGAGGTCAAAGTTGATTCTCCAAATGTGGTGATTATCTCCACGCTTGAGAATAAAAAAGCCAAATGGTACGTGGTTCATGCCTACTCTGGCCATGAGCGAAAAGTGGCTGAAACTCTGAAGCAACGTGCAGAAACACTGCATTTAACCAACAAAGTCTTGGCAGTTTTAATTCCAACTCAAGAAAAAATTCAAATTCGCCGCGGTCAACGCAAAACCATCAGTGAGAAGATTTTCCCAGGTTATATTCTAGTAAACATGGAAATGGCTGATGATTCTTGGTTGGCAGTTCGCACCACTCAGGGTGTGACTGGTTTTGTGGGTATGAGTAGTAAGCCTACTCCCCTGCCAAAGCATGAGGTTGAAGCAATTCAAAAATACATGACTCAGAAGGAGCCACAATTCAAAGCTGATTTTGTGGAAGGTGAAGCCGTCAAGATTGTGGACGGGCCATTCAACGACTTCTTGGGTACTATTAACGCAATTGATGAAGGTAAGGGTAAGGTTGAGGTCTTGATCAATATCTTTGGTCGTGAGACACCAGTCGAACTCGATTTTCTGCAGATTCAAAAAGTATAAATCAGCCAAGGTTTTGGCGGTCCAAAGGGCCGGGGCTTCTCATCAGATCGCATTCACTGACTATCTGATGCCCGGGGACAAACAAAACTACGAGCTACTAACAAAATAGAGGTACAAAATAATGGCTAAAAAAGTCAAAACAATCTTAAAACTAAATCTACCAGCCGGTAGTGCAACTCCAGCGCCTCCAGTAGGTCCAATTTTGGGTCAAGCAGGTATTAACATGATGGACTTTCTGCGACAGTACAACGACAAAACTGCCGATAAGCGTGGTCAAGTCATTCCTGCCGAGATCACTGTTTTCGAGGATCGCTCTTTCACTTTTGTGTTGAAATTGCCTCCAGTCTCAAACATGATCAAGCAAGCACTGAAGATAAAGCTTGGAAGTGCAACTCCCAAGACTAAGTCAGTGGGTAAATTGACCATGGCACAGGCTCGCGAGATTGCAGAGCAAAAATTAACAGAACTAAACACCAATGATGTAGACAGTGCCGTCAAATCTGTGATCGGTACTGCTAGAAGTATGGGTGTGGAAGTTACCGACTAACTCAAAGGAAATATATGGGATCAAGAAAACGCAATACCGACATGACTTCGACCGACGAAATTAAAATCGTCGCCGCTCCTGATGCAGAATCTGAATCAGAAACTGGTGAAGTTGAAATAGTAGATGGCGAAGCAGTAGCTGCAGTGGACAAAAAACCCACTAAAGTGAGTGCTCGCAGCCGCAAATACTACTCAGTTCGTTCTAAGGTCGATAAGACCAAACACTACGAGCCAGCAGTAGCCATCGAGTTAATTAAAAAACTCTCATACACTTCGTTTACTGGTTCGCTAGAACTTCACGCAGTGATTAGAGAAGAAGGTGCCAATATCACCCTCAGTCTCCCTCACTCAACTGGTCGTACACTTAAGGTGGCGATCGTCTCTGACGAGCTGTTAACCTCAATTGGTGCAGGCACAATCGACTTCGACGTCTTAGTCTGTGCACCTCAATTCATGCCAAAACTCGCAAAATTTGCTCGAGTCTTGGGTCCAAAAGGTTTAATGCCAAACCCAAAGAATGGCACTTTAACTGATAACCCAGAGCTCAAGAAAAAAGAGCTTGAAGGTGGCAAGGTCACCATTCGAGGTGAGAAAAAAGCTCCATTACTACACATGGTAGTTGGAAAACTCGACATGGATAGTAAACAATTAGTTGAAAACCTCGAAGCAGCTCTTAAAGCTCTCCGTGGCAAAGCAATTAAAGTTTCCATCGCAGCATCCATGAGTCCAGGCGTTAAAATCGCCTTAGTGGCTTAAGATTTTCGACCGAAGGAGTCAGATCGATTGAAATTGAAATAAAAACCCCGCTCTGGGAAACCAGGCGGGGTTTTTGGTTCTCCTTGGAGTTTCCCCACATTAAAGTTGTGACTCAAATAGAAGTGTGGCATCATATGGTTATGACTGAGCAGCTACACCAGATTGAAAATCCATTCACAAAAGACAAGCGTAAGTTGGATGCTGCTGCCAGCACCAACTTAGTTACAGCTGGCAATTGGTTAAGTGGAAATGAAAAAGCTCTCGATATTTTCGATGCATTCGTCGAAAAATACAAACCAACATTTTCACAAAAACTCAGAGGGATACGGCTCTCACATGAAATTATTTGCGAATTAACTGCCGGAATAGGCTGGCAGGTTGCAGACAGACCTGAATTAACTACTAAAACTCAGGAGAAAATGATCGCAGCATTTGAAAGTGCCAAAGCACTGGGTTGGGATCCGAGTTATGCAGCTGATGCTGCAGTAATCGCTGAAACCAATCAAGTTCCTATAGAAAATGTCATCACCCTTGCACAGAAATTCAAAAGCGACAAGACATTTACAAGCATGGAGTGGTCCACTGCTATTTCAATGGCCTCGGCGACATATGCTGAAAACAATGACTACAAAAAAATCATGGACACATATATTGCTGTAAGTGACGCCGCAAAAGACTCTGAAACTACACACTGTGCGTTGATGCAAGCAGCTCTACAAAGTTCTATTGAGGCTGTTCTAACTAGATATCAACAATTATCTACTGAAATAATAGCTAAAAAGTTGTTTAAAAAATCGGATAAAGTCACTGAAGGATCAAGAGCATTTCTTGTTTTAGCAGAAGTCATCGGCAACCTTGACTCAAGCCAAACCACAACCATTCTGAAGCTATTGATTACTAAAAACAAACTCGATCAAGCAACAGCAACGCGATTAATCCTAGCGGAGGCAAATAAAAAAGCCAAATCTCCCGTACTCAATCGTCAGGGTCGATACACCACCAGCTCCACATCTAAGGATTGGGAGATTGGACTTGATGTGGGAGCTGGTACTCCACTCGGCGGCGGACTCACTACCGGAATCAGTTTGACTGGTTCTGAAATTGGCATTGGCATCCCACTCGATGGCGTGCCAGGAGGCGGAGGACTTGCAATGATAGATACTTCATCTAGCAACATTCAAACTCATGATTATGCGGTTGCAATACGACTCGGTGACAAGAAACAGTCTTAATGGATAAAGAGTTGGAATAAAACTCTAAAAAATCCCAATATAATTACTGGAATTAGCTAGTTTGTTCGCTCTGAGATAGCTGCTGAAATCAGTTGCACAAAATCTGCCAGACTAATCACTTCTTGATCCCCACCTTCACGTTTTCTCACTGCCACCTGTTCAGCCTCTGCTTCTTTATCTCCGACAACAAGCATGTAGGGAACTTTCTGCATCTGAGCGTCGCGAATCTTGGCATTTAGCCGTTCTGAGCGGTCATCCAACTCAACCCGCACATCTGCTAATTCAAGGGCGTTTTTAACCTTCAGAGCGTACTCATTGTGGCGATCTGCGATTGGCAAAACGATTACTTGGACTGGAGCCAACCAAGTTGGAAATGCACCAGCGTATTGTTCAAGCAAAAATGCCATAAATCGCTCATGCACAGATAATGGTGCTCGATGAATTACAAACACTTGATCGTTTTTCTCGCCTTTTTCATCGACATACGATAAGCCAAATCGCTCTTTTGCTAAGAAATCCAACTGAACCGTCGACATGGTCTCTTCCCGACCAATTACTGATTTGAATTGAACATCAACTTTTGGTCCATAGAAAGCTGCCTCGTCATCTGCCTCCACAAATTTCACCTGCATTTCTTGCAGCACCTCTCGAATCATCTGCTGTGCATACTCCCAGTTCTCGGGTTGGTTAATATATTTCTCGGTATGAGCTGGATCCCATTTAGAAAGTCGGAACCAGTAATTCTCCAATCCAAAAATCTTGAAGTATTCCTGAATCATCTCCATCACACTCTTGAATTCTTGTTTGATCTGATCACGGCGACAATACATGTGTGCGTCATTCATTGCCAATGCACGCACTCTGAGTAAACCAGACAACGTACCGGACAATTCATTACGATAACAAGTGCCATATTCAGCAATGCGCAGTGGTAATTCACGATAGGTTCGAGGCTTGTGACTATAGATGCGGTGATGATGCGGACAGTTCATGGCCTTGAGGTAGTAGGTGCCGTCATCCATCACCATGGGTGGGTACATGCTATCCTTGTAATAAGGCAAATGACCTGAAGTGAGATAGAGTTCTTCCTTGGCGATGTGTGGCGTCACTACCCTCACAAACCCAGCTTTTTTCTCGGTTTCACGCACCAATTTCTCGATTTCATCACGAACAATGGTGCCCTTGGGCAACCACATAATCAATCCCTTGCCCACCATTTCATCGATGAAAAATAGTTCTAATTCACGACCCAGCTTGCGATGATCACGCTTCTTGGCTTCTTCGCGCTGCCATAAAAATTGATCGAGATCTTCTTTTGCAGTAAATGCGGTGCCATATACACGCGTTAGCATTTTATTTTTCTCATCACCATGCCAATAGGCACCTGCCACACTCAGCAATTTAACTGCTTTAATCTCACCCGTTCGCTCAACGTGTGGGCCAGCACATAGATCAACCATGCTGTTCGGAGCACCTGGTTCGCCCGTCCAATAGACTGTTACTTTTTCACCTTTGGCTTCAATACTATCCAACCACTCTTGTTTATATGGATTGCCGATGAAGAACTCGCGTGCTTGTGACACTTCGACTTCTTGACGAATTAACGGCAGATTTTGCTGAATAATTCGCTGCATTCGTTTCTCGATTTTTGGGAAGTCACTCTCTGCGATCGTCACTTTTTCTTGGCCAGCAACTGCTCCATCAAAATCAAAATAATATCCCTCATCGGTAGCTGGACCCATAGCCAAGTGGATGCTGGGATACAGTTCCTTCATGGCTTGATGTAACACATGTTCCGCAGTGTGACGTAATTTGAGCAAGTATTGCTCTTGTTCTGATTTATTGACTAATTTTGCTTCTGCTTTTGACATAATTTCCTTAGTTGATTGTATTCGATTTGAGCGTAAACAGTTGCGTTCATTCGAATAGGTATATTTTACGATAGGTTGTTGATTTTTTGATGCGTGATGCACCATACATTGCTATTGTTTAATAAAAAAACCTCCCCGATCAGGGAGGTGATGACAGCAACAAACCACAGTCATCTACTCCCCGGCGGGGATTGTAGTTGTAGTGGTAGTTGATAAATGAGCAAACATTGTGAGTGATATTGTAACACTAGTTCTCTATCTATTTCATCGTGCTCCACTTGGATTACAATAGCTTGTCAATATGTCTCAATTCGTAAAACCGCTGCAGTTCGTTGAAGTCATCATTTTGCTAGTCATCGCTGTGCTTGCTTGGCCCATAACCGTTACCTGCAATGCTCCAAACCAAACATGTTCCCCACCTCCCAATGAAAAAGGAGAGATTATTCGTCCAATTACAGTCAAACCACACTTAGTGGTAATACTTGAGAATCTATTGAAGACTGATGTTGCAATTTCATACAAAACGGGCACTAAAGTTGAAAGACCAGTACTCCTGCCAGAACTAGACAACGCCACGCCTTCAGCCAGCATATCCCCTGAGGAAAAAATTGATTAAAAATCCGAAATTGGAAAACGTAAGTCTAAACCTTCAACTTGGTAGACTTTGGAGATAGGTCCAATATATACTTCTTTGCTTGCACTATACACCATGGCAGCCGGCGGACAAATCATGCCAGGCACTCGACAGACTACATATGTGTATGGATCCTCTACTTCAGCCGACAATGTAATTACGGTTTACACCCTCTAGCACAAGTAATAAAACACAAAGTCCGAGTGGTACATTTTTTCGCCATAAAAAACCAATTAAAACCGTAGTTGTTACTGCCATAACAATATAAGAAACAAATAAGTAGTGTTGCGTTTGTGCTAACGATTCTGGATAGAAACCAAAAGCTAGCATGCTTACTGTCAAGAACAACAGTGATTGTTTACTTAAGTCCCTCTTTCCATCAAAAATTACAACTAAAACAAGTCCTACGACTAAGCCAATGGTGATAAAAAATGCCAAGCTGTCTGATTTGAGATCAAAAAAAAATTTGGCTGTCAGCGAAACATTTGTTATAAAAGTTGGCTGAATAACCCTGCCAGCCAAACTACTTGTGCTCAAATCGAAAGCTGGAACCATAGTCACTTGATCTAGCTTCGATTTGCTCAAAGCTACCCACATCCAAAAAAAACCAATCAAACAAAACAGAGTCATCATTAACTGTCGCCATTTTCTTTGTGTCACGAAAACTCCGATTGCCAAAACACTGATTGGCAACAGAATAAAAATTCCTGAGTAATGCTCTAGAAAAGTTATAAATGCACAAAGTAGTGCTAAAAATATAAATAGGCTAGAACGTTTCCTCAAACCAAAAAAATAAAGCAACAAAGTTAATAAGGTAAACAGTGGTACAAAATGTGGCTGCCAAATATCTTTTGCAGCCATAATAAGTGGTTCAGAAAAAGCCACAATTGTGGCTAAAATGACTGCCAATTTAGGTTGCTGAGGTATTAGCTGACGCATTACCAAAAAAGCTAACACGCTGACCAATGTACTAATCAAAGTGTATAAGAACAAGACACCCAAATGGGTTCTCGCAATCCACCACAGGATCATGACTAACCAAAAATAAACTGGAGTGTTTAATAAAACCCATGCTCCTCCTGCAGCATGTGGAACAACCATTTTGTCAGCACCATAGAAAGCCATGTGTTTGTCACTAATAAGTCTCTGGCCTGATCAAATTCTACGTCTCTGCTTAGCTCGAGGTTAACAAATCTTAGGCCCACTGCCACCAAAACAATTAGCAGTAAAGATAAAAATACTGATCTGTGCTTTATAAAATTAATTATCCTAGACACTTTACTCATATCAAAAAACGAATATTCACCTGACAACACAGCACTAGTCTAAATGGTTCTAACAATGTTTTAAATATTACATAAGGGATCAATCTAACCATATACTTATCCTAACTCCAGTTTGCTACAATGATTGATATGCAAAGTTTCCCCACCAGAATCCTGGAATGGATTAAACATAATAAACTTGCCACCGCAGCTATTGCTTTGGTGCTGTATCTATTGCTTGGTAACAACGTACCTCAATACGGGGCTACTCGTTCCATCAGCTATGACTCAGGCATGGGTGGTGTTAATTCAATGGCAGATGTTGCTCCGGCTCCAATGATGGCCAAAAGAATGGCTTTGCCAGTTGCAGGCGGTGGTGGTGAAGTTCAAAACAGCTACAATCAAGCAGACCGCATGGTCTCTACTGACACCAATCTTTCAATGAAAGTGAAAGACGTAAAATCTACCATTAATCAAGTTTCAGGTTTGGCATTCCAAAATGGTGGTTTCATGGTTAATTCACAAATGAGCTCACCTGAAGGTGGTTCGAGCGGCTCAGTTAATATCAAAGTTCAAGCTGAAAAACTAACCGAAACCCTCGAACAAATCAGGGGCATCGGTGTCAAAGTAGTCTCAGAATATGTCAGTGGCACAGATGTAACTGATCAATACACTGATATTGAAGAGCGACTCCGAATCGTCATCGCCACAAAGGCAAAAATGGAAGAAATGCTTCGCTCAGCCAATAAAATCAGCGATATGCTTGAAGTTCAGCGCGAAATCATGAACCTCCAAGCAGAGCTTGATGGACTCAAAGGTCAACAACGATATCTAGAGAAAACCACACAATTGGCTAGTGTCAGTGTATATCTCTCGACCGATGAGCTTGCATTGCCATATGCACCTGACAACAGTTGGAGACCACAGCAAATTTACAAAGAAGCAGTTCGGTCAATGATTCAAACTGCTCGTAGTTTTGCCAACCTAGCAATCTGGATCGTAGTCTATTCACCGATTTGGATCCCAGCAGCAGTTATCTACTGGTTCTGGCAAAGAAGACAGAAACAAGTCTAGTAGTTATTCTAAAAACCAGCCTGCATGAAATGTGGGCTGGTTTTTTGTTCTCAAGTATCTGAGGTTTGTTGCCCGCATGCTTTTGCCGTGTGATATTTTTTCACTAACACGAAAGTGAGTGGCCAGACAGTCATTACTGTAAAAACTCCCAGCAGTGAGATAACTAATTTAGTTGAAAACTGCTCCATCAACCATCCACCCAGCACCATTGCTGCCACATAAAATATGCTCACACCCATGTTTAGAGCAGATATTGCCGTAGCCCGATTCTTCGATCGAAATTCATGATTGCAATATTGACCCAAAATCACAAACCGAGCTGTGCTTCCAAAAGTAGCAAGAGCAATAACTGCTGCCCCAACCCATTTGCCCACCCAATATCCAGGTAGATATGCCACCGCCAACAACACAGCAAATAAAATAAATGCAATGTGCGGCTTCAGCCAACTTGAATGCACTAATTTCCAGATTACTATTGAGTTAACAATTCGAACAACACTAAAAATCCAGCCAATCTCAACTGGCGTCAGTCCAAGATCTACCGCAAAATTTTGATTGAAAAATGACTGAGATGACCAAGTGATGCCACCGACTAGAATGTAAAACAAGGATAACTCAAATACTTTCTCACTACGAAACAACTCCATCACTCCTGCTTTCGTTTGCAGCAGATAGTTTTTGAGGGTGAATACTTCACTATCGATATTTGGCTCTTGTTTGAATGAAAACGCTACTGCTGCCAATAATAAAGCCACGCCATAAAGCATATATGGCAAACTCAGCGAATAAGCTGCAAGGTATCCACCAATCAGAGTCGCAATCACGATTCCAGCTTGGAAACTCATGGCGTTTTTGCTGCTCATTTTAGCAAACTCATCTTCTCTTCCCATTTCTTTGAGCGAGTCAAATAACAACGCGTCATTGGCTCCAGACAGCAAAGCTGAGCCCACACTACAGATCATGAAACCAACGGTAAACTGCACTGGCTCAATCGATAACCCACAAACAACATTACCAATTCCCTGCAGCAATAACCCAATGGCAGCTGTTGCCTTTCGACCAAATAGATCAGCAAACGCTCCTGTTGGTAACTCCAATACTAGTGTTAGAGCGGTACCAACTGCCTCGAGTCCAGCCATCTGGCCAACAGTCAACATCCGCCGCTCGAACCACACCCACACTGGAATAATAAAAATCAGTCCGGAAAGAAAACTGGATAGATAGAAGAGCCAAATATTACGATTCAGCGAAGGTTTGGTCGTCAGATTATTAAAATTTTTGCCGAGCAACCAGCTATTTTTGAATACAGTAGTTAATGAAGTTAAAAACATTAGATCTTGATTATACCGCCAAGGGTGGTCTCAGTTATTGAGCAAGCAGGAGTTACAAAGCCCGTGCCCGCTGAGTGAATGAAATTCACCCTGCAAACACTCTTGGGGTGTACCGCCAGATGAGTTGCCGCAATCAAATCAGAAAATTTGTTTACCCCGCACCACCGCCACCACCGCCACCTCCTCCGCCACCACCACCGGATGATCCACCAGATGATCCTGAGCCAGAGGCTCCATAGCTACTGGATGCAGCACTGGAAACGCTCGTTAATGCATTCGAAAGAGATTGAAAACTCGAAGATAAATCACCAATACTATTCATACCACCGCCTCCCACACTATCCGTACTTCCCAACCAATAGCCAGTGAGTATCGCTTGATCTGCTGGACTAAATTGCACTGGTAACTGCGATAGTGCTTTTGCTGAAACTCCCAAGACTGTGCCGTATACCAAATATTTCTCCCACAAAATAATCGAGTCGATCGGATATTGTTTCGTTTTTTGATAGTCCTGCATGTGTTTTTTGAATGCTGCCCACTTCTTGGCCTCTGCAAAACCCTGTTCAGTACGCTTTTCACCTCGAGAAGTCAGATAAAATGAAATTAACCCCATGCCAACACCTAAGAACATCGCAATTGGTCCGATGACACGCAGCCCATCGGCAAATCCAGACGCAGTTTGCAACGAATCAGCTAGTGATAGGGATCCAATTAAAATTGCGACTGCAAAAACAATAAAACCCACACCGTAAAAAATAAAGTGACTTGAACGCTTATGAGCCTCCTGATCAAAAAAGCCTTCACTCAGGTTTTCTTTAAGGGTTTTTTCTGCTAAATCTTGAAAAAATTGATAACTGGTTTCTCTGTGACTTTGTGCCCAAGCAGTAATGCTTTTAACTGGCAACACCGAGATTTCTTTGCCACCAAATGAGATCATTGTCTCGGGAATATTAAACAGAAAGTTCTTAACATGCTTTTCAATTCCAGAAAGTTTTGCTGCAATTACTTCGTCATGAGCCATAAACTCCAAATAATAAACGTAGTCAGGAAATAACCACCCTTGTTTGGTATCACTACGTCTAAACTTTAAAACTTTTTTCCGCACTAGCGACAAAATCGTGGCTGTAAAAGCTCTCGGTGTAATCGCTTTCTGTGCTGTTAGTAATTGGTCGACCTGTGCTGCATCTATATCACTGGGTGGTTCCCATTGTCCCTGACTACTCAGCAACCATGGCAACATCTGATCTTTATGATGCAACCAAAAGTTGTGTAACATTAAAACAAACCCAAATACCATCACTCCAAGCAAGCCTAAAAAGCCAAAAATGGCCATGCGTGCCATCCAATCGTATTTTGCAACTTTTTGCTTGGTCTTCTCGATAAATGTGGCTTCTTGATTTCCGATGCTTGCCAAGCTCCCACTACCTTTGGCCCCTCCATAAATTATGGATTTTGGCAACACAATCCTGCCTTCAAAAAACTTGCCGGTTGGAACAGAAGGTACCGAGAACTCAACTTCAGTAGTGCTGGGAATCGACACTATTCCAGTCAATGGACCATGAGCCCAAGCACTTATTTGATCACTGGCAATACCAACTGGCAAATGTGTGGTAATCTTAACCAAATTTTGTGAAACCGCCCAACCGCTGCCAATCCACTGCCAATAGAGTTCCGCAGTATCATCGTGCTGGGTTACCGCATTGTCTACAACATACGATAGAGTAAATTCTTTTTTGATTGAATCTGCACGAAAATGCCATTGGATGTAATATTCATCCGCCTTTTTCTCAACCACAAAAGTTTGATCTGGGTTCTCTCTTGGAGTTTGCCAATTTACTTGGTTACTTGGCAATAATTGATAACAAACCTCACGTTCGCACAACTGAAATTGACTCAATATGTATGGCTCAATACGCTGAGGGTTAGTTTGTTGATCAGGTTGAAACTTGATGGTCTGATATGCAAAACGATAATCGCCGGTAAAGTCGTAGGTGCGCCGCTCCTGCACTTTCATGGCACCACTGGGCAGAATCGTAGAATCAATCAAAACAGAATCTATTGAATATGACTTATCAGCAGCTTGTGCTTCCTTGGCCATGCCAAGTATTGCAGTGATAACTAACAAAAAGCTAACAATCAAGCCAAATAAAGTATTTTTTCTCATTGTCTGTATCAAATACTTTTTGAGCTCAAATGGCAATTGGATGATTACAGCCACCTCAAGTACCATTAGCTAAACAATGTAAAAAGCCGTCCCCACTAAGTAGGGACGGCTTTCATTCCATGATGGTTTTAGAGAAGTGCAGGCTGAGCAGTTTGTTTGCACAATTGCGCCTCTTCCTCCACCAACGTTCGCATGCCTTCGATCTCCGAAATTGTAGTTCGGAAACAAACGCACCAAAGTGTCTCACCATTAACAAATACTGGTCTTGATGAGACGTCATGGCCGCGTTGACTCAACGCGGTAATTCCTGCCCGCTCCCAGTCGTTTTCAGTCTGGAGTAGGTACATGGTGTACCCAGTGCTACTGGAAGTGGCAGGAATCAGATATGTATCGATTCTTGCCATACGTGCACCTCCCGCGGGATTGGATTTCCCGGAGGTTATAAACCCATAATGATGCTACGAATATCAGTTGTATATCCATCTATAATAGAATTGAATTCAGTTGTTAAAAAAATCTATGTTGTGTGCTAGTTGTAGTAAAAAAATATGCAGTTAACTAATTACGCGAAATCAGTCATCCAGATTGTATGCAAACAGATAAAAGCTTGTGATCCCATCACTATTGTCAGTATGTATGAGACAGGATTGGATTTTTGGTACGCTGCCATAGTCGAGGCAATTAAGAGCAGCGACAGTTCTTATACCCCAGTATTCCTTGATTTTTCATTATGTGACCAGTCAGCTCAACAACTTCAAGAATTAGAAGCTTCTTTTTCAGAGGCACTTCATCAACCAAACACCCTGAATTCACTCGACCTCATAAATAAAATTGAAATACAAATACAAAAAAAACCAATTGTATTTGTCATTTATACTGGGCTTCACGAGACACTGCTCGATCCAACGTTGGTACGACTTTTTACCCAGCTTCGACATGGCAACAGGTCCGGCTGCACATTCGTCACTCTCACTACAGTGAGTAATATGTTGCCATATTTACTATCCCCAATAGAGAAGAACGCCAACTATCACGAACAAATTATTGGAGCGATCACACCACTCAGGCCTGAAAACGATACTGATTCGCGAGTCATGATCGCGGTTCAAGAAGCCAGATATGACATTCAACTATCAAAACAACAAACCGAAGCAGTAATTTACTTTTCTGGCGGCTTGCCAGGTATTATTAAAACCCTCTGTTTACAAATTTCTGAAAATCCATCATGGATAAAACCAAATCTCAGAGATTCTCGCCTGGAATCTCAAGTAATTGGTATTCTCAATGATCTTACAGCTAGTTACCAAACAGCATTATTTACAAATAACCTAGAAATTAATTCAAAAGAAACACGTTTTTTACTTAAATTTGGCTACATCAAAAATGCCGCTGATAGTTTTTCCCCTTTCACTCCCCTACTCAAGGAGTACTTTGGTCGAATGAAGCTTGAAAAAATTGAACCAAAAATACCGAATGTTGTATCTCAAGTATTAATGTTAACTCCATCACAACGAACACTTCTCAATCTCTTTGAAGAGAATCAAGGAGATATAGTATCTCGAGACATGATCGCTGAAGCAATTTGGAAAGAATCTTGGGAAACTAAATATTCTGACTGGGCAATTGACCAACTTATTTCAGCACTACGAGATAAACTTGAGCTTGTTCTTCCTGAGAGCCGTATTGTCACTAAGAAAAGAGAGGGCTACATTTATCTCTCCTAATCCCCTGGTATATTAGATACATGGGAAATAATGGTAGCGAAGCATCACATCCAGACTCGGCAAGTCGATTCTTTCGCTCATTGTTTTCAAAACAAGAAAAGGCACCAAACGAATTTGTCCAACAATGGCAGGCAGAATATCAGCCATTTGAAACTCTACAAACACCCAATCAGCTACAACTTGGGGATGGAAATATACCCACTTTAACATATGAATACGAGGCTTTTCTTACAAAAAAAGCTCAAAGTGGCACAAATGCAACCGGTGCCAGCATTTCCTATAGTCCTCATCCAGCAACTGGTAGAGTTGTGCCCCAGTGGATTAATAGTAGCGATCGGCACGAACACACACCGTTTATAGTAGGTGAATCAGCTCAGTTTTATCCATCGATGATAAGACGGGCTACTGGCAGCGGAATTGTAAAAGAAATTTTTGGCGGCAATCCACTAAGCAAACAAGACGTCCGTCGGATGCAAACTATTTGGGAGGTCGATACTCTAATCGCCGGTGGCATGGATGGATATAGAAATGCGGAGATGCTCTGTGCGTTAACTGCCTATCGAAAAGTATCACGCTGGAACTCCATTTCGCCCAAACATGAAGCCGCACTAACTAGCGTCTTTTCAAAAAAAACCACACCAGACTTTTACCTTTCAACTCTTGAGAAAGATCTAGCTCGCATCGACGAGTTGATCAAGAATTACTCTTCCGAAGCACGAGCCGAACTAATCAGCTTATTTCAAGAACAGCCGAGACAAATTTTGCTTTTTTTATTGGATAAAATCACAAGCACGCTGATGATTCCTGCAGAGAAAATGCCAGAGTCAAAGCTACAAGAGTTGGCAAGCATTCGAAAAATACTCCGAGATGTCAACATCGTTAGTATTGCTTCAGATCCATTAAAAAAAGCTCTTGAATCAAATATCAATGACGCTATGGTCTATCTACAAGAACTTTGGATCTCGCGTGCATTTCCACACGCGTATGCAATCACACACAAGTGCATGCACGAAAAAATTCCTATACCAGATGCACTTCGTTCAAATGCACAATTTTCAACCATGATCATGGATAGATTTCTCCACGAGAGTGGCATTATTGATGCTAACGACACGAATTGGACCATTCAGGCAGGCATGAAATCCTCAGGCTCAGCCTTAGCTGATATTCTCAGCCGCGATGCTAGTGCGCCACTACGAGCCGCCATTAAAGCGGCACTTAAAAATCGTGAATTGCAAATAAATGAAAATACTGCAGAAACACCAATTGATGAAGCATTCAACTCCCTGGCAGATTTAGAAAATCTTATTACAGATGCTTTAAAAAATCCAAGAGATACTCAAGAGTTGCAAGACATCATCACCCCCGTAGAGAAAGAGGCTCGCTCACTGCAATATATTATTCGTGCACGAGCTGTCCCAACTAATGGCGATGAAGCTAAATTGGCAGAAACAGTATTAAAAGCAAATCAATTGTCATCGAAGTATTCTGCTGACGTAGAGCATGCCTCTACCGAGGCAGTTGGTGTTATCAGCAATTTAGATGGTTATTGGCATCAAAAATTCAGTTATCAACAGTTGCAAGAAATGTATCAGGATGGCAATGTTACAACTCCAGATGCACAAATTCCCATCAGTTTTCTCAAAGACATTGTTGTTTCAACACCAGAGGGTGGCGTCGGATTTGGCATGCTCTATATTCTCCTGCCTACTAGGTATGATGCTGCAACTAATCAGATTCATCGAATACTCCCAGTGGAGTTTACTAACATGTCACAGGAAAATAGAAACTCCATCGTATGGTGCGAGACCCAACTCTGTTTGCCCATCAATATTCTTGGTAATTTACTCAATCGATTTGGTTGGGAAAAACGAAAACTCAGTCTCGATCCAACCGACAAAATTATGAGTACAGCTATATCTCAACTCGATACACAAAACCAAAAAATTCGCCACCAGGATGCTTTGATTAACAGAAAACGCAAGCATTTTCCTCTGACTAGCTAAAGACACTCAGCCCAACAAAAAATCAGGTTTCACTCAGGTTGTACTCAAACAACTTATTATGGGCCTTGGTACCATTCCTCCACTTCAAATTAAGTTGTTCTTATTGCAAGTAAATGCTTGATATGAAGGTGCTTTAACAGTTCTGAAGTAAATATATATCTTTGGGTGATGACACTGGTCTTTTTTGGGACGCATTGAATGATTGAACTTCGATCATTTTACGCGTCCCAAATTCTTGGGCCAAAAATCGAACGAGGAGACTAACAAATGAAAAAGCACCGTCTGTACAATCCTGGACTTGGTCCAGGAGAGAAAAATCGCTGGTTCTACTATCTTATGGTGGGGATAGTCCTATTCATCGTGCTATGTGCACTATTGGCTAGTGCTGGCTGTGCCCCCATTGATTCAAAGCCAGCCGATATTACGCTTGACCGTATGTACATCGTGCATGACCAGTTGTATGTCAGCGATGAAAAAATAGCTGATGGAATTGCAATCTACATTGATCGTTTTTACGACCATTGCGTCGAGACATTTGGTTATGGTCTGCCCGAACAAGGTGGCAAGTTTAACCAATGGTACACCGTTGCAGGTGGCTTAGCAGTCAAACATGAGGGTGAAATTTCCCTTAATGCTGACGGCTACACCTACAGCGAAGCTGGTTGGTCAATCCCAATCAGATAGTTTGGAGGTAACATGAAAAAACTTCTTGCATTACCCAGCACGTTGATCGCTTGGTTCATCGCCCGTTACTCAAAGCACGCCAACACGGCTATTGCCGCAGGTCGTCGCCCACACCGCCTTCCCTGCGAAGGCGACCAGGCTTGCAGTGAACTTTTCGCCGCAGATTTGAACGCCGCTGGCGCTGGCACAGCCATCACCAACATGCAAAACCGTTGTCCTAAAGGCAAGAGTCATGCGTTGAAAGCGTTGGGCGTGAGTGCCGCAGTGGTACTCATCCCAGTGATTGCAATGTCAGCAAGTGACGATTGTTTCCCGCCAGTTGATGGCGCCTTAGGTTGCGGCTCGTAACAAAAAGATACAAACAATTTACTTCAGAGCTACCGGGGACACAGTGAAACTCATTGTGTCCCCGAGTAGTTTTTCTAAATGCTCTAGATTTTTCTCTAATCTGGCCAAAAAAAATCTCCAACTCTTTAATCCCAAAAGCACACCGTCGCCTCATAGTTGCTCCACTCCACCCCTATGTTATAATGTCCCTCTAGTCCAAAGACAGCGTGTTCTGCGATTAGCGCCAAAAACGCCAACCAGCAGATGAAAATTGCACGCCGAGGAAAACAACATTTGTCATTTTGACAACTTTTGCACCAAGTAATTTGGTGACTCCCCACTTTGGACCACTCAGTAGTAATTAGACAACACACTTGTCGCAAGACAAGTTACAACTAAGGTTTTGGTATGCCAAACAAACACAATCAAAGTCAAATCGCCTTGCTGCAAGAGAAATTGAGCCGAGCTAAATCAGCTGTGGTCGTCGATTACTCCACCACCAGTGTGAACCAACAGAACAAACTTCGTGCCAGTCTGCGAGAAGTTGGTGGTGAGATGTATGTCAGTAAAAATACTTTGATCGATATCGCTATCGGTAAAGGCAAGGTCAGTAAATCCCTCGAGGGTATGAACGCCATCATCTTCTCGTTTCAAGATGAGGTCAGTGCTCTTAAAAAACTCTTTGAGTTCAAAAAAGAGACCGAGAAACTTGATATTAAAGAAGGTGTCATGGGCGATGCTACTCTCTCAATCGGTGAAGTTGAAGCTCTCAGTAAGTTGCCAGGCAAGAAAGAATTGATCTCACTCTTAATTAGTAGAATTAACGGTCCAGCATATGGCTTGGTCAATGTCTTGCAGGCTGGTACTCGTAACTTGGTGTATGCCCTAAAGGCAATTGCCGATAAACAAGCAGTTTAATTAGTAGTAAGTAGTAATAAGAAAATTAATAAAGGAACAATATGTCAGAAGACAAGAAAACCCTTTCCGCTCCAGTCCAGAGCATTGTGGACGCAGTTAAAAAGTTATCCCTCATGGATGTTTCAGAGCTCGTTAAAGCTTTGGAAGATGAGTTCGGCGTTTCCGCTGCAGCTCCAATGATGATGGGTGCTATGCCAGGTGCAGCAGCAGCTGCTCCAGTTGAAGAGCAAACTGAGTTTGACGTCATCCTCAAAGATGCTGGTTCAAACAAAATCGGTGCTATTAAAGCAGTTCGCCAATTAAAGGCTGAACTTGGTTTGGGTGAGGCTAAGACTTTCGTCGAGTCCGCTCCTAAAACCGTGCTTGAGGGTGCTAAGAAAGAAGATGCACAAGCAGCCAAGAAACTCTTGGAAGATGCTGGTTGCGTCGTCGAGCTCAAGTAATTGAACTCACGCTTAATTTAAGCAAACAACTAACCCCGTCCTGGGAAACCAGGCGGGGTTTTTGGTTCAGGTCAAATCGAGTAGTTCGATAAAAAATGTGCATACAAAAAAATAAACTGCATTCCAAAGGGCCCTCCGGAATGCAGTTATGAAGATATGTTGAAACCGGAGACGAAACCCCGGAGTCGCAACCCCAAGCTGCCAGGCACGATTCCCACAATTATTGAAGGGAAACTGACTGGCTACCACTTGGCAGCTACTTTCAACACATATGTAGTATTATCCTATAACATATGAATATGTCAATATTTGGTTGTTGTAAATTTTTTTCAGTGCAAAGTAAAAGACTCTGGCACCACTTCTGGCACCAGAGTCTAGATTAAGGATTTAGCCCAATTCCTTGAGCCAACCCTCCAGTATTTCCTGGAATTCTGCTTGTGTGCTGTTGATATCAACAAGCACCTCAGCTCCAGGTTGAAATACGCTCACTCGATGCTCCTGCCAGTAAAACACGCGCACTTGCTCTGATCCCTGGCATTTCTTACGAAGCAACTCTTCTATTTGAGCGTACGTAACTCCGGTGAGGTGAAATCTCACCTCACCATCCAACTTCTCAACACTTTCAATCTTAGGCATAGTGCCCTCCAAAACAGTTGGAATTCAATATAAATTATACTTCAATGATCAAATTTGCAGCAATTTATCAAAAAAAATTTGTTTTAGAAATAAAAAAAGGCCTTGGACGAATCCAAGGCCTTTCGCCTGCTACTTCAAACACCGAATCATTTCTAAGAAATAACCGGTATCCACAATAGTTTTCTTCATGAAACCACAAATACGGCTTCATTGGTGGGGCGACCCACCATTTCGTACACTGCTTCCACAGCCATTCGCCGATCACTTTCATTACCGACTACGGTAATCTGACCAGCCACAACAGTGATTTGACCTGAGGCACCATAGTAAAACAAGGTACCTTGTGCAGGCTGTGGACTCGCCAAGAACAACGAATCACTTGCCTTCAATCGAGTAAGAATCTCATCGCTTGACCCTTGAATGCCAAGCCGAACTTCACTACTTCTTGGTTCTAGCAATTGCACACTCATACGACCTCCAACTTAAAACATAAGTACCCAGTTGTTACTTGGGAAAGACCCGTATAAATACGGATTGATCAACACGCAAGCCTATTATACTGCCGATAAAAAATCGTTAGTGAATTGTGATTTAAATTACAGGTTGATTGGAAGTAAGCAATTGAATTAAAAAAACTCCCCGACCTTTGCAAGCCGGGGTAGTCGTAATATCACAACGCTATGACGTTCCACAAACCAGATTGGTTAAGGAACAACGTAGGTCGTGCTAATCATCGCTCGAGAAAGCAGCCTCATTCTCAGGCCTGCCTGTGAGTCGGTAAATTGACTCAAGAACTGTAGCCACACTGCTTCGGCCAGATACCACTATCTGTCCGCACGAAATACGGCATGTGTCTCCGTTGACAGCATATTCGACTGACTGGGGTGTTTGCACCTCCGTCCGAGAAAAATGTGCATCAAAGAGTTGGATCATTTCTTTCTCTGACCCATGAATCTGTAGTCGTGCAGTATCTGCACTCAGATACAACAGCTGAACCTTCATGTACTCACCTCTAAAGAGCGGATTTCACCATTGCTGATGATGGCATAATTATCATACTATGGGACGTTTTACGCAAGAACCAGTGTGTATTTGTTATGTAAATTGCAAACGCAAGTCTTAAAAGCACTTTTCATAAAAAAGGGTCATGGCTGTAACGCCACGACCCTTCAAATAAGTTCTGTAAACTGTGTCATTAAGCAGCGACTGCCTAACTATACAATCTACAGATTGATCGCCACACTTGGTCACGTTTGTGACCAAGCTCGTGCTTGAGAGTAAAGATGACCATCTTGTCATCAGCATCTTCCTCCAGCTCGACTAGAACACCATCGATGTCAAGTACATTGACACCAACCATGCTTCCCAACTCACTAATTCGAGTCAATACGTTTGCAAAAATCATGTCACTGCAATAATATCGACTGTCGACCTTAGAGTGGGACGTGGATGCAACTTTAATCACACTTCTCTCCTCAACACTAGTATGGGCTCACTCTGGTTTGTAGCATACTACTTACATATTAGATGTGCAAGTTATGAGCAAAATGAAACAAATTCATGTAAAAACTCAATTAATCCAAACTCCCCCTTGACCCAGTTCTTTCCACTCTGCTACTTTAGATATAGATAAGCCAATATTTGATCCATATCGATCACCCCTCACCCCGGAAGTTGTTGGCTTTTGACCTGATTTGTAATGGTTGAAAGCTAATAATGATCGACATTTTTTGAATTAACGTAATAAAGGAGAAAGGGACTCTACATGACTGACCAACCTGCCAACCAAGCTGTTGACATGATGACTGAAAGCAAAAAAACCGGCTTGGCGACAGATGCCACCAAGCTTGATATTGCTAACTTACCTGATTTGCTCACTGTACGTGAAGTGGCAGACTTATTGCGCGTCTCTCCCCTAACCATCAAGCGCTGGGGCAAACGTGGCAAACTACCCGCTATTAGAATCAACTCTCGTGGCGATCGTCGCTACAAGAAAGAAGCAGTGCTTTGGCTACTTGGAGTAAATCCCAGTGACGAAGACTAGTTAGATTCATATTCACAGAAAATGTAAAACCCGGCCACAAGCCGGGTTTTTTAGAACCAAAACGAGATTATAAAATACACGCTCAAGTTTTTTTCTGAAACAGTACTGGCATTGCAGCAGACAAAGTCACTAATACACCTCCAGCTAGCTGGACCATGCTTAACTGCTCTCCAAATACCAGCAAGCCAAAAATTGCCGCAAATACTACTTCTGAAAGTCCCACAATACTACCCAAACTAGCCTCAGTCGTTTTATACCCCTCCACAACAGCTGCCATTGCGATGACCAGTGCCAACGCATACGCGATCAGCGATAGCCATGCAGTTTTTACTGCGGGAAGTGCAAATTGCAGTGGCAACACTTCTTTGAAGAGTATTGCTAAAATTCCATTTCCAATCACCATCGCCACAAACAGTAACAGCATAATTTGTATTGATGAATATGTTCCAGAAATTTTTTTAGTAAAACTTACCTCCACGCCACCCATTAACCCTGCCAAAATTGCCATTACTCCACCAAACCAATTTGAACTATCAATACTCAGCCCAAACAACAAGGCAACTCCAATCATAGCCAACCCAAATGAGATCCATTTCACGCTATCTAATTTCTCACCAAATCCTAGCCAACCTACTATGTATCCAGCCAAGGTCAAACCGGCGTAAAACAAAAATGTAGCCATCCCCACAGAGAGTTGCTGAAACGCAATAAAAATTGGTGCTTGATTCAAACCTCCAGTCAGAGCGACTGCTAAAAACCACCTCCAGTCCTTTGCCTGTATTGGATGCCATAGTTTTTTTGCCAATAAAACTGGTAACAGTAAGAGTACTAAGAGTAAACCTCTAAGTGTTGCCTGAGAAAACTCACCAAACTGACCTCCCATTAACCGATTCCAAATACCGTATGAACCAAAACAAACTGCTGACAATGTAATCATCCACAGGCCACGACTGTTATGAAAAACTGTTAATCTTGATAATTGCTTCATATTTTGGCAACTATAGCTGTATTTGGGTTATAATGCAAAGTGATGTCCAAAAAATCAGACAGTTTTTCACCAATTATTATTAATAAACTTGAGTCTCATGGTTTGGATATTGAGACCGCAAAAATATATCTTTTTCTTCTGGAACACGGTGAAAAGTCAGCACTTGAGATCAGTCGACAGCTACCACTTCCTCGGACAAAAGTGTATCGAATATTGGACAATTTAACTGACAAAAAACTAGTGATTCGTACCATGGCATCTTCAGGTTTTAGATTCTTAGCAGCCAACCCTCAGCAGCTTGAAGTTAACTTGAAAGAGAACGCAGCCCAGTTGAGAAAACTACAACAGCAAAGCCAAGATTTAATTGCAGAACTATCCACACTGGCCAGTACTTTTCATTCGTCATCTGAAGTTCGCTACTTTAGCGGTCTGGACGGTCTCAAACAAGTTACCTGCAACTCACTCGCCGCCAAAAACAAACTCTACATTTTTGAACTCGATCAAGATATGAGCAAATTCATTGACTATGAGTTTTCTGAACATATTCGCCGTGAGCTAGTCAGTCACCAAATTACAACTAATCAACTCACCAACCTTACTAAAATCTTGCCACATACAGAAGTAAGTGAATTGGTGGAATCGTACTGGAACATCCGCCATATTCCGCCAAAAGAATTTCGAATTCGCTTTGAAGTATTGCTCTACAACGACGTTTCTGCACTCTACACTTACCAAGGTGGTGAAGCGTTCTGTGTAGAAATTCACAATGCAAATTTGGCACAAATGCAAAAACAGCTCTTCAAATTTGTGTGGAAACAAGCAAAGCCTATGACAGTTACAGATTCGTTTGGAAGTGCAGAGCTATAACATAGTACTAAGTGACTGGCTTTAATTGTCTCAGTGCTTGAATAACTTTTTCATATTCCGTTGGCACCCCATTCTCACTCTTGGTGATAAATATTTTTGACCACTCAGTCGAATCACCATAATCAGTTATAGTAACAACTGTAGTGTCAATTCGTTCTAACAACTCTGGTAAATCTGTTAACTTCCAACCATTTCGACGAAGTGCAATTGCTAGTTTGGCACCTTCAGAGTACACCACTGTGTCTAAATCAGAGAGTTGTAAATCTGGTTGTTCTAGTGTTTTAGCAGCTTCCGCAAATGTAGCTGGGATCCTCAATCTATTCGCCTCTCGAACTGCTCGCATACGTCCCGCACCAAACTCAGCAATGGTTTTCCATGCTGGATCTTGAGCTTCATTTTCATTGCTTTGATTTTGAATTAGGTATTCCAGAGCAAGAGTACACGCTTCATGTATTACTCTCCCCAAAATCCCTTTATGGTTTCTCTTTGTGGACTCATGGTAGGCAGTTCCATTCATATCAATCAGCTTCCCGCCAATAAGTGAATGCAGTAATTCATGAGCAGTCACCAACACATGTGTGAGTATGCCGGCCGCTGTTGCCAATAAATGGTTGATGTATGCTAAATTCTGCCACTCGTTTGCGGAGCGTCGGATAGTTTCAAATAGTTTTCCCAACTGATTTGTGTCAAATTCTCCCAAATGTATCCCTGCAGTTGCCAATGCATTAGTTATCAGCTCAATTCGAGTCTTTTCTTGTTGTTTTTTGAGTTCCCCTAATCGTTGTTTGAGATTTTCTTCAGAAAGATCCTCAGCCGTAAATAGTGATTCTCGCAAAGCATCTTCATGTGCCTCTATAGAACTAAGTTGCTGTTCAAAATATGCCTGCAACTGTAATAATTGACCTGGATTTGTAGTGATTAGTTCCCTAATAGAATGTTGCAACTGTTCATCGTCGATAAAAGCCAGATCACAGTTCTTAGGTGATCGAGTATGTGCCGTAGGTACATCAAGTTTCCAGTTTGGACCTGCACTTGATTGCAGGCTGTCAGTGATCTCAGCACCCTTCTCTTCAGTTAGTTCACTCAAGCCAATCAGTTGACTCTCATTTTTCAATATTCTCTGATATTGTGACCATTTTTCACTCCAATCAATTTTGATCTTTGGCAATAAGTGCTCTCGCTGATTGAGGCCTTTTTCGTTCATGAGCTAATAAAAGTAGTTACCGTAGTAATTCCAACAGTAATGGAAACTGACTATATTGTTCTCCACCAGTCCCAATGCTGAAGTGTTGTTGTCCAGGAACCAGCACCAACTCACCGCCCAACTCTTTGGACAAATATTCAGCATGATCTAACGGACAATAGGGATCGTTGTCTGAGTGAATGAAGATGAATTTATTAGCTTTAGTTTTGATTTTTGGTAAATCAAATGGCTCCTCAAACAAACCGTCGAGTATCTCCCAGCCCAAATTATCAATGAAAGAGCCAACCAAATAACAACGATCAACTATTACGTCATCAGGCAATGCTTGCAACAAACCAAGGATTTCAACCGCACCTGATGAATGACCAATTAAAATCGATTCATCGTTAAATTTCCAGTTTTGTGAAAAGATAAATTCGTTGTATTTTTTAATATTTGGACGATCGGAACCAGGCAGGTTTGGCACCCAGGTTTTATACCCCTTACTCTGCAATTGTTGGCTAAGCCACTCGAACCAATTCTTTTTCGAGTTGTCATTTGTGCCATGTAAAATCAGGGCATTTTTCATATTTTTCCTTGTTAATCTCGCCAAGCGGCATCTTTTTTAGTTGTATTTACTGCCATGGGTAGTTGTTGTAATTTGCCTGATAACAACAACTGCACAAAACTCACCAGTCGCAGCTGTCGCTGCCACCGCCATGGCTCCAGCACTAACCTAAATAACCATTCCAAGCCAAATTGGCGCATGAATTTAGGGGCTCTGGGTACTTTCCCGAGCATAAAGTCAATCGAGCCACCCACCGCCATCACTAATTTCGTGCCAACTGCACCCAGTAATTCTTGGTGTCTAATTGCCCAGGCTTCTTGCCACGGTGCACCAAAGGCCACCAACACAATCGCGGGTTTTTGATGGTTGATTACGAATCGAACAGTAGCGTGTTCTGTGGGGGTAGGATGAGCAATATCGGCGTATCCCGGCATCCAGTTCACTTCGAGTGTCGAACCAGTAGCTAAAGGCAATTTAATTGGCGCAAATCCCAGTTGACTGGGAAATCCGTATCCTCTGCCACCCACAATCAGCACGCTCAATTGCTTTGCTTTTGCTTGTGCCAACACATCATTAATTACATCCGCACCCGCCAGTCGTTCTGTAAATGGATGGTGCCGATCAAACCAATATGAAGCCAATATCGGTCCAACACCATCTGGCAACAAAATATCTGCTTGCTGCAAATCATCTAAAAATCCGGGATCTTGATATGCCTGAACTAACTGTTCAGCATTTGGAGTAAAAATCAGAGTTGGCGTGGTTGCTGATTTAATTTGGCTGTCGATAGTTTTATTCAACCATGTTTGCCAATTTTCTCGAGACTGTGCAAAAATTGGCAGGCCCAAAATTGAGATGGTGCGATATTTTGAATGAGTTGGTGGTGTAAATGTGGTCGAAGACATGTAGGTATTTTTTTTGATAACCAAGCTCTGTACAAACATTGCCAAAGCAAGTTTTGCAGCAAGTCCATTATAATAGCTTCCAATGCAGTTTACTCAGCTCAGAAAACAATATCCATTGTTTGTCTTCAAATCATTCTCTTGGCATTTTTCTGAAAATGATTTGGTGGTAGAGTTTCAGTTTCAAGTTGGTGAGTATCAATTTGTGCCTCACCTCACTTTTCATTCTGTACCAGATACCACTAGTCAATGGTTGGCCACCAGTGAAGCTAACAATTATTTACTTCATTTAGGAATGATTGAGGCAATCAGCTACTGGAAAGCCACTTGCTCACCGCAATTTATTATTCAGGCAGGTCAATTATCAACAGGACAGTTGGCTTGGTGGCATGAACTTTATCTCAATGGTTTAGCTGAGTTTTTTTACCGAAATGAGATTGATCCATCGCAACCAGGCTTATTGCGGTTTGAGTGCCAATCTGACAGCACATCAGATTCAGACCAAGATATTCACCTATCCACTATCACTAACCAAGAAACTGTGCTTGATGGTGACGTGCTTTCTGCCGCTGCCGCAAACACTATTATCGCTTCATCTGAATTGGAACAACCTCCAATACTCCCACGAACTCGATTTTTAGTTGGTGTCGGTGGTGGTAAAGACTCAGCGGTAACTTTAGGTTTCTTAGATCAGCTTAACCGCACCCAAAGCGATCGCTTTGCATATGGTGCCATTTTATTAGCACCACTCTCCCCTGCTGCGGAAGCAGTCGCAGCACAGTCTAATGCAACTCAAATTCACCGTATTACTCGAGTAATTGATCCACACCTACTCGAATTGAATGCTCTAGGATATCTAAATGGACACACGCCATTTAGTGCCTATTTTGCGTTTGTCAGCATCCTGGCCGCTCGCATCTATGGATATGAGCAAGTGGTTGTCTCGAATGAAAACTCAGCCAACGAAGGAAATCTAATTTGGCACGATCTCACCATCAACCATCAATATTCAAAAACCTTTGCATTTGAAACAACTTTTCGCGAATATTTAAATGAGTGGTTTGGCCAATATCCCGTCCAACCAGGCTATTTTTCAATCTTACGACCACTAGGAGAAGTTCAAATTGCTAAACAATTCAGTCACTATCCAGGATTTTGGCCGGTTTTCCGCAGCTGTAATGTGGGCCAAAAAACCAATACCTGGTGCCAAAAATGTCCTAAATGTGCCTTTGTCTTCACTTTGTTGTCCTGCTTCTTAGAGGAGACAATTTTGGTTGGTCAAATTTTTGATCATAACTTATATGAAGATGCTGACTTGATACCGATTTTTCACCAATTAATTGGCTTTGAGGCTAACAAACCATTTGAGTGTGTCGGCACCAAAGCCGAAGTGCTATCTGCGCTTGCTCATCGCATCAAACAGCTTGAAGAAAAAGACCTCACCTTGCCAGTGGTACTCAAAGATATTAAAGAGAAAGTCGCTGTTGCATTAGAAACTGCAAAACCGCTCAGCGAGCTACTCAATGCCTGGGATAGCGAACATCACTTACCGCAGGACTTAGAGTTTGCTCTTAAAGACTTATTAACTCCAAGTCCGAGCACCTAAAATTATGACAAATTGGTCAACACATCCAGCCATCACTAAACTGCAAAACAAATCGATTTGCATTATTGGTTTGGCTCGAGAGGGACTGGCTACATATCACTTTTTGCGTGCTGCCCTACCCAACCAAATTTTTAGCTTGGCTGATCGTCAAAGTCTTGAACAGCTATCGCCAGAGTGGTTTGAGATTAAAAAAACTGACCAATTGCTTGAGTGGAAATTGGGAGACTCATATTTATCTGAGCTTGAAAAATCTGAGGTGCTATTCATCACACCAGGAATTCGCACCGACCAACCACCAATCCAACAGGCACTTAGTCATGGCTGCCAGCTGCACTCAAACACGCAACTTTTTTTTGAACTTTGCCCTTGTCCAATCATTGGCATCACTGGAACCAAAGGCAAAAGCACTACCTCAAGTGTAATTCATCACGTACTAGTTGCTGGTGGTCTTGACGCAGTATTACTCGGAAACATTGGGACTCCCCCACTTTCTGGCCTCGATAATTTAACAGAAAAAAGTCTCGCAGTCGTAGAACTTTCTTGCCATCAATTACAACACTTGCCCTACAGCCCACACATTAGCGTTATTCAAGATATTACCACTGAACATCTTGACTACTACCCCACTACCGAGGCATATGTTGCAGCCAAATCTGCGATAGCTTCACACCAAACTAGTGACGACTTAGTAATTTTTAATCGAGATTTTACTAACCCAACTAAAATTGCTAAGCTTGGCTCAGCAAAACAACTTACTTTTAGCCTAACCACACATGCATCATCAGAGATCGTTTGGCTAGACGGCGGAACTATTTGCTACCATGGTGAAGCTCTGATGTCTGCCAACCAAATACCGTTACCTGGTAAGCACAACCTACTTAATATCATTCCGAGTATCATCATTGGCAAACACTATGGACTGAGCAACCAACAGATAGCTGACGGCATTCTCAGTTTCCGTTCGCTTCCTCACCGCCTGGAATTTGTCGGCGAGGTCGATGGGGTACGTTACTTCAATGACTCACTCGCCACTGAGCCAAATGCAACCATCAGTGCTATCGAAGCTTTCGCTGGAAACCCCATTGTTTTACTGGCTGGTGGATATGAACGGCATCAAGATTACACTGAGCTCGCTCAAAAAATCGTGAGTGCAAATATCAAAGCTTTGATTCTTTTTCCAACCACTGGGGAGAGATTACTGAACGATGTTCAAGCAGCTGCACAAGCAGCTGCACAATCAGCTGGTGCAACACACATTCCTGAATATTTCTTCATCACCACCATGCAGGAAGCAATAACTGCTACTAAAAAACTGGCCTTAGCTGGAGACGTCGTTTTACTGAGTCCAGCTGCAGCCAGTTTTAATACATTCAAAGATTATCGAGATCGAGGGGAACAGTTTAAGAAACTGTTAGAAATACCCTAATCATTAGGTTGCGAAAGGTCTTCAGTAATAAAAGCGGCAACCTGGTCAGCTTTGATCTTGCCAGAATTCACTGCTTCCAATGCAACTTTGATTAACTCTGGTCTTAGTTCCTCAATTACAGTTGGATCAAAGCCTAATACGTTAAGTGCAGCATCTACTTGAGTTTCTACCAACATTTCAACTTCACCTTCTTTTGCACTGCCAGCTCCATCTTTAGCATCTGCATTTATTTCCATTACGTTTCTAACCCAAGTTTCAGCATCAGCTGGTCCAGGAACTTTTGTATCTACCATATCTTCCTTTCATTTAATTGAAAATAACTATATCATCTTTACTTTATTTGCCGATACCCCAAACTCCCCTTAAACTCGAGGTAATTCGTCAGCACTTCACCAATTCCGTTGATTACCACATGCTTTGGATCTTCAACCACAGACACTGGTATTCCCAAACGCTGCACCAAGTAATCATCTAATCCAGCAACTTGAGACAAACCACCAGCCAGCAACAACCCCTTGGTCACTACATCTGTGGTTACAGCTGGACTGAGTACTCGCAATACTTCTTTAACTAAACCAGAAACTTCTTGTGCGAGAAATACTGCTGGTTCATGAAGTAGTGCAGTTTTGATGGTTAATTCTTGTGGAGCACCTGACAGCGTACTTTTGCCTATCACTGTTTGTGGTTGCATTGATTTTTTGACACTCAGCAGTTTTTCTTTTAATAATTGAGCAACTTCTTTACTCACTAGAAAGTGTTGATTTTGTCGTAACTCTGCCATGATTAAATCATCAATATATTCTCCACCTTGGAGCGACTTTCGAGCCACGATTTGACTTCCCAGTGCCACTCCAGCTGCTTCCAAAACACCAGCACCTAACACCGCAATTAACGCCCCGCTTGCCTCCGCAATAGGTACGCCAGAACCAATAGCCGCAGCTAGTGGTTGAGCGATTACAGATACTTCAAGAGCTCCCAAACTATGCCAGATTTTTACCAATGCAGACTCCATGGCTACTGCGGTACCGCTGGGCAAGCTGAGCAATACAATCGGACCAATGAGTCGATATGGCAAAACCCTACCCAACAATGCATGCAAAAACTTTATAACTAGTTCACTATCTGTAATTAAGCCATCTTGGATCAACCACTCGACTCGCACCCCTTCACCTAGTCGCTGATGCAACTGAGCGGCTTGATTACCAACTGCAATCAGTTTTCCTGTTGTGTCATCGATTGCGATGCAGCTTGCCTCTTCCAAAACCACTCCTCTACCCTCCAGCCAAAACCTGGTGGTCGCTCGACCCATATCAACACCCAGTTTGGGCACAATTTGTAATAATGTTCTAGGCATGGTGTTGCTATAATACACTGAAATGATGAAGCAACAAAAATGGGCCCACATTAATACCCGACTACTCTATACAGTATTTTCAGCACTGATAATTATTGCCGGCACTTTTTTGGCGATTCAGTATGCACAAGGTAACTTCCGCTATACCGACCGTGGCTTTACACCACGAACGGGGCTGCTCAATGCCAACTCATTTCCGACTGGTGCTGAAGTCTATATTGACGGCAAATTAGTCACTGCCACTGATGGCACTATCTATCTCGAACCAAAGCAATATCACGTCAAGATTTCCAAAGATGGCTATTCTTCTTGGGAAAAAAACCTTTCCATTGAAGAGCAACTAGTCACCCAAACTAACGCACAACTTTTTCCTTCAGCACCCACACTCACCCCACTGTCATTTACTGGAGTTTCCTCTGTTTTACCATCACCAGATGGACAAAAACTCGTGTATTACGTTGCAACCGCTTCTGGCCAACTAAAAACCGGACTATACATACTTGATTTCAACAACATCAGCAACTTAATTGGTATGCAAAAAGGACCTCGCCAAATCACTGACAACAGCACTCGATATGATTTAGCCACTGCCAATATAGCTTGGTCACCAGATAGCACTGAGTTACTGATCATGTCAGCTGTAGGTGATGTGTTGATTGGCATTGATAAAAAAATTGAACTTGACCGCACTCCAGATATTGGATGGAAGAAAAAAACCATTCTTTCCGAGTGGGAACATGAAATGTATCTACGGGAGAGACAGTTTATGGACAAGTTTCCAGCTGAAATAATTGCCGTTGCTACACAATCTGCAAAAAATGTTTATTTTTCACCAGACAAAAAACGCCTCATTTATACCGCCACCCAATCAGTAACTATTCCCAAAGGCATAGCTCCAACCCTTCCTGCCAGCAATACTCAATCAGAAACTCGTCAAATCATCCCGGGGAAGATATATGTGTATGACCGTGAAGAAGATAAAAATTTTGAAGTTGCCGCTGAAAACACCACAAGCGACGGTGTGTTCAAAAAACTTCTAGCTACTGACCTCAGCTCCAATCAAGCTATGACGCTAGAGTCCAGTCCTAGTGCATTCCAGGCTCTACAAGCCACTATTTCGGCTCAAACTGCACTCAACTTCAACTCATATCACAGTTCGATGTATGTCAACACAATGCAGTGGTTCCCTGACTCCAAGCATGTGCTTTTCATCAGAGACAATAAGATCCAGGTCATGACGTACGATGGCACCAACGTCACCACTATTTACTCTGGACCATTCGCCAATAATTTTGTCTACCCATGGCCTGATGGCAGTCGGTTGGTAATCACCACCGCATTCAGTCCAGATTCTCCACTCAATTTATACACAATTGAGTTAAAATAATTGAGCTATCTTGCCAAGTCCACAGTTCAAATTGGCAGCACGGTACCCTAAAAATAAACGGAGATTAGCTCAGATGGCTAGAGCGTACGGTTCGGGATCGTAAGGTCGGCGGTTCGAGTCCGCCATCTCCGACATATAGCTTCTAAAAAATCACAAAGTGGTTTTTTAGAAGCTACGTGATGAGAAAAGGACGACTTGTGCCCAATCAAGCGAAATCATTCAGCTTGTCAAAATCATGAGCATGAATAGGTAAGTCCGCCATCTCCGACATATATTTAGAAAAGTGCCGCAGGTGCTTTTATAAATATATTCAAGTTGCGGACGCCCGTGCCCGCTAAGTAAGTAAAACTCACTCAACAAATACTCCTAGATTTCCCACACACCTAAACGAAACACTCGGATCGTGCAAGAATTGCCTCAACAAAAGCATCAATTCGTATATGTCTGAACAAAATGAAGCGGAAATGAAAGAATGGGCAAAGACTCTTAAAACAGAATATATCTGGAACAGGTTGCAGTATATCCTGCAACCAATGGGCATCACAACCGAATTAAACTCTAAAGAACCCATAGCCGTTTTTGACGACAGAATAAAACAACAACTTAGTCAACTTGGTGCCTCACAGGATTGGGTTGGACTACTACAATTAATTAAACAATTCACAAGCTCCAGCAATAGTTACCATGGTCATTTTCGCCTAAGTCAAGAGGTTGACGAAAATACTTGGAGAAGTTACCCGCATGATTATTCACGACGCCCAACGATAGCCACTCCAGGATATAAATATTTTGGAAAAATTGAGGAAAAAGGGGCATCCTACAATGAGCATGCATTGATGGATGAACTCGTTAGACGATCAGAGGAATCCTGATCTCAAAGCTGTTGCTCCAATACAATAGATTGTTAAGAATTTGAATTATTAGATCAAGTCAAGTTCAATCCAATTGAATATTTTAACGTTAATGTTGTCTACAATTTCAGCAGTCTAAGACCAGCTTTCTGCCACATCCCAACTTTACCCCTTTTTCAAAAAAAATCGCTATAATCCAGATATCCGCATGCTCCCATAGTTCAACGGATAGAACGGAGGTTTCCTAAACCTTAAATCCAGGTCCGATTCCCGGTGGGAGCACATTATTAAAAATATCTTTTCCTAAAGATGTTTTTAATGATTTGACCTCATCGTAGGAAATGGACATTTGGTCCTGCCGCCAAGGGAGGCGGGTATTTCACTGATACACAACCTACGAAGCCCGTGGCTAATCCCTGAAAGGGAGCTTCCCGGTGGGAGCACATCATTTCAATATTATCTTGATGTATACTAATCAAAATAACAAGAAAGGGTTTATGGTAGAAGAAAAAGTGAACAGGAAAGAAGAAGAAGCCCATGATTGGCAACCAGGTGACTGTGGCCATTGGGTTGGTGAATCTGGCAAAACTATATGGGAAATTTTTAGAGTTGTTTCAGTTGATAAAGGTATAATTATCGCTGAATTTCCCCAAGCAGGTTCGCATGATACCGATCCAGGTGCAAATGTGTTAACTTGGCCTGGTGGAGTTGGATATACTCGAGAATATACTGCTGACCAGATTAAATTTGTTACACCAAGCAATGTAGGTATTCTGAAAGCAGCTGGCAACGTCCTTGGGTAAAAAATACATTTAAAACCCCGCTCTCGATTTCTCAAGGCGGGGTTTTTCGTTTCAAAATTATCTAGTAACAATCAGCAACTATTTGCGCTCCTGATCTGCATAGATCACACACTCTAAAGTCCCATGATATGAAAAGAGTTCTTTTTTGGTAAAAACGATATCAATTTCACGAGCTGCATCATCATTACTTGAAGATGCATGAATTAGATTCATTTGTTGACTCATACCATAATCACCTCGAATTGAACCAGCCTCAGCCTCACGACCTAATGTGGTGCCTACCAACTTGCGAACCACTGGCACTGCATCAACACCCTCCCAAGCCATGGCCACAATTGGCATCGAACCCATGAATGATTTGAGGTCGCCAAAGAAACTTCTGTCTTTGTGCTCAACATACCAATCACTCAGCATTTTGTCGGTCATTTGCACCATCTTCAAACCCACCAGCTTCAAGCCTTTACGTTCAAAGCGACTGATGATCTCACCGATCAAGCCTCGTTGTAATCCATCTGGTTTTACCAGCACTGCAGTTCTTGCTTGCATGTTGTCTCCTTTTTTACTATTTTGATACTTAATGATTACTTTAATTTCTCAAATTATCAAACTTATTACCTCTATTTTAGTCTGGTTTTTCTTGTTTTCTATATCAAATTATATCTTAATATCTTTTAATATACTTTATTATTAATTACTGATGTGCCTCTTGTACCCATTTTGAAATCACTTCCGGCTCTTTGAATGGTCCAATTAACGCAAATCGCAGTTCATTTGGCACGATTAATTGCTTCGCTAACTGATGAATTTCGTCCAAAGTCACCGTCTGAATGTGTTCCAGAACCTCCTCTGGAGTCTCGATTTTGCCCAGTAATAGCTGCTTCATGCCAAAATACTGTGCCACTGACTCACTATCTTCGAGCCCCAACACCATTTTTCCATTCATGTACTCTTTGGCTCTGTTCAATTCAACGTCTGAAAACGGCTTTTTGCCATTTGCTACCTGCTCAAACTCACCGATAGTAACTTTAATTGCCTCCTCGAGTCTGGCTGGATCGACTCCCGCTGCCCCACCAAACATGCCCGTGTCATGAAATTGGTCTATGGCACTGTGTACATAGTAACAAAGGCCACGCTTCTCTCTCACCTCACTGAATAATCTCGAGCTCATGTTGCCACCCAGCATCACTGAAAGCAGTGACTGAGCATACCGCTGATCACTATTTCTCTTTAATCCTGGCCAACCCAATACGAAATGAGCCTGCTGAGTTTCACGAAATTCAAGGTGCTGCAGCTGTGATGACAGTGGATTAGGACCTAGTTTGTCCATCACCGTAACTTGTGACTGTCGATTAAACTCAATTTGTTTGCCAAATGCAGTTGATACTTGATCTAAAAAGTGCTCTCCACCAACCACCCTGTCGTCACCAGCTACCACCAAAACCAAATTCCCCAAACCATACCATTCACTTAAAAATGCCTCGAAGTCAGCTCTCTGTAGGTTGGAAATCGTCTCTTTGGTACCAATGATGTCATGACCTAAACCTGATCCCTTAAACACCAATTGATCAAACAAATTTTCAATATGCCGCTGTGGCGAATCCACATACATATTGAGTTCTTCAATGATCACCCCTTTTTCTCGATCAATATCAACTTGATTCAATTTTGGAGCCAGCAACATGTCTGAAACCACATCTAACGCCAGCTCGAAATGTTTGGCAGAGGCTTTGACGTAATAGCCGGTATATTCCTTGCTGGTAAAGGCATTAAAGTCAGCCCCTACTCCGTCAACCACACTCGCTAACACTTGTGCGTCTGCGTAGTTACGAGTGCCCTTGAACACCATGTGTTCAAAAAAATGTGCCACCCCAAACCTACTCTCAGACTCATAGCGTGAGCCAGTATTGGCCAAAGCTAATACAGTTAGAGATTCAACAGCCGGCATTGGTAATGCCAAAACTGTTAATCCAGAAGCGAGTTTGTGAACGTGATATGAGAGCATGGGTTTGATTCTAGCACGAACTCACTTACTGCCATTAGTTACCGAACCTCGCTATTCTTGAGATACTTCTCAAATTTACTCAAGTAAAAATGGTAAAAAAATACCGAACATTTTGAATACATTATTTACTCATTTATACTTTTGATAATTAACATATTTAAGTAGTTTATTGATGTAATTTTTTTACTCGTTTTGGCATTGTTTGCATTTCTTATTCGGATTCTATTTGGTTTTTATAAACAGTGACGTCATACTCTCATACAAATGTCCACTAAACTACTAAAAATAGCACCAGAAAGTCATGGGTACTGGTCAACTTTCTAACAATTATTTGACGAAAATGCTACCCACAAGTGGCACCACATACATCCAAGGCAAAGCTCATTGAGGTCTCTTTCACCAATAGCTTGAGCAAATGTACTAACAAATCTAGCCAAATTGAGTAACTTTTTACTTGAGTAATGCTCGAAATTTATAGTAAATGAACTATAAATACTTGCATTCCGTTAAAAAATATGTAACAGTAGTTATCAGCTCTTTAAATAATTGCATAGGTAGTTACAACACATTAGTTTGCCAACCACCATATAGCACCATCACTCACAAATTCGATCGTGCCTATCCAGTCAGTGCGGAGCACAGTGGCTCCCATTTGACCCAGCCGATCCAGTGTTTGCTGAGCGGGATGGCCGTAGCTGTTGTCGCGTCCAGAGCTTATTATCGCCATTCTTGGGTTGATAGCCTGGAGAAATTGTATCGTTGAACTGGTCTTTGCCCCATGATGACCGACCTTAAAGATATCTATCGGGCCAAACTCGATGAGAGAAGTTAAGACTGATTCACCCGTCTTTTCCAAGTCGCCAACGCTCAAAAAATGTAGTGTTCCATACTGAAATAATGTCACAAGCGAGGTGTCATTATCTGAAAGATTTGAAGATACCAATTCAGGAAAGATTTGTTTGTTAGCCTGGATTAAGGGAACAATTGGCAAGAAAGTTAGAGTCGCTCCAGAGGCAAAACTCACAGTTTGCCCAAAAAACGGCTCTTTCGGCTCAAAGCCAAAAGGTAACTCAGTAGCGTTTTGGGATGCTGCCTGCCCAGCACCTCGAGAACCATCTGAAGTATGTTTTGGGGCAAAAATTTGAGTGAATCTGTAATGTTTGAGTAGTGTTGTGACACCACCAAAGTGGTCTGCATCAAAATGTGTGATGACAAGAACCTCAATTGTTTGATCCCAAATGGGAATATTTTGGGATAAACATGCTAGCACTCTGTCATCTCGGCTGCTATCGATTAGTATTTGGAAGAAACCTTGATATATCAAGATAGCATCTCCTTGGCCGACATCACAAAACACAATATGTACTGATGTATCACTCTTTTTGTGTAGTAGTACAAAAAACGAAGCTAACACAAAAACTAACAGTACGATAAATGAGAAAAAAACGACAGAATTTGAATTGTGAGTAGAAATATTTTTTTCATTAGACATACTGCAGACCCAGCCTTTGAGCGAATGTGCATGAACGTGAGATTTGTTTATAGTTTCGGCCGAAACGAAAAGCGAAGATCAAAATAATGAAGCCAAACAGCCACCAATGGGAAATAGTGTGGTTCAATGCGCTTGCATAGCTACTTATAGCTGAAAGTATGGTCATAAAAGACTGATTTATCAGTCTATATGATGCAATTATCAGGTCTTTCAGTGGCAAAATAAGAGTAATTAGCATTTGGAGGTTTCCTGCCTGGAGGAGACCGCAAATGGCTCCAAAAACGGCAAGAATAAATGCGTTTAGTGTCAATGCAAGCAATAGTGGTGCCAGAATCGTGTTGGTTAGTAGAGCACTAGTGGGCGACTCACCGAAAACAAGTAAAGAAAGTGGTAGTACAAATAGTTGTGCAGCTGCAGTTTGCCAAAAAGCCTCGCGGAAAAATTCCGCCAGTCTCCCCGACTGATGAAGATTATCATCAGATAATCTTGGTAAAAACAGCACAATACCGAGAGAAGCTAATGCTGAGAGCTGAAAAGAGATACTACCTAAAAAGGATGGTTTTGCACAAACCATTAATAATGCAGACATGGCCCAAGCAAAAATGCCATGAGTCTGTAAATGGAAGTGCTGTCCAAAAAGTAAATACAGTCTCGAGAGAATAGCCCTAATAATTGGGGCTGACTCTCCTACCATTGCCAAATAGATGACGATAGATACCGCCTCGAGTATTATCTGGATTTTTTTGTTGGTGCTTCTTGTTATCTGAAAACTAAACATTCCAACTATGCCTACGTTTGATCCAGAAGCAGATAGTGCATGCAATATGCCAGCTATTTTTAACTGCTTTTTTGTATCGATTGACAACAAATCGACATCACCAAATACCAACCCCGGGAATAACTCAAAGTCATTCAAACTAATCCATGGAGCAAGGGTGTCTAGTATCCTATAACGAACCAGCTCTCCAACTTGCCAAAAAACTGCCAGCCAACTGTTTACCGAATGGATGATCTGGAAAAAGTGTGGAATATATTGATCCATAGTGTTTTTTTTATTTTATGATCCTCTATCACTCGATCACGTTAGATTGCTAATTCTGCAGGCTAACCAGGTATACAGCCATGAGGTGTGCATATTGAAAAAGTGTGTTTGAATGCAACTGGGTACTCTCCTAATACGAATAACTGCTGAACCCCATTACACAAGGTAATCATAATTTCGTGTTTGGTTCGTAGAACCAAGATCATTCTCTTCTCGAGTAATTTTGCTACAGTATGAACACTTATAATTATTTATCAAGTGTGCGGTAATATAAATGTATCAAAATATTTTTTAATATATCATTTGAAATTCTATTATTTACTATAAACTGTTCACTTTTCTTACGAAGTTTAGACGAACACTGTTAGCTGTTTGTATTCATCCATTCTTTTTTATATACATTGATCTCAGTCTTGTTTTCACTGCCTGTGCCTTCTATTTACAGTCTGCCCCTATTTCATAGCTGCCTTCATTTTTTAGTCTTATAATAAATTGTATATAACTTTTATTATGTCTATGTCTTTTTTACTTTTTTACAGCTCAATCAAAAGGTTGAGCTTTTCTAGCAGCGAGTTGCTTAATACTTTTTTTTCCACCAATTCATCCATAGATGAATATGGTCTGTTTGAGATAATCTTTTGAGCTGTGACCTCACCGATGCCGCTGAGAGTTTCAAGTGCCGTTTGGTCAGCTGTATTTACATTGATCACTTTTGAAGTCTGTTGTTCATCACCCACTTTGGTTGTTTCGCTCATCGAACTACTTACTGGTAAATCACGCTCCTCTTCAAATGGAATATATATTTTTTGAGACGGCTGGAGTTGCTCTGAGAGATTCATTCTTTGAGCAATCAAAGATCTGTTGGCGACTTTAGCAAACCCTCCAGCTGCAGTTATTGCATCAGCAATTTTTAGTTGATTATCTAACTCATAGACACCCGGCTTATTGACGGCACCAGCTATGTCAACACTGACTCGGTTAGCTTGAGGTGAAATCTGTGGCACTGTCTCCTGAGAGCAACTAAATTGACGTTCAGCCTGTTGATCTGGACACTCAACAACTGATGTCTGACTACTCGCTGCCAATTCAGCCACACCAAAAATGGTAATTGCACAACCAAAAACCAATATGCTGATTTGCGTCGTTGGCTTTACCAAATAGTCAGTGACTCTATCTGAAATTTTTAGCAATTTATCTTGCAGAAAATGAAAGTAGTTGGGCTTCATGAACACTACAGTAGTGTTTTATGCCAACAAAAAACTGACAAAGCCTGAATTTGGATGCTTTTCTGTCTAGCAGTGAGACAAAAGTTATTTACTTGTCCACCACCAAACTCACAATCTTTCCAGTGATATAGATCTCACGCACAATCTGCCGATCTTTAATCCAGGGTAAGACGCTAGGAAGTTGTTTTGATTGAGTGATAACCTGTGCCTGGTTTGCTATTTCACCGGCTGAAATTCGTAGTTCACCGCGTAACTTGCCATTCACTTGCACTGCCAACACCAGCTCTGTCTCCGCAGTTAGTTTCGGATCAAATACTGGCCAACTCTGCAGATGTATCGACTCTTTGTGTGAAACGTCTAGGTGCTGCTGCCAGAGCTCTTCAGACATAAAAGGTGCAAATGGTGCTAAAACCCGCACTGCCATCTCTGCCCCTGCGGCACCAAGCCAACGTTGTTTTTTGATTTCACTCTCCCAAAGATTGACCAATTCCATCATCGCTGCAATAGCGGTGTTGAATTTCAAAGCTGGAATGTCCTCAGTTACTTTCTCTACTGTCTGATGCAGTTTTTTAGTCAGCTGTTCACTAATTGACCGCTCTTTTGGAGCCAACTGTTCGTGTACTACCAAACTGAAAAATCTCTTTAGAAAACGTGATACGCCAGCTACTGCTCGGATATCCCATGGTTTGTCTGATTCAAGTGGTCCCATGAACATTTCATATACACGCAATGTATCTGCCCCGAAATTTTCAATAACCTCATCTGGATTGATAACGTTTCCCTTACTTTTACTCATTTTTCGACCGTCAGGACCGAGAATCATGCCCTGATGTCGCATCTTTTGGAATGGCTCGTTAATGTTTAGGTAACCTTCATCGCGTAAAAACTTAGTAAAGAAACGTGAGTAAAGGAGGTGAAGCACAATATGCTCAGGCCCAATTAAATACATATCAACTGGTAACCATGATTTGAGCCGATCTGGATCAGCGAATACCGCAGTATTTCTTGAGTCACAATATCTCAAGTAATACCAACTGGAATCCACAAAGGTGTCCATGGTATCAAACTCTGGTCTCCAACCCTTTCCATACAATCTCTCGGTTCGTTCGATGAATTCTTTAGAGGATTTTAGTGGAGATTCACCGGTTGGTTTGAAGTCCACATCTTCAGGAAGTAGCCATGGTAAATGCTCTTCTTTCACTGGATGAGCATTGCCCTCTGGATCGTACACAACAGGAATTGGAGCGCCCCAATACCGTTGACGTGAGATCAACCAGTCTCGCAACTTGTAGTTTACAGTTGGTCTAACAAATTGAGTAAATTTATTAGTCAAATTAGCTCTCGCCTCGGCAGAACTTTGGCCGGAAAATTCTCCAGAATTCACCAAGCAATTGTCTTCATTTACAACTTGCACGATCGGCAATTGGAACTTTTTAGCGAAAGATTCATCACGATCATCATGTGCTGGCACACCCATGACGATGCCAGTGCCGTAACCAGCCAAAACGTAGTCAGCGACAAATAGTGGCACCGATTTGCCAGTGATTGGGTTTATCACTAAGAGTCCAGTGTTAACACCCGTCTTGTCTTTTTCGCCAATCTTACGCTCCTCCTCAGTCTTGCGGAAAGCTGCAGTTACATACTCTTCAACCGATTTCTGCAGGTCAGCTGTAACGTACTGCTGTAGTTGTAAGGACTGCCATTTTTCTGGAGAAATCACCACAAAAGTGACTCCAAAAACTGTATCAATTCTGGTGGTAAAACAGGTTAATATCTCTGGCTTGGCTTGAATATTCGCGTCAACTTTAGCATTACTAATTGACGTCATATCCAAGCTAAAATCAATCTCAACCCCACTGCTCTTACCAATCCAGTGTCGCTGCTGTTGCTTGGTTGGAGTTGGCCAGTCAACGTCATCTAATCCTGAAAGTAATTCTTCTGTATAGGCGGTAATTTTGAAGTACCACTGCACCAATTCTTTTTGCACCACAGCGGTATCACAGCGCTCGCACTGTCCATTTACTACTTGCTCGTTGGCTAAAACTGTTTGACATGAGGGGCACCAGTTAACCATGCCAATGTCTTTGTAGGCCAAACCCTTACGGTATAGTTGCAAAAAGAGCCACTGTGTCCAGCGATAATACTCTGGATGACTGGTCGCTATCTCATTGGCCCAATCATATGAGATGCCCAATCTTTTAATCTGCCGACGGAATGTATGAATCGCGTCATAAGTCGTTTTTGCAGGAGGAATTCCAGTTTTGATTGCATAGTTTTCAGCTGGCAACCCAAAGGCATCCCAACCAACTGGAAAATACACTTGATTGCCCTGCATTCTACTGTGGCGAGACAAAATATCTAAGGCCGTCATCGACTCGACGTGTCCAACATGTAAGCCTGCCCCAGATGGATATGCAAAAGCAAATAAATGAAATTTTTTCTTGGATTTTTCAGGAGCACCAACCACTTCCGGCACATTTTGAAAAAGGCCTGCAAGTTCCCAAGCACTTTGAAGTCGCTTCTCGACTTCCTGATGCTGATATTCTGGAACTATTGTTTGTTTGGACATGACTAGTCACTGTTGTTGTTGATAAGAACTTGATTATACAATGAAAGACAGCGTAACTTTGGGTATACTAATTGCAGACCAGAGACTCTTTTGAGTACTGTTATTTGAATCCTGCCGATGAAATCTGCCTATCATATTCTTATCATCTCGATCGCAATTAGTCTTACCTATGTCTGGCTTAAAACTCCATTGCTGAGTGCCTATTCATTGCAACTATTTGCCATAGTGGTACTGGCATATTTTGGAATCAAAAAAGTTCATAAGGCTAAAGTCTGGCAATTATTGCCCACCCATGCATCTATTGAAATGGCGGTGGTGACTTTGGCTTTCCTGCTCTTAATTGGAGCAACTGGCAACGTTCGATCGGTGCTGTTCTTTTTGAGCTTTGTGCATTTATTTGTGCTTGCTATCAAATCTGACTCGATCACAGCTATCGTAGCCACCATGGAAATAATACTATTTCATTTCGCGCTTACCGCAGACCCAAGCCTCAGTGAGCTATCATTTTTACTCAGCCTACCGATCGTAATGTTGTTTTTCTTATTTGCTAAAGACCAATATTCCAAGACAATTGCTCAACAACATAATCTACAGAAACAACAGCTGCAGCTACTTGAAGCGCAACTTATTGATCAAAAACTAGAAAACTTCATGAGTGGGTTTCTTGAAAGTAAGCTTGAAAAATTGCAACGAATGTCATTTTTCCCTCGAGAAAATCAACAAAAAATGCAAGCAGAAATGGCCGAGATTGCACTGATTACAGATGAACTTATCTCACAAACCAAAGCTAGAGAAAATAATGTAACCGAACTCGATGCTGAACTCGAAGCTGAACTTCCAGAAATAACCGAGCAAATCACCACTACTATCGACATATTTGAATCTAACCTCACACCGACATCACAAATAGCTGATGTTGCTGCACAAACCTCAGAAATGGAGTTGAATCAGGACGAACCTCCATATCAAGAGGAACAAGTACATTTTGAAACAGAAACTAATAATGACACCACAGTTTCAACAGAAAAGTAGAGACAGAAAAGTTCACTTTTCTCAAAAACACTCCATTTTTACTTGGCTAACTAGCTGTGTCGTGGCGGCAACTCTCTTTCTTTACTTACCCAAGCAAGCTACTGCAGAACGACTTGAATCAGACTCTTTTGTAATCCAATTCGGCAATTTTAATACCGGAAGTGGCCGTCAAGACAGCACTACCTACAACCTTACAGAAACGCTCGGACAAACAGCTTCAGGCCCGTATCAAAGTGCCACCAAATTTTTAGGAGCAGGTTTTCAATATATTTACACAATCCATTACTTCCGGTTTGCAATCTCGAAGCTTTTCATTGAACTTGGAGAACTGCTCCCAGAGGAACACAAGTCAGACAGTAATGTACTTACTATTGATACTAAGGGTGCTGGCGGCTACATCGTCTATGCCTATGAGTCGCATCCACTGCAACATTCAAATAATCTGGATTACATTCCTGATACCACCTGTGACGCTAGTGACTGCAATGAAACTATTGCCAAGCCTTGGACCAACCCCACCACCCCCGGCTTTGGATTTTCGATCACTGGTAGCCAAGTTCCTGTTGATTTTACTGATGCCACTTATTTCCGTCAGTTTGCTAATAATAGTGCCAGCGAAGCCATGCAACCAGTGATGAGTTCAGCAAGTGTCGCCTTCCAGAATCAAGCAACTGTGACCTACAAAGCTGGCATCGTTGGTGGCCAAACTGCTGGCAATTACCGCACAGAGATTATCTATATTGCTGTTCCAGGATATTAACCATGTTGTTTACCCACAAACCCAAGCCAACCATTTTTTTCTCCGTCTTAGCCATCACCTTTGTTTGCTGGTGCTATATCATCAAACCCGCATCTGTTTCAGCACAAACTACTAATACTGATCTCGATATCAGCTTGTCTCCGCCAATCACCTATTTAAGCATTAAGCCAGGTACGGTTGGCAAACATACCCTATTAATCAAGAATGATGGAATTAGTGACATCTCTGCAAACCTAACACTGCGAGATTTTAAAAGTGATGGACACACTGGTCAGCCAGTATTAGCCAATGACTCTGATTTTCCTTATCTTAAAATTAGGGATCCGAAAATTAATTGGAAATCTGAGTTTCCCTTGAAAGCCAAGTCAGAAAAGAAACTAATCCTCGATCTAGTGGTTCCAGCAGACGCCACTGAGGGTGAATATCCGTTGTCTATTTTACTGAGTGGCTCTCGGATTGGAGCAAACCTTGCCGGCCAATCACAAGTAACTGGAGCAATCGGCAGCAACTTGGTGGTTGTCATTAGTTCAGATGATCGAGACCGAGGAAAACTAGAATTGAGCAAACTTTCATTGGGAAGCTGGATGGATAGTTTGCAAAGATTACGTTTTTCTTTGTCTTTTGCAAATCAGGGTCAAAATGCAACTCCAATCAAGGGCACTATTACCATTCTCAACGCATTCAACAAACCCATTAAAACCTTTGTGCTGTATCCAGATATGGTGTTAGCTAAAAGTTCAAGACAAGCCAGAGCATTTGACACCACTGCACTGCAAACAAGTGATCTCGAGACACTTTTACAACAGCCCGACCTGCTTCCATCAGAATTCCTAACACATCAGCCACTCTTTTTATTGGGCACATACACCATATTGATTGACATACCTCAGGGTAAACAAGTGAGAACTATTGTTGCCCTACCTATCAGTATCATGCTGGTACTACTTACAATCCCACTACTATTTGTGACATTCAAATATTTTCAAAAACGCGTTCAGCAACTACAAGCAAGAAGTTAACAACTCATGCAGTCACCCAACCATCAAATAATTGTAAAAATTACTGAGTAAAAAAGGTTCTCATTTTTGCCCCAAATTGCACTACTTGAGGTAGCCGCTACCTGACAGAAAGACTCACCTCTTGACAGTCAAATTGGTGATGTGTAGTGTAGTTATAATGGTAATTGGAAGCACCTATGTTTCGTAGTCGTATTAGGTTTTTATTGGTAACAGCAATCCTGGTAACAGGAGCTTTTGTGGTGGCCAAATATTTTGGCAGCTCACAGTCAGCTAACTTACTGAGTGTTTCAGTTACCACCACCAACTCTCGTCCCTCATTTCGTGGTGCACTTGATACTGGTAATGTAACTGGCACCTCAAAAGTTATCATTAATACTTTGGCAAACAACACTGCTGGCTCATATCCATCGAGTTCATCAGCTCAATTAGTTGAAGGTGATACCGTCAGAATCGGCAATTCGAGCACCATGGGGTTGTACACAGTCGCGAGTACTAGTGCTATCGGTCCGACTAGTTTACTCAACACCATGCAATTAACCTCCGTTTTACTCGCTGGTGACTCTGATGCAGGTGATGATATTATCTCTACCCAAGCTGCCAACTTAAACGTGCGATATCAAACAGTTTCAGCTGTACTTGATGGCTCTTTCAGAATTTTAATTCCTGCAGGTGCAGGCGGCACTGCAAGTGAGGATGGTATTCCAGACGGTGGTGCATTTGACTATGGGAATGTTGCCCCAACCGTGACTTGTCCAACAGATATTACTGGCTATACCTTTGCAGCAGGTGTGCCCACACCTCATGCAGTCTCGATAAACAGTGTTAGCTATCATTCATATGTTTGTTCCTACACTGGCAATGGTGCAGTGGGTACGTACTTTGATGGGGGTGCCAATGGAATGATCACCATCAATCAAGTGGTCAACCCAGCACCTAAAGCAGGTCACGTAGCTGGCGTCTCTGATACCTATCTAGTAATTCTTCAGCATCTAGATAATGGCGGCAGTGCTGTGGATACCACTGAAGTTAAAGTTGCATATATAGAAGCAGTCAAAGTCACCGCTTATGTGGCTCCTCAGATTACCTTTAAAATTATCGGTGTAGATGCTGGTGCTTCTGTCTGCGGCCTTACCACTGACGTCACCACTACCCCAACCAACGTCCCGTTTGAGGAAATCTCCATCGGCACTTTTACCGATGCTGCTCAGGGCCTCAGTGTGGCTACAAACGCATCAGGTGGCTATGTAGTCACTGCTGCTGAAAATGATCAACTGGGTCGAAATGGAGCTACTTGTACCGGTGATCCAACTGCACAAATTGGCAGTGGTTCTTTTAATCCAAGCTGTATTCAAGATGTCCGCGGAGATGCTGCTGCTGCCACACACACCACAAGTGATGAATGGAATAATGCCGGTCTCACCGACAACAGTGGCTTTGGATTTGCACTACACGATGCCAACACTACAGTAACTGAAGCCTTTGCCTATAATGAAAGTGCTCGTGTATTCTCAGCTCGAAGATTCCCGGATTTGGAAGCCAGTGAATCCCCCACAACAATTTTTAGCGACACAACAGTTGCCGCTAATGACAATGTCTACGTATGTTACCGGATTATGCCAGATATAACGACTGCTGCAGGTAATTATGAAAATTACATTACCTACACAGCAACCGCTACGTTTTGATATGATCTAGCTAAACAGCCTGCCTATGAAAAAAATCGCGAGTATCGTTTTCTCAGTGTTGGCACTTGCTATGAGTGCTGGAGTTGTTTTTGCTCAAGTGGGCCTCAACACCATTACCCTAACAGCCATTCCCCCACGTCTGGGTGATGACGGCACCATCAAAGTTAAACCTGGTGAAAAATTTCAAGCTA
>CAYWDM010000002.1:0-280375 GCA_964457085.1 uncultured Pseudomonadales bacterium | reverse complement strand
TAAAGGTTGGTCTAGGAGCCCTGGGTATTGGAGCACTACTACTGCTGTTCTTGTAGGGACAGAACTAATTAGCCTAAGAAAAGTTATTTAGTGCCCTGAATAATTGAGTAACTTCCGTTCTGATCAAGTAATTCAACCTCAATTTTATCTTGTTGTAATTGTGCCAAATCAAGATTGGTTACAACATAGACTGAATTTTTTTCAGATAAATCTACGACCATACTTTGATATGCATTTGGTCGAAAACCAATTGGCCAAACTTTTGCTTGACCGTAAAAAACTGCTGCTGGCAAAAAAACTTCTTTAAGATATATCTCTTTACTAATCCCAGCTGCCTTTTTTGAAATATCTGCTTCATCTGAGGTCACATTTTTGTCAGGCACAACAAGTTTCCAAAATTGATTGATTTGATATGCAGCAATGCTCAAAGTTCCAGTGACTAATAACATAGAACAGAATATTTGTACTATTTTTTTAAACTTAAAAGCATTTAAAAATATGTCAAGAATTCCAACTAATGCTCCAGCTGACAGCAACATCAACGGTGGATACAGTGGCAATAAATGCCAAACTTCTGTTCTAGATGACGTCACAAATGGTGCACCAATAATTATTGCCCAAACCAATACAAATCCAAAGCTGTGTCGATATTTCAGCTTCCAAAATGCTAGCCCCAATCCAGCAAATGAACCCAAGATAATTAACTTAAACCACTTCCCCACACCACTTTGAAAGTACAATGAGGTTGTTTTAATATGATCAAATTCAAATCCAGATTTTTCTCTCATCCCTATCTCAAAAAAATGATGTTTTAAAAAGTTGTGATCAATCAGCTGATTTTTTATGTACCACGGCAGCACGATTGCACCACAGATCATGCAACTCAAAACAATTTGTTTCCAACTAAATTGCAGTTTTTTTCTCTGAATCAGAAACTCAAAAAACAGAATCGGCAGAATTGACCAGCCAACTAATGTTTTTGATAGTAATAGTAGCCCAACTGAAATACCAAGTATGGGTAAATGCTTTGGAAACTTGATAACAGACAATAATAAAAAAATTGACTGGAGATATAGGTATACAAATGGTATATCCAAATTTCCAGATCGTGCCCTCAACCAAAACCAAAGTGAAGACCCAATCATTGCCGCCGCAATAATTCCCACTCGTTTTGAAAATAATTGTTGACCAATTGCATAGATCAATCCAATTACTAATGCTCCTGAAACTGCAGAAAGTATTCTCGTAGAGAACTCGGAAATGCCAAATAATGCATACGAACAAGCCATCATCCATATGATAAAAGGCGGATGATCATTAAAAACTTCACCATTATATGAAAGTACCAATAATTCTTTATTTTGGAGTACATTTCTAGCAATACTGCCATACCAAGCTTCATCAAAACTGGCCAGCGATCCATACCCGAGATGGTATACAAACAATAGTCCAAATAGCAAAACCAATCCAGCAAATACACCGTTTTTTTTGAAAAAAGTAAGCATCTAGTAAATTGTAAAGACAATCGTAAAAAGAAACTAGGCGATAATGACCCATGTAAATGAGCCACTCAAAATCTGTTACAAAATAAGCATCATGTCCGCAAGCAATTATTTCACCAGCTACTATACTTTATATTAGTAAATGCTAATATAAACATATGAAATTTGATGTGTATTCTGCATTTGGAAATCAGATCAGAACAAAGTTAATACTTTGTCTATCAAATAAGCCAAAAAATGTTACTGAGTTAATTCAGTCCTGCAATCTCTCACAATCAGCCATCTCACAGCACCTCTCAAAACTGAAAAAGGCTGGAATAGCTAAGTCAACTAAATTAGGGCAAACAGTGCTGTATTCGCTCAAACAGCCAAAAGCTGCGAAGATTAGTGCACTATTATTAGAACTCGAAGAAGAATTAAAGATAAATAAAATTTAAAAGAAAGAGATTATGACTTGCCTAACTATCCCACAAAATGAAGGTCTTACGGATCGGATTATCAGAACCATAATTGGTTCACTTGCACTGGTGTTAGGTTTTTTCTGGCTTTCTGGTTTCCTGCAGATCATTGCCTACGTGATTGGAGTTGTTAGTTTGGCAACTGGCTTGATTGGTTTTTGTGGTCTCTACACCATACTCGGAATTTCAACACTAGCTAATAAAAAGAAATAATTTCTATGAAAAACCAGACCACGACCACACTTCTTGCAATTCTTAGTATCACCATAATTTCAATCGGATCTTTTGTGAGCATCACCATTACAAGAAAAAAATTCCTGGAGGATTTTAATCGCATGAATGGTTACTACAAACAAACGTTATTTTTGACTGGTCAATCCAAGCGAGATGAATCAAAGCAGCAATATGATTTATTGGTTAACACATACAGTGATTTTTCTAATAAATATAAAGTCTATCGACCCTATGCGATAAAAAATGATACTAAGTTTACTGATGATCTAAATGCTGTTCAGAAGATTATTTCTGCGAACAAAGACGATGTCTACACTGGAGATCTACCACAAACACATAAACAGCTTGAACTAATTCGACCAATATTCCAAGAAATGTTTAAGCGAAATAATTTTTCAATGCTTGCAATGACGCTAGTCGATTTCCATGATCTAATGGAGGAAGTGATCACTGCTGCTGATGCTAAAGATGCCAATAAGCTCCTTGAAGTCTATCCAAAAGTGAGTGCTTCACTTGAAGCTGTGGAAAAAGAAGATAATTCCCCTGAAATACAAGTGATTAGAGCAAACTTGAACAATCTCAAGAATTTAGCAGAACAAAATAAAAATGATGACATGCCAGCTAAAGCTGCTGAACTTAAAGCTAGTTTTGTAAAAGTATATTTAAAAAAGGGTTAAGTATGTTTGAATTTAATGAACCATCAGTTCCTGAAATTACTGCCAAAGAAGTAAGGCAAGCAATTGATACCAAGCAACAAATCGTTCTGCTTGATGTACGTACAGTTGGTGAATTTTCTAGAGGAAAAATAACTGGAGCGATTAATGTTCCCGTGGATGTGATCTTTGAAAAAATTGAATCAGAGATTCCAGACAAAACAGCAATAATCTATGTCTACTGTCTCTCAGGATCGAGAAGCGTTTTCGCCGTGGCGGAAATGGTGCAATTGGGTTATCAGCACGTATCCAACATGACAAGTGGACTTCTGGCATGGAGAGCTGAGGGTTATACAACAAGCTAGAGCACCGATTTGTTAAGTTGATCTTGGTCTAGTTTATGCAGCATATTAACTGCAGCAACTTTTTTAATTGACCAAGCATCGACTTCATCTTTAATTTTTCTTAAAAAAACATCGGAATTAAAAAACGAATCCTGGACTGGTGATAATTGCCATAAATAATCATTATCATCCCAAGACTCAATTGGAGCTAAATTATGCTAACTCAGTCTGACCAGAAGTTGCAGCTTTTTTGATCGCAGCAATAACTCTCTGTTTGAATTCATCAGCGTCTTTTTTAGCTATGCCTTCAGAGCCAAAAAACATCGCACTTAGGCTGAATTTGACTACAATGCGATCAGCATGTGATCTGACAAAGACTTCATATTTAGTTGAGCTATCTTCACCACTCAGATCTTTTCTCACATCAAGTGCTGGATAATCACCCAACAAATATTGAGCCGAAACTATCTCCGCACTTGTCATTTTGGAGTGCTCCGCACCCCAATTTTCCCAGTCAACTGCTGGTTGCTCATGTTCTATGGTCACTACCTCGGAAACTGGCCGTGCATCTTTTAAGCCATCTCTAACTCGAGCCACAAAAACATCAACTGTTGCTGCACCTGAGAGATGATCTTCGGGATTTTTCCATCCCTCTACAAAGATTTCTTTTGAATTTCCGTCATCATATTTAAAAATCAATTTGATTAAGGCAATACTATTAACACCGCTGCCAATGTCAATCCTTAGCCCTGGATCCCTGCCTTTTGCATAAGCTTCAACTTCTGTACTAACGCTAGTCACTCCAGCTTGGAGTAATTCTGGCTCAAGTTGTCTCAAAGCAGCAACTAAATTTCTTTCAGTTTCATCATTAGCTAACGTTTCAGCTTTAACCTGATCACCTTCAGGATTTCAATTAAGAGGTTTTGGTTCAGTCATAATGTCCTTATTTTCAATTATCTACTCAATCATCATAGTCACTGACGAAATGATTGTCAATTTACACGCAAAAAATCTGAATATTAGGAAAAACTAAGCAGCTTTTGTCTCCTGAACTGGCACCTCCGCTGGATCTTCCTGAAATATTCTTTGAAAGTGATCCTCTGTCATTGTTACCATGTAGGAGCCAATAGCTTTTTCATTGTAGTCCACGCCTCTTTTAATTAGCTTGCTCATAGCGAATGTTTTCTTAAGCATTGCCATAATTCTGGTAAGAATTTTTTTATCACCATTAGTTGTATTAGTGATTTCAATCAAGAGCTCAGCCATTCTTTTTTCAGCCTCACCGATTTCAGGTGATTCAGGTTGATAGCTTGCCAAAAAATCTTTAGCTCTGTTAACCAGAATTTCCCAGTTTATACGATTCTCATCATCGTTATATATCTCATAATCAATTGATCTGCCCCCTGGTAGGCTAACCCTAATTCCTCCAGTGTCAGCACTAATTAGTCCGGCATTTTTGAGCGGGGTCTCAATTGCCTTCAAAAAATTCACAGCTTGATTCATCCTATCCATCTCGCCGACAAGTGCTTCATTCCCCTCTTGCTTCTCACCCTCAGTTTTTGCCAATGCCCCTTGTTCATCTTGTGCGTTTTTTTCAATCATACATATCCTAATAAGAATAAATAATCAGTCTCAGCCTATCACATAAATTATTGAATTGGTATTCTCTCAAGAGGAAGGCTGTTGTAGTTAATCAGCAAAAACACCACCCCCCTAGAAATCACATTTCAGTCATCAAAAAAAATTGGTTGAAATAATTTCCTGTTTATTTGCGTATTACTCATGAAAGCTGGTAAAAATCAAACAAAAGAATCATACTGAGTATATGAAAAAAACCTTCATTGTCTTAGCCATCGTTACACTAATTGGCAGTGCTGCTGCCTATATGTATTTCTCGAGTAATAGCAAAACCGCTTCCTCATCCCCAACTGCAGAACAAAACCTAGCATCACCAGATAGAACCGCTGAGATCAATGGGTATGTACTCAGTGTCCAAGGCAATGAAATCACAGTGGCTAATGAGCAAGGTGTTACAGAAATTACCGACGAAGAGCGTGCCCGCAGACAAAAAATGTCTCAAGAAGAACGCCAGGCTCTTAAATCACAAGAATCAGCCAATCTAACGAAAACAAATGTGACTCTAACAATTCCAGTTGGAATTACCATTGTTAAGGGTAGCGGAGCTGCTAATGGCACAAACCTGACTGCAGAAATGTCTGAACTCACCAAAGGCATCTATGTTTCTATTTGGAAATCAAACGATTCAATTGAATTTGTGAAACTTAAAGGTGTAGCAGCACAATGAAAGTATCAAAAATTGGAATCATTGTTGTCTTGTTGGTTGCGTCAGCAATTGGAGTTGTAGCTTTTAACCAGCTACAGGCCAAAGCTACCAAAGAAACTGAATTTAAAACAGCCCTAGTTAGACAAGGTGAACTCAAAATTGCCTTTTCAATCGATGGCAAAACAACCATTGAACGACGTGACCTCAAATTTACCGTGAATGGCAAAGTCTCACATGTTGCCGTCACAGAGGGACAAGAAGTTAAAAAAGGACAGTACTTGATGTCGCTTGACACTCAAGATGTCCAAAAGAATCTAGAGAAAAATCTCAGAGACTACTCAATCAGCCGCAATAATTTTGATCAAACAAACCAAGTAACTTATCCATCAGGGGCAGCTACTGATACCGTCAAACGAATTCTGGAAAACACCCAGTACACCCTAGATAAGTCAGTGCTAGACGTTGAAATTAAAAATATCGCACTCAAAGAATCACGATTGTATGCTCCAATTGCTGGCGTTGTCTCAGCCATCAACATCAAAGAGGGCGAAACAACTAATACACAAAATGGAAGCGTCGTCGTCACTATTACCAAACCTGGATCATTGGCTTTTGAAGCATTCGCTGAGGACACAGATGTGTTAAAAATTAACACGGAGCAAAAATCAGTAGTCAAAGTAGATGCGATTTCAAATATGGTTTTTCCCTCCCAAGTCACATTTATCTCCAACTTGGCAACGGTTGATCAGAACGGCCTCTCTAGTTATAAGGTGAGAGCCACGATTACTGATCAAAAAAACCTCACCTTGCTCGATGGCATGTCAGGACAAATTCAATTCATCACCAAAGAAAAATCGGGAATTTTAATAGTTCCAAACTCAGCTGTTACCAGAAAAAATAACCAGAGTCTGGTCTATAAACTCGATCAAGGAAAAAGCCAAGAAACAATTGTTGAGACTGGATTCACTGATGGGAAAGAAGTTGAAATAATTTCTGGTCTGAGCTTAGGTGACAGCGTCATCATTCCATGAGCAACACGCTACTTTCACTCACTGATATCGTCAAATCATATCAGATTAAAACTGATACCTACGAGATTTTAAAAGGTATTAATATCGATGTTAAGAATGGCGAATTTATCGCCATTATGGGACCATCTGGTAGCGGCAAAAGCACACTGCTTAACATCATTGGATGTCTTGATTCACCGAATTCTGGGAGTTATCAATTGGATGGTAAAAATGTCGCTCACTTAGACTCACGGGCATTGGCCACGATTCGCAATGTGCACATCGGCTTCATCTTTCAAAATTTTAACCTCATCCCTTCACTTTCAATATTAGACAATGTATTGCTACCATCTTTTTATCTTGGAGCTGAAAATAAAGATCGAGCAATTGAGTTACTCTCAAAAATGGGCTTGTCGGAACGGCTAACTTTCAAGCCGAACGAATTATCTGGTGGCCAAAAGCAGCGAGTCGCCATAGCCAGAGCTTTGATAAATAATCCAACTTTTCTCTTGGCAGATGAACCAACTGGAGCACTTGATAGTAAAACTGGCAAAGAGATTATGGATTTGATCACCGATCTCAATCGAAAAGAAGGTAAAACCATTCTAATGGTCACCCATGACCCAAACATCGCCAAAAAAGCACATCGCATCATTAGGCTACAAGATGGCAAGGTAATTTCATGAAAAAATTACTTTTTATCAAAAAACTAACCAAGCTGTCATGGGACGCATTGATGGCAAACCCAACTCGTTCTTTTTTAACTACACTTGGGATTATCATTGGTTCTTTGACCATCATCTTAGTGGTGGCACTTGGTGAAGGGGCAAAAAAAGACATCGAACAACAGTATTCAAGCATGAGTGTTACCACCATCTTAATTAATGCACCTTCGACTGTGGATGGTGCCCGCTCAAAACTGAGCTTTGATGATGTTGAACCAATCAAACAATTACCCTCTGTCAGCGAAGCCATCCCACAACTCTCAGGCAGAGTCCAAATGCTGTATGGAGGCCAATCAAGTAATTTATCTGTGCTTGGTACCACTCCTGACATACAACAGCTTGCAAATTTACAGTTGGCTCAAGGGAAATTTTTCACTGTTGAAGATAATAACGACCACACCAAAGTCGCCGTTATTGGAGCCACAGTCGCTGAAGAATTGTTCGGAGACAGACATGCTGACGTGGTTGGCAAAACAATTATGGTTGGCAAAAAAGAATTTGAGGTAATTGGTCTGCTTGAATACAAAGGTGGCTCAGTTGGCCCGACCACCATTGATGATAGTATTTTCACCCCCTACTCATCTGCATACCGCTACATCCTGGGAATTAATGGTCGATTCAACATGAATGCTCAAGCAAAAAGTGTTGCTCTGATTGACCAGGCTGTAGATGAAATCTCTCAATCACTACGAATTACACATGGACTCAAGCCCGGAATGAATGACGACTTTAGAGTTAGAGACATGGGCACGACGGTGGCTGCAGCAGTAAATTCCTCAAAAACCATGTCAATTCTACTGTCTTCTGTTGGCATCACAGTGCTGATCGTCGGAGGCATCGGCATCATGAATATTATGTATGTCACCGTCACTGAACGTACCAAAGAAATTGGCATCAGAAAAGCCATAGGTGCACAATCAGAGTACATTCTTTTTCAATTTTTGCTTGAGGCATTTATCCTTAGTTTGGTAGGATATTTTGTAGGGACGCTACTATCTTTTGGAGTTTTCTTTTTACTCAAAAGCATGGATATTTCAGTTATCCTAGTTTGGTGGAGCTACCTATTGTCATTCGTCACCACTGTGAGTATCGGCATCTTTTTTGGTTGGTACCCAGCTCAAAAAGCTGCAAATCTCAATCCAATTGATGCACTTAGATATGAGTAAACAGACGTTGGACTCCAACACAGCAAACACGCTATCATAGCAACATGCTGACCTTTTTATTGATCATTGCAAGCCTAGTAGTGCTAATTGGATCTGCTGATGTGTTTGTGAGTCAAGCTTCATCACTAGCAAAAAAATTCAAGGTTGATGATTTTTTAATTGGGCTGACTGTCGTAGCTTTTGGTACTTCTCTGCCTGAAATGATTTCAGCTCTATTTGCAGCAACAGCTGGACACACGCAGCTACTTGTTTCAAGCATCATAGGCAGCAACTTAGTTAATATCAGCTTGGTATTGGGCTGTGTTGCTGTATTTGAGAAATTTAAAATAAAGAAAAGTGATGTTGACATCAACCTACCCCTTAATCTTGCTGCTCTAGCAGGGTTTTGGGCAATCTCAGCACTGTTGCAATTTTACCTAGACTGGAAAGCTGGCTTAGTCATGATAGGACTTTTCATTGCACTATTGGTTTTATCCAAAAACTATAACCACGTTAAATCATCCAAAGGATCTTATGCACCATTCAATATCTTTTGGTTTGTTGTTTCTTTAATAGCCCTGATTATCTCTGGAAAAATCTGTATCAACCAAACCATATTATTTGCTGACCATTTTCATATTTCAGAATCAATTTTGGGATATTTTCTATTGTCAATCGGCACCTCATTGCCTGAACTAATTACTACTTGGATTGCTGTTAGAAAGAAAAATGATGAGCTAGGTATCGGCAATATTTTAGGTTCAAATTTATTTAATATTTTATTCGTTCTTGGTGCCAGCATATTTATCAAACCAATACGTATGAATGATTATATTTCTGAGTTGGCAATCTTAACTGGTATAACTTTACTAGCATACTATTTTGCAATTTCAGGAAAAAAATATTCATTTAATAAACGAGAAGGCATCGGTTTGATTCTTGCCTATATTTTATTTGTTTGCTTTCAAATTTTTAAAGCAAATTCCAGATAAATTAACTACACATATGCCATTTCATATTGTGTTGACTGAATTGCAATCAGTAAAGCTGCTTGTGAGTTAAATACAGTAAAATCATTTCTCCGATGCAACTCATCATGACAGTTGCTACACAAACATTTTGCATTTTCCGCACTCTTTAATACCATACTTGCCAGTTGTGGAAAATACTGGGCAGCAACCCAAATTGGCAAGATATGATGCACCTCGATATTTTCTTTAGAGCCACACTGCTCGCATGCTCCTCCTGACCTACGAAATGACAAATCGATCACGTAGGAAGGAAACTCTTTGCCTTGTCGGCTCATAGTTACTCCTCTGCTACGGATTGGCGCCAACCCTATAGATTGCTAATATCTATATAGATTGTATTAATGTATATATTCTGAATAAGATCCAGAAAATTAAATATCACTAAAAATATTTTATGATAAAAATATCTAATGATTAAAAAGAATGATAAATCAATTAATAATCAGAATATCAAATTACTATATAGATATATGACTACTCCAGCTAACCAAGCAGATAGAAAAATTCAAAAGACTGGTGGCTCTAGCTACACCATTACGTTGCCAAAACAATGGATTACTGGCCAGAACTTATCAGAACAAGATGAGCTGAAGATGTTTGCTCATTCAGCTGGCACATTGTGCCTGATGCCTCGTAGAACTAATTTACTTGCTACACGATACATCTCACTCGAATCTCAGCCTCCGAATGAAATCATCAGAGAATTACTCGGTTCCTATTTAGCTGGAGCCGAACAAATAATTTTGACTAGTTACTTAATGACCCAAGAATTGAGACAAATGGTTCGCCAGACACTGGTTAAATTAGTAAATTTTGAGATTTTTGAAAGTACCTCAACAAAGATTGTGCTCAAGTACTCTGCCAACTCCACTGTTTCAGCCAAAGAGTACGTAAATAAAGCAGGAAATATGGTTATCTCCATGTTAGTTGATGCAATTGAATCAATTGAAAAAAGACATAGAGAAACTGCAGCTGAGGTCATAGAGCGAGATGTCGACATAGATAGAATCCACTTAATTGTTAGTCGACAATTTAATCAATTTCTTACAAATCTGATTCCTAACAACGGAGATCAGTCACTCACCACTCTCAACTACTACAAACATGTCTCAATTAGATTGGAAAGAATTGCTGATCACATCGTGAGAATTTGCCATACTTTTTTGCAACTGAAACCAAAGGAGAACTTTGTTTTTTCAAGATCTGAAATCACACTTGCAAAAAAACTGGTTAAATCATTAGAACTGTGTGTTCAGATGATCGACACCCTTGAAAAAAACGATGCTCATATATTGATTAATGAATTTGAATTGGTAACTAAAAACTCATTTATTAACCGAAAAATTATCAATGAGAATTCAATAAATATTTTAATTATGGATAGCCTTGAAAGAATACGAAGCTATATCGCAAATATTGCAGAGGAAACCGTTGATTACTGCAATATCCAGCTGCTTAAGAGAGTTGAACGGTAATCTGCTATTTTTTGACCACAAATTCAGTAATCAGCTTCTTTTCTGTTTCACCTTCAACATAGGCTTTTACAGATATTAGATTCTCAATACCCGATCCCTTAATTTTTTCTTTGAGCAACTCATCTACTTGAAACAGTCCTGAGGAATTATTCATGTAAATGTTGATTCCAATAAATTCTGGAGTAGTCCCTTCAACAATTTCAACTGAGTTAATTGCATATGCTGATAGTGAGTGGATGTTTACTTCACCTCTTTCAAATGGTAATCTCGATCTACCCTTTGACATGTCCAGAGCGTCAGCAATTCTCACAATCGCTGCTTCAACTGTTTTTGGCTTACCGTCATCACGATGATTAATAATGGCGTGCAGTGTTTCACCCTTCACAATCACCCGTTCTCTGACAGGAAGGAAATCCAAGACATCATCCATTACTTTGTAGGCAATAAATAGACTATATTCTTCATGACCATCACGATTTATCGTCATACCCAAGTCATGAAACAAACTCGCAAGTACCACAACCAACTCAGCATGCTGAATCGTCAATCCATATTCTTTTATGATGCCCATTTTAACTTTGTTGGTCTCTAAAATTCTGCACATTTTCAAGGCAATATTAGCTACAATTTGAAAGTGCACTACACCATGATCAGAAAAACCCATTCGTGAATCCGCATTGGTGTTCGTCATCTCCCACATAGTTACTACTTCTTCGTTTGCATTAATTTTTTTTAATGCAGTCTCCAAAATCGTATTGTGTTTTGTGGGCATTCGTATTAAAAACGGAGCTGTTTTTTGATCCATAGATACATTTTAACAGACTAAGAGCAACAAAATTGAGAGCTGTGTCTCGGGTTAGTTTTCGACTATACTTTTTAGTATGAAATTGCTTCTAAGATTAGTGATCACTATAATTTTGATCATCGCTATCGGCTTGCGAGTCAATAATCTGAGTGGTATGCATAACTTACAAGCAGATGAAGAGAGCTGGGTTGTGAGCGGTCATCTCTTGATGCGAGATGGTATCCCCAAATCCTGGACTATTTTTTGGAGCAAGTATCAGGATGCTCACTACGAGCAATTGAATGGCAAGCCATACTTAGTGGCTGAACCATATCTGGATCACCCGCCACTTTTCTCGGTATTTATCGGAGCTTGGACGCTAATAACCCGCACATCAGAAAACCTGTTATCTAACTGGCTGGTCTTGCGGCTGCCGATGATTGTGATTTCCACGATTACCATCTTGGTTACAGCATATCTGATCAAAAAACTCTATGGTACAGAACAGGCATTGTTTACGCTTTTGGCATTTTCTTTTATGCCAAGCCACATCCTTACCTCAAAACTCATTATGGCAGAACATGCCATGGCACTCTTATTAGTTACGGCGTTACTTTTTTTAGTTTTTTTCTTCCAAAGTACTAACCAAACGCATAAGAAAATCTACACATCACTGCTTGCTATTACTTCATTTATGGCAATACTTATTAAAATTAGCGGCATCATAGTACCACTAATTTTAATAACTCTTTTGCTCCAAAATAACGAGAGAAAAACTGCGTTATGTATTGGACTAGCTACAGTTCTGGCCATTGCCAGTTTCATACTATTTGGTTGCTATTACGATGCCAACATGTTCTTCACAATTCTCACGGCCCACAGTTTGCGACCACAAACTTTTTGGTATTTTTTCACCCTGTTTGAGAAGCCAAACATAGGATATTTACAGATTCATGATCCACTACCAATTGTAGGCAGCATTGGTAGTTTAGTTTTGGCTTTCAGAAATCATGTGGAGAATAAGAAAGTAAAACCACAACAATTTATAACTGTGATGTGGATATTTCTGGCTATAATTTTAGTTGCTGTGGCTCCAATTGAACTATATGGTTGGTATAAATTTCTATTATTCCCATTGATAGCTATAGGTATTGGCAGAATTTGGCATGAGTTTTACCATGGTCAAGTTGGCTGGATCGCGTTACTGCTGCCAGCACTACTTGTATTGATGGAGAATGTATTTTTAGGGATAGTGGTTTTTGATGCTCTGAGGAGAATTTTAATTCTAGGTTTGTTTGGAGTTGGACTGTACTATTTAATCAAAAAAAAGTCTTCTTTACATCGATTCTATCCCCACTTTGCAGGTGTAATAATTGCTGCCACTGTTTTTTTTGCTGCGACATGGTCGCTGATCATCAGTACAGAACCCATGGCATTAATTCGGTAAATACATGAGATTCTTAATAGCCTGAACTATTTTAAAATCCGACCTCGCTTGTACCACTTCAGCACTTTATACTAGGGTCATGAAATATCGCACTCTAGGTAAAACAGGCTATCAAGTTTCTGAAATTGGGTATGGCTCATGGTCACTTGGTGCTGATTGGGGGGATGTCTCTGAAGCTACAGCTCAAAGTGTTCTCGAAACTCTTCCAAAAGCTGGGGTTAATTTCATAGATACTGCTGATGTGTACGGCGATGGTCGCAGTGAAAAAATCATTGCGAAATTTTTAGAGAGTCCAGCCGCAACTGATTATGATTTTACCGTAGCCACTAAAGCTGGTCGTCGACTCAGTCCTCATAGTGCAGAAGGTTACAATTCCCAAAATTTATCTGCATTTGTGACTAGAAGTCTGCAAAATCTTCAGACAAATAGTTTGGATTTATTACAGCTTCATTGCCCACCCACTCAGGTCTATTACCAACCAGATACTTTTGCCGCCCTTGATGCGTTGGTGTCCGAAGGTAAGATTAAACACTATGGCGTAAGTGTCGAAAAAGTTGAGGAAGCCTTCAAAGCCTTAGAGTTTCCGGGAGTGGCTACTGTCCAGATTATTTTTAATATTTTTCGACAGCGACCGATGGAACAATTTTTCCAATTGGCAGCTGAAAAGAACATTGGAGTAATTGTCAGAGTGCCGTTGGCAAGTGGTTTGCTGACTGGCAAATTTACCTCAGACTCAAAATTTACTGCCAATGATCATCGCCAATACAACCGTCAAGGCCAAGCATTTGATGTTGGTGAGACTTTTGCAGGTGTAGATTTTGAGACTGGCCTTCGAGCTGTTGAGAAACTTAAGAAGATTGTCCCTGCAGGTTTTACTTTACCGCAACTTGCCCTGAAATGGATATTAATGCACCCAGCAGTATCTACGGTGATCGCGGGTGGTAAGACTCCAGCTCAGGTTTTAGAAAACTGTAAGGCTAGTGACTTGCCAAATTTAGATCCACAAACCTTAGCTGAAATTGACCGAATCTACACCACTGACATTAAGCCTTTGGTTCATCAAAGATGGTAAGAATATAAAAATAGCCATAATTCAATACAATTTGGTATAATCATCAACTTCAATTACATTGCCTGGATTTATTGCGAATTGTTGGCGATTAAGTGAAGGTGTTCTTTTTGCACTTTAACAGCGTACTAGTTACAGATAATTTCGAGAGCAGGGTGGTGGTAAGATTTTTTGTCTTTCTACCACCCTGCTCGGACATCCAATATAAGTAGCAGGCCACATTTCACTGTTTAGGAGAAAAACGAATATGGATTGGCGAATTGAAGATGACGTTCTCAAGTTCAATGGCATGTACCTCAAGCCCGTTAGTCCCAAGACCCTGGCTCAAGTCACGGCTGCATATCGGCACCTCACTCGGCAAATTGCCGAGAGTGAGTTGCAGATTAGCATCATCGAATTGCAGGTTGAACAACACATGGTCACTGGGTTGTTTGATTGCGGTGATGTCACTCGCGAGATGCTTGCACGTGCAAGCCACTCAGGTGACTGCATGAGCATGCTGGTAGACCTCGGCAACGACCAAATCTGGATGACAGTTTTGCCGAGACAAACTCATCACGACTCCTTCCAGTTCACCTTGGAAGGTCATCCGAAAGGAGTGACCGTGGTCAGAGACGATCTGGAACTGTAGGTACGCTAATATTGCAAGAAGAATTGACCCTGTTCGTGAGAACAGGGTCAATTTGGTTTTAAGGACTTCTCTGAGAGAAAAATTAAATGTCAGAGTGCAGAATTGATATACTGCACATATGGAATCAATTGTCATCACACTCAGAAAAGAACTAAAACAAAACAGCGATCCACAAACTCAAACCACAGGCCAAAGTTTTTTTAAAGAAAAAGTAAAAATGTATGGTATTAAAACAGCTACTGTCATCAAGATAGGTAAAGCTTATGACAAAGATGTGGCAGCATTAGATAAAAAAGCAGCATTTACACTATGCGATGAATTGTGGCAATCGGGCTACATGGAAGAATCATTTATCGCCTGCCATTTTTCTTATCTAATCCGTAAATCGTATCAGCCGGCAGATTTTAAGGTCTTTGAAAAATGGGTAAACGAGTACGTTTCTAATTGGGCATCCTGCGACACTTTATGTAACCACACAATTGGAAAGTTTATAGAAATGTATCCTGAATATTTAGAGAATTTGAAAAAATGGACAAAGTCAAAAAACCGCTGGATGCGTCGAGCCGCGGCAGTTTCCTTGATTGTTCCGGCCAGACAGGGTAAATTTTTGCCAGAAATTTTTGGCATTGCTGAGGAGTTACTGATGGACGAAGATGATCTAGTACAAAAAGGGTACGGATGGATGCTCAAAGTCGCCAGTCAAGCTCATCAAAATGAAGTGTTCGAATATGTACTAAAACATAAAGCTACAATGCCCCGAACAGCTCTTCGCTATGCAATAGAGAAAATGCCAAAAGAATTAAAATTACAAGTGATGGCAAAATAATATAGACGAAAAAGTAAAATAACATATAGAAAAATAAATGGGCCAAAGTCACTGGCTGGCTTGACAGAAATAAAGCCTACCGTATTATTAAGGGAGATAAATCGTTTCTCCAAGGAGGGAAAATAACACTATGAAAATTGTATCCGTTCAAGCACAAGAAATTTTAGATAGTCGTGGAAATCCCACTGTCGAAGCAGTTGTCACATTGGAAGATGGCTCAACTGGCTGGGCAGCTGTTCCCTCTGGAGCATCAACTGGCCAATATGAGGCCGTAGAGCTTCGAGATGGTGACTCCACTCGATTTCTAGGAACCGGTGTGCTCACAGCAGTTGCCAATGTTAATACCATCATTGCTCCAGCAGTGATCGGTCTTGATGCAGCAGACCAACGTCTGTTAGATGAAACAATGATTAAGCTGGATGGTACCGCAAATAAAGCCAAACTTGGTGCTAATGCCATTTTAGCTGTATCACTGAGTGCTGCTCGTGCTCAAGCTACATCTGAAAAGAAAGAGCTATACGTATACCTGACCAAGTTCAACCCTGATTTCGATGGTACCTACATCATGCCTATTCCAGAAATGAATGTCATGAACGGTGGTAAACATGCTAACTGGGCAACTGATATCCAAGAGTACATGCTGTTCCCTATTGGGGCAAAAAATGTGGTTGAGGCAGTTCGGATGAACGCTGAGGTCTACCAGCAACTCAAAGGTATTCTGAAAGCTAAAGGATATGCCATTAGTGTGGGTGATGAAGGCGGCTACGCTCCCAACTCGGTTTCCAACGAAGAACCTTTCCAACTTATGTCCGAAGCCATTAAAAAAGCCGGCTATGAACTTGGAAAAGATATTTCATTCGGAATTGACCCAGCAGCCACTGAATTCTACAAAGATGGCAGCTATACCTTGAAGAAGGAAGGTAAGACAGTATCCAGTGATGAACTCGCTGAGTTCTTTAAGCAATTAATAGCAAAATACCCTATCGTTTCCTGTGAAGACATCTTTGCTGAAGACGACTGGTCTGGATTCCAGAAGATGACTGCCGAGATTGGCTCTCATGTACAAATCATGGGTGATGACCTATATGTCACAAATGTCAGTCGCTTGCAAAAAGGTATTGATAACAAAGCAGCAAACTCAATTTTGATTAAACTTAATCAAATTGGGACACTGACTGAAACCATTGATGCAATTCTGCTTGCTCGCAAGCATGGCATGACCTCAGTTGTCTCACATCGTAGCGGTGAAACTGAAGACACTTTCATTGCTGATTTTGTGGTTGCCATGGGAACTGGCCAAATCAAGACTGGTGCTCCAGCTAGAAGTGAGCGCGTTGCTAAATACAACCGCCTGATGAGAATTGAGCGTCAATTAGGTGATAAAGCTCGCTATTTTGTGTTTCCATTCAAGAAATAAAGCTAGAGTTTTATTAGAGTATAAAAATCCCGCTACAGCGGGATTTTTTGTGATGGCGAAAAACGCGGTGTGAAATTGCTACAAGCTGCTATAGTAAATGTTATGAGTGAAAGATATGGTGATGGTATTACCTTTACGTCGACTACTTGGGCAGAACGAGTATTTAAATTGCCAGCACTGAATGAAAAAAATAGAGGAATATTTGAAGGATATAAATCACGTTTTGCAATGGCTGGTCAGCGTATTTCAATGGCAAGCCAACGTATTAGAAGTGGAAGTCGTGAAACAAGAATGACAGTTAACGATACTGATATGATAGCGTTTGTTGAAGGTTTAGAAAAAAAACGAGATAAGGCTGACTAAAAAAATACTTTGCATCTCTGGCATTATTCTACACACAGTTACGAACCAGTGAATCATGAATCACAAGAGTGAATCACTTGGTCTCCTTTCACTAATAAAAAAGCCACATGGTAGGATATTACAGTGAAAAATCGAAATAAATTTGATATAAAAAGTGCAAAGTTCATCGACTTGTTTGCAGGTATAGGTGGTTTTAGAGCAGCATTGGAATCGCGTGGTTTGCAGTGCGTTTACTCATCTGAATGGGATACATTTGCACAGAAAACGTATGTTGCTAATTATGGCGACAATCCTGACGGAGATATTACAAAAGTTGACGAGAAAACAATTCCAGAACACAACATCATATGTGCTGGATTTCCCTGTCAGGCATTTAGCATTTCAGGCAAAAGAAGAGGTTTTGAAGATACTCGTGGAACATTATTTTTTCATATTGCACGAATAGCCAAACAGCATAAGCCTGAAATATTATTTTTGGAGAATGTAAAGAACTTTGGTAAACACGATAATGGGAAAACTCTTCAAACAGTTGTGAAAACCTTAGAAGAAATTGGTTACGATGTTAACCATAAGGTTCTTAACGCTAGTCATTATGGAGCTCCAACAGCAAGAGAAAGAATCTACATAATCTGCTTTAGAAAGGATCTGGGAATAAAGAACTTCACCTATCCAGATCCAATTGTTTCGCATCATAAAGTGTTGGATTTTCTTGAAAAAGTTGACCAAAATGCTAAATGTATTATTAAGAGAGATGACATAAGACTTAAGAATGTTGAGATATTCCCAGATATTTATGGTAAATATCCACAAAAACCCATTAGAATTGGTACCATTGGCAAGGGTGGACAAGGAGAGCGGATATATAGTCCACTTGGCCATGCAATTACATTCTCTGCGTATGGCGGTGGTGCCGCAAGTAAGACAGGAGCATATCTGATCGATGGCTTAATTCGAAAGTTAACTCCAAGAGAGTGTGCAAATATAATGGGATTTGGAGAAAATTTTAAAATACCGGTTACCGATGCTCAAGCGTATAAGCAATTTGGCAATAGTGTTGTAGTTGATGTTTTAAAAGCGATTCTTAATCAAATAATAATAACAGTAGAAAAGAATACAAATGAGAAATAAAGATGCACTGATTGAACTAGGATCAACTACAGCGAAAAATGGTTTTTCGAATGAGGATGATATCGTTGCTAAATTCAATAACTGGAAATCTGATCATGACGCACAAGTGTGGTTGAAAATAATGGGATATGAGTTGGCTGAAATTAAAAAAATAATTGCCATCAAACTTCATGGGTATAAGACTGATGTTCAAGTTCAGATAACTACTTCCTCTAAAGAAGTTGCTGATGAACAAAATATTTCCATAAAACTGGTGAGTAATCCAACCGGATTTAATCAAGTAGATAAGAGATGGGTTAAGAATTATGTCTCAATGTGGGATATGCCTATTCAGATAGAGAATGTATTAATGAGATTCACTGGTGAAATTGCCCCAAGTATTAAAGGAAGAGATGAGAGACGAGTATTTTTAAATGAACTCTCTTTTGAAGAGCAAGCTGCAGTCGTAACATTCTTTACAGATAAAAAAACTCTTGTCATTGCCGATATTTTAAAGGGAAATGGACAGTTTTCTGCCAATTGGATGCTTGTTGCAGTTAAGGTGGGAAATAGTACAAAATGGGTTCTTAAAAACATGAATTCTGTTTTGAACACATATAGTAAAGGTGATGTTGTAGTAACTCATTTAGGAAGTCTTAAAATAGGTAAAGTAACAATGCAGCGAAAAGGTGGTGATGGTGGTAGGAATACTGCCAATATGCTCCAGTTCAAAATTAACCCCATCGAACTTTTTAATGAATAAAAAATAAATTAGAAAAAATCTAGATAAATTCATAAGAATTCTTGGACCCCATCATGCACTGATAATATGGAGGGGACAGAGATTGCCTGGAGCAGTACTTAAGAACCTATTCATTTTTTCAATGAAAAGTGGTAAAAAGCGTGGTCGACTGTTGAAACGATTTCAGCCAAAGATTTACCACCTAATTCCATTCTTCAGTCATTTTTTCTTCTAATTGCTTGAGAGGAAATGTTTTTATCAAATATAACCTTTGTTTCTTACCTGAACTCAGTGTACCGCGACTTTTTTCAAAAACAACTTCAACTGCAACTTTTGGTAACTCCTCATCATCATCAATTTTTTGAGGCTTTGGTTTACGCTCAAAAATAGGCTGCAAAGGAGAAAAAACAGATGCCAAGACTCTTTTTATATCAATTTTGTGTGCACCAGGACGATTTGACACCTCATTTTCTAAAATTTCTCTGTTTCGAAGAGTTGATTTGAGTAATTCACCAATTTTTGGCAAAGTAGCTTCAAGCATACCAAGCAGCTTTGGCGACAACTTTTCTTTTAGAATAGGGATAATTTTAATAGCAAGCTTTGCATCAGTAATTCTCCCGATGCGCTCTGCTTCAACTGGACCAACCAATCTCACACCGCAAAGTCTTGCTGTGTTGGTTAGATTTCCAATATAAGTGGTTTTGGCAAAACTTAAATTGATGTGATCCATCTCTCCACCTGGGGTATCTACCCAAAATCCGCCGAGTACTGTCGGCTTCTCTCCCTGTTGTGCCTCCGTCTCAAGATAGAGCAAAATTTCATCCATCAACCTCACTGAGAATTCAGCTGCCATCTCTGGTGTGGTGCCTATTTTAAATTCTACTTCAACACTTGGAGTTTGTAAGCCGGCCACTTCAATTGTTTCAGACATGGTTCTTTCCTAATTCCACCAATGATAGCTTAATTATGTATGCATATACAGCATCCCAACCATTAGTTAATGTATTGAGAGGCACGCCATTCTGGCATTAGGCAGACGTTTTATATACCTTCCCCACCGTTCGCTTGCCAGCAGAATTTATGGAAGTCTCTTCCTTGTTCCATCAAGTACAAAAAGTCCCGCATACGCGGGTTTTCTGTACTTGGCGGAGTGCCTGGGTAGCTGTTGGAAATATTTTAGCTAAGAGTGGTGATTTATTCACGCAGAAATAACGCGAGCGTTAACAGCGAAAAATAACTAACCAGCTGTCTACTTGTGTGACTGTGCTTCAGCTTCTGCTATAGCTCCAGCCAAAAGCGTCGCTAATGCTATTGGATTCACTTCAGTATTGCCCGACCATCCTGACTTAGCTATTCTTGCACTTCCGGCTGGGAAACCTGCTTCAACCAATACTTTCTCAGCATCAGCATCGCTTAAGTCTTTAAGCTTTAGTCCTTGAAATCGAGATATTTCTGACATAAAAAAAGAAATAAAATAGTACTTAAGTGAAAGTATAGCACTGGCATCAAATAAAGCTGCTATTTTGATGGAAACCAATGGTTGCGGAGAGGCTGGCCGTTCCGGCATTAGGCAGGCGTTTGTTAGTTTAGTTCCCCACCAATAACACCAATTCGCTTGCCGGCAGGATTTAAGGAAGTCACTTCCAAGTTCCATCAGATAAAAATAAAACCCGCTATTGCGGGCTTAGTTTTTATCTGGCGGAGAGGCAGGGATTCGAACCCTGGGTATCTTGCGATACGGCAGTTTAGTAAACTGCTGCACTAGGCCACTATGCGACCTCTCCAATTGTGACTTTGATTATGCCATCAGAGTGGCCAATCAAAACATCAGAATTGTATCAAATCACTTGAGTAAGTAACAGTGCTATGATTGCCACATGAACATATTCCAAAAACTGATGGCGTTTTTGAAGAAAATCGGTGTTTTGAAGGTCACAGCCAAAACCGAGACCTACACCGATGCCAGACAAAAAGAGTATGAACCATTTGACGACTAAGTTTTAGCGTCACTTAAGCCCGCACTCTAGTTTTGTTCACTGTCAAAAGATCACGGCACAAGCACTTGATTAGCTAACTTCATCTGCAGTGAATATATTTCTGCAAAACCTGCACTTGCGTTCACATTGAAGTTATATCCACCCAAGTTATTAAATGAGGCATGATCTAAACCATACGCAGACTCCATTGCCACCACAGTGACACTCCCCTTAAAAAGCTTGATGGTGACTTTACCAGTAACTTTTTGATTTACAAAGTCATTAAAAGCATTCAGTGCACTCATGATTGGGTCGTACCACAATGCACCGTAACACAAGTAGCCCCACTTGATGTCCATAGTAGCTTTTAGCTCATTAAGTTGTCTGGTGCTAACATATTTTTCCAAAGCCTTATGTGCCTCTATAATCACATGAGCCGCAGGGAGTTCATACACACCACCATTTTTAACTCCCACTAATCTATCCTCAAACATGTGAGTTACCCCAACTCCGTGTTTACCTGCCAAAGTATTTAGTTTGATAATTAAATCAGCAAGTGACAACTGTTGGCCATTTAATGAGATGGGTAAACCTTGATAAAATTCTAAGTTGATTAGCTCACCATCATTTGAAGCGTTCTTTGCTAACGTATACGTGGTCAAAAATTTCTCAATTGGAGAAATAATTTCTGGCTCCTCGATCTCACCACCTTCCCAAGTCATCCCCCACATATTGTCATCAACACTATACGGAAAATCAATTGAGGTTGGGACTTCAATGCCGTGCTTTTTAGCGTATGCAATTTCCTCATTTCTGTCCATCGCCCATTCTCGCACTGGTGCAATTATTTTAATTGCAGGATTCAGAGTAAGAGCGTATCCTTCAATTCTAACTTGATCGTTGCCCTTACCGGTGCACCCATGTGCAATGCAGTCTGCGTTTTCTTGCTTCGCTATTTCCACAGCTTTTTTTGCCAAAATAGCCCGACCAATTGGAGTTGATAAATGGTAGTCACCTTGATAGCTAGCGTTCGCCTTAATACCATGAGACAAAAACTCATTAGCAAATTCGTCTTTAGCATCTAGCATAATTACTTTGACTGCTCCCAGCTTAAGTGCTTTGAGCCGAACTTTCTCCAGATCATCATGCTGCTGACCGATATCTAGAGTCAGAGCTATCACATCGGCATGATACTGATCTTGTATCCACTTCAGCATCACACTTGTGTCTAGTCCGCCAGAATAGAGCAGTAAAATATTTTTTACTTCGCCAATTTTTGCTTCGTACGAAGCAGCCTTAATATAATTTGTTTTATTTTTCATTATTAGTATCCTTTTCTAAAAGATTATTTTTATTTGTACAGTAAGCAGTTGTTTCGATTTTAAAAAAAGCCGACTCTTTTTGACGCAACTTTGACAGTTGTTTAAGTCCTAAGTTGCCTGTGCTACCAATATGTGTAGACTTTTTAACAGCACTAATAGGGTCGAACTTAATCGTCATAATATCCTTACCAGCCTGTTGATAAGCACTTCGAAATGGCATGCCATGTGCAACCAAATCTAGAGCCTGATGGGTGGCAAAAATTTCCGGAGTGAGCGACTTTTGCAATGCTTGCAGGTTAACATTGATCCCATTCACCAAAATTGTCGCCACCTTAAGCGAGCCCAGTGTAATTGCCAAACTTTCAAATAATGGTTTTTTACTATCTTGAAAATCTCGGTTGTAACCAGACAATAAATTTGCAGATAGTCCTACCATTTGCATATAGTTGCCCACCACTAAATGCAATTTGCTCCGTAGTAATTCAGCCACGTCAACATTTTTCTTTTGTGGCATGATGCTGCTACCAGTACACAGTTCTTTGGCTACAGCAAAATATCCAAATTCGGAAGTTGAAAACAAAACCACATCTGTAGCAAATTTATTGATGTCCTGCAAAATTGAGATCAACGAAGCAAGAATTATGGCCTCGATTTTTCCTCTAGAATTTTGGCAATACAACGAATTTGCTTGAACTTTTTTGAACCCCAACAATTTCGCCGTATACTCTCTATCAATTCTCAGTGGAATTCCATAACCTGCTGCTGACCCCAATGGTGACTGATTGTTTAATTCATAAGCTGACTTCAATGAAAGTAGACTGTCAAATAATCCCTCAACCAAAGCAGTTGACCACATGCCTACAGTAGATGGCATTGCCTTCTGCGTATGGGTATATCCAGAAATAACATCGAATTCATGCTGTTTTGAGAAAACTAATAACGTTTGTATTAGCACCAACAACGCATCCCAAATCAGCAGCAACTGCTCATTGGTAAAAAGTCTAATTGCTGTAAGCACCTGATCATTTCTAGATCTACCGGTATGAATTTTCTTGCCTACTTCACCAAATGATTCTAATAAATAATTTTCAATTTTAGTATGAATATCCTCATCACCGGCAACAAGCTGAAATTTGCCCTGTTGATTTAATTGGATTATTTGCTGTAATCCCAGTATTATTTTTGATAATTCCTGTTGACTCAGAATGCCACTTTTTTTCAATCCTTTTGCATGTGCCAGCGACCCAAATACATCTGACTCAACCAACATTTGATCCAGCAGTAAATCACCGCTCGTTTCAAATGCTTCGATCACAACATTTAGTTGCCAATCTTTTTGCCATAATTTTTTCATAAAAAAATCGCCCCTCCCAACCTCTAGGAAAATGCCTAAAGATTGAAAGGGGCGACTGTCATGTCGCGGTACCACCCTTCTTTGTTTTACCACTAAAAATCCGCCTTACGGCGGAACAACTGAAAACAAGTGGTCAAACCTTATTTCAGAGCTCCGTTGCCGACACTCCTTGTCTGATTTTACGGTGGACTTCCGTCGTAGTTATGCCACAAATGGCTTTCTGCTACGCTGCTCATCTATTGCGATAGACTCAAACGCTTTTCAAAATATATTGTATCACACCTAATTTATTTCCAATTTTGCTCAAGAAAATTAGCCAAAGTAGTCCTTATGACACTAGTCAAATGTATAGGTATAATCAGTCAACCCTATGACAAAAGATTTCTTCTATGTTGGTGGTGGTGCTGCCAAAACCCTGGCTGAGGTAGCGGTGTTACAACGAAAATATGAACTCTTTGATACCAAGATTATTAAAGAAATTTTCAATCACGTCCTGAAACTTGAAGTCACTGAAATCACCAAACCAGAAATTGTAGGTTTGCCACATGTCACTTATTTTGTAAAAACTCAAGACAATCACGAATATTGTTTTAGAGCTAACCTCGGAAATGAATCACCTGAAATTGAACTGTTAATCGAAAAACTAGTTGCTGATTTAGTCAAAAAAGCTGGGGTTCCCTCAAATACCATTATCCATGTGGATTGCTCACGCCAAAAATACCAATTTGATTTTCAGATTCAAGAAAAAATTTCTGGCAAAACTCCAGAGCATAATTTTCAAGGCACACAGCAGGACTACGACAAATTATCATTTGAACTGGGACAGATAATCGGTAAATTATCAACAGTTCACATTGATGGTTTCGGACGATTCGATAAGCAGATTGCTCTGACTGAAAACCGTCTCGTCGCCACCTGCAACTCAAATTTTGAATACATTTCTCTGGAACTTGAAAGTCAAATTCAAACCGTAATTGAAGCCAAGCTGCTCAACGACAGCCAAGGTGCCAAAATACTCCAAATTTTCCAAGATGCCAAAGATTTAATCAATAATTGTCCCGGATCAATCGTCCACTATGATCTTGCCGATCATAATTTTTTCTACGACCCACAAACATTCAAGATTACGGGCTTGTTTGACTGGGAAGCAGTTTGCGTCTCAGATCCATTGCTTGATTTAGCTTCAGCTCCAACTTGGAAAACGTTGTATGAACGCGAGTCGCAACTACTTAAAGGTTATCAGTCTGTCGCCATACTTCCAGAAAACTATCAAGAAATGATACATCTATATCGACTTCGAACCATCATCTGGAAAGTAGTCCACAACCTCAAATTTAACCTGCTTAACCCAGAACGCTTGGAAAGATTCCACAAAGCCCTGAAGCCTTTTTCAATTCTCAAAAAAAAATTAGAATTTTGAAGCTACTGCAGTGAGTGCACGGATTAACTTGAGTTTTTTCTCTCGGGGAAATTGCTTAATCTCTGCTTCACGCTGCAATGCATCAGACTGACTGTGACGTGGCTCAACATATGCCAGTCGAGTTGGAATATGACTTCTGGTGTATTTGGCACCTCGACCTGTGATGTGTGTCTTCAGTCTCTTTGCCAGATCATTGGAAACTCCAGTGTACAAACTGCCATCCTCACACTCGAGGATATAGACTACCCAACCAATTGGAAATGACTTCATCAATTGCAACAGCGAGTCATCAGTCTTGAGCCCTGCAAATGAGTTAATTGCTGTTGGTTGTGAGTGCATGTACCTGTATTGTAATCGAGAGTAGCATTTTTTCAGCTTCAGTTTAGATTGTCAGCTATAATGAATTTAAGGAGAACTTTTATGTCCCGCACTTTTCTCGAGCGCATCACTGCCTCACTAGTGGTAGCCCTAACTACCACACTAGCATTTGGCAGCATTTTACTCATTGCCAATGGTATTTTTGCTTGGGATATTTTTCCTCCATTTCTCGAGAAAATACTCTACTTTTTTGGTGCTTCCATCTTGGTTTTAATTATGTCGTCCGCATTAATAAATATTATGCTTAATGTTTCACGATTGGCAGAATATGCTGGCCGTATTCTTGACGAATCTCGACAACAGAAACGGAAATAAACATGTCAGAACCATATACCCTCGTCACCCCAGATCCCAGTGATAATTTATCATTAAAAGCTGCCCTCACTAGCTTTGCCTTGATTGTGATTATTGTAGGCTTTGCCATCACAGGAGCACTGTATTTCAATCAGCAACGCCGCAAAGTAATCATTGATCGGTACACCAAAGAAACTACTGATTTAGTTGGTAATAAACAGGCAGCAAGTCTAGAGCTATTCACAAACACTTTTGATGACTGTAAAAAAACCCTTGAGAAGCAGCAGTCACTCGAGTCAGTTGTCCAGAAAAGTTCCGATATCAGCTGTCCTGCGGCCATTACTCAGCTGGCCAAGCTCGATGTAAATCAACTAAAAGATTCATCAGCAGTTGCCTATGTCAGAATTACCAATGGTGATTACGAGCTCATCGAAGCATCTGGTAAATATAACCAGCTTCGTTCATTGCATGATGGGCAACCATTCAGTCACTTCAGTTTTGACGACACTGTACGCAATGATCTGGCAAATTACTTGCTCAAGCAGCAACCAATTTTGATGTGGCAAGATTTCATCATGTATACCGGGGGCAAAGAAGTCATTGTGCCTGTCGTGGTAGACAACAAGACAGTCGGCTATATTTTTCGAGGTGTAATCGAGAGATAAAAGTTAGTCTGGGCTTTGAGTGAGTTGCTCCAGCAAAGCAACTTGTTGTTCGCCATCTCGTAGCGTGCTGTGCATGATTTCGAGCTCTTCAATGGTTTCACGCTCATCAATTCTATCCTCATCCTCCGCCGCCCTAGATAATTCTCGTCTGGCATCTGAGAGAGTATTGGCCGCAGTTTGCTCGATCTCCGTCAGTTCCATCAAAAAGATGCGAATATCATCTGGACTCAGTGTTTCCCCAGGTTGGTCTACAACCCAATTTTGCATCACAACTTTAATATCGTCTGATAATGCTGCAGCCTGTATCCCTGCAAGAAAACTTTTTTTCTCAACTGGTGGAGGTAAATTGGTATTGGTATCAGTCATGTATTAGTTTCTTTTCAAGAATAAATTACACTGGATGCATAATATAGGTATTCGAGTAATCATAAGCCATGTGATTTAAGCTGTTTACATTTCCAGAAGTATTTGCCTGTAGCTCAGCGATCGCTTTTTGACTCTCACCGATCTTTCCTCGATACTCAGCTCGATTCTCTTTTACTTTTGCATAAGCAGCTTGCATAATCTCCATATTTTTAGCATCGCGCTCCGCACGTAGATCAGTCACTTTACCCAACAATCGATCAATTTGTTCCTGGCGAATTCGAGTAAATTCTGCTGCATTTTTTTCTTTTTTAGCCTTTGATCGTTCTGCAGAACTCGCACGGATACTTGCCAGTCGATCAGAAACGCCACTAGAAATTGCCTCTCGAGCTCGATTAAAACCTGCCCGAGCTGAACCAATTCTACCGTCAGAACTGGTCATGATTTCACCTAAACGTGTTCGACCAGACTGCCATGCTGTCTCAAGTCGTGCAGGAACGGTAAATGCCTGCCCCATAAGCTCACGGCCCATCTCTCTCGCCGAAGCCGTCGTCATTCGGGCACGAATTGCCTGCATTCGCTTTTGGAGTGCATTCCAAGCAGCATCATAAACATCTCTCCCTTTATCTTTATACTCAGCAAATTTATCTGGATTAGCATCACCATCCACATCTGGCAAAACAGCAGCTGCCTCACCAGCCGCAGTAACAGAACCATCATCTACATCAGGTAACGACGCAACTTCATCTTCTGGAACATATGCTGGAGCTTCACCCATATTATTTTCCTCAAGCTCTATGATAGCCATAATGTACGGTAAGTTTCAATTGGCATTCACTAAAAAGCTGTTAGAAATTGACTCTCACACAAGGCCGAGGCTAAATATAAGCCTATAATATTGACAATTGAGACGTAAATCTGTATCATTATAGTGTTTGATCTGGAGCGCTCCGTCATTGCGACAGATATGTTTCTACTCAAACAACAAATATCTTGGCACATTAACAGCTGAACACTCTTAGCAGAAATAGCCACAAGGCAGATATAAAAAGTACTGTCTGTCTCGAGGCTATTTTTGCAATCAAAATCATAATCAAAATTAAAACCAGATTACATGGAGGTAATCTAATGTCAGACATTCTACTCACCATTTGTGCAACATCATTGCCGGCACTTGTTCCAGTTCTATATCCCCTATTTTCACATCTCTTCAAAGAGACCATGAAAGTTTACAAACGATTCAGCAAGCGGCTTGAAAAAGCTTTAGCTCCATTTGACGGCATCCGCTCGTTGATATTTGGATTCGTTTGCATGGGATCGTTGGGATGGTTCTGGATCTTTGTAACCGGATTTAACAAAATATCCTCGACATGGTTTAACACACCTGTCTGGATATATGCCGCGATTTGTGCCATTTTCGTGACACTTATCCTGGTGTTCACAAATTGGTTTACATATCGCGAAGAAGTGACTGAATGGGCTACCATGCTCATGTTAGTCATTTTTCTTGTGTCCTCAACACTGGTGGGCGTTTTCTTGACTGAAAATGGCCCCAGACAAGAGGTCTATTCATACGACAGCACCATCAGTGGTAGAGCGGCGAACCAAATCCTCTATTACTCGAGTTATTATGCGGGAGACACAATTCCGGATACTGACTCAGACAGCACTGATGATGGTAACGGCTGGATAATGATCATCGGCGTTGGCTTTGTTTGTGCCTCAGCAGTCTTCCCGCATTTCTGGTTCCTTAGCGGTGCAGTGCTGTGGACTATGATGACGATCGTGTTTCTACGAGAGATCATACGACAGCTCAAATACGGTTTTGACTGGAGTTTTCAGCAATAAAATGTACAAGATAAAAGGCGCCTCGCAAGGGGCGCCTTTTTCGTGGATTTTTACACTTATATACCAACAAAATACTGCAAAAACTATTTCTCTAATTTTTCGGCCAACTCTTGGTTGCTTGGTTCCACCAAAATACTGCCATCTGGAAATAAAATAGTTGGAATACTGCGACTGCCATTATTGACCTGTATCACGAACTCAGCCATTTCAGCTGACTGGTCGATATCAAAGCTTTGGTACACAATGTGATGTGAATCAAAAAAAGCCTTGGCACGAAAACAATCACCACACCACTCTGCACCGTAGACAGTGATCTGTGTAACTGGCTGATTCAAATGATTTTTGAGCATTTTAACGACCTTACAAATAACTTTAAATTAATATCGGTACTGAACTGCCTTGAATGGTCCTGTAACAGGTACTCCAAGGTACTTGGCTTGTTTTGCAGACAACTTGGTTAAGTCTGCACCTACATGAGCTAAGTGCAAAGCTGCAACTTTTTCATCAAGATGCTTGGGCAACATGTACACGCCAATGTCATATTTCTTGGTGAAGAGTTCAATTTGAGCTAAAACCTGGTTAGTAAATGAGCAAGACATTACGAATGAAGGATGACCCATGGCACAACCAAGATTTACCAGTCGACCTTCGGCCAATAAGATTAACCGTCGACCATCGGCAAAAGTGAACATATCAACCTGAGGTTTAACCACCTGATGTTTGATACCTTTAATTGCTTTCAAACCAGCTACATCAATCTCCACATCAAAGTGGCCGATATTACAAACGATGGCGGTATCTTTCATTTTCTTCATGTGTTCCACTCTAATTACATCGCTACAGCCAGTGGCGGTCACAAACACATCTACTTGATCAACCACATCCTCCATCCGCCTCACTTCATACCCTTCCATTGCGGCCTGCAAAGCACAGATGGGATCAACTTCTGTGACAATTACCCGAGCACCGTTATTTCGAAGTGATTGGGCACTGCCCTTACCGACATCACCAAAACCGGCCACTAGAGCAACCTTGCCAGCCAACATCACGTCGGTTGCACGACGAATGCCATCAACCAAGGATTCACGGCAACCGTATAAATTATCAAACTTAGATTTGGTGACACTGTCATTAACATTGATTGCTGGTAATTTAAGCTTGCCCTCTTTCAGCATCTGGTAGAGATGATGCACCCCTGTAGTTGTCTCTTCTGAAACTCCCTTAATTTGGTCAAGTAATTCTGGGTGTTTGCTGTGCACTAAACCAGTGAGATCACCGCCATCATCCAAAATCATGTTTGGACCAATTACTTTTCCTTTAGCATCAGTAAAAAGCAGTGTTTGCTCAGTCGTCCACCAATATTCTTCCTCGGTTTCACCCTTCCAAGCAAAAACGGGGATACCTTGTGCTGCAATTGCTGCGGCTGCATGATCTTGAGTTGAAAAAATATTGCATGAGGCCCAACGAACCTGTGCACCTAGTGCGACGAGTGACTCAATCAGCACCGCAGTTTGGATAGTCATGTGCAGTGAACCAGCAATACGAGCACCTTTGAGTGGCTGTTCCTTGGAATATTCTGCCCGTACAGCCATCAAGCCTGGCATTTCCTTCTCAGCTAAGGTTATTTCTCTGCGACCCCACTCAGCTAATTTAATATCTGCGACTTTATAGTCAGTTTTTTTCATATTTGAATTGCTTTTTTTCATGTCCAGTTAATAATTCCTTGATATTGTTTCTTATACCTCTGATCAAGTTGAGCTCTAGTAAAAACATGTTGCTGTGTGCCACTAGTTTCTACAGCGAAAGCTGCGACTGTAGCACCAAGTTGTGCACTCAGAGTCAAAGGCCAGTTTCGCACATAGCCATAGAAAAAACCAGCTCGAAACGCATCACCGGCTCCAGTTGGATCAACCATCTTTGCAGTAACTGCTTTGACCCGCAGTTCTTTACCTTGCTGATAGATTTGACAGCCCTCTTTCCCCAATGTCACCACCACTAATGGCACCATATCTAATAACTCGGCCTTGGTAATTGCGGCACGCTGTAAGACTAGCTCCAGCTCATATTCATTCACCAGTAGTAACTCAGCAGTTCTTAATCCTGCTAAAACCACCTCAGTACTTAAGGCAGCAATTTGTTGACCAATATCAAACACTAATCGCAGCTTATATTTTGCAGCTTGTTCAATGTGTCGCTGCATCTGAGCCGGATCATGTGCAGAGAGCACAATCAAGACATTTTGATCGATAAACTTTTCAAGCGATAATGACTCTGAGTCAGTCATCGCTCCCGGATGAAAGCCACCAATTTGACAACTTTTTGCGTCAGTAATAACGGTAAAGCTAGCAGTAGGCAACTTAGAGATATGCGTTTGGTCAGTTTGCACACCCATTTTTGTTAATTTGGCCAAATAGCTCGGTTGATCATCGCCAATTGAGCCAAACAAAATTGGCTGTTCTCCAAGCAGAGCTGATGAATAAGCAATATTACCCGCAATTCCACCCTCAGAATTGGTCACTCCGGACAACAAAACTGATAATGACAATGACTCGAGCGGTGCTGACTGTAACTGCTCAGACAATGAGCCACCGTACTGCAAAATGTGGTCAATTGAGAGCGAACCAGCTAACACTAATTGGGGTGGATTGGATTCATTTATGTGCACGCTTTATACTATAGCGTATGAAAACATATCTTCATGGTGTTCTGATATTAATTGGTGCAATGATAGTCAACTGGTTGGCAGCAACATTAAAAATGCCGAATTGGTATAGCTTTTTTCAGGGTACTTCGGTGAGCAGTTTCTTCAATCAAGCTATTCACTTGCCATTTATCTCCGCACTCTGGTTATTGGTTGGCTATCCGCTAGCACTCGGACTTGTGGCCAAACTAGCCAACTCAATTATCGACAAGAAGTAAGCTTATCGCTGGCGAGTAGCTAAAAACTCCACTGTTTGCGTGAGCATCGCCACTAATTCTGGATATTCCTCGAGTTTTTTTAGACAGTTTTTGGCGATTTCAACCTGATTGGCTGTAAATGCTTCAAATCGATCATAGATGCCATTTATTTTCAGTAATTGCTGCAGTTCGCTGAGTTCTACCGCTGTTAAATCCAACTTTCCATACAACTCCATAAATCGTTGCTCACTCTCCCCAGTCAGATAATCTCTAGCAAACAATGCGTAGAGTGTTTTTTTACCTGACTTTGCATCGCCGTCCACGTCTTTACCAGTTTTTGTTGGATCACCAAACAACCCCAATCGATCATCACTCAGCTGAAAAACCAAACCCATTGCTTCGCCAAACTCTTGTAGTGCTTTTGTGGTCGGCTCATCAGCTCCAGCAATAATGCCTGCAAATCTCAGGGGCCAAGCTGCTGTATATCTGGCAGTTTTTCCAATTAGTATTTTTAAAATGCTTTCTTGGTTGACCGTGGGATCGGATAGTGACAAAGCACTAAAGCGCATCTCCTCTGCTTGAGCCATTGCCAAAGTTGCAATTTCGAGACCCATGGCCGCTACCAAGTCAAGCTTAACCGATGCAGGTAAATCAGCTGCTGTCAGCAATCGACTAGACCAAAAAAACAGTGTGTCGCTAACACAGACCGACATGCTCTCCCCAAATAATGATGCGGTGGTCGCATCACCACGCCAGTGTTTTTGATATTGACGATGCAGCGTAGGTTGATCGCGTCGCATCTCAGATGCATCCATGACATCATCTTGAATCAAGATAGCCGATCCAGCTAACTCCAAAGCCACAGCTGCACTCCATGCACCGGCAACAGGAGTTGCTTGTCTCATCAACAGCTGAGAAGTTACTAGACACAACGAGCCTCTAAATAACTTGCCTCGAGTAACAAAAGCACTTGCTGGAGCCAATAATTCAGCATCGAAATCAAATTGTCGATACTGCTCTTGAAAATCTCGCACTGCCTGACTAGTTCTTTTTGATAATTCATCTGTATAGCTAAAGAGTTGCAACATGTTGTTAATTGTACCGCAATCATCGTGGCCAAAACTAACAACAAACCAACAGTAACGACAAATTCCAGAACACACCTCGCATGATATGCTGTACCTATGTCCGACACTCGAGATCTCATTCGCAAAGCCTATAACCAAACAACTAAAGCATACAATCAAGATCGTCAACATTTCCGAACCCAAAAATACCTCACTAAATTCTTAGAATTACTTCCTCCCCAATCAGAAGTGCTTGATCTTGGCTGTGGTGCGGGGACGCCAATTGACGACCAGATTATTAAAAAAGGTCATTTACTCACCGGCATTGATTTTTCGGCATCACAACTAGCTTTAGCTCGTCGAGACTGTCCTGCAGGTCGATATCTGCAACAAGACATCGCATTGCTCAAACCATTTGAATTTTCTACTAACGCAATTATTTGCTTGTACACTCTTTTTCATCTCCAACGAGAAACACATGGTGAATGGTTAAAAACTATTTCTAGTTTTTTACCTGAAAATGGGTTGCTGTTGATCAGCATGGGAGAAAGTGATTTTGAAGATTGGCACGATTTTTATGGACAACAAATGTGGTCAAGTCAATTCGGACCAAATAAAAATAGACAGCTACTCGCCGAAGCTGGATTTGAGATTTTGGTTGATGAAATTGATCGCAGCAATCAAGAAGCTCACCAAATTATCTTGGCTCGAAAAACTATAAAAAACTAGGGGCCAGACTGACAAACACCCAGTTCAACTGTGGCAGTACAAGTATTCTTAATACAGCGAGGATTGCTGAGCTTTTTTTTACGCCAACAACTACCATCTTTACTAATTTCGTACTGTCCATCAGGACCACAACCATAGACATCGACAAATATTTGGTATGAATTGTATGCACCAATCGAACAAATATTATCTCGAACAGAGCAGTCACCATTCACTTCACAATACATTGCGTCATTGGCATTTGTTTGTGGATTGTGTAGATACGGTATGATTTTTTCATCCAGTGAAGTCACTAACAACTTCACAAAGCCATCTTCATCCTCAATTGGAGTTTCTAACAATCCAGATTTGAGCCACAAAATATATTGACCATTAAACATACCACTATCACGATTCATGTCCTGGGTAATTCGTGTATCAAAATAAACAGCAGCTTCATCAGCAGAAAATTTGAGCCGCGATGCAAGATATTTAACCAAAGTAAAATATCCATTTTGAGTAGTCGGTTTTTTTAAACTATCGAGCAAAGTCATCTTCACTGTATACACACCAGACTTAACTGCCACTGTTGGACTAGGAGTCGCCTCATCAGTTGCAACCAATGATTGATCCTCCTCAAATGGAAATTCGCCTGGATTGGGTGTAGGCGATAATTCTTCAGCTAGCTGCATCTCCTCCTCAAGCGTATCTTCTGTTACTTGTTTCTGAGAGAACTGGTTTTGAGTGAATAGCCAAACTCCAATGCTGACAAAAACCATTGCCAACAGCAATAACAGCAAAAAAAATGGCTTTTTCTGATTTGTTTTGACTAGAGTTACTGGACTTTCAACCAAGCTTTCGGGTGGAATCTCTAATTGGGGCAATTCATTTGCTATTGGAGTATCCAATTTTTCTGACATTTAATTAGTATAAGCTTTTTGCAGCTAAAAACACAAAATGTTGTGTCAATATCTTCCGCCAACTCGTATACTTATCTACTAGTATGCAGTCGCTGAAACTATTTACTCATTTTGTTCCTCTAACTATTTTAATCGGAATGGTCGTTGCATTCGTATTGACTCAAGCTTCACAACCATTTTTAGCACAGATAGTATTAATCGTAGTTATCTTGATTGGTAGTTTTGAACTTGTTAAACAAACAATTTATTCACTGCAACACAAAAGATTTGCACTGGACTATATTGCTTTGACTGCAATTGTGACTGGAGTGTTGTCTGGACAATTATTTGTGGCTGCAGTCATTTGTCTAATGCTCGCTGGCGGTAACGAACTGGAGAAATATGCTAGAAACAGAGCCAAATCCTCACTTAAAGCCTTAGTGAGCCGCATTCCAGATACTATTTATCTCTGGGTTAATAATGCCCTAGGTGCAGAAATATTGGTGAAAGATGTTCAAATTGGCCAGCATGTTGTGGTCAGACGTGGCGAAGTACTCCCAATAGACGGAAGACTCATTTCTGATGAGGCACAGATTGACGAATCGTCACTCACTGGCGAAGCTTTGCCTGCCCATAAAACCAGTGGAGATCTGGTTTCAAGTGGCACAGTAAATGTTGGCGATCAACTCATTATTGAAGTAACAAAGACTGGTGCACAATCAACCTATCATAAGATTATCGCATTAGTAGAAAAGGCACAGAATAATAAAAGTCCATTGATTCGTTTGGCAGACAGATATAGTGGATTCTTCACTATTTTCACTTTTTTCTTAGCGTTCATCACCTGGCTTTTTTCTGGTTCGATTGATCGAGCTTTAGCAGTTTTGGTGATGGCGACACCTTGCCCGCTGATTCTTGCCACCCCAATCGCCTTACTGGGAGGCATGAATTCGCTTGCAAAGCGAGGCATCATTATCAAAAATTTAGCGAGCATCGAATTACTCAGCCAAACAACTGATTTAGTTTTTGATAAAACAGGCACACTGACTCTCGGAGAGCTGGAGGTATCTGCAGTGACTCCATTAGTTAGGTCGTACACAAAAAAACAAATTCTTACCATTGCTGCAGCTATTGAACGAAGTTCGCTGCACCCGATCGCAAAAGCTATAGTGAGTGAAGCCAACAAACAACAGTTGCTGTTACCAAAAACAGAAAATACCATCGAAGTCGTTGGATCTGGCATTTCTGCAGAAATTAAAAATAATAAATACTCACTCAAAAACTCCTCACATGAGGGAATGGTAATTACATTGTACGAAAATAAGATGATGATCGGTGAGATTGAACTTCAAGATCAACCTAAACCAGAATCATCAAAAATCCTCTCGGAATTACAGTCGGCTGGGCTTAAGTTGCATCTGCTTAGTGGCGATATTGCCTCTAGAGTCTCTGAGCTAGTCGCTGTATTAAAAGTTCCTATTCTGTCAAAATCAAAGTGCACTCCTAAATCAAAAACTGACTATATTACTGATTTGCAAAAACAGCACGCAGTGGTGACAATGATCGGTGATGGCATTAATGATGCTCCTGCACTCGCAACTGCCGACGTGGGCATTGTTTTCAGTCATGATGAGGAGTCAGCATCGTCAAATGCAGCAGACGTAGTGCTAATCACTAACAAACTATCCGCCGTAACTCAATTAATCACCATTTCGAACGGAACAATTGCGATTGCGCTACAAAGTATTTGGATCGGACTCGGACTCAGTATCATCGGCATGATTCTTTCAAGTATGGGTAAAATTCCGCCGATTGCAGGAGCATTAACACAAGAAGTTATTGACGTACTAGTAATACTCAATGCAATTAGAGCTAGTAGATTAAAAACGTAGTCCCCGAGACGTTTTTACTCTATTTATAGAAAATTAACCAGCTGCCTCATCATATACTGGAAGTGCATCTCCATACACTGCATGCAGAGCGTCTTCAATCTCAATTTCTGACCAGACATCTCTCCAGTAGTATGTATATTCGTATGCGATAGTAATGTCTGTAAACTCAAGTAGCTGTTGTAATGACACGTCTCTTCGAATAACCTCCTCCATGAAAATTTCACTATTAGTAAGAATAATTTCTCCCCACTTTTCAGGGAAATTATTTTTATAGACATCAAAGACTTCGTCTACCTCCCACAAACCAGTCTCCATTAATCCAGCCGGATTTGCCCCATGAGCGATCAGCGATTCTAAATCACTTTGCGATAATAACGCATCAAAATGTACAATTCCATCCGTTACGAATGCACCCCAGGTATCTGGATGTTCTTGTTTTAGAGCCGTTAATATTTCTTCAGCAGTCCATTTTTTCAAGAGTATTTCCAAGTTACTCCCAAATATATACGAGAGGTCATCAGGATATGACCTGATCAAAAATTGTAAATCATCATGGCTAGTCAATTTAATAAAATCTTCGGCATAATCACTGCTAAATAGTTCGAATGCCGAATAACTTGGATCAGTAGCCTTAACAGCCTCATAGATATCTGCAAAGCTCCATAACTCCTGCCAATCGTCATAGCTACCTAGTAATGCTGAAATGCAATGTTCAGTTTGCACAAACTGGTTTAGGTCAGAAAACTCAACAAATTCAAAGAATAAGTTTGGTCTGGTAAGTATCTTCACTCTGCCATCTTCAAATCCTTCCAGTATGTAAAACAATTCTTCAATGCTTACGAACTCGGACCACTCCTCATAGTAATATTGGTCGGTATCATAGTTAGTATCAAACAGGGTATCTAATCCACCATGCATAATTGAGTTTTTTAAATCATATCCACTGTTATAAAAAACATGCCCAAATATGTGTTTGTTTCTTAAAACAAAATAACCATAATTCTCCGCACTCTGACCACTGTAAAAATAGTCTAAGATAAATTCTGGTGAAAAAAACTTTTGCCAAAAAAGATAATTATCTAATATTACCTCTGGTTTATTTTTTAACACCAACAACTTATCACCTTCTGTAAGTTGCTCACTAAAATAGACAGGATCATTGGCAATTAAATGAATAAAAATATCTTCATTTGATTCTTTGAAAAAAGAATATTCCCACTCAGGAGTTACGTTGTTCTGCCAAAGCGGACTATTTCTAATGGTACTAGAGTGATACTTACTCAAAATATCTTTTGCTTCATCAAAAGTCAAAATATCCTCAAAAAAATAGAATCTAGAAGCCACCAACTCTTCCCAATCTTGCTCAGTATCATTTTTTGCTAATTCAAGCATCGTGTGCCTACGCTCTACAGTGGTAAAAGGTTTCCAGATTGGATTTGTGGAATGTAAAACATCCACTTCTTCTAAATCAATAGAATTTGAAAGCACTAATTGATACATATCCTCATCCGTGAAATGAGGTAAAAATATTTCTGGAAAATAAAGAGCGGCAGTATACATACCGTCACCTGGTTTACTTCTTCCAAGTTTCAGCATTCTCTCCACAGGAATTTGATTTTCCCAGCCAAATTGTCCCTGATAGTTGTGAAAAAATTTCTTTTTTTCACCAGTTGTTTCCATAAAATTGTTTCGAAAAGCAAGTAAGACAACCTCATCATCAGTGAATGATATTTCTTGAAACAACTCTGGATGCGGCACAATTAAAGCGTAATGATATTTCTGGTCACTGTCCCGTAAAAAGGTCATGATATCTACTATTGGATATACAGACTCCCACTGAGCATAGTTATCTAATACATAATTAATTGCTTCAGTTTCAAATAATCGCTCAATGTTACTTTGCTCTAATTGATTTAACTCTGGATAATTAGCAAGAATTTGAGCTGCAATTTCTTTGCTAAAATGTGTTTCAATAAGTCGTACAAATGCTGCAGGATCAACGACCTCATAAAGCTGCAATTTATAGTAGTCAGAAAAAAATGCTAAGTCATTTGTGCTAGGGTAAAGACCTGAACTGCTAAATGAAATATCCTCTATAACTTCCGACAATTCTTCTTCGGTTATGTCGCTCGCAAAAAGGTGCATGTAGCGCTTTACATAGAACCCCCAGCTGACACTACCGTCTGCCTTCATTGCATCTAAAAGTTCTCGCCTTGACCATGTCTGATCCCAGTCGTTTTCGTAATCTCTCAAGAAATAGTGCATATCTGCAGAATTAGCAGTAGGAGCTAGCATGTGAACCAGTGGTGTCAAATCTTCTCTATCCAAAACACCAACAAATAACACCTGATTATTTGCCACTATTTTTCCCCAATTTGGGTTTGTCATTCTAAGTGTTTCGAACAATTCATCAGCACTCCACAAATCAAGCCAAGTAACGTCACCACCCATCTGAGTCTGTAAATAACTGAAAAAGCGGACATCACCACACGAACTCATAAACTCAACTTGTGATACTTGTGAAGTATCAACAGCTTCGACAAAAGTATTTGGATAAGCGATGATGTAATAACCCCAATACCGTGGCTCTTGTGTGCGCAACAACTGGAAAACCTCCTCTGATGACCACACACTCTCATTATTTTCTTTGGTATATTCACCTAAGAAGTCTTGCCATCCCATCTCTGCCACTACAGTCTCCAGATCACTACTAAATTGTCTTTCAAATTTAGTTCGTGACTCCAATGCCTTAGCATTCTCATCATCAACCGCACTTGCTGACAACTCAACTTTATTTCGATTCTCCGTATTTTGAATCCGACCAACTAATTCATTTCCGACACCGAAACTTAATCCAAGCAATAGAATCAATGAACTTATAACTTGAAATAAGTGTTTTCTTTTTTCACCTTTTAGATGGATTAGATACTCGATATCAATTTGACCATTCGGCAAAATAGTAGTGACACTCTTTACAGCTCGTAGTAATCCAGATGAGACAACTATTTTCTTTTTTGAAGCTAAGATTAAAATTAAATTAATTTTTTCAACAAGTCCTAAGTCATTGCTTTCATAACCATCTCCCAAATGTTCAGAAACAGTCTTTTCAATAAAATCTACAGAGGATTGACCCAAAATTTCAGCAATTTTAAGCTCCAACATATCAGACTCAGAGGCTGCTGCATCCACTGCAGTATCTATTTGCTTACCTTCTGGTTCAACTGATAAAAATTCCTGATTATTCATGAGCTATGTCGTGTGCTGTACTATGGTTAAGCATAAACCTCAAAACTTTTTTGAGACTTTTTACATTTGTAGGTAATAGTTTTGCTTGCGTGTTTAGTTGTTGTAACTCATTACTTTGTTGCTCTAATTGATGATGAATGGCTAAATAATCTGCAGTAATTGATTTTCTAAGTTCATTGATTTTCTCATCTTTTGCCAAGTGTGATTTTTCTAAAAATGCACCATACATGCCATATATTCTATTTTCTTTTTTTCTCGTTCTCATCAGTTGCTTTTGTAATTTTCTCACTGACTTACCCACCAGTTTCCTTTTGATCTCTGATGCTTTTCCGAAGTTGGTTGATATGCTATCCAGTAATCCAAGAACTTCTTGTAGTAGCTGTTTCGTCTGTCTTTGATTGCTATTGAGTTTTTGCCATAAACTTTCCACTTGCTCTCGAGCATTCTCACTCAATGTACCATTACCTAATCCCACTAACTGCAGCAATGCAAGTACCTCGGGATTCATTGACATGCTGCTAGATATTTCAGCTTGCGTGTTTGAGGGTTTGGTTGCCAAAATCAAACTCTCCGTAACAATTTGCGAAAGTATCTGCCTTCGGTCTTTACTGCCATCCTCACTATCTGGAAATGATGGATCAACTTCTGCAATCAAATTTAATAATTGCAGTAATGCCGAGGTTAAACCTCTCAATGCAAGTTCAGTATCGGGCAAAATATTTTTAACTTGTTCTACTGTATCAAAGTCATCTTTGGTGGTTTTACCCATTGCTTGTTGTATTCCCAATTTAATGGAATATCCAACTCCCACTGTCGATAACAAAAGAATAAGTAGTGATAAATTATCAACGTTTGCAAATTTTTGTAATAAATCGACAATAGTGGGTTGCTCAACAGCCTGAGTATCTAATTGTCCACTCACAGCAGTATTTTTATTGAAATCTAATGCTCGTAAATCTTCTCCAGGATTTGGAGTGGAAGGAGTAAAATCATGAACTGCTCCATAAATACCAGTCTGAACATGACCAATGCGTGATCTAGCCATGCCTGCATCATCATATATATGATATCCATACAAACCATCCATCGGAACTCCTAGAGAAAGAAACCATTCCTGTGCAGCCAAATGTGCAGTTAAACAATAATAGCCACCTTTTTTAAGTGCCATCACATCGAGCATAACGCCGACATCAGGATACTTCTCTGCATAATTCGTTTTTGGCTTGTATTTAAGACTGTATACATGGTTAGTTTTTACAAAAAGAGTATACGCAGTTATCTGTTTATCAATCATTTTAAGATAGTCAATTTCATGATTATTCTGAGGATCATAATTTGCCCAGAATAGGTTCTGTTCTGCTAACATTTGTGCATAAAGAGCTGCTGCTGCTGGATTCTCTTTTTCTAAAACTGTCAGGGCAATTTCTCGATCTGCAGCATGAGTTTGCCAAAAGACTAAATTTTCATCAAGTCGCAACTTATATCGATTCAATTCGTTTGCAGCATCTGGATTTGTTTTATATACCACAAAATATTCATCATGACTCTCAGTAAGAGAAGCTACATATCGGTCAGGATAATCATATCTATTAAACAATTCTCCATTGGAGAAAAAATTATTCGGGCTGTCAGGTTTTGACACAACAATAATTTTGTCAAGATATTTGCCTGTTTCTAAGAATCTTGCAAACCAATTATGACCATTAACTATGCCATTTTTAACAACAAAATCTGCACCTGCAGCAGGTTGAATGTAGGTATCGCCATTTGCAAGTGTAAATTCAATCTCGTCATTTCTAATTACATAGCCACTCGCATTTACGATAATATCGTCTGCATTAGATAAGGCGTCAAAATCAGTCATGTTTGACTCAGTGTTATATTGTTGATCCTCAGACTCAGCTACTATAGGAGAAACAACATAAGTGTTTATAAAACCTATTGGGGCATTAGGATCTTTACCATACACGTCTTCTTCAATTGCAATTTCTCCCCAGTCAACTTTCTCTATGTCCAGCAAATCATTGGCATCAACTGCCTCAGGATTTCTATCCTCCCAAAAATTTCTCATACCATCAGTAGAATCTTCTCCTTCTACTACCTCATCATCATCGAACAGCTCTTCCCAACGATCCTTGGCAGAATCCCACAGTTCATCAGCTTGGTTTTGCCATAAAGGAAAGGTTGAACTCAAAGCATATGTGCTTAACATGAGCATCATCGCAATCTGCCTCCATCCACCTTTAGAAAATTTCTTTAGATCTTTTTTTAATTCTGAAGAAGATAATAATAATTTCTTAAAGTCTTTCCTAGCCTTATCACCCATCAATAGAGCTCCACTTGCCAGTGTTAGTGGTATTGGGGCTATTTTCAATAAAAAGAGATATGGGTCTTCAGAGAAAATTGTTTTTAATGATTCAGTTAATAAACTCTCAGATAAATTAAAGTTGAGATGACCAGAAATAAAAGCCGTCATCACAAAAATCTCGCCTAAGATTATTGTATGCGGCTTCGTATGTTCTCCCCAGTTTTCACTGGTTAGTGAAGCAAATAAAGAATAAATCTTGGAGACACCTGATAATTGTTGTTTATTTCTTTCAAGCAACTGCCGAAAAACAGCACTATCAACACCCACTAATTCATCAGCTGGCTGCAGATCTCCAAGTACTGATTTTGCGTGCTGAGATTTATCTTCATATACTCGCTGATCATAAGTAGAAAAATTGAAGGCTGGTACATTTTCGGTTGATAGCTCTTTGTAACGATCTAAATCGAAATACTGATTGAGACGAGGAATAACCGTTCTATCTAAAATTTGAATTGCCAACTTAGATGTACTGGTCTCCCTATTGATAAAAGAAAGAGCTGTAAATGACAGTAAGCAAAGCTGTTCAACTTGAGCCAAATTAAAAAAATCTGCCCCAAACATCCCTCTGATGTGTTGGGCATCACCAGAATTTGCTAAACTCTGAATCATTGATTTAACAATTGTGTCCACGGCAGAATCAAATCTGGCATCATCATTTTTTGAATCGTTAAGCAAACCAAAACCTAAAACTAACTTTTGCAAAATGGGTTCTGCAGCAACTTTAAATGGCAACCATTTTTCTGTATTTTGATGACCATTATGAAAAACTTCTTGGTTATTTCCCTGATAGAGACGCAAGATATCTCTCATGTGCATAATTGTCGACTGTTGCTGTTGGGCAACATCAACCGTAAGTTGCAGTTCTTCTCTAATTTGTGCACTCTCATTAAATCCCTGATCAGCATTTCCGTTGGAGCTACCAACTTCACCTTGAAATGTTGTTCTCGTTTTATTCAATGAATCCATTTTTCTCGCAACAGCACTATTCTCAGCGGGTCTTCTGTCTTTTGGTAAATGCTCATCCAACTGTTGTCTGGTCGATTGACTTAAGGTGTCAGCTGAAGCTTCATCTGTTCTGGACAACAACAACCAACGACGAGCAAGTTGCTGTAGCCAATGATTTTTTAGATGTTCAAGTCTTGGTGAAACCTGAGCTGATTCATCTTTATCCACTATTCTCCTTAAGAAAGCAGGATATGGCTTTAGTTTTTCTTCGTCAGAGTTACTTTTTCTAATAGCATGAGCTAAAAATACTTTGGCTGTGGTTAAATTCTGATTTTCCTCGCTTAAAAAGCCATGCAGATATCCAATAATGAAGATATTGCGAACAATATCGGTTTGCTCTTCTTCAAAAGCCTGATCATGCTGCATCATTATTTCAAACGACTCAAAGAAACCAGGTAAATTTTGAAAAATTTGTTCCACCGCCCAAGAAACTTGAGGTGTAATCACCTCTGGATCATAAAGAGAGATTTCACTCTGTTGTGCACTCGCAAAACTTCTAAAGTCTAAATGTGCTATGTTCCTCAGTATCTTTTCAAAAACTGGCTTGTGTAGTTTTTCACTTGCAATTAGAAAGTCAACACTCTCCAACTCGACCTCTTCGATCAAGTAAATGGAGGTTTCATTAGACAATACAGCATCAACTTCCGATGATCTTAGTGGTTGTCCGCTCTCTTCCAACCTATGTCGAATCCGCTGTTTGACATGACGATGCAGGATGGGATCATCAGCAAGTAGTAATCCATCAGTTAAACTAGGTGGTTTTAGACCCAACTCGGCCAGTTTATTGCCAACAAATATACTAATTTTTTCGGTCATTATCATCAACAGTATAGCTAGATTATCCCAATCAAACCACCACTTGCTGTCGATTATTGGTAGTTTTTCAATTTTTAAAATGCTACGATGATACTGTATATGAGACCAGAGGTAGAACAGCAAATACAGCAAATTGAGGCTGCAATAGATATAAACTCTTTGCAAGTTGAAGGTGCACAAAGTGTTATGAACCTGATTGAAGTACTTGAGGAAAAACTATTCACCAATGATGGTGGTACCTTTGCGTCAGCACTGCATCTGTATGAAGATGCAACCAAAGGTATTGGTAACATTGAAGTTGCACGAGACAAAAGAAAAATAGCGTTATATGAAAAAATAATTCATACAGCTATCGACAAGATTGATGAGCTTATTAATACTGCTGAGTTAGCAGAAGTCTTTGATGGAAAACTGGAATCCACATTTCCTAAAAAAACAGAAGATACTTCAGAGGTTGTAGATAAACTAACTCAGTTACTTTCGCTTTTGCAATCATACCTTGATTTATTTAAAGAGTGGGAAACTGGGTCAAATAATGAGGCACCGCTTAACTACAAAGAAGCAACTCAAAAAATAGCAACTGTCGAAAAGAAATTGAATGAAATACTAATCGGTCAGGAGGAGGCAGTACGTTTAGTTCTCATCGCCTTATTTACTGGAGGGCACGTACTTCTAGAGAGTAATTCAGGACTGGGTAAGACAAAACTAGCTAAATCATTAGGAAAAATATTAGGCTTAAAATCTACTCGCATACAATGTACCCCAGATCTAATGGCCACAGACATACTCGGTTTTTCAATGCATGGAGCTGCTGGCACTAAAAATGCCGATGAGTTTAAAAAAGGACCAATATTTGCAAATATCGTATTAGTTGACGAGATTAATCGAGCCACTCCTAAAACACAAGCTGCACTACTCGAAGCAATGGAAGAGAGGCAAGTAACAAATGGTAGGATGCGCTCCCTACCCAGGCCTTTTTTCGTAATTGCTACTCAAAACAATCATGGTAGTGTTGGGACATATCCCTTACCTGAAGCTCAATTGGACAGATTTGGTTTCATAGTACATTTGGACTTGCCAGAGTTATCAGTATTAAACCAAATAATTGGACAAACATTAGTTGGAGAAAACAATGAAAAACACCAACAACTAGCCAATGTAAAAGACGTACTAGCTATTCAAAAAACTATTGAAAGCATCGCAGTTTCATCAAAGTTAATTGAATATGCTGGCAAAATTTTAATCAACACTCACCCAAAAAAATCAACAGTTGCCTCAGTACAAAAATATGTCGAAATTGGAGCTTCAGTACGTGGTGAACATGCCATCATACGTGGAGCGAAAGCACGTGCATTGCTGGATAATAGGACCACGGTTTCAATAGAAGATATTCAAGCTTTCATTCGCCCCGCCTTGCAACATCGAATTTCTCTGAATCTTGATGGAATGGCCAGCAGTGCCGTTTCTGTAGACAAGATAATCGACGATATTATCGCCGAAACAGCTACTCCCTAATTTTCAAAAACTTACTCCTTGGAGATACCATCTACTCCTACGATTCTATTTCCAGCCACATCCTTAATTATTTTGATAAAACCTGTATTGGTAACTGAGCCTTTTGGTATCTCACTAAAAGTTGCAAAACCAAGATGGACCAACAGAGGCACTAATACATTTGCATGTGACACCAACAAAACTTGTTGATTGGGCTGTTCATCATCAAAACCATCAAAAAAATCCAGCATCCGACCAATGACCTCTCCGAATGTTTCTTCATCAGCAACCAACTTCCAATTCAACTGTTCAGTAAGTGGTGCATTGCTAAATGCACGATATTTCTCACCGTGAAGTGCTTGCACTTGTAATCCAGACACGCCCTCTAAAGACCCAAAGTGTCGTTCATTCAAAGCGGCAGTTATTTGCAATGGAATATTCTTAGCGGAGGCTATTGCCATTGCCGTCTGTTGAGAACGTATTAAGGTTGAGGCATATACAGCAGTCAGCGGAATATGCGAAAACTTCTTTGCCAATGTGTCAGCTTGTCGCCACCCAAGTGGAGTTAGCTCTGGATTTGATCCGGTAATATCGCCACCAATATTGCCAAATGACTCTCCATGCCGAGCTAAATAAAAAGTGATCGCCATATAAAAAAATTAGTTAACAATGTATCCAGTAAAAATCATAATTGTTATTAGCGACTGAGCCATCACAAATAGTGAGAGCAGCACAGTTTTAAACAACTCACTGTGAGTGCTGACAATACCCAACGCATAGTATATCGGGAAAACAGTAATCGAGTATCTGGCCATTGAGTCCATTAGACCCTCTCGTTGAAGCGTGAACAGAAAAAAACCAATAAAGCAAAGGATATATGCTGGCAACCAAAGTGCAGTTTTCTTCCACAGCAAGACAACTATGGACAGTCCTGCAAAAAAACTCATCCCTAACCAAGACCAGTTAATAAAATTTAAATGTGGATCAGCAGTAACCAACTGATACCCAATCAACGGGATTTTTTGCTTAATCACTTCAAGTGAGAATGTATACACTGCCCCCCAACCAGACTGGTTCGTCTGAAAATAAACTCGCCAATCCCCAACTGCGAGTTGTAGAAAAAATAAATATGCAACAAAACCAATCAATGGAGCAATTGAAACAAGTAATACCATCAAGAATTTTTTTGTGCTGATAGTAAACATTTTCTTTGAATACATTACTGCAATCAAAAGCAGACTATATATTGCACCACCTCTGGTTATGCCAGTTAAAAATCCAAAAATAAACGCCAATATGTTTTTATCTTTTTTTGCGTAGTAAAAGTAGCTGATTGTTAGCCATAGAAAAAGTGATTCACTATATCCAGTAGCCAACCAAGGCGTGCCATAACTAAAACTCAAAAAAATCAATGATAAGCGTGCAGTTGTGCTATTTTTACTTTCATCCAACACCAATTTGTACAACACATTCATTGCCAACAAAAAGGAAACATTTGAAACCAGTATCTGTGAAAAATTATAATCGACAAAAATATAGCTAGCTAATCGGGTAAGTAATGGATAAAAGGGAAAGAAAGCAGTGGCTGATTGGCCACCAATTACCAATGAGTAACCTTGCTTTGCAATTACCTGATACCAATTTGCATCCCAAAAAATAAAATAATCAAAAATGCCATTTCCGTCATATATTTGCTCAGGAAAAGGTCCCTTCATCACAAACTGTGGCAAGATATATGCACTCACAAAGAAAAAGAGTCTCGACACTATAAACAGCCCTAAAATATAGCGTCTTTCAGTTGTGAAAAAATCACAAATTAATCGGTAAATTCTAGAAAAATGTGCCAACATATGCTACAGAAATATAACAGTTCTTGAGATAGATCTACACTACCTAAAAAGCCTGAATAAAAAAACCCGGGTGTATTGAATACACCCGGGAAGAATCACATTTCATTATAAAAACAAATTAACGGGATATGTATTAGCTAGGGGTCATCCTCCACTACTAGAAATTTCCTCATATATTATCCTTAACCACTGTTTTCAGGATATCGACAATCTCTTCTAAACGATAATCGGCCTTTAAAATATACTTTTTAACTCCAAGTGCCAACATGTTTTTTGCTTTCTCATCGCTAGCGGAATTTGATACCACTACTACAGGAATATTCTGCCAACCTTCATGTATCTTCAGTTCTTGAATAAACTCCAAGCCATTCATATCAGTAAGATAATAGTCGAGCCAGATCGCATCTGGTAAATCATCCGTACCAGTCAAATCTTCCAAATAGCCCAATGCCTGCTTGCCAGTAGTACAGGACAATGAGTCAATATCCAGCTTTTTAAGCTTGAGTGTAATCGCCCTCAGTAATAGCGGCTCATCCTCTAAAACCAACACAGTGTACTTTCTTGTATCACTCATAAAAAACCTTTATTTTATTCAACCTTAACTTAATCGTACTTCACCCTTCTTAGCTTTAACACCTTTTACTGGCAAAGTAAACCAAAAACTGGTGCCTGAATCTATTTTACTCTTAAACCAAATTTTTCCACCAGATGACTCCACAACTGCCTTGACCAAGAAAAGTCCTAAACCATTGCCATCTGTTTCTTGCTTGACTGCATTAGAAGCACGGAAAAACCGCATAAATATCTTGTTCTGTTCATCCTCTGGTATGCCATAGCCATCATCAGATACTTGTACCACCACCTCATCATTTTTCTTTGAAATAAATATCGTAATCTCACCTTTTTTAGGAGTGTATTTATTTGCATTGGTAAGCAAATTCATAAATACTTGACGTATTAACCTAGGATCGAGATTGATTTCTGGCAAACGACTGCTGGCACTTATTAGTATTGTTTGCTGTTTTTGTTTAAACTTTGGCGTTAATTCGGTTATTATAGATTTTGCCAGAGTCGCTATGTTAGTCGGTTCTGGTTCAATAATGATTCGACCAGATTCAATACGAGAGATGTTGAGTAAACCGTTTACCAAAGAAATCATTCTTTCATTAGAGGTTTCCACATTTGTTACCGCCTCTTTTTGTTCTTTACTCAATTTTCCCATGTCACCCGCAAGTAACATTTCCAAAAACCATTTCATTGCCGACAATGGAGTTCTTAACTGATGTGAGGCCAACGAAATAAAATCAGTCTTCATCCGATCAATTTCTTTTTCTCTGGTCACATCACGCTGGGTAGCCACAAAAATCTTCACATCGCCCTGATCATCAAGCAGTGGATAAATAGTTAGTAATGAAACAAATTTTTCACCACTCTTACGATGGTTAGTGATCGTATCAATAAAAATCTTCTTCTCCACCTTAATTCTATGCCACAAGTGTGCATACCACTCGTCATTCATCAAATTACCCCACAAGACTCCAGCCTTTTTACCTCTTGCTTCAGCAGCAGTAAAACCAGTAACTTTTTTAACTGCTGGATTACCCCACAGTACTATTCCCTCCGAATCAACGAACACCATCATTTCATTTGATAGATGTACAGCAGCCTCGAACTTTTTGAGTTCTTCGGCATGTTTCTTTACTTTATCCTTCTCTTCATTCACATCTTCCAACACATTTAATATTGCTTTTCGTTGATCCTCAATTTCCAGACTCTTAGAAAGCAGTTCTTTATTTTCTTGTACCTTCATCGTTATGTCGTGCACAATCCCAATTACATGCCACGTACCCCAGAGCTGAACTGTAGATGCAGAGATTTGTACATTAAACAAATCCTTATTTTTACGTTTAACCTCTAACTCCACAACTTTGCCCGTCAACATACCGTGATTAACTTGAGAAAAATGCTTCAATTCTTCCCAAATAGCCTTGTCGGCATCCTTTGAAGCAATTAGTTCGAATAATTGCTGGCCAATTGCCGCTTCATCACTCCAGCCAAACATTTTCTCCGCAGCCTTATTCCACAATGCTATGTGTCCCGAACCATCAACCGCCACGATTGCGTCCAACACCCCTTCAGACAATGCATGGAAGAGTGCTGCATTTTCTCGTAAGGTCTTTTGGCTGTTTAATTCAATAGCCAGCAGCATCAAAAGACCAGCTACAATCACTGTCACCAACAATGGCCACATCATTTTTTGACGAATATCCGCGAGATATGCTGATCCATCAACATCCAAACCTAAGACACCCACCACCTCATTGTTTGAATCCATAACTGGAACAAAAACCGACAGAAAATTACCCCACTCATCAACATAATTTTCGACTAATTGTCGCTTTTTTGTTGCTTGAGCATCTAAAATTGCTTGTGGATAATCAAGATAATCCTCACCAGGAACTGCATGATTGGAATCATTTTCTGGAACAGAATCTATAGTAAATTTTACTTGATCACCATTTACTACTTTCATCAAGTACAACCAACGCACATTTTTTATGACTCCAACCGTCATCATTTTATGCAACTGATCTTGGATATACAGATAATCAGCTGACCCCAAGTCCTCGCTACTCGCTTGCAGGCCACCGATGCTTACTGGATTTAAACCGTTTACAATATTTTGAGCGAATAACTCCCAATCCTGCAAAATATCGGCTTTGATTCGTTGATACGCGAGTAAATTAAGATAACCCACCAATAGTGTAAATAGTGCAACTCCCAGACCCCATTTGATGGCAGTTTCAGTTTTTCTCATCTTCAACTTCCCTCAATTGTTTTTTTAATTCAACCATTTTTAATTCTCGACCTACCATAAACTGATTCAGTTTTGATAGTTCTGAGGTACGAATGTCTACTTGCTGCTCAACATTCTTCTTGGCTTTGACCAAAGAGTCGGTCATTCTATTAAATGATCTGGCCAAATCACCAAGCTCGTCATCTGACAAATCAGTGATTCTACTATCAAAATCTCCCTCAGCTATTTTAGTTGCTAGCTGACGCATATTTGCCAATGGTTTCAGCCAAGCAGCAATGAGTCCCGCAACGATCAATGCAGTTACGAATACTCCCACAATCACAACTGAGCTAATCATTAGCACAACAGCTTTAACTGCAGCAAGCGTCTTGTCCACATCCATCTCAGAAAACGCATATATAGGATAATTATTAACTTTGGCTAGCGTCAGGATCTCAAACTCGCCATCTTTCACATCATCGAATTTTCTCTGGTTTCGCGTTGTTCCACTTAATACTGCATCTAGTTCAACTTGATAATCTAGTGCTGAAATTGTTGAGTTGCCATACCGCTGTCGTTTAGTAGTCTCATCAAGTAGATTCACTGGCAACTCTCCTAAACTACTAAATAGTTTTTTTTGTTCACTGGTAAAAATCACCACACCATATTTATCCACCAAATATTTTTTTGGCCTGCTTTCTATTAATGCTTCTGCATCGTTCTGCCTAATTTCCGCCAACAGAACAGTCGGTCGCATCTTTCCAGCAACGACTGCCAATACATGATCATTTAACACTACCGGCATCGCCAAGTAATACTCCAATTCACCTGTGGTAACTCCAACAGCCACATCAAACCCTGGCTCTCCTTCCATCGCCTGAGTGAAATATTCTCGAAAACCATAATTTTGACCCACAAGTTTCTGATCAGTTGAAACCATGGTCGTTCCATCCACTGCAATTAAATATAGTGCTGAAAATGAATTGCCAATGTTGAATTCATTTAGTAATTCCACGATCTCACCATTCTGAACTTCAGGAGCTTTTTTTATTAGGTAAGCAATTAGCTCTCGATTTTTAGCAATTTGTCCAATAATGGCATGTGTCTTTGACAGTACGATCTCAGACTCATGTGCTTGCTCGAGTGTCAAGTTTGACAACTGCTCCTGTTTTTGTTGCAGCAGTTGTCCATAGACCAATTTTGAAACTAGTGAAACAGCGACAGCACCAAAGACCAAAATAATTAGCGTAACTGACAACACAATTTTGGCCACTAAAGACCATTTCTTTTCTGTGCGAGCCTTTTCCATCTACACCCATTGTGGGCATATTCTGTTCGTCTGTCAAACATCTGGTCAGACAAAGGTACCATTGTTTTACAAGCAAGTATTTTTGTTTACCAACCACAACAAATACAGTCTAAATACACAAAATTGGAATGTTTTGACAAAAAAATTGAGTGCGGAAGCGGAGGCCGCTTCGCGGCATTAGGCAGGAGCTCTGCTCTTGCCGGCAGGATCAAAGAATTACTTAGCTAACTCAACTGTATATCTAAGCTGCCAACGGCAGTTTAGATATACAGCGGAAGCGGAGGGATTTACCTTTCCAGGCTCGATTATGACTTATATCAAAGTACTCGCTTGGCGAGGTACCTTGCTTTCTCATCCAATTCATACCGTCTTCCAATACCTGCTTCGCAGGATTGAAAAACGGTGCGGAAGCGGAGGGATTCGAACCCACGAGGCATCTTTCGATACCGCGGGTTAGCAACCCGCTGCACTAGGCCACTATGCGACGCTTCCAGTGCCTTAAAACGTTGCCAGTATATCATGACTGGTACTCTTGACCAAGATAAATTATTGGTCAATTAAAGCCACTTGATAATCAGGTGAGCCCAACTAATTTGATTAACAGTGTCGTGTCAGATAACAGCAACATACTGTTATCGTGTTAACCACAGTACTGCCATATATTACCGAGATTTTTCCCAAGCCAAGTGATGGCCTTGAATGGATCGAACTATATAACCCAGCTGTCACCAGCTTTAGTTTAGAAAGCTGGACCCTTTGGGATCAGTTGAGTCAACCCAGCTTGCTCTACACTTTTGGTGATTTTAGTCTTGCACCAAACAGCACTGTTTTGGTAGAAGTCACTAAGAAATTAAATGACTCTGGTGATGGAGTAATTCTCTACAATGAAATTGGTGAACCAATTAGCTCTATTGTGTATACAAATGCAAAAACTGATCTGGGCTATACCCTAGTTGGAGAGAACATCTACGAATGGCAAACTCCCAGTCCTAATTTTTTCATAATCCCACCAGTCGCAAGCCCAACCATCACAATACAAACTACACCCACGCCAACCAACCTAAATACCCCAACACAGACAGAAAATCAGTCGCAACCCACCACTATTTTTTCTTCACCAACCCCAAAACTTAGTGCCACAGTCACTACCCTGAAACAACCCACACCAACAAAAAACCACACACAGCCACCGACTCCGACTGCATCCTTACAAAGTGAATTCAGTCAGTTCATCAATAAAAATGAAACCGTAGTTTCGGAAACAACCACTAACCTAGCAAACAGAATCAATCTAATCATTAAAACGCAACCAACTCCTAATCTAGGGAAAAGAGCCTCACCCTCAGCCGAAACGAATAGGCAACAACTTCAAACTCAAGCTGTTGCTACAGCTTCAACAAATAAACTATATTTTTCCAGATCAAAACTAGTCTTTTTTTCAAAAAAACAGAATCCATGGGCACCAGTAAATGTTATAATTGGTGGCTTAATAATAGCCAGTTATTATGGCTGGATTGTTTGGCACTATTGGAAATCCCAGCAGTTGTTATTCTGAATGTGGTTTAGGGTTTACATATGAGCATGTATTTCAAGAAATACTTTATCGCATACACTCCAGTAATTATCTGGGCGGTAATGATTTACGTGTTCAGCTCACAAAAAGCACTGCCAGGACCAAATGACGTATTTTTCAATTTTGTGTTTAAAAAATGTGCACATATATTTGTGTATGCTGGTCTGTATTTTTGGATTTTCAGAGGTTTAGCGTTGACACTTAATCACCATAATCACGCACATACTATTTATTATCTACCGTTAGTGTTGTCTGTGGCGTATGCACTTACAGATGAGTTCCATCAATCACTTGTTCTTGGCAGAACCGCAACACTACGTGATATTGGTTATGATTTTTTGGGTGCCAGCATCGCGATGTTTTGGAAATTTAAAGTAATCTGAACTCAAACATTTTCTAATAGTCAAAACAGTTAATTATCGCTATAGAAGGCTGCATTTGCTGCATTGATTACCCATTGACTTGTTAGATCAAACTATTACACTAAAAGCTCACTTTGTTATCTAATTCTTAAAGTAACAATTTATAACTAGTAAAGGAGTATTATGACAAAATCCCAATTGATCAATGTTGTAGCAAAAAAAGCTCATTTGACCAAGAAAGCTTCCAACGACGCTGTCGAGGCAATGTTTGATGAGGTGAGTCGTGCTTTGAAAAAAGGTGACAAAGTCGTCATCAGTAGTTTTGGCACGTTTTATGTTGGAAAAGTAAAAGACAAGCATGTTGAGCCATTTGGAGCTAAAGACAAACGTCAGGTCGTTAAGGGCCACCGTGTAGTAAACTTCCGCGTTGGAAAGCCACTCAAACGCTTAGTCTGGTAATAGTTGTAAAGTTAGAATTTGAAAACCCGGTCAAAACCGGGTTTTTTGTACTCAGACGTAAATCCTAAAAATTACTTCGATTTTGGTAGATACACATAATACCAACAACTTTGGAAATTACTCATAAAATCACCACAAAAGGCAACTCTCTCTGTTGTACTTTCCAAATCGAAAATCGGCTGATCAGTGATTAAAATTTTATCCTGAGTAGTGCTTTTTGAAAATTCACTTATTGCCTCATCCACTAACTGCTGACGAATAAAGTCATCACTCTGAGCTGCAGTCCATTTATCACCGCTTGGAACAATATATGCTTTATTGTTTCTCCACCCATTAACAAATAACAAGATCTTGTCATGACGCTCAAAATCACGCACTGCATTGTAAACTGATTTTTCTGACAAATCGGTAATCAAGAGGTATCCAACTAAATTTCCACCAATCTCATACTCCCTTTGCCAGTACTTAATTGTAAGCAGTGTGTTTGGAATCAACACTTTTGTTAAATAGTACCCGTAGAACATAAAAATAAATAATAATAGTAATAAATGCTGTTTTTTAAATTCATCTCTCAAAAAGTCGGCGAGTAGAATGATGACAATTACCATTCCAATACTATGGTTTGGTAATTGATAATATTCCTGTATCCCCATATTCCAGATAAAAAAAGGTGCAAATGTACTCAAGTATAAAAATAACAAGAAAAATCTTTTTACATTAAAGTGATTGCTAAAAAACAGCAACGTAGTAACTATCAGCAATAAGCCGAAAGTCCATGTTTGCCAATGCATTGCTCTAGCAAGATACTCCATTGAGAAATATGTTCTCGCTGTATAGTATCCAGAAACAAACTCGTGCTTAAAAACCAATAGTGCAGCAAATTCCAAAAAAAATAATAAACTAACAACAAAATGCCATTTTTTTTTGCTAATCAGTAAATAAGTCAGAAATGGTAATAGGTAAAAAATCGAGGTTTCTTTTACAAATAAATTAGCCACAAAAAAAACTGTAGCAATCGTAATTTTCTCGCTCATTAGAAAAAAGATTCCTAAAAAAAGGAGTGCTGTTTGCAGCGGCTCAGCAGTACCTAAGCGATAAAAATTGCCGTAAATACTCGGTTCAGCCAACAGCAGCAAAGGAACAGTGACAGCTACTATGTCTGGCACTGCATTCTTTTTGCAAACTTGACGAAAGAGCCAAATCACCGACCAAAGAATGCCAGCCCAAACCAAAAAGTGCAAACCTATTTTACTTCCGAATAGATCATACATAACCTTACGAACTTGTAGTCTCAGAGGCCAAGTACGCTGTTGCTCCAACAAATCGATCTGGAATAACTGTCCATAACTCAATTGCCTCACTTGTAGCAAGTCAGTTCCATCATCTATGAGTGCTGGATTTTTTTGTAAAAACTGTGGCCACATCACGATCGCAACCACAACTAAATAAAACAACCCAATTAAAAACTCACGATACTTTTTCGCAGCTGTTTTAAATCTATGTATATTTTGTTTTATAAAACCACGCATCTGATACATTGTGGTCGATCACCTCACAGGGGTCAACTAGTTCAACTCAAATTTACTAGAATTAACACAAACCAAAAATCCCAGCCGAAGCTGGGATTTGATTACAATATAACAAAAGCTGATTAACGCTTTGGCGATTGTCGCTTACGGCGGGCCTTACCACCCATACCAATTTTACGAGTTTCTTTCATGCGGTCATCACGAGTTAACAATCCTGCTGCTTTAAGGAAAGTACGGAATTCGCCGTTATACTTCACTAAAGCTCTTGATAATCCATGTGTTAACGCACCAAGCTGAGCTGCGGTACCTGAACCACTTACCTTAGCGGTGACTGCAAACTTTCCCTTAGTACCAGTTAGCTCAAATGGTAGATTGTATTTGGCAACTGCATTACGGACTGTAGTGAAGTACTCACCAACAACCATATTGTTGACCACAAAATCACCTTGTCCTTCGTAAATACGAACACGACAAATAGCAGTTTTGCGTCGACCTACAGCTCCAATATATTCTTTCTTAGGAATCTTAAAGTTGGCCAAAGTGACAGCAGCTTTTGAGTGACCAGCAGCAGTTACAGGGGTAGCTTTCTTGACTACTCGCTGCACCTTTGTGGTTTTTTTGGACATTTTAATTGCCATATCGATTGATTCCTCTTACTTGACTTGACCTTGATGTGGATGCTCAGTGTCTGGATAGACCTTGAGACGTGCCAATCGCACATCGCGAAGCTTATTTTTTGGTAACATGCCACTCACAGCGTGAGCAAACACATATCCTGGATCGGAAGTAATTAATTCAGCAAATGTTTTTTGCTTTAAGCCACCTGGAAAACCAGAGTGCCATGAATAAATCTTAGTATTTGCCTTGTTGCGAGTAACTACTACCTTAACGGCATTAATCACTACTACAAAGTCGCCACCATCAGTATGTGGAGTAAAGGTTGGTTTAGCCTTACCCATTAACTTAAGTGCAATTTCTGAAGCAACGTCACCAAGAACTCGATCGGTGGCATCAACAATATGCCAATCTCTCTTAACATCCTCTGTACGCTGCATGAAGGTTTTGTGCTGCATAGATACTTATTTTGCTTTCGCGCTACTCGCCTTTTTAGCAACCACTTTCTTCTCAACCTTAGCCTTTGGAGCAGCTTTGACAGCTACTTTAGCCTTAACTGATGTTTTTGGTGTGCTTGAAGCGACTACCTCAGCTGCCTTGGGAGCCTTTAATGAGCCCATGCCTGCTGGCATTTTAACCAAAGCAACTTTAATTACTGGACTATTGTCACCTTTACGTTTGCCGATTTTCACCAAAGTGGTAAAACCAGAAACACGATCAGTCATCAATGGAGCAATTCGATCAACTAAAGTGTTGACCACATCGCGTTTGCCAAAAAATCTGTGGATTAATTGACGACTCGCAATGGTATCTGTTTGTGCTTTGTGAATTAACTTGTCACTCAAGCGTCGCAGCTCTTTAGCTTTGATCTCAGTGGTAGTAACTTCACCATTTTCGACCAATGATCTCACCAAGTTGCGAAGCAAAGCTTTGCGGTGGTTAGCATCACGGTTGAATTTTTTGTTTTTAATACGATGTCTCATTTGATTAATCCTCTAAAGTGACGCCTTTTTTCTGCAAGGCATCATTGATCAAATCTACACTCTTGCCGCCCAAGTTCTTAACCTTGGCAATTACGGGTTTGGTGGAACTGAGCAAATCACCCACAGTCTTATATCCGCCTTTTCGCAGTGCATTAGCAATACGAGTTGGCAAATCAAGCTCTTCTACTGTTAAACGCAATACTTCTGCCTCTTCAGGACTAAGTGAAGGACTCTCAGTGTGCACTTCTGGCAACACTGGCTCCACAACTTGAGCGAACTGACGAGCTAGAATCTTTGCAGCTTGGCGAACTGCCTCAACTGGAGTGATACTACCGTCAGTCTGTACATCAAGAACAATTCGATCATAGTCAGTCTTGCGACCGACACGAGTTGCCTCAACCTTGTATGAAACTTTGGTGACTGGTGAAAACAATGCGTCAACCATGATCTGACCTAATAGCTCAGCTTTGGTATCTGCGGCGACGCGATATCCCATACCTGGCTCGACAGTCATTTCGATGGATAAGTTCTTGCCTTTAGCTAAAGTTGCAATGTGTTGAGTGGTGTTGATAACCTCAAAACCAGCTTCGCATTCAATATCAGCTGCAGTAACTTCTTTAGCACCTTTGACGTTTAAGCGAAGTACACCTTTTTCATCACCGGTGGCTCTGACACGCACTAACTTAAGATTTAAAATCAATTCAACGATATCCTCTTTCAAACCTTGGTAGGTTGAAAATTGATGATCTACGCCTTCAATGGTCACTGAAGTAATGGCGCAACCTGGCAGTGAGGTTAAAAGCACGCGACGAAGAGCGTTGCCTAAAGTGTGACCATAACCCTGTTCAAGAGGTTCAATCACTAAAGTGGCACGATCCGCCAAACTCTCGGTCTCGGTGACGCCGAAACTTGGGTTCATTGGTGCATATTTGCTTAAATCTTGACTCATATCTGTGTCTCCTTGTTTCTTCTCCTCACCTATTTAGTGAGAATCTGTATCTGGATTATTTATAATTTAATATCTATTTATTATTTTGCCAATTTTCTAACTGGCATGTGACTTATTAACGACTGTAATACTCAACAATCTGCTGCTCATCAATTGTTTCTTTAATATCCTCACGTTCTGGCAAACGAGTAACTTTAGCTACCTGTTGTTTGCGAACTAACCAAGCTGGAATAGCAATTGATTCACTCTTGAGTAAATCAGCCACAGCTGGGATCTTAGCTGCTTTATCCTTAAGGACGATGATGTCATCAACCTTAACTTGATATGAAGGGATATTCATTTTTTTGTTGTTCACCATCACCTGATTGTGACTCACAATTTGGCGAGCTGCTGCTCTGGTAGGAGCACAACCCAAACGGTAAACCACATTGTCTAAGCGTCGCTCTAATAAACCAAGCAATGCTGAGCCAGTGGCACCTGGATTCTTGGTGGCTTTTTCGTATAAAGCCTTTAGCTGCTTTTCCAAAATACCATAGATATATTTAACTTTTTGCTTCTCTTTTAGCTGCACGCCAAAGTTTGACAACTTGCGGCGTTGTTTTGCACCATGTTGACCTGGTCTACTAGAAATACGCTTGGCTGTACGCAAAGCATTAGTTTTAAGACCAAGATCTTCGCCGATTTGGCGTTGTAAGCGTTGTTTTGGACCGTTATATCTTGCCATAGTTTACCTGTTGTGTTTAGCTTTCCGTGGTCTAGTACCATTGTGAGGAATGGGAGTAATGTCAGCAATCATGCCGACTCTAATACCCTGCGCACGCAGCACTCGAAGTGCCACATCACGACCTGGACCTGGACCCTTAATGAAAACGTCAACCTGACTCATACCGTATGTTTTAGCTTTATTCAAAACATTCTCAACTGTGATGGTGGCTGCGTAAGGAGTAGATTTACGTGAACCAGTAAAACCAGCCACACCTGTGGATGACCAGCACAATACCCCACCTTTTTCATCAGTAATACTGATGATAGTGTTGTTAAAAGTGGCGGCTACGTATAGTCGTCCCTTTGGCACCACTCGGGTGATTTTCTTTTTTGTAGTCTCTTTCTTGACGATTGCCATATTTGTATCTTCGATTTACTTCTTATTTAGCAGATTTGGCTGAATCCAGCTTAGTTGCTAATTCTTTACTCATTGCACCAATTGTTCGACGACCGCCACGTTTGGTACGGGCGTTTGAGCGAGTTCGCTGACCTCGAACTGGTAAACCCATCATGTGTCGAATACCGCGATACGCCTTAACGCGCTTTAAGCGGTTAATATTGTCACTCACAGCTCGGCGAAGGTCACCCTCAACCATATACTTCTCTAAAGCTGCTTGAATTTTGTTGATTTCATCAGTAGTTAAATCTCTACAACGCTTATCTGGATTGACTCGAGTCTTCTCAAGAATATCGGCTGAGACTTTTGGACCCACACCATATACATAGCGTAGTGAAAACGCAATTTTTTTATGATCTGGAATATCGATACCGGCGATACGTGGCATACAAATTACCCTTGACGCTGCTTGTGCTTAGGATTGACAGGACAAATCACCCGCAGCACTCCTTTGCGTTTAATAAATTTACACTCTTTACAGATTTTCTTTAATGATGCTCGCACTTTCATAGACGAACTTGAAATATACCGCAACTTCTCGAAAAATTAAAGATGCAGTTTATCCGATAATGCTTGCTAATTCATACTGATTTTGTACTGACGTCACCGTCAATCTCTCAAAAACACTTACCGCTTCATTGTGCGATAGGTGATTTTGCACTTGGTGAGGTCATATTTAGAAACATAACCTTTAACCATGTCACCAGGCAAAACTCGAATTCTAAACAGGCGCATTTTTCCTGCTAAGCTTCCAAGTAATGTCCGATCTTTCATCTGTTCCACTTCGCTCTCGACTACTTTCACGCGGAACATGGTGTTTGGTAAACATTCTTCGATCAAGCCAACCACCTCAAAACGATCAGAACGATCTGCTTTTTGCTCGGTGGTATCAACTTGTCGTTTGGCTTTCGCCGAACGCTTGTGATCTTGAACTTTACCCATATTTTTTCCACATCGATGACAAAAGGCTCATTCGATCTGGCAATTATACCAAAAAAACCTCAAAAAGTCAGGCCAGATCATGTTTTGCTTTCTATTCGGTTTAAAGTACCTTTTTAAGTGTTCTGGCACTAAAACGCAAAATGCTCGCCAGGTTTTTACCCTGGCGAGCATAGTGCTCTTATTCGATTGTGATTTCGGGGTATTTAGCCCCAGCATGCGGCTCCAGCCTGACGATCGCTCGCCAGACCTCGACTACACCACCATATTCGTGAGTCCATTCCCCACCTTCCAAGATTTGCATCTCGGCATCGACAGGCACTATTTCGTTGTGCTCGTCTGAGGAATTGACTAGGATGATGGCGACGCCCTGAGCTGAAAACAACTCTGGACAAGCCTGCTTCCCAATGGCATTAACTGGAGGACTTGGTAAGTAATGTACGGTTTGGCCGCACATTACTTTTACCTCAACTCCATTTACCCCAACAGAAATGTCGGGATATACCCCCTCAGCAACAAAAGGGAAGTGTCTTACTCCATCACGCATCACTGCGTACTGTAAAATCAGCTCATCCTTAGCTGGCACCTGTGCCGGTGTGTAGTTACCAAAAAACAACAGCAACAACACGATTAGCGTCACCACCAAAAGCAAAATCCAGTGGTGTCGTTCGAACTTATTCTTTTTTCCTGCTTGCATATTGCCTCCAGTCTTAGATCACAAATGCGACCTAAGAATAAAAAAAAATGGTTGAATGGTGCTAACCCAAACAACTAATAAAATAAATTGCGTGAGCAAGCACCATTAACCCAATGAAGACAATAAAATCACAATTTTTCAAAGAGCGATAGCTTGACACCGCTAACCACACAAAAATATGCAGCAGCAAAGCCAAACTAGCCTATAGTCTAATATCTGGGGATTAATATGTCAAACTATATCAAGTATGTATCGGTGTAAAAATGATCTTAAACGCAAATGTCCGCCAGGTTTAACCCAAGCGGACATGTTGCTCCTTAAGTTTTTTGCCAATCAACCCCCCTTGTCGGCAATTAGCCGACCATCCTCTCGATTTCGATCTTAGGCGGAATTCCCGAATCGTCAGGTGTCAATTTAATGACTGCCCTCCAAACCCAGAGGTCGTTTACCTCTGTCCAAACGCCGTTATTACCTTCGGCGAAAGTCAAAGTGCCACCAACTCCAGCGGGAAAATACCAACGAGCTGTGGTTATAAACTGGACCACAGCTCCTGTAGTGAGGAGTTCGGGGCATTGCTTGGCGGTGATTGTGTGTAAATGCTCGTTACCAAGCTCAAACACTGTATCACCGCAGACAACTGTACCATCCAACTCGCCTTCGTCTATTTGCATCTGCGCAAACGGACCTTGGGAGCGGATCGTAAAGCGTTTCGGTTCTTCGCCAATTCGAGTCCACTCCACAATCGTAGTGGCAGCGAACGCGTCTTCAGTTGACTCAGCTGCTGGAGTTTCGGTAGCAACAAGCGGAGTCTCAGTGGCAACCGGCATAGTCGCCTTTGGGGTGGACGGTGTCACTGCTGTGCAGGCGACAAGCAAAAGCGAGAGCAAAACAAGTATTCGGTTCATGTTTCTCCAAAGTGACAGATTTCAATCCGCCACAAAAATTAGATTTGCCTTGAAGTAACGGCGCTCACCATTCTGGTCAAATGGCCAGCGCCGTCACCTCGACATGTTTCATGAAATTTTCAGGTTTAATTAGCAAATTTTCAAAGAGCGAATTGTCTGCTTTCACCCACTCCATCATCTGATGGAAGGTAATTACAAACATCCTATAGTATATCATTTAGAGACTTTCGAGTCAAAAAAAGTCAATAACAAAAAACCACCGGTTTTTAGCCGGTGGTCTCTAAAATACAAACAAAAGACGATTAGTCACGAAGATGCTTCATGATCTGTCCGAAGACTTCTTGAACATCCTCTTCACCATTAACTTGGATAAGACTACCTTTATCTCGATAGTATTCAATTACTTGCTCAGTCAGCTCATGAAAGAGACCAATACGTTTGCGAATTGCCTGCAGCGATTCATCTTCGCGGTCACTCGTGCGACCAGAAATACGCCACAGTGCTTCTTTGTCCGAAACATTGATAAATACAGCTTTCTCAGTGCCATCACTTAAGATTTTTGCTTGAGCAATAGTTCGTGGGAAACCATCCAAAATATACCCCTTGTCATATTCAGGTTTCTGGAGGTATTCCATTACGATTTTAACCGCTTCTTCATCTGGTACGAGTGCACCTGAGTTAAGCGTCTCCTTCAACCATCGACCTGTCTCGGTCTTCTCTTTGGTCATCATTCGAAAAATATGGCCAGATGAGAGGTAAGGAATGTCAAGTTCTTGGGAGAGCATATTTCCCTGAGTTGATTTTCCTGCGCCTTGGATTCCAATCAGAATAATTTTCATGAATATCCCTCAAACGTGCTGTTACAATTTATATTTTTGGTAATTTTGACCGACTAGTAAACTATCCACTTGCTTGGCAGTCTCCAATACCACCGAGACCACGATTAGTACGCTAGTACCACCGATTGCTAGTGATCCAACACCAGTCAGACTTTGAGCTAGTGAAGGCACAATTGCGAGCAATCCTAAAAAGATAGCTCCAGCAAAGGTGATTCGTGTAACTACAAATTCTAAGAATTTTTTGGTTGGACTTCCTGGTCTAATACCCGGCACAAAAGCACCACTCTTCTTCAATTCTTCGGAAATATCGCCAGCGTTAAAGAAAATTAATGCTGAAAAATAGGTAAAACCAAACACAATTAAGAAATAAACTGCCATGTATATCCAAGAAGTCTGACTAAATGCCATTCCCAGCTGCTGTCCAAAGCTTATCAACTGCTTGTTAGTAGAACCAAGCATGAATTTCGACAAGAAAGACGGTACCATCATGATGGTAACCGCAAAGATAATTGGCATCACCCCAGCTACATTTACTTTAATTGGCAAGTGAGTGGTTTGGCCACCATATAATCGACTACCACGCATTCTCTTTGCATGCTGGATATTGATCTTACGGATTGCTTCATTCATGAACACGGTCATAGCAATCAAGCCAACCACCACCACTGCAAAAGTGATAAGTGTAATCCACTGTGCAGAATCAATGACACTAAAAGTGTGGGCAAAAGCAACAGGAAGCTGACTGATAATACCGGCAAACAGCACCATTGAGATGCCATTGCCCACGCCATATTCAGAGACTAATTCACCTAGCCACATCAAAATCATGGCACCAGCAACTAAAGCCATCACCATAGCAATTAAATGTAATGGTTCAAATGTAGTAATTAGGGACTGAGAACGGAGTAACGTAATAATGGAAACACTCTGCACAATCGCCAAAGGTACACTCAATAATCGAGTGTACTGATTCATTTTAGCTCGACCACTCTCGCCATCTTTTTGCATCTCCTTGAGGGCTGGAAATACCATGCCACCAAGCTGCAACACGATGGAAGCGGTAATATATGGATTGATACCGACAGCTACTAAAGAAAATTGCGATAAAGTACCACCTGAGAAAACGTTTAATAGGCTCAAAAATTGATTATCTAAAAATAAAGATTGCAGTCGTGTGATATCAACAGCTGGAACTGGGATGTGAGCTAGGAGTCTATAAACTAAGAAAATAAGTGCGGTAAAACCGAGCTTACGTTTGAGCTGTTCGTTTGCAAGGATTGCCTTCAATTTACGTTCAATTGTTTGTAGCACGCTTGCCCTTATTCCAAACTTCTATGATTGGAAAATCAGCTAACAGAACCACCAGCTTTTTCGATCGCGGCTTTTGCCATCGGCGTAGCAGCGATACCAGAAATGGTCAGTTTTTTACTCAACTTACCTTTACTGATGATTTTGACTTTTTTGGCTCTGTGATCAACAACTTTGTTTAGCTTGAGTGACTCAAGGGTAATGGTGTCGATCTTTAAAGCTTGTAAGTCGGATAAAGTCAATTCAATGGTTGGCTTCAGCACATTAAAACGTGCTTTACCACGAAGCATTGGCAATCTCTTGGTCAAAGGTAATTGGCCACCCTCAAACCACAATGGAATCTTTGATCCTACGCGTGCACGCTGACCTTTGGTACCACGACCAGAAGTGTGGCCACCAATACCTGAGCCATACCCACGACCAACTCGCTTGGAGCCGACCTTGGTGCTTTTGATAAGTGCGTGTAGTAACGACATAGTGATCTTTACGAATTCTGCTTATTATTTAACAGCTTTTTTTGCTGTTTTCTTGACTGTTGGTTTTTTGGCTATCACTTTTTTGACTGGTTTTTCAACCTTTTCAGTTGCGGTTTTCTCTGCAACTGCACCGGTTGATTTAGCAGCAACTTTTCCAGCGACTGATTTAGCTACTGGAGCAGTCTCAGCAGCTTTTTCAACTGCATGCTTCTTGGCTTCTTCTTGTAACTTCTGTTGTGTCTTCTTGTCTTCCTCTTCAACCTCAATGATTGAACGCAGTTTAATGTTTTTAACTGCAACGATTTGAGCAATTTTCTCTAAAGCAGCAAATGTAGCGTAAACACTTGAAGATTGGTTGTCACTACCCATGATTTTGGCAGAGATATCACGGATACCTGCAGCCTCGACCACAGCTCGCACTGGACCACCAGCGATAACACCGGTACCAGCTGGAGATGGCTTCAACATTACTTTGCCAGCACCTTTTTTGTGAGTGATAGCAAAAGGAATGGTTGTTCCATCCAAAGGAACTTCCAACATTTTCTTTTTAGCTTTGCGGATACCTTTTTTAATTGCTGAAGCAACATCATTGGCTTTACCAAGGCCTAAACCAACCTTGCCTTTTTTATCACCAACAACCATCAGCACTGAGAAACCAACTTTATTACCACCTTTGGTCTTTTTTGAAACGCGAGAGATAGAAATTACTTTCTCCTCAAAGTCCGAACGCTCTTCACCTGCGTTAGGGCGTCTACTAGCTTGTTCGTTCATGCGTGATTTTCCTGAATGTGTTTGCACCAATTATTCCTTATGTGTTAAACCTTAACGCCTGACTCACGAAGAGCTTCAGCTACTGCTTTGACTCGACCATGATATCTACTGGCACCGCGATCGAACACCACCGCGGATATTTTTTTGGCTTTAAGTGCATCACTCATGGTTTTGGCCACAGCAACAGCACTTTCAGTCTTTGTTAATTTCGATTTGGCAGCTTTTTTACCTAAACTACTTGCACTGGCAAGAGTTTGACCAGCCTGATCATCAATGGCTTGCAAAAATACGTGAGCATTTGAACGAAAAACTGACAAGCGAGGTCGCTCTGCAGTTCCGCTCATCTTACCGCTAACGCGTTGTTTGCGAGATTGTTTGGCTGATAATTTATGACTTACTTTTGGCATACAAATTTTGGTCTGGGTTTAGCCGGCTGCAGCTTTACCAGCCTTTCTTCTAACTACTTCATCACTGTAGCGAATACCCTTGCCCAAATATGGCTCAGGTGGTCGAAGAGTGCGGATATCCGCAGCCATCTGACCCACTACTGCTTTTTCAATTCCATCAACATGAATAGTATCTTGACCTTCTAAGGTGATTTTAATACCTGGCAATGGCATCACATCAATTGGATGTGAATAACCAAGTGCGAGCGAGATACCAACGCCTTTTGAGGTAGCTTTATATCCTGTACCAATCAGTTTAAGGGTTTTGCGGTAACCGACAGTGACGCCAGTTAATGCATTAGAAACCAAACTGCGAACTAAGCCGTGCAGTGATTTGGTTTGTTTCTCATCATTAGCACGAGTTACTTTAACCAAGCCATCAGCAACGACCAAAGTGATTAGCTCTGGGAGCGAAACTTGTGACTCGCCTTTTTGTCCCTTCACCAACACCATGCCGTTTTCAACTACGACTGTAGTGTTTGCTGGAAGAGTAATAGGTTTGTTGCCGATCTTTGACATAAAAGTTTACCAAATTTGACAAATAAGCTCGCCACCAACATTTTGTTTTCTGGCTTGAGCGTTACTCATCACACCCTTACTGGTGGATAAGATACTCATGCCATAACCATTCAAAACGCGAGGTACTGAACCGGAACCACTGTAAAGGCGGCGTCCTGGTTTAGATGTTCGCTTGATGTCAGTGATGACGGGCGCTTTATTAACATACTTAAGGGTCACAATAATCTCTGGCTGAGGCTTAGCATCAGTCACTATAAAACTCTCGATATACCCATTCTCTTGCAAAATTTTTGCAATTGACTGCTTGATAACTGAATGAGGAATACTCACAGTTTCATGGCGTGCCAAAACTGCATTCTTAATGCGGGCGATCATATCTGCAATAGGGTCTGTCATTAGTATATCTTTCTCAATTATTTACTGGCTTTGACTACTCCGGGTAATTCACCCTTCACAGCCAGCTCACGAAATGTAATTCTACTTAAACCAAAGAAGCGCATAAAACCTCTGGGACGACCAGTGATTTTACAACGGTTGTTTGCTCGAGTCGACACTTTGTTGACTTTTTTTACACCTAAAGCAATATACTTTGAGCGTAGAGCTTGGATTTTTTCGGTTTTAGCAATTTTCGATTTTTTAGCCATAATTATCTTGCCTTAGTTCTTCTTGTCTTCTTCCTTAGCAAAAGGCATGCCGAGGAGTTCCAATAAACGATATGTCTCTGCGTCACTCTTTGACTTACAAGTAATATTTACTTGTAAACTGCGAATTCGGTCAATCTTGTCGTAGTCAATTTCTGGAAAAGCAATTTGCTCTTCAAGACCTAAACTATAATTACCCTTACCATCAAATGCTTTTCGAGAAACACCTCTAAAATCTTTGACACGAGGTAAGGTGATTGAGATCAATTTATCCATGAACTCCCACATTAACTCACCGCGAAGAGTCACCATGACTCCGAGTGGATCACCAGCACGTAACTTAAAGTTAGCAATGGCTTTCTTGGCTTTGGTCATCATTGGCTTTTGGCCTGCAACTAATTCAAATTGCTTCATGATGCCAGCGATGACTCGCTCGCGAGCTCTTGGCTCTTGAGGATCAGTCACACCCATGTTCAAAGTAACTTTCTTCACAGTAGCGACTTCAAAAACATTAGCGTGCTTGAACTCTTTGGTTAAAGCTGCGATCACTTCTGATTGGTATTTCTGCTTCAAACGGTTCATAGTTATTTCTTACTAGCTGGCTGTTTAGCATCAGGAACGACCTTACCAGTCTTCTTGAATACTCGCTCTTTGCGACCATCAGCCATAACTTTATATCCCACTCTGTCTCTTTGATCTTTGTCATTTAAGATAGCCACCTTAGCAATATCTAAAGGTCGTTCTATCTTGCGTTTTTCACCTGGGCGATCACCCATTGGCTTAACGTGTTTAGTGTAAATGTTCACACCCTTCACCACGACTTTGGCCTCTTTAGGGATCACTTTAGTAATCTCACTTTTAATGCCTTTGTCTTTACCAGCAGTAACTAAAACTCTGTCGCCGATATGTAACTTCATAGTACCTCCTGGGCTAAACTGGAAATCTTGGCGAAACCTTTATCTTTGACTTCGCGAGCGATTGGACCAAAAACACGAGTTCCAACTGGATTGGGGTTATCTCGAGCCTCGACGATCACTACTGCGTTATCATCAAATTTAATGTACTCACCATTACTGCGGCGGCTCTCTTTGCGAGTGCGAACAATCACAGCACGAATCTTAGCACCTTTTTTAAGTGTACCTTGAGGACTTGCCACGATTACTGAAGCACAGACCACATCACCCACATAGCCAAAGCGGCGTTTTGAGCCACCATAAACTTGGATGACGCGAACTCTCTTTGCGCCACTGTTATCTGCTACTTGTAGTACCGAACGTAACTGTATCATTTTTTGTACCAGTCAAATTATATTTTAGTCTTGACTGCTTACCCCTTTTCAGGAGAAGCATATTATACGGTTAAGATGCCTTAATCGCAATCTTGGAAACTACTTTAAATCGCTTCGTAGCACTGATAGGTGCACACTCTGCAATTTCCACCTTGTCACCCATTGCCAACTCGAGTTCGCTCACGTGACAGGCGTATTTTTTGCTTCGTTTTACCGACTTCTTGTACAAGGGATGCTGCCATTGGCGAGTCACCAACACTTGTGCAGTCTGTGGGGTTTTTAACGAAACCACTTTACCGATGATGGTTCTCATACGAGTTTCTCCTTTATGATGGTACGCACTCTAGCAACGTCATCTGCCAAAGTGTGAACCAATGCCACATTGCTGAGCTTGCCGGTGGCTTTTTCCAACCGAGCTTTAGTTAACTCTTTAAGTAACTTCTCCAATTCAACCTCCAACTCAGTGGTGGTTTTTTGGTGAAGGATAGCAATGTCTTTGTGTTTCATGATAACTTCCGATTATTTCTTGATGAAGGCAGTCTGCACCGATAATTTATGACCAGCTTTTGTAAATGCAGTTTTAGCCATCTCTTCAGTCACACCACCAAGTTCGAATAGAATCATTCCTGGTTTGATTGAAGCGACGTATTTATCCACAGCACCCTTACCTGAGCCCATCTTGACTCCAAGTGGTTTTAAAGTGAATGGCTTGTGAGGGAAAATCTTAATCCAATATTTACCAACACGCTTGGTCACAAAGGAGATTTTTTTACGAGCAGCTTCAATTTGTTTAGCAGTCACGCGACCACTGGTGGTGGCACGAAGACCGAATTCACCAAAGGCTAATTGTGAGCCACGAATCGCGACGCCACGAATTTTACCTCGGAAGGCTTTGCGATGTTTTGATTTCTTTGGTTGTAACATAGTAAGTACCTAGTTGAGTTAAACTATTTCTCCCCGATAAATCCAGACTTTAATACCGACGTAGCCTGATCGAGTCTTAGCTGGAGTTTCAAAATAATCAATGTTGGCGCGAAGTGTTTGAGTAGGCACACTACCGCGGAAATATTTCTCACTGCGACCAATCTCTGCACCGCCTACACGACCTGAGAGCTGAATTTTAATACCCTTAGCACCAGCTGCCATAACTTTTTCCAAAGCCTGGTTAACTGCGCGTCGATGAGGATATCTTGCCAACATCTGACTCACGATTCTCTCAGCAACTAATTTTGAACTCAAATTTGGATCTCTCACCTCTTCAACTTTGAGGTCGATCTTGACTTTATCTTTAGCAATTTTAGCAACGTTAATTAATTTCTCGATATCTTTTTTCAAGATCTCTAGATTTGAGCCACCCTTACCAATCACTACACCTGGGCGACCAACAGTTAGAACGATGCGCATCTTTGAAATCGAGCGTTCAATTGAGACATCCACCAAACCAGCACTGACCAACTTCTCGTTTAAGAACTTGCGTAGCTTATAATCTTCGAGCACTTTAGAAGGGTAGTCACTTTTGTTGGCGAACCAACGAGACTTCCAGTCGAATATAATGCCCAATCTGAAACCGGTAGGATTAACTTTTTGTCCCATACTATTTACTCAGCCTTCTTAGATTTAGTTGCTTTCTTAGTTGTTTTCTCGATTGTGGCCTTAGCAGCTTTAGCTACGACCTTGGTTGCTTTCTTCACATCAGCTGCAACGATAGCTTTTTTATCAGTCTTCAGTGCTTTAACGGGGATATCACTTTTGGTGATCAGCTCCACACGAACGTGACAGGTTCTCTTCAAAATTGAGTGAGCACGACCACGACTAGCTGCACGGAAACGCTTGTATGGTGTGCCACCACCAATGATGATAGCTTTGATAGCTAAGTCAGCTACTGCCAAACCATGGTTATGAGTGGCATTAGCGATAGCCTGTCGCAATACTTTGAGTATCACGATACTAGCTTTTTTCTCGATTACACCAAGTTGTTTAATTGCTTCAGGAATCTCAAGCTTTTTAACAGCATTGGCCACCAACAAGACTTTGCGGTCCGATTGGCGAGAGTTTTTTTGTTCTGCAGTAATTATCATGTTAATCCACTTTCAAATGTTAAGTCTTACTCAACACTCGTTTAATGACTTTACCGTGACCACGGAAAGTACGAGTGGGAGAAAACTCACCCAAAGTATGTCCAACCATGGCTTCAGTAACGAATACCTCAATAAATTTGCGACCTTGATGTACCATGAAGGTGTGGCCAACAAAATCTGGAGCAATCACGCAAGCGCGACTCCAAGTTTTGATACCAGCTTTGTCACCACTTAACTTCTGCTTACTGACTTTAGTCATCAGCTTTGGGTCAATGTATGGTCCTTTTTTACTTGATCTCGACATAGTTTTATAACCTTATTTGGCCCTTCGATCTTTGACGATCATCTTGGTGCTCTTACGCACACTTCTGGTCTTCTTACCTGGAGCTGCATTTTTACCCCACTTGGTCTTCTGATATTTCAAACCAGCACCTGAGCGACCCTCACCACCACCATGTGGATGGTTGTTGGGATGCATAGCAGTACCACGAACTGAAGGACGAATACCCATCAGACGCTTGCGACCAGCTTTACCTAACTTCTGATTCTTCCAATCTGAGTTGCCAACCTGGCCGATTGTAGCGAAACAATCCGCATTTATCAATCTTTGTTCCTTGGAAGGTAAAAGAATGGTGACATATTTCTCATCTTTGGCTTGAACCAATGCTGCGTTACCTGCACCTCGAACCAATTGTGCACCTTTGCCTTTAACTAATTCGATACAGTGAATAGGCACACCAATAGGAATATTCTTGAGAGCCATAGCATTACCTGCCAAAGGCTCAGCTTTTTCCGAGGCAATGATCTCAGCACCAACTTTGAGATCATGAGGAGCAACGATATAGCGCTTCTCGCCATCTTTATACCAGATCAAAGCAATATGAGCTGAACGCATGGGATCATGCTCGAGACTCTTAACGATACCAACTACGTCCAATTTGTCACGGCGCCAATCAATGACACGCAATCTCTTCTTTACACCAGCACCACGATGTCTAACAGTGATGTGACCTCTAAAGCCACGACCCTGACGTTTCTTGTGTCCTGGAACTAATAGTGATTTCTCTGGACCGGTTTTCTTCAAGTCGCTACGATCAATTAAAGCGAGATTGCGTCTTCCGGGAGTGGTTGGGGTAGCTATACGTATCATTGTAATAATTCCTTAGCCGGTAATATCAAACAAGGGAATCTTCTCTCCTGTTTTGACCTTGACCATGACTTTCTTGGTTTTGGCAGTTACCACTTTAATGCGGCGGCGACCAGTTGATTTGGTAGCACTATGACTCATCACAGTGTTTACGGCCTCAACATTGACCTTGAAAATATCTTCTACTGCTTCTTTTATCTCGGTTTTGTTGGCCATACGGTCAACTTCAAACACATAGACATTCATCTGGTTTGCCATGTGTAATGACTTTTCAGTGATGATGGGGCGACGAATGATATATGGTTTCATGATAGTGTCCAATCTTTAGGCTATTGCCTCCTCACCCAACAAGCGGGTCTCTAAAGCTTTAATAGCACTGGTAGTAGTCAAAATAGTATCAGCGGCAGCAACTTGATATACATTTAAGCGAAGTGCAGTTGTGGTCAAAACGCTATTCATGTTGCGGAAACCGCGAACAATCAAAGCCTGTGTCTCTGGAAGTACTACCAAAGTGCGAACACTGTTAGGCACTACTTTCTTGAGCATTTTGGCTGCAGTTGCAGTCTTACCATCAAGTCTCTCCAAACTATCACAGATAACGATGTTTTTAACTTGAGCAGATAATGCAACTTTGATAGCCTGGCGAGCCATGGCCTTGGTCATTGAACGTGACCAGTTTTGCATGCCATTAGGACCATGAGCCACACCACCACCAACAAATAAACTTGGTGTACGAGCACCATGTCGTGCATTACCAGTACCTTTTTGCTTGTACCATTTCTTCTTAGTACGATTAGTCTCACTACGAGTCTTAACCTTACTTGTACCTTGGCGTTGATTATTGCGGTAAACGTGAATTGCTTGACTCAATAAAGAATCATTTGCAGGTACTGCAAAGACAGTGTCTTGTGCTTTAAATGTACCTTTATCGCCGGTTGCTGAGATTGAAGTTAATTGCATGTCTTAGGCCTTTATTTCCTCGGTGGTTTCTGCTGCAACTTCTGCGACTTCTGCAGTTTCAACAGCTTCTACAGCTGGAGCAACCTTCTCAAGTCCCATTAGTGATAAATCTAATTCGATAGCTTTTTTGTCACCAGTTTTGGTGATTTTAATTGTGGAGGTGTTAGATCCTGGAACTGGGCCACTCAGCCAAATCTCGTTGTTGTCAGTGTCAATGAAAAGCACTACTAAGCCAGAAACTGACTGAGTAACATTACCCATATGACCTGCCATGCGTTTGCCTGGCCAAACACGACCTGGAGTAGTACGACAACCAATTGAACCGATAGCACGCTGACGATCTGATTGACCATGAGTCTTAGGACCACCTTTAAAACCATGTCGCTTCACACCACCTGCAAAACCGCGACCTTTAGTTTGGCCCTGAACTGCGACTACGTCACCGATCGATAATACTCGATCAGTTGCCAATGTATCACCCACCTTTAAGTCAAAGTTCTCACCTTCAAATTGACGAATGCCAGAGACTGAACGGACGCCAACCGAAAAACCGCTCTTTTCTAATCTAGATCGGAGTGGTTTATTAGTGTTTGCAATTTTCTTCTTGCCATAACCAATTTCAAAAATGGTACATGGTTTAAGATCTGAGGCTTTATATGTTTTCTCGAGTGCTTTGGTAAGTTGTTGGCCAACAACCATGTTTGGACCAACTTTACACTTGGTCACAGCAAGACGTTTGCCGTCTTTAGACCAGGCTTGTGTCATGCCAATTTTGGTTGCGATAATAGTATTTAGCATATGTCGTTGTGTGCAACTCTCCGCACTAAGTTATGATCTCAAGCTGATTAAGCCAGTAATCGTTTCTGTTGACTCTACTTAAGGTATATACAAAAATTCCTTCCAACTACATCTTGATTTGAATATCTACACCAGCGGGCAATTCCAGGTGCATTAACGAATCAATAGTTTTATTAGTTGGATTAACAATATCAATTAAGCGTTTGTGTGTTCTCATCTCGTAATGCTCTTGAGCATTCTTGTCGGAATGAGGTGAAGACAATACGGTGAACGACCGGGTATCGGTCGGTAAAGGTACTGGACCCACAATTTTCGCACCGGTAGACAACGCGGTCTGCAAAATCTTGCGTGAGGCTTCGTCTATAACTCGATGGTCATAAGACTTAAGTCTGACTCTGATTTTATAACTGTTTTGGGTGCTACTGGTTTTGTTCGCCATTGCTTTTTGTTAAGGTTTACTTTTTGTACAATTTTCTGTCTAAAAACTACAGGCCGTAATTATATCGGTTGTTTTATCTTCTGTATAGCCCAGAGTTCGTAGTAGTCCTCAAGTCAAATTTCTGTATCAACACTGCACACACTTGTGCAGGCGGTTGAAGTGGAAAATAATGCATTTCTGCATATTTCCTCGAGTTATCTGCTTGAGTAACAAAGCTGTATTTTACAAGAGTAGTATCGAGAATACAACAGGGTAGTTTGTGATCAAATATACCTCAAAAAACTAGCTGCTATTGCCAACTAGAGCAAACATATACAATGAAAATATGTCTGACTCTCTATCGCAGATTCCCCAACAATTACTCGATTCGGCTCAAAAAGTTTTGGTCACAAAAAAACAGCAACTACGAATAGATCAAAGAACATTAGACTTACTCTTAATAAGTCTTAAGAGAACACCTATCCTCAATGAGAAGCTAGTTTCTTCAGTCAGCTCGACAACACAAGCTGAGACAGCGAAAGCTAGTCTACTCATGGCACAAGCCTGTCTCATCGGCCTAACGCTCGCTGATAGTGTCAAACATCTTGTGGGCCTAGGGGAAAGCAAAGATGCAGCTGGAAGGGAAACCTACTCACTAGGAGACACAATTTCAAGTTTAGTACTCAGCTCATTAGTAAAAGAGTATTTTCCAACCTATGGAATCCTCGATGAAGAAAGCGGCGGATATAACCTTTCAGGTCGAAGGATTATTACAATTGATCCTATCGATGGATCAATTAGTTTTACTCGAGGGATCGATGAAGGTTGGGCTGTAGGCATGGCACTATACGATGCAACAGTTGTAGATGAAACACATAGCGGCATTATTGCTTCAGCCATTGCTCTTCCCCAAGTTCAGACTCAGCAGCAACTTGTACTTGGGATTCCAGGATCAGGTTGTTGGAATCTAGCCGGTGAGACCATTCACGTCAGTAAATCCCAATACGTACAAAACGATGTGAGACGCTGTGTGGTCTCGATTGGGCATAAAGATCTTAGAGCTGATGTTTGGGATGCTGGCATCAAGAAACTCGCACTACACGCACAGCGACTCTATGCAGGCATCGACATTCAGCATGCTGGTGCCATGACGGCTCGAGGACAATTAGATGCACTGATTCGAGCCAAGCAGCTTTCATATGACCTAGCTCCAATTATTGGAGTCGTAGAAGCTGCTGGAGGCAAAGTCTTAAATTTTCAGGGAAAAACACCAAAAATTCATCTCGATTTAATCACCGAACAGCATATTATTGCTTGGAATGGGGATGAAGAATTGGAAAAATATCTACAGGAATTGTTAGAATCTTAGTCTTGAGCCGATTACAATGATATTTCGTCGTTCTCTTCGGATTCACCATCTCCAATAAACCCATTACGCTGCAGTGACCAAAGTTGATTATAAATACCATCGCCCTTAGCAAGTAATTCACTATGGGTACCGATATCCACGATACTTCCTTTATCCATAACCACTATTCGATCCGCCTTCATAATTGTTGAGAGTCGGTGGGCGATGACGATGGCAGTGCGAGGTCGCTTTGGATCACGAACTAAATTCCAAAAAGCTGTTTGAATGACTTGCTCTGAAGCGGAATCTAGAGCACTGGTTGCCTCATCGAAAACTAAAATGTCAGGTTGCTCCAAAAGCACTCGTGCAATAGCTAATCGCTGTCGCTGCCCTCCTGACAATTTAATACCTCGCTCACCCACAACAGTTTCAAAACCTTGAGCTAGTTTTTTGACAAAATCACTGACCCGAGCGGCTTCAGCAGCAGCCAACACCTCAGCTTTAGTAACTTTGTCTCTGGCATAGGCAATATTGTAGTAAATAGTGTTATTGAAAAGTAACGGATCCTGAGGCACTATGCCGATGCGACGACGCAGTGTCTGCTTGGTTAGTTGCCGCACGTCTACTCCGTTGACTGTAATAGCTCCTGTCTGAGCGTCATACATACGCATCAATAACTTGGCGATAGTTGTCTTGCCTGCTCCAGAGTATCCGACGAGTGCCACCGCTTCGCCACTTTTAATTGATAAATTAAAGTCTTTTAAAACGGGAGTGTCAGAATTACCATATGTAAAAGTAACTTGATTGAACGCAATTTCTCCACCTTTAGATAAAAGTTGTGGCTGCAATGGATCAGTTACTGAAACTTTTTCCTCTAAAAGTGAAAAATAGGTATTTAAGTCCGAGTATTTTTTTGCCAAATCTCGCAAATTAAATAGAAAGTTCATCATTTTGGGTAACAGCGTCATTGAGAAAGTCGTTACCAATAAAAACTCTGCTAAGGTGATCGCTCCTCTTTGCACATCCCAAAGTGCCAGCAGCATCATGCCAACCAGAGCTACATTGATCATATTGCCCAAAATTAAATCAAAAAAACGAAATGTAAAAAAATAACCTTGCAGTGCTCTATTCCATGCATTGAGTAAAGACTGAAATCGCTGCTGTTCAAACACCTCGTGTGCAAAATATTTAACCGTATCAAAATTGACTAAGTTATCGACACGTACTGAAGACAGTTCATCATCGACCGCATTAAAAATATTTCGTTTACTAATATTTAGCTTAACCAATGATGTTGAAACTAATGAACTAAGCAGTACTAGTCCAAGAACAAAAAAGATGTAGTGTGATTGCAGCTGAGTAAATGCTCCTAGCATCACCATAAAACTAATAAAAATATTTAAAAACTGTCGATTGAAAATATCGTAATAGGCGAAAAAAGCATCGTCACCACGCTTCATCAAACTAATTAACTGTCCTGAGCTTTTATTAGTGTGATATGCAAAGTCCAAATTATGAATGTGTGTCAGTACCGCTTGCGATATTCGAGTTGATGTCCCAACCATGTTTTTATCAGTGATGAAATACGCTAAACTCTCAAAAGCATTGCTAGCAACCAAAATTGCTCCAAACAATAAAATGAGCTGTAGTGCATGATCCAACTGATCTGCCTGAACGCTTTGTGTCAACCATTTGACAAAAAATGGTGCGAAGTTTGCTAGCACCATGCCTGACACCATAAACAGCGATCCGAACCAATAGCTAAATGGTTGCTGCCAAATGAACTGATAGAGGCGTTTAATAACCCACATACTCAAAATAATATATATAGTACCAAGCTCTAAGTATATTGTATCTGGATCTCAGCTATGTGTTGCCGTAGATTTATGAGAAACTAATGATTACTTTTATAGTCAACTCAATTTGCTTATGTCTTCGATACTCTCACAACTACGTTCAAAATTTACCCCTAGAATTGCTGCGATACTATTCTCTGTGCTGCTCTGCTTGGTCGTTAGCATTGCAATCTTTACTAGATTTCATGCAATTTGGGATCGTACTCAATGGTTTGATGATTCTGCTAGAGACGTTTTGATCGCCAAAAAGATCAGTGAGTCAAGAACATTCGTACCCATCTCGCCAAAAGCGAATATGGGGCAGGGCTATCTCAAAAACTCATACCTCTACTATAACTGGCTCGGATTTCTCTGGACTATCGGTGGAAATGAGATAACGATGCTGCACATTTTTACAGCAATTAATGTTCTGTCACTTTTTTTCGGGTATCAAATTGGCAAAGATATTGGCGGGAAATGGTTGGGCTTGCTCTGCCTCTTAGCCCTCAGCCTCAGTAGCTCACTTGCTCAACACAACATTTCAATCTATCAACGTAGTTATCTGCCCACACTTTCGCTACTGATCGTGATGCTGGGTATTAAGGTTATAAAAAATAGCTCACTAAAAGTGCTACTACTATTCCATATAGTTTTCACCATTGGAGTGCTCTTTCACTACTCTATCGCCACTTTTGCACCAGTTGTTGCGATCATCAGCGTGCTGCAATTTATATCTAATCGGCAACGAGCAGTAACTAAAATAGCGGTATTTATTAGTTCAATCATCATCAATGTGAGTCTATATCTATTGCTTACTGGCTCAAATATTGGAGAGATAAGCACTTTTTTTCATCAAATAAGACAAAACTATTATCTAGGGTCTGAACTGTTGTCATACAGCAACATTTTTAATACTTTCAACTATGTGTATCCAGATACAGATTTTCTTAACTTTACTGCATTTGAAGGTTTCTTACTTTGTTGCTTTGGTGCCAGTATTTACATATTCCGCAAGGCAATCAAGCAAACTGGACTCTCAATTTTTTTACTTTTTCTGCTGTCATTTGCAATCACCCCACTATTAACTGGACATATTATCTTAGTCGACTACATGAGACATTATGCTGTGCTGGGCATTATCAACATTCCCATTCTTGGATTCATGTTGGTTAGAAAATATCAAAGAAAGTACATACCACTATTCATCCCCATTTTTATAGTAATTGCTGTATACGTTCAGCTGCCAACCCTACAAAGAGCACACAATCCCATCCTTTTTCTTCGTGATGCACCAACAACTAAGCAAATACTAGACGAAACAGTGAACAACTATATTGCATCGACTAACGATAATTCTCTGCGAGAATTCATTATTGTTGACTATGCAAGCTGGGAAGACTCACCATGGTTCACTCCTGCATTCCTCTTTTTTCTCGAAAAAAGAACTGGCCGTTCCTACGCCACTCTCTCAAACTTAAACAACAATTTGAAATATACATATAATCGTGACTTCAAATATTTGTACTTGGTCTGCAAAGACTGGAATAGAGCTGGAATGGGTGCAGAATACATGAAAAAAGATTGCTTGACACCATTCCTAGAATCGAATATTCAAAATATTGTTGCTGTTGATAGAGATAAGATCTCGACTGAATTATTGATCCTACCAGAGCAAAACTCACTACAAATAACTGTTTTCAAAATTTGGCAGAATTCAAATCCAGATTCACAGAGCATCTCCGCGTCAAACAACTAATTCACCGCTCAAGATTTCCTGAAAAATTACTGATGGTAACCAAAAACCCCACTTGGTTTTCCAAGTGGGGTTTTCTAGTTTCTTGTGTTTGCGCTCTAGCGCTGTACCAAATTATTTTACAATTTTGGTAATAGCACCTGCACCGACGGTCAAACCACCTTCGCGAATAGCGAAGCGAAGACCTTCATATGCAGCCACTGGAGCAATGAGTTTCACACTCATCTTGGCGTTGTCACCAGGCATAACCATCTCGACACCCTCTGGAAGTTTGATCTCACCAGTGACGTCGGTAGTTCTGATATAGAACTGAGGTTTGTAGCCAGTGAAGAATGGTTTGTGACGACCACCCTCTTCCTTCTTCAAGATATACACCTCTGCCTCAAATTCTGAGTGATCTTTAACTGAACCAGTTTTGGCCAAAACCTGACCACGTTGCACCTGCTCTTTTTCAATACCACGGAGCAAAATACCGACGTTGTCGCCTGCTTGACCCTGATCGAGCAATTTGTGGAACATTTCGACGCCAGTAACAACTGACTTCTTGTTGTTGCCAAGACCGATGATTTCGATCTCTTCACCAACTTTGATCACACCAGTCTCGATACGACCAGTCACCACAGTACCACGACCCTTGATTGAGAAGACATCCTCGATTGGCATCAAGAAAGGCTTGTCTAAGGCGCGAACTGGATCTGGAATATATGCATCGACTTGTTTCATCAATTCATATACTTGATCTTGTGCAGCTGCGTCGCCCTCTAAGGCTTTGAGTGCTGAAACACGAATTACTGGAGTGTTGTCGCCGTCAAAACCATATTTGGTTAAGAGTTCACGAACCTCCATCTCGACTAAGTCAAGCAGTTCTGCATCATCAACCATGTCACATTTATTCAATGCAACGATCAATTTTGGAACGTTAACTTGCTTGGCCAAGAGAATATGCTCTCGGGTCTGAGGCATAGGACCATCAGTTGCAGCTACGACCAAGATAGCACCATCCATTTGAGCGGCACCAGTGATCATGTTTTTGATGTAGTCAGCATGACCTGGAGCATCAATATGAGCGTAGTGACGTTTCTCGGTTTCGTACTCAATGTGTGAAATGTTAATGGTCACACCACGAGCTGCTTCTTCTGGAGCGTTATCGATATCGGCGTAAACCATTGCCTTGTTAATATCACTTGGAACTTTTTTCACCAAGGTTTGGGTAATAGCCGCAGTCAAAGTGGTTTTACCATGGTCGACGTGACCAATAGTACCAATGTTGACGTGAGGTTTATTGCGGACATATTTGACGTCTGCCATAAGTTGTTCTCCTCTAATTTCTTATTACTTTCTAATATTTGCCAGAGTGCCTGGCGAATCGTTATTATATCAATTGTCTGTCACTAAAATGAGTGGCAATTTCGTATTCACTCAATCACTGTTCCAGATACTTACAGTTCATCTTTGTCATCCGGAGATATGTTGCGGTTTTTTTGTCTTTCCACCGCATCGTCAGCTTCCGGACCTCGGGGAGTACCCGCCTCTTTCTCCTGTTCATCCGTCATCCCAATGAAAGGACTCTCAGGTCTGTTCGATACGTGTCCAGGTCGCTCAACCGTATCGCCTCCTTGTTCTATCAACTAATTCTATTTCGAGCCTCAAAGCCTTTTCGAGCCTCAATGATCTTTTCGGTAATGTTATTTGGCACAATGTCGTAATGACTGGGCAACATCACACTACTAGCACGACCCTGAGTCATACCTCGAAGTGTGGTCACATAGCCTTGCATTTCTGCCAAAGGAACTAATGCCTTGATGATCACTGCAGTTCCACGAGTAGCGGTGTTTTGAATTTGAGCACGTTTGCCACCCAAATCACCAATCACATCTCCCATAAAACTTTCTGGGGTAGTGACTTCGATCTGCATGATTGGCTCAAGTAGTACCAAGCCCGCTGTCTTCATTGCATCTTTAATTGCCATGGAACCTGCCATTTTAAATGACATTTCACTTGAGTCAACTTCATGGTAAGTACCATCATAGAGCTCGACCTTGAGATCACTCATTGGATATCCGGCCAAGAAACCACGCTCCAAAGACTCTTGGATACCTTTATTGATTGGCTCAATATATTCTTTTGGAACCACACCACCGGTAATATCATTAACGAATTCATATCCAGTGCCACGATCTTTCGGCTCAACACGAATTAAAGCATGTCCGTATTGACCACGGCCACCACTCTGCTTGATGTATTTACCTTCACCTTTAGTGGCTTTGGTAATACCCTCTCGGTAAGCAACTTGTGGTGCACCGACATTAGCTTCAACCTTGAACTCACGCTTCATTCGATCAACTAAGATATCAAGATGTAACTCACCCATACCACCAATGATGGTTTGGCCGGTTTCATGATCGACTTTAATTGCGAAAGTAGGATCTTCCTCACTAAGTTTGCCAAGAGCCACACCCATTTTCTCCTGATCAGCTTTGGTCTTTGGCTCGATTGCCAAATAGATAACTGGAGCGGCAAACTTGATACCCTCCAAAATAATTGGAGCAGCCTGATCACACAAAGTGTCACCAGTTCTGGTATCTTTCAAACCAACTACAGCCACGATTTCACCGGCACGAGCCTCTTGGATTTCTTCACGTTGGTTGGCATGCATTAATAGCAAACGACCAACACGCTCACGAGATCCTCGAATTGAGTTGTATGCGTAACTACCAGCCTGCAAAGTGCCTGAGTAGATACGGACATAAGTCAATTTACCGACGTGTGGATCAGTTTGAATCTTGAATGCTAAACCACTGAATTTTTCTTCTGGAACTAATTTACGAGTTATTACCTCTTCACTACGTGGCAAGGTACCTTCAATTTGTTCGATATCAACTGGGGATGGCAAGTATTCAACAACTGCATCTAACAATGGCTGAACACCAGTGTTTTTGAGTGATGAACCTGCGTAAATTGGCACCAACTTATAGCCAATAACTGCACGGCGAAGTGCTGCTTTGAGCTCATTGATGCTGACTTCTTCACCAGTTAAATATTTCTCCATCAATGCATCATCAGTTTCTGAAATCAACTCAACCAAGTTATCGCGCATCTTCTCAGCCAATTCTTTGAATTCTGCTGGAATTTCCTTCTCTTCTGGCTCAGTGTCTGCTTCGTGATCTTTCCAGAATAAGGCTTTGCGTTCAATTAATTGGATCACACCCTTGAAATCAACCTCTGCACCCATTGGTAAAACCATAGGAGCTGGTTTGACACCAAACTTAACTCGGATATCTTCAACGGTTGCATTGAAATCTGCACCCAATTTATCCATTTTGTTTACAAAACAGATACGAGGCACATTGTATTTATCAGCCTGACGCCAAACTGTCTCTGACTGTGACTGCACACCCTCAGATGCATCGAGAACAGTGATGCCACCGTCCAAAACACGCAGTGAGCGCTCTACTTCAGCAGTGAAATCAACGTGACCTGGAGTATCAATAATGTTGAAACGATAGCGTTCTTTAGGAAGATGGGTGTCAAAATGTGGAGTCCAGAAGGCAGTGGTAGCGGCTGAAACGATGGTAATTCCACGTTCCTGCTCCTGTGCCATCCAGTCCATAGTAGCTGCACCTTCATGCACCTCACCAATTTTATAGGTTCTACCAGTAAAAAATAAAATTCGCTCGGTAGTGGTGGTCTTACCCGCATCAATGTGGGCAATAATACCAATATTACGAATCCGCTCGAGCGGTACTTGACGATCTGAACCTACATTTTGTTGTGACATACACGAAATTATGAATAGTACTTACTACAAAAACAATTGCACGTTGGATAAACCAAATCCACTGATTACCAGCGGAAATGTGAGAATGCTTTGTTAGACTCAGCCATACGGTGAGACACATTGCGTTTCTCGATTGCTCCACCCTTGTTATCCAAAGCATCCATCATCTCTGCTACCAATTTCTCGGCATAGCTATGAAATTGTCTGTTTGGACGTTTGTTGGCTTCGCCAACTAACCAACGGATGGTCAAAGTTGTGCCACGACGACCACGAACTGGCATAGGTACCTGATATGAGGCACCACCAACTCGGCGTGAACGCACTTCCATTTGAGGAGTGAGGTTGCGGATTACATCATCCAATGCCTCAAGTGCTGGTTTTTTAGTCTCAGCAGCCAACATCTCTAAAGCGGCATATACCTGCTTTTGAGCGACTGACTTTTTACCATCGTACATGGAACGATTAATGATTTTAGCGACTAAGGTCGAGTTATAACGCGCATCTGGCGTTGTTTCTCTGGTAACGGCTTTTTTGGTACGCATAATTAGGCTTTCTTGACACCATACTTGCTGCGACTGGTTTTGCGATTAGCAACACCTGCACAGTCAAACTTACCACGGACGATGTGATATTTCACACCGGGGAGATCTTTAACACGACCACCACGAACCAAAACGATACTATGCTCTGCCAAGTTATGACCCTCACCCATGATGTAAGCACTCACTTCCATTTTATTGGAAAGACGTACACGAGCCACCTTACGTAAAGCTGAGTTTGGTTTCTTTGGAGTCATGGTTTTGACCACAGTACAAACTCCACGCTTTTGTGGATTGATGGTTTTTACTACCTTACCGGTAATAGTGTTAAAACTTCTGCGTAATGCAGTTGTTTTGATACGTTTAGCTCGGCTTGTTCGGCCTCCCTTACGAATGAGTTGATTAATAGTTGGCATTGGGCAAACTACTTTCTGGTTTCTATGTACTAATTGTTCGGCTTGCTGAAACTATCACAAAGTTCAAATAACCCTGATCCGTTCCAAACCAGGGAATTGTACCATGTTCGCACGCTTTTTTCATTGTCGGCTGGCTGCAACCCCCAGCCGACAACGTTTCTTTGTCTCAAAAATGACTTGGACCGCCTAAGCCCCAGCCATTGCGCGCTCTTTGGAGGTTGGAATTAAACGTCCGATAATGACATTTTCCTTCAAACCTTCAAGGTAATCGACTGCACCACAGGCAGCTGCATCGGTCAACACGTGTTTAGTGTGTTGGAAAGAAGCGGCTGACAACCATGAACTGGTAAAGAGTGATGATCGAGTAATACCAAGTAATAGAACTTTAGCTGTAGCTGGATCACCACCTGCGGCCATTGCTCCATCATTGATTTCCATAAAACGACTGCGTTCGGTTACTTCACCAACCAAGAGGTCTGTATCTCCACCCATCTCTATTCTGACCTTGTCACCCATCTTGCGAGCGATGACCTCAAAGTGGCGATCGTTAATGGTAATACCCTGTGACTCATACACATTCTGCACCTGCACAATGATGTACTGTTGAGCCTGGAGTAAACCCTTAACCTGCAGCAACTCTTGAATATTGATGGAACCACTGGTCAAAGGTTGACCCATGAAGACCAAATCACCATCTTTGACAATTGGATCAACTCCAAGTGGCAAAGTGTAAGACTCTTCTTCAACTGGAGGAGTGGTTGATTTGATATGAATCACCCGCTCTTCTTCAGTTTCTTCGATTTTGATCTTACCAGTGATATGAGCTAACAGAGCAGTTGACTTGGGGATACGAGCCTCAAGCAATTCCTCCACACGTGGTAGACCTTGAGTCACGTCGAGACCGACGATACCTCCAGTGTGCTTCACACGCATAGTGAGCTGAGTACCTGGTTCACCAATTGATTGAGCAGCGATGACACCTACTGGCACACCGTACTCCACCATGGCTCGAGTTGAGAAATCCCATCCGTAACACTTCTGACACATGCCCTTACGAGACTTACAGGTCAAAGGTGAGCGAACGTAGACACTCTCAATCTTCTCGTTTTGATCAAGTTCAATAGCGATGGTTGGGGTGATGACATCACCAGCCTTCAAGATCACTTTGCTGCCAGCTTTTGCATCGGTCATGATGATACGACCGGTGATTCGGGCTGCGAAAATGTCTCGGCGACTTGACTTTGAAATCTCCAAACCTTGATCGGTGCCACAATCCTCTGAACGAATGATGACGTCATGAGCTACGTCAGTTAAACGTCGAGTGAGATAACCGGCATCAGCAGTTTTGATAGCTGAGTCAGTCAAACCCTTACGAGAACCACGAGCTGAAGTCACATATTCGAAGATAGTTAAACCCTGACGGAAGTTAGACTTGGTTGGCATTTCCACGATATTTCCCAGTGGATCAACAACCAAACCACGCATAGCTGCCAGCTGTTTCACCTGATCTTTAGAAGCACGAGTACCTCCTGAGTTAATCATGATCTTCACTGAGTTAGTCTCAGCATAAGAATCCCAGGTCTTCTCAGCCATCTCGTCAGTTGCCTTCATCCAGACATCGAGTGATTTACGGCGACGCTCATCATCGGTGATTAAACCTTGGAGATAACCCTCTTGAATTCGCTCAACTTTCTTGTTGGCGATCTCAATAATGTCATCCTTGTCATCAATCATTTCACAGTCGGTCACTGACACTGAAAGACCCGAACGTGTTGCTGATTCAAAACCAAGATCTTTAATATCATCGATTAACTTAGCCACACGATCGTGTGGTTCAGTCTCGATAGCTACAGTCACCAATTCCTTGATTTTCTTGGCGTTGACTGGCTCGTTCACAAACTGCAAACTCACTGGTAAAACGTCGTTGAAAAGCAAGCGACCGATAGTAGTCTCAACCATTTGTTGAGTGCCCTTAACATCAGTGCGAACAGTGATTAATTGACGTAAATCAATTCTGTCTGCTTGGTGAGCGTAGTAAGCTTCATCTTTGGAAGCAAACAACACTGGACTCTTCTCGAAATCTTCGTTGATGGTGGTGTAGTAGAAAATACCCATCGCCATCTCTTTGTTAGGCACAGTTATAGGTTCACCGTTAGCTGGCTTCAACAGATTGTGAGTAGCCATCATTAACTCGATTGCTTCAGTTTGAGCTTCGACAGTTAAAGGTACGTGTACAGCCATCTGGTCACCATCAAAGTCGGCGTTATAACCAGAACACACACAAGGGTGCAAGCGAATGGCACTTCCCTCAATCAATTGTGGGAAGAAAGCCTGCATACCAAGTTTGTGCAAGGTTGGAGCACGATTCAAGATAACTGGATGGTTGGTAATGACTTTCTCGAGAATGTCATAGACTGCTGGCTCACCGCGATCAACCAAGTGACGAGCACTCTTAACGTTTGGAGCAATACCCTGAGCGATTAACTCGCGCAGTACGTATGGCTTAAACATCTCAAGAGCCATCTCTTTTGGCAAACCACACTCATTTAACTTGAGTTCTGGACCAACGACGATAACTGAACGACCTGAATAGTCAACACGTTTACCCAACAAGTTCTGACGGAAGCGACCTTGTTTACCTCGCAGCATCTCTGAGAGAGAGCGAAGGGGCTTGCGATTACTGCGGCGGCGAGATTGTCGTGCTTGTGAACTATCGATTAATGAGTCGACAGCTTCCTGGAGCATTCGTTTCTCATTGCGCAAAATAATCTCTGGAGCACCGAGGTCAATCAAATGCTTTAAGCGACTATTACGGTTAATCACACGGCGATAGAGGTCGTTGAGATCTGAAGATGCAAAGCGACCGCCTGAGAGTTGCACCATTGGGCGTAAATCTGGAGGGATCACTGGCAACACAGTCATAAACATCCATGCTGGATCAATAACTGCCTTCTTGAGACCTTCAACTACACGCAGTCGTTTGGTAGCTTTGATCTTTTTTGGACCCTTACTCTCAGCCATCTCTTTGCGAAGGCGTTCAACTAAGTCATCCAAATCAATCTCTTGCACCAATTCGAGGATACTTTCAGCACCCATACCCACTCTCAAATGATCAGCCACATCGTATTCTTCGAGTTTCAGGTATTCATCCTCACTCAAAATAGTACCCTTGTGGATTTTCTTGACCATGGTTTTGATGGTCTTATAAATCTCAGCGGTCTGTTCGTATTGAGTCTCGAGTTGAGTCTTGAGAGCACTGATGCGATTCTTAGCTTTCAGGTCAACTTCGTCGAGTTTGAGCTGCAATGCCTCTTTACTCTTAACTTTGCCTTTAACCGCTTCGCGATCCTTGATCAAACTCTCTTTGAGTGCGTTTACTTCTGTCTCTACTGCAGCTTTAAGCTCATCTTGAGCAGCTACTAAATTGACATCAATTTGCTCAAGCACTTGTGCTTTAGCTTCACTATCCACCTCAAGTACGATGTACTGTGAGAAGTATAGAATTGAGTTTAAGTTACGTGGAGAAATATCCAGTAATAACGACAACTTAGAAGGTGCACCTTTGAAGAACCAAATGTGAGCTACTGGTGCTGCCAAAGTAATGTGAGCCATCCGCTCACGTCGAACGCGAGCTTGAGTGACTTCCACACCACATTTGTCACAAACGATGCCTTTATAACGGATTCGCTTGTATTTACCACAGTAACATTCGTAATCTTTGGTAGGTCCAAAGATCTTCTCGTCAAACAAACCATCTTTCTCTGGCTTCAGAGAGCGATAGTTGATGGTCTCTGGCTTCTTCACCTCGCCATGTGACCATGACATGATGATTTCAGGAGAGGCAATCTTAATCTGCAGAGCTGAAAAGTCCACAATGTTTTTCATTGGGGCCATTTGATTAGCTGTGTTATCTTGCATGATTTGGTTTACGTCGGACATGTTAAACACCCTCCTTTCCATCGGTATCGACTTCAAAGTCGGTTATTTCCTCACTATCTGGTTCAGCAGCATCTTCATCTTCTTCAACATCCTCAGCTTCGTCCTCAGAAGTTTCATCTTCTTCAGCGAGCAATACAGCAGTGTCATCTAGCAACTCATCCTGCTCAAGTGATAACTTGGCTGGTTGGCTGTCTTCATCAATGACTTCTTCCATTTCCTTAGCAATGATATCCAAGCCAAGTGAGTTCAATTCACGAACCATAACTCGGAAGGCTTCAGGTACTGTTGGAGCTGGAATCTCGGTGCCCTTAACCATTGCCTCAAAGGCTTTGGCACGACCCCGAACGTCATCTGACTTGATGGTCAACATCTCTTGCAAGACGTGAGCAGCACGATGTGCTTCAAGTGCCCAGACCTCCATTTCACCAACACGCTGACCACCCATCTGTGCTTTACCGCCCAGTGGCTGTTGAGTCACCAAACTGTAAGGTCCAGTAGAGCGAGCATGAGTCTTGTCGTCAACCATGTGTGACAACTTCAAGATATATGCGACGCCGACCACCGTCTTCTCTTTAAAGGTTTCGCCAGTGCGACCATCGTATAGTTGAGCTTTGCCATCTGCTGGCAAGCCTGCTCTTTCAAGCTCTGTCCAGATTCGACCCTCATCAATATCTTCAAAAGCTGGAATAGCCGCTTTAACGCCCATGGTCTTAGCTGCCCAGCCCAAGTGAGCTTCAAGCAACTGGCCAAGGTTCATACGAGCCAACACAGACAATGGTGAAATGATGATATCAACTGGCACACCATCTTCAAGATGTGGCATATCGGCCATAGGCACGATTTTACTAATAACACCCTTGTTTCCATGACGTCCAGCGAGCTTGTCTCCAACACGAATCTTACGCATTTGAGCTACTCGAACGATGACTTCTTTGATGGTTCCTGGGTCGAGTTCATCACCCAAGTTTCTATCAAGTACTTGAACGTCTATAACAGTGCCACTATCACCGTGAGGTAAGCGTAGTGAGGTATCTCTGACTTCGCGTGATTTCTCACCAAAAATGGCACGGAGCAATCTCTCTTCTGGAGTTAGCTCAGTTTCACCTTTAGGAGCAATCTTACCGACCAAAATATCACCTGCTGTGACATCACTACCAACTCGGATAATACCGTCAATGGTTAAGTTACTTAAATAAGTCTCACTGACGTTAGGAATATCATTGGTTAACTCTTCAGGCCCAAGTCTCGTATCCATGAGTTTTGAGCGATGTTCACTGATCTGGATAGAAGTTAAAGAATCATCTTTAACCAAACGATCTGAGATCACGATAGCATCTTCATATCCCAAACCATCAAATGAAGCGTACGCAATTAAGAGGTTGGTACCCAAAGCAAGTTCGCCTTGGTCAGCTGATGGGCCATCAATAATGACCTCACCGGCTTTAACTTCTTGGCCAACATGAACAATTACTCGTTGTGAATAACTGGTACTTTGAGCAGTGCGCTCAAATTTGCTGACTTTAAAGGTTTGTTTCTCACCGGCTACTTCAATTGCTTCATCGCCAACTTTAGCTAAATCAGCAGCAAGCTTTGCATCTGCTTTACTGAGTTTGAGCACTACCTGTGAAGCATCAACATACTCAACCACACCATCAAAGTTTGCTCGAACAGTGCGACCCATGGCTGTAGCAACTTCTTCTTCCATGCCTGTTCCCACAATTGGAGCTTCAGGTAGTACCAAAGGCACAGCCTGACACTGCATGTGAGTACCCATCAGAGCACGGTTGGCTTCATCATGAGCAATAAATGGAATCAAGGAAGCTGAAGTACCAATCACCTGGCGAGGGACTACGTCAACGTACTCAACCTCTTCAACAGAACCCTCAAGGAACTTATTCATGTGACGAATAGGTACCCATTCTTGGTTGATGTATCGATTGGCATCAATATTGATACCTGAGTGAGTAATTTTGTAGTCTTCTTCCTCATCTGCAGCTAAATAAACGATTTCATCAGTAATCTTCATACCATTCTTATCTTTAGTGACACGGAAGTATGGAGCCTCTAAGAAACCGTATTTGTTGACGTGAGTATAGAGAGCCAAATAGGTAACCAAACCAATGTTTGGACCCTCTGGTGAACGGACTGGACAGATACGAGAGTATTGTGAAGCGTTAATATCACGCATCGAGAAAGCAGCACGCTCTCGAGTCACACCACCAGTACCCATCACAGATAAACGACGTAAGTTATCGACCTCAGCTAATGGATTGGTTTGATCCAAAATGGTAGATAAGCGGTTGCGGCGGAAAAACTCAGAAATAGTAGCGATTAATGGTCGAGCGTTAACCAATGCTGAAGGAGTAAGAACCTCATCAGTTTTGGTCAGTGACATTTTTTCGCGGATTGAACGCTCTAAGCGGATTAAGCCAATGCGGAAAGCATTTGCTTGGACAAGTTCACCGATTCGGCGAACGCGGCGGTTACTCAAATGATCGATATCATCAACTTTACCATGGCCATTTTGCAGACCTACCAAATAGCCAACTGCTGAAACGATGTCTTCTTTTGTTAACACAACCATGTCTTCAGGTGCTGACACCTTCAAACGACGGTTGAGTTTATAACGACCTACTTTACCCAAGTCATAACGACGTGGATCAAAGAATAATTGTTTTAAATATTCTTTAGCGGTCTCAACTACTGCTGGCTCACCGGGGCGCATCTTTTCGTAGATCTCAAGCAAAGCTTCTGTTTGACTCTTGGTGGAATCCTTAGCCAAAGTCTGTTCGAGCAATTGCAAGTCATCCTTGGCAATCACATCGCGGTATAGCTCACGAATTTCTTCGTCTGTTCCATAACCCAAAGCACGCAGCAACACAGTTGCTGGCATCTTGCGACGACGGTCGATCTTAACTGTAATGACATCTCGACGACCAACATTGATCTCCAACCATGAGCCGCGAAGTGGGCGAAGTTCTGCTTTGAATAAAACTCGTTTGGTAGTTGCGTCTGCATCTCCAGAGAAAAAGACACCTGGCGAGCGAACTAATTGAGTTACGACTGCACGTTCAATACCGTTAATGATGAAAGTACCCACTTTAGTCATCTTTGGGACATCGCCCAAAAACACCTCTTGAGTTTGCTCTTCACCAGTTTTCTTGTTGAGCAGTGTTGCCTCAACGTAGAGAGGCATATCGTGAGAAATAGCTTTATATTTTGCTTGAGCTGGTGTGCACTTTGGCTCACCAAAGCGATGGTTACTAAACTTTAGTACCCAGTTTTTACCGGTAAAATCTTCAATGCCTTTTTCACCATTCACCTCTGCGAGGGATTCTGCAATACCATTTTTGAGAAATTCGGCATAACTGTCGAATTGCAACCCGATTAAATCGAGTTCTGGTAGTTTATGATGCTCTTGTCCCCAATTATCTCGCTTGGCTTGTGGCATGAAGGCTCCTTCTTTGGTTATATCCGGCTACCGTTTGTACTATTTTTATTAGAGATCAGACATCAAGTTTAGACAAAAACAGAGACTACCCAATAGTCTCCTGCGATTTGACTTAGATTTGATGTGCAGTGCTGAAAAACACGCGCGAGCTGGTCCCTAATTAATGGTTATCAATAGTCTCTATTATCTCGAGTATTTGGGGTCAATGTGACGTCTCTGACCAGATAAACACTCAAAACAATAAAGCCTAACAACAAACGCACATTCTATCAATGAAGAAATGAAAAAACAAGAGCTAAGTGGCCAAACCAACAGCTTGCGAAGTAATTAAGTCACAAAATCAGTTGTAATGCAAGCAGAATGCCTCATTCTATGAAATCTGGTCTGGTATTGATACATTGGAAGTTAACAAACATAGCCTAATTCTTGCAAAAATGTCAGAGTCTACTGAAAAGTTTACAAAAATTGAATCTACAACATCCAGCTTACCTCAAGAATTCTTTTTGAAGTTTGATGGACATCGCTTCGGCCGGGGTAGTAGCGAAAGCGAAGACTTGTCGCCACAAGAGCGTACTTTAGCAAACTACATGCGAAGGGCAGCAGATTGTCAAATTAATTTTTCTAGCAGGCAGCAAGCTCTTGATAGAGTCTGGCAATCAGCGATTGCAGTCAATCCAGCGGATGATCAATTAGCAATTATTACTAGAGATGTGCTTCTAAAGTTTTGGACATGGCAAGCACAACAAAGTACTGCAGATCAATTCCGACCTCCTCTGATGGTAGCAAGACCACTTCAGTCAAAATTCACTGAGAACAAAATCGTAACGAGTGATTTAGTGCAGCTGGGATTTGCAACACTCGTCGACCAATATGGACAAGCACCCATAAAACAAAGACTAAAAAACTCATTGCACACCTCGGCCATTACATTCACGCCCAAAATCCAGGTGCTCACTCGAGTTTTTGAACAGTTCACTGGTGCTTTTCAAGGGGATTCACAAGTACAGTTACGACAGCAACTTCAAAAAATAGCAGGTGATGATGGGTTGTCACTCCAAAAGATAGAAAAACGTAATAAACAAGAAATGGGTAAAAATGTATTTCTGTTAAATGCATTTGCAGAACATTTCGGTTATTTGCTACTGCTAACAAATAGTGGCCTTGGATTCCAGATGAAAGAAAGCAAGTCGTCACTTGAGCTAGCTCTGAGAGCTATAAAATGTGAAATAAAAACTTTTGGCGATCAAATCGAATTGTATCTTCCAAATCAAGATGCACCAAAGTTGACGCTCAGTACAAAAGAGTTCACTGCACTAGAAAATTTACTGCAACTCACTGCACTTCGTCGCTTTGATGTTGTTGCTCGCGAAACAAAACAGCGAAAGAGACGAATTAATTTAAAACGAGCTGCTCTGGTCGGCTTACTCGGAATAGTAGCTACTGGGATATATATCGGCAAAAATGGTTTCAATCTGCACTCAACACCAAATCGCAATGACGCTGCTCTACCGCATCTAGCAACACCTACCCCTAAAGATTTTGTGTCGACACAACAAAATACTCCTGAGGAAAACACTCATCCAAATACACAAATACCTGAAGAAACAAACACCCAAAGGGAAATTTCTACCGACGAGTTGTGGGATGCATACCTAGCATCGAGTCCAGAAACCCAACAACTGCTAGAAAGAATCAGCGACTCAACAGATACGAGAGATTTTATGACGAAACAAGCGGATGAGGTTGACGGCATTCAAGGTTGTCGCATAAATTGCGTCTTCCAACCACCTTCAAAAACTTCCGAGAATTATCAAAAGTATCTGGATTTTGACACCGAACTACAGCAGCGACTTGCGTCGCAGGATACCTTCTGGGAAGCTACAGTTGAACCTGGTATGCAATCTTCCCCTCAAGTCTACGAGTTCTGGTATCGGGCAGGAAGACGAATGAAAATTGAAGTGACAAATACTCATGGTGTAATTGGGGTAAAAATAACAGAATTAGGCTTGAGTGCAGAATATTTAAAAGATGGGCAACCTATTCTATTTGATGAAAATGGCCAACCAAATATGCCAAATCAACCCGTTAATGGAGACTCAAAACCGATCATGTTGCATTTTGCATTCGACCAAAAAACCGGGATGTTACAAGGCTTAAATCCTGGTGGATCTGTGCTCAACTCTGCTCAATATGAACTCGGCAAAAATGCGTATGCAATGGTAGGATTTGAAGATACATTATTCGCCGGCGTATTGTTTGAGGTTGCAGATTCCAAACAAGTAAATGTAAAAGTCATTGTTAGTAAATAGAAGACAACTATTTTTTTAAACGAAAGGGCACTTTTTGTACTCAAAAGCGACCAACCTGAGTATATTGGACTTGTCCCGTTAGTTTTCTCTGGTGCCTAGCATATTAAGAAAAATAATATCTCCAGAATACTTTCGCTGTATCGAGCAGTATCTGCATGATAGCCTTCAAAGTTGCGGCAGAAGTTACGTTTGCCAAGTGGTAATTTAAACGGATTGGAGCTTCATATATTTTCGTAAAACCACATTTCCGAGCAACGAGCAACATCTCCAAATCGCCCACAAATCGTTTTTCCAATAGAATTGGCAAGATTTTTTTAATTACTTTGTGACGAAATAACTTAATTCCAGCTTGAGTATCAGTAATTTCCAGCCCAAACAGTATTTTAACTAAGTAATAGTATCCCCAACTCAGTATTTTTCTAACCAAAGAATACTCTACCTGAGAAGCTGAGTGACGTTTGCTGCCAACAATTACATCCGCATCGTACCAACGCATGTGTTCCAGCAACATCAAAATACCTTGTGGATCAATCTCTTTACCAGCATCCATATACATCACATACTCACTTTTGGTCAAACTCATCCCGAATCTGATTGCATAACTCTTACCTTGATTCAACTGGTATTGTAGACATCTAACCTTAGGCAAATTCGCCTTAGCAAGCTTTTTAAAGGTACTGTCACCAGCACCATCAACCACCACAATCAGTTCATAATCTAGACCAGTTTTTTGCAATACTTTCAATTTTGACCTGATATCCGACAAAATTGTTTTTTCTTGTAAAAATGCAGGAACAACCAAGCTTAATGATGTTTTTTTCATGACACAGCACCATTAAACTATCACAAACCGATACAAAAAGCACGAAATCAACTAGAGTAAAACAATTATTGCAAATATTTGGCAATATTAGCGTTGTGCTGTTCTAATGTTTCTGCAGGATGAATCTTGCCATCATTGTCGTGCAGATAAAATAGGTAATCTGTTGACTGAGGGCTTAGTGCCGCTAAAAATGCCTGTTCTCCTGGATTACAGATCGGTCTTGGAGGCAAACCTGGATTTGCATAGGTATTGAATGGCGACTGTAATGCTCGGTCAGCTGCCAGAGGTGTTGGCCACCATGACTTGCCATCGAAACCCCGGACGTATTGCAAGGTAGCGTCTACCTGCAGTGCCATCCCAATCTCCAGTCGGTGATTGAGAATGTCTCCAACTATTTTCTGCTGGACACTGCCGCGAGCTTCTCGCTCGATCAATGATGCCAATACTAGAATTTCTAATTCTGTACGTGGTTGTGTTTTTAATAATTCTTGATTTGGGACTATTACTTTTTGACGATAGGTATCTGTTAGCAGAGTCACCATAGCTTCAGCCGTAATTTGTCGAGGAATTAGGTATGTATCTGGAAACAGCTGACCTTCGAATCCATGAGATGCAGCCAAAAAACCGTCAACATCAAATCCCTCAACCTGTGTTTTTAGAACCTCTGCAATTTCTTCTCGTCTCAGACCTTCTGTAATCGTCACCCATTGATCATTTGTCCCCTCAGTCAAAGTTAACGCAATTTCTACAGGTGTTTGAGATGAACTGAGCTTGAAGGTTCCAGCCTGAATTTTTTTAGTCAGTTGCTGCTTCCAAACCACTGCACGGAAAACGAGTGGATGTTTTATCAATTTTTGATCAGTTAAACGCGTCGCAATTATCGAAACGGCTTGACCTTTTGGCACTACAAACGACTGTGTTTCAGATATTTTTGAAATAGGCTGCAACAGCCAATAACCCAGTGCCGCAAACCCCACCAGCAATAGTACCCCAAAAAATACCAACCCAAGAAGAATTTTCCGCATGTGGACTAGTTTATCATGTTGGACTTGATTCCAACCACTCCTCAAGTATGAGCGCTGCAGAATAGTGATCAACTTTTCCAGAACGTTTTTTTCTGGGAGCTCCAGATTCACGCAGTTTTTGAGTTGCTGCTGCACTCGTTAAGGTTTCATCAAAAAGCATTGTTGGTAAATGTGTTTCCTCTTGAACCAATCGTGCAAACTTTGAGCTTTTCTCACCCATTGCTTGTTCAGAATACCCCACCACAATCTCGATTGCTCTTTCAAGTTGGCAAATACTTGCAATTTGATGCAATGCGGATTCGATGACAACACCATTCTCTGATTTTTCGCTGCCAGAGTTATTAATAATTAAAAGTGGCTCTGCCAAACTCCCATAGGAAACCGCAACTCCAATACGAGTAGTTCCATAATCGATGCCAATCGCTTTAGGATGAAGTGAATCTTGCATTAAAAAAGTCCTCTAATTTTATTGTAAAGTGAGGGTCAAGGTGTCGTTGTTGAAGCAGTGTCTTTGGAGACAATTGCCAGACCACCACGACTAAACACCACCACCCAATCGGGCATCAGCAACATATCCTGAATAATTTGACCAGTCAACCCAGCCTTGCTCAAATACAACTGCCAAGTTGCAGTTTGAGGGGTGTATTGAGCCAAACCGCGGTTATGTGCCAACCAAATTGAATCAGCATCGCTATTCCAGCTCACCACTCTGATTGGATCGGTCCAACCCTCAAATGGCGAGTAAATTTTGTCTCCAGCAGTAATTTGATCTATTTTTTTACCAGTACCGTCCAATAGCCAATCGTCACTGGAATTTTGACCACGACCAATCGAAAAAGCAAAGTCATTAACTCGGATCATCCCCAGTTCATTCGGGCATCCATTTGCAGAAACATGCAACACTCCAGCTGAGTCTGTTGTGTAAAACTGATGACACTTGATCTTTTGTTCTGCCAATGAAGTGGATTCTTGGTCTGCATTCTCAAGTTGTTTCCAAGCTTTTGTTGCTGGAATGTATGCCACTCGCTTACCAGAAAAGTTAAATGCCAAACCTTGTAATCCTGCATCCCATACCGGATCTGATAAAAACTGATAATTAAGTGCCTCTATCTCACCCTCTTGTGCTTGGAAAAAAGTTTTTTCATCATCGCCCAGAGCAATGGGGGTCGCATTCATGTTTGGCCAAGAAATAAGCCAAAATTCTGGCTGAAGACAACCCATGCCACAGATTTGTCTGCCAAATAGTGCTTGATTGGTATCTGGCATCGGTACCAACCATGTTTGATCTGGGGTTCCCGTTTGATCCGTCCAACCAATTCTTCGAGTAAAAACCCCATTTTGGGCATCAACACTCCAAACACCATCTGCGGTCGATAGCCAAACCTCTGAGTTAATGGCAGCGAGTAGCGAACCAAAACCCATTGGCCTATCAGCTAAATTAATCCAATCAACAACCGACGAATTCGAAGGTTTTGATTTTGAAAGTGCTAGCACCATTGGCCGAGCCGGATCCTGTGGGGAAACAATTCTCATTTCTTTATTTCCAGGTATGTAGATCGCAAATTGTTCTGAATTGCTGTGACTATAAAAACGCAATGCCACCTGACTATTTACGCTACCCAACAACTCAATCCCACTAATATTCTCATCTTTGGCAAGAGCTATGAGCTTTGTATGGATACTTGGTTGTGGTGTCAGTTGTAAGTTGACTGCATCTTTGGCAGTCCAAAACAACGAACCGTCATGAAGCAACAATTGATCGTTAACTGCTGCAACTGCTAAATAGTTGATTGAGTGGACATCTGTTGAAGTGGCGAATTGTTTTGTAAAAAACCTCTCTGCAGGATATTGTTCAAACTGTTGTTTCTGTTTATCAAATCGAGCCAAACCTCCCGATGAGTATGCACTTCCAATCAGCGAAATATAGACTGCTTTACTGGTAGCCATGATTCTATGTACATTGAAATTGGTGGCATTTGCCATTAATTCACTACGATAGTTGGTGATAGTCATTGTCGGGACGTGAATGCGGCTAACACCATCAAATGTGCCCACCCACACTTCATCGCCATCCGCTGCGAGTGTGAGATTACTGCCACTCACTAAACCTTCTTGCACCCGAATTACAGTCACTTTCTCTGTATCAAGATCAACGACGTTGAGTCCATCTTGAGTCCCGATAAACAATTTCCTCTGAATCAAGACTAAATCGGTGACTATATCATTACTTATTCCATCTGCTTGACTAAATTGACGTAGTATTTTCCCTTGCGGTGTCATCACTAAAACACCACCTCGACAGCCAACATACCAGCGATCACTATCAAACAGTACCTTTCTCACCTCATCACAGGCGATCCACTGTTTTGTTTTAGGTCTTTGAATTTGCGGAGTCGGACCATCAGTCTGCAATAAAGTATTTAGTTTTGTCTTTGATCTTGATTCTGTTACAACTGCAACTGAAGAGGTTTTTTTTGGTAAAATTTTGCCCAATATGCCTCCACCAAGCCAACCTAAAAACACAATCAGCAAGGCCATTGCAAACACAAAACGCACCATTGGTCGACGCCAAAGTGCTTGCCAAAACGAAATAGATTGCCACAACAAAAATTGTAATTTCATCTCATGATATATAGATATAGATCTCTGTGCTAATCAGCAATCAGTTGTGCTGTTACTACACCCCGATATAAATACGTGCCTTCGGGCACACAAGTCACTAATTTCAATTGCTTAGCGTCGTATCTCTGCGAGAGAATGAAAGTATCGGTTGGTTTCACTTGAGATTTTTCTTGCACTACATAGGTGTATTTAGCATTGCCAACGGTGACGTAAATTTTATCGCCTTTTTGCAAGGTCATGATTTTACTGAAAATCGAGGTATATCTGCGTGGGTTACTCTCTTTCGGGTTGTAGAATTGTCGTAATACCGAATGACCAAAAATGACTGGTGACCCTGCTTTACCTGGAAGTGAAGTCCCCTGATATTGGATCAAGCCATTGTTTAAATTATCCCCACCTACTGTAACCATTGCATTTGCTATATCCACCTTTGGGATATCAATTCGATACTCAATAATTTTCTCGTCATCTTGGGTGCGTTTAGAAAGTTGGGGCAATCCGCCATCACCGAACCAATTGCTCAGGTTGGTGTAATCAAGTTTTGTGTCGACAACAATAGGACCCATGTCTGTATCTTTGCCCTCATCTACAGCGTCTTCTTCATCATTCGTTTTGGCTTCAGCAATTACCAACGGCATTACATCTAAAACATTCTCTCGAGGAATTGGAGCCAATAAATCAGTAGCTCGCATTTGCGGTACTGTATACAAATAGTACCCAAAAATGGGCATCACCGCACTGCCCACTAACGACACTCCCAGAGCAATTAAAACTATTGGCACCATTGTTGCACCAAAACGAATAGCCCGGGGAATAGCAGCAATTAGTCGTTTATCTCTTTTTTGGTCATCTTGGTGTTCTTGACTTTGCGAGGTATGACTACGTTCCAGCAACCTTTTTACTTTACGATCTAGTTGATCGAGTGGCACACCTGCCAGTAACGCACGGCGATAGAATTGGATCAATTCAGCTTGGTTAACTGGTATGGTTTGTGTGTGTGCCATGCGACTTACTCTTGTATCTCCACATTAATTCGACTGGAATCACTTGGCAACAATCCAAAAATCTCCCGAGCAATCACTGGTTGATACGTAATCGTCACTGACTTGAATTCACCATGTTGTTTGAGATACTCGATCGCACGAGCTGAGGTCACCCCTCGCAGTTCATCACGAATTACTTGAGCATCAACCACCGGCTTAATCTTACTAGAAATGTTTGCATCCAAAACAATTTTTGAGGAAGTCGAAGCAATCAAGCTTGGTGATGACAAGATTTCTGGATCCTCGTCAACCAAAACATATCCCTCTTTAACCTGGCTTCCCAGCACTGCCAACGCAAGTGGCTTAACATCATCCTTGGCGTACACCACGCCCTCAAACTGCATGGTTAATTCCAGTGAAATATTATCAGCCTCTTTCCCTACTGCCACATCAAATGCCGCAGCTTTTTTCTCGAATTTTCCTGAAGGCAAAATGTATTTTCCATCGACAGACTCAGCCTTAAAAGCTGCTGCTGCTTTTTTAGCTAAGGATTCACTCAACTCTTTTTGCAATTTTAAGTGGTCATCAGCCGAAACCACTCTCACTTCTCGACTTGAACCACCCGAGAACACATCTTTTGCGAGTGCCGCATAGGTATTAGTATCAAAATTAGCAACTTTCATTTGAGCATCCTTGGCAATGTTTGATTGGGCTCCAATATCAACTGCAACTACATTGACTTCTTTTTTGCCATATTCGCGCTTTTCACCATCACCACCAGAGTTTTCTGAAACCGAAGCAGAAGCTACTTGTACTTCTTCTGCTAACGCGAACTTTAGTGCATCAACATGCAAAATAGTATCTTTGGCAAAAGTCTTTGCAGAACTGGTTTTGTTGTACAAAACCACTGTACCTTTTGCCTTATCACCCACCAATTTAACTCCAGTAGTTTCTTGAGTCAGAGTATCGGAGAGTTCTTTATTAACTAGTTGTGCTTTAAGCAGCAATCTCTCTGGATCTGAGGCGGATGCCGAAGGATCAAGAGTAATCTTGACTTCATCTGAGATGGGCAGCGATGCCAAGACCAACGATACCTGGATCTGATACAAATACCACAACGCAGCAATGCCACCACCCACTACTGTAATTAAACCAACAATAATTCCAGCAATCACCACGCCCTTCTTTGAGGGGTGTTTTTTGACCACAATGGGCACAAATTCATCTTCTCGTTTCTCTGCAAAAACTTCATCTGCCTCGTCATCAACACCCAACACCGCCTTACTAGCGATAGGAATGCCAAAACTACTTGCAAACGTTTGGTTGGTTGGTGATGGCTCAATTTGAGCATCAGAAAAATCTGCTGAGTCACCCACCTGACTTGACTGACCAATTCCGTTATTAATAGCTCGACCATCAAGTTGAAATGATTGTGTGGGTGCAGTGGTAACTACCAAGCCATTCAGTTTTGCCACAGCTAAGCCACCTTGCTTGGTCACTGCTTCCAGCACTGTATCAATTGGCAAAACCTCACAAACTGGTTTTTCAATAAATCGCTGATCATTACTAAAATCATACGCAACTAGTTGGGGCTGCTGTTCAGTCAACTGAGTGTCATATATCGAGGCTTTCACTAGCAATACTCTTGAGGGTAAATATTCATCACCTCCCGCTTGCTTTACTAAGCGAGTTAATCCCTCTTTGACATCAGCGATCACGTCTTCACCTCTAGGTGAATCAACATACGCAATTAACTTACTTTTCCGAATCAGAAAAAGTGACACCAAATCTTGGTGAAAAAATAGCACAACTGCAGACAACAAAATCTCCGTCGACATCAACTGCTGAATGAGTGATTCTGAAGTTGAAACAAATCCCAGCGGCTCTAATCCTAAATCAGTGGTGATTGCCTTGACCAATCCTTTGCGAGCTTCAACCACAGTATTTTGTTTAATCCAACTTGGGTCAAATCCAAAAACCACTTTATTAGTTTTTTCTGATTCTTCACTCAATTCTTGAAGGGCAGCATCTGTCTTGGCAGTCACTTCTTTTTGACTTGTGTACGCGTGTGATTCAGATTGGCTAATAATCTCGACTTGACTATGTTTAATACCCCAAAGTGCAGCTTGCACAAAAGAATCGCCTATATAGAGGCTTAGAAAGTATGAATCTTGAGGTTTACTACCTCCAAACAAGCTGGGCAAAGCCATAGTTTCGTGTCTCCGTCAACACCGCATAGGCACGTATTGCCTATCTTGTACTCATTAAAGCAAATTCACAGGCAAAAGGCAAAGTTAATGCGGCTTTGCTTGGGTAAAAATCGATTTCTGTAAAATTCAGCAAAAAAAATACCCCAAAACGCAGTTCAGCCAGAGACTCTCGTCTCTGGCTGATACAAACACTGCATTTACTTTTTGTTGAGAATGTTGTCGTTGACAATGAAATTGCCATCAATAAATTCTCCGAACTGGTGGATATCCCAGACGCCGATGCTTTTGTACCAACTCTCACCAACGATCACGAGCATGCGGTCGGAATTCACCGTGAAGGTATAGCCATCGACCTTAACCTTTTCGACCTCGATCCAGCCCTCCCCAAAAGGAGTACTGTTTTCACCCGTTACCAAATCAACCCGAGTGATGGACATTTTGCCATTGGACAAGTTTGAGCCATAGTAAACGGCCGTATTGTCACCGGGGTCAAGAGTAAAGCCCTTGTAGGGTGGCACCATCGCCTGATTTGCGGCGATATCGCCAACGCAGGTTTGATATGTGGTGCTCACAAACACTTGCTTGGGAGCAGGTGCGAAATAATTCATTGCAAAAGCACCAATGACGGCACCAAGCAATAACGACAGAGTAATTGTAAGGATGTTCGAACGGTTGATCATCAGTTGTCTCCAGAAGAAAGGTAGTTGCTAACATGTTCACCGTCGCACGGTGACTCATGATTAGGCACTCATGCTTCATCACAAAGTCTGGGTGCCTACCACGAGTCAAATTAAGTAATTGCAGTGTTAAAGTTCATGTGAGTCTTTCAATCAAATGCAAAATTTGACAAAAAACATCACACAGTCCAATTATAAATTATTATAGGACTAATGTCAAGGTAAAAATGGTCAGCTACATCGAGTAGTAAAACTAAGTCAACTCAGCGTATATTCTGCGAATTCCGGCAGAAATGGCTTTTTCTTTGACGATTTTAATGGCCCCAATTTCTCCAGTGTGTGCCACATGAGGACCACCACAGAGTTCTCGAGAAACCCAAGCCTCTCCTGATTTGCCAATTGTGTAGACACTAACTTCATCTGGGTACTTCTCCACAAAGAAAGCCATGGCTCCAGAATCTAAAGCAGCTTGTTTAGCCATCATCGCCTTAGTCATGGGTAGGTCAGCCACAATCCACTCATTGATTTGTATTTCAATTTCTTTGAGCTGCATCGGAGTCAATGCATCTGGATGAGAAAAATCAAACCGAAGTCTTTCAACTGTAATGTTGGAACCTTTTTGAGATACATGTTTACCCAGAACTTGTCGTAGCGCGGCATGTAGCAAATGTGTGGCGGTGTGATATTTGGTGGTCACCACTGATTGATCTTGCAAACCACCTTTGAATTTGCCAGCTGTGGCAGTTCGCGAAATATCTTGATGGGCTGTTTTTGCGACCGTAAAAGTCGCTGAAATATCCTCAGGAACTACAAATCCACGCAGTTTTGCCTCTTCGATTGTTAGTTCAAGCGGAAAACCAAAAGTTTCGTAGAGTTTGAATGACAAGTCGCCACTCAAATATTGTTTGCCGTCTGTCGCACCTTCTGTCGTCACTACTGGTGGTGCTTTATCAAATTCTTTGAGACCTTTAGCAATTGTTCTCAAAAATTTAGCCTCTTCTTGAGTTAACGCTTGTTCAATTATCTCACTACGCTCGCCCAATACTGGATATGCTTCCTTGTATAGCTCGATCAATGGCCTGACTAAACTGGCCATAAAACTTTGCTCAATGCCCAGCATTTTGCCATGACGAACCGCTCGACGAATTAATCTTCTGACCACATAACCTTGCTCTTTGTTTCCGGGGAAAACTCCATCAGCTACCAGCATCACTGCTGCTCGCACATGGTCAGCAATCACTCGAAATGAAGCTTTCTGCGAAGAAGTAGCATATTCTTGACCACTAGTTTGACTGATTACTGCCATTAAAGGAGCAAAAATAGCGGTGTTAAAAACATCACGCTCATTTTGTGAGGCAGCCAGAATTCGCTCAAACCCACCACCGAAATCGACATTTTGTTGTGCTAATTCCTCAAAACCAGTCGCAGTTTTGTGATATTTCATGAACACCGAGTTGCCGATCTCCAAGAAACGACCACAATCACAATTTACATGACAGGGTTCATTTTTAAATTCGGAGTTTTCATGCAGCTGTAACTCACTACCAAAGTCATAAAACATTTCGCTATCTGGACCACCCGGCTCACCAACTGGCATATTCGCTGGAACACCCGCACGTGACCACCAGTTTTTCTTCTCGTCATAGAAGAAAATTCGACCACCCTGCATACCTTTTGCTTTAGCATTTTCAATCGCTTTGGCCTCAATGCCAGCGGCAGCAAATATCTCCTGCCAAATTGCCACTGACTCATCATCGCGGTCAACTTTAAGTTCAGCATTTCCGCCAAACACAGTGACATATAGTTTTTCTGGTTTCAGTCCAACTAGCTCAGTTAGAAAATAATAAAACCATGTGAGTTGTTCTTTTTTAAAGTAATCTCCCAGAGACCAGTTGCCTAACATTTCGAAAAAAGTGGTATGTCTGTTATCACCAACCTCTTCAATGTCTTCTGCACGAAAACATTTTTGAGAATCGCAAATTCGTTGTCCTTTTGGATGCTTTTCTCCGAGCAAATACGGCATCATTGGTTGCATGCCAGAACCAGTAAACAAAGTTGTGGGATCGTTTTCTGGAACTAACGGTGATGAAGGCACAATCGCATGTGCTGCCATAGGAATCGAAGACTGGGCTGCTGCTAATTTTCCCGCGAAAAAATCAAAGTACAGTTGTCGCAGTTGATTGGGAGTTAACATGGAGCAATTATACCCGATGTTCTATGGAGAACAGTCGAGTAAATTACAACTTAAAATTACGATCGAATTAAATTCCGCTAAACTTACCGCTTGGCTTTTTATGTGGACGGTTTTTCTTGATAAAAGCCGATTGTCGGACAACTTTTCCTGAGACCGAAGCCTGTCGACGACGATTAAACCCCAATTCCTTGGCTAATCTTGAAAAAGCACTTTGCCAATGCTTGCTCACATGAGCTTCACCAACTGGAAGATGTGCTGATCGCTCCGCAAGTTGCCACTCCTCTGTAAGTAGATTTCTCACAGCCTTGCCCTGCTTAGTACCGAACAGATAATATCCAGCCACACCAAACAACACTCCAACGGTAAATCCACCTACAAAAGTAGACACACCAGATTTTGTATGTTCAGTCGGTGTGTTGGCAGGAGTATCTTGCGACATAAAAAAAGTACTCAACTGTTAACTAATCATCTCGATCATCTTTAGCTCGATTCAACCAGCCAATGAATGACTCAAAAACTCGAAAACCAGTCTGTAACCCACTAGCAATACCGCCCAAATTTCGAAGTGGTGAAAGTACATTTTCAAATTTATCTTCAGCTTGATCAAGCAGTTGATTTACCCGAGTCAAAGTTCTCTTCAGCTCAAGTAGAGTCAACACCAACTGAACGCCGACAACCGACAGGACAATGGTGACCACAATTAAAACGATCGCGAATAAGATGGGGAGAGCTTCTTGCATATGAGTCTATTCTACATCAATTACTTTTTACCAAAACCTGTCGCTCAATAGTGGTTTTTTTACCACGGCGATCCTTAACCTCCACGACAATATTGGCAATTCCATCTTTGGGAAAATACACTTCACCAATAAATAATCCATCTGGCTTAAGGTTGGCAGGTTGCCCATTTATCAGCACACTCACTTCAGGTTTGGTTCGACCAGTCACGCTCACCTCACTCCCCACTTCACTCAGTTCGGTTGGACTAACCAATAATACCGACGGGGGTTGATTGAGCAAAAACCATTGCCAACTCACATATAGCGCCAATACTAGACCCATACAGAATGTGGCTAAAACCACAAAACGTATTGGTCTTGGTGCAAATTGAGTGTTTGCCATCGGTACCAAAAATTCTCGAGCTTGAAGATGCCCCTTCGCACTTGACTTGAAATCACGACGCAGTATTGCCAAAAGCGGTCTAGAATCTACATCCAGTGCTCGAGCAATGCTGCAGATATATCCTTTAACGAAAACTGCTGAGGGTAATTGACTGAAATCATCTCGCTCTAATGCTTGCAAACTTACCAATTTGATACGAGTCAATGACTCAAGCTCATCGAGTCCCACACCTGCACTGATACGTGCATCTTTGAGTATTTCCCCCAATGTTTTAGTCTTCACAATGTGTATTTAAAAGTAATGCTACTGTTGATTGCCGACAATAAACTGACAGTTAACTTAAAGCTGCTTTGACCATTGCTGAAACTCGAGATCCATCTGCCTGACCAGCCACTCGTTTCATCACCATACCAGTTACTGGGCCCATTGACTTAACTGGAGCCGCTGCCAACACTTCATCAACCACTGCCTTGAGCTGGTCATCACTCAACTGCTGAGGTAAATAGGCGGTCATGATGTCAATTTTAGCTTGTGTTTCGGCAATTAAGTCTTCACGAGCCGCTTTGACAAAATCAGTCATGGCATCTTGCCATTGTTTGATTAACTTGGCAGCAATTTTCTGCACACCAGCGTCATCTTGCTCACCATTATCGATTTCAAAGTTTTTAACATCAGAAATCAACATACGAATAGTATTGAGCTTGACCGAATCATGAGCTCTCATCGCTGTTTTCATGTCTTCCATTAAAGTCTGTTTGATTGTCATAGTATTTTCCTTCTCGAGAATAATTGTATCATGGGTCAGATATCGACATCTGGTGAATCCCTCTTATCAAGAATGCTGCTCACCGATATAATACCGACTATTACCAGCGAACTTGACTCTGTTCGCTGTAAATCTGTTTGGACAATTAGCTCAGCTGGTTAGAGCGCACGATTCACATTCGTGAGGTCACAGGTTCGAGTCCTGTATTGTCCACCAAATTTCATACTAGGTTAATCTTCCTCTGATATTTTAGTCAGGTGAATCTCTCATTTTTCCTTAAACTGTTCTATCCATCTTTCTGTGTGAATTGTGGTCGAATTGGCAAGTTATTCTGCAAGAATTGCCAAGAATTAATTGAACCAGGTATTCCTTTGCTACAGCATTTACCGACAGACCCTGCGCTAGATGAATCAGCAGCTATATTTATTTACAACAGACCAATTAAGTCGCTAATTCGTGCCTTAAAATACCAAGGTGTGACTGCAATTGCCGAGATTCTTGCAAACCTCGCATTTGCTTCCTTTCCCGATTGGACTGCCTCCATAATTACCTGGGTGCCACTGCACAAAAGCAAACTCAATCAACGTGGCTTCAATCAAGCAGAATTAATAACCAAACATCTCAGCAAATCAATATGTATACCTTATCTGTCACTGCTCACTCGAGCTCAACCAACCTCTCCCCAAGCTGGACTGAGTCGAGCGGAAAGATTAGAACATTACCAAGCCGGCACATTTCTTGCGACTCCAGAGTGTGCCAACCAAAACATTATTCTGCTTGATGATGTACTCACCACCGGGGCCACACTTATAGCTTGTGCCCGAGCACTCAAAGCGGCTGGTGCAAATAGCGTTTATGGACTAGCGATCGCACACGGTTCATAAGCAATAATAACAACAATAAAAAAAACCAGCTACTTGAGAAAAAATACTAAAAAAGCTATACTACAGATCACGGGGATGTAATTGCATCGACGTGACAGCTCATTAGCAAGTGCAGACCACCCTTGACTCACGGGTGTAAAACAGAGTCAAAAACAATAACTGCCAATTCATTTCGCAGTCTAACCAGCAAAGTGGCAAGTTTCTTCGGCTCAGCCGTAGACACCGTCGCCAGTTTGATGGCTCCATCTTACGCCGTTGCTTAATTGCAACTTGTAAGGGACATTAGTCAGAGTTCTTTCACGAGCGGAAATTGACTAGTGAAAACCCAGTTCGTGTGTCAGCCCTCACAGTTCATAGCCTGAGGTGGGCTAAGCAAATCTGCTATGGGTGAATTAGCATGGTCTGTCATTTCCACCAGTTAATTCATACCAAAGATTGACTATGTCTGTAGTGCTCACTCTTGATCTTGTTTACGGACAGGGGTTCATTGCCCCTCATCTCCACATTTAAAAACGTCGCTTCTGCGGCGTTTTTTTGATATATGAGATATAGTCATAGATATGATAATCGAAGAAAGTCCCACAAGGGCAACAAATCCTCCCGCTGCACCAGAAATGACTGACGAAGCTAAACAAGAGTTGCTAATAAAACTTGGTCTAACTGATCAATGGTTCGTGCGAAAAGAAGGAGATGGTCTAACCCCAGAACAACCAATAGAGCCCGTTTCCGGAGCAACGTTGGAAAGGGTGATTGAAGAAGCTGATAGGATCGCACAAACAACTGCTAATGGAATGTCTTATTTCGAATTTTCTGGCGAAATTTACTCATATAACAAAGAAACTAAACAAACAAAAAAGATGCGACTTGCAACCCTTGCTCTGACGCTAAAACGCATGTTGAAACAAGCGTAGAATCGTAAACTTTTGCACTAACATTCTGCCCATCCTCATAGTCAGCTTTCACTTGCTACAATGGTTCAATGCGTCGCTCACTCGTAATTGTGACACTGGTAACTTTGGTTATCCTGACATTCTTCAGTGTGTGGTTGGTGCATTTTTTCAGTAAAATTGCCCAAGTTGCACATAGTAGTCAATTGACTCATATTCGTGGCAATGTGGAATACCAAATCGGGAATCAAGATTGGCTGCCTGCTATTGATAACCAGCACATCGCTCCCAATACCCAGCTGCGAATTGGTGAGGATAGTAGTGGTTCACTTTGGCTCAACACGGTGAGTCAAATTGGCTTGCAATCAGACTCACAATTAATATACGAAGGGGTCTCGAATGGTGCCTCAACCTGGGAACTGCTGAGTGGTTCGATATCAGGAAGATATTTGGGCTCACAACAAAACCCATTAAAAATTGAAGTTGGCAGCAACGAAGTCACTATCACTAGTGCTACTTTCAAAATCAGCAATACTCTGTCAAATCAGTCAGTCACTGTGTATGACAAAACTGTAGAGCTCACTTACTCTGATGAAACCACAGAGGATGAAACTCCTATTCTTATTGGCTCGGGAGAAACATACAGCTTCACCAATTCGGCTATCGTTGAGAGCGAAGTGATCATTCCAGCTGATAACCTCACAACAACAGCTACAACAAGCGTCACTCTGCCAACACCCGAAGAGAGTCGAATCTCACTGACAATGCTCCCACCTCCCACTGCACCAATCGCGACAACAGCCGCTACACAAACTGCGACCAAACCACTATTGCTAACTATTGGTAAAACTACTCCTAAAATTACGTTTATTTGGATCAACCCAAATAGCGATTCCGCATCAAAAAAAGTCGCCTATCGTCTGCTGCGAAGTAGTGCAAAGCCACTTGACCAAAAAACTGCCACCGGTTTTCGAAACATTACTGGCGGTAAGACAAGCTATGACTGGGCATTGCCTGATAAAAATAATACCTATTATTTCCGAGTCTGTACCATCGAAAAAAACAGCTGTACTAACTACAGTGACACAATTACCTTCTTACCTGAAAATACCGCAACTCAGTAGCTTCTGCTGCTTACTCTTCCGGCATGTGATTGGCGAGATACTCCATGATTTTAGTGCCATTAACTTCACGAGGTTTGCTGCCATCTGCTGGACCGACAAAACCTGCTTCATAGAGTTGATCAAGAATCCGAGCTGCACGGGCATAACCCACAGACATCCGTCGCTGAATCAATGATGACGAGGCCTTGTCATAACTCGAGAATAAACGAGCTGCTTCTGCAAATAACTCATCTCGATTTTCACCATTCTCACCGCCCATACTACTGCCGCCACCACTTCCCTTTGACATGGTTGCCTTGTATTTGTTAACCACCTCATCTTCATATTGAGGTCGGTATCCCTGAGTCTTCAAGAAACTAATTAGATTCTTGATTTCAGCATCGGTTACAAAAGTACCCTGAACACGCAATGGCTTAGCCCTATCTGGAGGCAAATACAGCATGTCACCTCGACCGAGTAGTTTCTCAGCACCAGGATTATCCAAAATAACCCGAGAATCAGTCACCGAGGACACATTGAATGCAATGCGAGTTGGGATGTTAGCTTTGATTAAACCAGTGATAACATCTACCGACGGCCGCTGTGTTGCCAACACCAAATGGATGCCGACTGCACGAGCCATTTGTGCCAACCGAGTAATGTTTTCTTCAACCTCACTTGGAGCGAACAACATAATATCGGCCAATTCATCAATCACAATCACGATGTTTGGCATCGCCACCAATCCAGCAAGTTCGTTGTAATCAGAGATATTTTTAACTCCAACTTCTTGGAGTTGTTTGTACCGTTTGTCCATCAAGTTGGCTGCCCACTTAAGAGCAGACACCACTTTTCCTGGCTCAGTGATCACTGGAGTTAATAAGTGAGGGATGTCGTTATATCCAGTCAACTCCACTCGTTTTGGATCGACCAAAATGAGTTTAACCTCATCAGGACTGGCTCTAAATAAAATTGAACACAGAAATGCATTCACACAAACCGATTTACCTGACCCAGTTGAACCTGCAATCAGTAGGTGTGGCATCTTGGCGATATCCGCCATCACGTGTTCGCCAGAAACACCAATTCCCAATGAGACTGCCAACTTCGAATGTGCATCTTTCATAGCTTTACTCGCCAACATCTCTCGCAAAGTTACATATTGAGATGAATGGTTGGGCACTTCGACACCAACTAAATTTTTACCAGCGATTGGAGCCTCAATACGAACCTGACCAGTAGTTGCGGCCAACGCCAGTGCTAAGTCATTTGACAATCCAGTAATTTTTGAAAGTTTGGTACCGCGAGCAATCTCCAAAGCATATTGCGTAATTGCCGGACCTTTGTTCACCTCTACTACCTTTGCTTTAAGTCCAAATGAGTCTAAGGTGTTTTCAATAATCTGAGCGTTGCTGCGGATATCACCACGATCTGCTTGACCACCACCTTTATTAGAAAGCAATGATAGTGGCGGATACTCCCAAATAGCTGGTGAGTGTGACGAAGTTTCGATCGCAGTACCATCAAGAGAAGTGCCCACTGGTAGTTTTTTTAGTTGATTTATCTTTTTGTCTGCCACGGTTTTTTCTGTTTTTTCCTCTTCAACAGTAGGCTCATCTTTAGTGTCACCAGATTTAAGCGAGCCAAAACCTAGACTCAATTTTGGCAAGGAAAATCCAGACTTTTTCTCGGTGGCCCCAGCACTGACAAATAAATCTTCTGTAGTCGTGGGTAATTTAGTGGGAACTTTATTTCCCATCTTTTCAAAAAGCTCGAGTAATTCTGCTAAAGAAAGTTGAGTCAAAATCAACCAACCAGTGATTGCGATGGCACTAAATAACACATACGTGCCAGCCACACTGATGAGTGCAGCCAAGTTAACAAACGTTTCTTCGCCAATCTGTCCAGTTTGGAATAACCCCATAGTGGCTAAACCCAATAAAATGGTTCCGAGCAAGACGTGTGGCTTAGTGAATTTCCATTTGGTGCGAAATAGTACTAAGCCTGAAGAAATAAAAATAAATGGCAAAAAAAGTGTCGAAAAACCAAATTTAAAACCCAAGAATTGATTGATGGCAGACAGCAACTGACCTTGCCCAGTGAACGAAACCATCACTAATAGACCAACCATCACTAAAACAACTGCGGCAATTGAGGAAATTGTCTCAGGTTTGACATCGAGATGTAGGGGTTTTAACTTCTTTCTTCTGGGCATAATACGCGTGCCCGCGTCACTGAATTCTAATTATTATAGGATATAATGATATTGTGCTACTGTCAATAAAAATTAAATATTGTACACAGCCAATGCTTGCAAAATCCCCATCGACAATACATATGCTGCCAAAGTAATAAACAAATAGCCAATTAACCGAGACAACCATGCAAAAAAACATTGGAGGGAAGCACAAGATTTGCCGAGCCCGCCATACTTTGTTTTCCGACGTCCCAGTACCCGTAAAAACAGTAATCCCAACTCAATAAACAAGATCGTTTGCAAAATAACTAATGCAATAAAATAAAACATTGCATTTATAGTAACACGTCGAGGTGTGTCTTTACCACATCTCGCAAAAAGCTGGTTTACAAACCACTTGTCTAATCAACGTTCAATATGGTCACGTCAATCAATGGCTCACGTTTAATGATTTTATAGAGTTTGCGAGCAAGTCTTCTCTCAATCAGTTTTTTAAGATCTGCTTCTTTTGAGTTTTGTTCTTTGATGGCAATTTCTGCGGTCTGAGTTTTAATAAACTTCACCACTTCATCTGCTTGTTTCATGAACACAAAACCTCGAGAAACCACCTCAATTTGTTTGAGATCCAACTGACCAGCTTTTTTGGGAATAATAATCACAATCATTCCCGCTTGAGCAAGTGACAAGCGATCGGACAGAACTACTGGGCCCACGTCTCCAATTCCCAGTCCATCAACCACACTTGGATTGAGCACTAGTGTTTCAGCCACATGGAATTCACCATTGTTAAAACTCAAAACCTCACCTGGTTTTGGAATTAAAATGCGATCATCTGTGTATCCAATTGGCTTTGCCACTACTTGAGTGAAACGAGCTCGATGTCGATCAGCACCACCAATTGGCATTACAAACTTTGGCCTCACCATACCTAGCAACTTTTGTTGCTCTGGAGCTGCAGCGTGACCTGATTGATGTACTTCTTTATTAATATCTGGATAAATTACTTGAATTCCATTTCGAGACAACTCATCAATAGCACGGTAATACGGCACCTCATTTCCAGGAATAACGTCGGCTGAAAAGACCACTGTGTCTGAGCTGCCGAGCTGCACCTCACGATGCTCACCATATACAGCTCGCACTAGTGAAGAACCTTCTTGTCCCTGACTACCGGCAATGATAATGCAAAGTTTGTTATCTGAGTAATCAGCAATGTATTTCTTATCTACGAGTGTTTCTCTATCTACTTTTAGTTTGCCAAGTTCAACTGAAACCTTAACATTTTGCTCGACTGAGCGACCAACCAAGACGATTTTGCGACCCAGTTTTTCAGCGGCACGAATAACTTGCTGGATGCGATGAATATGTGAACTCATTAATGTCACCACATATTTTCCTTTGGTCTGAGACATTAAATCCTCTAACACTGGACCAACGGTCGACTCTGACTTACCCCACTCGCTGCGTTCTGAACGTAAGCTATCAATTAACATCAGCATCACTGACTTTGATCCAACTTGTTCTATAGCAGCATAATCAGGCAAAACACCGTCAACCGGGTTAGTGTCGAGTTTAAAATCTGAACCGTGATACACCAATCCAACTGGAGTCTCGATCACCAAGTGTTTGGTGTCAGGCACCGAGTGAGTCATGGCTAATGTGGTAACTCGGAAGAATTTGCCGATTTTTACTGGAACTCTATCAGTTAAAACAGTAATTTCCTTAGAATCTAACTTGTCCGAGATACGTTGTTTTGCAAACCCAGCAGTTAATGGCGAACCATAGATTGGAAATGAAGGCATCTCTGGCAAGAGATATGGTAATGCACCGATATGGTCATCATGACCATGACTCAACACCATACCAACTATTGTCTTGCCAAGTTGCACTTGTTTAAGAATGTATGAAATATCGGGAATTAAAACATCAACTCCAGGCATGTAGACATCGGGAAATCCGATACCACAATCGACGAGCAGCATCTCATCCTCATATTCATATACATACATATTTTGGGTAACGTTACCCATGCCACCAAGTGGAATTAAGCGTAAATCTGACATATTTTCTCCTTCAGGATTTAAAGAATTTGTAATGTAATCGTTGAATCCAGTTCATTGGCCTTTCAAACCGTTCAAAAAATAATGAACAAAACATGAATGAGCTCAGTGCTGTAACCGTCACCCAGAATATACCATATCGATTATCAAATCCTGGGTAAATTGTAATATATAAACCTACGTGTATGGTAAAGATCACACCATAAAAAATCTTCATTACTCGCACGAAGTTGGCTGAAAAATTAGACAGCCAGGTAAAAACGAATAATGCAATTCCAAAAATCAAACCAAAACTAAGTAGCATGTAAAAAAATGGGTGATTAATTGTAGTAGTGATAGGTATAAATAAATTTGTGACGGACAGCACACTCACAATCAAAGTCATGCCAAAATTAAACACGATGTGCGAAATCCAAAGATGAAAATATTCCGAATCTTTCATCAAGTCATACAGTGGATCATGTTCTCGCTTTAATTCAAAGCTTTTCGTCAGTGAGTGAATCACAATAAATGCATATAAAAATAAGAACATTACCGAAAAAGCGGTGTCTGCTGCAAAAATGTCAGTTACTGAGAGATGCAGATCTAATTCTCTGCGAAGTAGATAAAACAATAAACTTTTTAACCAAATAAACATCACTGGCACAAAAAAGAAAGCATATAAAAACTGCACTAAATCAAACTTAACAAATTCTTTTCGACCATTGAATTGATAGATGAGAATTGAACTAATCACCACCAACATCGGAATTAACACGAGGAACATCACCATACAATTATCTTAACATGTCTAGAAAAGTGCTGCCTTTACAGAAGCAACGTCATTAGCCAACTGTGACTGTTCATCTATCCAAACTACTATTTTTGGTATTTTTTCAAAGTCAGCCAAAAAAGCTGCTTTCATCGCTCCCGAACGCAGTGCAGCTGCAGGATGATACATTGGCAAAACAAATAGTTTTTCACCATTCCACTCAATCTTATGCAATTTACCATGTACTGCTGAGATTCGGACATCTGGCAAAAACTTAGCCATACTAAATCGACCAAGCGTAATTATTAACTTAGGTGCCAGAATCTCAATTTCTCGATCTAGAAAAGGCTTAAAGGCCTCAATTTCAATATCTGATGGGTCTCGATTATCTGGTGGTCGAACCTTAACAATATTACTGATATATACCAATTCTGGTTTTAGCCCAACCGCCAGCAATGTTTTTCGAAGTAGCTGGCCAGAAACACCTACAAATGGGCGACGCTGTACTGATTCATGATATCCCGGTGCTTCGCCGATCAGCATGATACTAGCCGTAGCTGGACCCTCGCCCATGACAATATCTTCAAGTTTCATTGCTAGGGGCAATTTTCCTTCAGCGGCAGCCTCTTCAAGTGAAGTTTGGAGTTGTTGTAACTGAGTCTGACTCATCCTAGGCTCGTACTGGAGTTAACAGTAGAGGTGATAAACCTTGAGAAATTTGAGTTTTAAAATTCGCTAGAAAATCCCTGATTGGATGTTTGTCTTCTGCGTCATCTAAATCTAATTCTTTTTTGTTGGAAGTAGCCACTACCGATTCAGCACCAAGTATCGGTAGTCCAGCTGCAATTTTTCTACGAAGAGTGGCTAAAAGTACTCTGGAAGTCATTTTTGGAGCTGATTCTACTACATGACTTTCTGCTGGAGCTGGTCTGAGATCTGATGACTCAATAGTTGCTGGTTCTACAACAGTTGATTCTGAAACATCTGAATCTACAGCAATCATATCTTGCTGACCAGCAGCCATATCCACAAACTGAGTCTGCAGTAATTGGCTACCTCTGCCTTCTGCCCATAGACTATGCATTTTCGCAAAAAACTCTGCTGTTTTTGCACCTAGATACCCAAGTCTTTCATGGAGTTCTGATACTTTTGTTACTTTTTCTAATTCTGTCATAGTTAGTGTTATTGTGAGCAATTATGCTTCGCCTGTAAAGTAGCGACGCCACAATTGCTGCTTAAAGAATTAATACTGCGGTAAGAAAATCTTCGAATTATCAACTGTAATCACAATCTCAGTAAATCCACGTTCAACAATAATTCGTACTGCTTTTCGTACTGCACCATGGAGCGTTCTTTGCAGAGTACGGATACCCATATCAAATCCGAGTGGCCGAACCACTTTTGCCCAAACATCCTCCTCGATAATAAACTGCTCTGGTTTAAGACCAGCATCTTTCAACAACCCCGGCAAGACATATTTCTTGGCAATCACGATTTTTTCTTCATCAGAATATGAAGGCATGGTGATTTTTTCCATACGATCCATCACAGCTGTAGCAATCTTAACTGTATTGTTGGCGGTAGCAATAAATATCGCATGACTCAGATCAATTGGAAAATCGATGTAGGTATCAACGAATGAGTTGTTCTGGGCTGGATCGAGCAACTCGACCAAAACACCCATGATATCCATGTTTGCTTCTTCTGCAGAGCGGTCAATCTCATCAAGCAAGATCACTGGATTTCTAACTCCAGCCTCACAAACACCTTTAATCACTCGACCTGGCTCTGATCCGAGTAGCAGTCTTGAGTTACCACGCAGTTCACGAGCAGAACCCATACCACCAAATGGAATACGAACAATTTGACGTCCTAATGCCTCAGCTAGTGAATAAGCAAAAGTTGTTTTACCGGTACCCACCAAACCAACCAATAGTAAAATTGGAGCTCGAAATGAAGCTTCTGGATCTTGTTTGGCACGAAGTTTCAGCACTGACACATACTCCAAAAAACGATCCTTCACCTCCTCTAAACCATAATGATGTTCGTCAAAAATCTGACGAGTTTGGGTAATGTCTAAAGTGTCTTTACTTTCATTCTGCCAAGGAATTTTCAGTACCCAATCAACATATCTTGAGACTTTTTCGTACTTTTCGTCATAACTTCCCAGCTCCACACTTCGCTCCAGCGCAACTATTTCCTTGTTCACCTTCACCCGCATTGGTTCCGGCAAAACAGCAGCTGCAGCTTTTTGCTTCAGCTCATCAATTTCTTGTTGGAGAACTTGACGAAAATCGGACATACCTCAAAAACCATTTTTACTAAATTAACTAACCTCAGCATGATGCACTGCCTTAATGGCCATGCCCAAACCCATGATTGAAAAACCTGCCAATACTAAGAAGAATGTTTGACTTACAGCACCGGTTACTGGTAGTTCACCAGAATCAGTCGCCACTCCACCTACACCACTCTCAGTTGTTGCAGATTCAGAGCTACTACTCGATGTAGTAGTGGTAGAACTAGTACTCGCACTACTAGAGGCAGTTCCGTCATCGATGGTGAGTGTAAATGCAATTTGTTGACCGTCAGATCCAATAGTTACATCATGTTGACCAGCAATGAGTGTGGTTGGTTGAAAACTCCAATCACCGGTCTCATCAGCAGTGACTTTATTATTAGCACTGTTTAACGTGATGCTCACTTGAGCTTCAGGGGTTGTGGTTCCCTGTAGTAATGGATTTAAACCCTGGTAGTACCAAGTTCGAAAAGTCTGACCCTCTGTCGAGGAGGCTCCAATTCTAGTTAGTTTTAAAGTTGCAGCCAAAGCAGATGAAGCTGTGAGGCTAAATGCCAACAAAAAAAATACGAGTAAAAAAATGATTCGTTTCATGGTTAGTCTCATGATAGAGAGTTTTTGGGAAATTATCAAACCTCTACTTTATGATTAGTTACTTTCTATTCGTTTTTTATCGAGTAAACCAGGTTTGGCACCATAAAATCTGACTACAGAGCTGGCATTCTTTACTGCCCATTCAATAGACTCTTGAGGTTTTTTGCCAGACAAATGTGCAGCAACATAGCCCACTGCAAAGGCATCACCTGCTCCTGTGTCATCGACTGACTCAACAGGTAGTGCCAAATATCGCCAACTATGTTTGCCATTAATGTATGCATCACCACCATTTTTGCCGTCGGTGATAATGATTTGTGGAATATGCTCAAGCAATTGAGCGTGTTGTGCACTAATCTGACGCCACTCTTCTTTGTTTAAAAATAAAACAGTACAAGTGATGGACTCAACCGCTAGAGAACCTTCTTTCAATAATGCCAACTCACCTTGTCCCGGATTCCAAGACAAACCAACATCTCCAACTTTTTTAACCAACTTAAAGATACGTTCAAGTGTTTCCAGCCTGCCCCCGATACTCGATAAATGCACCCAACGTGTCTGTGAAATCCAATATGGCGGAATATCAAATGAATCCAACATTGAAGCTGCACCTCGGTGTACTAATGCAGTACGGCTTCCTTTTGCCCCAACCAAAATAACTGAACCACCCGTCTGTTCCTTTTTCTCTGAGATTACTAATTGAGTGGAAACATTTTCTTTTTCTAAATCTGAAACAACAATTCTGGCAAATTCATCTCGACCAGTTTCGCAAAGTGCCGCACTTGATAGACCCAATCGACTGAAACCTACTGCAGTATTACTAGCACCACCACCTGTGTACACTCTAAAACCTTCAATGTCGACTTTTGCTCCTTGCATCTGACAGAGCAATTTTCCTTCAGCATTTGACTGAGTCTCAAACTTTTGTGAGTGGATAAAAATATCAACTAACGCAGAGCCAATTGAAATGACATGAAACATAGGCAGATACCGCAACCAATTAATACTGTGAATAAGTTGCCAAAGTCATTCTACTCGTTTGTTTGGCGCTTGGGCAACTGACAACGAGTTTCGAGTTCAGCCTCAAAATCACTTAAGGCTGCAATCAGCTGGTCTTGATCGTTGGCAATCTTGTATACCATTCTTTCTGACTCACCAATCAGAAAATTGTCATTAATCACCCGCATCACCTCATGCCAAAATTCACCATATAAAATAATTGGCTTGTGGTTCCCATAATAGAGATGAGCCAATAACCAAGCTGTTGCCCATTCACTCAGAGTGCCAGTGCCACCTTGAAAAATCACAAAAGCATCTGCGTGATACATTAAGGTAAACATTCTCTCGATGTAGTTAGAAGTACGGATCTCCTTATCAACTTTATTTTCACCAAATCTGCCCTCGAAATTTGGCATGTCCTTGGGATAAAAAGTGACACCTAAAGTCTGGCCACCAACTGACTCTGCCCCCTGAGTAGCTGCGTTCATCACTCCTGGACCACCACCATCGATAATTACCTTACCGTGATATGCCAAATAACGTGCAACTTTGAAAACTTCCTGATACAGAGGATGTAGCTCATCAACATCAGCACCTCCGAAGATTGCAATATCACGAATAGTGCTTTGCTGTTTAATGTGAGGAATGCTGATTTGGGTACGCATAGGTGACTACATAGTAGCAATATGCGGAAAACTTAGGAACAATGAATTGAACACAAATCTAATTAGATAGACACAAATAGTAATTAGAGTAATGCCTGCAGTTGACGATATGCCTCGATGCTATCAGTTGATTTCCACAGGTAACTACCAACAGTTACTGCAGTAACACCATGTTGTTGCAACTTGGTAATATTTTCTGGCTTTACTCCACCATCCACCCAAATCTCTATTGGTTTGCGATCAAGACCGTCAACTGATTTGCACTGAGATAACACTTTTTGTAGTTCCAACAAACGCCCATATACCAAGTCATTTAGTGGTTGTCCTTGACTGCCAGCCTGAATAGCCAACAGTTGTACGCTATCCAATCTAGCCAATGATTCCTGGTCGATAGATTCAAACGGTGTATACAATTCAAGTGAAAAGCCAACCTCCCAATTATGTCCTGCGACTTCGTCGATAAAATCAGCCTGATAACTCATGTGCTCTATCTGTGCAGTGACACTATGTATAGGTAACCATTCATTCAACTCAATTAACTCCCAGAGAAAGTCCATTGGTTCGTCAACCATTAAGTGCACATCGAGCTGCAAATTACCGTATTCAATCTCTGTCAAATCACTGATACTAACCGTTCGCTCTGAAGTAAATTGTCCATCTTGCACATCGATCTGAATTAACTCAACACCTGGTAGTTGCTGTGATAGAGCCACCTGTTTTTTTACCATTTCTAAGTCCGATTGCAGAATTGTGGGAATTATTTGCATAAATAAAATAGTTACTACTTAATTACTCAGCTGTAGTGTCAGTAATTGCGTCAATCTCTCGCAGCCGCCTCACATGTCGCTCTGCACCGCTAAATGGTGTGGTGCAAAACACTGCTAGTAATTTCTGAGCTGCTGCAATTGACAGCCAATCTCCACTAAGTGTGATGATATTAGCAGCGTTATCATTTCGAGCATGCTGAGCCTCAACTTCATTGTCGACGTCAACTGCTCTAACTCCAGCAATTCTGTTAGCGGCAATAGTCACGCCCCCTCCAGATCGGCAACACAAGACTCCAAAAACATGTTGCTGACTGTAATCCGTTGATTGGCTCGCAACTGATCTCGCTACTGCAATCGCATATGGAGTGTAATCATCGCCAGGTACCAACTCTATCGCTCCAAAATCTTCAATCTGATAACCCTGTAAAATTGCCCAACCTTTGAGTTGTTCTTTCAGTTCAAAACCACCGTGATCGGCACCAAATAATAATTTCATATTAATTCACCAATGGAATTCCGTACTCAAGTCGAACTTCCTCACTCATCATATCAGGTGTCCATGGAGGATCAAAGGTTATTTCAAGTATCACATCTCCGTCGGTATCAGCTACCAAATCATTCATTGAGATTCTGATTAATGATTCAATCGAGCCTGCCAATGGACAGCCTGGAGAGGTTAGGGTCATTCGCACAAACACTTTTTTATCAGTAGTAACCATTGCGTCATAAATCAAACCTAAACTAACAATATCAACATCGATTTCAGGATCCAAGATAGTTTTTAAACGTTCTATGATTCTTTGCTTGGTCGGCGATAATAGTGTTGGAGGCGTACTAATTTTTGATTGTTTTGCTAGGGATGTTGTCATATTGGTATTGTAACGGAAAAAAACACATTAAAACGTAAGGCTACATAAATATCCCAAACTCAAAAACTTGGAATATCAATCAGGTACCCTTGTATTTTGAGTAAAAAAAATATAGCATCCATGTAATATATTGATATAGAAGTAACATGATTCGACAAGTTCAAGTAAGCCTCAATCTGTGCTACGTTGCCCATGAATGAAAAGAAACACTATACAACCACTGGCACACTCGTTGTTGTGATACCTGCATACAACGAAGCCCCACGAATTAAACCACTATTGGTTGCAATAAAGAAACTACACATTAACTGTTTGGTTGTTGATGACGGTTCTACAGATCAGACTGCAAAAATTGCCTCAAGATTCACCCCTCATGTTATTAAACTCAATAAAAATCTGGGCAAAAGTCAAGCCATTAAAATTGGATGCCAACACGCAATTAAAAATTTGCACGCAAGTAAATTAATTTTGTTTGATGCTGATGGTCAACACCAAGTTTCCTGTCTGCACAGCTTCAATCAGATACTTGACTCCAACAGTGATGCAATTATCACAGGTAGTCGGTATGGCAATTCGTCAGAGCCAAGTTCAAAAATACTCGGAAAAATCTGCATTATCGTCGAATTTTTTCTCTTGAATGGCAGATTTTTTAGAGACCCTCTTTGTGGTCTAAAAGCGTTTACCAAGCAGAGTTTTCAAAAATTGGACTTAAACTCATCTGGTTATAACTTAGAGGCAGAAATATTAGTAAAAATATGCAAAAAAAATATTAATTTAATTGAAATGCCAATTATTTCGTTACCTGAAAGTATGCCCAAAAATGGCTGCAGTCCATTCGATGGACTTAAAATAATGGCCTATATTTTAAAATCAAGATTTAGTCGTGAATAACTTATTATGTTTTATTTAGTTAGTTTTTTCATCTTCACTGTTTTAATACTTTTCTTGGGCTCAATTTCTTTTTGTGGATATTCCCTAATCGTAAGAAAAAAAATAGAAAAAGCTTCAATCAATGACATCATACTTTTTTCTTCCGTTGGGTGGATTGCAGTCCTATTACTGATTTATCCTCTGAGTTATTTCGTGAGCTTAAATACAATTCTTACAACAGAATTTTATATAGTATTGTCAATACTCGGTGCAATTTGCCTCATTTACCTCAAGCCAATAATCACCAAACAAATTTGGTTACATCTACTTATATATGTCAGCATGTTTTTCTTTATTTGTTTTGCCGAGATTAGCAACAATACAATTATTTCATTTGGTGGGAATGGTGATTATCACAACCATGAAAGAATAGCTCGATATATAAATGATTTTTCATTGAGTGAACGTCCTTCCAACTTAAACGATCATTTTTTTGGGACGCTCAGACGAGTTACAGAGAATTATAGATATCCGCTCGGTGCTCATTATTTGTTAATTTTTTTACACGGGTTTGAAGATGTAATGCTGACACAGCCACATTTTGTCAGCATTCATAAATTCTTCTTTACATATGCATTGTTGCTTGCACTCACTCTAGCAACACAGTTTTTGCCAAAAATAAAATGGTCATGGCTACCAATTATTGCTTGCTTCAGTTACCCATTGTTACACGTTATTGTTGGCATGGATTCTATATCGCAAGAGATATCATTATTTCTCGTCATGCTATTATTATTTTTACCCTCATTTGACACAAAGTTGATTCTTCTGCCTTTGTTAGTTTTTATTACAGGACTCGTATATTACTATTCGCTAGTACTATTAGCACCGTTTTTGATTTATTACGCATATAGGTTATTTAAACGAAAATCTTGGCTAACATTGCAGCAACTTATATTCGTAACGATTCTTCTTTTGGGATTTTATTACCCTAATATCACCAGTATTGAAAAAGAAGTCGCAATCTACGGTCAAAACAAATATACACTGACTGCTCAGAGAATCTCTCAAATTATAGGTGCCATTCCCAATGATTTTAATCCAGCATACCTAGACTCAGTATATTGGGAAAAAATAATTAATGACAACTCCTGGAAGGTCATACCAACCCTATTGTTATTCATAACATTGTTTGGAGTTCTAGTCAAAAACAGTATGAATAAGGAATATCGACAAAAGCACCAAGCAATCTATTTGCTGACTCTAACACAATTAATAATAATTACTGGTACTTTCTTCCTAACCTGGAGATATTTTTCACACAAATTTTTATCATTCGGTTCAATTTCATTTTTATGGGTAGGTCTTCAGCTAGTAAGCCAAGATAATAAAGTAAGTGAAAAGATCTTTAGAGTCGCACTGATGATACTAACAATTATATTTCTTACAACATCTTGGTCAGAAAACTATAATTGGCTGAGAATATCTAATGGCAAACTGTCCAAATCTGATAGTTATCAGTGGATTGTCTCGCACGTAGATAGCTCAGTACTTATTCATCGAAACATACATTTTGCTAGCCTTATTGTTGATGAAACTCTACACAAAAAAATTTACACACATGCCGTTTATTCAAACAATTTCGATCTAGTTTTGCCATTTGGTGAGGATTACCATTCAATCTGCAACTTTAGCCACATCAATCGCAACTTAGTTTCAAGGGTTTTTGTCGAAAGAGGAGCTTGTCTAAATGAGAAACTAATCGAAAACTGGGATTATCATAATCAATTTAACAGTAAAATATTTGAACTCTCACCAGATCACTTACAATACAAAACAGTTGATTTCCAATAAGACTATTGTGGTCTGTTCAGTTGGCTGAATCCACTCACCATACTTTGGCAAAATAACCAAAAACCCCAGTCTAAACTGGGGTCTTCGTTACAATTTTAGTGTAGCTAAAGCCAATATTAGGCTTTTTTGAGTACTGGCATGCCAGTACGCTTGGTCTCAATTACTTTGTAGCCTGCGGGCACAGCACTCAAAGAGCCACTGCGAATGTCGCGAGCAAAAAAGTAAATACGTTGCACACGACCATTTTTGAGAGTGACCTCACGTGTGTGCAAGTAATATGCCTGACCCTTGGCGTTTGTGTAGCTATAGGTATCTGCCATATTCTTCTCCTTTTCCCGATTTACTCGGGGATTACTACTGTATACAGCGTAACATACTCGATTCGTATATCAAGGAGTAATTGTTACTCCAGATACGAATGAAGTGCTATTGCGATACATCAATTTTTATTGATACGACCGCTTAAGATCACTTCGCCCATGACTGCACTATCTGCACTCTGATTGGTCACGACTACTTCAAATGGCAGTGATGATTCTGCAACAGATGCAGTTCCCATGTAACCTCCCTTACCAAATTCAAGTACAAAAGCCTTCTTTTTAGCTTCTGTGCCAACCTCTTTCAGCCAAACTTGATATGAACCAGTCTTTAATTTTGGTAAATCAGCTTGAACACTAAAGTTTACCTTACTATTTTTAACTTCATATCTGACTTGACCGATTACTGGTGTTTTTGTGTCTGATTTCTCACTAGTCAGTTCAACAGTTTTGAGATCGCCCATCCCTTTTAGAATCTTTTGTGCATCATCTGTGCTGAGGTTTTCAACAATCACACCTTCCTCGAAAGGAGTTACTAAACCGTCACGCTGTGTGCGTAGTGCGTACCAGCGATATGTTAAGAATACGAGAAATGCCAATGCGATTGCCGGGAAAATATACGGATATAATTTTTTCATGCTTTGCCTCTCCACCAGGCTTATTTTAAATTAACTTTGCACGTATGTTGACTGAATTTGTTTCAAACCCAATCTAACTATCTCACATTCTCGCCAAAAAGCTAGTGATGTCAAGGGGAACCAATGTGTATCTTGAGAAAAACACAAAATAATAACCCAGCTGTTCTGAATTATGGCCACCAAGTATAATCAGCAACGACACAATTTTTACCATGCAGTGCGTCGCTCATAACACTAGTACTCACTACCAACTGATTGGAAACAATCCTATTGTGTTGGTGATGCTACACGGCTGGGGACACACACACGAGACCTTTGCCAACCTCATTCCAGGACTTGCCGACCATTTCTCTGTATTGCTCCCTGATCTTCCTGGCTTTGGCGAATCAGCCAACCCTACACCCTCTGCAGCCGGTAAAGCTTGGAATAGTAATGAATACACTCTTTGGCTAGAGGATTTAATTCAGCAAATCATTCCAAATCGCCCATACCTACTACTTGGACATTCATTCGGCGGCAAAATTGCAGTCATTGCCACAACAAAAAATACAGAATTGCAACAAGGTTTGATTCTGATCGATAGTGCCGGATTACCCCTCCCACTCACTCGAAAAGAACAATTAGTTCAGACTATCTCCAAATTAATTCCCAGAAAAATAAAAGATGTGTATAAGCACCAGTTAACACCTGAGATTCTTAGAAAAGTTGGAGTGGCCACTGACTACCAAAATGCTAATTCAGCTCAACAAGCGATATTACGAGAAATTGTTAGAGAAAACATTGAGCCCCAGTTGAAAAGAATCACGTTACCGACCACCATTATTTGGGGAGAGCAAGATACAACAACTCCTCTCAGTGCAGGAAAACAGTTTGCAACACTGATAGCCAACTCAAAACTTTGTATAATCACTGCAGCAGGACACTGTCCTTTTCATGATCAACCAAGAGAAACACTTACAGCAATTTTAGAAGCCAGTATCTAGCATGCATCGTCAAACAATTTTAGCCATTCTGCAACAAAGCGAATACGACGATATTTATTTCAATCGCTGGTGGCGCGATCACCATCAAGAAAATGACCTCATCTCACCAAAAAAATGGACCACCAAACTACGCCTAATCGATCAAATGAGCCGTCTGTTTTTTTGGCTACCTGCTCACCAGCAAATCTTGACTGCTAGTTGGCTCCTCAGCCCGGCGGATTGGGTAACCAAATCAGCTTGGTTGTTTGCTGCAAAAATTAAATTGCTCTGGCTCAAAAAAAGAGGTCTAAAAATTATTGCCTTTTCCGGCAGTTACGGCAAAACTTCGACTAAAAAAATTGCCCAGCACTTACTTAACGCTCAGACCGCTACCTTGGCTACACCAAAAAGCATCAATACCTTACTGGGAATCTCGCAATTTATTTTAAAAAACCTCACCGGCAAAGAAAAAGTTTTTTTGGTTGAGCTGGGTGAGTATTACCCTGGTGACATTGCCACCTTAACTCGATTTATCGAGCCAGATTTGGGTGTAGTTTGTCCTGCTGGTCGGCAGCATCTTGAAAGAATGCAGGAACTCTCGACAATTGCCACAACTATCTTGGAACTGGCCACTCATTTTGAGTTTAATCCAGCAAAAGTTCTAATTCATGAGTCACTGGTGCCTTTTCTTCCAACCGGTTTAGCGACAGCTCCTCTCACCTACGGTAATTTACCGGCAAGTGATTATGTGGTCAGTCATGGAAAGGTAAGTTGGGCAGGCACAGAGGGCCATGTGAAATTGACAAAGAATACTGTTTCCACTCAAGTATTCACACCATTATTTGGCGTACATCAATTGGTGAATAGCTTGCCAGCACTGTGGCTAGCACAAGCACTCGGTTTGGATCAAGAAAATGCCATCAGACAACTCGGCAGTACACCATATGTGCCGCATCGACATCAACCAACATTTTCCGCAAACAACATTCTCTTTCTAGATAATGGATATAACTCTAACCCCGACTCAGCAGTCTTCAGTTTGGAATTACTGCAAGGTTTGCCAGCTGCTAGAAGAATAGTAATTACACCAGGATTTGCAGAACTTGGGTCTGCTTCTGAACAACTACATGAGCAATTTGGTCGTCAATTAGCTCAGGTTGTTGATTATCTAGGCATCATTACCTCATCCGGTAGCAAGGCAATTATTAGAGGATTTTTGTCTGCAGGAGGTAAGCCAGAACAAATCATCGAAGCAAGTTCGCAGCTCGAGACATCCCAAGCACTCGGACATCTCTATCAACCACAATCAGTGGTATTATTTGAGAATAACCTCCCTGAGGTATACAACTAGGAATTAAATTATGACAAAACTTAAACTTGGCGTCTTGTTTGGAGGTGTGTCGGTAGAACACGAGGTTTCAATCATCACCGGTCTACAGTTACTTAAAAAAGTTGACCCCGCCAAGTATGAACCCACACCAATTTACATTGATAAAACTGGAAAATGGTGGATTGGAGATCAAGTAGCAACACTGGCCTATTTCCGTACAGCTGATCTATTTAAACCTACCGGACTAACTCCATTTATATTAGATCTAAATCATCCTGACACAAAACAGCTTGATGTGGCATTGCTCTGCTTCCATGGTACAAATGGTGAGAGTGGCCCAATTCAAGGAGTGTTGGAACTTGCCGGCATTCCTTATCAGGGACCTGGCGTCCTATCATCTGCTATAGGTTTTGATAAAATTGTTACCAGACAAATCTTAGCTGCAGAACATATCGGACAAACTGATTTTGAATGGCTCACGAAACATGATTGGCTGAGTAAAAAATCAGAGATAACTACTAAATTGGGTCGACTCGGGCTACCAGTTTTCGTGAAGCCTGCTAACTCTGGATCAAGTATTGGTATTAAGCGAGTCAGCCAACAATTAGATCTTGATGCAGCAATTGAGTTTGCACTTCAGTTTGATGACCGAGTTATTGTGGAAGCTGAAGTAAAAGACTGCATTGAGATTAATATCTCAGTACTTGGTGACCAAACTCATGCTGAAGCTTCAGTAGCTGAGCAGCCAATTAAAGCCGATGAGTTCTTGAGTTTTGTCGATAAATATCAACGAGGTGGTGGCAAAAAATCTGGCATGGCTAGTGCTACTAGACGTATCCCAGCACCAATCAGTAGCTCTACTCTAGCAAAACTGCATGAAGTTGCTCTACATGTTTTCAAGATTTTTGATTGCACAGGTGTGGTGCGAATCGATTTCTTTGTCAATCAAACAACTAGTGAAATTTTTCTAACTGAACTAAATACAATTCCAGGAAGCATGAGTTTCTATCTGTGGGAACCCAGTGGTACATCATATCCGCAGTTGATTGATAGACTAGTGGAGATTGCTCTCACTCAATCGCGAGACAACACCACTCAGCTACGTTCATTTGAAACAAATTTACTACTGACTGCCTCTATTTAATTTATTTGGAATTTTCTTGTAACTAAAAGAATTTTTCGTAGTGAATGTTATCGTTATTCACTCCCCGTTTTTTCAGTAATTCTTTGACATCTAGAATCATTGGTGTACCGCCACACAAATAATATCCTGCTGCAGTTGAAATTTCGTGAATTGAAAGGCAATCAGTTACTCTCCCCCTACAAAGTGGCCACTCTGTCGGACTTTGAGAGAGTGTTGGGTGGAATTTAAAGTTGGGAAATGCAGTCATTAATTCTTGAAATTCAGTTTCCCAAACCATATCTGCTACAGTCTTCATGCCCCAATACAATGTGATTGGTTTACTGAATCGCTGTTGCTGTAATAATTGCAAAATCATGCTTCTAAATGGAGCTATTCCAGAACCTGTAGCCACAAACGCAAACTCTGGTTCAGCAAAATCAAGCGTAAACTGGCCAGTAGGTTCTAAGATTTTTATTTGATCGCCAAGTTGTAATTGTTGGAAATAGAGCGAACCAATTCCACCTGGAATGTGTTCAACAAGTAACTCAAACCCATGTGTAATTTCTGGAGTACTCACAATTGTGTAAGCACGCTGATCTCCTCCCTCACTAACTTGGACCGATACATGCTGACCGGCTAAAAAATGAATTGCATTTGGCTGAACTAGTTCAAAATTATACTGAACAAATCGCTCATTCAAGATCTTCTTTTCCTGCAATCTGCAGATAAATTGCTGAGGTTTTTGAGTCATATTGTTTTTTGTCACTTACGAAGCTGTACAGATTCCCAGTCTCTACCATACCACAAACCAACTGCAAGTTTTGTCAGAGCCGCATATTCCTCTGTGCGATCGACAAAGTTTTTTGTGACCACTCCGATCATACCTTGCTGCTGTTTTATTAATGGATTCTGTAATAGTTTACCGACAACAATACCCATTTCTTCTCCAGCAACTATTGGCTGTGCGATTGCGTCAGGAATTTTGAAACGTGCTCCGTTCGCAAAATACGTCTCTGTGCCATCCGTTACAGCCACCCAAACTGTAGACCATAACTCACCATCCTGAACAAATACCCCACCTTCTAGTCCCAATCCCAATGCTTCAATCTTAGTCGAACTATTAGCCCTGCGACCAGCAATCAATGCAGCTGCTGCTCTATTAGCTGCACCAGTCTTAGTCTCACTGTCAGTTCGTGGTTGGTCAGAAACACCACTAGGAACTGAATATCCGGAAACCTGTAAATCAGGCCAACTGGAAATGCCTGCCATTTTGGCGGCTTGTAATTTAACTGGATTGTTTGATCCAACAAAAAAATACATAGCGATGTAAAAAAATAAATTATTATTTCAATGCTAACTTAACCGTATTCAAACCAATCAATAAACATTTATCACGTCCCGGTGATAAGGTTTCATCAAATCCAAAAAACTGCAATAAATCTTTTTTTTCCATTTTTAAAATTTCGGAAATTTTTTTTCCAATCATCAGTTCTGACAACACGCTCATATGAGCTCTACTGATTACACAGCCCTGACCGATCCAACCAACATCAGTAATTATTTCATTTGTTACTTTAAGAGTCACCTGAATTTTATCTCCACAGGATGCATTAAATCCTTCAGCAGTGGCGGTAAAATCATCGAGCAATTTATAATGCTCGGGATGCTTTGCGGATTCAAGTAACAATTCGGCGTAGATATCAGACATCAACGAAACATGGTGTTTATTTTATCAATTGCAATTTGCAAACGACTCACCTGTGCACTAGTATTGTAAACTCCAAAACTAATTCTTGTGGTAGCTTGCCAATTAAATTGAATGTGTAGTGGCATGGCACAATGATGCCCAGACCTAACTGCTATTCCAAAACTATTAAATACTTGAGCAATGTCGTGTGCATGTGCATAGGTGTGAGTAAAAGCCACAGAACCAATTCGTTGATATGTATCTGGATTTGGGCCAATCACTGAGATTTCTGGGTTTTTTGAAAGTAGCTGGTAGGCAGCATGCACCAGTTCTTGCTCATGGTCTGCAACTCTTGCCATTCCCAGGTCACTCAGATATTTTGTTGCTGCTGCCAAACCTATGGCTGAGGCAACATCAGGAGTACCTGCCGTGAATCGATCATTGGGGTTATTTGCAAAAGCAGCACTTTCTGATGTAACCCAATCAATCATGCCGCCACCAAATAGCCATGGTAGCATCTCATTACTCTCCAATAACTCTTTCTTCACCAATAATCCTCCAATTCCCATTGGGCCATAGAGTTTGTGGCCACTGAACGCATAAAAATCTGCACCAAGTTCCTTAAAACTAACAGCAATATGTGGCACAGCCTGTGCACCATCGACTGCTAGACGAGTCAATCGAGCATTTTTATGATTATATTTTTTTATGAGTGTGGCAATTTCTTTAATTGGTAAAACACTGCCAAGTACGTTTGAAACATGACCAACAGCGATTAGCTTCACTGGTAAATCCTTCAACATTTGTTCCACCTTGGTTATATCAATCTGACCATTTTGATCAACTTCAATGATTTTCAAAACCGCATTTTTTCGTTTTGCCAATTCCTGCCATGGTACTAAATTTGCATGATGTTCTAGTCCTGACACCAACAGAACATCCCCAGCCACAACATGTTGTTCACCCCACCCATAGGCCACTCCATTGAGTGCTTCAGTGGCATTGCGAGTAATAATTAACTCGTTTGCATCTGCTCCTAGAAACTGTGCAACTTGTTGACAACTCTGTTCCCAAAGTTGTGTGCTTCGATCTGATAAACGGTGAACACCACGATGCACGTTTGCCACTCCAAATTGGTAATAAGTTGAGATAGCATCGATGACGCTGCCCGGTTTTTGACTGGTGGCAGCACTATCAAAATATATTAAGTCTTTATTCTCTGGGTGATTAATAAAAGGGAAATCCTTAGTCACATTCCAAGAATTTGCGGTGAGCTCAGTCATAGTTATTGCTATTGTAACAAGAAACCTGCTGCAATTAATTGTTTAGCTTTGTTTGCTGTAATGCCACGACTTTGCAGGTAAAAAATCTGAGCATCAGGAATTCTACTTAAACTTGCAGCATGAGAGCACTTAACTTCATGATTGAGAATTTCTAAATCAGGAACCACTTCAGCTTTTGCAGTCGCTGATAATAACAAAATTCGTTCGGTTAAAAATGATTGGGAATCGTGGCAATTTTCCTCGATAATAATTTTGCCTTGGATACGTAGAAATGCTCGGTCATCAACAGTACCCAGTAGTGAAGTGTTGGCAGTCGTGTGCGGAGCTTGATGATACAAAATGACCTGATATTGTTCGGCATCTGTGCCAACTAATTGGAATCTGCCACTAACCTTCACGCTGGCGTACTCACCCACTAGCCGCACTTCATAACGACCTGGTTGATCCAGAACAATCTCAGTTTCCTGGTGACTCTCAATGGAATGCTTGAATAGTTTCAATGACATTAGCCCACGCTGCCTTCCATTTCAAAATCAATCAACCGATTCATTTCGACTGCATATTCTAAAGGTAGTTTTTGAACCAAATCTGCCATAAAACCATTAACAATCATTTTTCGAGCATCTTCTTCGGAAATACCACGACTCATTAAATAAAAAAGTTGATCATCACCAATTTTAGAAACCGTAGCTTCATGCTGGATTTCAACATCATGATTAAAAATCCGATCTACAGGATAAGTATCTGATCGCGACTGTGCATCTAAAATTAATGCATCACAAACCACAGTATTTTTACTTTGAGTCGCATACGGACCAATGTTCACCATACCACGATAGCTGGTGCGGCCACCTGCTTTACTTATTGATTTAGCGATGATTGTGGAACTAGTATGCGGTGCCAAATGAATTGCTTTAGCACCAGTATCTTGATGTTGACCTGCACCTGCTAAAGCCATGGACAACACCTGACCTCGAGCACCCTTACCTGCCAACACAAAGCCTGGATATTTCATGGTAACTTTTGAACCGATATTACAATCGGTCCAAATCATCTCGCCCTCACTATCAACCCAAGCACGTTTAGTCACTAAGTTATAAATATTTTTATACCAATTTTGGATAGTGGTGTACTGACACCGGGCACCTTTTTTAATAATGATTTCAACTACTGCACTATGAAGTGATGTGGCTGAAAAATTAGGAGCGGTACAACCCTCAACATAGTGCACACTTGCACCTTCCTCGACAATAATTAGAGTACGTTCAAATTGACCAGCATTTTTTGAATTAATACGGAAATACGTTTGCAGTGGCATTTTGACATGCACTCCAGCAGGGACATACACAAATGATCCACCACTCCATACTGCACTGTTTAATGCTGCAAATTTATTGTCATCACTGTTGATGACAGTACCAAAATATTGCTTCACTAAATCAGGATGTTGCTGCAGTGCTTCATCCATAGAGAGGAAAATGACACCATCCTGTTGCCACACTTTTTGCAACGAACCGTATACCACTTCGCTATCATATTGAGCTTTAACTCCTGCTAAAACCTGGCGTTCTGCTTCTGGAATTCCCAACTTCTCAAAAGTTAATTTGACGTCAGCAGGAACATCATCCCAAGATCCAGCCACATCATCAGTTGGACGCAAATAATACCGAATAGTTTGAAAATCGATTTCACTCAGATCTGCTCCCCAAGCCGGCATGGGCTTGGCCAAAAACTGTTGGTATGCTTTCAAACGATAGTCGCTCATCCAAGCAGGTTCAATCTTGAGATGCGAAATTTCTGAAACTGTTTTTTCACTCAGTCCTGGTTTAGAGATAAATGAATAACCATCGGTAGGATATGAAAAGCCATGCTCGTACTCAGTTGCAATTAAATCGTCGCCACTTTTAATTGTAGTCTCTTCATTAAGCTTAGGTTTGGAAATAAATCGTGACACTAAAACTATCCTTTGATGACACTGGCATAGCCATTTTTTTCAATTTGCTCCACAAGTTCATATCCACCACTGACAACTATTCTTCCTTGGTTCATCACGTGCACTTTGTCAGGCTTAAAATACTGCAAAATTCGTTGATGATGTGTAATCATCAAGACAGCAGTGTTGTGTTGTTTTCGAACTTTCTGCACTCCACTGGCTACAAGTTTGAGTGCATCGACATCAAGTCCGGAATCAATTTCATCTAAAATAGCCAAGGTTGGAGTCAGCATCATCATCTGTGCAACTTCTAATCGTTTTTTCTCTCCACCGCTAAAACCTTCATTCAAGCCGCGCATGATTAGTTCAGATTTTATTCCCAGTTCCTCTGTTAAGACTTGCAGTGCATCTCGGAAATTCACAATTGTCACCCATTTTCTGGCGGTTTTTTCAGGAAAACGAGTTTTATACGCCTCCCACAAAAAATTGAGTACCTTAACCCCAGGAACTTCCACAGGTTGTTGAAAAGCCATAAATAAACCATTTCGTGCCCGCTCATCAGCACTGACTTCCAATAATGATTGTCCAGAAAACTCCAAAACTGTACTAGGATTTTTCTGAATCTCATAGCTAGGATCACCAGCTAGAATGCTGGCAAATGTAGATTTGCCTGAACCATTTTGTCCGAGCAAGACGTGGAATTCACCTTTGTTGATCTGCAAATCCAAACCATTGAGAATTGGCTTATCTCCAATAGTTACCACTAAGTTAGCAACAGATAATAATTGCTCTATTTTTGACATATATTTTTATGTATGCTCTAAAGCTTTCTTGGCAATCTCAAGTACAAAATCTCCAGATACACCTCCAAAATCATATTGAGACAACTCATCGATAGTTGCCCAAACAAATTCTTGGTGTTCGGCAGATAGTACCACAGACGTCTGTAGGTCAGCTGCAAGAGAGCTCACGATTTTATCACTTGAGCAGCTCCAACCACAAATAATGCTGTAAATTTCTCGTTTTGGTTCAAAAAAGCTATAAAACAAAACTAATGCCTGGGTATCAAAAACATTCGGAGTAACTTGTATGCCAGTTTCTTCCAAAATCTCACGCGCAATATCTAATTGATACAGATTCTCAGTTGGCTCAGCAATGGCACTTGGCCACTCAGAATTCCCACCTGGCAAATCCCAGCAACTTGGTCGAGAAAGTGCTTGAACAGATCGTTTTAGCAGTAAAACTTTGCCCTGCCAAATAATAGCTACCTTATGTAGCAACTTGGTGTGTGACGTCAATTGATGTGGAACAGTGAGTGCTTCTTGCATATCCATATCATCAATCATGATACCCAGGATTACAACTCCAACAAAAAATTAGTTAATCAACTCTTTTCTACAAATCGCAAAGCGAATTGAATCTCCGATTTAATATCTTCAGTCGTCTGAAGTGTCGCAATTTGTGATGACTCAAACCAACCAATTTCTGTAGACTCATTTAAATCAATTTTCAGATCGATTGAGTCACTTGCCGGCTTCATCAAATATATCCATACTAAGTGTTTTTCACAGCCACGTTTCCACTTTTCCGTGATGTGTGGCTTGCTCGGATCAATAGACTGAATTCGAGCTTGATAATTTTCCTGCACTACCCAGTGCAAATTAACCAGCAGTGGCGTGGGTTGGTATTCTGAGTCATTTGAAAATGGCAAGGACACAGTGCTAGTAATTGCAGCCATGATACCTGTCTCCTCGGACACTTCCCGAATCGCAGCCTGATGTGGTAACTCATTTTCCTCCAAGTGACCACCTGGGGCCAGCCAAATTCCCAGTTTTTTATGCTTCACCAACAGTACTTTTTTCTGGTGAATTACCAAGCCACCTGCCGTAAAACATACCAGCGGTTTATTCAGAGTATTTTGTTGAATGGTCATGTATTAAAAATTTTAGGAATCGTGCAGTTACAATAAAGCCATTTGCACCCCAGAATCTTTTTGTGGTTTGATTGAAAAATCAACTGGGCAGTCAATCAACCGATTCCATTTATTGCGAAACAGCACTTTGCCATTTTTATACCCATAATCAAAAACATCTCTGGTAACTTTCACATCCTGTAAACAGTATTTTTCAAGTTTTTCCCAATCTTGATTCTTATAGTATTTAATCGCATCCAAGCCATCACCTGTTTTACCCTGGCCCAATGTCTCTTTAGCAACTGCATCCAAACCAATTCGATGCCCTACGCTATCTTTAATTCTAGACATTACGTCTAAGGTTGGAATCTTAGTGATGTCACCACTGTAATAATTCGTGAAAGTGGGCATGTCGAACCCATCAATATTAAAACCGACCACCACATCTGCACGTTCTAACAATGGAAACAACTTTGGCAAATCACGCTCAAAATATGATTGAAACTCACCAGCTTCACCAAAATTTTGCCTGACACAAACGCCAACGAACGAAATGCCCAGTCGGTCAGGAAAATATCCTCCAACTTCTTCAAAGGTTTTCTTAGTTTCGACATCAAGAATAACTTGCAACATATATAAATCCGAGTAAATAACAAACCTCACTCTATCAGATTTATACACCTGAAACACAGTGAAATAAAACACGAAGAAAGTCAGTTATTTTGCTTGAGTGTATCGCTTCGAAACCACTGACCAGTCAACAACCTGCCAAAATGCGGCAATATAATCTGGACGCTTATTCTGATACTTCAAATAATATGCATGCTCCCAAACGTCAATCCCAAGCAGTGGTTTCAAGCCAAGAGTTAAGGGTGAGTCTTGATTGGTAGTAGTAATTATTCGTAGTTTATCTTGATCAACAACTAACCATGCCCACCCAGAACCAAATAGTGTGGTTGCAGCAGCGGTAAATTGTTCTTTGAACGAAGCAAAATTGCCGAAATCACGCTCAATTGCTTCGACAAGCTCTCCAACTGGCTCACCACCTGCGTTTGGAGCAAACGACTCAAAGAAAAAAGTGTGATTTATATATCCCCCACCAAAATTTTTAATTTTTTGACGAATCGGTTCTGGAACCAGAGAATTTAATTCGACAATCAGCTGCTCAGCATCAATATCAACCAGTGCTGGTTCAGTGGCTACCACCTCATTTAGTTTATCCAAATAGGTTTGATGATGCTTGTCGTGATGGACACGCATGGTTTGCTCATCAAAGTGCGGCTCAAGGGCGGCATAGTTGTAAGGAAGTGGAGATAAAGTAAACGACATACGTACCTTTCTAGGATTTGATGCTTTAATTATATGCTCACCTATCAACACAATCAGTGACAAATCACACAGTTTTTGCTTGTCCAGTCACTCGATTTCTCGATACACTGATAAATAACACTAATTTAATCAGTGTTGTAGTTTATGAAATTAAAAAAATCCAGAGATCAAGCTAATCTCACACATTTTTACGTAATCGAATATATTTTACAATGCACTCGAATTAATAAGCTGTGGGAATGACAAATTGTAAGAGTAACCACATACTCTTTTAGCAATAATCCGCTCAATTATCCGCATCACTCTCATTTACAATTCTCGCCAATTCGATACTCCGATCTCTGACTGTGGTCTGCAAAAACTTCGTGACCGCTGTCCAATCAGGAAAACCATCTTCTTGGCGCATTTGGTACATTTCTCGCCATAAAACCTCGTCTATTAGATATCCTTTTGCACCATTATCGAGGGAAGTTCGCAAAATATCTTTAAAACTCTCATATTCAATGTCGTCACCAATTAAGATCCATGGCACATCAAGCTCAGCGGTTAGTGTGGCACACGCTAATGCATCTTGGGGAAATTGCAATGCTAGCAATGAACAACTGGGAGACAATTCTCGAGCTGCCTCCAACTGTGCTTCCTGGAAGCTCGCCACCGTAAAAGTCTCATCTGCAGGTGTGTAGACAACTAATTTGAGCAATAGCGAGATGCCTTCATGTTTACAGTAATCAAACAACTCCGCAATTAATTGTTTTTTCTCCAAAGCACATTCTTCTTTGGGGTGATAATACAACTCGAGCTTTGCCACCCCATAGTTGTGTCGAATTGCACTTATCCCCCAGTTACCAATTAAAATCGGCAATGCCAATGGATCAACCTCTGCTGCTAATTTTTCTAAACGGTATGCGATGCCCACATCAGCAGGCTTAAGCTGTGATAAATGAAAACCATACATGGGATCAATCACTACTCCAGAGCTGCTTGGTGAGATCAACTGCTGTATTGCAGTCAAAATCTTACTAATTGCTTCATCTGTTTCGGGATCAACCATCGGCAGCTCAAATCGATCAATCATGCGAGCTGAGCCATCTAGGGCAAGCAAATGGAACATTCTGTTTGCTGAAGATAAAGATGAAATATGCATAGCTCAAATTAAATAAGATGACACCAAATAAATAGACGCTGAGTTTGCGCTAACACAATAACTATAACGCAAATTACTGCTTGGAATCAGTACTAATGAGTTACGGGCTCCTGGTCACCAGTCAAGCTTGGATCCTGTATGAACCACAAAGCCCTCGGCTTTCGCCGAGGGCTTTTCTAATTCAAACTATTCAAGAAAACATTAGGTCAAATTACTTTGAAAAATGTCACTTAAGTTGTTCATCTGATCTCGTGTGGTGTCTGATTTTGCAGGTGCATTTTCATTGACGATGGGCTGAACATCTCGACTCGAATCACGACTTGCATCGCGATTTAGCTGATCTCCACCCCGACTGCCTCCAAAGTCACTGCGGCCGCCTCGATCACCACCGCGATCGAAACCACCAGAGCGTCCACCACTGAAGCCGCCTGAGCGACCTCCGCGATCACCACCTCTGTCACCACCGAAACCACCTCGACTACCACGATCTCCTCCACGGCCGCCTCGATCACCACCGCGATCGAAACCACCAGAGCGTCCACCACTGAAGCCGCCTGAGCGACCTCCGCGATCACCACCTCTGTCACCACCGAAACCACCTCGACTACCGCCACTTTGTTTGGCAGCGTCTTCTTGTTCTTTGGTTAACATTGAGAGTTTGATCTTGCCGTCATCTTGGATCTCACTGACGCGAACATGAACCACTTGGCCCATCTTCACGATAGACTCTGGATCAGAGACATATTCAGTTGCCATAGCACTGACATGTACCAAACCGTCTTTTGCTGGAGTGATGTTTACAAAACAGCCGTATGCTTCAATTCGAACAACTGGACCGTCGAACTCATCTCCAACCAAGATTTCTCGAGTAATGCCTTCAATCATTTTGACTGCAACATCAATCTTTTCTTGATCTGGTGAAGAGATGTTAACGATACCCAAGCCACGCTCTTCGTCCTCATCAACATCGATGTCAGCACCTGATTTCTCGATGATACTCTTGATCATCTTGCCACCTGGTCCGATTAACTCACCAATCTTTCCAACTGGAATGGTGATCTGTTGAATCTTTGGAGCGTAGATACTGAGTTGTTTTCTTGGCTCAGGAATACAAGCTAACATCTTGTCCATGATGTGTAAGCGACCGATGCGTGCTTGCTCTAAAGCCTCGGTGAGAATCTTTGAATTCAAACCGGTGAGCTTAATATCCATCTGCAAAGCGGTAATACCATCTTTGGTACCAGCCACTTTAAAGTCCATATCACCATCGTGATCTTCCAGACCTTGGATATCGGAAAGCACTACGTTTTTGTCGCCCTCACTCATCAAACCCATAGCAATACCTGCCACTGGTTTCTTCAAAGGCACACCTGCAGCCATTAATGACATGGTAGAACCACAGATTGAAGCTTGAGAAGTTGAACCATTGGAACTCAAGATCTCACTAACCACGCGAATGGTGTATGGGAACTCTTCCTGTGTTGGCAACATTGGCATGATGGCACGCTCAGCTAGGGCACCATGACCAATTTCTCGACGTTTGGGTGAACCGATGCGACCAGCTTCGCCAGAGGCGAAAGGAGGCATGTTGTAGTGGTGCATATAGTGGTGCACCGACTCGCCATCCAAATCTTCAACATATTGACCAAGTGATGGACTACCTAAAGTCACAACACTAACTGCTTGAGTGGCACCACGTTTGAACATGGCACTACCGTGAGTGCGTGCAAAAACATCAACTTCACACCAGATTGGGCGAATTTCATCGGCTTTGCGACCATCGGGACGAACACCGTCCTCAATCACCATACGACGAGTTTCTTTTTGCATTAAATCAAACACAAAACCCTTAGCTTGCTTGTCGGTGATTAAAACCACACCCTCAGCTTCAGCATCTAAACCCTCATTGAGTTTAGCAGTCACTGTAGGCACAAATGCCTCGACACCAGTTGGCTCCAAAACACCCAACTTCATGGTCATGTCGTGAATCTCTTTTTTGAAGTTCTTGAGAATTGCTGCTTTCCAAGCGTCGTTGCGAGCCACGTCTTCTGCTGGCAAAGTCTTGACTGCAAATTTTGGCTTACCAATTTGCTCAGTAATCTTGGTGATTGTTGCACAAACGCCACCTAAGATTTCTTGAGCTTTACTGATGGCTTCGATAATCACTGATTCAGCAACTTCGTTAGCACCTGCCTCAACCATCACTACTTTAGTGTCAGAACCTGAAACGATCAAGTCTAGATCACTAGTTTTGCGCTCGGTTTGAGTTGGGTTAAACAAGAATTGGCCGTCAGCTTTGCGATAGCCAATACGCATACCAGAAATTGGTCCTGCGAAAGGAATCTCACTGATCTGCAATGCAACCGAAGCTGCAATCATGCCTACCATATCAGCATCATTTTCACCGTCATATGAAAAGACAGTGTTAATGATCTGGACTTCATTCTTTAAACCATCTGGGAACAATGGTCGCATGGTGCGATCAACGACTCGACCTTTGAGAATAGACTCATCAGTTGGTCGACCCTCACGCTTCACCCAGCGAGAACCCTTGATAATGCCACCGGCATAGAGTTTCTCAACGAACTCAACTGACAATGGAAAATATCCGAGTTCAGTCTCACGACCCAAACCAACAGTGCAGAGCACCATGGTCTCGCCACAAGTGGCCAAAACTGCCGCAGCAGCCTGTTGGCTGAACTTGCCAATTTCAATATGTACTACCTTATCACCCACCGCAATATCTTGGTGGAGTGTGTTACCGTATGTCGGATATGACATAACAGTCCTTTCTGTGTTGCTGCCAGATCACTGACAACTTAGGGGAAAACGTGAGCATTCTGGAGAAAAGACAAGCAATGAAAGTGTCCGAGTTGTGCTATTTGAATGCCAACTGGAGTTATCACCCATCCTCATCATCTCTCTTGAATTCTCAACCGTTTTCCAAAATTAAACTAGACTCATCCTCTGACGAGCCAAATTACTTACTGGGTAATTATAACAGAGCCACAACAGCAATAGCTGTAGTAATGTCTACTATTCGATAAGAAGTAACCAAAATAACAAAAAGACTACTAGGAAACCTTTACACCTTGACCATGTTGACCCAGAGGGCCATCATCCAAATCCAGATGGCTAATTGCGGATACTGGGGCGGATACTGGGGCTGATTCTGGCTCCAGTTTACTCTGGTTAGCTATCAGTATTTTTCCCATCTCTAAAAATGTGGCACAATCAATTTTTAATTGAGCTGGAGAACCAAAAAGCTTAAGCTTCTCGCCGATTTTTAATCCTGAATTTTTGACGTGGTCGCTAATGAGCTGCAACACCTGTAAAAAATGCTCTGGCTGAGCGATCTCTGCCAACTCAGGATTTGTCGCTACCACCTCAAGACCTGCCAACATCATGGCGGCATACGTATCCCATTTCTCACCATCGAATGGGGCAACATGATGACCAACATCGCTAGGATGATTGTCTGCTCGCTGCTTCAGCCAAGCAAAAGTACTTTCAGGCGATCCGTTTTGGGCATTAAATGTTTGAATACTCTCCCGTAATGATTCAGCATCTTGGTGCTCATACACACTTCGCTGTACATCTAAATTCCGCTTTGCACTTTCACTCAATCTTGATTCGAGTTCTTTAACGCCATTTATTTCAGACATATATATCCTTATCTTTTAAGATATCAAATTATGTTGCAGTTAATCTCGCAGCTGCACGAACTGCCTCAGCGGCTTCATCGAGTTTGGCAATGATCCAATCCATTGCACCTGTATGCTCTAATGGTACATCACCGAGAGCATCTCGCTCTTTTCGAAGTGATTCGACTTCAGCTTGATTTAAATTAACACCTATAGTTGAGGTCGCACTTAAAACATCGTGATCGAAAGCAGGTAAAGATGAAACGCCAAGCGTACCAAGAAGAGCCCTCATGGAAGCACTATTAATTCGTAGTGTCCCTGCTGGTGGTCGTACATCCGCTGCCTCTCTTGCTCCTGCCTTGAAAGCATTGATTTGTTGATTCAATGCCCGAATTGCTTCTAATCGTTGTTGCCAGGACTGGTTTTTTTGATTGACTTGGTCACGAAGTCCTTGAATCGTTTTGAGTTGGTCATTAATCTCTTGTGGAGTAGCATTTGGTAATGCAGCTAAGGCATGTTCAATGGTATCAACCGCCACCTGCAGGTGTGTTTCAACTTCAGCTTTGATACCTGGCGAACTATTCTCTGGCATTTTTGGCACATCTGCCAGATTGATTTTACTTCCAACTGCTGATGTGGCTTGGTTATTTTCAATCATGATTTATTTTGATTCCTCATCTACTTCAACTGAATCGATTTTATTAATTGCATATCCCTCACTACCTATCACAAATGGTTCTGAGCTGTTGAGGACACGATCGACATCATCCCACAGTTGCTGTTGTGCGTAGCCAATAGCAGCCTGCAGCCGTTCATGTCGCTCTTGTTGTTGCAGTCGATGTTCTTCAGAAATTTCATTAGCTAGAATTTTTTCACACTGAGCCAATTGTGCGAGCAAACTCTTCTCAATGGCTTCAGTTTTAACATCACGGGTATATTCTGCAACTAATTCTGGAGTGTTTGGAGCTAGCTGCTGCAGCCATGTTAATATCTGATCAAATGGAATTGTCTCAGTAAGTTGGTCACGCAGCTCATCCAACTGAGTTTCGGTCAATAAAAACGGTAACCGTTGTTCGATAAACCGAGTCCATACCTCATCATTTAATTCCAAGATATAGCTTTCTTGTTCTTCTGGTGTTAACTCAACACCAATCAAATCAAAAACTGAGTAATCGTCTATTGATTTTGTTGGAGCCATCTCAGTAACCATAGGTTTATGTATATTTATTTATATCTAGTCTACTACTGGTAGTATCGCAGGCAAAGGGCTCTCTTCACCACCATCACTTGAACTATCTGGAAGTGCTGCTGTTTCATCGGAAGCAAAAGCTAAACTTAACCGACGACTTTCAATATATTTTCCGATCTCAAATCCAATCTTCCCGGTACCTAAATATGATATTGCGACTATGGACACTATGGTTCCAATTGCTATATTTCTTAATTTTTCTGGAGGAATTGAGTCCAAAAGCTGTAATGTCATTTCAGCTAACTTCGGAATCATTGGTGTAATTTCATGTACTGCAAATGCCCCAGCTAAGGTTAGAGCTGAATATTTAGCAAGTGAGAGTGCTAGTTTGCGTTTGTCAAATTGGACAAAACCGGAACGCACAGCTACCATCAAGTCACTGAGCGTGAGCTGTTCTCCATCACCAAAATATTCATCATATTTCATTCTTAATTCTTCCATCATGCTGGTGTAATTTTCTGTGTTTTCAGAAAGCACATCTGGCAACGCTGATAAACGCTCTGGGGAAGTAACTTTTGCGTTAGGTATCGCCTCAATCAAACGAGTAAATTTCTCACGATATGGAGCTGGTATTTCTTCTAACTCATATCCAGGATCTATATATCCGACTTGTGGCTCTACCAATACCCACCTATCTTTAATGTAGACCTGTATCAAGCCATGTAAATTTTCACGCATCGAGAAACCGCCATTAGCACCAGCAAGATAACTGGTAACTTTTCGAACCGCCAAGTTACAAGCAGTCCCCGCACCCTGCCAACCTTTTTCCGCATGCCCACAAGTACCATTTCCAAAATTAAGAATAGCACTCATAAACTCAGGGCTATCAATCGAGCCATACGGGTCGTACTTACGATGTCCTGCCTCTGACTTATCATAGATAAAGCCCCGCTGAGACCAAGCTCGAATGATAATGTCGGCTTTTTGTTTTTCATTTAAAGGACTATCGCGTAATGCAATCAACAGCTCAGACCATGGACCATTTAATGTTTCCACCTTCACTCTGCAACGACGATTTTCTTCCGTCGGCTCTGTGGTATCAGCAAATGATTTCAACTTTCGATAGTAGACCGTTAGGCCTTTATCAATACCACGAGGTAATGAGATGGCAAAAACATTGCGTTCAAAATTTCCTGAAAAATGCAGTCCTTTAATCTCGCCCTCTGGGTGATAATACCCAACTGGCCTGTACCCAGGAGGGCAAGGGAGTGAGCCTAGTCCGGAACCAATTGGTTTATTGAACCTCAATTTGGGCAAATTACTCAACTGGCCAAACTCAAAACCACTCAAGATGTCGTAATCGTCAGTGCCAAAGTTTTCATCGTCGATATGGTCAATAAGGTATGGTCTCACCCGACTAAACTCACTAGACGACATCGAACAATCTGGGATCAATTGTCGCTTAAAAATCTCCCTAGCCCGAGCTGCAGCTTCATTTCTAAGCCGCTCGTTTCCAGACAGTGATTCTTGTACCATGCGCCGTCGCTTCTCAGTGCCATGCGTAGTAATTCCTGGCCTGGCATCTGGGTGCATCAGCGATAAGATCGCATCTTGGATATCGATACCAGAATCACCGATCGCTCGTTCTTCAGAACGTCTAATACGATCTAAGGTTTTGCGATCACGTTGTGCGGGGAGTTTGGCTCTTCCTCCAGATGCAGGTTCATCTTCAAACTCGTCATGCCCACCAAATCTTGATTTGGCATTGTATTTGCTCGGTAATGGCGGCAGGCCAACACGACGTCGACGTCTATTCTCTTCAGCTAAGTGCTTTTCGTATTGCTGTAGCTCCGCTTCCATTTTGCGTTTTTCTTTAAGCCTATCTTCACCTGGTGGAAAATCATGGTAATACTGACTTTCCAGATACCGATCTACATCAGGAGTGCCATCAGCCTTTTGCAATGACTCAAATATCTTTGCCACTTCACCGTTAAATCTTGTCTCATCATTTTCTCCTAAATCGAGTGTGATTCTCACTAGATGTTTGTCGGTCATGTCTAGTGAACCCTGATTCACAAAAATCCTGAAGTTACCAAACTTATCAATCCTTTCGTCAATCATCGACCGACCTAAATGAAAATAGACCCCCTCTGAATTGCGCACATACCTCACCTCGGCTGTAGCAGTCGTGGAACCAGCGGCTAAAAAATTTAACACAAAATCACCAACCGGTCCCATGTCTTTAACATTTCTCGGCAGCGTCACCAGCTCAGGCATCTGCAAATCAATTACCAATTTCCCGGTTTTAGCAAAAAGGCCAATTTTTTCTAGTTTAAAAGAGCCTTGGTTGAGCATAAATAAATTAATTAAATTTATTTTTGCCATCTCAACTGCAATTGATGGATCATCGGGTGCTGCCACTCGGAGAAATTCTCCAGTACTTTCGGCATACTCTTTAATACCAGTTCGCTTTTTGGCGTTAGCCTCGGCTTCCTTTGCCGCCTCTAACTTTAGATATTCGTCTCTATTTTTAGCCTCTTTTTTCAGTTCTTCTTTTTCACGAATTAATTTATCTTTCTCCCATTTCAATTGAGCCTCACGTGCCTCTGCATCCTTGGCCTCATCTTCAAACACCGACTCAACAGTCCTTAGATCAGATCTCGATACCATCAACATTGCTAAACAGTTCTGCTGCATCAAAATGGTTGGTTTTTTCTCTCGCTTGGCTCGTTGCTTTGATTCTTTTTCAGATGTGACATACACTCTGCCTTTGACACCAATTTCGGTAGTCAACTGACCCCAAGCAGCACTCATGGCAGCTTTTGCTTCACCAGTCATACTTTTTGAAAGGTCGTACCAATGTCTTTCAAAAATGCCGGTACCCCCTTCAAAGGTGGCCTTATCATTCAAATTTGAACGTAGAATGGATAAAAATACCTCAGGATTTGGACAACGACACAACGTGGCACCTAGTAAAAAATTCATTGCATTTGCCAACTTCAAGGAATCATTGGAACGACGCGGATTAAAACCATGATCACCATTGCCCCACCCCCAAAAGGCATACACATTAGCAAACTGGGCACCCTCAACTGCCACTCGCAATCCATCAACATATACGTAGTCGATTTTGCCCCGTCGCTTTCCAGTCAAGTTATCCGGTAATATTTCAACCCGAGCAGGTTCAACTGCATTAGCTTCAGATTTTAATCCACTATTTCCAAATAAATTTAATTCTCTTTCAGAGAAAGCGAGACTATTCTCAGCTCCCACAAACTTTTGGTTAGCATATATAGTAGTTTTATTGGGTCGTGTTGCGGTTGGCTCTGCATCAAGACGATAGCTTGGATATGCGGGATTCGTGGGTAAAAACCATTTGGGTAAATCAGACAAGGCTTTCAAAGCAGCACTATTTGGTTCAAGTACGGTAAAAATGGTCTCTTTTGCTCTCAATGCAGGATTATTGTTATACCGCAGTTGGAATGTATCTGAAGGTCGTGGATCCTCCTCATCCCGTGCAATCTCACCACGACCAAACCAAGCACCAATACCAGGTACGCATGACTCAAAAGTGATGCCTTTCGCCAAATGACCTGCGGCTGCAGTGGATGAAATTTTCATCCCACGTCCATGAGCACTCAAACCAACTTGATTATCTTTTTCTTCATGAAGAGTTGCGGCGACATTATGCGGTCGTAGTCCAGTATCGCCTCGAATATAGTTTTTGATTTCAACTCTTTCAACTTTGCGATGGAAAAATCGACCACGATCAGAGACAAACCGAGTCAAGCTCACTGGTTCAGCCACTCCGGCATAATATACTAAAATCCGTGGTAATCCCCGATTCCAATCGTTGTACTCATATGCACCCTGCAGTAATTCATACCAAAAACCTGGCCAACGCTTTTCTTTGGTAGCATCAATCATCTCTCGTACTTCGTTCTGCTGATCGTTATATGAAGTACCCTTAACCTTTGATTCTGGGCCGAGATTGCGTAGCTCTGCCTGCGGGTCACCCATCTCAACTGGAATCATGGGGGGCACACCATCCACACCTGACTTCTTTGAGCCACGAAACATGACGCCACCAAAACCAAGGACATCCATTAATGTCATACTTCTCCAGAATAGCTGATAGTTACTGTCCAGATCAAGTACTCCGTGGTATTCTGAAGTAGAGTAAAAAAGGAATTAGCATGACTCAAATCTCAGAATCTACTCCCTCAAAACCAAATCTTGATGGCAAACCCGATTTACAAGAAGTCGATGACGGTCAAATAAAATTTAAATTTAAGTTTATTAAACTGCCACAACCAGAACATAGTGATAGAGGTCTTGAACCTTCTCAAATTGAGAAACTAATTCTTGATCCTGTAATTGAAAATGTACTCAAAAGAAAAGACATTCAAGCCGTTTTGGCAGGTGACCCCATTCCAGAGTCACAAATGAAACCTGGCGACACAACTTGGCTACAGGTGGTTCCTATTCAGTTTTTAGACAGCTCAACACGAACAACGAAGACCAGTCAAAAAACTAGACTTAGTTTTGTAAAAAAATTGTTTTCAAGACCAGTCGAAGAGCCAGTCGAAGAGCCAATCAAATCTAAACTAGGTAACTGGGGATCAAAAGACCACGCAGTAGTGATTCATTTTGCAATCGCCGCTACAAATGATACTGAAGATAGCTCTCAACCAAAACAAGAACATGGCTGGGCATTATTTGTGATGTCTGGTAAAGACACTAATAAATTTGCCGCTGATTGTCTGAAGGATCCATCCGCAGTATTTGAGCATTTAGTTGATCTTGGAATGCTTTCAGAAGATGAACCATTACAACTGAGTACTGGTGAGCAAGCTGAAGTTGATATGGGCGAGCATGTGATTATTCTTTCCAATACCCATGTTAAAGGCAGATATCCAAAAAATTATGCCTCAACAACAACCGTTAAATAATTGACGCCTGCCATAACTCAATAATCTGACGCCATTCTTGTTGTACTGCAAGTCGCAGTGCAGTCTTGTAATTTGAAAGACTGATTTTTATCTTCTGGTAATTTTGTTCTGTTAATTCTGTTGAGAGCATTTTTTCCAAGCTCAAGATCTCACTCTGAAACTGTTTTTCAACCAATGTTGCTTTTGCATCACGAGTGAATTCTGCCAGCAAATATGTAAAATTCGGCACCAGCTCCAATAACCAAGCTAAAATTTCCTCGAGAGTTTTGCCATCATTTAGTTGTTGCTGCAGTTGTTGATACTGTTGTTGAGTTAATAAATGTGGTAATTTTTCCATCAAAAAACCCTGCCAAATCAGGGCATTAGCATCCAATAAATAAGTATCTTTTTGAGACTGTGGCATTTTGCTGAGATTCATCAACTCAAACAAATCATACTCACCGATCGATGAAGTCACTGCAATTTGGGGTGGTTTAATCATATTAATCCTCTATTTCTGCGGGTGATTCTTTCGTCTTACCCAACATATATGCTCCTGTATGTGTGCCAGCTAGTATTGTTGCCACTAATGCGAGCAGCCAATACTGTCGCATTGTTTCAGTAATTGGTTTTTGTGGTACGGACTCGATTTTTCGGAGTTGTTCTTGAGCAAAATCTTGGGTACTGGTTGCAATTTCAGATGGTGAGGGAAGATTTGGTCCTGATGATGCCAGTGATTCCACCAGCTGTTTGGTTGCAGCTAATTGAGTAGCTCCCAGTGACAAGATCTCATTCATATGTGGAGCCAACAATGCTCCAATGGTTGCTCCGGCTGTAACTGCACTCAGCCGCAATAATGATTTTTTCAAATTTGCCCTGAATAATTCTTTTCGTAGCTGTGCATCCTCAAACTCAGATTGTTCATTTCGCAGCTGCACCACAAACTGACCCAGTCTATCAACAGTATTCTTTATCGCCTCAACTTGATCATCGGTTACCATCTCATACATTTGTGCTGTTCGCACAGTTTGCAACAAACGAGTGTAATGCAATAACTGCTCTTCCATTACTTCTAATCTTTCGGCAATTGGAGCATCTGGATTAAGAATGGTTGTTGGGGAATCAGCCATCATCTCTGTAATTTGTGTGCTCAGCTCAATCAAAAATTGCTGTCCCATATCTGCACCAGTAAATGGTTCAGATTGAGTTATTCCCTCTGGTAATTTTCCTTCAGTTAGCTGTAGTGCATTTGTTGCCTGTGCTAAGTCGCGGAGCAACTCAGCGGGATTTATTACTGTTGCCTCGTGCTGATTACGTCCGCTTGATTCTCGACGTCGCTGCATGAATTCAGTCCATCGGTCACGAAGTAGTGCAAATGGATTTGAAAATGTTGGTAAGCTAAATGGCAGTAAAGCCCGCAAGCTCTCACGAAGCCCAGTAGCCATGGTTGGTATTTCGTTCTCATCTTCTCCAACTACATCAGGCAGTGCCGCAACAGTTCGAGCTGACTCTAAGTACCTTCTGGGAATCTCACCGAGTAAATTTTCAAATTCAGTACGAACAGTTGTGGGTAGTTCTTCAGTTTCATACCCTTCCTGAACATATCCGCTTTGCGGTTCGATCAACACCCAACGGTTATCAATATAGACTTGCACCATACCGTGATAATTTCCTTGACGCGAAAAATTGCCACCGCCATCATGCAGAAATGCCGCCACATCTCTGGTCGGAATCCCAATTAAAGTAAGTAACCCTAAAATACCTTGGGTTGCATACCCACAGTTGCCAATCGATTTGTTAATGATATCTGTAGTAAATTTCTTTTTAATTCCTCGACTATCTGTATATTCGTCAAATGCTTTTTGTTCTTTGCTGTAGTTAAAAGCCTTGACCCAAGCACGAATAATGACATCAACTTTTTGCTTATCAGTTAGTGATGACTCACGAATTGAGGTAATCAAATTAAACCAGTGCTCTGCCAAACTAGATTCATCAGCTGTGACTTCACATTCACGCTGATCGGGTAATGAACGATCAACTGTTTTGGTCGGCTCAAAATAAAAACTCAGTCCCGGAGGCACGTCTTTTTCAAGATTCATTGCAAAAACATTTTTCTCTAAATTGCCAGAGAAATGTAAACCAATATTTGGACCGCCAGGATGACTGACTGCCACCGGATGAAATCCAGGTGGGCATGGAATTGAATATAGTCCTGCAATAATTTTCTTATTAAATCTGAGACAGGGATTTGCCTGCATCTCAGTGAATGGTAGGGCTGGTAGAGCATCATAATTATCTGTAGTTGTGATTGAATGAGCGGGATTAATGTGATCAATTAAATATCCGCGCAGATGCAACCATTCTCCTGAACTGAGTGAGAAGTCTGGCACTGCCACACGATTGAGAATCTCACGCATCTTTTCAGCCAATGTTGCTCTCATCCGCTCACCAATGGGTAATTCAGCCAGCACCATCTGCATACGTTCCACATCGCCTTTTTCACTCAATCCCGGAACGCTATCTGGGTGAATCATACTAATAATCTCAGAGTCGACTGGAACATCATCTAAAATTTCATTGCCCGTCAAGATGTTGGACATTTTTTGACGTAACTTTCGAGCTGCAGAATGTTCACGATTTTGTTTAGTCTTTTCCTCTTCTTCTGCTGGAGTTAGGTCGGCTTCCGCAGGCGGTAGTCCCATACCAGCACCAAGCCCCACCTTCCGAGGTCGTGTTGTTTTTAATTCATCTGGATATGGCAACGGCTTGAGTCCAGACCTCACTCGCAATTTATTTTGTTCATCGAATAACAGCTTCATTTCAAGCTGTGTTTTTTCGATCTCCATGCGGAGTCGCATTCTGGCTTCAGCTGCTGGATACAGTGCAAAATATTCACTCGCCATATAGACATTTCTATCAACTGTTCCATCCAAATTACTGATGGCGCGAATCGCCTGAGTCAGCACATCATGGTATCCAGCACAATCTAGATCTTCTCCATCAACACTAGTTAGTGGTTGGCGTGCTTCGCCAGTGGATGCGTTATCATCAGTTGTGTCTGGTAATGACAACTCTAACTGCACCCAACTGTCATGTGGTAGTTCCAGTTCACCCTGCTGTACCTCAATGGTGTAGTTGCCAAAAGAATCAGCTTTTTTACTTCTGGCAAAATTGAAATACACTCCCTTTTCTTGTCTCACGATTTTTAACTCTGCGATTGCGTCACTACCAAACACCACCAGGTACAATTTGAGAAATTCACCAAGTACATCAAGCGAATTGGTATTATTGGGCAACTGATCAAAACCACCAGCTCGCATCTCGAGAATTAATTTCTTTGGATCGCCTGATACAACTCTGCCACCATCCATAGCCAACGCATGCACCAGATGCAATAAAGCCAGTTGCAACGTTATTTGTTTGTTTTCTGGTCTTGCCATTTTAATGACTTCACCAGTATTTGATGCCTCCTTAACAATACCTCGGCTCTTTCTATATTGTTCAATTGCCTCTTCCTTCTCTCTCACAACCCGAGCCTCCATTTCACGCTGTTGCAGTTCCATAGCCTGCCTAGTGGCTCTCTCTTTCGCTTGAACCTCTTCAAATTCTTGAGAAAAAACCGTGCCTGCAGTAGTCAAACCTGGAATAATCTCACACAAAATTGCTGTCCATCGTTTTGGCAAAAATAAAGCGACTTTTTGCTCACGCTTTGCCCGATCATAATCGTCTTTAGAGTCTGTAATCAAAACATCTGCAGGTGAATTAGTTGCCATCCTTAATTCTTCCCATGCATGTGTCAGTGCTGACTTTGATGCTGCATTTCCAGCGAGAGCATCTAGATATGACACTTCTGTACCCTCATACGTTTTGTGGCCATTTAAATTCGCAACCATGATTTCCAAAAAAACTGCTGCATTAGTGTTAAGCGTTAATGTTTTTGCCAACAAATCGTCAATATCACCGGTCATTTTAAGCGAGTCATTTGATCGACCAGGATTGTATCCATGACTAGTCCCTTTGCCCCAGCCCCAAAAAGCATAGATTTGACAAAATGTAGCTCCCGGCACTCCCACCCTCAAACCATCAATAAACACAAAATTAATAGGATTTGGTGCAGTTGGCAATAATTCCCGCGATAGAATCTCGACTCTAGGTGGTTCCACACCATCGGCCTCATCCAGTTTATTTTGCCCATACGTCCACCTCAGCTCTGAAGGAGTAACCGCAGCATCGTGGGGTTCTTGAGCGTGTTTTTTGTTGGCAAAAATCGTAGCTCGATTAGGCACCATATCTGCAGATTGTGCCTCCATCCTTTGGAAACGGTAGTTGCCATTGACTGGTAAAAACCAATCTTGAAATGAAATTAGTGCTTCTACCAAATCCTCTGCAGGCTCTGTTACTCTAATTACAGTTCTATCTGTCTGCAATTCCTTATTTCGTTTGTATTTAATTTGAAAATTTTCTGGAGCTTTTGGGTCATCTTCATCCCGATGCATGCCGGCCTCACCGTACCACATACCCATTTCTGGCACCCATGACTCATATGAAATCGCTTTAGCCAATTCGCCAGCAAAAACACAAGTACTGGCAATTTTTAGTCCTCGCCCATGTGTTCCCAGTGGTTTTTTACCGTCCTTTTCATCGTGATCAGTCAACACCACATTTACAGGTCGCAGTCCAGTATCTCCGCGAATGTTATTGCTGACACTCACTTCTTGAATTCGACCACGTTTGAGTTTTTTTAAACCACCAGCTGCAGCACACTCACTGACAAACTGAGCCAGTGAAATTGATTCACCACCAGCAAAAGTAATGGTAATTTGAGGACTACCTTTACTCCAGTCGTTATAATCCCAAGCTCCCTGCAGTAATTCGTACCAAAAACCTGGCCACTTTAGTTCTTTTGTGGCCTTAACCATATCCGAAACTTCATTTTGGCTTTTTAGGTATGAGGTATCTTTTGTTCTCACCTCACCACAATTCAAATCTCTGAGTACTGATACGGGATCCTCAGGAGCCACAACAAGATCGTCAAATCCATGTTGCCTAGCTCCGGTCACTGTTGTCGCTTCCAATATCATTTCCAAAATAATCATAGCTGATTTTTATGATGCAAAACATAGGCTTTTAGTGCTAATATGATCTGGGAGACAGAACTATGGCACAGGCACTTGCAGGCAAAGCAGGAATTGGAAAAGCAGGAATTGGCAAAAATGGACCAGGAAAAGAAGGTTTTTTCGGCGTTGAGGAACAGGAAACACCACCACTTTTTCTTGGCAGAACTGGCGAAACTCTACACGGAGACAAAATCAAACCGCTTCAAGAAATGAGCCCTGGTCTCACTGAAATTCTTGGCAAGATAAAAGCTGCAATCACTGCAGATCAGTCATTTAAACAAGCAGTGGAGAGTGGCATGAAAACAATAGGTATCTTTGTACCTGTTCGCAAATTTGATGAAACCTGTTTTGACAAGCAATCACACAGTCGCGGTCAAACTGTAATAGATGGGTTACTGGGAAAACCAGCCTTTGATCTAATTCCCTGTGATTCAAAAAAAGGTGGCTGGGAACATGGAGATTTTGTGTTTGCCTTTTCATTTCTTGGCAAAAGCGAAGATGATACTGATGGGCCATATCAACGATTATGGGCAGCAGTAGTGATCTCTAAAAAAGACACCAACAAAATCACCAACGAGGTAAATAATAAACCAGAAGAAATTTTTGACTCAATCCTTCAGGGTTTGGTAGCTAAAGGGCTACTACGCACTGCTGATGGCAAGCTAATCGTGATTGATCCCGGAGAGCGAGCTATACTCTTGGCCAACAAAAAATATGGTGGTGGTTGGACACAAAACTACCCCTCAGCTCATCCTTTTCCAAAAGACTTCAAGCCAAATAGTTAATGAAGTCACCACTTCTTCATTTCTGAAATTAACATGTCAGCAATCGGCAAAACTAAATCAGCAATTTACGATGACTGCTGAGGTGAAGGCGTTGCTGCCATCACTAGTTTCTGCTGTCTCTGTTCAAGCTCTTGTTTCTTTTTGAGCACTACCTGTTCAGAATCTTCTGAACCACCTGGCATTTGCTTGAATGGCTCTGATTTTATTGAATTCAAATTGATTGCTTGAGTGTTGAGTGCATAGCCTTTTTTGAGAACAGGTTCGATAGCTCGACTGATCGGAGTTAAATCAACTTTTGGTGGCGAAGGCTCTCTACTGTACCCCATAGATTCTCTAGCTTCCGTATATCCTAATTTTAATCTCAACTCTCCAACTGCATCCTCTATCGCTTGAGTCTCTGTACCATAGGCACGATTTGCCACTAAGTTATTCACCTTTGAATACACTCTTTTCCCATAAGCCTCTCTCGCTTTCTGGAAAGTACGATATATAACTTCAAGGCGAGGATCAGTCTGCACCGTATTAATGTCATCAGCTGCAATCACCTTTAATGTACGATAATTTTGGCTGTAATCAACGACCTCCAGTGAAGGCATCTCTGGATCTTTAAGCATCATTTTTACATACTCAGCAGCCATGCTTTCACCAGAAACTACTTTTGCACTAATTCCCTTGATCTTCGTAGCAATCTCTGTAGCCAATTTCTTTTGCGCTGCTTTCTTCCTAGCTTCAAGAGTATTTCTCAAACGCAACCGATCTGCACTCTCAAGTAAATTGAATTTCTCGCCAGTTAACTGTTCGGCGCTTTGCTCATACCTGTGCTTCTCACTCGCAAGTGTGCTACTACCACCTCCCAACCTAATTAGGCCTTTCTCTGCAAAACCAAGTCTTGAGTAATCATTTTCACAATGATATCCCCAAGAATCTACGGCTGATGATAGCTCATCTCCTTTTTTACCTGTCAGTGCCAACTTCTCCATGGCTGCTTTTAATGCCTGCTCATCAGGCTCAACTAAAGACTCCGCTGCTTTTGTTTGTAGATCGACATATGGATCATTTTTGATTAGATTGTCAAATCTATCAACATTGTGCCATTGCTGGCCCTCATACATTCCTCCAAACCCTGGCTTGAGCAATGACTCATGTCTGGCCAGTCTAGACTCAAAAGAATCTAGCTCAGCTCCGGTATTTAATAACGGGACAATCCCTGATTTATCAACCTTCATCTGAGCTCTTTTTAGAACATCTTTCACTGCATACCCAGCTATAACCTGATCTCTCGAATCCTCAGCATTGTCAGTATATATTCCGACATTACCAGTGCTTGGGCGATCCTCACCGCCCCAGCCATAATTCTCTAGACCTTTTGCTTCAGTCATGGTGAGCATATGAACACCAAGTGGAGGTGGGATTTTCATAACCCGTGTCATGTGGTCGGTAAAGTCAATTGCAGCACTTTCTCTGTGATAAGCTCCCACACTTGTAGCCTCGATTTTCTTATTAAATGCCACAATCGCGGTAGAGACAGAGTTATGAATATCGATCAAGATTTTGGCGGTAACTCCAAACTTCTCGGCATCTGCAAAATACTGCCGCATGTCAGTCACTGCTTCTGGTGCATGTTGAGGTTGATTTAACAAATGGCGTACGAAGCCTACTAAAAACATTTGTTGCTTACGACGCTCCAGCACTTGATTGTCACGCTCACCCAAGTCCTTCCGAATCACAAAGCCATCTTTTCCTTGTCGATAATATTCCAATTTCTGTGCATTTTTTAAAGCAAATCTAGACTCATCGATAAACTGTTGTGCCTGTGTGACATCTTTTGGCATGTGTTTTTCTAGAATATCAGTAATTGTAGTTTGGAATATTTCTTGTTTCGCTAGTTGAGCCGCGGCTAACCTCCGAGTATCTACACCCTTATCGATCAGCTTACTGACTAACTCAGGCACATAGAGTCTGTAACTTGGATTTGTCAGATCAATAGTGAATAAATCGGATGTAAGCTCACCCATGGCTTCCTTCGTCAGTTCTGCTTTTGACTCGGCCCGAAGTTGCACTACATCAGGATTTCCAGCACTCTTTTGCAGCTGTTCAACTGCGTAATTGGTTTCACCGTCTGTCTCCCTATCAAAGGCCACCAATAGTATCTTTGCTGCTTCTGACTTTTCCTCTGCGGTTCTAGGAACTTTATTCCAAGCATCATATGAGTTTTGGAAAGCAATTCTTCGCTGTTCATTACTTAACTGCCCCAAAGCTAATAAATAATCACCCAGATTACCACCTTCCACACTCATCTTGACTATCTCGGAGATAGCTCTGTTACCTCTACGATCATCAGGTAATTCATCTAGCGTTTTCGAAAGTTTACCATTTCTCTGCCAGATCCCAGCAAATATGTCATTCAAAAATTGTTCTTCTAATTGAGTAACTTGAGTGTTGATTATTTGATGCTGCCCGGCATCAAAAGATTCCAGCTGTTGTTGCAGAAATGCTGCATACACTTCGCCCTGTGGAGACATGGTGGTGGCAGATTCTGAATCAGCTTCTGATTTCACCTCATAACGAGCTACAAATTCAGTAATTTTCGCTTCCGAAAACATCCTATTTACTTGAAGTAGTGCGTCATTGCCTGATGGTGTACTTGCATCCAATAAGTTGTCAATCTCCTTGGAGAGTTCAGTTTTGCCAGCAACTCCTAGCCTCCGCTTTAAATCAGGAATCGCAGTTTGCCAAGATTGTACAAATGTAATTCTGGGCGGTAAATGTTTGGTGTCTGCCAATTTTTCCGCAACAGAGCTCACCACCATGTTTTGCACTTCTAACACTATCTCAGCACGTTCTCGCCTTGCACCCTCACCAGTACCACTTTTCTCTAATCTACCCTGAGAAAGTATCGGTAAATTTTCTTTGACAAACACCTGCAAAGCTCGGAGCTCACGAAGGGAATCCATATTGCCAACGCCATCCATCAACTTTTTTTGAACCGATTCCAAAACGGTCGTCCAGACTTGTTCTCCTTTTAAGACTTCATTAATCGCTTGACGTGCAGCACTCGAAACTACCTCTGCCTGCTCACCCATTTCCATTACAGATTTAGCCTCATCTGCCACTAAGTCAAAAACTGCATTTGCAGATTCTGCATTTTTTGCATTTGGCAAATAGCCTTTTTGGATTTCCTTTAGGAAGGGGATGTTTTCATTTGGCATATTACTTATGAAGTACTCTTTGTACCATTTTGGTCTTTATACTCTTTGCACACAGTTAAAAAATCAGAAGCTTGACCAAGGAGATGTTGGCTCGCAGTTTTAATTTCTGCAGTCATGGTCTGTTTTGTATCTTGATCAATCAAATTTGTATGAGCATCGCTCTGTACCATCTGCACAGCTGATTTAATCACTGTCGATGTGGTCTGTAGATCCAAGTACTGATCTACCAACTCTTCACCTTTAACTTCGGGTAATTGGTTATAACGATCAATTCGATCTTTCAATGCTTGTTCTGCAGCTGAAAGTGGGAGGTCATTTATGCCAGACTGAACGGCATTTGTGGTATTAGAAATAGTAGCATTTACACCCATACCATCACTGTACAGAGATTACTGATCAAAATCAATCATTCACCTCAGATCACTCTCGTTATTTGTACAACCAAAAAACCACCCCTTTCGAGGTGGTTTTTTATTTTCAAGTCAATGCACTTTTCGGTGCAAACGATCAAGTTATTTACTCAAACCTAATTTCTTGATTACAGCTTGGTAACGCTCTTCACTTCTCTTGAGCAAGAAGCTCAATAAGCGACGGCGTTTCGAAACCTGCTTCAACAAACCACGGCGAGAATGATTGTCTTTCTTGTTTTTCTTCAAGTGCTCAGTGAGCTCTTGGATAGAAATAGTCAACAAAGCAATCTGAACCTCTGGAGATCCAGTGTCACCTTCAAAAATTTGAAAGTCTTTGATAACTTGGTCTTTTTTGGCTTTATCGAGTGCCATAGGTATCCTTTCACCCTTGCTTGATTCGTAATCGGTCAGAAACCAAACCAACCGCACCAATCAACAAAGTAACCATATTAATGGAGGTATTATACCAGACGACACTCTATTCACTGTCGCAGACTCAAAAAATCATTTATCTGAGTCAACCATTCCCATTTGCTTAAATTTAACCAATTGTTGTCCGTATTTACCAACATCGGCCTCTACTCGATTTGCCAGTGCAGCACCACATTGTGCGCATAATGCACTTGCTTCTTTAGGTCGAGGCACGCCACAACTTGTACACAATAAAGCAGAAAGTACTAACTCGAGTTGATTATTATTAAGAGTAGCAATCTCATCTGACTCACGATCAAACTCCTGTTCTTCTCGCTCTGCTAATTTTTCAATCACATTAGAAACTTGATTGGGCAAATCAACTAACCCAATCATTTCACCCACATCGTCAGCTGCATTCAGAATACTATTAACAACTCCGCTACCTCCAGTTTGCAGTTGCTGAATTGCCCGCTTGCCACTTCCATAGAGGTCAACGCCTTTTTCAAAGAAATTTCCACCATTTGATTTGCTGACCATTACCTCAACTTTAGGCATTTTTCGAGGCTCTTCATCACTAAATAAAGTTTTGTTTAATGGAGCATTTTCTGCTGAGTTCTTGATCGTTATGGTCAACAGCACTTTGTCTTGTCCATCAATAAGAGTTAGCGTATCACCAGCTCCAGTTCTTCCACCTAGTGACTGTTGGATAGTGATTTTTTTGCCATCCAGTTTCTGTTCTAAATCTTGGACTAACTCAGCCGTGTTGATGTTAGCACTAAAAACTTGTTCGCCACCATTAATTAATTGGTCTAGTCGTCGAACTATTTCTGAAACAGCAATTGCGGTACCCGTAGCTGCAGTCGCACCCACTAATTTAAATAATTTTTCCTGTGAGGGAGTGAGCTTTGATTGTTCTGGCTGAGATTTTTTTGCCTCGTTCCAACGTGGTATTACTTGGGAAGAAATGAATGCAAAATCCATAAAATGAATTTTACTCATCAATTGTTCCGCTTGCTTTTGATCTGGATAATTCACCAGCCAATCAATCACCTTGGCTCGTAAGTCCCTTGAGCTAGCTTCAATTCCCATTTTTTTAGCCCAGACATCAAGCTTAAGTTTGGTAAATTCAGGGACCGCCAACATCTCCGCAATTGCTTTTTCTAAATCAAATTTTGGTTTTTCTGTTTGTTCAGCCATATACATCTGCTTTCAAAAAAAATAAGGTACTAGAACAACATCTTATACCGAGTTACCGGAAGAAATCAAATCGACTCATTTACAGTAAATTTGGAAAGCAAGCAACTAAACAGTCGTATATTTCAATCCATTGAGACGGCAATAGTCATCAAGCTTGTGTTTAACAGCTTCAAGTAACTTGCCGCCAAGATCAGTTTCGTCAAATCTCTTGGCAATTACCACATTACCATCAGCACTAAACGAAATCGCTGAACCAAAAGCAATGTCTAAAATCTGGACAAGTCTACCTGCACGTTTTGGTAATTCTGACTCTGTCGTGTGTGCATGACCTTGTTCTGATTCTGCACCATGAGCAGTGGAATCGTTAACTAAAATTGTGAACTGCATATAATCGGCTAACTATTCAATCGCGTCTTCGTCTTTGTATGCGATTAACAGGTCACCCACTACAAAATCTAATTTTTTGTTTTTAAACGTAAGACCGGCTTCATTTTTGGTCTTGATTACCAAGATGTCCTCTTTTCCATGCTTAATGGATTTAATCACTGGATTTGCAGTAATTACCTCACCACGCTTCAGATGGAACAAATCATTTTTTTTGATTTCACCAGTGCGTACTCGCACGCCGGCAATTCGTTCGCCTCGCATCTCGAAAATCTGGATAATTTCAGCCTCGCCAGTGATAACTTCACCAATGGTTGGTTCCATCAATCGCAGCATCTGTTTTTGCAGATCTTCAATCAATTGATAGATGATGTCGTATTCTTTGATTTTGACACCCTGACCTTTGGCCAAAATCTTGATTTGTTTACTGACTTTAACATCAAACGCAATAACTAAGGCATCAGTGGTATGAGCCATATCGACATCTTGTTCGGTGATTTGACCCAAACCAGCTGATAATAATTCAACACTTTCAGGATCAAGAATCTGTAAAATTGCCTCGAGTGTACCGCGAACATCAGCCTTAACAATTAGCTTTAAGCGCTGTTTATCGCCCAGCAAAAAGTCGACATCCATTTCATTAAAACTCTTCAATCTTGATGCACTGGTACCTTGATTGGCAAATCCTGCCTCGGCTTCCAACTCAGCAATTTCTTCATCATCAATGGAATAATCTCGGCCAGCTTCTTTGATCACCGCACCAACATCTGCGGGAGCAGCCAGACCAATCATCTCAGCTGGGCAACCAGGCAAAACCTTATCTAAAATTACCCCTTTTTCGTTGGTTAATTGGCGAACTCGACCACTAATATCGCCGACATAAATATCTTGACGAACAGTCATGGTGCCACTTTTAACAATTACTCGAGCCACACAACCTTTGCGAGCATCCATTGTAGACTCAATCACCACTGCTTCCAAAGGAGCATCTGGATCAGCCTGTAACTCTTTGAGCTCAGCCATTAATTGAATAGTTTCAAGTAATTTATCGACACCCTTGCCAGATTTGGCAGAGATCTCGACTGCTTCAATGTCACCACCAAACTCAGTTACCACCACACCCTGTTCAGCTAATTGACCCTTAACTTGATCAACTAAAACGCCTGGAAGATCAGTTTTATTAACCGCCACTATGAACGAGACATTACTCTCTTTGATGTAACGAATTGATTCAATGGTTTGAGGTTTCACACCATCATTGGCAGCTACCACCAAAATCACAAAATCAGTCGCCCTGGCACCACGCTGGCGCATTTTGTTGAATGCTGCGTGACCTGGAGTATCGATAAAGGTCATCAATTTGCCTTTAAACTCGATCTGATAGGCACCGATATGCTGAGTGATACCACCTGCTTCGCCGGCAGTGATTTTACTTTTGCGAATAAAATCCAACAACGTGGTTTTACCATGGTCGACATGACCCATGATGGTGATAATTGGAGGTCGTGATGTACGTGCCATGTGTTTCCTTATAAAACTCTTTTGTATGTAGGTTAATTACAAAAACCAATTGCTCGATTTTCGCACTCAACCTAATTTCGCCAAATTACCTATAACTTATGCAGTTAAAGGATTGATGCGGCGAGGATTAGCTAATTCTTCTTTTTCAAATGCAGTTACTCGAGCACTGAGCAATTCTTTCTGCTCCATACTCAATTCTTTAGCACCGAACCATTTATCTTTGAATCGAGCCAAGTCACCAAGAGTGGTGAGTTTGTTCTCAATCAAGAAAGTTCTAGTCTCTGGAGCCATACCTTCAAAAGTATCGATTTCATGCTCTTCAGTACCGGTCACTTGTGACTTAACTGTGCCTTCTGCTGACTTGATGGTGATTTGATAGCCGGTTAATTTAGCTGCCAAACGCACATTTTGACCACCACGACCGATTGCCAATGACAATTGATCATCTGGAGCAATTACCACAGCTTGGAACGCCATTGGATTTAACTCAATCTTGAGGTTTTCTGCTGGAGCCAAAGCACCTTGCAGCAATTTGGACATGTCATCAGAGTGAGGAATGATATCGACTTTCTCGTTATTTAATTCTTCAATAACTCTCTGGACACGAACGCCACGCTGACCGACACATGAACCAACTGGATCAACACCATCTTGAGTTGATTTGACAGTTAATTTAGTGCGGACACCAGCTTCACGAGCAATGTTAGTAATGGTGACAGCACCTGAAGCAACTTCTGGAACCTCACGTTCAAACAACTTTTCAACTAATTTTTTGTCGGCACGAGACACGATGATTACTTTGCCGCGAACGGTTTCACCAATTTCTTTGATCAAGACTGCAAAGCGTTGGTTTAAGCGATAAAACTCACCACGCATCTGCTCTTCTGGAGGCATGAAACCATGACCACGACCGATATCCATAATCACTGCTCGACCATCCATGCGGAGTACTTGTGCAGTAATCACATCACCGATTTTGTCTTGGTAATCAGAAATGATCTGATCTTTTTCACTGCGACGAATCTTCTGCAAAATAACTTGCTTGGCAGTTTGAGCGGCAATACGACCAAAACCTGCTGGAGTTACATCCACAGCTTTAGTCTCATCCCATTTGGTGATTTCTTCAGTTTCCTCATCTCGCTCTAACACTGGAGCTTTGAAAATATTAGCTTCACCTGACTCTTCATTCAAGACAGTGTAGTAATAAAATTCATCTTCCAACTCACCGATTTGTTTACGAAAAGCCGAGACCAACGCCTGGCGAATACCTTCAAAAATTGCTTCTGGAGCAATCTTACGTTCGGTAGCGATTTGGGCAATAGCAGCCGCAAATTCTGTTCGTACAACTGAGCTTGTCTGTGACATACATTTCCTTATTATTTTTTTGCTGTTTTTACAAAAAAAGGACTTGAGCAGCCTCCAGTCCTTCAACATCAAATTCCAGACTAAATTATACGCTATGATTCCAGCTTTTTCAATTCCTCAAGCAGCTGCTTTTGCTCTCGACTTAAAGACTGGGGCACTTTAACAATTAAACGCACGTATAAATCGCCTTTACCACGACTCTGCAAACGCTGAATTCCCTCATCTCGCAGTCTTACCAACATGTGCGACGGTGTACCAGCACGCACTTTCATCTTCAATTTGCCATCGAGTGTCGGTACCTCAATTTGACCACCAAGTGCTGCTACCGCAAAACTAATTTCCTGATCAACAAAAACGTCATAACCATCACGTTTGAATCGATCGTGTGGTGCCACATCAATGGTGACATCAAAATCATCAAATTTCAGTCTGGTGCCATCATTAGCTCCGGCTGGCACTTTAATCACTTGCTTCTTGCCATCAATCGAGACTTCTTTAGTGACACCTTTGGCTGCCTCCATAAAAGTTAATTGCAAACCATACCGTGGTCGTCGCTGTCCGCCCCCACCAAAACCACCGCCACCAAAAATCGATTCAAAAATATCAAAAGGATCACCAAAATCAGAGTTCTGATTTGCACCAGAGCTACTATATGACCAAGTGAATGGTCCACCACCGCCAAAACCACCGCTGAATGGATTTCCACCACCTGCACCACCCATACCACTAGCTGGATCAAATGCAGCGTGACCAAATTGATCATAGGTCGAGCGTTTCTGTTTATCAGAAAGCACTTGATACGCTTCATTAATCTCTTTAAATTTGGTCTCAGCGTCGGCGGCTTTATTACGATCAGGATGAAACTTCAAAGCCATCTTGCGATACGCAGACTTAATCTCGCTTTCGCTAGATGTTTTTGACAAGCCTAATACTTCGTAAAAATCGCGCTTTGTTGGCATAAAATGCTCAAAAATAATAACCCGATACAGATTGATTCGTAACTCGAGAGTTAGATTGTAACAAACCGTTTGCGGTTTGTTAAGCAGACGAATGTGGTGACTGCTAAAAAGCTAGTTGCTGTAGCCAACGTGATCCCCAGTCCCCACCAAATACTGTGTGGTTGGTACTGCAGCTTGACCTGGTTTTTCCCAGGTTGAATTGCAATCTGACGCATCCCCCGATAATTAGCAATCACGACTGGCTGTTGGTTAACTTCTGCCTTCCAAGCAGAGTCATAACGATCGGCCACGATGAGACTAGCTGAACTAGAAGCATTTACAAACGTTAGTTCGATGGAATTAGGAGTCTCGATCGCACCATCAAGTTTTACCGGCGTGCCATCCAGAAACCGAATTCGAGACAGGGCTTTGGGAATTTCATGCAGTTGCCATTGTTGATCAGTGGCCACAATTGGCAAATGAGCTACTGATTCGGTAACTTTGTATGCAGTGTCTACCAGATAATATTTAACCGCCCACTCTGCTAACAGAGCATTGCTTGGATCAACCTGTGCAATAAAGTTAATTCTTGGTTCTACTGAGGTTCTCCATAGTTGATCGTAATCCCGAGGCAGTAATGTCGTATATCCATGCACCATCGGAGTTTGTGATGCCAAATTCCAATCAGGAGTAGCTCCATTTCTCAAATGTTGCAAATGTGCAAATTGTTGTAACTCCACTGGCGTTACGAATGAATCAGAAAATGGTGATCGTACTACCATCGCCTCCCAGTAAGATCCATAGTCGCTATAGGGCATATTGACGTTACGAGTCAGCGATCGGTGCTGCCAACCACTTGTTGCTTGGAGTTGCTCTAATAATTTATTTTCAGGATAGCTGTAAATTTCTGCAGGTGCAAAAAACAGCATGCTTTGAGTGGCATACAGTAAATCGAGAGTCATCACCGCCCAAAACCATGCCCACCGTTGTCGTGACAACAACCAACCAGCCAAAAGACTCAATCCAGCAGCCATAAAAATATTCTGTCCAATTACCGTAGCAATAACTTGATCACGTGCCAAAGTATGAAAAACACTATGACTCAATTTGCCCTGCAAAACTTGATCGACGAATGACCAAATAGGGGCAAATTGCCAAACCGATAACAACCAAAAAACGCCGCCAAATATACCAGCTACTCCCAACCATCGCCAGCTATGTTGCCACAGCTTTTTAATCATCTGTTTGTCACTCCACACTTCAAGCAACCAAGCAATCAACCATAACTGAGTAGCAATCATCACCATGCTGGGATACCTCGCAATTCGTAGAAAAGGGAGGGCTTGTTGCAGCTGTGCGAATCCAGGCAAGTTGCTACCCAGTGAAAACGTCAGTGTTATTGCAATTGGCCAAAAAAACCAATGATCTATTTTTTTTCGAAACCAAATGAATCGAGTCACCAAAGCAAGTATTCCAATCCAAGTAAAGTAAAACACCACATTTGGCTGACCACTCCAAGCTGGCCCCCACTTCATTCCGGCAGTGGGCTTATCAAACGCATACGGCAATAGTGGCTTCACTACCAACATCACCGGATCAAGTGAACCGACAGCTGCTTGTTCACTGGTTTGTGTCATTCGAGTCGATTGCTGTAGTGTTTCTACAAATGGCAGCCATGCCACTGCTGATAATCCCACAGTCATCACCCCTGCCACAGCCCACATTTTCACCCACTGCTCAATCTCGGGGCGTAGCTTGGTAAGCGACTGCCAAGGTGCGGAGGGACCAAACTCCCAAATAATTGACAGCCATACTGCAGCCATGATGGCGTACAAGACATGTTGTGGATATCCACCCAAAAACTCAGCCAAAATTGTCAAAGCAAACCCAGCAATTGCCCACCAGCGACTTCGTAGTTGCAAACCAAAAAAAGCAATTAACGGCAACCAAACAATTGACTGCAGTGTAGAAAAATTGTTGCTACTCCCTGTGACTTGAGTCGACAACATCCACAAACTCCCCGCCACCATTCCCAGCCAATGTTGTTTGGTCCAAAACCTTCCGAGTAAATACGCACCAACAAAAGCAATCAACCAATGACTAGTAATTGTTAAATTCAAAGCCACCGCTGGGTGAAACCAAACAAAAAAAGCTGTAGTGAAATACAGAACTGATTGGTTAATATCAGCCAACCACGGCAGACCAGAAAAAATCAGTGGATTCCACAATGGCAGCACACCTTGTTTGAGCCAGGTAGCCGTAAAAATTTTACCTGGAACCATCAATGAATAATTATCACCAAATACCAAAGTCTTGCCTTGAAAAACTGCCGGGGAAAAACGCAAACAAATCACTACCATCGCCACTGCCACCATGCCAAAAAACCAACTATGTTGCATCAACCAGCGAGTGAACCGAGCTGTTTTCATCATTAAAATCTCAGTTTAAAAATCATCCACAGCGCTCCAAATCCATCGCGCCAAGTAATTTTTTTGCCTTCAGTGAAGTCTCTCCCTACATAGGTAATGGGCACTTCATAAATCTTGACTTTTTTACGCAGCATTTTGCAGGTAATCTCAGGTTCCATGTCAAATTTATTCGCTTTAATGTCAAGTGATCGGAATAATTCTGTGGGCAATAATTTGTAACAAGTTTCCATGTCCGACAGTGTAGTGTCATACATGATATTGACCACGAAATTTAAAAAGCTATTTCCAACTCGATGCCAAAACAGCAAATTCGAGTGTGAACCTAAAAATCTTGAACCATATATAACCTCAGCTTTACCTTTTTTCACTGGCTCAACCAACACTGGAATATCATCAGGATCGTATTCCAAATCGGAATCTTGGATTAACACATAGTCACCAGTAACTTTTTCTAAACCGTACCGTACCGCACTACCTTTGCCACCATTAGCTTTTGAAAAAACTCGAAGTTTTTTGTGTTTGAGCTGTTGTATCTTTTTAAGTGAACCATCTGTTGAGCCATCATCAACCACCACCACTTCAAAAACTTCGGTCGAAGCAAGAAGCTTTTGCAACACCTTTACCACGGTTTTCTCTTCATTGAAGATTGGAACAATTACAGATAATTTAAGTTTTGATGTGACCCACATGCAGCAATCATATCAGATTGTAAGTAATTTTAATCAAGATTTGAATAGTAGCTGTGCAAAGAGATACCTATGCTCTCACTTTTCTAGTAGCCAAAATTTTGGCACCGATTAATTGCTGTAATATCTCTGAAAGAGTGGTTACTATTTCATCAACTTCATTGAATTTATTTGTCATTTCTCTACCTATTTGGGCTAACGCAGAATCAGGTGGTTCGCTTGATTGGTTAGTTGCCAACAAAGCTGCAAGTGAGCGTTGATCTTGGTATAATTCCATCTCATCTTGAATCATAGTTAATCTGCGCAGTATTCCTACAGAACGCTGGATCTGAGAAACTATCGTAGAATTCATCTTCACAGTACTATCCATTTTCTGACTTTTTAAGGCATGCTGCCGTAATGTCGATATGTTCTTGTGTCCTTCAGACCGTAGTCCGAGAACCACATCCTTTAATTTTGATGACTGCGTTCCCTGAAGTAAAAACTCACCAAGTCTAATATATAATTTTGCTGCATATTCTTCAGTAATATTTGCTTCAGCAAAGATATCATCTTGTAGTTGATTTCCTTGTTGATACAACACAATTAACTCAACGATTGGAGCTAGTTGCTCCCAATTTGCTTGACTGATCTCCCGTAGGACTCGTGCTAACTCAGGGAGTAAATCCTTGATCCGATGACTTGCAAGTATTAGCTCAGTTCTCTCATCTGGAGTTCGCTTCCGCTCCACTGGTTTTTCTGAGGACTGTGCAATTTTTGTGTCGCTTGGTTTTGACGCACCCGATCTTGATTCAACGGTTTCTATCTCACTCGCATCTTTCTTCCGATTTAACATCGTTCTTAAACCCTTAGTACCAATTGCCAAACTCAAGGGTGTGCCTAAAATAATCGCCACCTCATTGTGATGTTGTTGCCACCAAAGCTGAACTTGTTTCAATAAATCTACTTTCTTTTCAGGCATGTTCTGCACTTCATTTAAAACAATTTCAGCCTCACTCATTGGAGGTTTGGATATCCCTAATTGCTGCAACAATTGGTACAAATCTCTCGTAAATTGATCCATAACTTTATAAAATTCTGGATTATTTTGTAACAAGAGAGAATCGACTTTGTGAAATAATTCTTCACCAGCTGGCACAGCAAGTGCTGTCAGACCAGCTAAAACTGCCAGGCCTACAATGTTTTTTGCGATGATTTTGCCTTTTTCCCAACGATATTTTTTCTTTGCTCTATCAGTACCTTCAAAATTAGTGGGGGTAGTCTTCTCGCCCATTTCTTTTGGTGGTCTGATTGATAAAAAGTCTTTTACCCATGGTGGTGTTGCAGGAGTTGCCGGCGGCGTAAAGTCTAGATCAACAACTTCGCGGTTCGGCAAAATTGCGCTTGTTATTTGATGTCCACTTGCCTGATTGGTAAATAATTGACCACGATAATAAAATGGCACCCTTCCTCTCACTCTCACGCAAGGGATGCCAAAAGAATTCAGAAAATCTTCTACAACTCTTGCTGTTGTAGTGCACTCGAATCCAACATCTGGGTGGGTGGCGATCCACTGTAGCGCATCCGTACCTTCTGGCGGCCGATTATCACTAATGTCATAGTATCGTTGCCGATGCAGATAATCCTGCAGCTGCTGCAAGCCATCTAGAATTACTTGACTTTCAGTTTGGCCTCCGCCTGTCATACCCACGTTCAATAATCTTTGTAATGTATCAAAATGAATTTTTTGCAATGCCGGACAATTAATTAATTCAGAATTATATTTTTTTGCCGATTCAATATTTAAGTACCGATGCAATCGGTACTCTTTGCTAGACTGGAGTCCACTTTCGGTCATACCTAGACCAACTTGTTTTGATTGTCTTGCATATACCACATCAAATTCCGCTGGTTGCCCACTCTCAGATGCATCCTGCATATTCCTTGCATTGCAATACCCATTAATCAAACCAAACCCTTGTAAGGCCAAAGGTCGAATCCCTTCGATGGTGAATGCAATATCTTGAGATCCTCGAGAATAATCCTGATACATTCGCACCAGAGTCTCATACACTGCTCCAGGTACCGCTTTTATCCTCGCATTAACAATATTTAATAAGTGAGTACCAGTGCCATCAAAAGTCTCTTCAACAATAAGTGGCATGTCTTGTAACTCTCGTACTGGCGTAGATGTACCCAATAACACCCCAACATGCTGAGTGTAGCGAGAGGAAAACTCCGTTTTTTTCTGCTGCTCCCCTTCAAGAAAATATTTCAAACCTTTCCATAAATACTTTGGCCGTAATTTATTTACTTGATCACCAATTGTATTTGTGAACAGACGCTGAGAACGAAGTCGGGCTCGAAACAACCATTCCGCCATTGCTGCTCTTTTTCTCGGCAGCCATCTTCTTGCTTGTTCAATGCACAATCTTTTTTGGTGATACTGCAACCCCGTTTCCGATAGCAGCTCATCGAGCACTACGTCTTGTCGAGCAATTTCCAATGCTTGGCGGTTTCTGTGATCTCCAAGCTCTCCCGTTGGTTTGATATTCGCAGTTGAATGTATCCCTAGTGGAATTGCTTCAGCTCCCAAACCATGCAGGCCAGATAACAGTTGTGGAATTTGTTCTATTGCTTGTTGATCTTCTACAGGATTTGATCTTCGAAAAAGCAAGTCTAGTTCACCAGTTTGACGCAACAAACCCATTCGACTTAGTTCACTCACAATCAATTTTGATAGCTCCAAGAAAGATTCTTTTTGAGCAAAAATAGTTGTCCATAATTGGTTTCGGAGAGTTGGATTTCTCCAACCCATCAGCCACATAATTGCTGGATCACGCTTCATAATTGCATCTCTTACAAATGCATATAAATGTGGAGAGTATGCTTCATCATCTGCCAATGACTCACCTCCTAGGCCTTTTTGTGCTTTTTGACTAATATCACCATCGATCGAAATGACTTCTCCAGAGCCTTTCTTTCTGATAAATAAGCCCACAATCTTCATCAATGCTTGTGAAATATACGCACAATCTTCCTCTAAATCAGGAACATCCTCTAATGCCAAACTATCTGTGATTGGACGCAATGTTCTTCTCCATTCATCAACTCGATGTATTACAACATCCATTTTCTGTCGCTTTATTTTTTGTTTTAATGCAGTTTTTTGGCGATATTCTGATACTGCCGCTTGGTTGCCAAGTGCATGCACTTGTTTCACTGTCGACGCTATTGTTAACTTGTCTAAGCGCTCTTCTTCCTGTCTCAATGATCGTGTTCTTGCTGTAAACATTGACCGATCTGGACATGAAAGTTGTGAAGGTGTAAAACGTTCTTGCCAAAACGTTTCATCATCAATAACTCCACCCCAATAGTCACGTTTTAGTGTGTCAGCAGATAGGATACATTCAGTCTCAGCAGCATGATCTCGCAGCAGTGCGGAAAATTCCCTAAACCTTGGATGATGCAATAGTTGCAGTGCATTAAGCACGCTCAACCACTGCATTGCCAGTACTCCAGGAGAATCACCGTTCAATCGTGATTGCTGTCGGAGCAACGCAAATATTTCTGCTGGATTAACTTCTGCCTGTATTGCCAATGTCGTAAAAACTGTATACAAGCGTGGTAATTCTCCTGTCTTTATGAGTACCTCCACTGATTTCCCGGGTGTGGTGTTTTTTTGTTTTTCTCTAGACTCTGAATCTGACCAGGTAGATGGCACTGGTGTAGTCACTAGGCGTAAGTAGCTTGCCAAGGAGTCTAATTCAGCGGATGCGCTGCCGTTGGGAGTAAGTGCTTTATTCTCGAAAAAATTCTTGGCATTATTTATTGCCTTACCAGCCAAGTTTTCAGGCTTTTTAGGCAAAATTTGATCAACAAAACCGACCACAGATGCCACCGAGCTTTCCACCAATATTCCAAGTTCTGGTAGTTCAGCTTCACGCGTTTTATTATCAACTCGTGGAGATCGACTTAGATGTGATGGTGTTAACGACTCGGCCATTGCCATAAATAAGTACAAACATCATAACAAACTGAGCTCGATTGGAATTGTACAAAAAACAGCAAATCAGCTAAGAATTATTATTTAGGGCGAATTCCTTTAAACCAAAAGTCAACACCCTGGGATATTTTCTTTTCATTCTCAATTTCGATGTATTGTGTGCCTTTTATCCGATAAAAAACATCTTCATCCCATCCACCCTGCTCAGTAACAATTGGGAATGCTTTGCCATTGTAAGCTGTGTGTTCAACAAACTTTGCCAAATAGGGATCTTCTCCAGCACCAGGTGAAACAACAATAAAAACTCGCGTTGAGTTTTCAACAAAGTACTCAATCGCTTTCTCACGCATGGTTATATCAACTTCTCTCAAATGCAAGTCATTTACATTTAGCAATGTGATTCCTTTTTTGCTTAACATTGCCTCAACTTGCTTACCATAGGCTGTAGCATCACCTGCATAAACAACCAAGCCGAATTTCCCTGCCTTTCTTACCTTTTCAGCAGATCCAATAATACCTATCTCTCCTGCAGCAGCTCCACAATTTGAGCAAGTGCCATTTGGAAAAAAGCTAACAAAGTCAGAAGACCCACTGTTGCAGTTGGCACATACAAACACATTTCTTTTAATCTCCATCCCCTCCATTGACCTTGCTGCACCACAGCTAGAACAAGTGCCATTAGCGTATAACTTGACTTCTCTATCACTTTTGCCACAATTTGGGCAAGATTTTTGTGAAAATTCAACCATACTATTCTTTCAATATATTGAATTCATCTTAAGCTCAAGAAAAATAAATGTCAAAGTTACAAAAAATGCCGAAATTGCTCTATACTCAATTAGTATTAACACAACACTTTATATGATTGAAAGTCAGCAACAAGAAGAAAAAAAGAAGGTAGTTGTTTGCTTCGGTTGCAAAAATCCAGTAGAAATTGGGCAATGTCCAACTTGTCTTGGCTACAATTTACCAGCACGCAATGGTAAATCACTATTTATAAAAGAAGAAGATTTCGCAGAACCCGTAGTTGAAAAGACTAAGTCAGCAAAACCAAATTATACTTTCACGATTACTGAGCTACTGCCAATTGATACCATTTACTGGACAAATACGGATGAAGAATCACTCGAATTCATCGGCAATGGCAATATTGACCATGGATTGATACTTTTTAAGTACTGGTTCCAAAAGAACAAAAACAAATTTCCTCGTGGTAACCAACCAACTGTTAGAGAAATTCGCGATGATCTAGATGATGTATCCAGTGACCAGAGACATGCTAGTCCTTAAAAGATAAAATGAACCAAAAATCCCCAGCCTAAACTGGGGATTTTTATGTTCAGATTCAATTCTGAAGCCCACTTCGTGGTCTATGAAAGATTACTCCTTCACCGCTTCACCTTCTTGAGCCTCTTTTTTGTCCTCTGCTTTGCCATCCTTATTTAAGTCAACCTTGTCTCCAACATTGGCTCCAGCTCCTGCTGCACCAGCTTGGGCTTTTTCAGCCTGAGCTTTTTGCATTGCCTCACCAAGTTTTTGAGCACTGGTCAAAGTTGCTTCAGTTGCCTTATCTAAGTCTTCTTTAGCAGCATCGACCTTTTCAGCCAATTCTTTGAGTTTTTTAACATTCTCTTCGATGACCTTGCGATCTTCCTCAGTGAGGTGACTGCCATATTCCTTGAGCTGGCTATCCATCTCAAAAGCGACACTGGTTGCTTTGTTTCGTGACTCGGCCAAGGCTTTCTTTTGCTTGTCCTCATCTGCGTGCTTCTCAGCATCAGCCTTCATCTTATTGATTTCATCTTCAGACAAATTGGTTGAGTTTTGGATCGAGATCTTTTGCTCTTTGCCAGAAGTTTTGTCCTTAGCGGTGACATGTAAAATGCCATTTGAATCAATATCGAAAATCACTTCAACCTGTGGCATGCCACGTCTTGCTGGAGGAATTCCATCCAGGATAAATCGACCGAGTGATTTGTTATCAACTGCCATCTCACGCTCACCCTGCAAAACATTGATTTCAACTGAAGTTTGGTTATCTGCAGCAGTTGAAAAAATCTGACTCTTACTTGTAGGTACTGTGGTGTTTCGCTCGATTAAAGCAGTGCGTACTCCACCTAAAGTCTCAAGACCTAAGGTTAATGGGGTCACATCTAGCAACACTACATCAGTAACATCGCCACCAATCACTCCAGCTTGAATTGCGGCACCAACTGCCACCACCTCATCTGGATTCACACCTTTGTGTGGTTCTCTACCAAAGAATTTTTTAACTTCTTCTTGCACTTTAGGCATGCGAGTCTGACCACCAACTAAGACCACTTCAGAAATGTCACTTGGCTTCATGCCAGCATCTTTGAGTGCTTTAGCAACTGGCTCAAATGACTGCATCACCAAATCACCTACCAACTCTTCGAGTTTGGCACGAGTGATAGTCATGGTTAAATGCAATGGCTGACCACCATCACCCTGAGTAATAAATGGCTGATTAATTTCTGATTGTTGTGAAGATGACAGCTCAATCTTGGCTTTTTCAGCACTATCTTTAATTCGCTGCATCGCCTGTGGATCTTTACTGAGATCTTTGCCAGTCTCTTTTTTGAATTCACTGACTACGTAATCAATGATGCGATTATCAAAGTCATCACCACCAAGGAAAGTATCGCCATTGGTTGATTTAACTTCAAAAACACCATCACCAATTTCTAGAATCGAGATATCGAATGTACCACCACCTAAGTCGTAGACTGCGATTGTCTTGGCACCCTTTTTATCAAGTCCATATGCAAGTGCAGCTGCAGTTGGTTCATTAACAATTCGCTCAACTGTCAGTCCAGCAATCTCACCTGCTTGCTTGGTAGCTTGGCGTTGTGAGTCATCAAAATAAGCGGGAACCGTAATCACGGCTCGAGTCACGGTTTCACCCAAATAACTCTCGGCATCAGCCTTAGCTTTAGCTAAAATCTTGGCTGAGATTTCTTGTGGGGAAAGTTTTTTACCGTTAATATCGACCACAGCCATCCCATCTTTACCCTCAACGATGGAATATGAGACATGCTTCATAGCGTTGGTTACCGCTTTATCGTTTAACTTGCGGCCCATGAATCGCTTTACTGAATTAACAGTGTTTTTTGGATTCAACACCATTTGACGTTTGGCAGGATCACCAACCGTAATGTCATCACCCTTGTAGGAAACAATTGAAGGGAACGTGTTGCGGCCTTCAGCAGTTGGGATGACTTTTGGTGAGCCACCTTCCATCACTGCGACGGCTGAGTTAGTAGTGCCGAGGTCAATTCCGATAATCTTGTTTGGCATAAATACCTTTCTTTCTATTCGTTTTTATTGCTGCGGTGCAGCCTGTTACTCAATATGTTTTGAAGTTTAGCAAACTTTAGCAGACAATGCAAGTGTCTGCTAGTAGTCTCTCGCTTCGACTGCTAATTACGCAATTAACAAACACAAAAACCGTTCATTCAAATGTTACCCGAGCACAACTTTTGCATGGCGAATCACTTCTCCATTAAGTCGATAACCGCGACTTACCACTGCGACTACTTTTTCAGCTTTGCCCTGTTTCTCCACCACTTCCATCGCACTGACATCAAAAGGTTCACCCATGACAGTAATTTCTTCTAAACCCTGATCTTTGAGAATCATCCAGAGTTCATTCATCACCATATCTAAACCCTGATCTTTTAGTTGAGCTGCGGCTAAAGCCAAATGATCCAGTGGTTGCAGTAATGAGAGTGCAAAATCACTAGAAGCTAATTTGACAAACTTAACTCGATCTTCTTGTGAACGACGAACTAGATTCTGGTAATCAGCAATAACTCGTTTTTCCCGCTCTAAAACAGCTTCGTAGTTTGCGGCCAACTTCAATAATTGATCAGCTTGTTGAGCCTGTGATGACTCTTCAACTTCAAGTTGCTTTGTTTCTTCTAGTTCAATTGGTGACTTTGGGTCTTGGTGTGAGTGTGGTGTCATGCGATCTTTCAAAACTGGCAAGTCCAGTTAAAAAAATACTACTACTTTTGAAATAATTAACTCGTTAAATCTTCAATTAAACCTTTGAAATATTTCATCATCGGAATAATGTATGGGTAATCAAATCTAAACGAGCCAAGAACGCCTAATTTACAGTGACGTCCCCCAGTCTCGATATCCATGTATAAAATACTCACCGGTTCGAGATTGGCGTTACCCAAATCATGTCCAAAGACGACATGAACTGGATTCTCACTAATCCCAAATGCAAATACTTCATCCATTAGTCGCTCTTCTTCGATTAGAGCTAACACGTGTCGCATCACTTTAATATCGTAGAACTCTGGCATATTTAATAGATTTGCATATCCAGAATGAACCAAACGATGATCAGGAGTAAAAGCCACTCCGAGTGCATGAGATTTGTCAGCTAACACACGTACAGATTCATACAGTAAGTCATCAACTTCATTGCGATACTGCCAGATTTTCTCTTTTGCACCAACCTCATCTGCCACTGATAACTCGCGCTCTTTCATCAATTCATTGACGAATAAACGCATGGCCATAGGTGTAGGTACTCGACCGGCACTGGTATGACTCTTTACTAGATAACCCTGTTTGGTGAGATAGACCATCTCATTACGAATGGTCGCAGGAGAGACGCCAATGTTGAATTTACGATCAATCGTGTCAGAACCAACTGGCTCTGCAGTCTCGATGAATTCTTCAATGACAGCTCTTAAAATTTGAATTTGTCGAGCAACTAAATCAATCATACGTAATTGCACACTTGAGTAAAATGTCACTTAAGTGTTACTTAGCAATCGTAACAGTTGTTTGCTAACGTGTCAAGTTTATCAGATTTTTTGTGAATAATCGAGTAATTATGTGAGTCAGTACTTTGAGCCACGAGCACACTCACCTATTAAAAATTTCTTTAATCAGCTTGTATCTGCTAGAATCCAGTTGTTTGGCTGCACTCCAATGGGGACATTGGGTGGTGCGGTCAAGCAAATTCTTAACAATTTAAGAGGTATGCATGGAAGAAGTAACCTGTCCTAGATGTCTTCAAGACTTCTCTGTAGTTAGCGACCAAACAGCTACAAATTGTCCAAAGTGTGGACTATTGATAGCACTATTACCGATTGTCGATATTCAATGTGTGAACTGTGAGTTTGCCTTTGAAATAGATTACGGTATTACAGATTGCAATTGTCCAAATTGTCGGACTCCATTGCACATCCAATACATTGGAGGGGATAGCGTAAACGTAACCATGCCCTCTTAAGAATTGTTTTGCCCCCTGCCGCTTGCGGCAGGGGGTGAACACACCAAGAAAAACCTTTCCCTCAGATAACACTGAAACAAGATACCAAATCACAACTATTTCTGGCATTCATCAAGCAAATTCGGTATAGTGATTGCAGCATGTCTGCAAAATTTCCCAAATCTCAAAACAAGCTGAAATCTCAATTAATCGTTGGTGGCCTGGTATTCATAGTACTCAGCCTCACCGCAGTCATTGGATCAACGCAGCTGGGAGTTTTCCGTGACTTTTTTGGTCAAGCTAGTGGTAATCCGGCAAATGTTTTTGTTGATACACAAGCAGTTTTAGGGCCGATGCCCAGACCTTGGCGGCAACTTGCACAAGGAGGTGAAGATCATAATTGGCGTATTGAGCCAATCAAAGATCAAGTAAAATCACTTAACCCAGAGTATATTCGACTCGATCACATCTATGATTTTTACGATATTGTCAAAGGCACACCTGGCAACCTAACTTTCGATTTCACGAAATTTGACCTGGTAATTAATGACATCGTTGCTGTTGGTGCCAAACCATACATCGCACTCAGCTATATGCCACCAGCCATTAGTAGTGGCGACATTCTCGCCAAGCCACAACGCTGGAGCGATTGGTCACTAGTAGTTCAAAAAACCATTGAGCATGTCAGTGGTACCAAAGGTATCGCCGATGTTCACTATGAAGTCTGGAATGAACCAGATTTGTTTGGGGACTGGAAATACTACGGTGATAAAAATTACCTTGATTTATATAGTTATGCAGTCAAAGGAGCTAACCAAGCTCGAGGCGTCAAAAACTATAAGATTGGTGGCCCTGCAATCACCGCACTCTACAAAAACTGGTTCGATGCCATGGCCAAACACGCCATCGCCAACAATCTCCGCTACGACTTCTTTTCTTGGCACCGTTACTCCAATGACTTGAATCAATATCCCAAAGATATGAGTGAGGCTAAAACTTGGCTGGCTGCCTATCCACAGTTGGAGCCAACCTTAGAACTCCACATCACTGAATGGGGCCATGACAGCAATGTTCACCCTGGATATGACACCACTCAAGCTGGTGCTCATAGTGTTGCTGGCTCGATCACCATGCTCAATATTGTTCAGAAAGCATTTATATTTGAAATTCAAGATGGCAAGAGTCCCGAAGGCAAAGAGAAATGGGGCCGCTGGGGTATGCTGACTCACAATGATTTTGGGGCTAAATCAAAACCTCGCTACACTGCCCTCAGAATGCTTGACCGAATTAGCGACCAACGACTGCAACTCACTGGCCAGGGTTCTTGGGTAAAAGCTGTTGCTGCCAAAAATAATAGTAAAAACAGTACCGAAGTTGTACTGGCCAACTATGATCAAAACGGCAAAAACAGTGAACAAGTACCAGTTACTTTCACCAATATCGATCCCGGTGCCTTCACAGTTAAAATCGAACATCTCTCAGGACAGCGAAGTGAAGAAAAAGTAGCTACTGACGGTGCAGCACTTAAAGTTATGGTGCCGATGCCTGCCAACGATGTAGTGTTTTTGGAGTTAATTAAGAAACTATAAAGATCAGTTTCAAACTACGACTTTTTCAATTCAAGCGAAACTCGCTCAACTAAAGCCATGATTTTTTGATCGAACTGTGCTTGGTTAAATTGAGTAGCGTAGTGGTAAATTGCTTTTGGTTCAAACCGCAATTTGCTAAATTTCTCGATTGCCTTCATTAAACCTACAACCGACAGATCATCAAACAACAATCCCGTTTTACCATCAATAATTGTTTCCAATGGACCACCGGATGCATGAGCAATGACTGGTACCCCTTGCCCCATCGCCTCAACCGGCACCATACCAAAATCTTCATCACCAACTGGATATAACAGTGCCTTGGCACCGGCATATAGCCCCATCAATTCTGCATCATCAATGGCACCCAGAAACTCAATTTGGTTGGATTGATATCTGGTGGCAATTTGTTTCAACAAAGGCAACATTTTGCCTTGACCGACCACCTTCAATGGCTGTTTCATGCGAGCACAAGCTTCCACAGCTATCTCTGGGTGTTTGGAAAATGCCAAACGATTTACATACAAAAAATAACCTGTTTCGCCGTGGCTGGAATTCAATCGCATTGGTGGCTCTGACGGCACCGACACTGGCGGATAAATCACCTCGCTGTCGCGACGATAAAATTTAATGATTCGCCGTCTTGTCTCTTCTGAATTTGCCACAAAATACTCAACTTTTTGTGCCACTTGAAAATCAATGACTCGCAAATAATGATTTAATACATTTCCCAAAAACCCAATAATCGGTTGCTTCTGCCAATCAGACATAGTGGCATATCCATACATAGCTCTAGGCGGCGTGTGGCAATAGCAAATTTGTTTGCCATTTGGCACCTGCACCGCCTTGGCAAAATAAGCGTTTGATGAACTAATCACCAAATCGTATTCGCGGAGATCAAAACTACTGAAAAATTGTGGGGCAAAAGCTCGGTACGGAGAAAATAATTTTTTATAAAAAGGCAATTTCGTCAGCCAACTTTCATGAATATCCCAACCAGCAAACCGCTGCCAATGTCTACCCATTCCCTGTTGATTTACGAATGCCACATACACCGGTGCATCTGGAAACAGCTGATGTAACGCCTCCAAAACTCGCTCAGCACCACCATATTCGCAGAGATAATCGTGTGCTAATGCAATCTTGAGCCCTGCCGTCGCCGATATAGTATTTGTCATAAAATAATTAAAATAATGCCGCTTGCACTGCACTCTCAAATTCATCGGCAGGTAAAATCCCCAGCAAGGAATTAAAGCCCCATTCCTTGAACAACTCTACCGTCTTACCTTTATCATAGCCACTCACCCTACATGCCTCTAAATCAAAAGTCAGTGGCACATTGCGATCGATAGTGGCCAGTTTCTGACTCACATATGCCATTTCTTTCTCCGCAACTAACTTCTCAAATAATTTTGGTGCTAATTCGAGTTCAGCTGCAGTCTTTTTTTCCAAAGCAGTATAGAGTGCATCTAAAGTTTCAAACTGAGTAATCAACTTAACAGCTGTCTTGGGTCCAATTCCCTTTACCCCCGGAATGTTATCCGAGCTGTCACCCATCAACGCCTTCAGGTCAATTATTTGGGTCGGTTTTACTCCCATCTTGGCAATAACTGCATCACTATCCAGTTCCTGATCACTCTGGTATTTGGTTCGAGCTGGCAACCAAACATGCGTGTCGTGGTCAACTAGTTGCAGGGTGTCGCGATCACCAGTGACGATTACAGTCAACAATTTGTCAGCAGCACCTGGTTGACCTGGCTGCTCCAAAATCGAGCTGATCGTGCCAATAATGTCATCTGCCTCGAAACCGGGAATAGCAAACTGAGGAATGTTGAGTGCGGCTACCACAGCCTTCACCATCTCAATTTGTGGTTTGAGCTCATCGGGCATCTCAGCACGGTTGGCTTTATACTCCGCAAAATCTGTGTGACGAAATGTTGGAGCCGCACAATCAAAAGTCACTGCAATATACTCTGGACTGTAATCTCGAATTGCAGTCAGAATAATTTTAGTAAAACCATAGACAGCATTTATTAACTGACCTGACGGATTGGTAAGGCCAGGAAATCCATAAAATGCACGGTAAATCACTGCATGACCGTCAATCAATAAAAAAAACTTACGGGCACTCATACTTTATTTACGAGTTTTTTCCTCATTATTTTCCTCGTCTCTAGCGTCATCTTTTTTTACCATATACGTCATATGTTGTCTCAAATCATCAATCTCTTTATCCTGCTGATCAAGTCTGGCAAATAAACGCTGCCAGTAAAATTCATCTCGAGTGCGGTTGAGGTACACCGTAAAGGTTCCCACAATAGTGCCATACAACAATGCTCCAATTAGCTGCAGCAAAATACCCACCATTCGACCTGGGATGGTTACTGGTACCCGATCCCCATATCCAACAGTGGTAATCGTCGTGGTCATCCACCACAAACCATCAAAAAAATTATGAATGGTAGCATTTGGTGCTCCATATTCAATTGGCACCACCAGCATACCCAAGAAAAGAGAAGATAATGCCAGAAAAGTTATCACCTTGCGAAACATCGCATAATGAAACATTTGAGCTGGTAGTTGCGAAAGCTTCATACAACCAGTATAGGTAAAAAAACCTGCTTTAGCGAGCTTGTCAATTTAAATACAAAATTACTCGGGAATCTCTGGTTTTGCCTTAGGAATGCCCATCAATTTGGCAAACTCAGTTCCATCTAATGTCTCGGTCTCCAGTAATTGCTCAGACACTTTGGTCAACTCGCTGCGATATTTCTTCAAAATCTTCATGGCTTCGATTTCACCAAGTTCAATGAAGTTCTTGATCTCAACATCAACTTTATCTTGCAATTGTGAGGAAATCTTAGCTGGTTCACCCCATGCTTTGGCATACGAGTTTTCGTACATTGGCGTGAAGTTCATCGGACCCAAAATACTCATACCAAACTCAGAAACCATAGCTCGAGCAATTCGAGTTGCTCGTTCAATATCATTACTCGCCCCACCAGTTTGCTCTTTGAATACCAACATTTCTGCAGCACGACCACCCAACATCACTGAAATATCATTTAACAATTCAGATTTAGTTACCTGTAGCTTGTCAGTTTCTGGAGGAGTCAGCGTATATCCCAACGCCTGTCCACGAGACACAATTGAAATGCGATGTACTGGATCTGCAAAAGGAAGTACATGTGCCAAAATTGCATGACCTGCTTCGTGATAGGCAGTCATTTTTCGTTCATAGTCATCTTTAAGACGCTTCTTACTCGGCCCCAACTTCACTTTCATGGCAGCCTCTTCGATATCATGCATCATGACTTCAGTACGACCCTCACGAGCGATAGAGATAGCTGCTTCATTGAGCATATTCTCGAGATCTGCACCTGAAAAACCAACAGTGCGTTTGGCGACTTTTGCCCAAGTAACTTCACTAGACATTGGTTTGCCTTTGGCATGAATCTTTAAGATAAATACCCGCTCTTCCAAATCTGGCAAGTTAACCATTACTCGACGATCAAATCGACCAGGGCGAATCAAAGCTGGATCAAGCATGTCACCACGGTTGGTAGCTGCCATCACCATCACGTTGTCATTTTGTGTAAAACCATCCATCTCCACCAAAATCTGATTGAGTGTCTGCTCACGCTCATCATGACCACCCATACTGCCCTGGCCACGAATGCGACCAATAGCATCAATTTCATCAATAAAAATAATTGCAGGCGCTAATTTTTTGGCGGTAGAAAACAAATCACGAACTCGTGACGCACCCACACCTACTAACATTTCCATAAATTCACTGCCTGCGATCGATAAAAACTGAACATTAGCTTCACCAGCAACTGCGCGAGCAAGCAATGTCTTACCGGTTCCAGAAGGTCCTACCAATAACACACCCTTGGGAGTGCGAGCACCCACCTTGGTATATTTTTTAGGATTCTTCATGAAATCGACAATTTCTTCTAATTCTTGTTTGGCTTCAGTCATGCCACCAACATTGGTGAACTTCACGTCCTGCTTACCCTTAACAAATAACTTGGCTTTACTGCGACCAATTCCCAAAATGCCATCTTGTTGTCCTCTAGCTTGACGAAATACAAACAAGAAAAAGCCAAACATCAATAGTAGTGGCAAGAAATTAATCAATAATTCCCAAATCATCTGGCCAACACCTACGTTTTGTACCGAGACATCTACCTCAGCCAAATCAATACCGGATGACTTCAGAATCTCAAGAACCTGTTGACCCTCTTCTTTGCGAGCAATTTTTTTGGATGAATCTTTATAAGCCACCCGTAGTTCAGCACCTGCCACCTCAAGTTTCTCAACTTTTTTCTCGCGAACATCTTTAACTAACTGACTCACTGAAATTTGTTCTTTGTTACCACCGCTTAAAACCGAGAAAATGAAAGGAATAAACAACAAACCAATCACGATGTACACCAAACCTTGGCTAAAAAACTTAGTGAGGTTCACCTGGAACTCAAAGGTCTTGCCTTTTACCTTCTTAACAACTTTTTCCGATGGCTTGTCAGTTGGCTTTGGTGCTGATTTTTCTGGGGTCTCTGGCTGATTCACTGGTTTTGAATTTGTGGTTTGGGTTGGCATATCAATACAAATAATTATAGTTGCTACATCTGGAGTCGACACCAACAACAAGGTGCGAGTCACTTGGCTTTCTATTCTAACACGCTAACGAACCACATCACCCGGCAGTGCATCTGCGGCGGCAGTAAAAACCATCGGTTTTTCGCCGGCATCAACCATGATCATCATGCCCTGACTGACTCCAGGACCCATTTTACGCTCGGCCAAATTGACCACAAAAACATAGTTCTTACCCACAAACTCTTCTGGTTGGTACCACTTCTTGATTCCAGAGAGAATGTTTTTTTCACCAATTTCAGTGCCAAAATCCACAGTAAACTGCAGCAATTTTTCACTCCACTCGGGAGCGATAGCAGCCACGATTTTGCCGACTCGTAAATCAAGTTTCTCAAAATCGCTGTATTGAATGATCTCTTTCATGTATTCCTTTATTTTTTTGTTTTATGGCGCCAGCAGCTCGGCTGTCCTGCCGGTGCTGGCTTAAAACTGTCCGCTTATTTTACCCCAAGCCCCATTTTTTCTTTTACTTCTTTTAAGGTTTCACCGGCCACGACACGAGCTTGCACTGCACCATTACGAATCACGTCCTCAACAACCTCAGGATGTGCCTCAAGTTCCAACCGTTTTGCTCGAATTGGTGCCAGGTCGCTGGCAATCGCCTCTGCCAACTCTTGTTTAAGATCACCATAACGAAGTCCAGCTCCGACATACAACGCCTCATACTCCCTGCGACGTGCCTCACCTTGAAATAACTCTACAAACTGCAACAAGTTAGCTACGCCACCTTCAGTTGGCACCGCTTCCCCTCGGCCACTATCAGTTGGTGCCTGAGATAATCGCTTCTTAATGGTCGCTAAATCATCAGTCAAATTGATAAAACTCCCCTCAACACTCTTACTCATTTTGCCGGTACCAGCCAGTGAAGGTACGTATTCACCTTTGGTAGTAAAACGTTTGACCTCAGGAAAATCCATGCCAAAAGTATCATTCATTTTACGAGCAATCTCTCTCGCCACTTCTAAATGTGGTTCCTGATCAATGCCGCAAGGCACCAGTGCTGCTTTGTATACCAAGATATCTGCTGCCATCAACACCGGATAGTTAAGCAATGCCATAGTCACATTATCTGGATGTTGCTTAACTTTATCCTTAAATGTCGGCAGGTGCTGCATTCGAGCCATAGTAATCACACTCGAAAATAAAAATGCTAGTTCTGCATGCTCTGGCACCAAAGACTGCAAAGTCACCACCACTTTTTCCGGATCAAGACCGGCTGCAAGATAATCGATAATAATATCTCGCGATGCTTGTCGAAGTGTCTGGTGATCATATGGAGTGGTGATGGTATGTAAATCCACTGCCATAAAAGTGCACTGGAATTTAGGGTCTGCTTGCAATGCCAAATATCCCTTAACTGCACCCAGGTAATTACCTAAGTGCAGTCGTCCAGTGGCTCTTGTTGCTGAAAATACTCGTTGTTTCATATATTTTTCTTTCAATTGCTTTCTAATTATACTAACTGTTCCTGAATCTGATCGGGGAATTCTACAACCACATGCTCCACATCTTTATCACCTCTGCCAGACAGATTGATAATAATCGTCGCTGATTTTGGCAATGTGGCCGCCAATTTGATTCCAGCAGCCACTGCATGTGCTGATTCGAGGGCAGGAATAATTCCCTCACTACGAGACAATGTCACCATCGCCTGCACCGCCTCCACATCTGTAACCGGGTCAACTTGAACCCTTCCGCAGTCATATAAATCACTGAGTTCTGGCCCAACTCCAGGATAATCTAACCCAGACGCTGCTGAATATGACTCTCGGATTTCTCCCAACTCATCATGCAAGACTCTGGTTTTGAAGCCATGAATCATACCCATCGAGCCACACATCAGTGATAGCCCGTGTCGTTTAGTCTCGCTACCCATTCCGGCTGGTTCAGCTGCAATGATTTTAACCGTCGTCTCATCGACAAATGCAGTAAATAATCCCAGTGCATTTGAACCACCACCCACGCAAGCAATTACAGCGTCAGGCAACTTGCCAATCAATTTCTTGCATTGTTTTTTTGCCTCAATGCCAATGATTTTTTGAAACTCCCTGACCATCAATGGATATGGATGTGGCCCTACTGCCGAACCTAACAAGTAGTAAGCACTAGGATCAGTTACGTATGCACCCAGTGCCACATCAACCGCATCTTTAAGCGTAGCTTGACCAGTCGTTACCGGCACCACTTCGGCTCCAAGCAACCTCATTCTCTCCACATTCATGTGTTGATTTTTAATATCGCGAGCACCCATAAAAATCCTGGCCTTCATGCCTAAAAGTGCCGCCACAGTTGCCACTGCCACACCGTGCTGTCCCGCTCCAGTCTCGGCTAAAAGTTGTGTTTTGCCCATTCGTTTGGCAAGCAAGCCCTGGCCAAGAGTATTGTTGATTTTATGAGAACCAGTGTGGTTTAAATCTTCCCGCTTCAACAAGATTTTGGCACCACCAACTTGCCGACTTAAATTGGCAGCCTCATACAAAAGACTTGGTCGTCCGGCATAATTTTTGAGCAGCCTCCCCAGTTCTTCTGTAAACTTTTTATCATTGATAGCAGCCACAAAAGCTGCCGTTAATTCCTCCAGATTTTTCTCTAAAGCAGGTGGCACAAATCGTCCCCCGTACTTTCCAAAATATCCAGTTTTTATTATTTGTTTATTATTTTTCATTTCAAATTTCTACGGCAAAAATTAAATAATAGCCGTTACAAAAAAATACCTATTAATTCGTGGCTGATTTTTTAAACTGTTGTTTTACCGATTGTCGATGTCAACGAGTTTGGCAGCAGAAATAAAAAAACTCCGCTGAGGGAGTTTGAGGAAAAAGCAGACACACAAAAAACACTCCCTGGATTATGCAGGTAGGTTTTGCCAACTGGGCATGAATTGTGTCTGTAGTTTTAACATAACGACAAATAGTATACCACGGAATAATCGTGCTACTTACTTTTCAATCAATTCAACTTGCGAAAACAATTTATAGCTCTTCAATTTGGACATTAGGAGTCATGTCAGGAGCATCAATCATCTTGAGATATTTCTCAGTGGTAGTGATGCGCTTGTGACCCACTAACTGTGAGATATACACCATCGGAGTACCAGCCTTGAGCTGTTCAACAATGAAGGTATGGCGCAGATCATTGACCTTAGCCTCTTTAATACCGGCCAAACGGAAGTAGCGATCAATAGCAGTGCGAATGTTGCGTACTAAAAATGGTCGACAAGTCTTGGTGAGGAAAAGAATCTTCTCTCGGGCACGTGGTCTGATTTTGATGTAATCTAACAACGAATTTTTAGCAGCTTTATTCAAAGGAACTCGGCGGCCATCGCGTGAGTTTTGTGGAGCAATATAAATGATATCTCGTTCCATATCGACATCAGCCACACCTAAATTGGCGAGTTCACTGATGCGCATACCAGTCTGTAGAAGTAACTCTACAATTGCGGACATACGGACATCACCACGACAAGCATCGCGTAATGCTCGGTATTCGAGTTTTGACAATACTCTTGGAGGTGTTTGATCAAATTTTGGATGGACAACCACCAAGGCTGGGTTTTCAGTTACTTCACCTTCAGCTTGCATGAAGCGGAAGAATGATTTAATTGAGTTAATCTTGCGTGAGATAGACTTACTGGTATATCGCTGTTTTTTTAACAGTTCTTTGAAAGCATCGATTTCCTCAGCAGTAACTGCTTGGACAAAAGTGACCCCTTTTTGATTTAAAAAGTCCACCATTTGTTCAATGTCTTTACTGTATGCAATCACAGTTGCATATGCCTTACTTTGTGATTGAAGGTTCTGTGTAAATTTAGCACTCGCGTCAGATAAAATCATCTGCATATTGTTCTTTCTATTTATGAAGCGATGTTGAACCAACTTGTTAGTTGATGTCGAATTCACTACAATCTTGGGCAGATATGTGTGGTGTTACCGTAGCAACACTTTTAATTAGCACAAGGTGCTGTGACATTTCGTAACGTCTTATAATATCACAAACTAGGTCAATCTGCAATGGTGTATCAGATACATATCCCAGATCTAATTAACAGTTTTATAAGCCAGGAACACACATTATAAGATGAATAAATTGTTTTTCAACCCCATTAGCGTAATTGTGTTCACCATTGTGGTTTTTACCCTCAGTTTGTCGATCAAAGAAACATCACATCGAGCAACAGCCACCAAACAAGAATTACAGTCACTGCAAAAAGAAGTTTCCGCCCTCCAGTCAGAAGCAGTTGAAACTGAGCAGTTGGTTGCCGAGAGACGTGGTGAGTTCGTACGCGAAAAAATCGCCAGAGACGAACTATTGCTGCAAAAACCAAATGAATTGATCGTGCAACTGCCCCCCATTACCCCAAAACCAGAACCAACGCCAATTGTCCAACAGCATTCCCCGCTTGAGGAATGGAAGCGAGCAATTTTCTGGAAAGACTGAAATCAGTCTGAATCTGTCCGATCGAGTTACTCTTTGCAGCAATCAATAGCTTTTTTGACTACCTCACCCAGTTTGGCAAAAATACTGCTGCTCTCAGCTGGCTTATTCATCACTTCTGGAACAAAGGCGATTTGCTCTGATTTGGTTTTGGTTGATTTGGCAGTGGATTTTTTACCATCCTCCAGATTAACTAAACCAAGATTCAAGCCCCAGAATAAACTGTACAAATTGTAGGCTTTGCCAAAGAAATCATAGGCAGCTTTGTTATCATTTTTACCCAACATCTTAGTGCCAACTTCCATCAATCGCATCGAGGCAGAAAGCAAATGCTTGCTGATACACCAAACTTCACCTTCGTAATCTTTAATGATTCTCTTGAGTAAATCCTTACGCATCTCACGAACCTCACGCAGCAGTTCGTAATACTGAGGTTTACCGGTTTTGCCACCAGAGAAAAACAAGTGCTCTTCGATACTAATCAAGTTCATGATGCCAACAGACAAATCTTCGTCAGAAGAGAGGTCGAGCTGTTCACCCTGTTCCATCTTTTTAACCTTGTCCATTAATCGCTTGATGTCTTCATTAGTGTCAGTCATAACACTCCTTTACTTGGTGAGCAGATAAAAAACTAAACTACTAAAAGCCAATAAAACTACGGGGATTATTACTCTCTGGAATGGCACAAAAACCTTTTGATTATTCAAGATTCGAGCCAATTCATCAAGAAATGCCGCTACGATATATACCACCGTACCAGCAGTCATGCCAAGCAATAACTTATCAACACCCCAAAGCATGTTGAGTGGATTGCCAACGAGTTTCATGCCATACAGTGGCCAAACAGTTAACAAGAAAGTTGCAATCACAATCAATGGTCGACGAAACATAAATCTAATCTTGCGTGACTCAAGCCATTTAACCATCCACAAGGCAGTAATAATCGTCAAGGCACCCATCCACACTCCAGAAACAGTGTCGTCGATACCAAGGTACCGAGACATGCCTACCCCAGCAGCTACTGCCACAGTACAAACTGGACATTGAGCTTGGGCTTGGCTTGGAAACGCCACAGCCAAAAGTGCAAGTGCTGTGAATGTGGTTAAAAAAGCGTGCATGTTTTGCTATTTCTTGATAGTGGTAGTGGCACTATCAGTTGCGCTGCTACTTGGCTGAGCGCTGGGACTACCACTGGGAGTGGTCTCGCTGAGACCAAGTTTTTGATCAAAATAGCCTTTCACATCTGGGCTACCAATATAGCATTTACCCTCGGCGAACAAGAAAGGCACACCAATACCCTGAGTGGTGTCGATCTTACAGTACTCAACAGCTTGGTTTAGACTGGCAGTATTCTCTGGAATAGAGATTTCCTTGCGAGCAATTTGTACTTTTTCGTCGATTTTTTTCTCTGAAATATATGCCTCAACCTCTTTACAATGTGTGCAAGTGGTGCTGAAAAAAAGAGTCACACCAGAGGTATCAAGAGTTGGTTTACGGGAAAGATTCCAGATTACAGCGCCCATCAACAAGACAGAAATCGCTACGATCACTAAAGCGGCTTTGTTCATAGTGGGGCTAGTATATACGATGTGACCAGCTTTGCGAAAGCCAAATCACCCACCTGGGGTATAGGTGCCACTTGAGATAGAAAACAGTGAGAATGGTGACAAAAAAAATACTGTATCTGTGGTGAAATTGTATTTAGGCGTGAAAAAGGCCACCGGATTTGCTCCGGTGGCCTTTGACTTAAAACTTCAACGTTTGCTGATTAGCGGGCAACCAACATCATGATCGGGAGCGCGATGACCAAAGCCACAACCAGATTCTGTTCGAACTGTTTGTCTTTATCCGCGATTAGCTCGCGGAGGCTTTTGCCAATCAATTTCTTGGCAATGATGTCAATCAACCACCAGCCGACCAGGAAAGTAAATCCCAGCCAGGTCGCCATCACGGCGAAAGCGGTCGGAATACGCCCAACAGACTCAAGAAAACCGCTGGGATCTTTGACGACGCCGAAGATGTAGACGGCAATGGCTAGCAAGCCAATGCTGTAACGCGCAAACTTGCCGTATTTGCTGGAGCCTTTGGAGGGTGTGTTTGTTGTATTCATCTCATTCCTCTTAACGCTTCAACCAGCCACTGATGAGTTCATTGCCAGCCTGAACACGTTCACGGGCGGCGAGTTCTTCATCGAGCGTGGGCTCTTCTGCGTCAACATGACGACCTGCTTCTTCGCGGAGGGTCGACATCTCGGCTTTACCTTTCAACTCAGCGCGCAAATTGCGAGCGCTGGTGACGGTATTTTTGCCTTTCTTGGCGTCGTTGTCAGCCGCGTCTTCTGCCTTCTGGCTATCGCGGATCTGAGCGAGCCAGGCGGGACCTTCAGCTTCGAGAGCTGCAAACTCGTCTTTCATTTCTTGCAGACGAGCATCTCGCTCATCATAGCGCTCAGTCCATTGCTTGAGCAAAGCTTCGGCGCCAGCGAGTTGATCGGTAACTGCCTTCACATTTGCGGCATCCTTCTGGAGCTCGCTCTGGAGGGCAGCCTTTCGGGCTTTGTCGCCACGCTGTGACGTACCAGCCGTTTCACGATCCTGGATTTCCATCATTTCAGCGCCATCGCGAGCGCCTTCTGAGTTGTATTTTTCGAGCCGTTCCTTGAGGTCAGCCACAACGCCCGTACCCTTTTCGGGATGCAGGTATTTTGCCATTTCAGCCCAGGCGTCTTTGGTGTCTTCGCGCTGGACAGCAATTTCATTGGCAAATTCCTGAAGCGTCTCAGCGAGAGCCTCTTCAGGGGTAACCGTTTTGCTGATGAAAGCTGCAAAACGCTTGTAGTGGATGTTGAGAGTGCTGGAAATCGAAAGGTTGATTACAGGTGCTTTATTCATTTTTTTCTTAGCCTCGGGTTTTGAATTTTGAATATGGGTTAATTGATTTACAAAAGGTCTTCAATTTCGACCTCAGGTTTGAACTCGCGCAAAATGTATAAACCGTGGTTCCCAGTACCGCCACGAACTTGCGCGAACAACAGAAACTCTCCAGACTCATCGTCTTTAGAGAGTAAGAACGACACTTGGGTGGTGTCATTCGGACTACCGAACCGATTCTCGCCCTCTGCTTGGCAATTAGCCCAGAGGATGTCGGTGCAACGCCACTCATGACCCTTCAACCCAGGATAGGAGAAAACCACCCGAGCCTGTTGGTCGGATTTGGCAAACTCTACTCCATATGGTTTGAGGAATGTTGTGGGCGAAACTTCGACAACATCAACCACATCATCGGCAATGAACCACTTCCAGTTGCCACCTTCCTTGTCAGGAAGGTAGGCGATCACTCGACCATCATCTAATGACAGCCAAGGAAACTCCGGGAGCGGTTTGTCGGTGCGGGGATCAATATGCACCTTGTTTTTCATGTTGCCATCGAAGCTTTCCAGCTTGAGTAACAAAATTCTGCCGGTGACACTAACTTTCTGCGAGAGAATCGTCAAAACTGTCTCCACTTTAGCAACCATAAGTTGGGCTGCTTTTAAGACACGCTTTGTCACTTGCTTGAGATGGGTTCGTCCTGCTTGACCTTCAGCAGCGACACGTTCTTGCACCTTTTTAGGCATGCCGAACGGCCACCACTTATAGACCCATTTTCCGAGACCAGTGCTTGGGTTGTATAGACCATACCCAATTGTTGCACCAGTCAAGATAGCGGGTCCAATCACAAACAGAAACAAGCCACCAAAAAATTGGGCTGCTTGTAGCATGCGTTTGCCTCACTTTACCAATCTGAGTCGGAACCGCCACCGGAATCGGAATCACTCCCTCCTCCATAGTCGGAACCGCCATAATCAGAACCACCAGAGCCAGAATCGGAGCCACTGCTGCTTGAATCGCAACAAGAGCTTCCGCCACTGCTTGATGACTCTTCTTGAGCTTGTCTCGCTGCTTCTTGTGCAGCTTCTTCAGCAGCTTGCCGCTGCCTTTCTTGCTCATCCTGATAGTCTTCGTACGCGCCATAAGCACGACTGCCAGTTCCTTGCGCAAGACTCGTCGCCTGATCTGCTTGATCTACTGCCGGCTCGAACTTACGTGAGCCAGCTTCGCTCCGAGCGGAACTCAGCAACGATTCTGCGTTTTGGAAATCACTCTTTGCAGAGTATGAGTAAGAGCCATATTGATTGACTTGTGGTCTTTCTGATTCTATGGTTTGAGTAGCCCTGCTTTCAGCATTGGGCCATTCGATGCGGAAACCTTCTAGCCTAGAGGACGTACCAACGACCTCTTCAGCAAGGTTTTGGGCTGTAGCTAGTTCAGCTTGAGCTGACTGTGCCTCAGCAAATGCATCCGCGAACCTTTGAACCTGAAGACTCATGTAACCACCCGCGACAGTATTTCTGCGGGTAGCAGAGTCAACCAGCGTACTTGCCTGGCTCACATTAGTCGAAACTGAGCCCCATGTGCTGTTAGCGTGTCGGGACTCAAGCACTGACTGTGAGCTTATAGCTTCGTTCACTTTACTTCGTACTGTGATGACTGAGGCATTCACCTGAGCAATTGCATTGGTGGCGCTTTGTGCAAGTGCCACTTCTGTGTCTGCCTGAGCTACTGCCTCATTCGCCAACTTGATTGACTCCAAAGCCGCTTCGTATGCGACCGGATAATCAATGTATCCTTGATCAAAAGTTGCTAATGTCCACTGAGCTAGTTGTAGCTGACTCAGTGAACTGGCAAGACTCGCACCTGACTGATTTAGCCAGTAGCCAGTTTTTCTCTTGATCTGATCAACATAGTTATTCGAATTGGCGGATGTATTTTCAGCCTCAGCGGTTTTTGGAGCCGCTTCAGCCATAGCCAATTTCTGGTAGTCAAGTTCTGCAGTGACAGCGGTCATTAGTGTATTGATCTCATCGATCTTCACTTTTGCCGCATCAAGATGCGTGAGGGCAAGCGTCGGGTCTCCACGATGATCAGTTGCCGTATTTTCAGGCAACACATCTATCGCAGATTGCAACTCATGTTCAGCACTCTTTTCCCGCTGCACAACTTCAATCAGGTTGTTTTCCAAGGGATTCATGTACTTTGGGTGGTACTGCCCTTGCTCGATATCAAAGCGCTTTCTGACCAAATCATACAGGTCATCTGACACTTTGGCGCTCTCCACGGTTGTGTTGAGAGACTGAAGTGCTTGTACTCGCAACAACAAGTTATTGTCTAAAATTTTGACAACTTCCTGAAGTTTTGATTCTGCTGCAGATGCAGCATTCTGAGCACTGTTCGCGTTGGTAAGTTTTTCGTCAGCGCTAAACACCGCTCCGTTCTGTTCCAACAAAGACTGTGCAGATTTCAAATCAACATCAGCCTCAGAGAACAATCCCGGAATTGCATTCGTATACTGAAGTGCGAACCATGGGCTTTCGTTTCGATCGCGCAGGGTTGCAGACTTTTGAGTAGTTCCAGCGGATGCGATTGCATCAGCTGCAGCGGTTTCCGCTGATTTCACTACCCATGCCGGAATGCTAAACATCAGCAAAAATCCCAGCACCATTACTCCCACTCCAACGGAGAGGGATATCGCGAAGTTCTTCAGGTCTCGACCATTCCAGGAGAGCAATTCATCAACTTTCGTTCTGAATTCTTCCATACTTACTCCTGAGTCAAGATTTGTTTCAACAAACTTTTCGAACTGCAAACAATTCTCTTTCTGAGAACCTCCTCTAATGATTGTTCAATATAATCAATTACCTTACCCTTACGGGTCGGATGTTAGACGTTTGTACATCTAACATATTGACCCGTAAGTATTTTTTAACGTTGAAGTTGTTAAGGATCTGGAGTTCAGTTTCTGGTTTCGGCGGATAAACCGCCTGACCAAAACCAGCACTCCCTATTTCTCAACATGTTGAAAAATGGCAAAGCTGGTCTACAGTATTACTTTTTTAATTTAATTCAAAAAAAACTTAAACCTGGATTCACTAGAAAACACATTAACAAGACACACCATAATATCACCATAACGACACATTGTCAATGTTATAGGACTCAATTATCTAACTATTAGTGGTTGTAAACATATTTTAATATATCTAAATGATATCTGGTGAGTATAAGCTCAAAAAAAACCAACAGGGCGATTTTAGTCAGTGTGGATTGGAGCCGGGTCCTTCGCCTCTGCTTCGGACATTTCCTCGTAGAACTCGGTCAAGTCAACAATTCTAGTCTAGTCGTAACAATAATAAAAAAATCGCCCCGTAGGCGATTTCAAACAATGTAGATATGAGCCGAGTCTTCCGCACTTGCTCCAGACATTCCCTCGCAATGCTCGGTCAGAGTCGTCAAATGACTTCAGTCCAACCATGATTAAAAACAAAAAAAACGACCTTGAGGCCGTTCTTTTGTTTATATTGTTGCGGAGCCGGGAGTCGGACCCGGCCTGTGAGATTATGAGCCTCACGTGCACCGTACACTACCCCGCGCGTATTTGTTTTGTTAACGAATGGTATTGTAACTCAGTAGCCTGGATTAAGCAAGAAAAAACTAGAAAAAATCACCTTGCCCATTCTAACGACCGAGTGCTAGTGATTTAGGTTAAAATATAATAGAATACTCGCGTCTGGTCATGAATGTTTGTGGTGACCAAACGAACAGCACACCTGGCGGGATAGCTCAGTTGGTAAGAGCGTAGCATTCATAACGCTAAGGTCCTGGGTCCGAATCCCAGTCCCGCTACTTGAGATGTGCACTCATTTTCATCTTTTTTCACCAAAAACACACCCAGAGATAATCTCAAGGTTATCTGTGGTTTATTTTCAGCCTTGATTTAGATCTTCCCCACCAGTTTTAGTCCTGGCTTGAGGGTCTTAGAACCCGGTTGCCAACTAGCGGGACAAACCTCGCCATGCTCTCTAACAAATTGAGCTGCTTGGATTTTTCGAATCAATTCACTTGAGCTGCGACCAATGTCGTTATTGTTGATTTCGATTAATTTTAAGATGCCATCAGGATCAATCACAAAAGTACCTCGAAGTGCCAGACCTTCCTCTTCTATATACACACCAAATTCACGAGCAATGTTGCCAGTTGGATCTGCACCCATGGGGAAATCAATCTTAGCAATAACTTTTGAGGTGTCGTGCCAGGCTTTGTGGGTAAAAACAGTGTCAGTACTGAAACTAATCACCTCAGCTCCTAACTGCTGCAGCTGTGCATAGTTATCCGCCAACTCACCAAGTTCAGTGGGACACACAAAAGTAAAGTCAGCGGGATAGAAGAAAACCACTAGCCATTTACCTCGCAGACCATCGAAGTCTAACTCTTTAATTTCTTCGCGGTGGAATGCTGAAAATTTTTGATTGGAAACAGGTTGATTAATGCGTATCATGCATCCATAGTAACGCTTACTCGAGAAAAATCAAGCTGTGTGAATGTCATATTGCTGATTAAATTCAGCTGGGTGCTGATCAGGTTGGTAATCATAGTAATCACCAAATAATAAATCACTCACTAGATGAGCCATCTCCAGCTCAGTGAAAACAGTCGAGACCGCATGAATTCCATAGGCATATGCTGCCTCTGCATCGAGTTCATTACCACTCATCATGATGGTGACAATTTCATGAGCTGCAATTTCTTGTGCCCTTCCCAAAACCTCAAACCACTGGCCATCAAAACCTGCCATCACCACTAATGGTGTGAGTGATTTTTCCAAACGACCCATTACTTGCAATGCTCCGAACACTGAGGTGGCCTCATGCCAGGTCACCGATTCTTTACGACTGGTGAAGATTTTTTCTAGACCACGACGAATTCGGTCTATTTGTTCTGGATTAGAACTGGCAATGAGAACTTCACGGTCTTTAATTTGTGACATTTTATGTAGTTTGGTACTCAATACAGTATATCGCTGCTGTCACTATGTGCTATTTACATATTAAATTTTTGGCAAAAAACTAGGTTGCTTTCTTACCATATACCATTCACTGTTACTTATTGAATGTGTATTTGAATCTTGAGTAAAGCCTATAATGAATATATAATGTCTCATTAGAGCTGCTTGCTATTAACATGGTCAGAGAAAAGCCTCAATGCGAAGTTATTTCTCTCACCTACCCTCATTACCTAGAATTTTGACTCCAGAAATCTAAGTAATGAGGGTAGAAGATCACTCCCAGACGAAAAATTTTCTGAAAGGAGAGACCAGCATGGAAGAAAAACGCAGACGTAAACGCTTCGCAGGGCTCAGACCACGACCGATAACCATCGTCGTGTTCAGTGACCGCAAATGCGAAGGCTGCGGGCGCATCATTGGAAACAATGAGAAGTGCCCGTGGTGCAACTAGTTACAGCGATGTAACTTAACCAGAACCTGTGGGGGTAACACTCCACAGGTTCATTTTTTTAGCAACACCAATACTAATTAACAAAAAAATCCCAAACCACCAAAAACCCCGCCTGGTTTCCCAGAGCGGGGTTTTCATTTTTCGCTTGATGCTTCAAGTTCAGAGTTCTGAGCTTTTCAGTCAAACTTGGGCGAGATTACATCATTCCACCCATACCGCCCATGCCAGCACCGCCGCCCATAGGAGCAGATTCCTCCTTCTTTGGCGCATCGGTTACTAGACACTCAGTGGTCAAAATCATCGAACCAACTGAAGCGGCATTTTCCAAAGCTGCAATTGCAACCTTGGCTGGCTCAATCACACCAGCTGCCACCATGTCACCAAACTCGTTGGTCATGGCATTGAAGCCGAATGTGGGGTCATTCTTTTTCTTGACCTCACTCACTACATAACCTTCATCGACACCTGAATTGATGGCCAACATGCGCAGAGGTTGATCAAGAATTGATCTAATCAACTCCACACCAGTCTGTTCATCCTCACTTGTGGTTTTGACTTTGTCCAAAACCTTGCCAGCTTGGATGAAGGTAACTCCACCACCGGGGATAATACCTTCTTCGATCGCAGCACGAGTAGCCTCTTTAGCGTCTTTGACACGCTCTTGCAGGTTCTTCATCTCGATCTCGGTATTTGCACCAACTTGGATCACAGCAACACCACCAGTGAGTTTGGCTTTACGCTCTTGCAGTTTCTCACGATCAAAATCTGAAGTTGCAAGTTTCATCTCCTTCTCTACTTGTGCAACTCGAGCTAGGACATCATTTTTATTGCCTTTGCCGCCCACAATTCGAGTGGCATCTTTAGTTGAGCGAACTGAATCAGCAGAGCCGAGATCTTCGACAGTGGCATCTTTCAGTTGTTTGCCCGTTTCCACGCTCAAGTAGTTAGCACCGGTCAAGATAGCAATGTCTTTCAACATAGCTTTGCGACGGTCGCCAAATCCAGGAGCTTTGATGGCTAAACATTTGAATGAGCCACGAAGTTTGTTGACTACCAATGTTGTCAGAGCTTCACCCTCGACGTCATCAGCAAGTAACACCAAACTGCGACCATCAGCCACAACTTTTTCAAGAACTGGCAAAACGTCTTTAATGTTTGAGATCTTTTGATCAGTCACCAAAATATAGGGGTGATCTAGCACTGCTTCCATGCCTTCGGTATCGGTCACGAAGTAAGGAGAAGCAAAACCCTTATCAAACTCCATACCCTCCTTGTGATCAATAGTGATGTCCATGGTCTTGCCTTCTTCGACCTCAACCAAGCCATCTTTGCCAACCATCTTCAAGGCTTCAGCAATTTTCTTACCGATGATCTCATTTTGAGCTGAAATAGTAGCAACTTTTTCCCAATCGCTCTCTTTGACTGGTTTTGCCAAGCGACGAATCTCAGTAACCACAGCAGAGACTGCTTTATCAATGCCCCGCTTCATGATCATTGGGTTGGTGCCAGCAGTGACATATTTCATGCCTTTAGCACAAATGCGCTGAGCAAGTAATGTTGCAGTGGTGGTACCATCACCAGCCACGTCATTAGTCTTGGAAGCTGCTTCTTTTACCAACTGAGCACCCATGTTCTCAAACTTATCTTCAAGTTCGATTTCTTTGGCTACAGAAACGCCATCGTGAATCACGTTGGGAGATCCCCATGAGCGATCTAGGGCCACATTACGACCTTTGGGACCAAGAGTGGTAACCACTGCGTTTGCAAGTTTGTTAATACCAACCAGCATCTTCTGGCGGGCTTCATCTCCGAATAGTAATTGTTTTGCTGCCATATTTTTATTCCTTATTATTGTGAATTATTATTACAAGTAACCAACAAATTATTTGACTGTGGCGAGAATATCGTCAAATTTCAAGAATTGGTATTCAACATCACCAATCATGACTTCATTGCCACCCCATTTTTTATAGATAACCCCATCACCAACTTTCACTGGTGACTTCACCTCTTTGACACCACTCTCCCAAACCGATCCTCCAACAGCCAAAACCTTGCCATGCTGTGGTTTTTCAGAATCGTTTTCTGGCAAAATGATGCCGGAAGCGGTCTGTTTCTGAGATTTTGCTGGCTCAACCAGCACGTAGCCTGCTAAAGGCTGCAATTGGGAAACTGAGATTTGGTTTGACATACCAATTCCTTTCTGTATTTAACAGAGTAATTCAATTTATAATTGGCAGTCTTGCGACTATACCAGACAGAATGCCATACTGTAAGCCGATGAAACATCAGTCACCTTCCGCTCATCATTCACACAGGTCAACTGCTAGCAGTAATAATAATCGACTGCTAATTTACTGTCAAGCCTTGTTTGTACAAATATCAGCTTTAGGTCGGTTTCTGCCGACTTTTTCCGACATAACCTGGAGAAATCTAGCTTTTGCTGCTATTACACTAGGCATCGGCATCAGAGGTTGGTTGGTGTGGCAAAATCCACTGTGGAGTGACGAAATGTATTCAATCTGGACTACATATCAAAGTTGGCCATTAGTATTGACCGGCTCTTTAGATGTAGTTCATCCGCCTGGATACTACATCCTACTAAAAGCATGGATGCTTCCAAGTGACCAATTACAGTGGGTGCGATTGTTCAGTATGTTAGCTGGTATTGGTTCAATTTTCCTAGTGCATCTGATTGGCAAACAGGAGGAGCACAGACACCCAGAACTGACCGAATTAAAATGGTGGTGGCCAGTGGCGTATTCCCTCAGCGGTTTTCATCTGGTTTTTGACTGGGCAGGTCGCATGTATGCCCTAGTGGCATTTATGACTGTATTGCAATTATGGTCTATCCGTCGTGCCACCAATCCATTTTTAATTGCAGTCATTGCAGCCGCTGGATTAATGATTGATTATGGGTTTTTCTGGAGCTACTGCATGATTTGGCTGTTGCTGGCAATTATCACTTGGTTGCAACCAACTAAATTAAAATGTCTACAGTTACTCGGACTAACAGCAGGAGTAATCCCTTTTGCACTCTGGCAAATGCAACGGATGTCACTTTTCCAAGCAGGCATTAATGGCATTTTATGGATGAGCCCACACCTCAGATTTGATTTTTTTGTGCCGTTTTTCCTCGGCACTCACAACACTGTTTGGCTCTCTGTCATAACTTTGGCAGTTTTATTAATCAGCCTAAAACCTTTGTACCCAAAATATCAAAAAAACTTGCTTTTTTGGTGGTGGCTCGGTAGTAGTTTTGTTTTACTGGACTTTACTTTGATGTATAGTGCTATTAAACAACCACTATTCCACCCACGCAGCCTACAGTTTATTGGCTTAGCAGTTAGTTTTTATTGGGCACTATTACTACAACATAAAAAGTGGCGACTGATGGCGTTAGTGCTTCTCACCACCCAAGCACTAATGCTGGTAGTTTTATTTAACCAAGGTGCATACCATCTCTTAATTGAGTTTTATCCATGGCAACAGATTAAAAAATCCTTTGGTTATGCCCTTAAATCACAACCCAACTCAATACTTCACATCGAACCACTTCCCAAAAGCCCCTCACCGCTATTAACAGAGGGTTTGTTATACACACTACAAGGTAAAGAAAAAATCGGCGATGCACAAATTCCGTATGTGCGAGACCCAATTGACACAATGTCTCTACAACCAAGAAGTGATTGTAATGTCATCTGGGATAACTATGCTCTAGTTAATCTGTGTAAAAAATAGCACCACTCGTTTCACAACTCATGGCGCTATCACTTAGTTTACAAAGTAGTTTTTACTCAATCACCACTCGTGCATCCAAGACCTTAGCACCCTGGCCTACTGCCAATCCAAGCAGTGGATTGATATCGAGTTCAACAATCTCTGGGAAGTCAGTTACTAGTTGTGACAGTCGACAAATCGATTCGACCATTGCCTCAACATCCACCGGTTCTTGACCACGTACCCCAGCGAACAAGGCACTCGAATGCAAGCTACTAATCAACCGACGTGCATCAGTTTCAGTCAGTGGTGCAAATGCAAACGCCACATCTTTAAACACTTCCACATAAATACCTCCCAAACCAAACATAATCATGGTGCCTAATCCAGGCACTTGATTGACACCTAAAATCAATTCGGTGCCATTACTTGGTGCCATTTCCATCAGCAAAACACCTTCAAGCTTGGCATCTGGCTTACGATTAGCAACTGTTTTCATCATCTCAGCAAATTTAGCTGCGACAGTTTCAGCAGTGACATTAAGCATCACTCCACCAACATCGCTTTTATGTAAAATATCTGGAGAGACGATCTTCATGGCGTATTTGCCCTGATCATTTGCAAGTAGTTCGGTGGCAATAGCAGCAGTAGCTGCCTTAAAACTCTTCAGTAATGGGAAATTATATGCCTGTAGTATTTCAAGTGCTTGTGCTTCGGGGAAACTGGTTTGGCCTTTAGCTTTGGCCTCTGCGAAAATTTTTACAACAGCTGCTGTGTCAACGTCCTTAAAACGACGAATCTCTCCTACGTACGTCTGACTCCAAGTATAAAACTTGCCAAATACGGCCATGGCCCGTGCCGCTTGTTCTGGGAAATGAGTGGTTACAATTCCAGCCGCTTTCATTAGTTCTACTCCTGGTCTCACGATTTCATGACCCATAAAACTCACTGCAATTGGTTTAACTGAGGTCTTGCGTAGTTGAATAATTGCTTGTGCGGTCTGCTCGATTTCAGTCATGGATTGAGGGGTCAACACCACGATTAAACCATCGACATTTGGATCTTTTTCAACTAATTTCAAGGCTTGTTCATAGCGTTCACTGACAGCATCGCCCAAAACGTCGATTGGATTTTTAACACTTGCTGCTGGAGGCAAGACTGCTTTGAGCGCTATAGCTGTCTCCTCTGTGAGTTGTGCCAGCTGCAAACCATTGTCTGAAACTTCATCAGTGGTTAATACACCAGGACCTCCTGCATTAGTGATGATTGCAACATTTTCGAGTTTCTGTAGTTTGTTCTTGGAAAAAATCTTGGCAAACTCAAACAACTCACTAATGCTATTGGCACGAATCACCCCTGACTGGTTAAAAAGAGCGTCGTACGCGGCATCGCCGCCACTGAGCGAACCTGTGTGTGAAGCGACTGCACTCGCACCTGCAGCAGTACGTCCAGATTTAATCATAATAATTGGTTTCGGATTTTGACCCTGAGTGGTTGAGCGAATTACGCTAATTAATTTTGTTGCCTCTGCCAATTGCTCAACATACAGTGCGATCACACTCGTTTTGGGATCTTCAGCGAGATATTGAATTAATTTCAGTTCATCAACATCAGCCTTATTGCCAATACTAATGAATTTAGAAAAGCCAATTCCCAATTCTTTAGCGTAATCTAAGACAGCAGTGCACAGTGCACCACTCTGTGACACAAACGCCACATTACCCACATCAGGCATGGTTGCTGCGAACGAAGCATTCATCTGTATTTCAGAATTGATCACGCCCAAACAGTTGGGACCGACCAACGACACCCCAGACGCAACACAAATTCTAGTAAGTTCAGCTTCAAGCTCTACATTGCCAATTTCTTTGAAACCAGCTGAGATTACCACCGCAGCTTGAGCACCTTGTGCTGCTGCCTCACTCACCACCTGAGGCACAAACTTGGCTGGTACGGCAATGACCACCAAATCAATTTTTTCTGGGAGATCAGCAAGTTTGGCATACACTTTTTTGCCATATAACTCCTCAGCACTGGGATTCACTGGATAAATACCACCCTGAAAACCTTGTTTGACCAAGTTTTTTACCACATCATTGCCAACGGTCTTCTCTTTGCGAGATGCACCGACAACTGCAATGGCCTTGGGATAAAAAAGTGATTGGAATGACATATTGTTTTACCTTATTATTCTTTTTCTAATAATTAATGAATTATAACTTGATTAAAATATCGACGAAAAATCAAAGCAGCTGTCTCGATTTGAACTGCAGTTGGTGGCTCAACACCTGCAAGCGCATATTCTCTACCCAGTTTTTCATATTTATGTACCCCAAGCGTGTGGTACGGCAAAATCTCTACACGTTCCACAGATTGGTAAGGCTGGAAATGCACAGCCCACTGCTCTAAAAATTCTGGCTGATCAGTATATCCAGGCACCAACACATAACGGAGCCACAGTGGTTTGTGTAGCTTTTCTCGGTGCAGTGCATTTGCCAAAACATTGTTATTAGTATGTCCAGTAAGTTTTTGATGCCAAGTGGGATCAATATGCTTGACATCTAGGATGACCAAGTCAACCAAATCATATAGTGCTCTGACCGCATCGTTAACAATAGCTCCACAAGTATCTAACACCACATGGAAGCCGGCTTTCTGCAGCTGTGGAACATACTGTAAAAGCGTCTCTGCCTGAACTGTTGGCTCGCCACCTGAGAAAGTAACTCCACCCGCATGCTTAAAATATGGGCGTTGATTTTCAAGTTGCTCAAGTAGTTCTGAAACGGGTAAGTCACGAGCCAGCTCACTTACCAGATTTTGAGAATCTGGGTTGTGACAATACAGACAACGAAATAAGCAGCCCTGAGTAAACACCACCAAACGAATGCCAGGACCATCACTGGTACCAAAAGTCTCTAGAGAATGAATGCGTAAATTAGCTACCATACACAAAAGAGGGTGACACGAACACCACCCCCTAGTCTTGTTTCTACATCTGCTCGTGGAATGTGCGAGCAACTACTTCATGTTGTTGTTCTGGCGTAAGTTTAATAAAGTTGACTGCATATCCAGAAACACGAACCGTCAGTTGTGGATACTTTTCTGGGTGGTCAATCGCATTAAGTAGTGTGTCGCGATTAAAAACATTGACATTGAGATGATGTGCATTTTTAGCAAAATATCCATCGAGCATGCCGACTAAATTTTCAGTTTGATCACTCTTGGTGGTGCCCAGTGCTTTGGGAACAATCGAGAAGGTATTTGAGATTCCATCTCGAGCATTGGCATAATCGAGCTTAGCAACTGAGTTCAACGAAGCAATAGCACCTGAGCTATCTCGGCCGTGCATAGGATTAGCACCAGGAGCGAATGGCTCGCCTTTTTTGCGACCATCTGGTGTCGCTCCTGTTTTCTTGCCATACACCACATTTGAGGTAATAGTGAGCACCGACATAGTTGGCACTGCATCACGATAAATATGATGTTGATGAAGTTCGTTGTTGAAATCTGTAACTAGCTGCTGTGCAATGTCATCCACTGAGTCATCATCGTTGCCATATTTGGGAAAATCACCCTGAATAGTGAAGTTAGTGGTTAAGCCATTTTCATCACGCTCTGGAGTCACGGTGGCAAACTTAATAGCGGATAGCGAATCAGCAATCACACTGAGTCCTGCTAAGCCAAATGCCATGTTGCGTTTAATCTTTGAATCCATAAATGCCAACTGTGCACGTTCGTAATAGTACTTGTCATGCATGTAATGGATAACATCCATAGTATTCACATATTGCTCGGCTACATACTGCATAGTTTGTTTGAAACGTGACATCACTTCAACATATGTGAGTGGACCTGCGGGCAACGGCTGGACACCAGGCACAATTTCAATACCCGTAATTTCATCCTTGCCCTCATTGAGTGCGAGGAGAAGTGTCTTGGCTAAATTACAACGTGCTCCAAAAAACTGCATTTCTTTTCCAATCTCCATCATCGAAACACAACATGCAATGCCATAGTCATCGGTACAACCAGTGCCAGACATTAGGTTGTCATTTTCATACTGCAGCGATGAAGTATCGATCGAGACTTTGGCAGCAAACTTCTTAAAACTTTCTGGAAGTTGCTCTGACCAAAGAATCGTTAAGTTTGGTTCTGGAGCTGGACCCAAGTTATAGAGTGTGTGTAAAAATCTAAATGCGGTCTTGGTAATTTTGTGTTGACCATTTTGCCACATACCGCCGATTGATTCAGTCACCCATGTTGGATCACCTGAGAAAAGCTGGTTGTACTCATTCATGCGAAGGTGTCTTACCAGTCGCAACTTCATCACAAAATGATCGACTAATTCTTGTGCTTCAGGCTCTGTAAGTGAACCACTCGCTAAATCACGCTCGATATAAATATCAAAGAAGCTGCTGACATTGCCCAAACTCATAGCTGCCCCATCCTGCTCTTTGATGGCTGCCAGATATGCAAAATAGGTCCACTGGATTGCTTCTTGGGCAGTTTGTGCGGGCTGACTGACGTCAAATCCATATCCTGCCGCCATCTCTTTAATCATCAGCAAAGCCCTGATTTGTTCACTGATCTCTTCACGAAGTTGAATCACCTCATTAGTCATCGCTCCACACAGTGCGTCTTTATCAGCAATTTTTGCCTTAACTAAAGCGTCTGTTCCGTATAAGGCCAATCGACGATAATCACCAATGATCCGACCACGAGCATAGTTATCTGGAAGACCAGTAATTAGTCCGGTCTTGCGAAGGTTACGCATCACTTCGGTGTAGGCATCAAATACACCGTCATTGTGGGTTTTACGGTATTTAGAGCAAATCTCAATCACACTCTGATCGAGTTTTACACCATTTTCCTCACAAGCTTGCTTGACCACACGCCAGCCACCAAATGGTTTGATCGCACGTTTTAGTGGCTTGTCGGTTTGAAATCCAACAATCGTCTCCAATTCTTTGTCAATATATCCGGGCAAATGACTAGTGATCGTGGGTATAGTTTTGGTATCAATCTCCAATACACCCCCATTTTTAATTTCTTGTTTGATTAACTGAGAACACTCTACCCACAGTTTTTTGGTACGGTCAGTTGGACCTGCAAGAAAGCCATCGTCACCGTCAAACGGTACCATGTTGGTGAAAACAAAATCTCTGACATTGATTTGTGTATTCCAGAGATGTTTTTTAAATTCAGTAAGTTTGGGCATGGTATTCCTCCCTAGATCTGATGGTATTAATTTGCGCTATCGTGCACATGCATAAAATAAAAATTGTAAGTGAACTCACAATTGACCGCCGCTATAATATCGCCAAATCAGGAAAAAAACGAGAGGTATTACACATACGATGCGTACAAAAATGCAACTGAGTCACTGATGTTTTTACAGGTATAAGAAATGGGAGATGCGACCCTACTGTATGTGAACAGCTTCACCAGTAGCGGGCATTGCTGTCACGGGCTGAGAAATAATGGTCTCTTCTTTTCCTCGAGGTAATACCAATTTCACTTCGGATAATAAAAAGCCTTCACAACTAAGTCCTCGAGAGCGGAAATGTACTCCCAAATCTTCTTTGACTAATTGTTCAATTTGAGATCGCTGATTTTTGATTTGTTCTAGGGTTAAATCACTGAAAATCACACTGATGCGACTGCGAGAAAAAGGACGCACTACTTTAGAAACTAAATTCTCGCCAATATTTTCCCAAAGTTCAGGTGCGTTATATCGATCAATCCGAAACAATACTGATCCCTCAATGGTGATATCTTTGCCATCTTTTGTACTCAAAGCGATTGGTTCATCACCCAGAGCTTCTTTGTCAAGATTACTGAGATTCACGCTACGACTGATTGAATACTCAAGTACCTGTGCATTAAATAGCTTGGCAACTTGCCAAAAGGGAATTTTCAAATGTAAACCTGGACCCCACACTCGAGGCAAAACACCTTGTCCACGATCAAAAACGCAGGCGATATGTCCTGGCGGTACAGAAATAAAGAAGCCACCAACGACTTCATCAACAAGAAAGGAAACCACTAAACGATCAAATTCCATAGGGTATATTCTACGCTGTCAGGCGCAGTTACTCAACTTTAGCACAGTTGGTCGTTTTTTAGACCTCAACCAGCCAAGCGTTTATCATAAAACAAACCATCAAGCATCAACAACACTCGTCGTAAATTAGACATCATCTCCATCGACATACCCATCATCTCACGATCTAGCGTGGCTCCTTCAAGAGTAGAGATTGATTCATCGGTAAAAGTGTTTACCAATTCTGCGACCACTGCCTCATTCTCCCGCAGCCACTGTAATCGCTGTGTTTTTGGTTTGGTGGAAAGTGCCTGTAAAACCTCTGCCAACTGACTCACTTCTCGAGCTTTAATAAACAAGCCGAACTTCATACCCTCAGGAGTTGCGTTGGGGATTTGGTCGTCTCCCATTGAAAAAGTGACATCATCAAACATCGTCGCTAGTATATCAGCAGACTGAGTATAATACACCGGATGAAAACGCTTGATTTATCAAAAACTCCAGAGAGAACCGCAGTCGCAGAAGCAGTTAAAGTGCTGCGGTCTGGTGGACTAGTAATTTACCCTACTGAAACAGTATATGGTATTGGTGTGGACGCAACCAATCAGGCGGCAGTAGACAAGCTATTAGCATATAAAACTAGGCGCGAAGGCAAACCACTTTCAATTGCCGTAACCAATCAAGAAATGGCGGCGGAGTACGTGTCGCTTTCAGATCAAGCAAAAACTCTATACAAACAATTTTTACCCGGGCCAGTGACCGTAATTTCACAGTCACTCGGAAAAGTTGCGGTTGGTGTAGCCTCAGAATTTAATACTTTAGGTATTCGTATTCCCGACTACCCCCTCATTACACACATAGTTACTACACTACAAAAACCTATTACCGCCACATCCGCAAATGCATCAGGCAAAAAACGACCATACACGATAGATGACATTATGGCCAGACTTTCAGACAAACAGAAGTCACTAATCGATCTAGTGCTCGATGCCGGCACCTTGCCTCCCAATCTACCCTCAACAGTAATTGATACTACTTTGTCGACTCCTTTATTCATGCGCCAAGGCTCTGTATTAACACCAACAGATAGCCAACGCAACACAACCACCGAGTATGAATCTCACTCCGATCAGGAAACTATGGATCTTGCCGGTAAGATAGCACTCAAATATTACAACAACCTTAAAAAAACTGGCCTAGTCATTGGTTTGGATGGCGAACTGGGTGCTGGAAAAACTATTTTCACTAAAGGAATCGGCAGATTCTTGCGAATCACTGAGACCATTAGTTCTCCCACCTACAATTATTGCATCGAGTATAAATATCAACGCGATCAACAAACAGGCTTCTTACACCACGGCGACGCCTGGAAAATTGACTCTGCTGAAGCATATCAATTACTTGAACTCCCTTCACTCGCCCAACCAGGAAACATCCTAGTGATTGAGTGGTGGAGTCAGATTGCAAACCATCTCACTAAAGATTTGAAAGCTGAGATTCCACTGGTCCTAATTGCTGTGGCTGATAAAGGGGGAAATCATCGCACTATCACTATCACTGAGCCGACATGAAACTAACTAACTTCACGCCCACAATTCTCGGCATCGACACTTCCTGCGACGACACTTCTGCAGCCGTGGTGCGTGGTCAAGTAGTTCTTTCCAATGTCGTTGCCTCGCAGACACAGTTACATCAACCATATGGTGGTGTATTCCCGACTGTAGCCAAGCAAGCACATTTAGCTAACATCTATCCAACCATAGAGATTGCCTTAAAAAGAGCTCAGGTCACCTGGGATGGAATCGATGCTATTGCGATTACTATTGGGCCAGGACTAGCTCCAGCACTTGAAGTTGGCGTTGAGACAGTTAAAACAATTGCAGCCAAAAAGAATAAAAAAGTCATTGCTATAAATCATATGGAGGGTCATGCATTTTCCGGATTGTTAGTGAGTCACAGTCGTCAACAAGCAGTGCCAGAATTTCCACCCAAAATTAGTTGGCCAATTTTGGCTGTAACAGTCTCAGGTGGACACACTGAATTTGTCAAGATTGATGGTCTCCGTGAATTCAAAGTTTTGGGTAAAACCATTGACGATGCTGCAGGCGAATGTCTGGATAAGGTTGGTAGAATGCTTAACTTAGGATATCCTGCTGGCCCCGTCATGGAAGAGTTTGCTAAACTAGGCAACTCCAAACGATATCCATTCCCACTACCAATGACTACAACAAATAGTTCTGATATGAGTTTCTCAGGGTTAAAAACAGCTGCTCGCAACTTATTACAGGAACTAACTTCAAAACAAGATCTTTCGAAACAAGAGCTCTATGATTTTGCTGCAAGTTTCCAAGCGAGAGTCTTTGATCACATTTGTAATAAACTCACTAAATTGCTCAAAAATGACTCCGAGCAACAATACTCGCAAGTGCTTTTAGGTGGTGGTGTGGCAGCAAATATGACACTGCGAAAAATGCTTCGAAAAACTCTCAAACCATTTTCACTCACACTCACTTGTCCCATCAACAAACGAGTTTGTGGTGATAATGGAGCGATGATTGCACTCGTTGGAGCCCTCAATTTCTCCAATCGAGCAAATACTGACTACAAAAGTCTTGAACGATTGCCACGGTTGCACATTGGTGAAAAAATTTGACGTTGTCTGTTTCATGGGCACAGCTACACATACCAGATGTAGAAGCAAATCGCCAGAGTGGTGTTAGAATATCTGTAAACATGTCAACTTGCACCGTCACTCCAGTCGTCGGGTATCCCCAACTACATGAGTGGGCCGGCATTGCCCACAATCAATCTAATTCTCTCAATTTTGTTTTTTCGCTCAAAGGAGAAGGTGCCAGTAATTTGGGTAAGGATCTCATTGACCAAATCAAGTTATATGAGCCACAAGGTTCAGCAGATCTACATCAAGGCCTGCTCGATCTTCTATCTCAGGTAAGACACACCAATTGTTCAATTCAATTTGCAGCATCGTTAATCGGAAATGAAAGAGTGGTCTTTGCTAGTCTTGGTGGCAGCATTTCGCTGAAAAAACCCACCAGAATCATTGATGTTATTGGTGGTAATGACCAACTACAGTTAGTTGAGGGGCGCCGTGGCGACTACATAGCCGTGCTAGCTACTGATGCAGGCACTGAATTCCTAGTGGAAATAAAGCAACGACTTGAGCAAAACTATGAACCAACCACTATTGCCTCTGCACTTGTTAGAGCGATTCAAGATGAAACTGATACAAGCCAAGTTGCAATCGCTTTTATCGAATGCAAACCTCTCAATTCGCTGCAAACTGAAAGCCTACTAGCACATGCGAGCACAGTCATGGTTCGTGGTGAAACAATTGCCCCCCCATCTGTGAGTGTGGAAGATATCAATTGTGTGGATCAAGTGACAGTCGATGGTCAAACTGCTGGTCATAGTGCTTCAAGAATTCCTGGTTCTCTTCCCAACCGACCAAATCAATCACAACGTATAGCCAGAGAATTAAAAGCTGTCACAAAAAAAATAGTGCAGATAACTGGCAGTAAGTTAGCGATTACTTTTACCCTGCTGAGTAAATTGAGTAAAAAAGGTTTTGTAGCCACAGTAAGTGTGCTTAAACAGCTGCCTAGTTTGCCAAAAAAATACCAACTGACTGATAAAGCCGTCAAACTCAAAATCTGGATTGTGTTGGGCGGCACTTTTGGACTGCTTTTAGGAGCGGGGATCTTTAGCTTAATCAAAAAGCAAGAATTCGCCAATCTTGAAAAGAAATATCGATTTGCCATTGTCGCCCCAAAAAATCTGAGATCAGAAGCAACCGCTCTCAATAGCACAGACCCGATTCAGGCTAGAGCTAAAGCAAATCAATCAGTGACTGACCTCGAAGCACTGAAAGAGCAATTTGGCACAAATCGCACTCTTGCAGCGGAGTTGCAAAAAGAAATTTCAGAAGCTCAAGCATTTGCTACTGACATTTCAGGCAAGCAAGAGCTTACACAGCTACAAGTATTTTTTGACCTCAGATTAACCGATAGTGCATTTGTGGCGGACTCAATTGAATTGCTTGGAGAAAAACTTTATTTTTTGGACAAAGAAAAAAAACAGCTAGTTACCCTAGATATACTCAACAAGCAATCTGACCTAGCATCCATACCCCTAGCATCCACACCAACCGATTGGACCACTTCAAGCAAGACACTCTATTTTTTGGACAAAGGACTCAGCGGCTATGATTTTGAATCGAAAAAAATCATCACCCTTAAAGAAACTGGTGATACCGATAGAGATGGCACACACATACGAGTTTTTAGTTCTTTTATATATGTCCTTAATCCCGTGAAACGTAATATTTTCAGATTTACGATCAACAAGTCAGAACTCAGCCAAGGAATTGGCTGGATTACAGACAAAAAAAACCTAGATTTTGCCCAGATTCATGACTTTACGATTGACGGCTCAATTTGGTTGACTACAAAAACTGGTGAAATTAAGAAATATACTCAAGGCCAACCACAATCATTCCAAGTCTCTGGACTAGAAACTGCTTTTAACTCACCACTGATTATTTTTACTTCAGAAAATTCAGAGGCAGTATTCGTTCTTGAACCTAACCAGAATCGCCTGGTATCAATGAGTAAAGATGGCAAACTACTCAAAGAAGTTAAAAGCCCTGAACTAGGTGCTGCTACCGACCTGACAGTGAACTCTCAAACAAACACTGCGTACGTGCTCAGTGGCTCAACTGTGTACACAATTCCCACCAACCGTTGAATCTACATTTTATAACCGCCAATCGGCTATTTGCTCGAGATTTCCTGATATACTAGCAACGTGCAACTCGTTAGTCATAAAAAAGCTCATCAGCTCTACCAAATTATCTCCAAAACACAAGCTGGGGTAGTACTTACTGGTGCAGAAGTTAAAAGTCTACGACTGGGACATGCTAGTCTAGTTGGCTGTTTTGTGAAACCGATTGGTACAGAGCTTTTTCTAGTTAATTGCCAGATTTCCCCATATACATTTGCAGATCATTCAAAAATTGAAACTAAGCGCACTCTCAAGCTCTTACTCAAGAAGAAAGAAATTTATCATCTTATTGAAGCAATGATGCAAAAAGGTGCAACTCTAGTACCACTGAGTTTTGATTTAGAACACAATAAAATCAAGCTAACCATTGGCCTAGCTCGAGGTAAGAAACAGTATGAACGCCGAGACGAGCTTAAAAGCAGAGCAATTGACAGAGCACTTGCAAAAAAAGTTAAACATCAGTTTCAATAAATCTGTATTTTCGTTTAAATAATTGCTCAACCAGGCCACACAGTGCATTGAGCTTGCACTTGCTGTAAATGTTTGTTGTAATGATGTAACGTAATTTTGCAAAGGAGATATGTATGCCCAAAAAAGTCTTTTGGCCAGCGTCATTAGTTGTCATGGGATTGGTATTTTTAGCCCAAAACATGGGCTATCTACCTCCAGAATTCTGGAACCTTTGGCCAATAATACTAATCGTTGTCGGACTTGGAGGACTGATTACCTCTGACCGAGATCAGTGGTTGTATCCAGAACGATCTGAGACTACACTTCCAAAGAAACCTGTCCAATTAAAACGCCCAGCAAAAAAATCAAAGCGCTCATAATACTTTGCATTTGAACTGGTAGAAAGCAACTATGTCCCACTTCCGAATTGCGATTGATGGTCCAGTTTCTGCCGGCAAAGGCACGATTTCAAGATTGGTTGCTGAAAAATTGGGATTTTTATACGTAGACACTGGTGCCATGTACCGAGTGACCGCACTGCTTGCCAAAAGAGCTGCTGTGAGTTTTGACGACGGTGATGCGTTAGTTTCTCAACTTCAAAAAATAAAACTTGAAATGCGTAACCCCAATGAGCTTGAGAGAGATGGTCGGCTTACCACAGTACTCATTGATGGTGAAGACGTCTCCTGGCAAATCCGCACTGAGGAAATTAGTGCTGGAGCATCAAAAGTTGCTCAACTTGCAGAGGTCCGCAAAATATTGGTAGAAAAACAACAATTAATTGCAATTGACCAAGATGTGATTATGGAGGGGCGTGATATTACCTATAGAGTTTTGCCAGATGCAGAACTAAAAATTTACCTCACCGCTAGTGATAGTGTCCGTGCCGAGCGTCGACATCTACAACTACAAATGCGAGGTGAAAATGTCAGTTTTGAAGAGGTATATCGCGAAACAATTGAGCGTGACGCACGTGACACTTCAAGATCTGTTGACCCACTACAAATCGTCCCAGATGCTTGGGTGATAGACACTTCAGACCTGGCAATTGATAAAATCGTGGAGATGATCGTTGTTAAAGTAGCCGTGATGAAAAATCACCAGCAACAAAATGATAAATCAGCATGAACATTGGCAAGAGCCAAATATTGAAGAAAAATCTTCAAAAAAAAATCCGTTAGAACTACAAAAAAATTCTGAAATAAAGAATAGTGTTGAAGTTGAACCTAAATCTTCTCGTCGAAAAAACAATGCTGAAACAGGGAGTCGTTGGTTAGCACCAATCCTACTTGTAATAACTGTTATTTTGTCACTGCTGTTCCAACTGTTTAAACAAAAACCGTAAACCAAATTCTTTTTCTGATTTGATTATGGTCGGTGCGGCTGACTTGGAGTTGGTGTGGCACTAAAAACCATTGGCGAACATGATCGTCTTGGCTGAGTTCCCTCCGCAAAATATTCAGTTCTAACTTGTGGACAACCGGTGCATGGCAATGTGCCTGTTTTACCACAAACAGCGACTTGCACCACACTGACTGGTGGCACAAAAGCGTGTGGCTGTTTGTCATCCAGTAATGAGCGCATCATCTTACTCCAAATTGGCGAGGCGCCAGTTATACCAGATGCCACATAACTCATGGGAGTATTGTCATTATTCCCCACCCACACTGCAACCAACCGATCAGTGGTATATCCAATTGTCCAGTTATCTCTCAAACTATTTGTTGTACCAGTTTTCACAGCCACCTCCTGATTGGGAATGTGCAACACAGAGTGTAGTCCAAAAGCAGGTGATCTAGCTTGGTTATCTGAAAGGATGTTTGAAATTAAAAATGAGATGGCTGGACTGAGCACCTGTTTATCAGAACAACGTTCTCCAGCAACTGCACAACCGTTACTATATAACAATACACCTTTTTGTGTTTTTACATCCAATATAGCTGTTGGCTTTACCGCATATCCTTGGTTTGCAAAGGTACTATACGCTTGTGCCAAATCTATCATTTTCACTTCACCACCTCCAAGTGTCAAAGACAATCCAAACCTAGTTCTGTCGGCCCAAGTTGAGATTCCCATCAGTGAAGCTTTATCGATAAAATTATCAATGCCAATCTCGGCCAAAGTTTTAACTGCAGGAATGTTGTATGAAGACCCTAATGACTCACGAAGTGTCACGTTGCCATGAAATTTACCATCATAATTTTTTGGGGAGTATGGCTTGCCACCTGGAAAACTATAGGTAATCGGCGCATCAGAAATAATGCTTGCTGGTGTCTTGCCAGTCATTTCCATAGCAGTGGCGTAGGTTAGTGGCTTAATCGAAGAACCAGGTTGTCGATCTCGAAGCACCACATTTACCTGACCATCATGAGCAAAATCAAAATAATCAGTACTACCGATCATTGCCAAAATTTCACCGGTTTTTGGGTTGGTAATCACCGCAGCACCGTTACTAATGCGCATTGGTTTCAACTTTGCGATCTCGTCGGTCAAAATCTTTTGAGCAGATTGCTGTAGATCTAAATCTAGTGTTGTTCGCACCTCTAACCCACCTTTTGTCAACATTTCTTCACCAAATTGTTCTGCCAGCAATTGTCTGACATACATAACAAAGTGTGGTGCATTAATATCTGTTCTACTGGAATTAAAAGTTAATTTTTGCTGCCTAGCCTCTGCTGCCTGTGACGCAGTCACATATTGATCCTCAACCATTCTTCGCAAGACCTCATCTCTTCTCGCATACGAAAGTTCTGGATACGAACCAAACGGTGAATAGGCAGATGGGGCAGCTGGCAAGCCTGCCAACAACGCACTCTCTGCCAAAGTTAAATCACGTGCTGATTTATTGAAATATCTCCAAGACGCTTCCTCGGCTCCATATGTTGAACCTCCATATGGCACTTGGTTGAGGTACATTTCTAAAATTTCATTCTTGGCATACACACCTTCAACAATTAATGACAGTGCCAGCTCTCTGATTTTTCGCTTAAAAGTTCGCTCGGGTGAAAGTAAGCGATTTTTTACCAATTGTTGAGTGATGGTTGAGCCACCTTGTTCAATAGCCTCCCCTTTAAAGTTCTTAATCACAGCTCTCATGATTCCTGTGGGAGAAAAACCGATGTGTCGATAAAAATCTTTATCTTCAATTGCAATCGTTGCTTGAATCAAAAATGGCGAAACTCTACCAAGAGGAATGAGGGTGCGATTTTCATCTTCATAAATCCGATACAGCAACTGACCATTACGATCAAGTATCTTAGTAGTTATGGCTTGTTCTTTAGCGGTAAGATCTGAAGCTGGTGGCAGATCAGCAAAAAAATACACAAAGCCACTAAATGCCAAAGCCACAATTGAGACACTAAAAAATAGTGATGCAAATACCTGCTTGTACTCCCTGAAAAAACCCACCATTCGCAGCAGCGTTCTCATCTGTCTAGTTATGAGTGCAGCTAAACTTGAGTCATGCTTTTTTGGTCTGCCCCTTCTCCTCGATAATCCAAGCTTGTGAAGAATTAATTGTTTAATTTCCTGTTGTCGTTGACTTCGTTTTTGTTGCTCGATCAATCGTAGTCGATCTCTTTGCTCTCGCCACCTAAGCAATCGAATTCTCCAACTCAACTTCTTTCTACCACGAGTCTCTTGATTTGGACTGGATAGTCTCTGCCACGTATGGGTGATTTTGTGGGCTATGAAAGACCAATGCAGCAGTGCATATCCAAAGTTGTATTTCTTTGGTCTACCCCTACCTCGTTTTTTTTGCAGTGTAACTAATGAAAATATGCTTGGTTTTGTAACTTTTATTACACTATTTTTTGAAGTGGTTTTTTTTACATGCAAACCACCAGAAACCTTGCTCGTAGCTCGCTTTGAGTACAGCTTTTTATTTTTTATTTTTTTTATTTTCTTGGTGTTTTTATTTTCACCAATTTTACTCGAGTTTTTTGATTTTTTGGCCGGCACTGGCGTGATATTACCACGCAATATAATTAGTGGCAACGGAGAAATTAAATCGCAATGATTTAATTATTTATTTATTTGAAAATTTGCTGAATTAGATGCAGCAACAATGCGTAGATCAGTAGCCATCCAGTTACCCAATTCTTTATGAGTGCTCGGATTAAAATGAGGGTCAATCTTAAATGACAGTTCTTGTGTTGTACTCAATTGTGCCAACTTCACTTGATAATCTAGAAATATTATTCCAGGTAATTTTTCCTTAAGATACTGTAATGAGCGAAAAGGTTCAATACATGACACTATAAGTACGCCATGATTTGCCGCCACTTTTTCTGATAAATGACGAATTAAAGCTACTGTTCGTGTTGTCTCTTCATCTGCTGAATTCGGTTTCCGAGCATGATTTTTTTGCCAAAAAAGCAACTTCTTTTTGTCTCCAGCTAATGAGTGATGCAATAGCCATCTATCAACCATCGCAATAAACATCGAATGTTCGCTGAGCCATAATCTCGATCTTAGTTGCTTGCCATTTGTTGAAAGATATAGTGTCTCTCCCATAGCACCCTGTTTCTTGGTGCTGGCTGCATCAATAGTAATCAGTCCATTTTGATAAATCCCCACATTATTTCGAAGCATTTCTGCCTTATTCAGCATCAACAGCACAATCTGCGGTTGATATCTCCATCCTTCATTTATGTAGAAAAGCAGCTCCTCATCTAATCCCATACCGGGAACGCCTGTATTTAATAGTTCAAGTTCTGGAGCTACTTGCTCCACCACCTCCGTGAATCTCTGCCCATAGGACACTCCTTCGGCAAAAGTAAAACTATCTCCTAGTACTAGGATCCTAGTTTTTTCTGCCACTGGCTGCTCAGGCCAATCAGCATCTCGATGTCCGAACTTGTTTGAGCTGTACTCAACAACATATTCAGTGGTTTTCATCTGGATTTTGGTATTTGGGTTGAGGCGACTGTATGGAGCTGGTACTGGTGAAAAAAACACACCTGCCAGTTGTTCTACGGACTCAACTTGAATTCTAAAGTTCTGAGGTTGTAGCTGTTTTCTCTGTACATACCACCGAGTTATTAGCTCTGCTCCAAAAAATATAACTACGCCAGAAACCATGAATGAGAAAAGGCTCAATGATCCATATTTCAAGATAGATGGTACAACTTTCAAAAACCGCCGCATCACTACATCCTAGCGATTTGCGGCGGAAAATCAATTCTGTTTTATATTTTTTAAATCAACCTTATATTGGACATGCTCCACTATCACACTTTAGATGGTCAAGACTAATGTCTTCAGCGATTTCATCGATGTCAGAAATCTCATTAATCACCTTCATAAATTGACTAATAGTAACTGCTTCCTCTGGTAAATATTCATAAGCTGTTGCTTTTGTCTGAGGCATCACACTACAAGTTTTAATCAAAGGCTGGTATTTGGCCAACATTTTACTAAACTCCTTATAGCTCACTTTCTCTGGGTCATATTTCAATGTGTATGACACTTGATTGCCTGTATCCTCCAAAGCATTGCCTTGTTCATCAACACCAACAATCCAGTATTTCTCTAAAAGCATCAACCATTTGTATTGTTCCTCTGGAGTTGCTTCACCAGCGGTCACTAAGTGACTATTCATGCCTAGCTTACAGATTTCTGGCTGAGTAGGAAAACCTACCACCGTGGTACCTGGATAGCTGCGTAGTTCCTTCACTGGATATCCTAGCTTAGAATATTTTGCCACTAATGGGTCGTCGCATCTAAACTGCACCCAGCGAATATACTCACGCATTGCTGGCAGGTGGGCACCTTCTGAAAGGCTAAAAAGCTTGGAGGTAGTGCCGGCAGGCTTAATAGTGGTATTTGTATGAGGTACATTCACACCAAGTTTCTTGGCATACGTGTTAGCCTCATCCACAACTGCACGTTTAAATCGAGATAGAGTCAACCAAAAATCCCTAGATTTTTCCTCATCTATTAAATCGCGGAAAGCGTATCCAAAAGCATTCCAGGCATATTCATGCAACCCAGTCATACCCACACCAATACGATTAGTTCGTTTAACTTCACGAGTATATAAGCAATCCATGGTGTTAACTCTAATAAGTGCACGTGTTGCGGTTCGGAACGCTTCCTCTGCAGAATCAACATCAGGAGCAAAGTAAGGAACTACGTCAGCAATGACACAATATCCACCCAGCATATTAAGGGTAATCTCACCGCAAGGATTAGGAATCTGTGTGTAGTATTTTGAGCTAGCCCTTTTCGCAACCTCTGCCATCATTCCAATGGTTTTCTTCATTGGCTGGTATTTTTTACTAGTGGCGTACTTACCATCAAGGTATCCATCAAATCCCTCATCATTCTGTACCAAGCGATGCTGATTAATAAAACCTGGCTCACCTGTACCATCGTGATATGAAGCATCGAGCACAGCTTCCAAAACTTTTTGTGAATGCTTGATGTTTTGTTTCCAAAATTTATCATCAACTGCCACGCTATTGTTGGCTGACCACAAAAAACCACCTTTTTTAATTGAAATAAAATCAAAAATACCTGAATCAGTCCAGGTCTTTACCGCTATTCGAGCTGCACGGCGAGCTCCTCCCACTAATACACATTCAGAAAGATAATGGTCTACAAATATGGCCTGTTTCCATTGTGGCAAACCAGCTGCTTTAACAGTGGCAACTTTTTCAATTGCATTCATTAATGGTCGAGGACCTGATGCTGGGCGATCTTGCATACCTGCAATTTTTGAGCCCTTGCACCGCACTTTTGAGAAATCTAAGATCAACAACTCTTCCTTATATTTCTTTTCAAAAGCCATGATCTCGATTTTTTCTACTGCTTGTGCCCAACCCTCACGGGTGTCTGGCACCTCGAACCAATGTGCTTTCTTATACTTGTGTCGTGCCTCACGAACACTTTCATCGATTCCCCATTGAAAGTCATTATGTTTATCATCAAGCACACAACGAATGATGGGCATGTAATCCCAGTTAATTACCATCAAGTCGTCATCATATGATCGACCTACGCCAGAACCATTAAGCAGTAAATAAAACAGTAAAAATGAACTAGAGGCAGTACTACAGTTGGTAAAAACCTCCATGTTGCGGTTGGGCTGAGTTTCATCACCATGTTGTAGATGTCGACCACTAAGTAAAATCGAGGCGTTAGCAATATGTTTACGCAGTACTTCAAACTCTTCCTTGCGATGTTTCGACTCGTTGCTGGGTATTAACAAAGTGTTGCCGCGAGCCACTCTATTTGCCACGTCGCTCCAAGTTTCAACCACACCGTTAGCATCGGTGCGCAAAATAGTACGTCTAGCAACAGCTTCTCCTAAGCCTTTAGATAATTTGCGTTCAATCAACTTCATTTTGATTTTAGGTATTTTTTTTGTTGAAGCATTTTCAACAGCTGGATTGATTTTTATTTTCATATATTCCTTTATTGTTTAGTCGGTTCATCTACATCAAGTAATTTACTTAATTCTGATTGAAAATCTTCTAAACTCGCAAAATCTCGATAGACGCTTGCAAACAGCAAATAGGATAGTTTGTCTATTTTTCGCAATCGATTTATCACTAAATTACCAATTTCCCAGCTTTTGATCTCCTTCACACCTTTACAACGCAGCCTAGCCTCAACGTCATCAATGATCTCTTCTATCTGTTCAATCGAAACTGGCCGTTTCCAGGTCGCCTTAATCAAACCGCGGCGAACTTTATCATGATTGAAATCTTCACGCTTACCATCTTTTTTAATTACTTTAAGATCAAGACCTTCGACTTTTTCAAAAGTGGTAAATCGTTTCTGGCATCCATTACACATGCGACGCCGTCTAATCATTTCACCACTTTCAGCTTCTCTTGAATCAACTACTGAAGTCTCTGGATGCTTGCAAAATGGACAATTCATCAGGCAAACTTTCTATATACCGATAATGACTATTAAACACAATATGTTGTGATCGCATATCTAAATAAATACAACTTATTGTGTTAATGAAACTGTCGGACAACAAGAATCTCACAGCCCAGCTAACTGGTCAATATAACAAAGTATGTCAAAATTATCCAAGCAGGATATATCAGTTAAAATTTGAATTTGAAGAAAGTAAGAAATAGTACAGCAGCATCAAAATCAATTGCTACAGTGTGGATTGCAATTGATTCATTAATGCTTCGGCCTCATTCTTAAGATGAGTGACATCTTGATTGGTCGTTACTCTCTCATCAGTAATTTGGCTGATTTGCTGGTTATGATAGCTGATTGCACGAATAACAACCTGTTTGTCTTCTCTCGTGCCTGTGGCTATGGCTTCTTGAGCAGCCTGATTTAGGTATTTCTGTGATTTTGTTAGTGTAGAGAGTGCTATCCCTGGCTTATGTCTGGCAGCTAATGCACTCGCTGAAGATAATCTGCGATATGCATAATTTACTTGGATTTTAATACGTTTACTTGAGTCATGTGTCGACTGCAGTGCGGTGTGATCAACCAACATCAGCATTGGGTACAAAACGTGATCTGGCAGGATTTCTGAGCTAATGTAGAAATAACGACGACTGGCAGAATCTCCTAGTCGATAACTGTGATCATTCGCAGAAAACAGCGAGATCGCTACAATTAATAGCCCCACAAACAAAAATGATGATTGAATAAAAAACGCACCTGTCTTCATATGAAGAATAGCTATTATAAACGATGCATGCAAGCTCATCGGCTACAACAAAAGAAAAATTTGATTATTTAAAAATGAACCAACAAAACCATGCCCCAAATGGCATGTGACAACACCAAAGCATAGGCGTTCTTTTCCCGAGCAAACAAAAATCCCTGACCGAGAGCAAATAAGAACAACAGGATAGCCTGATACGCTACCGCAGCACCTGAAAACCTTAAAATGGTGTTCGGTAAGTGAAATAACACAAAAACAATTGCAACCAAAACAACCTGATTAAATAATGGCCAACGTTTCCAAGTATCCTGAAGCGTAACCATCACAAAACTAAAAAAGAAGATTGTCTCCCAAAAACCAGTCAGCAACGCCAAGAAAAACTCCCACCAAAAACCCTCAGCTGCAAATAACAGAGCAGGCTGTACTCCTCCTCCACGCTGAATCACTGCTAAAAGTGAAGCTGCAAAACCTAAAATACCTCCCACCGCCAAACCAAGTGAAAGACCTCTCTTGAACTTACTTGCAGCTAAAGTATTACTAATTTTTGCCGTACCCGTGACCATCACGTAAAGCCAGACAGGTAACCCAAAAAACAGTGCTTTACCAATTATTTCATCAAACCAGATTGGAAATGCAAATAGACTCCGATAAAAGAACCAAAAAAGCAAACACAGTGCTACCATCGGAATGAATACGGGGCTAGCTGCACTCACTATTGCTGGAACGACAAGACCTGAAGAACGAGAGACCGATCGTGCCGCAGTTTTAGCCTTGATGTGTTTTTTGTTGTAGGGCATGTAAGACCATCTCCAAACCTTGTTGTTGGTTTGTAGAGTAGGTATCAATAACTATATCGTAGAGTTCACTCTTCCAAAAATCAATTGGCTCCTCACTAGTTGCCCTGCCAGTCTCGACTACCCACTTATCCCACTGGGGCTTGTACATACGCGACCATTTCTCAAAATTGGTTTGATATCGATCGTGTAGGTGATGTTTAGCCTCATCCACAGTAATGCCATCACGATTCACAATCCGATCAACTCGAACAGAGTATTCACTGCAAACCATCAATACTTTGAGTACACTTGGCACCTGCTGTGCTAAAAACCCAGACAACCATGACTCAATTATCTGATGATGTTCAGTTTCCAACTTTTCTCGAATACCCATATCAACCTGGCGATCAAAATCCTCACTATATGCACTAGCGTCATGATGCAACTTTTTGTTCGCGTCAAACAGACCCTTTTCGGCAGCATACGCTCTCATAAATTCACCGCCGCTAAACCCAGTCCAGTTATCGAACTTCAGTCCCTCCCGCAGCTCATTGAGTAAAGTTGTGGAACCACTTCCTGGCAAACCAGAAATGGTAACATTCCGATATTTATATTCAGCCAGTGGCTCAAGATGCAATAACGACATATTATTTCCCATTACCTTCATTGAAATTATTTGTAAGTACTTTACGATCCTAATTATACTGTTTTTTTACTTGTTCCTGACAGTGAACCGCACTATCAATAGCCATTGCTAATTTTCTTATTTTCCTCTTTGCTTCTAATAATGATAGTGGTTGATGCTGCAATGGAAAAAAATGGAAAACTTGATTGCGACACTGCGTCCATGCATCCCACATTTCTCTAGCAGTCACCTCTCCACAAAAATGAGCCACGTCATCATAGATCCAAAGGTCATCGCGTTGTCCCATATTAACATCAGGGTTAAAAGCACGTCCTATTCTAAACCGATGACTCTCATAGACTTGCTTAGAAATAAGCCCTAAATCAAAAAAGTAACTCTTTAAAAACCCTTCATAGGCTTTTGCCATTGGAAACACCACAAAACTATAATCAGGGTATACTTCTGGTGCAGATTGATTTAATAATTGAACCGATGTGTCCACCAATAAACGCTCTGCTGGTGAAAGATACAAATACCAAGACTGAGTTTTAATATCAAACATATAGTCTTTTTCTTATGTCGCGATAAGTCTATAGTAGAATTAAATTATACATCGAGTTTCATGCCATGATAGATCGCAAACGTCTCCATCTAACCAGACCACCAAGCCATCTTACTCCTAGAAAAATCAAGGCAGTTCTCAAAGGGTCTACTCCAATCGAAACCAGTTCTGATGGTCATACTGTTTTTCCCCGAGCCACTACTACTGCATTAAAAAGTAACTCAGTACCTCAAAGACTCTCAGCATCAAAAATCTGGGGTTGGCTAGTGATGCAGAAGAAAAATCGACAAGAAAAAATCTTCAACCGACACAAAAAACAACAAGCCACAAAAGAACACTCAGATCAAAGAAAGCGTAGGGCACAACCATTGTGGTTAGTATTAGTAAAAGTCATCTTTTTTCCAATCCTTAATCCAATAGCGAGAGCACTACTCATATTAGTGCTGCTGTGTAGTGCCATTGTTCTCACTTACGTGATTAAGGACTTACCCTCACCCCGCAGACTCACCTCGACTGAAAACTTTGCAGTTAGTACTCAGATTTTTGATCGCAATGGCATTTTGTTATATGAAATTTTCGGAGATGAAAACCGAACCCCAATAAAAATTGAGTCACTCCCTCCTTACGTAGGTCAGGCAGCAATTGCTATCGAAGATAAAAATTTCTATCAACATTTTGGTTTTGATGTTGAAGGCATTGCTCGAGCCATCATTACTAATTTAAAAGGTGAAAAAATCGAGGGCGGATCAACAATTACTCAACAACTTGTCAAAAATGCCCTACTCACCCCAGAAAAATCCTTGAAGCGTAAAGCCAAAGAGGCTGTATTGTCGGTCATGACTGAAATGATTTATTCAAAACAAGAGATCCTAGAAATGTACCTCAATTACATTTCGTATGGGGGGACATCAGTCGGTATCGAATCTGCAGCCAAAAAATATTTTAATAAAAATGCCAAAGATTTGAATCTTGCCGAGGCAAGTCTTTTGGCTGGTTTGCCTCAGGCACCCAGCACCTACTCACCATTTGGCTCAGAGCCTGATCGTGCAAAAAAACGGCAAGCAGAAGTCCTTCGTCGGATGGTTGAAGAAGAATACATCACGGCTGCTGAAGCGGAAAAAACCAAGTCAGACGTTTTACACTATGCACTCACCCAGACTGACATCCAAGCCCCTCATTTTGTATTTTATGTTAAAGACCTGCTCTACCAAAAATATGGCGAGGATGTCGTAGAAAAAGGTGGTTTACGTGTCCACACTACACTCGATTTAAACCTACAAAAAATGGCACAAGCATCAGTGTCTGCAGAAGTTGCTGGCCTCAAACGCATGAGGGTTGGCAATGGTGCTGCCATGATCGTCAAGCCAAATACGGGTGAGATTCTAGCAATGGTTGGAAGCAAAGACTACTTCGACACAGCTGCCGATGGCCAAGTGAACGTCACCATTGCGGAAAGACAACCTGGCTCATCGATTAAACCAATCATGTACGCCACTACATTTGAAGATAAAACCCTCAACCCAGGCACGGTCTTATTAGATATTCCCACTTGTTTCACTGTTCGCGGTCAAAAGGATTATTGTCCGAAAAACTACAGTGGTGACTTCAAAGGGCCGGTCAGTGTGCGTCAATCACTGGGTAATTCACTTAACATTACCGCCGTGAAAGCACTGACAACAGTTGGCGTACCACGCTTCATGCAACAAGCCACGAAAATGGGCATCACTACATGGAAAAAACCTGAAAACTATGGTCTTTCATTAACACTTGGTGGTGGCGAAGTAAAGATGATCGACATGACACAAGTATTTAGTGTCTTAGCAAATGAAGGTGTCAAAGTTCCCCTAACTCCAATTCTCAAAATCGAAGATTATAAAGGTGCTGTGATGGATACTATTGACCCTGAAGAACGCAAACGAAACTTAACGTATCTAACTGAAAATGATGATGAATCATCTAAAAATGATCTAGAACGAGTGATGCATCGTGCTCCAGCATATTTAGCCAGTCACATCATGCAAGATAACACTGCCAGGCAGCAAGCATTTGGCACCAACAATAAATTAGTTATTAAAGGTCAGGTAGTTAGTGCAAAAACAGGCACTACCAATGACATGAAAGACAACTGGACGGTCGGATTTACCCCTGAATTTTTAGTAATGACTTGGGTGGGAAATAATGACGGTTCCTCAATGAGTTATCTCACCTCTGGAATTACCGGTGCTGCACCAATTTTTAACAGCATCATGTCAGAAATATTGAAAAATCGTGAGCCAATTTGGCAAATCAAGCCAGATGATGTTGCCCAAGCAATGGTCTGTGCCAACGGCTTTCCACCTGACTTATCAAAAGATGGTTGCTCCCCCAGATATAACGAACTATTCTGGAAAAGAGGCCAGCCGTCACTCTCTAAAATGGAAAAACAACAAATTTGGGTCAAAGCGGATACTGGTCTACCTCCAGCTCCTGGAGAATCCACAGATGGATTGCAGTTGCAAGAAAGAATTATGTACCAAGACCCAATTACTCAAGGCTATTGCTCTGATTGCTCTCGACAAACAGATGAGCAGGGAAAAACTAAGTACGAGCAATATACCGTGACTCAGCCTGATGGCCAATAAAATCTTCCAAAAAGCTCTGCCGAATCGAGTGTCTATTATCGTTCAGCTTTCTTGGTGGCGGTCACAGCGTGCCAAAATCAAATGGACTATTTTAAGTTTACTTGGTCTTTCACTCACCATTCTAGGTGTTTTGTGGCATTTTTATGACGAACCATTGTTATCACCGTTATCTGGCGTCACTTCATTTCAATTCTTAAAGGGTGAAAGTGTCAAAAAACCTTTTTTGACCGAACAAAAAATAGTCTATGCATTCCTGCCTTACTGGAACCTGTCTAAAACCACCATCCAACCTGAAATTACCCATCTCGCTTACTTTTCTCTCGGAATTGGTGCAGATGGACAAATCAAAACAGTTAATTCTGATCAAACCGTCGAGCCGGGCTATGCAAAACTCGATTCAGATAAATTGCTCGAACTCGCCAATCAAGTTAAAAAGAACAAAGGTAAAATTGACATTGTCCTGACACAATTTGATAACAAATCGATAGAAACATTTTTAGCAAGCCCCAGTGCTCACCAAGCAACTCTGGATTCACTCGATTCAATTTTATTAGCTTATCCAATTAGTGGTATCAATTTAGATATTGAATATGCGGGAGAAGCAACCCCTGAACTACGGAGGCAACTTGTTACATTTATCAAAACTCTGCGAACACACGTAAATAGCAAATATAAAGGCGTGAGTCTTTCAATAGATATGTATGCTAGCGCAGCCTCAAAGCCATTAATCTGGGACGTTGCTGCTATAGCACCACACGTTGACCACATAATTATCATGGCCTACGATTTTCATCTGCGATCCTCTCCCACTGCTGGCCCAGTGGCACCACTTTTTGGCGGCCAAGAATTCTGGCAAAGTGACATTAATCAGTATATTAAACAGTTTTTATCAGTTACTGTAAAAAATAAATTGTTACTGGGGATTCCCTTTTATGGATATGGTTGGCAGACCACGAGCGTTGATCCCCAAGCTACTACCTATCCAAATACAGGCTCAACGTTTAGCTATGACAATGTCCAGGAACTTCTCAAGAAACGCACCGAGTTACAAATAACAATGCACTGGCATGAAGGGGCTCTCTCACCATATTTAACGTACATCGAAGATGATAAAACATACGTTGTACATTACGAAGACGAACGCTCGATCGCCTACAAGCTCGAATATGCTAAGCAATTAGATCTGGGGGGAATTGCTATTTGGGCAATCGGGTACGAGGGAAACGGTAGAGAGTTGTGGGATGCTATCTCACAAAAATAATCACCTAAAACTGAGTGACTTTCAACTGCCATTCAATAATGAAGAATGAATTCTAAGCTTCTCTCACTTTACCAGCCAGCCAGCCACTCCATAATCCAGTCAAGATAAAGAATAGACCGCCGCCAACTAAGGCAAACGTGAGCCCGACTGAACCTGAGTTATAAGTACCACTCGTTGTAGAAACAACTGCTGAACGTGTTGATGTGTCTGTCCCTGTACCTGCAGAATCAGTTGCCGAATCAATTGTTCCAGAAGAAGTTGTTGGCGTAGGAGTAGTGATTGGATATGGATTACCTGATCCAAATGGCGGAGTATTTCCACCCTGTCCAGCAGCCAATGCCAATAAGCTCTTGTCCTCTACGATAAAAGTCTGGACTTTTGATACCTCGTTGCCAGTTTGAGGATCAGTGTAAGTAATAGTAACTGTATGCTCGCCTGGATCAAGGTTTTGATACTGTGATAGATCAAGTTCAAAGGTACCGCCATCTGTTGTGGTCACTGTCTGAATGATTTCAGTGTCTGAATGTACTTCAATTTTTATCTGTGTACGAGGAGGTGCCTGTCCAACGATTTTTGGAGACTCACCAGTAACTACTGTTTGACCAACTGCGATCTCAGACAAGTTTAGCACTGCACTTGCCGAACTGACTGCAGTCTGGGTGCTGCGAGCACTTGTTGGTACAGGTGTTGGCTCAGTACTAGTACTTTCTAATCCTTCTGAACTAATTACTGCAACTGTGGGAGTTGGAATCTCTGTTGGGGTTTGAGTTGGCACTGATCCATTCTCAGTGCCGCCCAGTCCAGCAGCTAAATCAGCCGCTACTTGAGAAGATCCGGTGCTTTCAGTACTGACATCTTGTTCATTTGATAGTTCTCCACTGCCTGTAGCACTGCCCTGCAACGAACTAGCACTTAAACTACTACTTGATGCTATCGGCTCAACAGTTGTTTCAGGAGTTGGGACTGTTTCCGCTACAGAACTCCCTCCAGCTCCTAAAGCCAAATCCGCAACTGGCTGTGCATTTTTAAGCGCCACAGTTGTTTGAGTTGTTTGAGCCAATTGGATACCTTGCACAAAAACATTCAATATGTCCTCGTCCTTCAAACTAGCGTATGTTCCTTCTGCTTTTGTACGCGCATTAGACAGTGAGATTGCCCAGCTACCTGAAGGCTTGACTAGAGCAGACATTTCATTGTGACCTTCGATCGCTAAATACACGACACTACCATCTGCAGGAGTACCGCCGGCGTTGTTTACTGATCCGTATACAGTTTTAGAAACAGGAGGTGGTCCGCTGACTTCTGTAGTGGTTTTGATGTTGAATGGCGAACCATTGTTATCATACACCGTTCCTGAGCCAGTTCCTAAAGTAAAGAAATATTGAGAATTTGGCTTGAGTCCTTTAAGTGTGATGTGATGCAATGTGTATTTACCCACCGAACCAGAAAGCTGATCGCGGTCATCACTAGCTTGTAAGCTTAGCTCCTTGTCGGTAGTGCCGTATTTCACAAAACCAGCTGTGGCCTCGTCTGTGTAAAAAGAAATAGTAAAGGCTTTATCAGCAACGTTGGTAATTTTGACTTGCTTAGGAGTTGTCTGCGGTGTGGCTCGAGGTGCAAACACGCCGGTACCCTCACTAAACATAAATAAACCAGCAATCATGGCACCGACCAACACCACAACACCAACTAAAGTAGGGATTTGTTTCTGTAAAAAGCTGCTTTTAGTTTGGACAGGTTGCATAACCATCACAGACAAGCCAAGTTGTCTGTGTATTACTGTAGGTATGTTTTGAGAATATTACAAGGCGAAAAAAACCAGAATCTTCAAGGAGTGGCGGCTGGTGTTGGGGTTGGTTGAGTCGTAACCGAGCTTGGTTGCGGCTGAATTGTTGAGGCGCTACTCGCTTCAGGATCTTCTGAATCGGGCAGTATTACAGATCCGCTATCGCTTGGACCATCGACGACTTCTCCTGATATGTCAGAAGGTTGTGCACTGTCAGTTGCATCAGCATACGATGGGTTTTCATCTAGAAATGTGCTTAATCCACCCGGCTTTGCTGTGGGTAGGGTTCCAATATTTACTGAATCATCTGGTGGCACATATCCAATATCCACCAAACGCGATTTAGCAATGGAGCCTTTTTCTTCAATCACTTTATAAATAGTGAAGCCAATTAATTCTTCTGGAGTAAAGCTCCGTTTTTGTTCGATAGCACTTAACACACTGTCTTTAACTGTTGGAGTAAGTGGTTTAGAGAGATCTCTTAACTCTTTTGAGACTGCAAATTTCGTTTGAGAACCAAACATGCTCAAGCCAATCCAAAAAATTACAATCACAAATAAGAACAAAAAACCTATCATCAAAATTTTTTGACTCTTTATGACTGCAAATTGTTCTGCAAATGTTTTAGGGTTCATTTCTTTAATCCATAATATGGTGCATTAATTGAAATCACTGCATCAAGTCGCTTGGCACCCCTAACATCTCCCACCGAAAAAATAATCTTATCGACAACTATGGTTCGCTGAGACTTAGAGATTTGATCAACCATATTGCGAATACCGCCATAATCTCCAGTAACTCCCAGTGAAAAAACAAGATTTTTTCTCTCAAGTTGTTCAAAAGTGGTATCAAGAGGAACATCTTTAGGAACTTCAGCTAGCGATAACGCTGTAATCACAATTTGTTGTTCAGAAGCTAGTTTCTCAAGAATTTTAAACAAATTGAGGAGATCTGGACCAGTTGGCACAGCACTATCAAGCACCACAAATCGATCTTGATTTTTGATGAACTCCGATTGAGCTGATGACAGCGAAGCGATTTTCTGTGCCATTTGCTTATCAAGTTGTCGCTTGTCCTCAATTTCCTTGATTAGGTCAGACATAGTCAGTAGTGTTGGTCGAATGGCAAACACCGCAAAAAATATCACTGCTCCAATTGATAAAAACAGTTCAATAGATACTTTTGCAACTGGCTTTTGGTAAAAAGCTGATAACGATTGCGATAATTGTTTGCGTTCTTTATCGAGCATGTAATTATTCCAACTCTTCCTTTGTACTAGTGTCTTTTGGTTTTGGAGTCACTGCTGTCCTCACATCAACCTTAGCTGCATCTTTAGTATTAGCACGAAGTGAAAAATCAAACCCAGGATTCCGTTCACCTTTTGACTCAATCTTATCGACGGTAATGCTGAAAAAAGTCTTTGAGACCTGGAGATTGCTGAGAAAAGTATTTAATGACCTCTGGGACAGTGCTGAACCAGCTAACACAATACTGTCACTGCTAATTGTTAGCTCAGTCAATTTAATGTCTGTTGGCATCACTGCCGTCAGTTTGGGAAAAATATCAACAATATTGCCCTGTTTTTCAACCTGTTCAAAGTCGGAAATCTTTGTCTGCAAAATTCTAAACTTTCCCTCTAGGTCACCGTAAGATTTAACAATCATCTCTTTTTGATTGAGAGCTTCATTCAAATCAGTACGTTGACGATCTAGATTGAATCGAGTAGCGAAACTAACAATCACTACCAGCTCGGTAAAAACCACTAAATATCTCCCAACCGATAATGCCCATCGCAAAACTCGACCCACCACCGAATCAAAAAAGGGATCCTTTGGCAGCAGATTAATGTTGATGCTGACTGATGTACGTTTCATGGGCAAGCTAACAAAGCTGCAAAAAGCAGTTTCCTGTTCATTCTAGCGTAAATCGGCTATCAAACTCAAGACTATCAAACTCAACCTGACATCTCGTCACCTGGAGCATTAACCAGTACTTCCGAAGATTGAGATAGTGGCTTGCGCCATTTCCCAAGTGCCCCAAAAATATGCGTAAAATAACGTAACTCTTTAACTTCAAATAATGCACAAAAATACACGTATACCAGCATTCCAATAGTACTAGTAATTATTGTCAGAGAAATCAACTCAAAGGTTCTTGAAGTATTAAAAACCAGTTCATCTAAAATTCGAAAAGGAAGATATAAAAACACTGCCATCAAAAAACCTGCCCCAATCATCTTCAGCTGCGGCACAATGAAATCGACACGCTGTAAAAATCCTGTTTTCTTATTGAGCAACCAAGCAAATAATGCAGCCTCTGCAATTGCACTCAAAGTTGTGGCCACAGCCAAGCCCATTACTCCCCAATTAGTGAAATACACTGAATAAGAACAAATGAGTAAATAAATCACCACTGAAAAAACAGTCACAAAAAATGGAGTGGCCGTATTTTTAATTGCGTGAAAGACTCGGACCAATAAATGAGTCATAGCCTGTGCAACTATGGATAAAGCGATTACCGCGACCACTTTCCCAGTCATGACTGTCGTTTGCCATGGGAAATTGTCAGCTCCAAATATCAACCGCACAATGGGAACCCGTAAAATTAACAACAATACAGATGCGGGTAGTGCAAAAAAAACAATTTGATGCAGCGATTGGATCAACAGATCATTGAGCCGCTGGCGATCTCCCTCACCCGACTCCTCAGATAAAAACGGCAGCGACGCCTGACTGATCGGAACTCCAAATAATCTAATTGGAATCGTCATCAATCTTAGTGCTAATCGAATGATTACAAAGCTTAAGTTGCCGATTGTGGTTGCAAAAAACGTTAATGCCAAATTTTGCAGTTCAGTCATGCCAACGGTTAATAACCGAGGCGGCATCAACAAAATAATTTGTTTAACTGCTGATTGTTTAAAGTTAAATCTCAATCTGAATTTAAATCCAAGCTTATTCGTCAGTGGCAGCTGTACCAACATGTGCATGCACGCACCAATGACCACACCTAATCCAGCTGAATAAATACCTAGTTGTTGATGAAAAAATATCACTCCCAGCATAATCCCGATGTTGTATAACACAGGGGCAATAGCTGGCACGATAAACCGTTGATATGACTGCAATATTCCAGTCAAAAAATTTGAAGCCGCAAAAAACAACTGAGCAAAAAGCATGATTCTGGTTAAATTAACCGCAACCACCAATTGCTCTGGAGTGAAATTGGCTCCAGTTCTCATTTGGGTTAAAGGGGTGGCAAAAATAAATGCCGCTGAAGAAAATAAAATATAAACTAATAAAGTCAACGTCATTACTGACTGACTCATTTCAAAAGCCTCGGATTCGTTCTTCTTTTTTAGAGTCATAAACACTGGAATAAATGCTGCAGACACAGCACCAAGTACAATCAACTGAAACAGCATGTCTGGAATTTGAAACGCAACTTGTAGCGCCTCATATTCCAATTGTGAAGCGGTTGAGTCAAAGAAATAGCTAATCAACAGTCGCTCTCTAACTAATCCAAAAACAGAAGAAAGCACGTTGGCGATGGTAATAATGAAAGCTGCTGACAAAATCGAGGTTTGCTGATTTTCAAGCCACTTCGCATTGTCTGTAAAAAGTTTGGAAATACGCAGAAACATACCGTCGCAATTATAGCCGATTTTGGCTTCTCCAGACAACCAGTATGCTGACTTTTTTTGTTTTATTGAAAATCAATACACTCAGAAGAACAAATGCTTTCTGAATCAGTAAGTATCACAACCCAGCTGCGATACTTACATGCTCCCAACTCTCGACAGGGCCATCAGTCAACTTAAATAAAGCATGAGGTTCAAACTGTATTTGGGGTTGAAATCGAATTAAGTATGTTCTGTCGCGAATCGCTAATTTCTTTCTCAAATGTTCTGTTTCATATCGTAACTGACCTATAGTCAACTGAATTTTTCCAACTTCCCGATAAGCTATCAGCTTCTCACGTTTGAAATGATATTTTCTCTGGTCTGCCTCATCTGCAATTGCATGTAGATAGTAAGAAATTGCATCTATTGGTTGTGGGTGCAGTCGAAAACGCGTGAGCTGTGGATGCCGCGTATATCCATTAGTTTTGCCACTTAGTACCTGCAATGCAAGCAGTCCCTCACGCCAAACAGCTACTAAACCTTTAGCATCTAAATAAGATGGATGAACACTCCATAGTCGCATAGTCGTTGTAAAAACACGCTCGTTTAGCTAATTGTACCCTCTCGGGATCATCAATACTCACATGCTAAACTACAGAATCAATGGAAAAACCATTACAAAAAGAAGAAAAATCAATACAAATAGAGATACTTCAGGAATCAGACTCTGAAAAGGTCTCAGGGTCTGAGATTAAAAAAATATTTCAAGAAGCACTTGAGATCATTCAAACCTATTCTCCGGACTGGAAGCCACAAGAAAGTACTACGATTGTAACCTTTTATACAGGAGCAGAGCAGGGTTCATATGTTGGAAAATGGAATAACAAACACCACATAGTGATATGCGTCGCAGGGCAACAGGACGTTGTGAATGTAGATCGCCGGATGAAACTGACACTAAGAATCGCTCATGAGTTGCTTCATCAAACTGTTGCAGAAAAACTCAAAACTGACGACATCAACCGTTTTGATATCCCAAAAATGCTAGATCGTAAGGTGATGGTTGAAAAAACCGAGTACCAAAAAGCAGAGCTCATTACATTCTGCGGAGGTTCACATAGCTCTGAGTTGCAAAAGCTTATTAATGAGGGTTTTGTACTACACGAAGAATTAAAACTTTGTGAGGCACTATTACATGACCCTATGTTTCCTCAAGAGAAAAAAGCTGCTGTATTGGCCGCTTTAGAACAGAGGAAAACTGATCTGTCACTGCGAAATGATGCTAAACGCATGGACCCCTATTTCGATGGCTATGCATTTGTCGCCTCATTATTAGCACTTTTTGTTGATATCCCAAGTTCCAAACTTGTTTCCAAAATTAATTGGCAGTACTGTGGCGAAGTCTTAGATAATTCTGAAGAATTTAATAATATATTACACAATCCCGACTTAATTCTTTCAGAGACTGAACTTACATAAGCTATTGATAAATGGGCCAACCGAAACGCAATTGAAATAATCTTGTCTGGACTGTATAATTCCTCTGTCCCGACATGAGTTGAGTTAGTTCAATCACTTGATCTGGAAAACACTAATAATTAAAGGAAACTATGCCATTACTCGCAAACGCCAAAAAAGCACTTCGTGCAAGCAAGAAAAAAACCACTGTAAACCGCAGAACTAAGTCTTTGGTTAAAACTTCACTCGATTTAGTCAAGAAGAAACCAACCAAAGAGTCATTGGCAAGTGCTTTCTCAAAAATTGATAAAGCTGTCAAGAAAAATGTGCTTCATAAAAATAAAGCTGCACGCGTCAAAAGCCAAGTTTCTAAATTGGTAAAATAAAACTGCGTTTTTTATTTTCCTAAAAAGTGATTGTCTGAGGCCAAGAGTAGCGGTTTTTGGTTTGGCACTAATTTATGAATACATTTGTCTCCACCCCATCACGCATTCGAAACTTTTCAATTATTGCCCATATTGATCATGGTAAGACCACGCTTACTGACGCTTTTCTAAAATCCACCAAAACAGTCTCTGCTCTCGACTTCACTGATCGGATGATGGACTCTAATATCATCGAAAAAGAAAAAGGCGTCACCATCAAACTTGCTCCAGTTCGTATGGAATACGTCTACCATGATGAAGAATACATTCTCAATCTAATTGATACTCCAGGACACGTTGATTTTGGCTATGAGGTCAGTCGATCACTCGCAGCTTGCGAGGGTGCTATCTTGTTGGTTGATGCTACTCAAGGTATCCAAGCTCAAACACTCGCTAACTATCAAAAAGCTGTCGATTTGGGGTTAAAAATTATCCCAGTCATCAATAAAATTGATCTTCCCTCTGCAGATGTTGAACAAACAGTTTTAGAAATGATGGATTTGTTTGGTATAGATGAAAAAGATGTCCTCTATGTTTCTGCCAAAACCGGCCAAGGAGTAGATTTGGTTCTACAAGCTGTTATCGATCGAGTCCCCTCACCAAAAGATACCACGTCAGAACAGCTGGCAGCTGGCACCACTCCACCCCTTCGTGCATTAGTAATCACTTCTGTATTTGATAACCACCAAGGTTCAATTGCCTATGTTCGCATAGTTGACGGCACTCTCACCAGAAAACCTCTATTTCTATATTCGACAAAAACCACCCTCAACCCAGTTGAAATTGGCGTGTTCACTCCCAAACGTATTGCTAGAACTGAACTACGAACCGGTGAGGTGGGTTATGTTTCGACTGGCCTCAAAGAAGTCAGCGATTTGAAGATCGGTGACACTCTTACCGAGCAATCTACTCGAGAGAAAATCACGCCACTTCCGGGATACCACGAGCCAACTCCAATGGTTTATATGGAGCTCTATCCAATCGATACCAATGACTTTACCCTGCTCAAAGATGCAATGTCAAAATTGGCATTACATGATTCATCGCTGAAATATACCGGCACTCACTCATTGGCACTCGGCAATGGGCTGCGAGTTGGTTTTTTGGGCATTTTCCACGCTGAAGTGGTAAGAGAACGACTCACTAAGGAGTTTAATTTAAATCTAATTGCTACCGCTCCAACCGTTAGCTACGAAGTCACTACCACGAATGGTACGGTCATCACTGTCCACAACCCATCTGAGATGCCAGATCCCAGTGTCATCGCCTTGATTCGCGAACCTATTGTTACAGCCATTATCTTCACTCCCGAAGCCTACATGAGCGGTATCATTAAATTAACTCATGAAAAACGCGGTACTCTAATCAACACCACTCATGCAGGTACACGTAGTAAAGTTGAATATGCAGTGCCTTTAGCTGAATTAATCACTGATTTTCATGACCGACTCAAATCAATTACCTCTGGATATGCCTCACTTGAATATCAACTCAGTGGCTATCAACCCGTTGATGGCGTAAAAGTTGGCATCATGCTTAACCACGAAATTGTAGAGGCACTCAGTTTCATTACTGTGCGAGAACTTGCTGAAAGCCGAGCTCGTCTACTGTGCTCGAAACTAAAAGAGGTGATTCCTCGCCAAATGTTTGAGGTACCAATCCAAGCCATGATCGGTGGTAAGGTTATTGCCCGAGAAACAATTAAAGCTTTTCGCAAAGATGTGACCGCCAAACTCTATGGTGGTGATCGCACTCGCCGAATGAAATTATTGAAGAAACAGGCTGAGGGCAAGAAGAAAATGAAGTCAATTGGTCGAGTTGAGTTGAATCAAGAAGCATTCTTAGCAGTGCTTGAAAGCGAATAAGTTCCTCGCAACTGTAGAGCAGTCTAGCCACAGAAAAAATTGCACTTTTATTTTTTTCTAAAGTAATTGATAGTATGCGTATGGGACAAGAAACTCCACTTATTACTCAGGATCAAGAAATCTTGCCAAAATTTGATCCAGAAGTCTTAGAAAAGAAAGTTCCCAACATCTTAAAAAGATTAATCAAAGAAAGACTTGCCTCCCATAATTTAACAGATGTCCCAGATGAAGCTATTGATCACTTACTAGAAGAAGTTCATGTTTTCTATTCAACCCTAGAGTTTTTGAAATTCGTTGATTCTCAATCGTCAGAAGAAATTCCGCCTATCTCTACTTTTGCCGGTGCCTTGGTTCTAAGTATTGCAACAAAAGGTGGAGCTATAGTCACCAGTTCTTCTGAAGGCACCAACTTGTTTTGTTTCTATGTGCAGCTTTCACCTATGTATTCTGACAAAGCACTAGCTACTGTTTTTCTGCACGAAATCTCACACGTAGCCGACCTTTGTATATCCCAGCTAATAAAACAATTTCCCGAATATGGCAAGAAATTGCAGTCTTTTGCAGATGGTAGTGAAGATGAATCACAACTTTCCATGCGTCTACTTGGTGCAGCTTTGCTTAAAGCCATAGCCGGTGTTGGCACAATTCAACTAACAGCTTTCCAAATTGCGGAACACACTCACAACCCCAACATAATTTTTTTGGCTTCTGCCATTTCGCTAGCACTATCTCTTTACTATTCGATGGGATTTGATAAAAAATACAATCAAAAATCAGAAGAAGTTCTAGCAAAAGCAACACAGACGCGTTTTGATTTGATTACTACCGAGTAGTTAAGATTATTACCAACATCCTCCCAACGAAGCCACTGCCAAGCGACTTCCTGTAAGAAATAAAAAAGCGACCCTTTCGAGTCGCTTTTACTATTTATCTAACTTGACTAGTTATTGAAATAACCAGTGCTGTACAGTTGCTTTATCCTTGAGAGCAGTTACCCACTCTTGGATCTTAGCGGTTTGTTTCTGTTGGAGTAATTGAGCTTTGATGTCAGCTTTTAGTTGATCTGGCTTAGCATCCTTTGGTAAAAATGCTTTGTTAGTCTCCATATATTTTGTGACTTCTTCATCGGTGACTTCAACTTCTTTACTCACCATTTTCTCGACCAATTTCTGCAACTTCATTTGTTCGTTGAGATCACTGCGGCTCATGCCTTGTGTTGCCAAAGCAGAATCAAGATCTTGACCTCTGCCTTTGAAGGTTTTCTCAAGTTTTGCAATTTCATCAGTAACTTCCTGGTCGGTGACAGTAACTTTTTGCTTGCTTGCCTCCTGCATTACCACTGTTTTTAAAACCAAGTTGTCTAGTACCTGTTTGCCGGATTGTCGCTCCAGCTCACGTACTAAAGCTGAGCGGAAAATTGGTTGACCATTTACCACTGCTACGACAAATTGACCGCGATAATAGAACAACGCCAAACCAATCACCACAATCCATGCCCCTACCAACCAAGTTGCTGGACGCTTCAAACCAGATTTTCGAGGTGCTTCCATTGTTTCCATCATTTGAGATGAAGGCATTTCAGCCAATTTCTGACTTAACGCAGCAAGTGGTTTTTTAATCGCAGCAGGCTTTACTACCTTCTTGATTACTGGCTTTGATTTTGCCGCTGCAACAGTTTTTTTGGTTGGAGATGTCTTTTGGTTTGCTTTCATGCTCATACCATATCAGAAAGTAACTACCAAGAAAAGACACAGTTCTGGTGTAGACGTTCCCCGAAACAATCGCTGTATAATACCTGCATGACTCAAACCTCATCTGACCTGAAAGCGGGTGATGCACAAGTAAAACAAGTCTCAGATAAACCGAGAATCCGCACTGTTGATGACTACTCAGAAGTCATGAGACGCGAAAAATCTGCAGATAGCGTATTGTTGGCTTACGCACCCAAACCCAAACATACTGCCTTTGACGCTCAAGTCAAAAACGAACAAGTCGTTTTGTTGCTCAGGCAGCATCCAGTTGTGCTCATTAGACCGTTTTTTATCTTGATTTTGGCTGTGTTTTTTCCAATTGTGATGAACCTTTCCACAATCCTCGATTTTCTCCCCATTAAATTTCACAGTGCCTTTACTATTGGCTGGTATATGATGACGGTTGGTTTTGCATTAGAGAGTTTCTTGGTCTGGTTTTTTAATGTCTACATCATCACCGATGAACGAATAGTCGATGTGGATTTTCTATCGCTAATCTACAAAAATGTCTCCACTGCCAAAATTGACAACATCGAAGATGTAACTGTTACCGCCAGTGGTGCCATGGCATCTGTATTTGATTATGGTACTGTTCTGATTCAAACAGCTGCCGAGCGAACCCAATTTGAATTTGATAATGTGCCGCACCCAACCAGAGTAGCCGCGTTACTTAATGAAATGATTCTTGAAGAAGAACAGGAAAAAATTGAAGGGAGAGCCAGTTAATGTCACCTCAAATCGCCCTAAATGATCCGAATTTAATCACCGTTGGACTTGAGCTTACATTTAAATGGCTATTTATTATCGGTGCGGTGTTATATGTGCTATTTAGCCTGATTGTGCTGCGTCAAATCGGTCTGATGAAGAAAACACTCATCACCACAGTCTCGCCACTCATCACCACTTTTGGACTTATCCATTTTGGATTAGCCGTGGGAGTACTGGTGTACTATTTGCTATTTTTATAGAGATATACAAGTGTGTGAAATGTTAGTAACAACCGGGCTGTCCATTCTGGACCTTACAGGTCTTATTGTAACCGCAGTTTACATATTCCCAACCATTTTCATCGCCACCATATAAAGTGTTGTGGCAAAGCTTGAGTTTTCCATTGGGACCACAACCGCCAACTGCTCCATGCTCTCCACAACTCACACTACAAAATGGCTGGTTTACCTCAGTTACCACACATGTGGTGCCACTATTACAGCCTCCCATTTTCTGATATTTTCCATTTTTACACCCGTAATATGTGTTTCCTCGACATTCAAATACCTTATTGTCGTTTGTCCAAAAAGTACAATTTGCTATTGGTAGACATTGAGGTTTATTTTGATATACCTCGCATTTGCTTCCTGCTTTGCAGGTTACGCTGGTCAATTTATATCCGATGCATGTTTGCACAGCACTACCATCCGAAGAACATTGAGTCGACCTAGGAGTGCGACAAACTGTATATGGCAAAACAGCAGCCTGTTGCCTCAAGTCAGAATTGGTACTCAATAAAAATGCTGCGGTTCCCAAACCAACCAACAGCAAAATGAAAGGAAGAGTCATCAACCACAATTTGAGATTGGATCTCTTAAATTTAAACTTTTTTGGAGATGCAATTACTCGCTTAGCAACAAATGACATGCACTAATACTAGCAGCACATTTTACACAAAAGAAGCACTATGTCCTGACCTCATCTTATCTTCGGGATTTAATTTTGGTATTAATTTTGGTTACTGGAACTGGAGTAGGTCTACTGCAAACTCCAGGAGTACAAACTTCTTTGTATAAACAACCACCAGCTACGCATTCTTGACCTGTTGGGCATACATTATTTTTACAAAGTGAAAGAGGCTTTACACATTTACCAGCCACACTAGTATCACAAACTTCACCTGATTTACAGCCACTTGCACAACCAAATGGTCGTACACAGGCACCACTTGCACAACTTTGACCGACTGGGCAAGGAGTTTTGTCATTACAATTACCAAGAGCAGTACGACAGGTACCACCGTCACCTTCTAGTTGACCAACTGTATAGTCACAAGTTGTCCCAGCTGGACACGGCTTTTTTGCACTACAACCAGATCCAACCAAGCAAACTGGCTTACCATCTTTGCCAAAATCACAGAATTGACCTGATGGACAATTACCACTAAACATTTTACAAGCCGTAGGAGTTGAACAAATGCCATTTGGCTGACACGTCGCCCCTGAAGGACACTGTGAAGAAGTTTTACACGCAATGTATGCCACTCCTGCCGCCTGTTGCCTCAAGTCAGAATTGGTACTCAATAAAAATGCTGCCGCAGCCAAACCAACCAATAATAAAATAAAGGGAAGTATCATCAACCAATGTCTAAAGTTGGTTTTTTTTGATTTAAAAGATTTTGGTGAAGAAATTGTCCGTTTAGCTGTAGGAGGCATGCATCCATACTATCACCCCTTGAGGCACAAAAAAAGCATTTTGTTCTGGCCTCGACTTATCTTCGCAACACCTTGCGGTATAACTATTGTCAGCGCTGAAGTGTTTCAAGACTCTGTTCGGGATGGGAAGAGTTGGGACCACTACGCTCGGGAGACCAGGACAAAATGCTCTTAACTTGTTATTTGGCTGTTACACCAAGTCAAATTGTAACACTTGTATCACTAAAAAGTGAAGAAAATATGTCATCTAGTAAACGTAATGCGTTGTTGTGTTCAAAACACTCCAACCATCTGACTGAGATACCGTTTCTAAGACGAAATAGTATGTTCAGTCGACACTTAGTACCAGTAGGCTGAAGCTGTTACCAGCCTTACACCCCTGGCCTATCAACGTGATAGTCTCTCACGGGTCTGATGGAGAAAGTTAATCTTGAAGACGGCTTCCCACTTAGATGCTTTCAGCGGTTATCCGAAAAGAATGTAGCTACTCTGCGGTGTACTTGACAGTAACAACAGAAACACTAGGGATTCCCTCACCCCGGTCCTCTCGTACTAGGGGCAAAACTTCTCAACTTTCTAACGCTGACATCGGATAGAGGCCGACCTGTCTCACGACGGTCTGAACCCAGCTCGCGTACCGCTTTAATAGGCGAACAGACTAACCCTTGGGAGCTTCTTCACCCCCAGGATGCGATGAGCCGACATCGAGGTAGCAAACCGCACCGACGCTAGGGACGCTTAGGTGCGATGACTCTGTTATCCCCGGAGTAGCTTTTATCCGATAAGCCGAGCGCCTTCCACAAAGCGTCTCGGGATCACTATGACCTGCTTTCGCATCTGATCGACTTGTAAGTCTCACAGTTAAGCACCCATATGCCGTTGCACGTCAAGCCCGATTTCCATCCGGGCTAAGGGTACCATTGCGCGCTTGCGTTACTCTTTAGCAAGCAACCTCCCCAGTTAAACTACCCACCAAACAGTGTCCTCCTTTGCGTATGCAGCAAAGTTAAGTGAGAAAGTATATATAAAACGAGTGGTATTTCACTGATGCCTCCACACTAAATGAAGAGGCTCCCACCTATGCTAAACAATTCCACATACACTTTCAGTGTCAAGTTATAGTAAAGCTTCACGGGGTCTTTTTGTCCTGATGCCAGTAGGCCGCATCTTCACGGCCATTTCAATTTCGCCGAGTAATAGTTTAAGACAGTTTGGGGCTTGTTATACCATTCGTGCGCGTCGCCAATTAAGCGACAAGGAACTTCGCTACCTTAGAACAGTTATAGTTACTGCTGCCGTTCACTGGGGCTTCGATTGAAAGCACGTACCAAGCAAGCTTGGCAAACACCCTCTCACTTAACCTTCCAGCACCGGGCAGGCTTCAGTCTGTATACGGCCTCTTACGAGTTTGCACAGACCTGTGTTTTTGTTAAACAGTCAACCCCAACTCTTTCGCTGTGGCCCCTACTTACGCAGGGGCAGGGCATCTTTCTAGATTACGCCCAGCTGTTTTGCCGAATTCCTTAAACTACCTTCTCTCGTTCCCCTTAGGCTACTCGCCCAGTCCACCTGTGTCGGTTGTCGGTACGATTTGAATACATTCTCGTTGCGAAGCTTTTCCGGGATAATGAAGTCGCATATATCTCGCTTTGCAAGCAAAGCAAGACCCATCACACGTCGAATAAACGCCTACCTAGATTTGCTTGGGCAGACTGTCTTCGTGCTTAGATGGAGAATTCACATCTCCAAATATGTTATCCATCACCGTTACTCCCCAACTCAAACGACTGTACTCAAGGACCGGAATATTAACCGGTAATCCATCGGCTACTCCCACCCTTAGATGGGACTGACCTTAGGGTCGCCTAACCCGCACACGAACAACGTGGGTGCGGAAACCTTGGACATTCGGGGTTGTTGATTTTCACAACAATGACGCTACTCATGCCGGCATTCTCACTTCTCCTCGCTCCAGGATCTACCTTACGGGACCCCTTCACAGCACGGAGAACGCTCCCTTACCGCTCGCGTAGTACACGGGAGAACCCAGACTGACTTCACCCAATCTGAGTTAACCTGTGTACTACACGAACCCAAAGCTTCGGTTTACTATTTCAGCCTCGTTGAATTTTCGGCGCATATATCCTACGGCTAGTGAGCTGTTACGCTTTCTTTAAAGGATGGCTGCTTCTGAGCCGACCTCCTAGGTGTCTGAGGATATAAACTTCCTTCCCCACTAAATAGTAATTTGAGACCTTAGCTGTTGGTCTGGTTTGTTTTCCTTTTGTTCCTGGAACTTAGCTCCCAGGTGCTGAGTGCCGTGAAACACGTATTGGTATTCGAAGTTTAACTAGGTGCTGAATCTTGCGACTCACACACCCGATCAGAGCCCTACCCCCAACACGCTTATACACGACCCTATACCTAAATATATTTCAGGGAGAACCAGCTATCTCCGAGTTCGATTGGCATATAACCTCTAACCACAATTCATCCGACAATCTTGCAGCATTGACCGGTACGGTCCTCCTCACGGACTTCTCCGTGACTCAACCTGATCATGGTTAGCTCACTCGGTTTCGGGTCGTTCAACAACTACAATATTTCGCCCTATTCAGGCTCGCTTTCACTATGGCTTCGACATGGCATTGTCTTAACCTGCAGTTGCCAAACACTCGCCGGCTCATTCTTCAATAGGCACGAGATCACACCTTGCGGTGCTTTCTCTGTTTGTTAGCAGATAGTTTCAGTATCTATTTCACTGGGTGTTCCACCCGTCTTTTCACCTTTCCCTCGCGGTACTCGTTCACTATCGGTCATGTTTGGTATTTAGTCTTGGAGCGTGGTCGCCCCAGATTCAGAAGGGAGTTTGCCGTCTCCCAGCCTACTTAGGAACACTCTACAGCTTCGCAAACTTTGGCATACCCGGCTCTCACGGTCTTTGGCCACCCATTCCAAGGTGTTCTGCTAATTTTTGAAGTCTGATATTGAGGTCCTGCAACCCCATATAAATATGGTTTAGACTCATCCCTGTTCGCTCGTCGCTTACTTAGGGAATCTCATTCGATTTCTTTTCCTCGGGGTACTTAGATATTTCAGTTCCCCCGCTTACCCTCCGCCACACAAGGTGACGAATAACTCGCATCGCTGCGAGCTGGATTACTCCATTCGGACACCGCCGGATCAAAGCTCTTAGTCAGCTCCCCGACGACTTTCGCGGACTTGGCGTCCTTCTTCGGCCAAACATGCCTAGGCATCCCCTATCTGCATTAGTTCACATACTATCTTACGTCAATTTGTTTCATTCTTAAGTTCAAAACTTGAGAAAGTAATAATTTCGATTATTGTCTTAAAAACAATACTCAGCCATTTACTTATGATGACAATTTCCTTCACTTTTTAATGTACAAGTGCGTGCTGATCACGCTCGGCTAGGCCGTGCGGTCACCAGCTTTTGAAAACTGTTACCAATTTTCAAGAGAAGAAACCGCAAACTATATAAGTACTTGTTAAGCTTGAGTGGACCCTAAGGGTCTCGAACCCTTGACCTCGTCATTGCAAATGACGCGCTCTAGCCAACTGAGCTAAGGGCCCAATTAACCAATCACAACCTCAGCGTTACCACGTCTAAAACAGACAACGAAGCTTGGGCAAGCTTCTGGCAACTATCACTCAACTCTGAAAACGGAGGGAATCCATAAAGGATTGTCGCGTATGAACGAAGTGTATTCTATCCAATGAATTATGATAATGCAACAGTGTATTACAAGGCAAAAAGAAGGCTGGTTTTCGGTGCGGTCGGCAAATAGTAAAAATAGCCGGAATTAGCACTATTTTCCCGCTACAGAAGCTTATATTAGTTAAAACTGATACAATATAGGCCTGTTGATAGCTGATGGTCGGCCTTGGCGCCGTCAAATCCGTTGTCAACAAATCCAAAGCGAAAGGAGGTGATATCCATATGGCATTACCTCAACCCGCACTGGAAGCAGCGTATGGTTTTTTTGGTGAAGAACTGTTTAGAAACATTCTAGCTGGTAAACCTATTGATACGATTGAATTGGGTGTAGTTGCAGGAAGGATTGGTCTATTTTTGAAAGAAAAAAGTGACCTTTTCAAACCTGCTATTGAAAAAGACATCCAAACAATTGAAGAAATGGGAATGCGTCTTTTTTTCCCAGACGCAGCGCCAGAACAGCTCATGGGCTTAATCAAAGATACGCTCGAAGAGCGCGCCATCAGATAACCCTGCTTCCAAAAAATGCCTGGTTTCACGACCAGGCATTTTCACTTTCAAATCAATTTCAAATAGATAAGACCTTATCCAGTAAGCACTAGTTGAATATGTACAATGAAATCAGTTTATCGTAATATCGTTCCAGCATTGGTTTCTCTAGTAAACTACTGACACAGTGAGAAATTCTACCTGAGCAGGTATTTGCACAGACTCACAGCGCAAATCATTGTGGGTTTTGATTACTTCAACAAACATACACTTTTATCAAACCCAGTGAGCTAGCATACAATTAAAAAGAAATACTCTTAAATAAGCAACTTACCATGGAAAATGCGATAGATGTTTCACTTCTAAATAAGGTATATTCAGGATTTTTTGTAAAGCCAACTTTGGCAATCAGTAACGTAAGTTTTTCTGTGTCCCCCGGAGAAGTGTTAGGCATAGTGGGTTCTAATGGTGCGGGCAAAACAACACTAATCCAAATGCTACTTGGTCTCCTCACACCAACTTCTGGATCAATACGTTTCTTCGGCAAAGAACTGCAAAAAAACCGAGCTCAAATTGCACACTATATAAATTTCTCTTCGACATATATTAGTTTGCCTCCATTACTAACAGTCAAGCAAGCACTTACCTATACATTTTATCTTTACCACAGTCGATGGAACAAAGAACTTTTTGATGGGCTAATAGCAGAATTCCAACTTGAAGCATTACTGGATAAACAAATTAAGACTTTATCAAGCGGACAAATTGCAAAGGTTAATATTGCCAAAGCACTAATTAATGAACCCACTGTTTTGTTTCTTGATGAGCCAACTGCGTCAATCGATCCTAAGGCCGCCAATAAAATTAGAATGCATTTGATGCGACTCAGCAAAACGCGTGGGACTACCATTGTGTTAACTTCTCATAACATGAATGAGGTTGAGGATTTGTGTGACAGAGCTATTTTTTTAAAAAAGGGTGAAATATTTAAGATTGAGCGACCAAGTGAATTAGCCAAAAGTAGCCATGAGACCATAGTAAAACTCACAAAAGTAAAAGCATTTCAAAAACTTAAACAAGTTTGTCGAGAAAATACAATAAGTATTACTGGAAACAGAGATGTGTGTGAGATAAAGGTGCCGAGTAATACTCTAGTCAATCTGTTTTCGATGATGGTGTTAAACAAGATATCATATGTCGATGTTGAAATTAAAAAACAAACCTTATATGACTACTTTATTAAAGAAATGTAGCTGTAATTATGCATAGAATCTTTGCAGTTGCCTTACGCTATTGGTACATGTTGTATCGCAGCTATGATCGTTTAGCTGATATTTTCTTTTATCCCATCGTTGATCTCGCGATGTGGGGTTTGGGTAGCCAATATATTAGAAATCAGATACAAGACTACACATATATTGCAATGGTACTATCTGGCTTGCTGATGTGGATTATCGTGTGGAGAGCCCAGCACGAGATTATTGTTAGCGTATTACATGAGTATTGGGACGGAAATCTAGTAAATCTATTTGTTTCCCCTTTAAGCGTAACTGAATGGCTGGCATCAGTTATGTTTTTTAGTTTGTTTAAAATACTCCTCAGTTTTGCCTTTGCCTGTGCTTTTACTCAATACGTTTATGGAGTCAATCTAATTGGAATAGGTCCCTCGTTTTTCTTCATGGTGTTAATATTAGTATTAACTGGGTGGGCACTTGGCACACTCATTTCAGCTGGACTATTTATTGTGGGTACCAAAGCACAGGGATTGCCCTTTAGCATTGCTGCATTTTTGTCACCTTTCGCAGCCATTGTGTATCCAGTCTCCGCTTTGCCAAACTGGGCACAATCATTGGCCTTCTACATTCCCTCGACGCATGTCTTTGAAGTAATGCGATTTACAATACTTGGAATTCAATCTCAGAGTTATAGCTTAGCGGTTGGCTTTTTCTTAGCGTCCATCTATTTCATCATCTCGATATGGATATTAAAGCTCGCTTTTAAAGCAGCGCTGAGCCGGGGGCTGAGATCAGCATAATTGCCTCTCAAGTTGGGTTGGCATTCTCTTTAGAGCAGCTCTTGGTCGACAGGTTTTGTATATCTTTGTAAATATGCCTTAATTCCAAGATTAAGTTTCATTCTGTCAAATAGCATCTTGAAAAATGAATAAATTGAATATCTGATCAATCGAATGGTTTTTCGAAGTTGGAAATTCTGAGCAGAGCTCTTTTTAAAGAGCAAATTTTGAACCATTGAGTGAAGGTCCTCGCCATATTCTTTTATGGACTGCTGAGAAGCCGCATCAATTTTTTTAGTTCCATCACGCACAGCAACCAGACTGAATGCAATGGAGAAAAAAGTGTCAATGTCGATTTTATCTTTCCAATGGTACCCATGCGCTTGTAAGTGAGATTTATATTGACCAATTTTTATCAGCTGTTTTTCGTAACTACTCAATACCCGCTTGTCGAGCGTGTTCGCATCGATGGAAGTTTGATTAATGGTAATTACCTTGTCATTTTTTGGATTAAAAAAACGATAAAACTCATCCGTAGCTCTAAATGACCAAAAGCATGCCGAGATGGGCGTACTCCATGCCAAGTAATCCAAGCCTATTTCCTTAGCCAATTGTGCCAGCAACGACTCAGCATCTTGTTGATTGTCAGTAATTTTTTTGGCCTTCAATACCAGATTCACAAAAAAATGGCTCTCATTCTCAAATCCAAGTATTTTAATAGCAGCCATGAAGTCTCTAATTAAATCGTCTGTGGTGTCCTCAAATCCGAGCAATAGTTGTCGATACCTTAGCACCACTAAAACTGCGGACAAACGAGCCTCAATAGCATAGTGAGTTACCTTGACAATACGATCGGTGTTGGTAACTAATGCTTCAAAATCAAACAGATAATACGCAACAATCGGCAAAACCTTCATTGCTGCCCCATCTGTGACCCCAGTTTTTGCTAGGTAGAGAGGATTGCCACTTTTTTTAAGTCGATATATCTGACCTCTGTAATGTTTTGACACTCCACCACTGTTGAACTCGTGGAGTGCTGAGTTGTTAAAGATGAAGTCTGTTTTGCTGGCATATCGTTTAACTAAATCACGATGATTAAAACCACGGTTTTTTATTAAAGATTGGGCAATTATTAAGGTCTGAACATATTCGTCTGCATCAGAGCAGTTATCATATTTGGTTGTCACCCAAATCATGGTGGCAAGTGAGTCGTAGATTTTTTTTTCAATATTCCGACTCTCAATTATCTGTTTATTTAAATAACTCATTGGTTCGTTGCTGAGTACATTAATTGCATACGCACCCTCATCATTGATTAAATATCTAGGACTTGGAACATCTGCTACAATTTCCAAATGTCCCAATCCGACATTTTGTAAAGCCTGTCTGGTAGCTTTCAAATTTAAATCGGGATTGTCTTGATTCTTTGTATTTCTTTTTGTTGTCAGTATGAGCTTATGGCCTTGACTCAATAAAAATTTCAGCGTTTCTACAGCACCAGCATTGGCTGTATTTGTGCCCATTTTGAATAGTACACCATCAATATCAACAAAGTAACTTGACATGTTTATTACAGTTTTTCTTTGATTATTTGCACAAGTTCATCTGATTTTGATTCGAAGCTTTGACTGACTGAGATAGCAAGCATTTTTCTTCTGTCTGCTTTACTAAGTTTTTTAGAATTCATTAATTTTACACCTTGGGAGAAATCACTAACTGTATCTGCAAATTTGAGAAAAGTTTCGCTCTTCTGGTTCAGAATAGAGGGAACAGAAACAGACACCACCGGGAAACCCATCGCATAGTATTGATATAACTTTATTGGGTGACAAAAAGTATTAAACCTATCTTTCAGGTCATACGTAATTAGCCCAACTGCATGTTTAATTGTTATATTTTGTAAATCTTCTTGATCATGAATGATGATGTGTTTAAAATTACCTCGATTTCTCAGTATTTTCCATTCCCTTAGAGCTTTTGTATTTTTATAGCCCCAGTTAGCCTCTTTAAAGTAGCCAAACATGTCCGGACCGATTAGATAAAAAGTGTAGTCGGTTAATTCATCCAAAATTTTGTTTATAAATGCAAAATTAACTCGCCAATTAACAGATGAGATCAGGACTAAGTTTTTTTGTATACGAGTTGCATTCGTGGTTTTTTTCGCAATATTCTCCATAAGCATCTTCGGAAAATAACCCGTTGCAATTAATTTTGGTGACTTTATGTACTTTGACACATGTTTCAACATAGACTCAGAATTAACGCAAAATACATCTGAAATTTGAGCCATATATTTGATGTTTTCTACTGGCCAAATATCCGTACAGTCAGCAATAACTATTCTGATTTTGATATAGCTAAGTATTCGACTAAGCCAGTCATGATTTGAATAAGTGGTTATCAAAACCGTTGGTTTGCCTGTTACTGCAAACAGCAAACCAAGCCCCAATAAATTTAAAATTGTATTAAATTCTAAAACTGATTTAAATCGTTGAAAGGGCACTATGTTGTAAAAAGTTAGATCAACGTATTTCTTGCAAATAATTTCACTAATCTGTTTGAATAAATTAAACAAATTTTTTGACAGAAATAAATCTTTAAATTCGATACTTTTCTTAAAAAAATCGATATGTATTACTCTTGAAACTTCTGAGTGTGATGATAAAGTCTTTGCCGTAAGACTCACCCAATTCATGTTTGAGCTCTGGGGAATGTGAGAAACATAAATTATATTCATGCTGTACCTTCACACATTCTCTGATACCAATCAACAGTTTTCTCAACACCTTTTTTAATGCTGACTGTTGGTTTCCAACCCATAACTTCATCTGCAAGTGTAATATCGAGCACATTCTTTTTTTGTTCACCATAGATATACTGTGGAACTCGAATTAGTTTGCAGTCTTTCTTTAAACTGTTTGAAATTAGTTTAGCTATGGTAATTACTGATCTACCTTTTGCAGTTGCGATATTCATTGGTCCAATATATTCTGACTCCAAAGCAAGTAGATTTGCTCTGGCTACGTCATCAATATATACATAATCTCGTAGGTCCGTACCCTTACCAATCAAGTTAGTTTCCCCACCATTAAGAGTGTTATTTATTAAAATTGCCACTATTCCATTTCCATAGGTCCAACTCTGTCTCGGTCCATATACATTTCCGTACCGAAGTGCAATGTATGGTATCTGGTAGTATTTGTAACAAAAATTAAACAGTTCCTCACAAGTTTTTTTTCCAATCCCATATGGTGACGCCGGAATGCAATTCTCACCCTCAGTGTGAAGAATGTGACTACTTGAATATATAGCTCCACCTGAGGACGCAAAGAGTATCTTCTTTGGAGGGTATTTTTTAGCTGCTTCTATGATTGATAAAGTTCCACCAATATTATTGTCACTAGTTTTTTTAATTTCAGTAAATGAAAGCCTCAATCGAGAATCAGCGGCATGGTGATTGACAATGTCTGGCTTTTCAAGTTGAAAAATGTTGATAATCTTATCAGTGTCTCTGAGATCGGTGCGGTACACTTTTGCTTGCTTATTGATGTATTTATCAGTACTCAGTGAAAGATTATCAATCAGTACCACTTGATGCCCTGCATGGATATACTGATCAACAACGTGTGAGCCTATAAACCCTGCTCCCCCAGTTATAAGTATTTTCATCAATAGTTTGCTTTTACAATTTAACTAAAGAAGCGATGCTGGCACTCCTCTTTTGAGGTTAACATATTAATACTTAATCGCAATCAGGAATCAACTCAAAAAATAGTGACATTTGATCAACTTTTAACCTTGATACATATTCATTTTCAAGGGAAATTTTCATCAACAGTGGTTGCATGTTAATATTGAGAACTTAGTTATACAATGTGACAGATTTATTATTGTATACCTCATGAATTGAGTTGGTAAAAACTTTGGAGCTGCAACTTGTGAAACCTACCTCAATAAGTTTGATCATACCTTTTTCTCGTCCAGATATATTTCGGAAACTATTGTCTCTGATCGACCGAATTAAATATGAGGGCAACTACGAAGTACTACTTGTTCTAAATAACGTTGGGAATTGGCTGCCGCCAAAACAAAATAACCTTGTTGTTCGTATTATTCATTGTAAACAAATAGGACCATCAGCAGCACGCAACATGGGAATCCTAGAAGCGCGTTATTGCCATCAAGTGTTCACGGATGATGACTGCGAGTTTGAATCAGATTTACTAAGAAAGTACCATCTAGCCTGGGCAAAGCATACAGATGCACTGATTTTAGGTGGCCGTGTACAGGTGAGAATAGGTGATGACAGGATTGCTATAAAGCCAAAGCAACAGAGCCTGTTAAAAAACTATGATTGGTGTTTTGGACTTGTTGACTATGGTCCAAATGCCCATCCCTGCACTGTTGCTGAACCAATTTTTACTGCCAATATGGGTATTAAACAATCCAAAACTCACAAGTTACTCTTTTCAAGATCACTCGGAAGATTTTTAACCGATAACTATTTATTATTTGGTGAAGATTGTCTACTTTGTTATCAATGCTTAATGGAAAATAAACAGGTTTGGTATGACCCCGATTTAGTCGTCATTAACTCAGTGCTTCCAGATCGATTTACGGAACAGTATGTAATGAAAAGAGTGATGCTGGCTGGAATCGAGCGTCAAATTACAGACACCTTACTCAAGAAATATTCCAACTGGGATGACTATCCAAGCCAAGTTCGTTTTGCCCTATTGCAGCTATTACAGGGTAAAATCTCGCCAATTCAAACGCTTATCGCACGTTATGGCATACTTTTTTTTGCATCCTATCACCTCTACCAAGCGATCACATTTTTTGCACAGTTGTTAAAAAATATAAATCGTTAATTACGTATTTCAGGGAATCTGTCAAGATTGGCTGTTTTTGAATCAGCGCACAGCTTTACTTAAAAGCACAACTGCCATTCTGAATTGGACAAAATGGAAAGAATCTCAACTCTTCGAGTTTCTAAGAAAAATTATTCAGCAAGTTTAATACCAATGCTTTCCAGCATTTTGCGATTCTTAGCAGCAACTTCTTCTCCGAGAACGCCTCGCTCTTCGAAGACCACAATTAGATCTCGTTTAGCGATTTTGGTATAAAACTCAACCTGAGTTTTGATACAGGTCTCAACTAATTTTTTAGGAGCCTGCGCCACCCAATCAGCACTGATTTGGTATTGACCAAGATTATAAGTATGTTCGCCACCTGCGAGAGTAAAACAAACTTTGTTGGCTACATGAACATTGTGTGGACGAACCATATGTCCCTTGACACCATGCTCTAGTTGCTTTGGATCCTTGAATGGAAAATAGCCTGCATACAGCAAGCCTTCTTGATCTGCCAGAGCAGCTACATGCTGCTGGGTCACTGCATTTACTTGTTGCCAATTTTGAAGATCCAATTGTTCTTTAATCCAATCATTTTCTTGACTAGAAACAATTCTGAGATCTGTATCAAGAATTTTCTTGAGAATAACCACTGCTTCACTGAAGCCTGGCAATTTATACCCGGCACCCACAAACGACAACCTAGTGCCTTGATTGATTTGCACCCCTTCATCACCACAAGCGATGACGTAGATTGGTAACTCTGGAACGATTGGTTGATCGGTCATAGTGTGCTATCTGCTCGGGGCAAGACGAGCACGCCGTAATACTTTATTTAGGATTGGTCGCTGACTTCACCAGCCATCGACTGTACGGCTCCTAGGTACGCTTTCATATCTTGCTCGACTTTTTGCCAATCACCATCTGCTTCACGGATGGCGTTGAACAATAAATCCATATCAATAAGTAACTGGTCGTCGGTTACGATCATGCGTTGCTTGGACATGTTGGCATTATACCATTTTCAGATCAAAATGTGTCGAAAGAATTGAAAGACCAATAAAAAGACTGAATTCGCTCTGTTGAACGCGAGTAGATTTTTCAGCAAATCAACTGTTGAGATTATGTGGCAGTTTCATCTGCTTCTGGAGCCGACTCGCTTGCCAAAATTGTGTCTAATGATTCAAGCAATTCGCTAACTTTTGATGGAAGTACCAGGCTAAATGCGAAGTTATCAACTTTTTTTCTCACCAGAAATACTTGTTGTGCATAAAAAAGTCGCTCTTTCACAACCATCTCGAGTTCGTCTATCTTTTGAGTATCATCTGGGTTTTTACTCCAACGCTGAATTGCCACTTTCACTAGGGCGGCGATTGATTTATCTTGCAAACGTTCGGCTCTAGCTAGTAGCTTGGCCTCATACTCTTTTAAAAGTGTGGTTCTGGCTGCAATTGCCTCCCTATGATCACTGCGTGTTAGATCATGATCTTGGTCATCACCAAGATTCTCCCTAATTTTGTGAGCAAGGCGCTTGATTCTATCGCTCATGTGTTTATTCTCTTGAAATAATTGATGCAGTGCAGCATCCATACCTGTTAGTGGACCACCACTTTCATACAAACCTTCGGTTGCATCAACTAATCGATTGAGTGCGCCATCTCGGATGGTAAATTTTAGTAAATCAAGTATGTTTTGCAGATGTTCCTGCAGTTTTAAAGCAATTACTTTTTTCTCATTTGCCGCATCGGTTATCTTTATTGAAGAGAGTTCTGATCCGAGTGATTCGACGTCGCTGCTATATTCGCTCTCAGGCGTGGGTGGAACTTGTGCGAGTAGTGCAGCCAACTCAGTTAGTTTTGCGTATTTGAGCTCAATGGATAAAGATTCACGCTGAGCCACGAAACTCTTCAAATCAGAATATAGTTCCTTTGTTTTTTCGACAACCGCTTCTAGCGTCGCTGCCCGTTCCGGACTTTTCCCAATCTCTTGCACTGGTTTTCTTTGGAAACCCTCGGTCATTTTTATTTTCTTAACGCAAAAAAATACGTACTACGTCTGCATTAGTTTAGCCAAACCGAGAAGTGAATGCAATCGAGAAGTTTAAACGTTGTAACTCACCTGCAACGGAAAATTATTGACGCGATAACCAAAAACCCCGCTCTGTTTGCAGCGGGGTTTGATTACAGATTTAGAATCCGGGTTTACTTGTAGCCCATTGGCACTTCAGTTAACACCATGGATAGACTCATTCGTCGTTGCTCTGGAATCACACTCTCAACATTGACAGTGACTTCTTCGCCGACCTTGAGGTCGCGACTTGGATCAAGCTTAGTGGCATGGATTAAACCATCGACACCTGGCTCGACATTTACAAAGACGCCGAAAGCTTCAATTCGAGAAACTTTGCCAGTGAAAGTAGTTCCAACTGGGTAAGCCTCAGAAATCTTCTGCCATGGATCATCTTGAAGTTGTTTCACTGAGAGATTTAATTTGCCGGTCTTTTCATCAATACCGAGCACTTTAACTTTCAAGCGATCACCAACTTTGTGGTAATCCTTTGGATGACCAACTTTTTCCCAACTAATCTCGGAAATGTGAATTAAACCTTCGACATATCCAACATTGGGAGCTTTTGCCTCTGCATCTTCAGCTACTGCCTCACCCTCAACTGGAGCGACGACCTTAACTTTTTTGGAAACTTTAGCGATTTTGGCAATTTCATCTACAGGAACTTCAACAGTTACAAATAGACCAAAGTGCATTACACCTGAGACGACACCTTCGTAGATGGTGTTTACCTGAACCTTCTCCAAAGCCAACTCTTTTTGAGCCAACTCACGAGCCTCACTTACATGACGCTCTGAGAAGATTAAACGGTTTTTCTCACGATCAACTTCGATAGCTTTGACCTTGAAATCTACACCTTTTAATTGCTGAATTTTGCCTACAAATGCTCGACCAAATTGACTGGAAGGCACAAAACCTCGCACGCCATTGATTAATACAATTAAGCCACCACGATTAATCTCAAGACCTTTTGCCTCAAGAGTTTCATCGTCAGCCATGCATTTCTCGAAATATTCCCATTTGGCATCCGAAGCGGCGCCTTTGAGAGATAAGATCACCTGACCGCGGTCGTTCTCTGACGAGACTACCACTGCAGTGACTTTATCGCCAACTTTGAGATCCTTCACGAAATCGGAAGCGAAATCAAATTCTTTCTCAGCCACGATACCTTCGGTTTTTGAGCCGAGGTCGATTGTGAGATTACGCTTATCTTTTGCAACGACTACACCACTAATTGTGGCGCCTTTTTTAGGAATCACAAAAGTGACTGCGTTACTGGCCATAAGGTCGGCCATTGTTTTAGGTTTACTCTGTTGAGCATCAGTGCCCATAGAAAAGAATCCCCTTTCTTTGAAGATTCGTGAAGTATATCATAAGATGCTTGAGTAATCATGGCAAAGCCTAGTATTATTTACTATTATTGGTAGGGTCATAAAAAAGGTAAAGGATTTATATGCAGCTTACAGTTCCCTCAGTTCAGGCAATTAGTAATAAAACCGTAATTGTCAGAGTTGATTTCAACGTGCCTCTTGATAAAACTGTCTCACCATCCGTAGTTAAAGACCCAACTCGCATTGAAGTTGCACTCAAGACAATTCGTTTCCTTGTCGAGAATAATGCCAAAGTAATTTTGATGTCACATCTCGGTCGTCCCAAGTCAGAACAGGTTGATGAAACTGGCAAAAGCACCAGTGATGGTCAACTCTCCATGGCTCCTGTGGCAGAATATTTAGGCAAGAATTACAACTTACCAGTTAAATTTGTTCCAGCATGTATTGGCAATGAAGTACAACAAGCGGTGGGCTCGCTTGCTCCAGGTGAGATTTTAGTACTCGAAAACCTTCGTTTCTACAAAGCAGAAAAGAAAAATGATCCTGAATTTGGCAAAGCTCTGGCAAGTCTTGCCGAGATATACATTGATGAAGCATTTTCAAACGCTCACCGTTCTCATGCCTCCATGGTTGGCCTGTCACCCTATCTACCTAGCTTTGCAGGTTTCCGCTTAGCTGAAGAGGTAGAAAATCTCGATAAATTACTATCTCAACCACGTCGTCCATTCGTGATTCTTGTTGGTGGTGCTAAGATCTCCGATAAAGTTGGTGCACTCACCAATCTCAGCAACGTTGCTGATGCAGTTTTGGTTGGCGGTGGTGTGGCCAATAATTTCCTAAAAGCAGAGGGCATTGAGACTCATAAATCATTCTTAGAAGATGAGCCTGTTGATGCTGCACAGGAATCAATCAATTACGTCAAAGTCGCTGACGATATTATTGAAGCACACAAATCAGAAAGATTAATGAAGGATGGCTATATTCCTCTACCCAAAATCATTGTGCCAACCGACGTCGTAGCAGCTGCTTCAATGACTGCAGAAACAACAGAAATTGTAGATTTGACACATGACAGTAAAGACACTGAAAATGACAAAGAATTAATGTATCTAGATATCGGGCCTAACACCATTAAACTCTACAAAGAGTTAATTCTGCAGGCAGGTACTATTTTCTGGAATGGACCGATGGGTGTCTATGAAGATGAGAAATATACCCAAGGCACTGCTGAAATCGCTCGAGCAATAGCTCGCTCAAGTGCCCTCACCATTTTGGGAGGTGGCGATACTATTGGAGCAATTCATAAATTTGGTCTTGCTGATCGGTATGACTTTGTGTCTGCTGCAGGCAGTGCTGCTCTCGAGTATCTCAGCGGCAATACACTTCCCGGATTGACAGCACTTGGGGTTAAGTCGTAACCTCTGTGTTAGGACTTGAATGAATAATAGACCCCATCCTTACTATTTCTCGACAGAGAAACGCATTTTTGACGTGGTGTTGTCTGTATCGATGCTGTTCTTACTCAGTCCATTGCTTGCAGTTCTTGCAATTGCAATATTCATTACTATCGGAAATCCAGTACTTTTTGCCCAAAGTCGCAGCGGAATTAATAAAAAAACATTTTTGATGCTCAAGTTTCGAACCATGCGACAAGGTGCGGAGATAGACCGCAATAAATATAAGCATCTAAATCAAGCCCCATACCCAATGTTTAAGATATTCAATGACCCAAGATTTATCGGCATAGGGGGATGGCTGTCACGAACTGGTTTTGATGAATTGCCACAACTAATAAATATACTTAGAGGTCAAATGAGTTTTGTGGGTCCTCGACCACTGCCCGTGAATGAAACTAAATTACTCGACAGTAGTTGGGATTTTCGCTACCAAGTAAAACCTGGAATCTTTTCATATTGGACTCTCTCAAAGGATCGACATAAATCGCTGCAAATTTGGAGGAAACTTGAGGAGTCAACTCTTTTAGAGGGTGGTCTAGGTTTTGAGTGTGAAATCATCTTCAAACTAATCATCCATGAGCTACGCAGATTTCTTCATCTACCGTAAGGTTTGAGACAACCACTTTGAGTCTTCTCTGAGTATTTTACTGTTCACTAGCTGATAATCTTGCCCTTTTGAAGCTAGCTTAGGCAATATCTGATTTGAAAGTAGAATTAACTGCTCTTTTTCTCGTTTCCCCCAACTAGTTTCGTCCTCATTTTGAGGCACATGTTGCTCTATAACTCGAATTGAACTCATCAATTGGTGCCAATTTTGAATCGTTTCGTCAATCTTCCCATCAGTCAACGCAGTTGAGATCAACTGCTCATGAATGGGATACAGCTGTTCCCAAAATAAAACTGCTTTGCGAGGCTGATATGCAATCACCTCAGATATAAAGTCTTCGCAAACAGAATCGCACTGATTAGTTGACAAGGCCTCTCGATACAACTTTATATATAAATCTGCAAAATCATCACGACACTTTCCAAAATATTGTTTAGGTATATCTTTTATTTTATTGGTTACATCTACAGCTACGACAATATTTTGTCGATAAAACAAAGGCAATGAACTGCAAAATGGTGAGTCATTAAATGCCCATTCAAAATATTTTTGGGCACTTACCATTGATTCTGCACCTTCAATGAACCTTCCTTGTTGAAATTGTAAATCAGCAAGCCACATCATTGATCTAGATAAAGACTCCTTAGCTTCATTTGGAATATTTTCTCTACCAAAGCCTGACTGCATTTGCTTCATAAAGAATGCATTGGCTGCTGATAGTTCAATTTCTGCATTTCGGTAGTCACCTCGGTTCATGTAGTAACTATACGTCTCTTTATGCATCCTCGACCAAGGATCAATCTCGAATAAGTGCCTGAATCGTCGTACTTCATCACTTGTCATAGCCACACTTTCTGTAGACGAACTGATTAAGTTGGAATGGTGCCAATAAATACCTCTAAACCGGTCTTGCAACACTAGTGATGTATCTGGCAATTTGTCATACAGAATCTTTGATTGCCAATGAAAGTAAGGAAAATAACGCAACACAGATTCTGATTTACCCAAATCCAATAATATATTTGTTGTAGCAAATAGTAGTGCAACACCAACCAAAAAGGTTAATGCGGCTACATGAAACCACTTATGCCACCAGACAACAACAAAATCAAATGCAGCAAGTTTTTTTGGCCAAGGCTCAACTTTTTCCCATTTGCTTAACAAGCCCAATCCCATAAACATCATAGAAATAACACCGATGTAATTGAGGTCAAAATCAAAAAATGAATTGATTGCTACAGATACTAGCCCCCAATAAATACCCTGGTACAGCACATCGTGTCCTCCCCTTACTTGAGTTGGCTTGAGTTTAAATAATAGCCAAAAAAATCCTGCACAAAACATCAAGCCCCCAGCAATCCCATATTCAACAAAAAACTGCAAATAATCATTATGAGCAAAGCCAGTGGAAAATGCCGGTAATTGTCGATGTTTTTCTGAAACCAAACCAAAAGTACCCGGTCCAGAACCCGTCCAAACTCTTTCTTTGAATCCAGCAACAGCCTGCTCAGAGTACCAACTGCGACGTTCCTCCTTCCACGATTTACAGACTTGATTTCGATACTGTGGAATTGGACATGTATGACCTTGGTCAACATACCAACCAAGCAAAAACTGCACTATAAGTGAAAATATCAGTGCCCCGCTTCCAATTCGAATCACCCACCACACTATTTTCGATTTTTGTAACAAACGTTGATGAACAAAAAAAAGCTGAAGTATAGTTAGGCCAATAATCACCCGTCCAAATGTAAATACTGGCGTAATGTTAAACAGTATGGCTATTGTCTGTGTCACTTTCGATGGCCACTCCTTAGCTGCTGCCCAAAACATTGGAATAGTCATCAAAAGCACTACCCCTAAATGATTGTGACCATAGGTAGGATATATCAAGTTCATTCCCGGAATAAGGTAACTATATTGAGGGAAAAACAACGCAGCTATACCTAAAAATACCAATACCAACCCCAACATCATTACTCCTAACAACCAAAACCTACGATCAATGTCGTTCCAAGGTGCCTCTAAAAACCAAAAGAATAGATTAATGATAAATACCCATTCGAACACAGCTTGGAGTGATAGCGGCCAACTAATTGAAAATATGCTGGTAATCAACAACCAAACTAAAAAAATACTTGCCAGAGCAACAGAAAGCTTATACCAAGGATGGCTCGGCCTTTGGCTCCTGGTGTGCAAAAATAGCTGCATGAAAACTGCTATTGTCACCATTACAAAAATGCCAATAAATGTTTCACCCAACATCAGCAGCAATAACATCAAGGCAAAGTAACTCAACCAGAATACTGGAACAGGAATCTTTTCTAACATAACTCAACTATAATCATACGTGAAGTGAGGTACACGTTGCTAGATCGACTTACAAATACCATTAAATCGCATCCACTAATGGCTGAATCAGCATTGGTTGCGGTGAGTATGGTGTTTGGGAAAGCTCTAAGTCTAGTTTGGAAAATTATCACTGCTAGACAAGGATCGAGTGCTGTTGGCGAAATTGAGTTTATTCTTACCACCACTAATTTATTAGCAGCGTTGGCTATTTTAGGTTTGCCAATGACCGTCACTATTTGGACTGCAAAAGATCAACCAAAACAAAGCATCCAAAGAAATTTCTTACTTGATTCACTAGTTTTTGCATTGATAAGTGGCACGGCTTTAGCAATCACTGCTCAAATTATATTTTCAATTTGGCCAAATTTAATTTCCAAGACTCAAATTCTACCCTCAACATACCTCTGGTCAGTTCCACTAATAGGAATTGGAGAAATTCTGTGGGCATGGTTTAACGGGCGTAAGCAGTATCTTGCCTTTGCTTTTGGCAAATACATTGGGCAACCATTGTTTCGATTGGCAAGTTTAGCCATCATGATAGCTCTTGGAATTGGTTGGCAAAATTGGATCCCTCAACACCTAAACAGTGCAGTCATTGGAGTTTGCCTAGTTACAGCTATATTAGCGACAAAAGCCTGGAAAAAACTACAATCCCCTGTCGGAATTACACTTTGGTCAAAAGTCAGAAAAAACTATTGGCATCAAAGTTTTTTACTCAGTGGCTCACTAGCACTGTATGTACTCTATAGTTCAAGTGACGTGTATTGGCTCACTATCTTCCATGGTCCTGCAGTTGTGGGTATTTTTAGCTTACTACTCGCACTTGCAACTCTACTGGAATTGGTGTTTCTCCCAATCCTCAACTTACTTCAAACCAGATTGGGTGCATTCCAAAATCAACCAACAAAAGGATTTAACTTTGCCATCAAAAATGGCCTTATCAGCTTGTCACTTGGAGTTATTGGCTCTCTATTACTGCTGGTATTTAAACCATGGATTGTCTTGCTCTTTGGCAACACAGGATCAGTTATTATCACCAGTCAACTTGCATGGCTACTCATTTGGAAGTTGGTTGCAAATAGCTGGGTACTACCGATTAGACACTTTCTAGACTTTTTTGGGTTTCAAAAACAGACACTCTGGGCTATGTCACTGAGCTTTTTATTCAAAATAATGCTTAGTTGGTTGTTAGTTCCTAAATTTGCGATCACTGGCATCATTGCTGCGAATATTGGAGCAGAAATCCTACACTCAATATCACTGATTGTGATACTCAAGATGAGCCACCTTTTTCAATCAATTCAGAAATCTCCTGAATTTTTGCCTGCCAAGAATTAGCAGCTGCTTTTCGTTGTGATAGCTTGCGTTTCGAATCTGGATACCCCTTAGTTATTGTGGCTTGAGTCCATGCAATCACCTCAACAATTTTGTCTGAAGCAATCAATACATTCTGAGATTTTTTTAATTCAGTAATAGCAGTTGCGATTACTGGTTTTCCAAAATACCAATACTCATACAACTTCAGTGGGTGACAATTTTTGTTAAAAACTTGAGTGGTATCGTAAGGAATTAGTCCAAAATCAAAATGTGCAATCACAGCTGGAATTTCTGATTTTGGAACCGGTGGTTTAAAAATACAGTTTGGTTGTGATTTGAGTATATCTATTTTCTGGTTCATCTCATTGTCATCCAGCTCTTTCCATGACCAAACTGAACCAACAAATTCGAATTTGTGCCTAGGAAAAGCCTGTATAAGCGACAGCAACCAATTAAAGTCGAATCGGTTGCCAATTTGTCCCACAAATCCAAATACAAGTGATTGTTGATTGCTTTTTTTATTGTTGTGAGTTGTTTTAACTCCAAGATTCGCCTGTGCAAAATCAAGATCTGCAAATCCAAGCGGCACTTGAATCACATCAGCTCTCACCTTTTTTACTGACTGCAATAAGGCATGCGAGTTTACTGCCACGAAATTGGCTTTATCAAGCAAATTATAATGTTGACGACTTATTTCACCAGAAAACCCAGGCCAAAAATCAACACAGTCATAGATACTTTTCCAAGTATTACCCAATAACTGCAGCCAAAGAGACGAAAATTGTGGCTCAAAAAACCAAACAAGTTGTTTGCTCTGGCTATGTTTTTGATTTTTCTGACCATTAAAAATGGCTTTAAATGAAAGAATGCTTTGAATTAACAAAACATTGAGTAGTATGTTGCACTTTTTTACTAGCAAAAATCGTCGAAATGGTAAAAACACCACTGGTGTAAAAACCTCAGCTTGATTCCAAATCTCAAAAAATGAGCTCGTTTTAAACAAATCAATAAAAAAAATGAGCAATGACCGCTCATGTGCCATCGGCACTGCCACAACTTGATTGCTACCTGCTAACAATCTGATCGTTTGCTGTGCATAGTCACAACCGTCCTGCCAAGAAGCATTAAAAGGAATAAGAATGCGGTAGTTTTTGATCATATTGTTTGCGCCAGAAATGTATCACGCTGCGATTCTTATACATGCTGCCAAGAATCTTCAATGGCAATAGCACATACCCTTTATACCAAGACAATAAAGTTATATATACCAGAAATCGCAGCACATACCAAAAAAAACTAATTGAAAATGAGTGATGTAATGCATGTACAAAAAAATCATTTCTGAGTCCATAAAATAACTGGAAAGAGCTGCCTCGCCCACTTGTTTGCGACCCTTTATGTTTGACACGAATAACCTGATCTACAGAAACCGGAATGCCTAATCTATTCAGCCGAATTGATAACTCAAAATCCTCAGCATAAGCAAAAAATAATGGAAAAAAGAAAAAACCAAATTCATCACACAACTTCTTGGCAGTTTTACCAGATATAAAAAAACAGGTTCCAGAAAATAGTTTACTTGAGTTTTTTATGGTACTTTTGATTTTGACTGGGAGGGTTAGACCCCAATCACTTTGTCTCAAACCAAATGACTCAATTACGCCGTCCCAGCCCTCGACCCCACACGAGACAATCCCCTGATTTTGATCAATTAATCTAGTGGATACATCCCAAAAATTTGGTTTAGCCACAGCGTCATCATTAAATACTAATACCCAATCAAATTTGTTTTGAGCAGTAGTAAGAAAAATAGACTGATTTATTGCTCCAGTGAACCCAACTTGAGTATGACTCCACGCAAGTTGCAAATTACAACCGGTTGCTTTCACAATTGTTTTCTTTATTTGAGTAAAGTTTGCGGTAGGAGCTGCTTTATCGATAAAAATTAAAAAGCTCACTCTTACCTGCTTCTGTAATGCGGTCTTCATTAAGCTTTCGATGGCCGCAATTACATCAGTAAAATTATCTTTATATACTGTTGGAATGATCACAGCGATTGAAATTGCTGTGTTAGTTTTGCCAGTGGTCTTCAACATACTGCAACTGATTTCTTTGATATTCGGACCGAAGTACTAATTTAAAGCGTGTTCTTTTCCTTGATGCAACAATTGAAAAAGATGGTGAGTTTACTGGCAGTTGTGTCTCACTTGTTTTGGCCTCTATCGTAATTTTTTGCTTCGACCAAAGAGTTGAAAATAGGTCCTGATCATTCCAAATTGCCATATATTTCATCCCCAACCAACTACACAATTGCTTTGGTCTCATTCCAATACCATTAGCAACATTTTCTTGGCCAAATTGGTGTATGTGCATGCCAAAAAAACTGCCGTCAGGTTTGCAAACTCGAGAAATTTCATTTGCTAGCTTTTTTTGATGGTCAATATACATCAAGGTGTCATTAGCCATTACCACATCCGCAATTGTCGAGTTAAATGGCAATAGTGCCTCAACATCAGCAACAATTGGGCAAGTATTTGAGGACCATCTACCGCAACAAGCCAACCAGTAAGTCAGCCAAAAATTCTTTTCAACTGTAAAAACAGTACCGTCCCAACCGCGGCCTGCAACATCCCTAATCAAGTGACCTGCCCCTCCACCAATTTCCACTACACACTTTGACTTTGAAACCATATCAAACAAACTGGCAACAAGTACATATGTCGGTCGACGGTCACGATCACGAAAATATGAGAACACTTTCTTTAAAAAGCTATTTGTAGTCGTCAAAGTCAAAACAGTTAATCCAAATTTCCACCATCTTTCACCAAACTTGTTTTGAAACTTTTTATCAAAGAAGGTGAAAATGGTAGTCAAAAATACCAAGAACTCTAATACTCTTCTGGGTAGCAATCGTAATTCACTTAACTCACTCAAAAAAATCTTTGAATTTGGAGTTTTCTTATGCTCAAAAGCTACCTCAAGCTCTTTGACACAAGATGTCAGTCCCCGACGCAACACCACTATTCCCTCAATAATTGGAAATGAGTCACAATCACAACGTATCACCCCATAACGAACATCTTGATTAAGATCTGTCCAGTATTTGATTGCATCAATAGCTACAAAACTATTTTCACAAAATGGGCAGCGAAGTGATGAATACTGCCTGGCTTTCATTTTTTTTGTTTCTTTTTAGTTTTGTTACCGATTTGCTTTGCTATCCATGTGTAGGTCATTTGCAAACCATCTTCTAAACTAATTTCTGGTTCCCACTGCAACACACTTCGAAGTAGGGTGTTGTCACTATTTCTCCCCCTAACACCTTGCGGTTTTGAGAGATCATAGGTTTTGCCAATCTTTTTACCAGCAATTGTAGCCACAATATCGATCAAATCATTAATCGTTACTAGTCGATCTGAGCCAATGTTAAGCGGTTGGTGATGATCACTTTGAATTAGACGATATATTCCTTCAACGCAGTCGTCAACAAAGCAATACGACCTGGTTTGCAAGCCGTCACCCCAAACCATAATTGATTCACCGCTTTTTGCCAGTACTACTTTACGACAAATTGCAGCCGGAGATTTCTCTCGGCCCCCGTCATATGACCCAAGTGGGCCGTAGATGTTGTGAAATCTAGCCACATAAGTCGAAAGCCCAAAGTCTTCAAAATAGTGACGACAGAGCCGTTCAGTGTACAACTTCTCCCAGCCATACCCATCCTCCGGGTCAGCAGGGTACGCATCTGATTCTTTGAGGGATAATTGGTCTGTTGTGTCTTGTCTGTATGAAGGATAAATACACGCTGATGATGAGTAAAAAAAACGCTTAATTTTGGCAAGTCTTGCTGCCTCAAGCATATTTAAACTAATAAAAGTGTTGTCTCGAATTATCTCGCCCTTATGGTCTTGAATAAAACCGATGCCACCCATGTTTGCAGCTAGGTTAAAAACCCAATCCATACCTGCAACTGCGATTTTACAGTTCTCGATATTTCTCAAGTCTAAAATCAAATTCTCATCTGCTTCTGACTGAGAATAGGCATGATCTACTACATCAACTCCTCGAACAAAATGCCCTTTTTCCTTCAGGTATGCAACTAAGTGATTGCCTATAAATCCATGTGCGCCAGTAACTAGTACTTTTGGTTTTTTTTGCATAGGTATCAAGATTGTAATCTTACAGTGAAGTTTGACAAGTGCATTCAAGAATTTACTTATGACCCAACCAAAGAACGCATCGCTTTACCAAATTTTTCTGCAGAGAAAAACTGTGCCCGTTTGCGACATTGGCTGATGGAAAAATCTGTACCATTAAACTTCTGTATGGCTGCAGCCAGGCTTTTTATTGAAAACTCATCAAACAACACGCCAGTGCTTCGAGTAACTATCTCTGATGTACCCCCTGAGTTATACCCAATTACCGGCACTCCATGAGCCAAAGCTTCTACTGTGACCATGCCAAAATCTTCTTCAATCGAGCAATACAACAGTGCTGCAGCGTTCGATAGTATTGTTGACTTAACTGCATCTGGAACAGCTCCCACAAAAGCAGTGGCCTCCCCAGCCAGACTTTTAAGATACTTTTCTTCAGAACCCTGACCGACAACAATTAGCGGCAAATGTAGCTGAGCACATGTCTGTACCGCCAGATCAATTCCCTTTTGTTTTGCTAACCTGGAAAAACAAACAAAATACCTGCCACTTTTAAATATTTTTTGGATATTTGTTTTTTTACTTTTTTCACTAAGAGTCATCAGGGTTTCAGTCCACATCTTTTTTGATTTCGTAAGCTCTTTGTCTCTGGGAACGTGAATTGGCGGATAAACCAAGTGTGATGATCTTCGATAGTATTTAGTGATTCTTTTTTGTACCGTTTTCGAGTTTGCGATGAGCAAATCAGGTCTTTGGGCCGCTAAATAGTCTTGGGATCTTAACCAAGATAATAGTGGAGCTAAGATACTTCTCATCGCTGGTAAACGCAAAATTTGAGTTTCATTGTATTCAACATATAAATACCTCGGTGGGGTGTGAATGTATGAAACATGCTTTGTGAGTGCTCCTGTAATTACAGCTTTGCTTGAAAACGAGTGAGACGAGGTAATAACCAAGTCATAGCCAACCAAATCGAGTGATTGCCAATACCAGAATAGCAGCGGTTTTAACAGAATCGATGCCGAATGAATAAACGGGATTTTATTTAAAAAAGAACTCTGGATATTCCCAGTGGTGTATTTACGTAATAGTCGCAACTTATCATCTGCAAGTAATGGGATAAACACATCAGCGTTTGGATACAACGCAAGTAATTCGAGCAGTACTCTTTCAGCACCACCAAACTCAACAAAGACATCGTGGACAATGGCAACTCTAGAGTATTGCAGTTTCATAATGATTGATTAATCCGCGCAAAAAGAAAAATGTCATCATACCCTGTGCACCATAGCCATTATCAGTTATCCCATACAATATCCAACTCCATGAGGATAGCGACACAAAAATATATTTTGCGACCACCTCTCTGCCTCTTTTTCTGAGTTTTAGTATCACAAACACATCTGCTCTAAATAAATACACGACAAGGATTACATAAGCCAGAAATCCAAAAATGCCGGTATCGCTGAGTCGCTCAAAAAATAGATTATGCACACCGATACCATAATCTTGTCTAATCGTGTATTCCCTAACCCCATCAACCCAGTATCTTCTCAGCGGAAAATCGCTCACTGTGTTGTAGGTATTTGGACCTGTTCCAAACAATGGAAAATTTTTAAAGTTGTTCATTGCAGTTTCCCAGTAAGTAAACCTCATGCTCACTGTTTCTTGGTCCCTTTCAACTGCTGGACGAAGGATTCGCTGCTCCAAGTTAAAACCAAAATATAACTGCGTCACAAATAATCCAAAAATCACTGCCAAAACTGATGGACCAATCATCAACACTGCCTGCTTTTTTGTGACTAAAATGATAAAAATTAGCCATTGAATTGCGAAAACTAATACATCAATTCGATTATTACTAATGACTGCGGTTATCAGTGACATCATCAACATCACAAATGATAATAGTTTTTTATAAATTGAGCTCGAGTAATCAACCATAAAGTAAAAAGTTGCAGGCACCAGCATGATGTATGGGCCAAGACTCGCATACTTACCAAACTTACGGATCTCATCTAGTAAAAAGTTGGCTCGATGGTCAAGAAAAAGAAAATAATAAATATTGTCAACTGAATATCTGAAAATAATCGAGAAAAAAGAAAAAAGGAATGTGATAAAAACTAAAATTACTGAGAGTGATAAAAATAATTGGAAATGTCTTTTTCTCAACTTCACAATCGAAAATACATACATGATGATTAATGAAATGAATGGATACCACATATGCAGCAATGAGGCTTCCACGTCTTGAGTAAAAACTGCTGAAACTGCATAACTCAAAAACCATACCAACACCAACAATAGCTGATCTGAATTCTTTACAGCACCAAATTTTTTTCGAATAAATGGCAGTGAGAAAAGGATTAGCACTGCTAACCCCTTAATAATTCCGTGAGTTGCCTTCAACCCTGGTAGCGGCCATCGCAATGATTCAAAAAAACCAATTGGCAGCATCAACAATACTATTGTGATAAGCACCTCATTAATTAAAGACTGTGGCGTTGACAGACTGAATGAAATCCATTGAGCTTTAAAATGCTGTACCAATTTCTTCATGGTTTGATAGTATATGTCTAATTCTGTGCTATAGAATAGTGAAACTGGATCAAAAGTCAAATACAAAACCTCAATAATGCAAAAGTATGATGCTATCTTTGTTTCACCACACTTTGATGATGCCATATTATCAGCAGGAAATCGCATTCATTCTTTAGTTAAGCGTGGTAAGAAAACGCTTGTGGTCACAATTTTTACCAAGGGATCAGGCACAACACAAAAAGCAGCCTCACATTTCTTACAAAATTGTCACTACTCCTCTGCCAGCAAGCTATTCCACGATAGAGCCATCGAGGATAGACAAGCTGTAGCCACTATTGGCTGTGATTGCCACCATTTTAACTATATTGATGCCGGTTTCAGAAATGATCATCCCACATTTGACACTATTTTTAACGATGAACCAACAGAGAATGACAAAAATCTCCTCGAAAAAGTCATCCACTCACTCAAAACATTTATTGATTCACATGCAAAAAACCACACTCAACTATATTTCCCAATCGGTGTTGGCAAGCATATTGATCATCACTTGGTTTTTTTGGCAGCCTGTAGACTGTGGAATCCAAATTCACTAACCAAATTACTATTTTGGGAAGACATTCCGTATAGGAATCAAACCGGAGCAACGCTGCAACGACTAGCTACAATTAACTCGGTTGTTTCTGGAATGACAACAGAAATTTTGGCATCAAGTGGCACAACAAAATATCAGGCGATTGCCGCATACAACTCGCAGCTAACAGGACTAAGTCAGGTTGGTGGCTTATCAATGCCATTTGATTTAAAAATTGAGAGATTTTGGCATGGATAACAACATATTAATCATTTATCAAGACATTGATAGTGGAGCCAAAGTCGTAACTGAGGAAATCATTTCCAACTTCAGAGACATTTATCCGAATGCAAAGTTAATTGTATACAAACAAAAGTCTCTTAAGTTCGATGGTGCTTTATCTGCTGTAAAAAATTTTTTGTGGTCACTATTCGACTGTATAAAAGTAATCAATAAATATAAAAAAACCTTTAATACTTTATATACTCCCTACTATCTTGCTGCTTTTGCAGGATCATTATTTAAAAAAGCCAATCAATCAATCATTTTCCATTTTCACGGTGACCACGCAATTACAAAAATTGATGCACAACCAAATGGTTTTAGATATGCATATATTTGGCTCTTTGGCAAAATCATATCTCGTCTACAAACTAGTGCACTCAATGTTGCTAACTCAGTTATATTCGTTGCGGCAGAGGCAAGACGCGAAATTAATTTAAAATATAAATTACATTTGCTAAAACAACGGTCATCGATCGTACCAAATGGAGTTTCCCTTCAAGCGTATCACCCAATTAATAGCCAGTTTGAAAAAGATGCAATTTCACAAATTTGCAAAACATCTTCCATTTCAAAAAAAGCGACTGTGCTCCTATATAGCGGTCGCATCGATCAAAAAAAAGGTATCGAGAAAATCTTGGTGGCACTTTACGAGCTGAAAAAATATTCGAGCAAAGAGTTTATTTTGTTAGTGATGTATCCACACTATAAAGATAAAGATTCGGCAAAATATTTTCAAAAACTTAAATACTTGAAAAAAAAATACAAACTTAATGTAAAGTTCATTTCACATCCGAAATCACTTCGGCCATATTATCAATTGGCTGATTTCTGTATTTTGCCCTCTGAACAAGAAATGATGCCACTTGTCATGCTTGAGTCACTAGCATGCGGAACACCATTTTTTGGAACTGATGTTGGCAATATGCGACGAGTCTTAAGTAAGATAAACACAAATCTCATTCTGAAAAATCAAGATCAGCAAAGCATCGTTGACACATTTTTATGGTGGCAAACACTTACGAGTTCGGAAAGAAAAGATCTGCAATCCAAATGCATTGACCTAAGCAAAAAATACTCCTGGAAATCTACTGCCAAAAAAGTCATGGATGTTATTTCTCAGCACCAGGATCAATATCATCTCCAAAATCAGTGATGGTACCCTCCACATTCATGTTCTTGAGTGGAACAGAGATGTAGTAGTTCTTCTTAATTGGCAAGAAATATGAAAAATAATCCAAACCCTCTGCACGAGTCAGTTTGAGCCGCATCTTCATCTTAATATCTCTCTTTAGAGGATCTTTTCTCGCATGCGTATCACCCCTTTGGTCTATTGTGGTCATATCTGACAAACTAACATCTTTCTCCATCACCTCAGCCAACACCTTACCATCACTATCGTACATAGCATCTCCAACTTTAATATTGTCTGTATACCAGGGAGACACGCCATAGTTTTCAACAGTCACAATCTTAGTAACTTCCACACGATTGTCTTCCATTCCCTCAATTCTGAGTACGTTACAAACTACTTTAACGTTGTCTGGAGCAATAAAAACAACTGAACCAACCTGCAGATTTTCTCTTCTAAATCTAAATTGTTTTGATTTTTTATCTGGAGTCACCCTTAGTTTCACCTTCATCCACAACAACTTCCGGTTTGCCTCTTCAAATTTTCTTGCTTCCAACACTTCAACCAAAACATTTCCTTGGGGATCTCTCTCAATTGCTCCTCTTTTAATTGGATCAGCTAGCCAATATGGCGGAGAAGGATTGTTCCACCACCACTCTCCACCAGATGCAAAAAGTTCAACTGTAATATAGGTATCCTTTTGAAGTAAGACTCTAGCAATCATGATTCCCAAAGTTAACAACACTAAAACAAAAAGTGGGATGAATAAATCAAATTTACCAAATAATTTACCTGAATCATCAAGCAGAACGAATTTTTTTTTAGGAGAGGTCTTTTTAGGAGAAGTTTTTTTCATATGTGCAAGTTGTCTGAAGTTTTATTTGGGTTTCGATAATAGTTAACCAGTTCAAGTATTGAGAATACTATAAAGATTGGTATTTGCAAGAGATATCGTCTCCACAATCTCCTTGGCTCGTGCAGTAGCCTAAAACACCACTCCATCCCAAGTTGCTGCAACCAAATTGGAGCCTGTGGTTTTTGTTGTGCCAAAAAATCAAATGCGGCACCAACGGGTAAAATCAATGGTACTGCAAGTTTATTTCGTAGTTTCGAAGCCAAGACAACTTGTTTCCAGCTACCAATACCTAACCACAAAATATCTGGCTTAACTTTGGTAATTTGAGCAATGAATTCTTTCAACTCAATGTCTGAAAGTTCGCGAAATGGTGGAGCAAAAGTACCGGACAAATAATATCCCGGATATTGCATTGCTAGCTTGGCTGTAAGTTGCTTGAGTGTTGATTCTGTTCCACCATAGAAATAATGCTTCGCACCGTATTTGCGACCATGATTAATAATTAACTTCATCAGGGTTGGTCCATACAATCGATTTGCATTAAAAATGCCCTTACATTTTGCCAACCAAACTAGTGGCATGCCATCTGTAACTAAAATATCTACTGACTTAATTGCGGCTCTAACCTGTTTATTTTTCATCCAGCCAACAACATCATTCATTGATATCGGCACTACAATGTTTGGACGAGTATTTTCTCTTTTGTGATTTGCAACAGTGGTGTTATTCTCAAACACAACTTGTAACAAAGTAGTGACAAACTGTGTCGCATTTCCTGTGATGCATATTTCCCCAAATAACGAAACTGCAGCTATTTTCTGTACAGTTTTATCAATTATTTTTGTTGCTAATGGATTCATTATTTGTTTTTACGATCAAGTTCGTTTTGTAACTGCGTAAGTATTGCTGAGTAATTCATTTGCTTGACAAAGTCATTCTTTACAACTGCCTGTTCTTTTACCATCCTTACGATTTTAATAAAAGCCTCAGGATTATGCCCAATGCCATCTCCCTCCCAGACTTTCCATTTGGCAATGAACAGTTCGATTGCTTGGTGATCATCAGCACTCAAATTTGGCTGTATAAACCACCATGAGTACCCATTTAATACCCAGGGTCTGATTGCCATTGCCAAGCCATATAAATCAGCTATTTCAGCAGCATTATGTTTTCTGCTTGCATCAGCAACCGATAATAATGCCAAGACAACATCATCGACCATATACGGATACCGTTCTGCCTCTGTTGGAAGGAGTCGTATTACGTTTGCTGCAACTGCTCTTATATCAGCACTTTTCTGAATCAGAAAATCAGCATACTGGGAATCGTTCATTCCAATGCCGGTTTGTTGAAATTCGAGATATTTATTGTTTGCATCTGTAGTCTCAATCAATATTAACTGAGATCGCAATAAAAATACCTTGTTAAAAAACTGTGTATATGTATCTTGATTGTCTCCAAAAAAATCTCTATTAACTCCAACCAAAGCTCTGGAAAACTTAATCATCTCTGGTTTAGCAATACTTTCATCCACAAAAGGCAGCTGAGTACTCAGAACCCAAGGATCAACTTGTTGTGCTCTGACCAGCCACACTCCACTTGCATGGAGCTGATTTGATTCAAATAATCGCTTCGATAAATAATACACGTTGTCAGCAAACCAGAGTTTATGTTCAGCAGTTAACTCATTTCCAGACAATTGAGCTTGATGCACTTTTTGCCAATAGTAAGTAATTTCAGTCTCATAGTCATTCAAAGATTGAGCTCTCATATCTGCTAGCTGATTTGCAGCCAATCCTCTCCATGGATCAAGCTGAGCAACTAATTTAAGTGTCTGTTTTGTATTTTCTGGTTGCTGTAAGCCAGAAATTACCAACAACATATCTGGATGGTTTCGATATATAGACAGAAGCTCCGCATCCCATGGTGACTCAGGCAATTGGGTAAGCATGTTTGGCTGAATTGGTAAAAATGGCCAAATCTTCAAACCCATTGTTGGACCAAAATACTTAAATAAAATTAAACTCGCAGTGGTTAGAACACTCATGAGCAGCAAACTTCCGCCAAGTACCTGCACAAAAATTAAAAATAACTGATTGTTTGCTGAAGAATTGATCTGAGACTGTCTCGGATGTCGAACACACAGACCAACTAAAGTTAGAAAAAATATCCATATCACAAAAAGTTGATTGTCAAAATCAACACTCGATAACACCAAAAGACTCACTATGCTCAATCCACAGGCTTGACCCAAAATAAGCTGACGTCTCTTCCACCAAATAACTATAAAAGAACCAAATAATACTACATATGCAATTACCCCGATAACTCCATTCTCAGCAAATGTGCCCAACAGCCATTGGTGTGCAAAGGCCGTATTTTGACCAAAAAAACTCATTACCGATTTACTAGTCATTGAAAAAGTACCAGGTCCCGCTCCAATCAACCAATTATTTTTACCAACTTCCCAAGCTTGCTGCCAATAGTGCCAACGTAGTTCGCTCTGACTATCTTGACAGAAACTTTGTTTCCACACATCTTGGGTGCACAACCATTTTTCTGTGCCAGTGCTCACCAGCCATTGCTTAAATCCAAGCAATATTGACAAAAACACAACCAGAACAATCCAATACTGTCGCAACTGTTGAGCCATCACTGAGCGTCTTTGCCAAAAAATTAATATTGCTAGTGTAAACAACACCACCAGTATTGCGACTCTGCCGAGCATCATCCCAACCAATAATACTAACCATAAGCCTAATCCAATGTATGTTTTTGAACGATCTTCACTGACACTCAAAGCTCTCATCCAAATAAATGGCAACAATAATGCCATTGCTGTTGAAAGGTGGTTGTGTCCAAATGAGCTATATAGGTAATTTAGTCGAGGCAAAATAGTTTCAATAGCTGGAAAAAACAGCGTGCATATGACCGAAATCGAACCAAGGATTCCTAAAAACCAACCAGATAACAAAATAAATCTATGTAAAGAAAATCGTTGCTTACGAACACCTGCTACGAACCAAAACCATACAATTCCAAATACCGTAATTGATAGTGATTGAATACTTGCTGGTATGGAAACCGAAAAATAAGTGCTTATTAGTGAAGTAAATAGCCACAAAGCTTGTGGTAACCACAAATATTTTAAACTCGTAAAAACACTCCAATCTGAGTATTTGCGAGCAATAACTATGAGCAGCAAGCCAAAAAAAATAATCGTATATCTCCAAATAGATTCACCATAAATAGCCAAACCAAATCCAAATGACATCCATAAGCACTCAGTAACAGACCAATTGACTCTGCTCAAGATAGTAGCTATCTGTTTCATAGTGCTACTTTCTCAAAAAAAACTTTGAGTGCATCTTCTCCATGATGTTTTTTAGCGTTCTTATACGCAAGTTTTGCTGTTCTCAACCTAAACTGGTGATCAGTTAATAAACTAGTTATCTCGTCTGCATAATCAGTTGCGGCAACGGCAGTCCGCACTCCCCACAACTTCTTCAAACCCCAAGCCGCAACCTGAGTACTTACCACTGGCAAGCCGTAACTTAAATAGGTCACTACTTTAACTTTAATACCACAATTTATTAGAATTGGTGCAATTGCCACCGCCGATTTTTGGTACAACTTTTCCAAGTCAGGAACATAGCCTTTATAGACAACATTGGGGAATGAATTTATCTTTGATATAAATTTCTCTTTTGCCATTTGGCCGACAACATACAGTTCTGTTTCTGGACATTTCTGTAAAACAAGATGCCACACTTCATTCAAAAACCATTCGAGTCCAGCAGTATTTTCTAACCAACTAAGTAATCCTGTAAACATAATCGATCTGCTCTTGATTCTAAATGCAAATTTTCTGTCAGCTACTGGAGTTGGCATTACCACCACTTTTGCAGCCGTAACATTCCTTAAGCGCTTGGCAGTTAGCGGACTAATCGCCCAAATTTCCTTAACAAACTTTAATACTTTTCGCTCATACCATTGTGACTTAATATACTCAGTCCAGAAAAACATTTTAAGCAATATGTCATTCGTAGTGGCAGAGCGCTGTCTCATTAGTTCAGTAATATCTTCATCATCAATATAAATCCATCGCTTTTTTTGAAAATTTGAGTGCAAGTACTCACTAGGTTCTTGCTTACTAAAAAAGTAGTGTAATTGATCAGCATATTGCAACATCGAGAAACCATCAAAGAAAATTCGTTCATAGGTCTCGCTTTCAAACAAGGTAAAAACAGTCTCTAAAAGTCTAGAGGAATACATTTTTTTTACTCGAAATGGATTTTGAGAAAAGAACAACGGAATATTTTTTAAAAAATATTTCACTGAAAAACTACTCATCACTGATTTGCCAATTACAAAAATTCTAAGTCGTAAATCTTGCCAATTTCCCGGCCGAACTAATGAGGTGTGATGAATACAGACTACATCGACATGATGTTTATTAGAAAGTAGATACTCAATCGTTTTTCTAGTTTTTACAGAAGTGCCTGAAAGTCCAGATGGATAGAGCTGAGTGATAAATAAAAACCTTGACATATTTCTATTTTTTATGAAAAAAATCTGTCAATGCGCTAAGTATTTGATTAATTTCAAATTCTGAAATTGATTGATATAGTGGTAATGAAACTGTTTTTAATGCCCATGATTCTGCAACTGGAAAATCACCTTTTTTATACTTAAGAAATGTATAGCTAGGTTGCAGATGCAATGCAGTTGGATAATATATTCGAGCATCAATTCCTGCGTCTTGCAGATACTTAGCTAGCTGGTCTCTTTTTTTTGTTTTAAAGGCAAATGTATACAAACTAGTTAAAGCATTTGGAATATACATTCCAACTACGCCTATTTCTTGGAGATGATCATTATATCTTTGTGCAATCTCTTGTCTTTTAACAATCCATTGGGGCAATAGTGGAATTTTTAACAATAATGTCGTCGCAGATATTTCATCCATACCGCCATTTATTCCGACCATTTGATGCAAATACCTATCTCCAGTCAATTGTGTGGCGCTCGCTTCCCTACCATGGTGGCAAAAAGATCTCACTTGAGCTGCAATCTTGGCATCACTGGTAACAACTATCCCCGCATTTCCTGCTGCCCCAATTATTTTCGAAGGATACAGCGAGAAACAACCCACATCACCCCAACTGCCAACTGGACGATCTTTATACATAGATCCATGGGCGTGTGATGCGTCTTCGATCAACAATAATTTATATTTTTTTGCAATTTTTTTAAATTCATTCATTTTTGCGGGTACTCCGTATAAATGAACGACTACTATTGCGCGAGTTTTTTTAGATATTCTTTTAATGACTTCTTTGGGGTTGAGTGCTCCAGTTTTAGCATCTATATCAGCAAAAACTGGATGACCGCCTGCCAGTATGATCGAGTCAGCAGTAGCACAAAAACTCATTGGAGTGGTAATCACCTCATCACTTGGTTTTAAATTCAAAATTTTCAACGCAGCATATAGCGCTGTAGTTCCCGAATTGGTGGCAATTGCAAATGATGTATTGCAAAAGTCTGCAAATTGCTTTTCAAACTCAACAACTGCAGTATCTCCAACATACCTCATTTGCTGGATAAGCTCAGATATAGCATCAATCAATTGGTTCTCCACTATCTCCTGTTGAGCTGATATGGTAGTAATGGGAATGATCGACATACGTCAGTAAGTTTAACATACTGAATTGAAGATTCTTATCTAGTTTCTGAAATTAAAATAAAAATGGTACAAAAAAAAGCACTTTTAGTTTTTTGGGTTGTAATAAGCCTATTTTTGATTATTTTTTTGACCCAAACACGGTCAAAATCACAAGAATTTGATGGTTGGACGACGAAAATTGGCCAAGAAATTGCCTCGTTCACGCTAGATGGTGATGCTATTTTTGCAAACGATAAAATTGGTGGGCTCTGGAAATTTGATCAAGGAACTGGTGAAGTCACTGGCTATCAGTATGTAGGTGGAGACAGTTCACTTGCTCCGCTTAGTTTTACAGAAAATTCACTACTTATAACCAATTCTCAAGGATTCTTGACAATGGTTAATAAAAAATCAATGAAAAATATTTGGACTTTTCAAGTTCCAAGTTTTACAGAGCCCAATTTACCGATCATAAACGACAATTTAATCATTTTTACAGATAGAAAAAATGTCATATATGTAATAAATGGCAATTCTGGATCACTACTTTGGTCAAAAGATAGCAACTTACTTTTTGATAAAAAATACAGTGCAACTTCAAAAGGTGAAGTGACCCTTTATGTAGATGATGAAAATGTATATTTAGAATCTGAGAAGCACCAGAAAATTTTAACTTGCAAAAAAATTACTGGTGAATGCCACAGTAAATCATTGCTTACTGTTGGGAACATTTTCAACGCAACTGACGGTGCAAAAGTGACAAACACATTTGTCCCAGAAATGCTAGTTAATTCACTAGAAACACCACAAAATGTTGAATATAGTATTTCTAAAAAAACAGCTAATCAGTCAATACTCACTAAAATTTCAAAAGAAAATCAAACAGTGATATGGCAAAAACAAATTGATAACAATTGCAACTCATTGTTGCTCGTTCAAAAAACTTTAATAACTTCATGCTTAGATGGACAAATCAATGCCATATCTTCAGAATTTGGAGAGTTACTTTGGGCGACACAGTTAAATGGGCAACCCAAAAAAAGTCTAGTATTTCCTAAGTTTCCTAATATCATTTTTGTAATTAGTTTCAATCTTATCGGCAATAACAAAGTTACTGCCGTTAATACCTCAACTGGAAATAAAATTTGGCAATCACCAGAACTATCACTAGATTTAGGATCATTAATAATTTCAGATTCAAAAATTTTTGCAAAATCTCAAGACGGTAGAATGCTAACTCAATTAGCAAGTAATCAGCCTCTAAGGACATGGCCATTAGCTCCAATTTCATTCACTCAAAATTATTTGCAAGCGCAAAAACCAATTTCACTACAACATTACTGTCCAACTTCAGACGACTTCAGTAAACAATCCTTGCTGCAGGCAACTAAATCAAATAGCGATAATCTGATGAAATTAACGCTATCAGCTAATGATCAAGCTAAAACAGTATCTACTTCAGTTTCGGATGTAATAGAACTAACTCTACGAGGTTCTGAGTTGACAAATACAAGTGTTCAATTTTGGCAAAATAATAATGAATTAAATCATGTGAATGGATATCAAACAAAAACCGATGAATATCAATTTAGATTTTCACCCAATCGATTAGGACTTTGGTTTTGGAAACTAAAAAATAATCATGGAGAAAATGAATTTTCTGGTAGTTTCTTTGTATCTACAATTAAACCATTCCTAACCATTGAGCAAGAAAATTGGTATCTTGGTAAAAAACCATTCATAGGTGTGGGAATCCAATCATCCATAAATGATGATAATTTTGATGGTGACTGGCTAGATAACTGGCAATCATCAAAATCAAACATTCCTGTGTCAAAAATCAATTCAGAAACTGATTACCAATCAGCAGCAAGCTACTTCGAATCAATGTCTCAGTCTGGGTTTAATGTATTTAGACTCAGCTTGGACAACGCTAACTTCCGTATTGCCAACTGCCTAACTGACAAAACGTTTATTCCAAATTTGCAAACTAGTTTTGCCGTTGATGAAATTCTAAAAATTTCAAATAAAAATAATATGAAGGTATTTTTTGGTATTTTTGGCTTTGAACTATTTACTCACAATTCAAAGATCACTCCTGAATCAGGAATCGGCAGATACCTTGACTACGTAATGAATAGATATAGCTCTTTAATTGATGTTTGGGAGCTCGCTAATGAAGCAAGTCCATCAAATGAGTGGATTGAACAAGTAAGTGAATATATAAAACAAAGAGATCCCTACCATCATCCAATTACAATTACTTGGCAAAGACCGGATCACGATAGTATCGATATCACCAATTTGCATTACTACGGTAGTGAAACTCTGGATGACATATTTAACCGTTTTGGAATATTGATACTTAATAATCAAAAATGGCACAAACCAACTGCCATTAGTGAAATTGGAAACAGTGGAGCTAGTTGGGATGCTGAGTCAGTTGGAAGATTTTCGCATCGCAATTGGTTGAGTGTTTTTTTGAAGAGTCCAATAATCTGGTGGGACCAACCAGCGCCAGTGTATTACCATGACCACTCAGCGAATATTTACCTCGGCCCACTGGAAAGAAAATCAGTCAAAATATTGCGTGAGTTTGTCGACAATCATATAGTACAGATTAAAAAATTTCTGCAAATTAGAGACGAATTTGGAGAAATTGCTTGGCTGGTAATTGAGACTGACACTCAGCTACTGTTTTATCCAACCAAATCCTCTGTGGGTAGCCTGACCTCTATGCAACTTAAAAGTATTGGACTCATCCCAACAAAAAATGCGTTGTGGTTTGATACAAAAACTGGATTGACTAGTGCCGTGTTTGCCAACGCTAAATACGATTTAGCAAAAAATTCAGAGCTTGGTGTTTTTATACTGAGCAAGTGATGTAATCCCACAAAGTATTTTTCCATCAACAAAAATATCTTCCTGATTAAGAGATGGCTGATCGATTAACTTTTTTAGCCACTGTCCGAGCATCGCTGAGACCGGAGATGTCTTTTGAGGCAGCAAATACTGTTTCCGAGTCATTTTATTGTTTTCCCAAACGCTAATATAGCTTTCATTTTCCTGACCAGATGTTACCCAATTTAGACTTTTTTTTGAAACTGAATCCAAACAAATTAATTCTCTATGTTTTTCATTTCCATCCCAGCTCAGTAATGTGTGAAGTGCAATTTTGCTGTCATTCCATTGATGAGAATATAAATACTTACTGGCCGCAGTATATTTATTATCACAGTTTTCAAGCTCCCCACTAATGGTCACAGTCGAAGCTATAGTATGTCTTTTTGGAGTTGCAGATCTGGTTTTTTGAACAGATAAGATGACTGATGAAGTACGTGGGTGCTTACCAAATGCCAACCTAAATAAATAGAGATCATGAGGCCAAATGTCTGTCACAACTCCTACAGTTTTTTCTCTTTGCATCACAGCTGAACGAATAGTAATGATATTAGTTGGCGACTCGACGAAATTTTCAAATACTTTTGTTAAAAAAAATTGAAAATGCTCGTCGTACCAAAAGACTTCATCAACCGTGATTGAACAGTTGTTGTTTTTTGCCAAGTGCATCAATTTAAGATAATCTGTAGATCGTGTAGCTAAAGGTTTTTCAACAAAACATGAAATGCTTTTTTTGAGACATAGTGCAGCTACCTGAGCATGAGTATCTTCTGGAGTAGCAATCATCGCTGCTGCTATTTTCTTACTTAATAATTCTGTTAGAGTCACGAATGTAGTTTTAATTTTTTTTAATTTAAGTATTTGTTGTGAATCAATACCTGTATTTTGTTTCGAACTCTCATCAACAATGAAAACTTCCTCGATGCAACAATTGCTTGGCAAATTTTGCAATAAAATCTTTCCCCAATAACCATAACCAATAAGTCCCAATTTCACGATTGCTTCCCAAAATATTTTTTAATTTTCAAACAGACAACAATTATTTTATGACAAGAAATTCCAATCAGCAAAATCAATGCCAAAGCTATTGATCGAATGAATGACAAATGATATTCCTGTGCAGTCTGAAAAAATTGTGACAGTAACCTTTTTCTCGGCGTTTCAATAGTTTGATAGGTATATGCCCTATTATCTTTCCATCTGAGGTTTAAAGACTGTACCGCTACTGTTGATGAGGCAATTTTTTTAAGATACCACAAGAAATTTGTAGGATCATGATGAGCAACTATGATTTTTGGTTCAAACCAAGCAATGCCTCCAACTGCTGCTATCTGTAATCCAAGATCTGCGTCCTCTGCTGCACCACTTTCTCCTGTCTCAATTGGCTTTTCATTAAATTTAATTCGATTTTTTTTTAAAAAATCCAAGTTGTAAGCAATATTTTTATTATCTAAAATCTCTAAGTCACTAATTTGATCAGTGGAGTCAATTGCAGCTTTTTTCCAGATTTGATCAAAACTCCATGTGGCTAACGAGTAAATAGAATTTGTGTCGATTGTTAGACAGGTGCCAATAATTGCTGCACATTTTCTTTTTTGAATAGCGGCACAGATACTTGAATACCAAGTTTTATCTGCCACACAATCATCATCAATAAACGCTACCCAGCTTGATCTGGCTTCACTGAGGCCACGATTGTATACCATTGGATATCCAATCTTTTTTTCTAGAACCCTCCTTATTTGCAAGCCTTTTTTGCAAAAAATAGAAATCACCCCAGATGTCTGGTCGTAAGAATCATTATCAATGACAATGATTTCGCTTGGAATTAGCCGTTGTCGCGACAAACTCTCCAAGCATTTTGTTAAATAACTTGCTCGGTTCCTTGTTACAATCACCACAGTTGGTCGTACAGCCATGAAATCTATTGTATATCTCACAGAAGACAACCCATTTGATAAAACCTTGGGTGCGGCTATTAAATCTCATCGAACAATTGAGTTGCTTGCGAAAATTGCAAAAGTTCACATTATCTATGTGTCTCATGTTCGAAAAATCATCCCTCAAATACTGCCAAAAAATGTAAGTTCCGAAGGTGTTTTCATTCCTAATATTGATCTACCCATTAAAAAAAGACTTTGGTGGCTAGTAAAAACATACCTCAGATGTACTCCTCATCATGTTGCAGCATACCAATCACCAGAACTTGCGATAAAAATTGCAGCAGCCATTAAAAAAATAAAGCCAGAGTTCCTTGTAGTTTCGCCACTCAGATTTGCCCCATATTTCCCTACCGCCAGTAATCTGAAGCTTATTATTGAAGAACACAATATTGAGTGGCAACTACTATATGACTTTTTTACCATTTCACCGAAAGTTGGTCACTGGCATTTTCTCATTTGGTTGGCGGAAGCATATCTAGTTAAGAGAATTGAAAAACAATACTTTAAACATGCCGATCTCGTGATTGCCATCTCAAATAATGACCAAAAATCAATACTGAGATTATCTGACACCGCAAAAACAATCACAGTGCTGCCAAATATTGGCCCAGCTGTTCACAAAAAAACCAAGCAAAGCAAAGTATTTTCATTACTATTCATTGGCAATCTTAACTGGCTTCCAAATGCTAACGCACTGCACACATTTTTTACAGAAAACTGGCCGGAAATTACCACTCGGTATCCAAAATTGACACTTGATGTTATTGGCAACCTTGGCACACACCACGACTTTAAATCCATGAAAATATTTCTACCAAATTCAAAGAAAATTATATTTCATGACAAACAAGACAGTCTTGATGCGTATTATCAACAAGCAACTGCTGTTATCCTGCCCTTTTCAATCGGTGGAGGCATTCGAATTAAAGCACTTGAGGCTTTAAAATACGCTAAAGCAATAATTACCTCACCAATCGGCGTATTTGGATTACCTGAATTTCCCGAAATACAAAATCCTTGGATCGTTGCATCAACCGTTTTAGAATACCAATCAGCGATTGAATATTTATCTGATTTAAAAAATCTTAAAAAACAGCAAAAGATGGCCCAGGAGTATTATAAAAAATACCTGCAAACTGCAATCGAATCAGAAAAAAAACTCCTCAGTCTTCTTGATACACTTTAAGTATCTGAGCATCTTTCATGGTAGTCTCTGGAAAATGCAGCCAAATAGTATCCCCAACCTTTAATTGTGCACCATCAACACGATACCAAACATCTCCAGTTTTATAGGATAACACTGACACAGTTGCGTATACATCTCTATAGTCTTGATTAACAACTGATATCATTTCACCACGTCTATCTGAAAACACTCGAGAAACATGAGGAGATATTTGCAACTTAAGAATTTCAGCTGTCCTCTGGCCCTGGGGATTGATGGCAAAAAGCCCAACCTTATAACTAGCTGCTGCCCATGGAAATATGCTGGTCATTTTTACGTCTAATTTTTTATATTTCTTTTCTTCACTTAGTTGATTGATTGCCGTCACAATTCCTTTAACACTATGGTCTCTAAAATTCAAATCAATTGATTTGCTAACCAGCAGCGGCTGGAAGTTATACAAATACAACTGTTTAACAGTGTCATGAGTAACTAAAAGTTGTAGATGGATGGTTGTCCTGTATTTTGAAACACCTAAGTCAACGAGATCAATTTGGGTAATTTTGGCAACTGGTTTACCAAAAGAATTGAGAGCCACATCCCCAACCTTTAATCCTTCTGAGTACCAACTTTCTGGATCGGTCCCGGGCCACCACCACTCATCATTCATAACTCTAATTGAGACGTTGACCCACTCATCTTTTTTTAATTGACGAAACCAAAAAACACCCGAGAGCGTGAGTATAATAGCCACAATAATTAGTGCGTCAAAGAAATGGGTGCGAATAAAGCGTGGTATTACCATGTCAAAAGTGCTAGCAACTATCAAGCAATTATATTCAAGTTTTCTGCCTAACCGAGCAGATACATATCTGTGGTGGGCAACGCTGTTGTATTACGCCAGTCTATGGTTTGTCAATTCAAACATTAGTTTTGTCATCGTTACTCTAGCGTACTTAACAGCATTGGCTATGGTGAGGAAAAGTCTCACTCAAGCACTGTGGATTACTTTTGTCGCTACTGCATTAATTTCAAAAGGCAAAAGCTACACACTAACAATGGTTCCACTTTCTGAATTAACACACGGATTTTTCGATGTTAATTACATTTTCCCCTTTTACATGCATCAGGGAATCTTGCTGCTATTAGTTGTTCAACTCATCAGGCGAGGTCAATGGTTCTTACAATCACAGCGTCACTTGTTGGTACCTGCAACCATTTGGTTGGTATTATTTCAGTTAAATCTTATCTGGCAGAGCTTATTCCAAACATATTCATTGGTGATACTTTTGAGTGCAGTGCAGTTTTTTCAGCTCATAATCGTCTTTGCACTACCGACGATTTTACAGCCAGTTTTTCCATCAACTTCTAATTTGTTTAGAACAACAATGCTAATTCTAACTATTACATTCATGTTTCAAATTGGCTGGGCGTTTTTACAGATTGCACACCAAGGTCCAACTGGACACTTTATTGAAACAAAACTACCCAATATCAATTTTGGAGTAGTAACTTCTGAAGACAGCTCCACTCTGAGAACAACCGGGTGGTTTGCTGACCCAGCCTTACTCGGTACATTTTTAATTTGCATTATTACAATGAGATTGTGGCACTTAAAAGATGTGGCCAATCAACAAAACAAATACAACGTCGCTATCGAGATGCTGCTAATATTTTTTGGATTTATTGGAGTAGCAACCTCAATGAATAGAATTTTAATAATTCTCTCATTATTTTTTGTATTCTATGGCTTGCATCTACTTCAAAAAAACAACACCTATCAAAAAATGAGACTTGTCGCACTGGTGATGATCACCTGTGTGTTGATTTTAATGAGTCCAATTCTGGCCAATAGATTCAAGAGCATAGTCACCAGTTTCAATGAGTACGGGAGTGGTCGGTATCGATACGAGCAATTTATCTATTCACTGAGAATAAGTGCGGTCCGCCCAGAAGGCGTCGGCATTAATTTATCACCACTTGCTCTTGCAACTGGATTTTCCAACGAATCTCGCTCGATTGATGCTGCACATGCACACAACCTGATACTACAACTACTAGTAGAAGTGGGTGTAGTTGGTCTGGCATTTTTTAGTCTCTTTATCTTGACTATTTTTAAACCTTTCATCCTACGTAGAGAACCTTTTAATCAATTTGCGGCGGCTGCACTGGCATATTTAGTCTGTGCACAATTTTATCCAATCTTTATTAATCAAAGTGAGTTACTGGTGTACCTGTTCATATTCCTAGGACTGACTCAAGCAAAATCAATTACGGCTATGAGCATCAAAGCATGACCAATCATCGCTCTCAACACACCATTTGCAACCGAATAATCATCACCCCATTTCACCTACCTTGGGATAGACCTGCCGATTACCAAAGACAAACCTGTTTTGAACTCGCCAAACAGAATACAGTCGTAGCACTCGCTTGCAATGAACCGATATCGTTAGTGACTTTTCTTAAAAAAATATTTAGCAATGAAACAAATTTTCGAATAATACATGAGGTCAAAACAAATTATCCAATCTACTGGGTATCTCCAGTACTAATACTACCTGGCAACAGGTTCCGCAGCATTAAAGCAATTAACTGGGCACTGTCTACAAAACTATTTCTGGTATGGTTACAAATAAAACAAAGTGCTTTTAATAACACACCAATACTCTGGATTTTTGACCCGATTTTTGCCCCACTTCAAAAATTACTAGGTTCGTTCACCAGTGTTTATGATTGTGTCGATTACCATCAAGCAGCAACCAATGAGCATGCCAACATCACTCAAATACTCGAGAATAATCTGATTCTAGATGTCGATGTATTCACCGTGAATTCAAAAGCTTTGGCTCAAGCTCATTCGACATTACGCCCACCAGTTGAGATAACTGTTCAGGGTTTTGCGAACGATGTATATGCATCTGCTCCGTCACCAACAACAGCTGCCACAAAACCCCCAGTCATTGGATTTTTAGGAGCTATTGGCGACCGGATTGACTATTCTCTATTAACTGCTTTAGCGACCAAAATTCCCGCAATAAAAATCGAGCTATTTGGTCCAGTAGAGGTTGGTGCAGAAACTCAACAACTAAATTGGAATCTCAAATTACAACAACTACTCACCAAGCCAAACGTAGTATTACTCGCTCCACAGCCAAAACACTTGCTGTGGCAAACGACCAATAAATGGAGAGTTGGGCTCATACCCTATATTGAACAGCAATCTTTCAATCGGTTTTCATTCCCCATGAAACTTTTTGAATACTTCTATATGGGAGTGCCTGTCGTTTCAACTGCTCTCTCTGAACTTCAATCATTTATGCCACATGCCATCACCGCCAAAAACACCGCAGATTTTATCTCAAAGGTGTCCCACTTACTAAAAAATCCACCATCAACAGAACAACAAACACAAATGAGAAAGTTGGCTAATGCCCATAGCTATACAGTAAAGATCAATTCAATATATCAAAAAATATCATCTTTTGAAGAAAATCGCTCAAAATAGTCCAAAACAAAACCGCTGATACCACTTGTGAAACACAATTGACGAGACGCCTTGTTCGTATGTATCCTATATGAAGTAATAAATTGTTTTTTTTAATATGATTAATGTGGTTGGAGCCGCCGGTACAGATGCTGATCGCAAAGGAAGCGGGTATTCTGTTTTCGTACCCACTCCAGTCGCAAAAATAGCCGATAACCCAGCTATAACTCAAGTTGCCACAAAAGCAATCCCCACCATAGCTACAAATCCAGCAGTACCAACTCCGCCAATTGCACCCCCAGCTGTACCGACTCCACCTGCACCACCAGCACCACTCACACCCACTGGATCAAACTCACATACAGATGGCATTAATGCCACGGCACCAAAAACAATTGATCCTAAAAAGAAGAAACGACTCACTCTGATTCTTGGCTTAATTTTCTTGATTTTACTACTCATTGGTGGCGGTGTCGCTTATTACCTCACTCAAATGAGTCAAGATAATCGTCAACAAGCCGCAGGTGGATACTGCACTGGTACCAGCTGTTGTGACATCTCCAATGAGAGTTGCATGAAGAGTTGTTGCTGTCCAAATGGCAAAATATATCAATGTCATGGTAAGTTTTATTGCCACCCCTGTAATGATGGTGACCCTACTCCTACTCCAGCTACCCCGACCGACCCACCATTACCATCAAAAACACCTACCCCAACTCAAGGTCCAAGCTTAACACCAACAGTGGGACTGTCTCCAACGCCAACAGAAGTACTGACACCAACTGAGGGGCCAAGTCCAACGCCAACA
>CAYWDM010000001.1:44483-314981 GCA_964457085.1 uncultured Pseudomonadales bacterium | reverse complement strand
AAAAAGACACTGTTGATTTTGGGGAAAGAGGACTTACCCCATCACGTTCATGATTGTATTTACTGAATGTTTTCACTTGATTGGGCACGGGCGTCCTTTTATCACTGATACTAAAAAATCCGACATAAAGTCGGATTTTTTAGTATGTCGTGTATACGTGACAGACTTCGAACCTTTTTTGATTTTATCAGACTTGGAGAAGAATTGGAAAAATTGGTTGTGGAGTTACGGGAGTATGCAATGGCAACAAAAAACCTCCAAGAAAATGTATTGGACTTCAAGCTATAATTGATATATGAACCAGAACGATACAAAAAAACCTGAGAATCCAAACTACCCTGGGTTTGCAGAAAGTATGCGTGAATTGACCGCAATCCGTACGAATAACCCCGTAATTGCAACAACCAGCACGCCAAAGTCAGACGACAAAGGCAAGCGAGTTTTGAGGCAATTCAGTATTGGCAAGAAAACTTTTTCTGAAACTGACCAGACGAAGAAGACAAATGTTATTACTGGAATTGATACTCACACTAAGTAAGCCTAAATAACTTCGAACCAATAAAGGAACTAATATATGAAAAAAATTGTACAAGTTAGCAACGAGAAGGCTTTTGCAGCCAAAACCTCAAATACAAAATCAGCACCTGTGCGAACTGTGGTGAATGTAGGCAACAGTTTTGCAGCCAAAACTCCAAATGTGAAGGGGTCTAATGGTGGCAAAAAATAGTAACTCTGAGCGTGCAGACAGAAATCATCAGTCGCATTTTGCAAGAGCAAATCTTTACGTTGGATTAGCAAATCAAACTGAACAAGGTTTATCAAATACACTTTTTTTGGTTGCAACTATTTTTTTGGGCATAACATCACCATTGGTGTCAAACATTCAAAGTTTGGCTGAAGGGTTGAAGGCTGTCATGTTCATTAGTTGGGTTTTTACAATCACTTCTATCGTAGCGGGGCTTGTGCAGATATTGGTGAACCTCAACTTTTTTGCTAAGGCGTTCAAGCTGTCTAATGAGCAGGAGGGTATTTGGGCTAACATGCCAGACGATAAGAAGGAGTATGACAGAATGGTTGAGCTTAGCGATAAAAAAGTTGAAGAAACCGAATTGCAATCATCGTTGATACCCCTAGGAGTGCAAACATGTTGCATGGTTGTAGCAATTTTATTAGCCATGGTGGTGGGTGGGTTTGCGTTGTTCACTGATGATAGTAATCCTAAGACACGATCACTAAATGATTGTGAAACTATAATTCCTGGTCGGAGGATGAAGCAGATCCGAACCATTGAGTCATGTACACCAGCAACATTGAGATACTAGGTCAACTGATTCCCACAAATGCATGTTTGGTCGTAAATAGTCATCGTTGTGGTAAGCCTAATTGCAAGTGTAATCATGGCTATTTTCACCACGCAACTTCACTGAAATATCGAATGAATGGCAAACAAAAAATGAGGTATGTAAAAAAAAGCGATGTGGAACGTGTCAAAAAACAGCTCTATCAAGCCAAAGGCATTGAAATACTTGAGCGAGCAGACAAATACATATTTTCAATTGCCTCCATGTACCCCGAACTCAGTGGTGCAGAGATTCATATAAGGTCTTACGAAGTGTTTGGACGGCGTAGACTATCTGTCGACTGATGGCTCAAATAGCCTGATTCTGGTATATCAGATAGAATCAGTGCTAGATGTGTGGAGCAAAAAACAAATCATTGCAGTTGTCACACGACAACAAGTTTTGGAACTGTGCAGCTAGGCTCAGACGAGATGGACATAAAACAATTGTTCACGCTTTGGCTTGGGAGTCGCCAGGGGCGTATGATTATCTTCTCGGCTTGTTGAGTGACAAAATACCGCCAGAACGTATTTCAGTTTTGCTTTGGTCTAATCACATCAATGTGGTCAAGAAACTTGAAAATCAGGGTTATGGTACCTTCTCACCCTCAAGTCTGAGGAGGTTTAGACAAAAGTATTTCGATACAGGTGAACTTCCAGATGTCACACTCGTTGCAAGTAAAATGCTAGCGAAGGCTAAACTTTCATATCAGTTAGGTAGTCAACTTGCCCAAATGAGTGAGTCACTATACAAATTAGAGCTTCGAGTTCATCCAACCAAAATTGGTCACAAGCTTCGCAAAAAAGCCTACAACTCCCTTTATTTAGCTGCAAAATTGCAAAACAGGCTATCAAAAAAAGCTTGACGAGTCGGTCTATTCTTGACGTAAATGTCGACTAGTGCGAACATTGTTCTATCTATAAAAAGTAGCGATAGATAGGCAAAAAATGAGATATAGCACACGAAAAAACGTTTCAAAAAATAACGTTTCGCCATCCTTGTTTACCCAAAAACAGATCATAGAGCAAATCAATGCTCACACTCGCTTCACAAGGCGATTTGCTGAACTCTTGATTCAACAGGCATACCAGATTGAAAGAAAGGATTTGCAAAATGCCAACAAGTAGACCACCGTTCAAACCTCAGCTCATTGATGGTTACGAGTTTGACGAAGTTAGCTCAGCACTAAATAAAGCGATTCGTCGTAATGACGAGTACTCAGCTTGCTTTTTTGGGTATGTCATTCACCAGAGCAACTTTGGTGCTTTTCTCTGGAGAAGGTTGCTGGTTATTACCAGTGAAGATATTGGTAATGCCGACATCAATGCAAGTATTTTGCTTCACTCACTCAGGTGTGGTTGGGAAGTAATGCACAAACATGTCAAAGAGCCAACTGCTGCCAAGCTAGCTTTAGTTTTTCAGGCAATTCAATACCTCTGTAACTGTAAAAAAGTGCGGGACATTGACTCACTACGTAACCTGATTTGGAAACGATATGAGCGTGGAGAAAGACTTACTATCCCCAGTATTGCACTTGATCCGCACTGTGCCAGAGGTCGTGTGACTACAGGTAAGTTTGGCAACTTCAAAGATGGTCGAGAGCGTGAACGCCTCAAACGCTGGTATGAAGAGTCATCTGTGGTCGTACCAGAGGCATACCCAAATAGATGGCTCAAGCTATTACAAGAAATTGAAGAGCAAATTATTTGTGAGGAGGAAGCTAAGTTAGGGGTAAAGTAATGAGATTTTACCGATATATCCAATATAATTGCCATTATAGTGGCTCTACCTCACAGAATAAACAGTGTCCACTAGACCTCAGTCTCAGTTCATGTTCAGTTCATAAATATGTAGTACTTCTTGTCCGCCAGACAAGGAGTGTGTTCTGTATTCAAGATAATGGCAATTAGTACGTCATGACAATACAAGCAGCAATCAACCAATTTTGTGACTATCTCATTGTTGAGCGTGGCTATTCGTCTCAAACACTCAAAGCATACAAGCATGACTTATTGGGGTTTGATGGCTATCTAATAAAAACGGGACGGATGTCCACAATTGAAGGTGTTACCCAGGCTGATATTGTCTCGTACTTGGCTTACCTTACACACCAAGATGGCTTGAAAAAGCCGAATATAGCCACTACAAGAGCTAGGAAATTGGCATCAATTCGCTCATTTTTTACTTTTCTACGCAAACGCAAGTTTTTGGTCATAAATCCTGCTGATGACATCGATACCCCATCAATTCCGACTAAAGAATCCGACTACCTTACCGTTGTTGAATATAAACAGTTGCTTGCTGCCATTGACCAAACAGCTACGCCATTTTTCAAACTGCGTGACACGCTCATCATTTCATTGTTTTTGAGTAGCGGTTTGAGGGTGAGTGAATTAGCTGGATTGCATGTGGGTGACATTGATTTGGAGAACCAAACCATAAAAGTTCACCGCAAGAGAGATAAGTACCAAACGATTCCACTAACACATGAAGTTGCTCTGCTATTTGCACAGTATCTCAACCAACGTCAGGACTTTGGTGATGACCTAGTTTTTATCAGTAAAAAACACCAAGGCATGCGTTCCAACTCAGTGTATTGCTTAGTACGAAAATACCTCAAGATTGCCAAAATCAAGAAATCCACCTTTGGCTGTCACTTACTTAGGCATAGCTGTTTTAGTGCATTACTCGCCAACAACGTCAATTTGGTCGTCATACAAGAGCTGGCTGGTCATGCCAACCTCAATACGACTCGTCGTTATTTACACCTCAACAACACCCAGATCAGAGAAGCAGTAGAAACAATTCACCTAGGGAAAGGTTTCAAATGACAGCAACAAGCAAAAAAGACAAACCGTTCTGGTATTGGGTTGTGCTGGTGATGTTTTGGCCCCTATCGCTCACGCAGTGGGTTGCTATGCATAAGGGATGGTCAAAGTCTAAAAAGATCAAAATAATTGCTGCATTTTGGGGATGCTTGTTGGTGCTGGGAGTTGCTGGTGAGTTAGATGAAAAATATGGCAAACATGAGTCACCACAAGCTCCAGCACAGGTTCAAAATGCACCAACTAACAATGTTCAACTAGTGGCTAAAAAAAGCGATGAGACTATCAACCAAGAGCAACATGAAAAGAGAAAAAACTATGACACTAAGCGTGGCAATAACTTTGAGGCTGCCAATACTGCTCAGGCATTAGTAGATTTAGTTGATTCGGTTACACCATCTGCTAATTTTGATGCCTACATACGTCTTGAAACAAACGACAAGGCAACCAAAGCATTTGAGCTGGGTGGTGAATTACAGGAGTACAAAAACTCAGTAAACTTCGTGGCACTCAATGTGGTAATTAGTTCCAGTATTTGGTCTAGTGCATCTGATGACCAGAAAAAAGACCTAGTAGCATCTTGGGTAAAAATCATGCAAAAACAATATCCTAAAGCTGGTGGTTGGTTGAAAGTGACTAACGGTGTGAGAGATCTAGCTGAGGCAACATGGCTTGACTCAAGTATGGGGAGAAACCCAGAAGTAAAGTTGAAGTGATTGCCTAAACGTATCAATCCTGTCGTAAACACCTAAAACAGTTGCACTGTTTTCATCAGTGTGTTACCATTGTGGAATGAGACAACAACTCAGCCCAAAAGAAAAAGACATACTTAGATACATCGTAGAGCATATCAAACGTGACGGTCAGTCTCCCACACTTGAGGAAATTGCCACTGCATTTGGATATGATTCGCTCACCTCAGTGCAGAGGAAAGTTGTGTCTTTGGAGGCGAAAGGTTTTATCAACCGTGACAAGTTTCAAAAGCGTAATATCTCACTAATAATTGAATCAGAACATAAAACTTTTCCTGTGCCGATTGTCGGCATTGTTGCCTGTGGTTCCCCAATTTTAGCTTTAGAAAACGTTGAGGGATACCTGCCAACCGATTTGCAGTTTCTTAGTGGCAACCCCAAGGATTACTTTTACTTGAGAGCATCTGGTGACTCTATGAATAATGCAAATATAAATGATGGCGATATGGTTCTAATTCGCCAACAAACTGTTGCTAAGCCAAAAGATCGAGTGGTGGCACTGATTGATGACCATGCAACCATAAAGAAGTTTGAACCTGGGGATGGTTATGTCGCTCTCGTCCCCGAATCCTCTAATCCAGAACATAAACCAATAGTATTACGGGAGGACTTTGCTATCCAAGGTGTAGTGGTGCAATCATTCCAACTGTGAGCTAGTTCTGGTCTATGGATTATAAATAAGCCAGCACGGACTCATGTCCGTGTTTTTTGTAGAAAGGAGTAAATATGGCAAAAAGAAACGAAACAACGAGTAAGCGTGTTGCTTCAACAGCGAGCAGACTGCTCAAGAACTCAAGTTCCAAGCAAGTCCGTACTGTTTCAGCGAGTGCGTTGACTCAGCGTGTAAAAGGTAAAAAGTAGCCATCGAAAGGAGATTTATATGGCAAAGTTCGTCATCAAAAAGGCAGTGTCCAATGATGGTCGTTACTATTACTGGTGGAGATTTGTTGGCAACAACAATGAAATCATCTGTAATAGCGAGAGTTATTGGCAAAAAGCCAGTGCTGAACACTCACTAAATCTAGTGAAACAGTTTGCAGCAAACGCTCCAGTAGAGGAGCAATAAACCGAGGGGGTTGGATGTACCTTATGGGTATGTCCAATCCCCCTCTAACCTAACCCCCATTGTAAACAAAGTCGTGTTTCAAAAACAACCCTATTATCATCGTGATAATCAATGATAATATAAATACAATGAACGAAGAAACGTATTATACCTCTCAAGAAGTAGCCAAGAGATTCAAGGTGACATACCTCACAGTTTTTCGGTGGATCAAATCAGGCAAACTAGCTGCCTTCAAGGTAGGAAAACAGTACAGAATCAAACAAGTGGATCTCGATACATTTATTGAACAATCTAAGTCAGAAAGGCAACAAGTATGAGCGACCAAAAAGATTTGCAAACAATAGCTAAAGCAAAGGGTCGCCCTATGCTGACTTGGGTGGGTAAAAAGCCACTCGATAAGATTGAGTACTTCCCAGCACAGGAAAAAGAGGTGTATGGAGACTTATCAGCTCAGGATTTTAGTAAACTATTTTGGGGTGACAACTTGCAAGTTCTTGCACACTTACTAAGAGAATACAGGGGCAAGATTTCTTTGGTATATATTGATCCGCCATTTGATAGCAAAGCGGATTATGTAAAAAAGATCAAGATTCGTGGTCAAGAAATTGAAGGCAATCAACCTGGTTTGCTGGAGGAAAAACAGTATACAGATCTTTGGGAAAATGACGAATACCTTCAGTTTATGTATGAAAGACTCATAATTTTGCGGGAACTAATGAGTGAAAATGGAAGCCTTTATTTGCACTGTGATTGGCATAGGAGTCATTTGTTGCGTATCCTGTTAGATGAGGTATTTGGACAAGATAACTTCCAAAATGAGATTATTTGGTCGTACACAATGGGTGGCGGCGGAAATAGATTTGGCAGAAAACATCAAACAATTTTTTGGTACAGCAAAAGTCAAGATTATGTATTCAATAGAAGTGAGATTGGAGTCGCATACAGTCCAGAAACTATTGCAAGAGCAAAGCGTGGTGAGGCTAGATATAGTGTAGATCCCAGCAAACTTGAGGAAAATGGTAAAAATCCAGGAGATGTGTGGTCAGATGTAAATCCTATTCAAGGAAACTCGATTGAAAATGTTGAATACCCAACACAGAAACCTGAAGCATTACTTGAGAGACTTATAAAAGCATCTACAAACCCCAATGACATTGTTTTAGACTGCTTCCTTGGTTCAGGCACAACTTTGGCAGTAGCACAAAAACTCGGTAGACGTTGGATTGGTTGTGACATCAACATTGGTGCTATCCAAACCACAACCAAGCGTTTGAGTCGGATCATGCAAGACCAACAATCTTCTCAACCCACGCTAACACAAGGCGATTTTAGGGGTCTCAATGCTTTCAAGGTATACAACGTCAACAACTACGATATTTTCAAGAATGAGTTAGAAGCAAAAGATATTGTGATGGACGTGTATGGAGTTGAGCCAGTCAAGCAAAGTTACTTCGATGGCATCCTAGACAACAACTATGTCAAGGTGTTGCCACTCAATCGGGTGCTGAATAAGTACGACATCACATTGCTCCTCAAGAATGTAAATGACTCGCTGGATGCATTTACCGTCAAAACAACTTCTTCTAGTGGTGAGCATTTATATGAACAAGGTGTGGTGGTCATCTGCTCAGGGGTTGAGCTAGATGCAGAAGATTTTCTAAAGAAGCAAAACGGGACGGGTGTCCCCATTTCAATAAAAAACATTCTTCGAGACAAGCAGAACCTAGTGTTCAAGAAAAAACCTGAGGCAGAGATCAAGCTCTCCACTTCAGGAAAAAAACTCACTATCGAGATCGCAGATTTTTACTCACCAATCTTGATGAGACGTCTTGAGTTAGAGAATGACAAGGTAATTGATAAGTCTAACCAAGCTAAGGTTGAAGACTTCCACCAAATTATCGACAGTGTGGCTATCGACATTGACTACAATGGTGAGTTATTCAATGCTGAAATTATGGACTTACCTGACAAAAAATCAGTTGTGGCAGGTAAGTATCAGTATGAACATCAGTCTGTAGGTAAGAAAAAAATTGCCATAAAAATTGTGGATGTTTTGGGTGAGGAGTACTTCGAGAGCTTTGAGGTGGAGGCAGGAGTATGAAGCATCCGTTGCTAAATGCGTTGGTAACGGTAATTGCCCAGTGGCGACATGCTGGCTATGAGGGTGTACTGCCTGAAACCAAAAATATACTGAGGCATATCAAATCAGTTGCATACTTACATCAACCACAGATTGAAGCGTTGGAGACGTATATCTACCTAAAAGAGGTTTTGGGTAATAAACCAACCCATCAGGCTATACGTTCAGTATTCACTACCGAAAAAGACCTGCTGCTAAGTTTGGGTTTGTCGCAAAACGAGATGATTGATCTCTTACTCAACACTGATAAGGACAAGATCATCAACCAAAAACTGTATGAACAATTTGGTGAATTGGATTATGCCAACCAGATCTATGCACTAACAATGGGGTCAGGTAAAACAATTTTGATGGGAGCGATGATTCTGTATGACTTTGTATTGTCGTACTACCACCAAGATGACTCGAGATTTGCCAAAAATATCTTGGTATTCGCACCTGACACAACCATTATTGAAAGCCTCAAGGAAATCAAAAACTTTGACTACACGCTTGTGTTGCCTAAGGAGTATCTGCCCATCACTCTGAATATCAAATATCACTACTTGGAGAGTCCTGATACTGCTCTAAACCCGATTGGTAACTACAACATTGTGGTGAGCAACTCCCAGAAGATCATCCTCAAGAGTCAGCACGTTGAAAACAGACAGCTCAACTGGCTCAAAGATGAAACTTTTATAAAATATCGGGCTAAAGAAAACCAGCGACTATTACTCATTCGTGAGATGAAAGATCTGGCTGTGTTCGTCGATGAAGCACACCACTCATTTGGTACAACACTTGAGGGGGCATTGAAAAAGACACGTCAAACGATTGATTACATTCACAAAGAAGGTAAGACGCCTTTGGTTGGTGTGGTCAACCTGACTGGTACCCCATATGTAAACTCTAAAATGTTGCCTGATGTGGTTTACCATTTTGGACTCAAGCAAGGTATTGAGATGGGTATCTTGAAGCAAGTGCGTTTTTTTGAATATGGTAATGTCCAGTCTGAGGAGTTTGTTGTAGACGTACTCGATAAGTTTTGGTCAGAATATGGAGAGAACCGTTTGGAAGACAAACTGCCAAAGATAGCATTTTACGCACCCAGCATTGATGTTTTGAGACAGGAGTTACTGCCACAAGTCAGTAAAGTGTTATCACAAAAAGGTATTAGTACTGACAAGATACTCGAGTACCACACTGAAGCTGAAGATCAACGTGACGAGTTTTTTAGGCTTGATACTGCTGGTAGTAAGAAACAGATTGTGTTGCTGGTTGGTAAAGGTACTGAGGGTTGGAATTGTCGTTCACTTGTTTCATGTGCCTTATTTAGAAAGCCAAAGAGTGCTATTTTCGTTTTGCAATCAGCAACCCGATGCTTGAGAGCCATAGGTGACAACTCTGTTAGGGCATCTGTGTTTGTTTCACCTGAGAACGCCAAGATTTTGGATAAGGAGCTTAGGAGCAACTTTGCTACTTCACTTACCGATTTACAAAACCAAGAGCAGCAGTCTGCCCCTTGTGAGCTGACTGTAGAAAAAAAATGCTCTGTGAAGGTGAAGAAGCAGCTCAGAACGATTGAACAGGCTAATGTCAAATCACCAAGTCAGATTGTGCTCAAGTGGAAAGACTACAAAGCTGATATTTATGAACCGTTTATTCGCACCTCTGGCATATCAATGGATGGTGAGCAAGCTAGGTATGAAGCAGACGGAACTATCCAAATTGTGAAGGTAAAAAACACCCTCACCGTATATGAAATCATTGACCGTATTAGTCGTGAGACGCATCTTTCGGCAATAGCAGTAAAACAGATTCTGCTAAATAGCAGTGCTTCGTTGGCTAAACTCACCCAACAGGTCAACAACTCGCCAGGACTATTGTTTTTTATTATCCAGAGCATTTTGCAGCAAGTATATGAATACACGGAAAAAACTGAGGTTGTTGAAGAAATGCTTGAGTTGACTAAGAACTATCCATTCAAGATCAACGTGCGTGAGGACAGGAAGTCGCTCATCGTTTATAAAGAGGCGGAAACGACCAATCGGTATGGCTTCCACATCAATCCATATAGCTTCGATAGCCGTGACGAAAAAGAGCTATTTCACTTCCTCAGTAAGCAGCTCAAGCAGAGCGAGGTCATCAAGGATATTTACTTTACTGGTGGTGTAACTGATAGCAGCCACAATGATTTCTATTTTGAGTACTACAGTCCCGAGAAAAAACGCATTGCTCGCTACTTCCCTGATTTCTTGATTGAGACTAGCACTGGGCGTTTCATTGTCATTGAGGTGAAGACCACACAAGAAAAAATGGCATACGAAAAGAACAAGAGTTTGTATGGTGGTAAGGCAGATGATTTGTTTAGTGAGGTATTTGCCAAGGAGATTGGTTTCGATGAGTTCAAAAAAGTGAACCAAAACTTTGACTACCACATCATTTTTGATGCTGGGTTGCAGAGGGAGCAGGAGCAACTTTATCACGATGTATCTGCTCAGCTAAATTGAAATAAAAACCAATTGCCGACCAAGATTAGTTGAGAGATACAAAAATGGCAAAAAGAGTAAATGACACCACATCAATGCCCCAAAATGCCAAGGGACTTCTTGAGGACTACGCTAATGGTCTAATCAGACAGTACAAACAGTCAAAAGGTATAGTTACCGATGACCAGCAAAGGATTTGGGTTATCTACGCTCGCAAGTCTACCAAAGGCAAAAAGAAAGACAGTGATGGTGAGGTTGTGGAGAGACAGGAAAAATCGGTACAGGAGCAACTAGCTGCCTGCCATTCATACGCTAACAAAAATAAAATCAAAATCCTCACAGAGTTCGTTGATGATGGGATTAGTGCGAGGAAGTCTGGCAAGCGTGATGACTTTGCCAAAATGCTCCGTTGGATAAAACAAGGTAAATGTAATTCTATTCTTGCTTGGCATCCAGACAGACTTGCTAGAAATATGAAAGAAGCTGGCGAGATCATTGACATGATTGACCGAGGTGAGATTTTTGATCTAGCTTTCTGCACCCACACTTTCATTAGGGACAACAACGGCGTGATGACACTTGGGTTTCAATTTATCCTTGCCAAGCAATACTCTGATAATTTGTCAGCCGTTTCTACAAGGGGTAGTGAGAGTAAGGCATCGGAGGGCATTGTTCCAAACAGAAAAGCTCGCAGGGGGTACACGCTGAATAAGCAGCACCAGTTTGTGCCTGATGGCAATAACTTCACCATCCTACAAAAGGGGTTTCAAATGGCTCTTGATGGCACCTCACTAGACGACATTGCTCGTTACATGATGCAGGCGGGTTTTACTTACAAGGGTAAAAAAATCAACCTCGATCGCAGAATACTCTCTCCAATTTTTTCTGACCCTTTTTATGCTGGTCTTTATGTCTATGGTAAGGTCAAGGTATGGCTGAGAGACGTTTATCCCCAAAGTCATCCATATAAACCTGTAATTGAGCCAGCAGACTTCATGAGGTTACGTAACTGCTTGGCACATAACCAGCCAAACTTTATCAAAAAGACAGGTAATAGAAATCTCCCATACAAAAACTTGGTAATTTGTGGAAGTTGCAATTCAACGATGACCCCTGAAGTCTCAACAGGCAATACCACAAGGACATTTCGAGTTTCATGTAAAAACGAAGATTGCCTAGGTAAAACACTCAAACTTCTTAGGAGCATCCGTAGCTACCAATTGACTGATTTCATGGGAGAAAAGTTGCTCAAGGGCGTTGAAGTGTCTGAGGCGGCTTACAACGATTACCTCTATGAAATGAGTAAAGATTTGACACGCAAGTCAGATGGTCTTAGAGAGAGGTACCGTTTATTACTTGCAAACTTACGCAGAAAAAAATGCAGTCTTGATGAGATGGTTGAGAAGGGTTTGCCAAATGCCAAAACACCTGTCGTTTTGGACAAACTCAACGAACAGATTGAAAAAAATGATGACAAGATCAAAAAACTTGAGTCTGAGACTGAGGAGCTACAAAAAGTTATTGCTGACACTGACTATGCACTCAGCCACCAAGTTATGTCGTATGAAACTTTTTCGAACTATATAAAAAACATTGGTCACACAATCAAAAATACTGAAAATCTTGCCGAAATTGAAAAAATAGCCAAAATGGTGTTTTCGAACCTAGTTGTAGAAGAAGGAAAAGTCGTATCCTACAGCCTAAATCCAAACTTTGAACGCTACCTAAAGCCTAATTGTCAACTTATGTCGGGGAAAGAGGACTCGAACCTCCGGCCTTACGGTCCCAAACCGTACGCTCTAGCCATCTGAGCTATTCCCCGATGTATTTGCCTAGTTTATTAAGCTGCGTTCTAGTTGCTTGATTTTACGCAATCTGCGCAAATTGCCAAGCCCCATGTATAGCGTATATGCAAAGCAGATGAAACCAAGCAGCATCACGATACTGGCTTGTGCTACACCGCGGAAGAAAACGCTTGCCAAAACTACGCCGACCAAACAACTAACTGCAATTGCGGTTGCCTCGACTGCGTAAATGATTTTATCAATACGCAATTGTTGGATGACGAATTGTTTGTCTGTCATAGTGCCTCCGGTGGGAATCGAACCCACACTCTATTGCTAGAACGAGATTTTAAGTCTCGCGCGTCTACCGATTTCGCCACAGAGGCGGCGCGTTTCGTACAATTTGTACAAACCGAGATTATACACTCAAGCGGGGTTGCTGCCTACTGATTTTTTATGCTTGTTAAACAATCAGTTGGTGAACTTGGTAGATGTCCCCCGCACCGACAGTTAGGCAAATATCACCGGGTTTGAGTGTCTGTTGTAGGTAGGCTGCCAGTTTTGGAATGGTCAGAAGATTTAGAGTACTGACTTGAGGATGTGCTGCAGTTATAGCTTCACAGAGTTGTGTACTAGTTACACTCGGGTCAAATGCTTCGCGTGCGGAAGGAAAAATATCAATCATTACTACTTCTTTGGCTTCGCCAAAAGCGGTCACAAATTCGTTAAATAACTGTTTGGTTCGAGAAAAAGTGTGTGATTGAAAAGCAATCACCACACGACGATTGGGATACCACTCAGTGATGGCTTTAATGACGCTAGCCACTTCATTGGGGTGATGGGCATAGTCGTCATAGAATCTGACTCCGTTTTTCTCGCCAACATATTCAAATCGTCTCATGGTGGAGTGAAATTCAGCTAGGGCCGCAATGCTGTCTACAATCGGAACACCAACTGCCAAGCATGCAGTAATAGCTGCAATGGCATTCATGCAGTTAAATTTTCCGGGAAGTGGTAATTTCAGCGAATAACTCTTATTCTTATAGGTAAAATCTGCCTGGTTATGGCCTTCGCCCGTTGTGTAATTAAGTAATTTAATTTTTGCTAGTTCTGAGCTGCCATAGGTCCATACTTTTACCTCGTGTTCATCAAGATATGGTTGTAATGAGTCAACCAGTTCCACTAAGTCTAAGTTGTCGGCATTAATAATTAATTCACCACGTTCCTTGATGGCAAGGAAAAATTTAGCAAATACTTGTTTGGTGTGATTAAAGTCTTTGTAGACATCCGGGTGATCAAAGTTGAGATTTGTACAGACTGTCACCATAGGCTTCATGAAGCCAAATCGAGGAATCATTGGCTCGCCTTTTTTTGGTGCAGCTGGGTCAATAGCATACTCATCAGCCTCTGCCACAAATAAATCAGATTCTGTAGACCACTTGCCGGTTTTTTCTAGGCCCACGATTTTGCCTACACCGACAGCATATCCTGGATGCCGGTTAGTTTTTTCCAAAATCCAGGAAATCATGGCTGAGACTGTGGATTTACCACCGACACCGCAAACTGCAATGCCTCGTTTTTGATTGAGATAAAAAGCAAGAGCTTCAGCATGTGAGGCAGAGGGAATATGCTTCTCGATAGCTTGTTGCACCATGGGGTTGTCGAGACCGTGGTGAGCAGCAGTATAGATCACACATTGTGCATTATCGGGCAGCTGATGACCAAAACCTACATCTATCTGACAACTCAAAGTGTTAAGCACACCTTTAGTGACAAAATCTTCGGCGACGTCACAGCCACTGACGTGTTTGCCAGCATCGGTTAATAGCTGTGCTAATGCAGCCATTGCCACACCCTTGATTCCCACCAAGTAGAATTGCTGAAAACGATCTAGGTCGAGGACAAACATTGTTCAATCACTTCTCTATCGCTCCAAGGATATTCAGTGGTGCCATAGCAAATACTTTTTTCAGGACCTTTGCCAAAAAACCCAACCACATCACCGCGATGGACAAGCTTACTGAGTGTAAATGCAATTGCCTCCCTGCGGTCAGCGATGGAAACTATCTTGTTGTGTCCTTCGGTTAGCTGCTCCTTCATTTGGCGAATAATTGACCAGATATTTTCAGTTCGGGGGTCTTCTGCAGTAAAAACCGCTATGTCGGCAATATCGACAGCAATTTTGCCCATCATTGGTCGTTTTTGACGATCTCGAAGTCCAGCACACCCAAAGACTGCGATTAGGCGACCTCCGCTTTTTTCACGCTGCATTTGTTTGCGAAGCGATAACAGGGCTCCTTCGAGTGCTTGAGGAGTATGGGCAAAATCTACTACAATTTTAAGGCCACGGCGGTTAGGTACTAGTTCCATGCGGCCTGGAACACCTTCAAAACTGGGAAGTGCGGCAGCGATAGTTTTTGAATCAACTCCAAGATGACTAGCAATGGTTACCGCCAATCGAGCATTCATGCGATTGTATGGTTCGTCAAAGCGGGCTTTAATTGCATCTGTAATGATTTTTGGTAGTGAGTCCTCATGACTGTAGGGAATGATCGAGTGCTTGCCAGTGGTGAGATAGCGTTTTACTTTGGAAAACGAACTGTCGTCACGGTTGAGAATAATGGTTTTTGCTTGTTTGAGATAGTCTACTTTTGCTTCAAGGTAGTTTTGGAAAGTGCGATGATAGTCGAGGTGTTCATGATTGATATTGGTCAGACCAGTCAAGAAAGGTTTTGAAGCAAACAAGCGTTGCTGATAAGAACCATGCGAAGTGAATTCCAAAACGAGGTACTCCACACCTTTCGAAACCATTTTAGCCATTAGAGCTTGCAGCTGATCTGGCTCTGGAGTGGTGACATGCAGTCCAGTTTCAATCTGTTTATCTCCGATGTAGGCGGCGACGGTAGAAATCAAGGCAACTTTATATCCAGCAGCTTTTAGGATGTGGTACGTCAACGTAGTTGAGGTGGTTTTGCCATCAGTACCAGTGATGGCAATGATTTTAAGTTTGTTGGCTGGGAAGCCGTATTTAATAGCTGCAGGGAGGGCACGGAGCAATCCAGTTTTTACAAAATGATATGGTTTTTTGAGTTCGTAGATAAAAGTGTCTAACACAGTGGTGATTATAGCAGTTTGGATGGCAAGTTCCTCTTGCAATGCAGTGCTTTTTTTCGCTACACTGGATTACAGAACAGGCTGTTTCAGCTCCTGTTTTTGGTGGCATAAGTCGCAAAAAACAAGACTGAAAACAAATCGCATCGAATGTCACAAGTTTCACATCGAGTACTGATGATTGGTTGGGAGTACCCGCCACACAATAGTGGTGGTCTTGGAGTAGCTACTGAGGGTATGACCAGAGCATTGGCTGGTCAAAACACTCAAATTTATCTAACACTACCCTACCAGACCACAATCGATGCAAGTCATTTGCAAGTATTGAGTTGTTTTAGTCCAGATTGGCATACACCAGGCAAGCCTCCATTTTCATCATATGCATCGGCAATGATTCCTGAAGATACTCAGGCGGATGCCAAAAAAACTATTGCTGCCTTTGATTTACGGGCATTGCCTGCCTCTAAAATGGAGCAAAAAGTCGATGATTATGCGAAACTAGTTGATCATGATGGTCAAAAACTAGCTTCACAATATGATGTGATTCATGCACACGATTGGATGTCATTTCCTGCTGCAATTAAATTAAAACAAAGTACTGGTAAGCCAATGATTGCTCATATTCATTCAACCGAATATGACCGAATTCCCTCTGGAAATGGGAGCCCCTATATCATGCGAAGTGAGTATGAAGGCATGATGCGGTCAGATATGGTGGTGGCGGTAAGCTATTACACTAAGCAGTTGTTGGTGGATAAATACCACATCAACCCAAATAAGATTGAGGTGATTCATAATGGTATTTTTCCTGCCGAGCATATTGACTCAAACAAGTCTGCTTTTGCACCTCGTCGGCCATTAGTGGTGTTTATGGGTCGGCTCACCTCCCAAAAAGGTACCGAATATTTTTTGAAGATGGCACGAGCAGTCCACGCGAAAATTCCAGATGTGTTGTTCATGATTGCTGGTTCGGGCGATCTCTATCATGAGTTACTCTTCAAGACGGCAGACACAAAATTAACTGCCACGGTATTATTTAGCGGATTTCTGCGCGACGCACAGCGCAATCGATTGCTTGATCGGGCTGATGTATTCGTAATGCCCTCGTTGTCTGAGCCATTTGGATTGGTAGCACTTGAAGCTGCACAACGGCATACTCCAGTAATTGTTTCAAGAAACACTGGTGTTGCTGAGGTGATGCCTAGTGCAATCTCAGTTGATTTTTGGGATATTGAGGCCATGACCAATCAGGTGGTGCAGCTGATTTCCCAGCCTAAGTATGCCCATGGGGTCATTGACCGACAACTTGAGGAAGTGCAGCGGGTGACTTGGCATAGTGCCGCCAACAAGATTAAGTCTGTATATAGTAAGTTGTTTGGTCGTCGCTAAGCTTTATCCTGCATAGAGTTGTTCATGCTAATTGATTAAATTTATGCCTCAGATTTGTCTATATTTTCAGCTGCATCAACCTTATCGTATAGGTAATTTTGAGATCTTTGATCTTGGTAACGGCAAGGATTTTTTTCATAAATCAGGTAAAACTGGCAATGAGGCTATTTTCAAAAAAGTAGCTGCCAAGTCATATTTGCCTATGTTACAGCTGCTTGAAAAACTGCTGCAGCAAGAGCCACGTTTTTGTTTTGCACTGTCATGTTCTGGTGTGTTTTTAACTCAAGCTCAAGAATTTGAACCAGAGGTAATAGTATTATTGAAACGTTTAGTCAAAACTGGCCGGGTAGAACTATTGGCAGAGACTTTTTATCACTCACTCGCCTTTTTATATTCCGAAACCGAATTTGCTGCCCAAATAGAATTACATCGACAAATAATTTGGAAGTTGTTCCGAGTTAAGCCAAAAGTCTTTCGCAACACTGAGCTGATTTACTCAGACCATGTTGGATATTTGGTTGGAAAATTAGGATACCTAGGAATGTTAACTGAGGCGGTAGACCGTTATCTTGATAATCGTCCCAGAACGCAGCTTTTTGTGAGTCATCCATATAAGCTCGGTGGCACAGAGCAAGTGCTCCCCCTACTCTTGAAGCATGCACAGCTCTCTGATGATATTGCTTTTCGCTTTAGTGATAAAAGTTGGGTCGATCACCCTCTGACCGTGGACAAATACCTCAAGTGGCTGTCTTTATATCGTGAAGACGAAATAGTGAACTTGTTTATGGATTTTGAAACGTTTGGAGAACATCAGTGGGCTGATAGTGGTATTTTTGAGTTCTTTGCTGTGTTAATACATCAGTTTTTGGAGTCGTCATGGAATAGTTGCCAGACACCCAGCCAACTATTTGTTTCTTGGCAGCATCAGCAACTCAAATCTCGCCGACTTACCCACCAACGAAGTGGCAAGATCGCAGCTTCGTTAAAAAAGCTAGTTTATGATGTCCCACAACCTATTTCTTGGGCAGATGTAGATCGAGATTTGACTGCATGGACTGCAAATGAATTGCAACAGGATTCACTAAGAATTATTGCCTCGATGGAATCTAAGTTACTTGCTTTGGGCGACAAACAACTACTGGAGACTTGGCGTAAACTCCAAACCAGTGACCATTTCTACTATATGTGTACTAAATGGGCTGCTGATGGCGATGTGCATGCTTATTTTAGTCCCTATGGCTCGCCATTTGAGGCCTATCGACGGTATGCAATCGTATTGGCAGATCTACGGGCACAATTGGCAGAAAAAAGTGTTACATCTGACACTTTGACAGTTGCGGCTAGTTCATAAAATAAGGAATAATACTGTTATGGCAAGAGCTTTAGTGTTTGGAAATGGTCGTTTTTTAGTCACCCTGGATAAATTTGGGTATGTGCGTGACATGCATTACCCCTATGTTGGTTTGGAGAATCATGTCAGTGGTAATAAACATCGAATTGGAGTCATGGCAGGCGATACATTTGCTTGGCTCGATGATGGTAGCTGGGTGATTACACTCGGGTATAAACCTGAAACAATGGTTGGATATTTGGTTTGCAAAAACGACGCACTGCAAATCAGTTTGGTGATGGAGGATGTCGTTTATAACGAATCAGCTGTTTTTATACGTCAGGTAGATATTTATAACCATTCTGAAACAGACAAACAAATTAAAATATTTTTTCATCAAGTTTTTCACATCAGCGAAAATAAGAAACGCAATACAGTATTTTATGATCCAACTCATAACTCGGTAGTGCATTATCGCGGTCGTCGGGTGTTCGTGGTCAATGGAAAGACTGAAGCCGGTATGGGGATTGATGATTACTCGATGGGAGCATTCGAGTTTGATGGTAAAGAAGGGTCATTTCGTGATGCTGAAGATGGTGAACTTGGCAAAAATGCTGTAGAGCATGGCAGCGTAGACAGTGTATTTCGTTTGACTACCGCTGCAGCTGCTAAATCAAAAACACGCGTCTATTACTGGATTTGTGTTGGCGAGTCACTGTCTGAGGCCTATGAGCTAAATGCTATGGTTGATGAAAAAACACCTGAAGGCATGTTGCACTCTACAGAAGATTTTTGGCATGCGTGGTTAAATGAGCGGGTTATTGACGCAGAAATTTTATCCCCAGAACAGAAAAAATTGCTGGATACATCTTTATTTATACTGAGGGCTCATACTGATAATCGAGGTAGCATTATCGCTTCAGCTGATAGTGAAATGATTGAATATGGTAAAGATGACTACACCTATATGTGGCCTCGTGATGCAGCTTTCATTGTCTGTAATTTAGATAAGGCAGGCTTTACTGAAGTAACCAAACCATTTTTCCGCTTTTGCATGGATGTATTACATCCTGATGGGTATTTACACCATCGATTTAACTCAGATCAGAGTTTAGGTTCAACGTGGCATTCCACTACTGCTCAAAAAGGGTGGCTCAAAGATCGAATCTTACAATTGCCTATTCAGGAGGATGAGAGTGCAGCGGTTTTGGTGGCATTATGGAACCACTATAAGGTGAGTAAAGACTTGGAGTTTATCGAGGAATTGTATAAGCCATTAGTTGAAAAAATTGCTCAGTTTTTAATTCACTTCCGTAGTACTGATACTGGTTTGCCACTACCCTCATATGATTTATGGGAGGAAAAAATCGGTATTTCAACCTACACCTGTAGTGCAGTTTACGGTGGTCTGATGGCTGCGGCCGATATGAGTGAGCTTTTGGGCAAGCGCAATCATATGCGTGAATACAGACAAGCTGCTAAGGAGATTAAGCAGGCAATGGTAGACCATTTATATAGCCCAACTCTGCAGTCTTTTGTACGAACGGCAATAGTTACTGATACAGGCATGGAACTTGATGAAATTGTTGATGCAAGTTCGATTTTTGGACTGTGGTATTTCCGTGTTTTTGAACAGGATGAGCCACATTTTATTTCAAGTCATCAACAGATGATTACTCGATTAACTAGCCCAACAGCTTTGGGTGGCATTATTCGTTACGAGCACGACAAATACTTTAGTGCTACCGGTAAAGCAAACCCATGGCTCATTACTACCATGTGGGAGGGTATGCGATTACTTGATAAGAATGACGTCACTGTTGAAGATTTACAGAATGTTGAAAATATTATTAACTGGATTGTTGATCATCAGTATGTTTCAGGGATTTTGGCTGAGCAACTTGATCCAATCACAGAAGAATCTCTCTCCGCTACTCCATTGGTTTGGAGTCACGCAGTATATGTGGATTTAATCTTATCGTATATACAGCGGAAGCGGGCTATGGGGTATACCAATCAAGTTACCCCAGTACCGGAACTATAATATGGGATATTTTGTTGGCATTGATGGTGGTGGTAGCAAAACGGCGGTTTGGTGTGCTGATGAAAAAGGCCAGATTATCGGTAAAGGCAAGTCTGGCCCGACAAATCTCACTACTACAGATGTGGCAACAGCTGTTGGTAATTTAAAATCTGCAATTAGTCAGGCAGTGAAAGAACTAGCCTCACCACGGTTTGAAGCTGTAGTTATGGGTTTGGCCGGTATGGACACTGCAGCTGAACTAGATCAGGCAAAAAACACTTTTTCAGAGGTTTTTCTAGGATTTCAATTCCCAGAGGTGACAATGGTGAATGATGCCATGATTGCTTTAAAAAGTGGTACTGATAACTCCAATGCTATGGTGGTGATTGCAGGTACAGGTTCAAACTGCATTGGTAGAAATGCTCAAGGGCAGGAAGCAAAATCTGGGGGTTTAGATTATTGGCTCAGTGATGAGGGCTCTGGTTTTGCCATTGGTGTCAGTGCTCTCAAGGCTGTGGTGCAGGCAACGGACGGTCGTGGTGAACTGACAGCATTGCGACAACCACTGTTACAACATTTTAACTGTACCTCAACTTCTGATTTAAAAACGGTGGTGTATGGATCAGAATTCAGCAAGCGAGAAATGGCTGAGATTGCTCGGATCGTGGTAAAGGCAGCAGAAAATGGAGACAGAGTTGCTCATAAAATTATGATCGGAGCTATCTTAGATATCCAACAATTACTGTCTGCAGTAGCGACTGGCTTGTCATTTAAAAATCAGGCTTTTGACTGTGTCATGGTTGGTAGTGTTAATTCACTATCATTTGTACGGACCCGGATAGCGTTGTGGTTTGCAGCTACGTACCCGACGGGAAAATTGGTATATCCAGATAAACCCCCAGTGTTTGGGGCATTGCAGATGGCGTATCAGGCTGCTTTTCTATCAGCAGTTGCTAGATAATTTTTTTTGTTAGTTAGTTGTCACTTTTCTTGAACATACTAGCCACATGCAGTGTGTTCAAAGTGTTTTCCTTTCAGGTCGGGAGTCAAAGTTTGTTCAGGTTGAATTGATTAGATATCGTGGTATTCCGCAAATTATAGTGGTTGGTTTGGCTGCAAAAATGGTGACAGAGGCGAAAGAAAGATTGAAATCAGCACTAAAATTTTTAGGTGTACGACTCCCGCAATGTCACTATGTAATTAACTTAACTCCAGCCGGGTTAATCAAAAAAAGTACTGGTTTAGAACTAGCCATGATGGTGGCATTTTTGAGTGAGCTGCAGTTATTGTCGAGTAAAATTAAGATACACAATAAGCAGCTGTGGATTGGTGAGCTTGGTCTTGATGGTACTGTGAAACCAGTAACTGGAATTGTTGAGTTGGTGATTGCAGCAAAGCTGCATGGATACCAGCAAGTGTGGTGTGCCCAACAAAGTATCGGATTCCTATCGCTTATTTCTGGTATAGATGTCCATGGAATTGGACACATTGGTGAGGTGATGACAGGTTGGAAGCCACAAATAAATCAGTACCTGCGTACTGTGAGTCACGTTCTAAATGTACCAGTGGTCGACGCAAAAAAGTTAGATTCTGAAAAAGAATGGGATTCACTACAACATGCTCAAGTACTCAAGCGTGCCGCTTTGATTGCTGCTGCTGGCTGGCATCATCTGTGTCTTATTGGTCCCCCTGGTTTTGGTAAAACTACTATGGCAAAGTTGTTGGTTGATTTACTTCCTCCCCCATCAGGTGCAGACTCCCTGAGTATTTTAAGAGTTGCATCGCTGCAAAATGCTGAATTATCTGTGCAAAACATCAGTAGACCACTCTGCTCACCAACTAACTCGATCAGTTTGCACGACCTAGTTGGAGGTGGCAGACAACAGCGTTTGGGAGCAGTAACGCTTGCAGATCGGGGGGTGTTATTCTTAGACGAGTTTGTTGATTTTCCAACTAAACAACTTGAGGCACTCAAAGCCATGATTGAATTTGGGGCAGCGATGACTGGTGATGCAACCACAGTTCCAGCACGATTTTTGTTGGTTGCAGCCGCAAATCCCTGTCGTTGTGGCAACCTTGGATCGACAAGTAGAACTTGTACTTGTCTCCCACATACTGGCCAGTTGCAGTTCAGAAAGTTATCTTCAGCTTGGTTTGATCGCATTGATATTTGTATTAGAGTACAACCAAGTCAAAATGTGACGCAGGAACAACCTGAGCAAAGTTATTTAGAGGCGAAGCAGCTGGTTCAAATGGCATGGAACAAGCAAAAGGCACGGTGGCAAGATGGCTTTCTGAATGGAATGATCTATGGGGCCAACAATATATCGCAGTTGCAATTAGATCATGCAGCGACGTTGCTGTTAGAGCAAGCCCAGTTTAAGCTTAAGCTCTCAGAGAGAGGTTTGGGTAAATTAAAGAAAGTGGCCAGAACCATTGAAGATTTACGTCTTGGCGACAATGGTGAACAACCAATTGGAGTTGAGTCAGTTGCTGAGGCTCTGCAATATCGATCCCAACTTATTTTTTCTTAGCAGTTGTTGGACTATCTACAACCTCGGTTGGTTTAGAGAAATTTTTGTCATGCCACTCACCTAGTACCTTTTGCACCAATTCTTTACTGCCCAAACCTATTGCTAACGCACTCGCAAGTGCTGCACTGCTGACGAAGCCAACAAATAAAATCGTTACAAATTCTTTGGCAATGCCAAGTTCTGAAAGCGAACTTAAAGCGGCAATCGTGACCACACTATAGCTGGCAATTTTTCCAAGTAAGATCGAATTGTGGATACCAATACCTCGTGATGCTGCTTTGACTACCGATTCAACTAGGCCGGCTAGCAGTAATCCAAAGCTCAAAACGATAAATGCCGAGAGAACTTGGGGCAAATAATTAAGTACTTTTTCAATAACTAATGTAACTGAAGTAATTTCTAAAATTGCAGCACTAGCATGAACCGTCATCAGCAATAGCAACCAGTAGACTACACCAACAACCAATCTCTCAATATGTGCTCCAATATCTTGACCTTCAAAGGCAAGCTGTATGGGGGTTTTCTTTAAAAAAATGGAAAAGTTGGCGGCTGAGAGTATCTTGATTAGCACTTTTCGCGCTAATTTTGCCAGAAGTACTCCAAGTGCAAAAACTACAAATGCGGCAGCAAGCCTCGGTAAAAAGACCGATATTACCTCAAGACTTTGTGAAATAACGAATGCAACGTAAGAGGTTGGATTATTCATATGCTTTTCCATTATAACGCAAGGCGATGAAGCCTTGCGTTATGTTTTTTTGCTAGTCGCGCAACCTATAAGCCGGATTCTGTCTTGGAACTTGTTTGAAAAGTCTCACTTCGCTTTTGGTAGCTGACATGTGGCTTTTTAGACAAGTTCCTAGATCATGATCTATCTATGCCGAGTCATTATGACCTCGGTTGAGTTGCCTCAACCAATAGGGAGTACATCCAATTAGGTCAAATTCGCTCGTTGCAGCGGGGAGGATTGCCGAGGATTACTGATCGAAATCAATAATATACGCCCAGACACTTGGCCGTTTCACCCGGCGTCACCCGGTTCGTCACTGTTGCTCTCACTGTGATTGGTTGCCCAATCCCCTGCCTCATCGACAGGCACCCTGTATCAGCTGTCCGGACTTTCCTCCATTAGCACTCAATGAATGCCAACGGCCATGATCCGGCTGCGCAGTTGTAGTATAAGCCCGCTTGCCTGATGAGACAAATTACGTTAGAGTGAGATTTGTTATAAATCTGGAATGGTGTTGACTAAAATTGAACACACTTTTTTCAATACGTTATGGATGATATATACGTAATTCCAGATATCTTGCAATTAGAAAGGCAATGATGTCCGACAATAAAACCGCGTTACCTGTAGCAACAGATCCAACCGCATTACCAGCAAAACCAGATGTGGCAGCATTAGAGACTTCACAATTGGAACAGCTATCATCACCAGACGACTTGGCTGCGGAATTAATGGGAGAAACAAAAACTGATTTAAGTCCAAAAACATCAAAAACTTTGTCTGTTTCTGCTGCTGAAGATGATGAAGTTGCCAAATCAAACGAATTAGCTGAAACATTGGGTTCACTGCAGAATTTAATCGAACGTTACGCCAATGAGCTTCGTCGGGTAAGTGAAGAGATGGGTGAAAAACGTGAATCGCTTCGAAACGTATATGACAACGATGCTCAACTGGGAGAAGCCGAGGCAAAGGTTGAGGCAATTTCAGAGGAGGTTAAGGTTCGTCGCAGTCAGCTGCAGACTGACCCCCAAGTTACTTCACTAAAAGTGCAGATTGGTGAGTTAAATGATCAGAAAAAAGAAATTGAAGAGACGCTCAGCAACCACTTGGTGAATTACCACCAAATCACTAATTCCACTAGTTTTGACACCAGTGACGGTGATCAATGGGATTTTAATATCAGAGCGAAAATCAAGTCGAGAAAGAAATAGTATTTTTCTTACACACTAATTGTGATAAGCGATTGTGCTGTGCCATACTGTTTGAGCTTATGCAGGATCAGTTGCCAGTAAATAATGATGGGTTGTCTGAATTTGACTTGCAAAAGCCAGTTTTGTCGGCAAAACTAAATTTTTATAGTTCCCTAAAAAAACATTTTTTCAAACTCGGCATCAAGGGAGTGATGGGTGCAGTTTTAATCACTTTGCTGATGGTTGGAGGTGTGGCGGCATTCATGTTAGCGCAAACTAGTCAAGATTTGCGTCAACAAGCAGCTGGGTTTGGCAGTGTTAATGTATATTCCAAGTGTGATTACAGTGGTTCTGGTGGAAACACCAAGCCAGTATGTCTTGACTCAGAAGCCACATGGGGTAACTGCGTGATGTGCGTAAATGGCGAAAAGCATATTTTGCCTAATAGTGACTGTGGAACACTCATTTGTGCAAAGCCTCAGCCAAAAACTTGTAGTGATGGCAAGAATATATTTAATGAGGGTGGAACAGCTTGTAACTCATATACTGATTGTTTGAAATGCAGCGATGGCCACTGGGTTGCTGCGGATCGCTGGAATTGCGACAAAAACAGTACCTGTTTTGCTGCAGAACCAACAAAAGCACCTACCGCTACCCCAATTCCACTGCCAACCACTACTCACGCACCCACTCCAACATTACGTGTTAGTCCGAGTCCAAGTTTAGCACTGTTGCCAGATGGCTCGCGTTGCAGTACCAATGCACAGTGTCAGGCAGGAAATTGTGTTCCCACACCATATGGTAATTACTGTGGACCAATCTCAGGTACTAAATGCACTGCAAGTCAAGCAAAATGCGAGGGAGGTTATGAGTACTCCTGTAACTCAAATGGTTTTTTTGTGAAATCTGCAAGATGTGATGGTGGTTGCAGTCCCAGTGGCTTTTGCAATACTGGTGTCTGCACACCTGGCAAAACTGAATGCGATGGCACAGCTGTGAAAGCATGTAATAGTACCGGAACCGCTTGGGTTAAAAGTTCTTGTTGGTCTGGTTCATGTAAGAATGGTGCCTGCGTTCCGGTGCCAACAGCATCTCGCACCCCTACCCGAGCTCCTACACCAACCATTGGAAAGTCACCAGATGGTTCACGATGTAGTTTAAATTCTGACTGTATCGCTGGTAATTGTGTGCCAACACCATATGGAAATTTTTGTGGACCCATTACAGGTACAAAATGTTGGCCAGGAACTGATAGCTGTGGAAGTGAAGGGAATGCTAGCTACGTATATTCATGCAATTCAAATGGTTTCTTAGTGAAATCTGAACGCTGTGATGGTGGCTGTAATAATGGTATGTGTGCTACAAACTTCTGTGTTGCAAATGAAGTGAAATGTGATGGATTGGGATTGGCAACATGCATCGGTGGAAAAGCATGGCAGCATCAAAGTTGTGGCAGTGGCTTTACTTGTATTGGAAAAGCTTGTGTCGCCGGTCCTGTAGAATCTTGTAGCTTTGCTGGAACTTGTTATGGGAGCAGAGTTTGTGAAGGTCAAAATGACTATTATTATCAATGCCAAAATGGACATTGGCAGATACAAGCGGATAACAAACCAATTCGAGTTTCGGGGGATTGTGAAGCGGATGTTGTTGCTGGTGTTGCAATTGGTTTATCAAAAATTGAAAAATTACTTTCTGATTTCGATGAAATAAAAATTCAATGTGGAGCACACCCAGATCATCCAACTTGGGGTGGTTGGGTGGACATTGCTGATGTAGGTTTAGTTGATGTTCATGTGAATTGTGGTGCCACTGGCATAGATGATACGAGTAAATGTACAAATACCATTATTCACGAGATGGCTCACCGTTGGGCATATGAAAAATATCAGAGTTTTAATGTTCCGTCATATTCTCAAACAAATGGATGCCGAAAAAGTACTGAAAGCCAAGCCCCAACTTACAGATTTTCGGAGTACCCGCCTGTTGATTATGGCAGAATAAACTGTGCGGAGGCGTTTTCTACTACAGTAGAATTATATTTAAAAGATCCGTGTGAGGTGCGTAGAAAATCACCACGTCAGTTTGAATGGTTTGAAAAACACCCGGATTCACCTTACAATGGCCAAAATCAGTGTCCCAATCCATAAATTAGGATAACTATGACTTTTTTTGAATTAGAAAAAATGCAAGTTGGTTCCAAGCTAGAACAGTCTGTTATCTCGCAAGCTTCTGAGATACTAGATAAACAGGGTGAGAAAATTTACTATTTCGACTCGGATGATTATTCATATCCACACAGCATTGTTTCAGATACTAACAATATTATTTTAGATATTTCACTATATATTCCAAAAAGTGATCGTCAAAGATATAGGGATCAATATAGCCAAATGGGGCAGCCCGATCATTCGATTACTGATTATGAATATGAAACTAGGAATTATTTTTTAGAATCAAATCAACTTTTTATTTTTGATGAAATAGACAATTCTATACAGATGGTTGTGAAAACGACTCATGACAGGATTCTTTCATTTATTAGTATGAGAACAGAGCAATCGACTCTAGAGAATAATCGTGCTAATAGCACAGCTACTGATCAAATTTTTGAAAAAACTACTACAGAATCGGCTCTGGTTGAGCCAGGTCAATTATTTGGCTTGTCATCCATGCAAGTGTTTGGAGGCGTAGGCTTGATTTTGCTTTTAGTATTTTTACTTAGTTTTTTGTATTGGAAAAACTATGTATCAAAAAAAGTGATTACTAGTGGATTCACTGAATCTGGACCATTGGTCTAATTTTTTTGTGATTTCTGTGATTGTTTACCAAAAACCCCGCCAGTTGGCGGGGTTTTTACGTTTCGCTAGTGAATTAGTTTCCCAAGCGTTGGTTGATCTTGGCCAGAACCTGAGGAGAAATGTTTTTCATTTTCTTCAGTGACCGAGCTCTCTTTTCCAGTCGACCCATCTCAGCAGTCTTTTGAGACTTAACTTTTGAAGGCTTTTGGAAGTAGCGGCGATCTTTGACGATCTGCACGATATCTGCGGTTGCAGCAAGCTTTTTAAATTTGCGGATCAAATCGTTAGTTGATTCGCTTTTTTTGGCTTTTACGATTATTGGCAAGAGAACTCACCTCCCTTCTTAGGGTTACTTGGATAACAAGTTGCTATTATATCAGGAAAAAATCAGTTTCAGATTGTAGAGTACTCAGCAAGTAAGTAGTTAGATTTTTATGACCACCAGGCCAGCATCACCCCGTTAATAACGGTTGAATATTAGCTGCGAGTTGGGAGTTTTTCATTTGTGATAGTTGCTCAACTGCCTCAGGGAAAGAGTATGCTTCCAAGGGTATTTGTAGTGTCTCGGCAGTTTTTGCAAAACCTGCACATAAAGCTACTGCATATGGCTCTGAGGATGTGAGTAGCATCTGTTGACCTTTTTCAGTTTCTAGACTGGCTGAAAGCCGTTCACCGAGCTGTCGTCTCAGTTTTGTGTAACCGAGTTCAAGTGCTGCCTTGGTGATGCCGAGAGTGATATTTTGCAGTTGTTTGGTGAGTGCTTCTCCTGTTAGTCTGTTTCCATCAGCTCTGGTAATTAGTGCTAGTAATGCACCTTGAGAGTTTTCTGCGGTGAGTGATTCAAAATGATTCCCCAGTGCACCACCAGAATTGCCATCACTATTAAGTGCACTTAGTGTGTTTGATCGTTGCCGGATTTCTGCATGCAGCTGATCAACCGATAGATGCCCTGCGGTTGGGTTAGAGGCTTTGTTTTCTGCTTCTATTTGCGAAATCGTGGTTGTGATCTCGGCTAATGCTGCTTTGTTTTGATGTTGGCTGTTTTCTAATTCTACCGCTGCCCCAGCTCTAATTGTGGCTTCAAGTTGTAGCTTTTGTGCCGTTGATTTAGTGTTTGCGGCTAATTGTTGAGTCAATTCTGTCAACCAAATAGTTCTCTCTTGAGTAATTGTCTCTACATCAGTAGGGATAAGTAGCGGACTGGCTTGTGTTATTGCTTCCTCAAATTCTGCTTGCGGTAGGTGAGCAAAACTGCGTACGACCAATCTATATGCAGTGTTACCCATCTCTCTGACTGCTTGGGGGATAAAATGTGCAGTTCGTAATATTTGACTTGCAAACATCGCAGCCCCCAATCGATGATGCCGTAAGCCCAGATTAATAACTTCATCAAGTCTGCTGATGGTGCCCGCAAGTTGATAGTCACCAGTGGTTGTCATGGCAAGGGAATGTGGTTCAAGAATTAACAATTTATCGAGTGCGTCCAAACGAGCTGAGAGATCGCTAGTGGTGTCGGCAATTCTCCAAAGTAGTGTGACCGGATTATCAGGATCAGCTTCAAGAGCATACTCAAGTTGTCCCGCATCACTCGCAAAAGATGAAATGAGTGTTGAGCCTGAATCTATACAATGAGCAATCACTGATTGTTTCAAGTTTCGTTGAGCGACGCCTTGAGTGCTAGCTCTACCCCTTTCCATTACCGCCGATCTAACTGTATCTATCTGACAATCTGCACCGGAGACTGAATACGTAAATCCTCCGGTAGCGTCTGCAACAAAGATATCGGGATGCTCTGTTTCACTCTGCCAATCACTTTGACTAAAGTTATGACTGTGATTTCCTGATTCTTCCGCAGTTGGCAAGTGGTGTGTCAGCCACTCTTCATGAGATAGTAAAGCCTCTTCTCCATAAGTCGAAGCCATGTAGACAATGATGTCTGGGGAGATGAATTTCAAAATTGCGGTCAGCATCTGACCATCAACTGAACAGCGAGCGAGCAATCGGCCACTTTTTTGGAGTTCAGTTAGTGCAGCAAGTGGTGAAGACATTGATTTCTCATAAGAACGGTTGTGGTGAAGTAATTTGGTAACGCTGGCAATTGCTAATTCGGCTTTGTCACGAAAAGCAGGGTCAGTTTGCGGATCATAAGCCTCACCTTGTTCTTGGCGTTTCTCCTGAAGGTAGCGAGCAAGATCAGTTTTGGCGGCCAATACTTTATTAACTGATTTCTCTTTTTTTCCAAAAAGTTTCCAACCTTTCTTAGTATCTAGGTCATGTAGGGCGATAATAGTTTGGATTGTGGTAATCGTTGCCAAGTTCTCGTATCCCTTAGAAGCCTGTTCAACCAACAACGAACGAGGGACTTCACCTGTAGTAGCAAATAATGTAATAAGCAAACCAATTTCATCGAGGTTTGTTATTGAAGTGTCACCCTTTTTGCATCTCAAAAGCATTTCTCGCAATTCGTCCTCATTCGCTTCCCAGCTTTGCACTATTTCTGCATTTATTAATCCCAACTGCTGAATTAAATTAATAAAATTAGTATCAGCGGCGTCTAGTTTTTTGCCTAATAGTTTTTCCATTAGGCCAGCGACCGCACCGACTGCTGCCACACTACCAACATCTAAACTTCGTTGTAGCATCTCCTCGATTTTGTCGGCCATAGCTCTGCCCAGCCTGCTCTCCGCAAGCATCCCGGGTACCTGTGCAATTCTTTCTAGCACCGAGCTGCCTTCATTTGCCACTGTGGCGAGAAATTCTTTAAGTGTTGTTTTTTGTTTTTTGTCAGCATGCACAGTCTGAACAAAACCTTCTTCATCAACAAAAACGTCACCACTACCAAAACCAATAGCAGAGTCTCCAGGTTTAACAATTGCTTCGAGACGACCATCTGTTTTCAAACGCATATGATCGTAGTGAGGAATATCTTCAGGGTGTGCCAAAACATCAGCTAATATGACATGCAAGTTGCCGCCCAGCTTAGCCATGGTACGATCATCAACGTCTTCAAAGGCAACAGCTTTTTTTGATCCAACAAAAGGTATTGCTAGATGCGAGTTGTCAAGTAAACTGGCTTCGTCTGTGTCAGGTAAAATTTGCAGTATGGTTGTGAATGCATGGCGAATTGCATGCTGGTATGTTTCTCTTTGCCATGTTGGCATACGAAGGTAGAGCACTGACATTAATATGAGTGTTTGCTCTGGTTTGTACTGTGATTTTTCTGCATCGCTAAAATAGCTCTTATATCCATAGCGGTTGCCACGCAGATTGGGGTTGTTCTTGAGTGTTAGCGATACCGTTAAGCTATTTGATACCATGAAAAATGCATCAAGGTAGTCAGCTTGACCAGTTAAGACCATTCGCTCACCTGTGGGGGTAGCTTCATTTGAATCATATCCAGAGATTAGATTGGTAATGTCAGAGAAGAATTCTATTTGAGTTTGTGTAGCATGTTGCGGATGGTTTGCAAGTTGGTTGAGTGTGCAGATTTGTGCATATGCTCGTTCTAACAAACTAGTGACGTTGGGCATATTAGTTTGGTGGTCAATATGCCAGCGACACAGGTCAAGGATGTTGAGACTGACATTCAGCAGTCTCTCTGCTTCCGTCGCACAATCAGCTGGTTCAGGGTCATTAACTTTTCGTATTCTGTCTGGATTTTGTGAGGCATCAATTCTGATGAGTACGTTTTTGATTTCATCATCAAGTGTAGTAAGTTCAGATTCGAGTTCATAATCTAATTGTAAATAGAATCTATCTTCACCTTGACCGACAACTCGGTGTCCATCGGCATGTACACTGCCTCGGGTCATTACTTGACTGATTCGCTCCTGATGTTTGAGACTTCTTTGCCAGTCTACACCAGCAACTGTGGTGCTCTCTGCCCATCCGGCATATTTTTTTGGTTGTTTGAAGATTGCTTCTTTGCCAATACGCTGTTTGCTAATTTGAGATGCTGTGTACTCAACTTGACTGATGATGCCTCCAGAAAATAGTTCATAGACCAAGCCATCTAAATCTGTGGCTGGTTCCCATTCGGGCAAGTTTTCCTGATCCCAATATGATTGGTGTGGAAGATAGGGAATAACGTTGTAGTGTGATTGAGCCTCGTCACCTTCAAACCCGTCTGTCACAAAATAGCATGCAGGTGGTTGCTCAAAATTAGGGGGAACCTGTCGTCTTTCGAGGAATGGGAGTTGTGCGGGTACTCCGATTCGGTTTTTAGCAAAAAGAAAGTAAAACAGTCTCAAATCTGAGGTGTCTAAAATTGGATTTGTTGGTTTGTGACCATCACGTTGTGACAGATATGTTTGGCAGTTGTCGGTGGCTATCTCATCGGCTATTTTTTCTTGTTTCTCACGAGCTGCTTTTTTTTGTGCCCGCGTCTCACTACTTGTGCCAAATGGAGAAGTACCGTTTTCTTGGTCGGCTAGCTTAATTCGATGACGAGCAGTCACTTCGTGCATAATTTAGTCGGATTGAGTCCAAGCCTCATCCAATCCAAGTGCATCACTCGCAACTGGATTGGTGACCAGCAAGGTGCACCAGTGCATGAGCTTTTCAAGATTCTCAACCAATGCATTGTAGTCAGCTGCTTCGGTCCAACGATTATTTACGGTTGCGGCTGTCGCCTGTAGTTTTGCTTCAGATAGCTGCACCAACAGTGCTTGGGCTACCCCAAAACTACGTTTTGAGCAATTATCGAGTCTATAAGATAATTGTTCTAGTTCAGCTATAGGAGTGAAATTTCCAGAATTTACTTGTTCAATTCCATGTAAATCTGGTTTGTTTCCCTGGTCTGGTGTCGTTGTTGCAAATTCCTGAAGCAGTTGCAAAGCATCATGTGCGTGAGAAGGCTCTGCTGGCGTAGTTGTTCGATCGAGTAAATTTTTGATTGGGCCTTTTTGTTTGGTATCTGCCACGAGTCCCAATAGAATTAACTCGACCCTTCTCACATGAGCTGCAAAAAATTGACGATTATCTTCGTCGAGCTCCGCTACAAAACCAAGTGTTTTTTGGATTGCTTGGAGATCGTGTAGGTCGAGTGTAACAAAAAGTTCTTCAAATCTTCTGACGATGCTGGAGGTGCCTGCACGAGGGAAAAGCTCGATACTGGATGAATGTAGTTTCCCCTTCTCGACTTTATGCCCATCACTACCGACAAGCTTGCCAGGGTCAAGGTTAACGTTGTGTGGGCTGATACCACCAAGTTGACTCTGCCATGCTTTCAGCAAGTTTCGAAGCGAGTTGGTTTGGATAGTTACTTCTTTGCCTCGAGAAATATTTGCTGCATTTCGCTCATCGCTACCAGAGTTAGTAATGATTGCTACATCAAACTGATCAAGATGATCATAGATGAATCTTGCCAAAAGTGAAAAATCACCGACTTGGTTTGGATTGAGTGTGGTTGGTCTGCCTTTGAATACTGCTGGGAGTAAATCAGTTAGTTCTAGTGAGGTCCATGGAACTGCCTGTGGGGTGAGTTCATAGGAAAGTTGGCAGGCACTGCCAGCTTTGAGCATTAAGTAATACAGTTTATGTGTATGTGTTGGTTCACCTCCAGCAACTGTTTGACAGAGGACCCATAAGCGTGTGTTAAATGGTTTGCCTCCAGCATATCTTTTATCAAATTCCAATTGATTTTTTTTCGCTTCAGCATACGCTGCTGCAAAGGCATTTCTTGATTCATCGCTGTCCCCCACATATCTACCTTTTGCTTCAGTTTTGTATGTGAGTCGGCTATCTTTGCCAAGTTGTTGTATGAGATTTCTCAAATCTGGAAAATGATTTGGGAAGTCGAGTATTTCAGTAAAAAGCTCTGGTGTGATTTCTTCAGGGAGTTCACCTCGTTCGAGTGCCTGTCTGAAAAGTTCACTTATGGCAATTTCTCTCTCGGAAATATTTATGAATTGTTCACTCATAGATTTTTTGCCGTTTCTCGAATGCTCTCGGCAAGAGCCGCCAATTTTTGGTCATCAGCCCTATCAGAACTGTTAGATGATAAGTATCCTGGATATTTTTGATAAAAAGTATTGTTGGTGGTACTTTCAATCGGCTGCCAGCTATCGTCAGTAGACTTGGTACCATGCATTGGGAAAAGTTTGCTGTGTAGGTGGTCAACACCATATCCTTCAAAAAACATTCCACAACGAGCAACATCATCGAAGTAGTTGTCGAGAATTAGAGCTACAGTCTTGGTGGCAATTACCAACTCACTCAGTGTCTTGTCAGAATTACTAAAAGCATAGCTATCGAGATGTGTTTTAGGAATGACTACGGTGAAGCCATCTGTGTTGGGGAAAATCGAGAGAAATGCTAAGTGAGAGTCACTTTCCCAAATTTTATGGCAAGGCATTTTGCCAGCTACAATTTGACAGAAAATACAATCCTCATTAGCCATATAGTTCCTGAATAAAAGTTACCATTTGTTCGAGTAATAAGCGACTTGGTTTCTGGTCATGATCCTTAACAGATCCGTTGAGTAACATCTTGCCACTGCCATGGAAAAACCAGTTGGCTGTGGGATCAGCTGTTTTAACTTTGGCTGCTAATGCAGTGAGCTCAAGATCAGCATCTGGTCTGACTTTAACCCGCATAATACCGATCTTAGGATCTTTTCTGACTACCAACACGTAGCCCATTTTTTGGCCCAATTTAATGGTGTCATCGTTACTGGTCTCGATTGCCAAACACTTCCCTGCTTTGATAGTAAACTCTTGGCCTTTTTCGGCAATTATCTTTTTTGCACCACAGTGTAGCGTCAAGATCGCATAGGCTTTTTCGAGGCAGGCAAAGCCAAAATACAGTTGTGATTCATCGTCGTGTGGGTCTGTGAGCTCGCAGCCCTTAATCAAATCTTGGATCATTAATAAATTGCGTGGCTCACTGCTTGCAGGCCAAAAAATCTCTTCAAAATGATCAACTTGATTAACATGCTCAACAAGGATTTGCAGTGCCTTGTCATCGTGAAGCTCTGGGTGTATCTTGCAGACATGGTCATACACCAAACTGGTGGCACAGACGCGAAGCATGGCTCGCTCTGGTTGGTGATGATCGAATTCTCCAAAACCCGTGTCAGTGTGAGTTACTTCATGTAATTGTGATCCATGTTCTTCAGCTTCCTCGAGGGTAATCGTGGCACCGGGATTCACGAAGCCCACACGTGCGTCTGCGAAATCCTGAGCTGCAAATCGTTTGAGTAGCCACACGGAAGCAATGGCATCTAAGTCTGGGGCATGATGAGTAACAATGAGCAATCGATTTGACACAGTAATTCCTTATATACAGATTATACCGGTGCTGTAGCTCTGGCTACAAGGCTGATTAACGGCGACTGTGGGGTTATTATGCTAATGCAATTTGTAGTCGTTCAATCAATTGCATGGTTTTAACATTTTCAGCAGCCGAGTTTTGAATCTCGGTATTATTTGAAATAGCTTCAACAAAGTGTTTGATTTCATCCACATATCCGTTTAGATATATCGACTGCATTCCACCACCACTTGTTGTTAGCATGCTATTGAAGTTTTTTTCTTGGCAGTTTACTGTTTGCCAGCCAGGTACACTCGAGTGAGATTCCTTGATCAGAGCAGAGACTGAGTCAATTCCTGAAATAGTAATATACCCATTTGTGCCAGTTAAAGTGATTTGCTGTGCTCCTCTCTCCCATGCCGGAGCACCTGCAAACTGTAGTGAGCCAATGGCACCATTTTTGAATTGTAATGAAAAGGATTGCATTAGAGCACCATCTTTGACGACGCTTGCTCCTGTTGTAGATTCAACTTCACCATAATAAAACCTCAATAGATCTATGTAGTGACTGGCTGCAAGCAACATATACTCCAAGTTGTTTGTAGCGAAATTACGGCAGGCAAAAAACTCAGTAATGGCCAAAGGTTGTCCGAAATCAGCAGATTCCACTAACTGTTTAGCTTTGAGATATGCAGGGGCGAATCGCTTCATGAATCCAACCATGACTTGCTTGTTGGAGCTTGTTGCTAGATCTGCGATTTGTTGTGCTTCGACTAGACTCACGCCTAGTGGTTTCTCTACAAAAACGTGGGCACCGGATTCTAGTGCATCTTTGACGATTGAATACTGTTGATTGTATTTGGCGACCACAAAGACTGCATCTGGTTTTTCTTGCTGCAACATTCGTAGATGATCAGTGTAGGTAGCAGGAATGTGATATTCGGCGGCAGCTTTTTGGGCTGACTCTTCGTGTTGCGTCGCAACTGCAGCTATTTGATATCCGAGCTGCTTAATTGCGGGATATAGGTTGGCTTGTGCATGTTTGCCAAAACCTACAAATGCGAGTTTGGGGTGATTCATGGTTTTAGTATAGCAACTGCTGGTTATCAAATTTGAACTTGAATGTACACAGAAAAAATTGAAATTGTCAAAAAAATTACCCACCGCGATGACCATAATGAAGCGAGTTCAAAAGGTACATCGCAGTGGGCTCCTCACCGGGATTTAAGGGTACTATAGGGTTTGATATGGTAAAAACACATGGTCAAAATAGGTTGAAGTATAGCTATATATCTCACTCACAGGCTAAGTGAATATATTTATATAGGACTATATAATAGTAGCAGTTTCTGCAACTAAGTAGACAGTGTGTAGCGTTTACAGCACAGTTACAACAACGTTTGCCACTTTGTGGTGTTTATTTTTTTGGTTTGCCAAAAATGGTTCGCCACAATTGCTGTAAAATCCACCAAAGTAGTCGAAATGGAGCAGTGATAAGTTGCCAAGCCAGTGGAATTTTATCGTTTTCTCCCCTCACCCAAGTGGAAATAACCACCCACTGAGAGTCACGATTTTTTTCGGCCACTACATGCACTTTTCGACCACGCAGAGTTCTGATGAATTTAGTACCAGACTGACCAGATGCAAAACGTTTTTCTGGATATGAGATTGTTTCCACTACCATATCGGCAGAAATTGTCCGATCATCGAGGCGTTGCCAAGCATGATTGGTGAAAATTACTCCTCTATGAATTGGTGACATAGATTATTTGGCAAGTCGACTTATGGCTTCTGGTATCGATAGTAATTCGGTGGTTGTTTCTGTGCGATTTTTCCACTCAACCTGCTCGCCAGTTTTTGGTGAGAGTACTAGCCGAACTGGATTGCCGATTAAGTCTGCGTCTGCAAACTTGACACCGGCAGATACTTCGCGATCATCCCAAAGCACACTAACACCCTCAGCAGTGAGTTGTTCGTAGAGTGCTTTTGCTTTATCTACCGATTCACCAAGTGAAATTAACTGCACCTGGAATGGAGCAATACTTGCTGGCCAAATGATCCCACGAGCATCGTTAAGTTTTTCAACTAAGACACCCATGATTCGAGTGGTACCCCAACCGTAACAGCCCATGATGGGATAGGCTTTTTTGCCTTCTCGGTCAGCATAGGTGACGTCGAAGTCTTTGACGTATTTTTGACCCAAATCAAAGACATTGCCAACTTCAGATGCTCTGGCTGCGAGTAGTTTTGCATTGTCACATTTTGGACAATTATCGCCAGCTTTGACCTTAGCGATCTCACTATTCACACAGAATTCGCAGTCGGGGCAATAATAGATATCATCCTCACCAGCGTCTGTGAGCACCATGAATTCATAGGAGATTTTACTGGTAAAATTGCCACCACTTGCCTCGGTGACTTTAGCAACCAAACCAACTTTTTTGTACGCACGAAGATATGCTTCTTTAACCTCTTGATAGAATCGATCAAAATCAGCTTGAGTTTCGTGGAAACTGTACATGTCTTTCATCTCGAACTCACGACCACGCAAAATGCCTGATTTAGCACGAAGTTCATCGCGGAATTTCCAGTGAATTTGATAGAGTGCAATGGGGAGGTCACGGTAACTGCGGATAAATTCTTTAGCCAGCGGGGTCACGATTTCTTCGTGACTCTGACCAAGTGCATAATCTTTGCCGGTGCGACTTTTGACTTTAAATAACACATCAATGGTATTCCAACCGCCGGTTGTTTTCCAATTGGCACTCGGCTGCAGTGACGGCATCAATACTTCTTGCCCACCGATACTATTCATTTCGGTGCGGATGACATTGCGTATGTTATTGAGCACACGCAAGCCAATTGGTGAGTAGGTGTAGACACCTGCCATGAGCTGGCGAACAAAACCGGCCTGAACTAATAGTTTGTGATTGATGGTCTCGGCATTGGACGGAGGAGTTTGGGTGGGTTGAAAACTAAGTTGCGATAATTTCATATATAGGGGTATTCTAATCGCCAATGACCTCTGACTCAAGCCAGGTTTATTTTTGAAAAAGTCTTGAAGAAGCTAGCTAATTTGCGGTCTATTTATGACCAATTTTTGAGTGCACTTGCAAATAATTTTGCACAACTAACCGTGGTGACTTTTGAGCTGGTTTCTTGATGTGAAACGGAGTCACTAGTGATGATTGAATCAATTACAGAAGCATCAATTTTTTCAAGTGCTTGGTTAGCAAAAAGTGAATGAGTGGCTAAGAAATGAACTTCCTTGGCATGATTCTGTTTCACCACTTGAGCAATTTGTGTGACTGTTCCACCAGAGACGATGACGTCGTCAAAGGTGAGAACTATCTTGTTAGCTACATCACCATGTAGGTTGGCGATTTCGATCTCGCCAGTGGTGACATTGCGTTTTTTATCAAAATTTACCAAATCTACGCCCAATTTATCTGCAAATACTCGAGCTCGTTTGAGTCCTCCGAAATCTGGACTGGCAACAATTACTTCTGACAAATTAAAGTGTGTTTTGCAGTGGTCAACAAACGCATCGATTAATGAGAGATGCTCAGTTGGAATCGAGAAAAATCCTGGAATACTACTGTTATGCAGGTCAAGTAAGAAGACACGCTTAATTGGAGAACTGGAGACTAAGTTGGCAACAACTTTAGCAGCAATTGGTTCCCCTGGTCGGAAGACTTTGTCTTGAAGTGAATACCCCATCCAAGGCAGTACTAAATTAAGATTGCGGGCACCAAGTCTTTCGACTGCGTCGGCAATCAATAATGTCTCCATGATGTGCTCGTCACTGGGATTACTGAATGACTGTACTAAGGTGACATTTTGACCACGCAGCTCACCCTGTACCCAAACTCGTTTTTCACCGTTTGCAAATTTTTGAATTTTAACTTCAACAAGTGGAGTTTGTAATTCACTGGCAATTTCTTGGGCTAGTTGGTGATTGGAGGAGCCGGACAGGATCTGCATGGATGTTATAAATCAAGCCGAGTGGTGACCACTCGGCTTGAGATTAAATCTTCAATTAGAACTTTAAATACTGTTCTGCGTATTTGCCCACAATTGGGACTTCTTTGGCCTCACCATTTACTGCATGTAAAATGCCGATGAACCAAAGTACTAATACCACTAATGAACCAATTGGTGCAATTAAGAACCAACCCAAGAATGGGATGATGCTGCCAACCACTGAGACCAAAACGCCAGCAATGATCAAAATGATCGCCTGCTTAATGTGGAATTTTACAAATGGACTCTCCTTGGCTTCGGTAAGCAATGGAATGAAGAAAATGAGATAGGCAATAATTGCCATACCTTTGTTTTTATCAATGTCCTCTTTGGTGAACTCTACTTTTGCAACTTTGACTTTTGGTTCTTCTGACATGAAATACCCCCTAGTTTCGGGTAATTAATATTGAGTTAGTATAGTCGAAAAAAAGAGAATGTACACTGAGTTGAGGTTACTCATCATTATATTCATGATTTGTTGACGAATAGGGCTTTTTAGCATAGTTGGAATCTGTATAAAAAAATGATACGGTAGCTACTATATAAACATCTTATGCAATTGAGGTGTGATTAATTTTTCTATGCTTGAAGCAACTAAACATCTGTCGTTTATCAAAAATCTAACAGAATCTAATAAAGAGTTCAAAGCTTGTTACGAAGCTGCAGTCCAAAATGAAAGATCTGTGCCCTGATTTGGGTATCAATGAGGTCACTCCACTCAATCCGGCTGACTTTGGCTATAACAAAGATGTCTTAATGCATCAATTAACATTTACCGATGGCACAAAAGTTAATTTGAGGTTTAGAAAATTTAGACAACAGGGAGATTTAAAGTGGGCAGAGACTTTCACTGTGGAACATGTGCTCTTGCAAGCTGGCAATGCTGCTTCTGACATTTTAGTCGAAGGAATGCTTGAGTCGTTAGCTCCAAGTTTGAAAAAAGAGCCACATAAATTAGACGTTAAGCTCGGATGGACTAGTTATGGTGCAATTGTAGCCGCTTGTCAGTCGTGTTTTGATGATAATTTTTACAATACTCCAGAATCACTTGCGGATGGACTTGCTTGGCAAATAGAGTCAGTGAAAAGTGTGATTCCTAAAGTTGATGCAGCTATGCAGGTTTGGGCTGAAAAAATGATGCAGACAAAATAGTTAACACAGCGAATGATGTCTTGATGCTTGGGGGTAATTAACTTTTTTCTTGAGTTAGTTCGCTAAAAGTAGCCATAATCTCTTTGAGTTTTGGAATAATTTCTGCTAACAGTTCTAATTTGCCCTCCTCAACCGGGAAAGAAAGTATTCTGGTATTTATTCTTCCTGAAGACAGTGGTTCTCCTGTGAACAGTATAAAATTAATTGCATTGTTTCTAAAAACTAGATTGAGTTTAAAAACAATATCGGAGTTGTCTAAATCACCCAAAGGGTTCTCTGTGGAAGATGATGGAATACGCTGCTCTCTAAGGTTCATTAGCTTTATTGACGTTTCACTTGCAGATCTGTGCTCAACCTTGAAATAAAAAAAGTTGTCATCACCTCCAAACCACCTTTCGTCACTACTTGGAAATTTCTCTAAAAACTGTGTAGCAAAAGCTATAAATTCGGTTTCAGCTTTTTTGAGTTCCTCTAGCTGATCATCCTCTACTCTGTTTGGCTGATTCTCAGGAGTAACCATAGGTAGATCCTCTAATTTGTGAGTCAGGTGGGAATCGAACCCACGACATCCTCCTTAAGAGGGAGGCGCTCTAACCAGCTGAGCTACTGACCCGAAATAACACTGTGTATTATATCGCAAACTTGGCTCGAGAAAAGCTCAAAAAACCCACTCTACTTGTTCAACATTTTGATCGTTTTGGCTTTAGTTAAAAAACCGCTATACTGGACATATTGAGGAAATATCTATGCCAAATCAAGTAGATTCAAGTTTAGTCCAAGCAAGTAAATATTTAGCTGTTTTTGCATTAGGTGCAGTCGTGATGTACTCGAGTCAATTTGCCAAAAAGCTGCTTGATGGTAGGGACACAAGGGTGTCTATTCATCCAAATATTTTTGACTTTGAAACATGTGCTCAGCATCCTGGAAGCAAACTCTTGGAAACATATCCGGCACAATGTGTTACTGACGATGGTGTGAGATGGATACAAGAGATTATGGTTGAGGAGCCACCAACTCTGATGCCGACTGGGGATGATCCTCGACCGCTCATTGATGACCAGGAATTAAGTGTTGGCTGGTATTGGGGTGATAGTACACAGAAAAAAACAGGTACTCCAGAGGACTGGGTGTACGAAGAAGCAGGTAGAAGCTCTTGTTGGCATCAACCAAATACAAAATGTATTGCTGTCATACCAGGTGATGCTGGCCACACCTGTCCTCAAAATAATTGGGTTAACTGTATGCCAGGACCAGATCAGGGAATTAAATTTGAGTGTACTAGTGAATATTTGGATTGGGCAACCGCAAACTGCCCTGGTTTTGAGGGAGCGGCACTATAATTTTAATACCTAATTGATACTGTTACAGCCTTTGTAGATGAGGGCCATTGTACTGTTTAAATATTTGCCAATACTTGTTGAATGATAGTTTCTGCCCAAGAGTTGATTGCCATACTTCCCTTTTCTCTGGGTCGATTAGCATTTGGATCAATAGCCTGAAACCTAAATTCATGAGCGTGCCCATGTACTGCAGAGTCATCATCAATGGTCAATTTTGCACCAATTGCTATTGGGATTTTTATACCCTTACGATAGAGTGCTCTTGCTCGTGAAATTTCTTCTTCAGTATGCCCATCAAATGGCGCAATTTCTGGTAGGGATTCTCCATTGCTGTAACATGCTGCTGAAAGGACCAATGCCAAAGCTTCTTTAGCAAAATAGTCATCTGATTTTTCAAGTGCGGAAATAAGGTTGTCGATTCTTTCTTTACTACCGATGGTCCAGATCACTGTCGAGATGCATGCTCGGTATAGCAAACCAAGAAGTTTTTCTGTACCTGGTAATAGTTCGTCACCCATAGCTTCGAGCAGCGTGTTGTCGATGTCGATGGTAAGTAGTTTTTCTGGCATTACAATTTCTGTTCTGTGTTCTAAGAATTGGACGGAATTATAGCACTTTCTTACCAAGGATCGGAAAAGTTGCACGAAAAGGAAATTTGAGTGCCAGATTGGCTGGTTCTAGCACTCAAATAGGTCAAGCTAAGACCATTTTTCTCCCTCTGTTGAGAATGAAAGCGAACGTCATTAGACATGCACCGACAAGAATCGGGAGAGCAAACTTACTGGCATTTTTGTCAGCAGTGTGCTCTGCATGCTCTGGACGACCATTAGGACCAGGACAGCTTGGACTTTCTTTGTATTTGCACCAGTCACAGAGTGACAGGCCACCATTTTGACAATTCTGAGCTGTCCTGTCGCCAAGACTGCCCGGCTGTGCATTCTGAGCTTGTGCCATAAGCACAACGCCCAGCGCTAACAGCGCACCTACAAGTAAAAGTAACTTTTTCACTGGTAATCATCTCCAAAGGCCCGTAGGCAGATGTATCTGGTTCTCACCAGACGATTCTCCACAACACAACGGCCAAATTGGGTTGCAGAGTTTGTCTGGCGAAAAAAAGAATTGGAGAAAATAGGTCTTAGTTGCTAAAGAGCAACACTACGCAACGACAGTCAGCAACACGACTTCTGCGTAACTGTTACACATAAATTATATCACCTGGAAAAAAATACTTAAAAATGAAGAAAAAATTTGTGCCCCTAAGTAGATCAAAACCGAACAATATTGCTATTTTATTAGCAATATTTAGTACTTTCAAGCGAGCTGGTTTATCAAGCATCTTTTTCTGACAATCTTTTCTATTGCCCTTGCAATGGCAACTCGGTGATGCTCAATGACAAGGTTTGGAATATGAATAGTGTCAAAGTCATCTCCATCTGAAAAGTGATTTCTCTTGAAGTCTCTTTCTATCTGTTCAGCGTTGGTGTAGTGATTGAGTCCATCAACTTCAATAAAGATTCGCGCATCTAGTATGGCTATGTCGATATGTTTATGTCCGTCATTGTATTCGAGAATGGCGTTGACCCCAAGCTTTTTAAGTTCATTAAATAACTCAGTTGTATGTTCTGTCGCAATTGGTTTAAAAAATCTAAACATGATAATAGAATACTATTTTTATTTTCGTAATAGTATCTGAAGTATAATAACTTTATGTCGAGTTATGCCAGTCTTGATAAATTTTTCAGCGGTAAGAAAATTCAAAGTGATTGGTTTAAGTTTCCCGTAGTGTTGAGGTGGATGGATGACATGGGTATGGAGTCATCCGTTAAAGTGATTGATAACAAAGTTAAATATTTGTTGAGCCAATCAGGAGGAGTATCAAAGCTAAAGGAGTGGTTTTTAAAAAGTAATGATCGGATGGTAACAATCACTGCTGAGCGGTATATCTTAGACTATGTCAGATCACAAAATTCTGGATTAAAAGAAATACTGACTGGCGGTGACGTTGATGCATGTATCAACATATCTGGAACTGAATATGGTATAGAAGTTACATGCTTTCTTGAGACTTTTGCCGAATGGGTTCTCGTTGAGCGAATTCAGCAATACCTTAGTCAAAACAAAATAATTCCTTTGTATGGGTTAAAAGTCAGTGCAGAATTGCAAACACTCAAGTCGTTTGCATACAGGGATGAGACGTATCAACGAAATGTTATTGAGCAATTATCAATTAGTGTTAATTCAGGAGGTGTTTTTAAATATGAAGGTTTCTCAATTCACCCGATTCCTGACATTCAGCCAGGAATCATAAGTTGGGAGTTCGAACAGGATATGTCTAATCCATTAGATAGTTTGATAAATGATTTATCTAATAAGATCAATGAAAAACATAGGCAGCTAAATAAGAGACCTTGCAATGTACTTTTTATTTCTGTGGGGAGTTTACCAGTAAATCATTTGTTTCCAAGTTTGTTTGCTGAATTGAAGAATCCAGATAGATGGAAAGCTGAGATTATTGAACTAGAGAAAAAAGTATTTGAAATAATAAGAGAAACTTCAGTGAAAGGTGTATGTTTTTTTGTTTATGATTTACGTCAAAACAAACCTTACTACGCACTAAAAATTATCTCAGATGATCAAAATTTGGTTAGTAATTTTAGACTATAACCTTAATTCGATAACAATAATTTAGTAATAGTTAATTAGTATTCTCACTAAGTAGCGGCTTCATCATCTGAATACTCATACATAAATGATAGTAGCAATTCAATAAAACTTAAGTGCACGCGCGATTCCTCAGAATTTGATAGTTTTAGTTCATGACTTTTCTCATTACCATCATCTTTAATCTTTTTTAACCAAGAACTTGATTTTGGAGGTATATAACCAGATTTATTTAAATAGTCGATGTAATTAACGAACGTATCGCCTTCTTTTGCACCAGCTACATTCACCGCTAGGTGCATAATTAGTTTTCTCGCTGTCAATACGGCGGACGTGTTGTTATTTTCTTTTATACAACTTCTAATCTCGTTATAAATCTTGGAAATATCGTCAGGGAGCTTTGCAATATCCTTACCCAGCATTGGTCCTGGTTTTTGTAGTTCATCCCAGCCATCAAAAAGTGTTGGACGACCACAATTTGTACATATATAAATCTTTGAGTTGTGAGCAGTTTCTGATGAATAGTATCCATGTGAAGTGCCGACCTTATTTCCACAGAATCCACATACATAGCTTATTGCTTGAAGATTACAAATACTATTCCAACTAGACCAGTTTATGATTTGCATTATTGTGTTTCCTCTAAAAAAATTTCAATAATATTACTTTAATTTCATATTAATTTTTTCCCATAAACGTAATTCATCTTCTAATAAATCTCTTACAACCAAATCTACAATATTTCCGACTATAGCAAATTCAGTATAGGTGTCAAAATCGTCAACATTAATCCATTGCTCTTGAGTGTAGTCTTTAGGAAATATGTGTGCAACTAAATGTCTGTGTTGTGCTGTAATCCATTTAAAAAATTCTCCATATGTTTTTCCTTCTAAATCAGGATACTTTGTTTTTGCAAGTGCCTTCAGGAGCAAATCACTGTTGATCTTCCGTTTAGTGCGTTTTAATTCAGGGTTGCGAGTAACCAAACTCTTAATAATTACATCTGCGTCTTTAAATAAATCTCTGCTTTTATAAAAGCCTTCTAGAATTTTATAAAAGCAAAAAAATCTATATATCGGGCTATTACTATTTCTACCTTCTCTATATAAAGCAAATGCGGAACAAAATAGTTTGTTTAGTTCAATGCCACCCGGCAATGCCCATTTTTCAGATCCTACTTGCTGCGGAAAAGCTTCCCACGCCACATTATGGGTGCAATCCTCCACCACAATCTGATATATGGAAAGAGGATTTGCTGTCGAAAATGTAACAACGCTTAGTAATTTAGCTATAGAGTTATATGACTTCTCAACTGCACTTTGAAAGTTAGTCGTGTTAATTTTGAGATGAATTCTCGATAATCTTCCGTCTGAATTCTTTTCAAACATTATTAGGTTATTAACGACATTACCTGATGGTGATACTTCATTCAAAGTACGTATCATGTTCTCATTAAGTTCAAAAACAGTGCTGTCTATTTTTCTCTGATCAACATTTTCAAGAATAAAGCTTACATTAAAGACACGTTCGGTGTTGTCAATTTTTGATTGCCTTCTGCTGTCTATTGAGCATTTCCCATTTTCCCAAAGCATGTATCCGAAGTGAGGTATCCACATATCTTTTTTCTTAATTGTATAATACCACTCGTGAAAAAAATGGATGTATCTATCTTTGCTTTTAAGAATGGTTGCATTGTTGAAACTGATGTGTGTAGTTCACTTACTGAAAACTTGATTGGTAAATATTTAAGCCTGCCATTTTTTCAAGTTAGGAGAAAGCTTTTTAAAGATAGCTTCCCATTGCCATCAGGCTTTTCAAGCACCTTATCTCATAGAAAATATAAACAATTATGGGATGAATATCTAAAATTGACTGAGGCAGTTCGTTGGTTGATTTGGCAATTTGGTTATGAATCACCCTCATTTGAAGAGTTCAATTTATATCTACTCATGAGATATGACTCATATATAGAGCATGACTATTCTGAAAATCCCGTGACGATGATTGAAGATATTGTTATAGATTTTAGTAATAGAGACGACATGTACTCAGAGGAAGAATATCAACCTGATTATTTGCCTGGTTGGAATCTGGGCTTAATTATTAGAAGAAGAATGACAATAAACGAGTTACACGAGTGGATTGATAAGAATAAAAACAAGATTGATTTGGCAATCTCATCGCTTCCTTTTAATGTTGATAAATCAATTAACTTTACTGAGTTACGCCTCACCCATGAAATGAATGAGCTATATCTTGCAGGTAAAACTCCAAGTCAGATTTCGAGCATTTTATGTGAAAAATATAGTGATCATCCATACCTTTCTGATGAAGGTTGGGTGGCTAATAAGCTGTTGAGATTCAGGAAACTACAATCAAACTACTCTGAATCTGATTCGGTTACCAACCTTGAAATAGACTATCTTATTTTTCTTAGTGAATCTCACTTACTTCCTGACTAGCTGATATCTCACTTTTTCTAAAGTTTTTTAAACTTGCCTCATCTATGAGGGAAGTTAATAAAAACCGTTTACCAGTTCCTAACCCCGGAGGTGATTCCCACCTCCTATTCTTGACTAATATTAGATCATCTCAACAGGATCAAGTAGTTAGACATAAGATTGCCATCTCAAAAGAGAAACTTCGGGGCAAGCCATTTCGTACCAAAACCAGTAGACCATTCTTTTGTGGCAAGCATAAGATTGCAAAACTTGAGTTAAGTCTTGGTTCTCCCAAACAACTGACCATCGGTAGAATTGGTTGTAATTCTTGGTCGTGTCCAGTCTGCCAGGTTAAAAAAGCAATCTATGCCAGATACTTGCTTCAGTCAGTGATAGAGCTCAATTTCCTAGAGTATTTTTTAACCCTCACCCTAGACCCTACAAAGATTCCTCCAGAGTATATTCAGCCAGACAACAGAACACATGCGTATATTACCAAGCTCTTTAATCACTTTCTAACTGTCTTAAAGCGTAAGAAATTTTCCTATACCAAGAACGATTCCCGTGCTGAGTTTAAGCTTGATACCAGTGATTCCAAAATTAAATACGTTTGGGTGATTGAGTTCCAGAAAAATGGCAATGCTCATCTTCACATCTTGCTTAATAAGTTTGTACCCATTGAGGTAGTACGAGATCTATGGACGCATGTCGGTGGTGGCCACATCATGCGAGTTGAGAAAGTGAGAAACCTAGAGGCAATTGGTAAATACATCACGGGGTATATAGCAAAGGGGTTTGAGGATGGCAAGCAGTCTGGGTTTAAGTTTTTTGAGCGGAGATTTTCCATCAGTCGGTCTTGTGCTCGGCCACCGGGGGTGGTGTTACCCCTACTTTCCGTCTTAAGAGGTGAGCAACCACTCGTGTCTGAGGAATTGGCAAGGCTTGTTAGCGTCAAGCTCCTCCTGCCCCTCGATGAGGAAAAGGTATGTTATCCACTACTTGGTAACGGTCTTGTTGGAGGTACTGAGTGACAATCCACCGGGCTCGGAAGTTACTGGCTGGGTTTGGTGATAAGTTTAGTGATGAGGAATTGGAAGTACAACTTAACTATTTACGTACTATTGCTAGAATAGCCGCAAGAGAGACTATAAAGAAATATGGCAAACGCACTCAGAGTAGTTGCTTACTTGAGAATCTCAGACAACAAGCAAGTCGCTAACACCTCACTTAATACTCAAGAAGCTATCTGTCGTAGTACCTGTGGTCGTAATGGTTGGATACTTGTTGATGTTGTTAAAAACGAAGCTGTCTCTGCAAACAAATCAAGTAATGAGCGTGTCTTGGATCTTCTTGATTATTGTGATTCTCACAAGAAACAATTTGATATTCTTTTAGTTTATAAACTCGATCGTTTTGCTCGTTCTCAAGATCAACATCACTGGTTGCGTGCTCAGTTACTAAAGAGAAAAATACTTTTACGCAGTGCAACCGAAAACATCAGTGAAGATGGCTCAGGAAAGATGATTGAGGGCATATTGGCCGCTGTTAATGAATATGATAACGATATTAGGACTGAACGCACGAAACTAGGCATGATACGTCGCCTGGATGAGGGTTTATGGCCATGGAATCCCCCACTCGGATATTTCTTGCCTCATGTCGAAGGAGTGAAGTTAAGTGTTGCACAAATAGACCCTGACTCATCGATTGCGATTAAGAGGATGTTTGAGCTCTATGCGACTGGTTGTTACACCTATAAAGCTATTGCTATCGAATTAAATGGACTTGGCTTATTGAATGTTAATAACAGGCCATTCAGAATCATTCATCAACAAGTGGAAAAATTATTGGCTCATTCTTTTTACATTGGACTGACTGAATCAAAACTTGATGGCAAGGTACGGCAAGGCAAACATCAGCCAATCATCCCACTCGATTTATGGAATAGATGCAAGGCAATCCGAGAAGGCAGAAACCCAAAGGTAATTCGTAAAAAGAATAATGAACACTTTCCCTTAAGAGGTTTTGTCCAAGCACCTTGTGATCACTTCATTACTGGTGCACTATCTAGAGGTAAATCTGGTGCCAGATATGGGTACTACTTCTGCCCACATCGTGATTCTGGCAACTATAGCTCGGACACAATGCACACCCAGCTTCTCAATTTATTTGGTGAGATTGAACCTCCTAAAGAAGCAGTTGACCTATATTTTGAGATGTTTCTGGAGGAGCTAGGTGATGGGCTAAAGTTTCAGAAAGAAAGTGAAATTAACATAGAAAAGCGTATGGTAGAACTTCAAAAGAAGCAGGATCGCCTAGTTGATATGAGAATTGAAGGATTAATTGATTCAGACACCTTTTCCCTCAAGAAGCATGCTATTGATCTTGAGCGTGAGTCGTTAAGAGAGCCTTTAAGCAAACCACAGTATGTAGAAGTTGATTGGAAAGAAGTTACGACCTTTGCCAAAAGATTTGTTACAAACATTCCAGAACAGTGGAAGATACTCGAAGTACAAGACAAAATCCTCTATCAGAGTTCGATATTTCCGAAAAAACTACAATGGGATGGTGAAAACTATCGAACACCCTACGTACTTGAGGTAATTACAGACATTAATAAGGCTTTTCAAGGAAATGTGCCCCTGAAGGGAATCGAACCCCTATCCACGGTTCCGAAGACCGGTACTTTATCCGTTAAGCTACAGAGGCATTGTAGACAGAGTTAGTATAACACTTGATGTACAAAAAATCGTACTGTGGAGCGGGTGGATAGTAATTATGACTAATTTTTGATAAGTTAGCGATACTGCAGCATGCTGTAGTCGAGACACACCTCAGATGTATTGGCAAACGGGATGGATTGGATACAATATTCAATATTATGAGCCTACACTACTATCCACTAATCAATAGATTAATGAAGGTGATGAACGTTAAGGACATTTTTAATTTTTCTCAAGATAACCAAGTTCTTTTTAGCAAGCCATTCATTACTGTAGCCAGACAACCTGGCAGTATGGGTAGACCAATTGCCCGTAAAGTGGCTGATATGCTTGGTTTTCACTTTCTTGATGAGGAGTTGATTGACGACATTGCCGAATCTACCAAAAAACGACGAGCAATTATTCAGGCTGTTGATGAAAAAAGTCGCAGTCGTTTCAACGACGTCATTCATGCGATGCTGAATAAGGAGTATGTTGATGATTACACTTACATTAAAGAACTGACCAAAGTCATCTTGGCACACATTTATCAGGGTAAAGTAGTGATTGTAGGTCGAGGTGCTAGTTTTATCAGTCCATTCGAAAAAGGTTTGCACGTAAACATTGTGGCACCTGAGGAGCTTCGCACTCAGCGAACTATGGATTTCGACAAAATCAGTCGAACACAAGCAAAAACTCAGAACTCAAAAATTGCCTCGGAACGAGAAGAATTCATTAAGCAGTACTTTAAAAAAGACATCACCAAATGTGTTAATTATGATCTTTCAATTAATACCGCTTGCTATTCAATCGATAAGGCTGCGGAATTAGTGTTAGAGGCGTTCTATCGCAAGTTTCCGAGAGTGAGTCGTTATCGTGGATTTATTCCTCACTAAATTTGCCTGGGTTTACACAGTTGTACGCACAGTTGAAGTGTTACAATAATGGCTGTGGTTTTTGACCACAAACGCCGAGGTGGCGAAATTGGTAGACGCACACGTCTCAGAAGCGTGTGGAGCAATCCATGGAGGTTCAAGTCCTCTCCCCGGCACCAATCTCAGTCACCATGGCTGGGGTTTGGCAACTTAATATGCCCGGGTGGCGAAATGGTAGACGCACTACCTTGAGGTGGTAGCGGAGAAATCTGTGGAGGTTCAAGTCCTCTCCCGGGCACATTTTTAAATATCACACAAATGTGTGATATTTAAAAATATATCGTGATGAGCTTGAACCGTAGGTGAAAGTCTGCACTTCGAGTTCTGAAGGGACTCGAGAAATGTCTCCAGATACGAAGTAATCTGGGATACCTCTCCCGGGCACAAGATGAGATAAGTTTAATATTGATTTATTCGATCAATGAATTCTTTTGTTGTTTTTATCTTCTGACGCAAATGTATATATGGTATTGAAATAGACGCCCATCTCTCGTACTGTTTCGATCTCCATGAAATTAATTCAGTGAAACATCTTCTCATAGCTTCTTTTTGAAGCTCATTATCTTTTGGTTGGTATGAATTACCCCAAACTAACGGTCGATGAAATATTACTTCGTCGTTATATAACTCGTGTTCCTGCTCTTTACCCGCAACAATATAAACCATTTTTGATAAATTTTTCAGTCTCTGAATCACCTGTTTATCAATGTAGACGAGACTTCCAGAGGTATCTATGATAATATTTTCATTTTTTGAGTTATCCGATTGCTGGCAAACAACTTCCATGATTTTCTGTTCATTGAGTATTTGCATGCGTTCATTATTTACATACTGTTCTTCATACGGTAAACCTCGCCATTCTGCGATTGAACGTAAATCACTTTTTATTCCTAAAGCTGAAAGCTTTGCGGCTAAACTTTGACCAATTAAATCGTCACAACAAATCCTTGTATAGCCAGCTTCTTGTTCTAATCTGGTTGACCAATAACTTTTTCCGACCCCAGACATACCAATTAAAGAAATTATCATATATTCGTATATTACCTAATAATCATTTATATTTATACTAATATCGTTTTGATTTCTAACAGCTTTAAAATTTTCCGTCAGCTTTGCAACTTGAACCAAGTATTCAGAAGAAATATCAGAAAACGGTTCTAAATAATAATCGTCCTCCGCACATTACTCAATCTTATTTTTTTTGAATTCTTCCCTATTCCCTTGACATCATTAATTGATTGTACTATCATACTAGTACATGAATACACTAATAAAATTACTCCAAACAATTAAATCTGAGCACGAGGCCAGAGATTTTTTGGAAAGCATGTTTTCTCCTGAGGAGATTGAAACATTTGAAAAAAGAGTTGATATTATTAAGTTGTTGCTCAAGAAAACAGCACATAGAGAGATATCAACACAGCTCAATGTCGGTATAGCTACAGTGACTCGAGGTGCGAAAGAATTGAAATTGGGGCATTTCAAATTTTTAACTGAAAAATAACAATGAATGAAAAGATAAAAGCTTATAGTTACCTATCGCTAGCAATGATAATTGTGGGGTCTTCTGTGGTAGTTGGTAAATACATTACAGATTCATTACCAATATTTTTATCATCATTTTTAAGTTTATTAATTGCTTCAGTGCTTTTTTTGCCGAGCATTATCCCGTTGTTGAAAAGCAAGCAACTTACCAAGAATGATTATTTTTATCTAGGTTTGCAAGCACTACTAGGTACGGTTTTATATAGAATATTTTTCTTCCTGGGTCTTAAATATATCGATGCTAGTTTTGCCGGAATTTTAACGGCACTGCAACCTGCAATGATCTCGGTGTTGGCTGTTTTATTCTTGAAAGAGAAACTTTCAATAAAGGAAAAAGCTGGAATTGGATTGGCTGTTGTGGGGCTAGCTACTGCATATCTAGCAAATAGAATTACAGTTACTTTGGGCTCAGGACTATTAATTGGGACAGCACTTGTCGTTCTCGCTGTATTTGGCGAAGCATGTTTCAGTGTTTTTGCTAAAAAGCTAAATAAAAATGTCAGTCCAATGGCTATAGCTGGGATGGTCACGTTGTTAAGTTGTGGTCTGTCATTGCCTACAGCAATCTATGACATGGTTCATTTAGATGTTTCGTCATTCTCGCTTTTTGGACTCGGGCTAATTGTTTATTACGGAGTTTTTCTAACGTACATATCATTTATTTTATGGTTTAAAGGTCTGAAACAGGTAAGTGCATCCACGGCAGGAGTTTTTACCGCTCTCGTTCCTGTATCTGGAATTTTGTTATCGATTATTTTCCTAAAGGAAACACCTGACATATTTGAATTTATTGGAGGATTGCTCATTATTTTGAGCATTATTTTAGTGGTGTATAAAAATGAAAAATAAAACAATTGGCATTGTCGGTGGTGTTGGTCCACAGGCTACACACTATTTATATGGGAAGATAATTGAACTTGCCCAGAGTAAATACAAAGCAGAGAATAATGATGATTTTCCACATGTCATCATCGAATCCCTGCCAATTCCCGATTTTATTTCGGACAAATCAAAAGTTCCTCAAGCATTAGATATGCTCAATCAATGTATGATTAGATTTTCTAAATCTCAGGTCGACAGAGTATGCATTGCATCAAATACAGTTCATATATTATTGAGCGAACTAAAAAAATCATCTAATCTTGAATTTTTATCCATGATTGACTTGGTTTCTAACAAATGTGCATCATATGGATATAAAAAAATGGGATTACTGGGAACTCCTGTACTCGTTGAGTCAAAGCTGTACAACGATAAGCTAAATGAGTTGGGTATTGAGCTAGTAACTCCCACAACTGAAGAATTGCATGTCGTGGATGAAATAATTAGAGGAGTTATTGCTGGGAGCAACCATACCATTAATAAAGAAAAATACATTGCCGTTATTGATAGGTTATTCACTGAGGGAGCTGAGAGTATTATTCTTGGATGTACTGAGTTGCCGCTTGCAGTTGATTACACTGTTCTCGGTAAGCGTGTAATTAACTCGGATGAAGTGCTTGCGGAAGGTATTATTGATTATTATTACAAATCAAATGAGTAACGAGTAAAATATCGCCATCTATGAATTACAAATACAGCTTTTTTAATGATTATTCTGAGGGTGCACATCCTGACATTCTGGCTGCTCTGCAACAAACTAACTTCACTCAAGAAACAGGGTATGGAGAGGACAGTATTTCACTGAACGCGGCCAATGTTATTAAGGAGAAAGTTGGCAATTCTAACGCCGGCATACACTTTGTTTCTGGAGGAACTCAGGCTAACCTGATTGTTTTGGCTTCAATCTTAAAACCATTCGAGGCAGTTATTGCGGTGGATACGGGACATATATTTGTTCACGAGGCCGGTGCTATTGAAGCAACAGGACATAAAATTTGTACAGTATCTACCCAGGACGGAAAAATTAGACCAGAGCAAATTCAAGCCGTGTGCGCAGAGCACTCAGATGAACATATGGTCAAGCCAAGAGTAGTATTTATTTCCAATTCAACTGAAGTGGGAACAGTATATTCAAAGCAAGAACTACAAGCTATTTCTGATGTCTGTAAGCAAAATGAGTTGTATCTCTATCTTGATGGTGCTCGATTGGGTTCTGCACTTGCTTCTACTAGCTACGACATGACTCTGTCAGAGCTAGCTGCTCTTGTCGATATTTTTTATATTGGTGGTACTAAAAATGGTGCTCTACTGGGTGAGGCTATTGTTATTAATAACAATAATTTAAAAGAAAATTTTAGACGTCATCTTAAGCAAAGAGGAGCACTTTTGGCTAAAGGTAGAATCTTGGGCATTCAGTTCTCGGAACTGTTTAAGAATGACCTCTATTTTAAATTAGCTCGACATGCAGATGAAATGGCAGGCAGACTAGTACGAGGTATTGCAGAGCAGGGATACGGTTTTTTAACTGATTCTAAAACCAACCAAATTTTCCCCATTTTTCCTAATGCTTTAATTGAAAAACTTAAAACTATGTATGGCTTTTATGTTTGGTCAAAGGTAGACGAAGAAAAATCAAGCATTCGGTTGGTGACTTCATGGGCTACAAAACTAGAGGCCGTTGATGGTTTTATTGTTGATCTGAAAACCATCAAGTTGAGCATCTCCAAATGATTTGTAACTATAAAATGAATTATTGAAATTGTGAAAACAACTCATGAGAAAAATTGATATAGTGACTTGAATAACAAAGGAAACTATGGAATCAGCCACAAATGATGTTTTAACTCGATACAATAAAGCTCAAGTCGATAGCTATATTGCTATTCGTGACGCTCAGTTGATGTTGTTGCAAAGTAAGGTGAATCGGGCTGAGAGTGTCAGCACACAGACGCTCGTACAAAAAATGAAAGAAAATGGTGTTCCACAAGATGTTGCAGAGGCTTTGGCGAAGCTAGTGACGGATTAATATTGTGAAATAGGCATTCTCGTCGTACTCCAAATTGTCCCTTTTAGATTTTTGAGTTCTATTCATGTTACACTGGTTTGTACGCACTTGGGATAACTCATGAAGATTTTTTTTAGAGCTTTTTTAGTTTTTATTCTCATTCTCTTCTCTGCTGCCAGTGTAGATGCTGCTGCTATTATCATTGACAACAACTCCGTTGATCAATTCAGTTCAATACCCTCATCAACACTCACAACTCTCACCAACAGTTACCCAAATAAAAAATTAATTTTGCTTCGTCATGCTTCTGTTGGAGGTAATGTTAATTCAGGTTTAACAGGCCTTGTAGACAATACTCATAGTAGAACGAATTTTGTTTTTCAATCCAGAGGAAATCCAGGCTGGAAAGAGAAGGTAGATGATTTTGTCACACAGACTGCAAGTCAGTTAAATAGTTTTGATATTTTTACAATGAAGTTCTGCTACATTGATAACGCCACTCCATCCACAGTTTGGAATTATTACCGTGACAAGATGCTCTACCTTGAGCAAACGTACCCCTCGAAGAAATTTGTATGGTGGACCATGCCAATTATGACCACAGGAAATGCCAATAGAGATGGATTTAATAAACTAGTACGTGATTATGCTATAGCTAACAATAAAATTCTGTTTGATATAGCGGACATAGAAAGCAAAGGCAAAACTGTTACAAATGGTGGCTATGAAGCTATGCATAGCTCTTATAGTTCGGACGGAGGACATCTGAATGCAGCTGGTTCTGCTGTGGCTGCAAAAGCTTTTTGGGTACTGATGGCTAGACTGTCAGGTTGGAATCCAAACGGTATCTCACCTACCATTGCACCCACCGCTGTTCCACCGACCCCAACTCCTATTCAGCCAACTCCAACCTCCATTCCAGGAGTACCAACTACTGTGCCTACTGTTATTACCAGTTATAAAACTGGTGATCTCAACCATGACGGTAAGGTGGACAATCAAGATGTTGGTTTATTAATATCCGTATACTTGCGACCGGTTTCAACTTTGCCTGACGCAGATCTCAACCACGACGGCAAAATTAATGCTATCGACTACGCAATGATCACTCAACTTATAGGAACATGAAGTGTTGCTGATAAGAAATCATAGAGAAAACTGCGGCGATTCGAGCTGTTTTTAGATTTTTCAGATCTAATCATGCTACACTGGTTTACAAGCACTTGGGACAACACATGAAGATTTTTTTTAGAGCTTTTTTAGTTTTTATTCTCATTCTTTTTTCAACAGCAAGTGTACATGCAGCCACTTTCTACGTAGCTACAGACGGTAATGATGCTAATCCTGGCACTCTCGCTCAGCCACTCCTTACTTTCCAAGCTGGATTGAATAAATTATCAGTAGCAGGAGACATTCTCTATATTAGAGCAGGAACCTACAATGTCGGCAGAACATTTTGGAATGATAAAACAGGCACTGCTGCTCAAAATTTTGTGATTTCTGGATACGAGAACGAAAGACCAATTTTGGATGGTTCAGCACTTGTTCCAGCTAGTGTCACAAGTGCAGTTGACAGACTATGGTATGGCTTTATTAATTTTAGAAATATCTCATACGTACTAATTAAAAATTTGGAAATTAAAAATTCTGAAACGAGAGTGATCTATGTTGCCGACTCTCACCACGTTACATTCCAAAATATTTGGATTCATGATACTGCTCTGAGTGCGATTGAAGCACAAAGTTCAAATGACATTATCATTGAAAATAGCAGACTATGGATGAACAACAAGGTGAATGATTATCGGAGTTCTTGGTATAGAGACCAGAATTGGATGGGCTCAATTGCTGTGAGAGGCCCATATCCATCAAAGAATCCCAACGATGCTGGATACGTTGATTCTGACTATCCATACTCCACAAATATTACTATCAGAAATAATCAAATATTTCAGTCATATGGTGAAGGAATTAACATCCATGGTAGAACCAGCAACACCGTTATTGAAGACAACACTATTTATGATTGTTGGTCCGCGTGCATTTACTTTCTCAATTCAAAAGATGTGCTTATTCAAAGAAACTTGGTTTATCATACCAACGACCCTAGGTTTCAGAGGGCTCGAAATGGTGCAATTGGTGATCCAAATGTTGGTATAGGTACCATGAAAGAAGGTGCTCCAACTGTGTATGGTGAGCTTAGAAATATCACCATAATTAATAATTTAGTCAAAGGTTTTAAAAACAACTTCTGTTTTTGGGAGAATTCTGTTTATGGAACTCCTGGATTCATGCAAGATACCCTGATTGCACACAATACATTTCTCGATGCCCATTCAAATTTGGGAACGCCAACTAGCATTGCGATAGCAAATGGACCACATGTAAATACTCGATTCGAAAATAATATCATTGCCCAAAGCAATTCAACTACGGGTTTTGGTTCTACTGACAGTCGTGTTGCATTCTCTAATAACGTGTGGTCATCTCAACCAGCAAATGCTAATCAGCGTGGTGTGGACGATATTTATGCAGATCCATTACTTGCTCGTACGGGCACGCTTGCTGCTGGCCAATTAACCTCAAGTTATTTCAGAATTACATCTGGTTCTCCAGCTATAGGCAAAGCCAAGACCTCAAATCCAGTAATTATGGAAGACTTCTTTAGAGCTATTCGTACGACACCAGATATTGGTGCTCACGAATTTGGTAGCTCAACACCAAATTCTCCTTCTCCCACCATTCAAAGTGCTCCGAGTCCCACGTCCGTTATTCCAGGAGTGCCCACAATAGTACCTTCAGGATCCCCTACGACTACGCCTACGCCTACAACATTACCAACTACTTCACCCACCATCACAAGCTATAAAACTGGTGATCTCAACCATGACGGTAAGGTGGAAAATCAAGATGTTGGTTTATTAATATCCGTATACTTGCGACCGGTTTCAACTTTGCCTGACGCAGATCTCAACCACGACGGCAAAATTAATGCTATCGACTATGCAATGCTCGTAGAACTTGTGGGAACATAGAGTGCAGACAATTTGAAATTACTCAAATCCGTATTTTCTTACTAGACCAGCAAAGACAGCTCCGAGCGTATCGCGACCTGTTTTATTAACATTCAAATAGTGTGCAAATTTGCCAATGATGATTTCAGGCAGTTTACAGTCTCGTTTTGCAGTAGCCTGTTGCTGCATCCATGACTGCAAAATAGCAAGCCAGTCATTAACTAAGAGGTCGAGTTGTTTCTGATATACCAGCTCGTGATCGTCGAAGTTTTTGAGCATGAGTTTTGGATCAAGCACTTTATCGAGCCAACCAATAAGAATGGTTAAATTGTCACCACCTGCAACACCTGATGTTACCAATAATTCATCAATCACTCTTTGGGCAAATGCTTGGTTTGATTCAGAGATATTTTTCATTTGGTTTTTTAGGTAAGCCACAGCGTTCTTGTAGGTTTTTCGATGCGAATGCTCAACTGATGTTGTCTCATGCAAATCAACTCCATAGGGCTTATTATCCTTTGGCCGAATCATATCTTTAATAATCTTTGCATCTATGTGCATCAACTCGCCAAGTTTTGCCAAAATCTCTCCAAAATTGCCTGGCCTAGTGCTAATCACAATTTTTGCCAAAACATTTAAGCCTTCATGTAGAAACGTGTCAATTTTATGTGAAGCAGTTGAGACTGGTGTAGCAGCAATAATATGGACTTTATCTCTGACAGTTTCAGGCAATAAACCTGCTCTTACCCGAAGTGCTATTTGGCCGCCCATCGAGTGGCCATACATGATCGTGAGAATCTTTTCAAATTGACCTGGTAATAATCCTAGTGCTCGACTCATTTCTAAAACATACCAGGCTGCACGCTCCATCGATCCTGCACTGTCGAGATGACCTTGCTTGCCTTCAACCTCAGTGCCTGTCTCACGACTTCCAAGCACATTTAGGATTCCACCGGTGAGTCTACCCTTTAAACACGCTGCCAACTCGCCTTGTTGTAGTGCTTCCTTTGTAATTCGCTGACCATGTGCACCTGTGCCATCAGGAATTAACGTATTGAAGGCTGTTGACGCCCAGCCTGAGGTCATAAAGACTTCGTCTTCAGCACCAAAACCATGCCACAGCAACGCTCCGACGTCACGGTTAATCCAAGCATCAATAATTGCTCGCCTAATTTCATCCGGATTTTTTTGTTGTGGAGATTTGATAAGTATTTTAGCTTCTGATATGGATATGGGCACTCCTAGTTGCAATAGTGGTTTTTCGACTGCTCCGATAGTTTTTATATACCAAGCGAAGGCACTATTGGGTCCGAGCACTTCGTTTAGGTCAACTTCGATTGCGAGCCAGATAGCACCCTCCTGCTCTGGTTTTTTTTCGTTTTCTAGTGCAGTATCAACTGCAATGTCATTGAGTCGAGCATCCATCCAGTCGTTGTCCGAAGCTGTTGTAGAAAAATCGACTCTCAGCATCTCACCAACTTCTGTTGCTCTATTTACGGTTACGTCACTTTCTGTAGCTGGTCCAAGCCAGATTTTTGGTTGAAACATATCGGCTTCGCTTGCATCGGCTCGACGTCCAGCCTCTTTTAGTTGTTTAGAAAGACCCAACATATATGGTGTTGTCTCACCATTGACCACCATCCAAAGATATTCATAAAAAAGTGGATCATACACTTCATTAACTTCAGTTTCTGGATTGGGGTCTGTTAAGCCATCATTTTGAGCCCTCACTCCGTGTTCTTGGGCAAATTGAATGGCAGCATCAGTGGGACTTATTTTTTTAGACTTGCCCATTAGCATTGCTTTAACACTCACCAATTTAGCTGTTCGGTAGAACGGCTCCAATCCTTCTGGAACAAAAAATTGATCAATTAATTTTTTGAAGTCTGCGAAGGCTGGAGAGTTTTTAGAATCCATGAGTGCATAGACTGCGGTAACGAATTTTTGTTTGGTTTCCAGACCTCCGAGTGCAATAGTTGAGCCGTTCCCATTATTAATTTTTTCATTGGCTTGCAGTAGCATCCGCCAGGCTTGTGAAGCTCTCATCATTCTCTCTAGACCCTTAAACCAAATTTCTCGATTGGATACAAAAGCATCATCGGCATCTGAATCTCCTTCAAGTGCTGGTTTGAGAAAGGGTAAGATGAGTTCTTCTGCACCCCATTTGGCCATTTCTGTAGCGGCACGAGGCAAACTTTCGATACTCTCGAACATGGCAACCATGTTTCGAAATGCATCTAATTTAATTTCAATTTGTTGCCGTAGATTATTTCGTTCTCCCCGAGCTGTATAACTTGAGGGTAAAACTGCATTGAATAGCCAGCCACGTTGTCGAAGCACCTCATCATGTTTAATGAATTGTTGAATTTGTTTTCTGAGAACCTCTGCGAGATATGGATCAAGCAGTTTGCCTTCACCATCTAAAAATCTGACGGCTTCAACCACATTATCAGGGTGTTTTTCAATTGATCGTCGATCAGATTCTTGCATCTACTTGAGATTATAGTGACCATCAATCTCTGATGATATAGATGAATTTTAAAGGTTATTTGATGATATAAGTTTTTCTGGGCAGATTAAATACTACCATACTAGCAAGATGTTTGGCTGTATTTTAGATGTCAGTGGTCGATTTTTTGACAGATTCGTTTACCTCCATTCTAATTTGTATAATGGCATTCTTGACTGTGAAAATGAACACGAGTACTATGAGCTAATAGAACTCAAGTGTGGTGATAAGTGACTTGATTGAAGCATGACAGAAACAACAGCAACTCAAAAAATTGACGTAGCTATTCCCCCAGCATGGTTTAACATTGGAATAATTGAGAGTTTGTACCCTGAGGGGTTGGAAAATATTGAAGGACAGCTTGGCGAGGTGATGCGTGAGCTGGACCATGAAACTGATGTGCTGTTTAGGGAACTATTTAATAAGAGTGAACTACCTGCAGGTTTGTTTGGTTGGCTTACATCCGCATCCACTTATCTTGTTTTACTAGCAGCTCATTTTTTGTCTGAAAACAGTGTTGGAGTTGATGCTGCAATATTTGCTAGTGCAATGGCAGGATTAGGTGTAGATAAGCTGGTTGGAAAATACAATAGTACTTTGAGGGAAAAATATGAGATTGCGGCAGCAGCAGTTGAAAAAGCATTTGCGGTAAAAGTTTGGCAGTCGATGAGTGATGACCAGCGACAAGGATTGAACGCGTTTGGGTACTCAGAGGAATTGTCGGAGGGAGATGAAGAACACGCTAATCAGGCAGAGGTCAAAGGGGTCGCTGGCGATTTGAATCAAGATACAGCTGAAAAGTCAGAATAGTCACTAAGTGTGGAGTTGCATATGGCAGAAGTTACATTTTTTGAAAAATACAACTTGCTCTTGATAAGCCTACTACAGTTGTCAAAGCAACCAGTGGCAGAGAGACCACGAATGGTGCAAATGTTGATTGTAAACGTATTTCAGAGAGTTTTTGTCAGAATCATCAAGCTTGTTGAGGGTGATGAGAGAGCTCGAGTCACTGCTCTCTTAAGTGAAATATCGAATAACGTCAGTAATGATCAAATTGTTGCTACAACTTTTGCCACACTTCAGGCAGAACTGAAAGACGTAGTGAATCAGCAAGAATTTTACGATGCTGTGGCTGATGAAGCGGCATATGTTTTCAACAAAGTACTCAATAAAGTGAAAAATTCCTTGTCTTCAGATGAAATACATGAATTACAGGAGAGGTTTAAGTTGCTGTTTCCAAGTGAATAACATTCTTAATTTTTTTGGGAAAAGTATTTTTTGTTGTGTATCTTTTCATAAATCTGCTAAAATTGTCCTCGAGAATAGTGATTCGGGCAATTAGCTCAGTTGGTTAGAGCGCTTCGTTTACATCGAAGAGGTCACAGGTTCGAGCCCTGTATTGCCCACTTTCAAGTTTCTTTTTTATAATTCATATAGTCCTATAATATTTGCATAATGGACTAGTTAATGGTATGCTGTAGTTAGTGGATTTTGTTATTTGCTTGTCTTCATCGCGAAGACTTAAGCGGTTTTCAAAAGAAACTACATTCTTTAACAAGTTGCGATTTTAGTTACGTGAGTAGATTTGAGCTCAGATGTTTTAGGTCTGTGTTCTACTCTACTCACGAAAGTGGTGAGAATCCATTATGGAAGGAGAAAAAATATGCCTCTGTGGCTGATCGCCCTCTTAGTAAGAGCTGGTTTCCAGCTAGATCAGGTATCCAATTTTAATCCAGGACCCCTTGAGGTGTTTGGAGGAATATTGGGAATTTTGATTTTGTTGGGGGCAATTGGAGTTGTGGTGGTGGAAACCATCGCTACTCGTCCACCCAAAAATCGCAATGAATAAAGAAAAGCCCTTTGCTAGTCAAGGGGCTTTTTGCGTTTTTATGCAGATTTGAGTAAAAATCACAGCGTGCCCACATTCAGTATGACAAACTCGATGAGGTTGGTTATAATACTGTTCTGTCCAGGTGATATGCCAAGCTAGCCAAGTTGGTCAAGGCGCATGTCTGAAAAACATGACATTAAGGTTCGATTCCTTAGCTTGGCACCTTAAAAAGTTAATATTTGCCCATTAACATCTTGACCATATAGGTGATGGTATCGATGACAATTTTAACCAGGTTGGCTCCGAGTATCACTAGCCAGGTGGTGGCACGTTCAAGCCCTTGGCCGACTATTCGATTGCGTTGGGTTTGGAAGTTTGAGATGTTTTGTGGCATAATCGCAACTTGATCATATGCGAGAATAGCTCAGCTGGCTAGAGCGTCTCCTTGCCAAGGAGAAGGTCGCGGGTTCGAATCCCGTTTCTCGCTCATTACAAAAGAAGACGCATTTATGCGTCTTTTTTTGTAATAAACCATTGCAATAAAATGAGAACCCGCAGGGTTCGTGACGGAGAGTGCACAGCACCCTCCTAATGCATGTGAGCGTAGTGAATCGTAAATCCCGTTTCTCGCTCATTACAAAAGAAGACGCATTTATGCGTCTTTTTTTGTATCTACTCAGTGAGTTTTATCACTCTTAACATATTGCTGTAGTTATCGGTCCAGATGACTGGTCTGGGGGGCACCGGATCTAATTCAAAGGATTCTGAGATGGCAGCTGCAACTTCTACAGATTTGGTAATAAGTATCCAATGCGAGATTACCTCACCAGAACTACTATTTTTTGGAGTATGCAACAATCTCTTACTGATTAATTTTTCTTTTTCTGCAAATCCGACTAAGACTTTTTCAAGATCTAGGTAGCGATTTGAAACATGAAAAAGTAAAGCCCCATCTGATTTAATTTTTTGTAGATAGAGCTCGCCCGCCTCGACAGTGAGGAGGTGAGTGGGAATGGCATCATCGGTGAATGCATCAATCGCAAGTAAGTCATATTTTTCAGATTCTGATTGAGGATTTTGAATTGATAATTGTGTTCTGGCATCTCCTAGAATGATCGTTGTATTTTGACAGTGATCAAGATAGCTAAAATATTTTTTAGCAACTGTTATCACCTGCTCATTAATCTCAAAAAAAACATACAGGTCCTTTGGTTGGCAATAACTTGCTAAGCTGCCAGTGCCTAATCCAATGACTCCCATTCGAAGTGGTTCATTGCCTCTTTTTTTCTTGAAAAACTCAAGTGATTTACCAATACCGCTTTCTTGACTGTAGTAAGTAGTAGGGATATTTGCACGTTCCCCCATAAATTGAGTGCCGTGAACAATATTGCCGTTTGCTAATGTTCTTTCTCCCGAGTTTTCACTGACGCTCAAAGAGCCGTAGAAATTTCTGGAGTGGTATATTTTATGATCAGTGTATGAGGTAAATACTCTATTGAAAATGAATGTGGTAAACACGAGTGCAGTAATTCCACTGAGTATTTTCATAGATATTTTTTTTGTTTTGGAAAAAATCTGTAATTTTAGCGGTATCTGTTTTGAATATTGGATAAGCGCATAGAGTGTGCCAACTATTAGCAACAGTTCAAGCTCAAAGTAATCTTTGAATACGAGTGGAGCCACAATGCTCACTAAAAAACCACCAATGGTGCCACCAAATGCGAGGCTGAGATAGAAATAACTGAGTTTCGATTTCTCCGGACGCAAGGAGTAAGCTTTCGAGTGAAATAGTAATGAACTAATTCCGGTAATGGATAATAGTGTGAGTACTTGCAGCAAATAGCTGGTTACGGTAGTTTTATTTTCAATCAAGGATAACAATCCAGCAAAGTTAATACTTACGAGCAATAATATGAGTAATGCTTCCGGCTTATATATACCAAATGCAATGATATATCCAAGCAAATATGCACCAAGAGGTAAAATCCAAAGATATGGTATTGGTGCTACTCCCAGAGTGATTTGATTAGTGGCAGCGAGCAACAGGGCCACTGGGAATGCTGCCAGCAGTGACCAGGTCATTACTTCTTTGAGTGTGGGATTTTTAGATATGGTTGGTGTTGTGACTGCTGTCACTTTTTTATTTGTCGCTACATACAGCAAACCTACGCAACAGGTAACCATTAGTGCCATTCCCGACCACATTTTGAGTAGCTCATTTGAGGTGAAGAAAGGCTCAAGAATGAGGGGAAATGAAAAAAGACCCATAAACGAGCCAATATTTGAGGCTCGGTACAAAATATATGGATTTTTAATTTTTTGGCGAGTTGCAAGTACTTGTATCGATGTAGAGATGGTTCCGAGGAAAAAAAATGCCGTTCCCATGCTCAGCATGCCAACAGTAACGATGTTCAATACCTCATCCCCATTTGTTAGAGTATTGAGTAAGCTTGGTAGCTCTGTCAGTGAAAGTTTGACTCCAAAAATATGGGTTGATGAAGCTAAAATAATTACCAGTGCAGCAAAAATATACGTGAATCTTTGTATTTTCCAGGTGAGTTTTTCAAGTATAAAAATATAGCTGTAACTCAATAACAGTAATACTTGAAAAAATAATGAACAGGTAGTCCAGACCATGGCACTACCTCCAAAGACCGGTAAGAGTAATTTGCTAAACAGTGGTTCTACTGCGAAAGTTAGAAAGGAAGCAAGAAATATGAGAATGGCGAATAACGGATTAATCGGTTGTTCAGAGTCACTTATTTTGCTCATACTATTATCGTATTTTGTGGTGTTGAATTTAGAAGCTTGAGATTTTTTAGGCTTTAGATTCTTTTTTAATAGTGAGCCAGTGATATAGATAGACTGGAAGTCCAATTGCAATCATAGACAATGAGTTGCTGATTTGTCGTTTACGTTGGTTACCAGCTTCTCGTACTTGCTGTTTCATCATTGTCTCTTGTTGAGCCTTTTGTTGCTCTATCGAGATTTTTGAATCCTCAATAATTTCAGGTGAAACAAAGACAGGATATTCTTCAACTTTGAACACATATGCTTTAATTGCTAAATCTGTGAGTTGAATGCTACCAATAATCGAGATCAGTAGACCTACAAACGAAAAGAGGTAGAGATACAGTAAGCGAATTGACCATTTCATATATTTTTTTCCTTACACACATCATAACAGGATTTTTACTTACTTCACTTTTGAGTGTTGCCTATAACTGATTTCTTGCTAAAATATAGGATGTTGATACATATCTGATGTGTATCAATAATCGCAAGGTTGCTCATCTGGGGTCAGCGAGACCTCAAGGACTGGGTGAGCAGCAAAAAATTCATTTTAGGAGGACTGAACGCATGAAAGCGTTAGTCAAAGTAACAACTAAAGAGTCCGATATGGCGCCGAGACATTTGGATGTTAAAGGAACATTCATCCAAGTCGAGCCGACTGATGATTTGCCTCAAGGCTACGGAACAACCGAACGTGTGGTTGTGGAGCGTGGCTTCAACAAACTCAAATTGTTGACTCAAAATGGCAAGTTGTTGGAATTTGACGATCGGGAGGATGCCGAGAATAAGATTACCTTGCTCTCATAGGCGTTATCACCGACCAAACAATGTAGACCTCGTTGCGAAAGTGACGAGGTCTATTTACTTATTGTTAGAAAACAGTGTCCTACGACTACATACATCGGTACTAGTAGAGGTATTTATTGTTAAAAAGAGCTATAGTAAACACAGCAAATATATTGTCATTGTTTGTTGTGGCAAAAAAACAAGCCAAGCTGAATTAAACCCATTGATTGTGAATAGTGACGGCACATGGGCGGTGGATGTTAAATTAATAACTAGTACATCTCGCAGCGAGTCAAACGACTAACTGCATAGATTGAGAAAAAATATATGCCAGGTTTTTCAACTGGAAAAGTTACACACATATCAAGACCTGCAAGTACCTACGTAGATTTAGTATTTGAGACACTGCTTCCACTCAATTTCATACCAGGACAATTCATTAGTATTAAAGTTAACGAACGAGATATCAGATCATATTCATTAGCAGGAGTGATTGGAGAAAAAAGCTACGGCATGATTGTTGACATCAAGCCTGGCGGACCTGGCTCAAAATATTTTGAGGCATTACAGGTCGGTAATGAAATGACTTTTTTGGGTCCACTTGGTCGATTTGTCTATCAGCCAGATGACGGCACAAACGAAGTTATATTTTTAGTTACTGGATCAGGCATTGCTCCAATCAAAGCCATGATTGAAGAGGCAATTGCTCGTGGCGAAATCAGAAAGATGACGTTGTATTTTGGCCTGCGATACTTCGATGATATTTTTTGGAATGCATATTTTGATGAACTACAAAGAAAATATTCACATATTAAGTTTGTGTTGTGCCTTTCAAAACCAGATGAACGATGGCATGGTGTATCTGGACATATTACTGATTTGTTAGAACGGGAATGTGGGAATTTGTCTGCGGCTAGTGCTTACTTATGTGGTAATGGCAAAATGATAGAAGAGGCAGTTGAAATTCTGGAGAGAAAAGGCATGATAAAAGAAAAGATATATTTTGAAAAGTTTTTTTGATGCTGATTCAACAGCATCTATTGAAGTCGATTTAGACGCATACTATGAGTAAGCCATTCACATTTAAAGTTGCTGGACCTGCTGGCTTTGGAATTAAGGCAGTAGGTACTACTTTTTCAAAAATCGCCACTCGGTCTGGATATAGCGTCTATGGATACTCTGAATATCCCTCGCTAATCAGAGGTGGCCACAATACTGTGCAATGCACATTTGCATTAGAAACTGTTTATTTTACGTATCAGACAACAGATTTTTTAATTGCGTTCGATCAAAGTTCAATTAATCTACATGCAGGTGAGATGACACCCGGATCTGGTGTGTTGTTTGACAGTGGGTTGAACCTTGATACTTCGAAATTGTCTGCAGAGGTGACTCAATTTGGTATACCACTGATGCAGCTAACAAAAGACAATGGTGGTATAGAGGTGATGCGAGATATTTTGGCTATGGGTGCAGTGATGGCACTACTTGGATCAGATTTAACCCATCTCAATGAATTAATTACTGAAGCATTTTCCAAGAAAAAAGCGGAAGTTGTTGAAACTAATATTAAATTGGCAAAAATTGGATTTGACTTTGCAACTGAGAATTTTGCTCAATACATCAAGCAAGTGTTAACGCAGCAAAAAGATGTGGCTAAACAGATTCTGGTAACTGCAAATGAGGCAATTGCACTCGGGGCAATCCAAGCCGACATGAAGTTCGCGGCAATTTATCCCATGACCCCAACATCAAGCATCGTCTACTCTCTTGCTCGACTCCAGGACAAATATGGTTTTGTGTTTAAACAGCCAGAGGATGAAATCTCGGCTATTGGCATGGCGATTGGTGCGGCTCACGCAGGTGCACGAAGCATGGTGGCCACGAGTGGTGGTGGTTTTTGTTTAATGACAGAAGCATACGGTCTAGCCGGAATTACGGAAACTCCAGTAGTCATAATCGAAGGTATGCGAGGTGGTCCGGCCACGGGTTTGCCAACCTGGACGGAACAAGGTGATTTGAGAATGATACTTTCAGCACATCAGAGTGATTTTCCAAGAATTGTTTTATTAGCTGGTGATGCTAAAGAGGCATTTGAGATGACGAGAAAAGCCTTTAATTTGGCAGATATATATCAGACCCCGGTTGTCGTGGTGGTCGACAAGATTATGTGTGAAGATGACCAAAGTTTCACACCTTTTGTTATGGGCGACTATGTTGTTGATCGAGGTAAATATACAACCGAAATAGTTGCTGACTACAAACGTTTTGCAGACAGTGAAGACGGCATTTCACTTCGCTCCCCTGTTGGAGTTGGGAATTATTTCAATGCAAATGCGGATGAGCATAATGAATATGGATACTCTGATGAAGAGGCAGACAACCGAATCGTGCAGATGAATAAAAGAATGAAGAAACTGGAAACTTGTGCCAAGACGCATATGGAGGCTCCAGTTTTGTATGGACCAGCTGATGCTGAGATTACTATAGTATCTTGGGGCAGCAATAAAAGCAGTATTTTAGAGGCCATGAAATTCAGCTCTGGTGTTAACTATCTACACATCACTTGGGCGAATCCATTTCCAGCAGATGCAGTTCAAAAATATCTAGAAAAAGCTAAGCACGTCATTGATATCGAATGCAATTTTTCTGGACACATGGCTTCGATAATTCGCGAACATACCGGAATTAAAATTGATGATCGAATGCTACGGTATGACGGCCGTCCATTCTATCCTGAGCAAATTATTGAAAAGATTGAGTCTATTCAGAAAGGGAGGCAGGCATGACGACAATGCAAGATCTCTCAACTGGCTGCACCATAAATTTTTGTCCCGGTTGTGGTGATATCAGTATTTGGGCTGCCTTTCGTCAAGCTGCGGTAAAAATGGGCTGGGATAACACCAACACTGCTTTGACTGCTGGTGTTGGTTGCCATGGTCACATGCTCAACTTTGTAAAGCTAACTGGATTTGGTAGTTTGCATGGTAGAGCCATACCAATTGCGGAAGGTATTAAGATGGCTCGGCATGATTTGAATGTATTTGTGTATACCGGTGATGGCGATAGTTTAGCGGAGGGCACGAATCATTTTGTGCACGCGGCAAGAAGGAATCATGATTTGACGGTAATCTTGTTTGATAATGCGATTTATGGTTTGACTACAGGACAAACTTCCCCTAGATCTCCACACGGGTATAAAACGAAGTCGACTCCAGATGGTAGCTACGAAGAGCCAATAAATCCAACTGCTTTGGCGATTTCACTTGGTGCTACTTTTGTAAGTCGTGTTTATGCAGGTGATCTCGCAAAAGTTGCTGACATGATTATTCGGGCTAACGATCACAAGGGTTTTGCATTAGTCGACATTTTGCAACCATGTGTCACATACAATAAGTTATACACACATCAGTTTTACCGCGAGAACACTTACTGGTTGTCTGAAGAATATGATCGAACAAACAAGGTTGTGGCGTTTGAGAAAGCTCAAGAATGGGATCTTAAAAAGATTCCTCTGGGCGTGCTATATGAAGAACAACGACCAAGCTACGAAGATCAGATTCCATTGTTAGAAAAAGGTCCATTAACTTTACATCAAGAATCAAAAGCGAGAGATATTACGTTAGAATTAGAAAAGTATATATAAATAGGGAAACAGACATGACAGATACTCAAACTCAACAACCACAGGTTGAAGCCGCAGCTCCAGTTACAGCGGTTGCACCAGCAGCACCCACTTCAACTGTGCCAGCGACTTCTGCTGGAGTAGTAGATAAAGAAATGGTGATTGGTAAATACCGATTAAAAATAATCAAGCATTTGTGTATTGGTGCGGCAAGTTGTGTGGCTGTTTCACCGGCAGTATTTGATTTAGATGCTGAAAATATTGCTATCTTTAAAGAGGGTGCCACTGATGAACAGGAGAACTTGTTGGCAGCAGCCCAGTCTTGTCCTACCAAAGCAATCGAGGTGTACGACAATGAGACTGGAGCCATGGTTTGGCCTGTCTAATACAAACTTGAAAGATTCTGACGATTATGAAAAAAATATTCTCACTGAGCGGAGTTCAGTTGGCTTTTTTAACTGCAGTTATTTCTGGGATATCGGTATTTATTAATAAATTTGCAGTTGGCATGATAAAGCCTCCAGTGCTCTTTACTGGTGTAAAGAATGCGGTTGTTGGAGTCTTGTTGTTTGCCGTTTTACTTGGTCTTAAAAAGAGCTCGTTACTCAAAAAATTGTCAATCAAGCAATGGGGCAAATTAGCAGTAATTGGTGTAGTAGGCGGCTATGTGCCCTTTTACTTGTTTTTTACCGGTCTTGCTGGCACAAGTGCTGTCAACGCAGCCATAATACAAAAAACACTGGTGTTCTGGGTAGCATTGTTGGCATGGCCACTGCTTAAAGAGAAGCTTTCTTTGCCAAAACTAATCGGTGTGATGCTGCTTTTTTATGCAAATGCAGTTATCGGTGGTTTTTTTGGTTTCACTTTTAGTAGCGGTGAATGGATGATTCTGGCAGCAACAATTTTTTGGGCGGTAGAAAACGTGTTTGCGAAACAGGTACTTAAGGATCTCGATCCTGACGTGGTTACATTCGGAAGAATGGGTATTGGTTCGGCACTACTATTAGTTACCGCACATTTTTCGGCCCCAATGGGACTGAGCACTTTACTGCATTTATCAACAACTCAGTGGTTTTGGTTGCTCGCTACAGCTGCAACGTTATTGTTATATGTGATGACCTGGTATCGTGCTTTGAAAGTTGAAAAAGCTACCACTGTCACAGCTATTTTGGTATCTGCCACACTTATCACCAATATACTGAATGCTATTTTCGTGACACACAGCTGGAATCTGGTTGCTACCTATCAGTTATTATTAATGGTTGCAGGTTTGGCACTATTTTTGGCTGGAGCTAAGTTAGAGAGTCGAAAAACAGTTCGGGTGCAGCAATTAGAGGTTGGTGAGTAGTTTCGTCGTCCAGTGCTTCAGATTTTTGAGTTGTTTTGAAGTTGGTCGGTCTGCGATGCCACCCCAGTGCAGTGTTACTCGGTCACCAATTTTTAGATCATCAACCAAGCTACTATTGAGGCTGACCTTTTGAGTTGTTGGCACTAATTTAAATTCAGAATTCAATATCACAGTTTTTATTTGATATTCTGAGTTTATGGCTGTAACTTTTCCCCAGCGAATCATGCAATTATTAATTGACTCGAGGTTGAAAGGCACACTGCCAGATGCTTTGCCAACACCTACGAACAATATATTAAACAAGTGAATGGGGATGAATGTGTTCAGGGGTTTAGTGGATATTTCTGCAATTAAAAAATCAGGCACGCCCTGTCTTTTTAGATTTGCCAGCAATAAGGGATAGTTTTTGACTGTGACTTGTTCTAACAAATCATTACCATACCAATAACTCTCGATTACGGGGGAGGAAAATTCGCCGAGTCCAGTAATTTCAGAGATCGTTTTTAGATAAGGATGGAGCACGATGAATTGTTTAATTTCTTGCTCTACTCCATCGCATTTTTTGTTTTTCAAACAGTCCAGAAATTTTTGATGAGCTGTGGGCAGACCACAATAGCCCAATTTATTTGGCTGAATAGCAAATCTTGAACAAAGTTGTAAGGCCTCGAGATCCATGCCATAATTCTAACTCATATGAAGGTCTTTGTATTCGGAAATAGAGATCTTGAGACTGATAAAACGGCGTTACAAGTTGCCGATCAGTTGAAAGACGCAATCCCAAATCTGCAATTTGTGGAGATTAAGCCAAACGAAGATGTACCTTTTGTCGGTGAAAAATCTGTAGTTATACTTGATGTGGTAATGGGCATTGATACAGTTACGCTTATTACTGAGAATAATATTGGCCAACTTGTGTTGCCCCCAAGAAGTTCAGTGCATGACTTTGATTTAGGCTTTCAGCTAAAATATCTGAAAAAACTAGGGAAAATTAACACATTCGTAATCATTGGAATGCCAATGTCAAAACAAACTGATTATGACTCAATCCAGTCGATTTTAAGGAAATTAGTTGCACAAGACATGCAGGGATCATAGGCACGAATTATTTTTTCTGCTTCTATCTTTAATTCCTCTTTTTCTTTGGTAGCGATATTGTCGTTAAAATATTTCTTGAGGTCATTTTCAATATTGATTTGGTTTTGAGCAGTTGGCACGATAACGTCGTATTTTTTAATTAAACCATTTTCATCAGTTTCAGCAGAGTGATATAAAATGCCGCGAGGTGCTTCGATAACACCCACTCCCATCCCAGCTCTCGGTGGAACTCTAATCGGTTTCTCATCAACAATTTTAAGGTTCTGCATGATCTCGATTGCCTCATCTACGCAGATTAGGATCTCAACTGCTTGTGCCAAGTTATTGTCATAAATATTATTACTGGGGAAAAAACCTAGATATTGTTGAATATCACTACGAGTTCGACCGGAAATTTGATCGAGGTTTAGATTTACTCTAGCAAGTGATCCAGTAAGATAATCCTCATGAGAGTCAGAAAAAACATAGCCTTCAGCTTGCGAGTATGGGATGACCACAGATTGCAAAAAGCTATGGAAATTGTCCTCAGTAATCTTACTGCCATTGGTGTTAATAATTTCACCATCCAAGAAATCAAATCCATTCTTGCCACGAAGTGCTACATAGTCAGAGTTTCTATTCAACTCAGCTTTCCAGTCATAAAAACACTTGATGCCGCGAATTACTTGAGGACGAATTTTTTCAAGCCTATCGATTAATTCACTAAATTTTGTAGTGTCTGGTAGCTTTAAGAACCCTCCAACTGTTGGAAATGGTGCGTGAATTGCTGCCCCAATAATTGCTTCTGAAATGTCCGAACCTAGTTGCTTAATGTCAAATGAATCATGCAGTAGTGTGTGACCAAAGTCGCCAACTTCATCTGAGATGTCTAGGATAGAGTCGATGCCTAAGACATCTGGCAGTACGAAGAAATAAAGATGTAGTGCATGATCTCGAATCATCAACGAGTCGTATCCCAAACGACGCAGTTGCATGGTTTGAGTGGAAGGTATGATTCCTTGGGTTTTTTCAATGGCTTCGATTGAGGCAAATAAATGTGATACCGAACAAGTGCCGCAGATTCTTGATAGGAAAGATGGCACCGCAAGTAATGGTTTGCCCTGTACAGCAGTAGTATAAAAACGGCGATAATCTTTAATCAGAAATTTAAGGTCGGTAACCTTTCCATCTGCGACTTTAACTTCAAGTCCCGCACTTCCCTCGATTTTTGTAATATGTTCAATGGTAATGTCGCCGGTATGCATGCCTATTCCTTAATGATTTCAAAAAGTTTCAGATATTTAGTGAGCACAGCTGTAAATGTTTTTGCATTCATGGGGCAGCCCATAACCACGTCGTCAACTTTTATAACCTCATCAAGTTTTCTGGTTTTTTCTGAGTAATCGAATTGGGATAGATACCACTGAATTCTCTCGGTGATTTGATCTGGTGTGAACTCATCACGACTAGCAGAGGGTTTGCCTGTGCAAGCACAAGAACCGATTGCAACTACATATTTTGCATGTTCCCTAATCTCAATAACTTTCTTTGCTTGGATGTCGGAAGACACTGCACCTTCAATGAAGGCCACATCAAGTCCTTCTAGGGTGTTATTTGTTTTTAAAGTGTGCACATGTCTAAACTCCACAAGTTTGGTCCAAGCATCAAAATTTTTATTGAGTAACTCTGAAAAAAGAATGGTACTGTCTTCACAACAGGTGAATGAGAACCAGCCGATTGCTAATTTTTTTGGTTTGATAGATTCTTCCATGGACTGAGGGTATACTTTGTGAGATTACAAAATCATTATGGATTATTGGTCTGAAGATGACAAGGAAGGGTTTTTATGTGTTTGGCTATACCTGGTGAGGTAGTAAGCAATGAGAAGGGTTTGTGCATGGTTTCATATCCTGGCAATATCACTAACAAAGCCTTGGTGGGAGAATTTGAGGTGCAGATTGGCGACATCGTGATGGTGCAGATGGGCGTTGTGGTCAGAAAAATGAGCCAAGAAGAATACCAGCAAGTTGTCAGTGCTTGGCAAGAGGCAGTGGAAAAAAATCAACGATAATTTTTCGAATCGATTGACAGCAGCTCATGCTTCTTCTGTGGGTTGATGTTTTAAGTACATGCTGTAACACGAACGCAGCACGATATACATTGGCACAGCAAGTAGTGCCCCAAAAATGCCATATAGCTTGGCACCAATCAAGATAGTTAATATACCAACGAGTGGATTCACGTCAGCATTTTCCTTCATGACTTTTGGAACGATGAAATTATTTTCGAGTTGTTGAATCACAACATACAAAATCAAGACGGCAACGGCAATTACTGGATCATTTTGGAATAATGCAATTGCGATGGCGGGAACTGCCGCAATAGTTGGTCCTAGATTTGGCAGAATTTCAAGACAACCAGCAAAGATAGCGAGTGGTAGTGCATAAGGAATGCCCATTAGCGACAGGCCGATGTACGTCATTGCTCCGATAACAGTCATTAAAATCAGTTCTCCTCTAACCCAGCCACCCAGTTGTTTCTCGATGTCGTCTAACAGTTGACGGGCCATCTCGTGATATTCTTTCTTTCTGGTAAACCAAGCAATTTTTTTATAGAGCATTGGCCGGTCCATCATCAGGTAAAACGACATTACCATCAAGGTGAAGAATGTGAAAACACTGGAAAAAGTTGAAGTCACTGCAGAAAAGACAAAGTTGACGGGTCCACCAAATTTATTGACCAAGTCGCCGATTTCTGTGACTGTAAGCTTGAGGTCAGCAATATGAGTTTGAATGTATGGGGTGTCGAGCAACTTCAATAATTGACCCACTTGTACTACTAATGGTGGTAGTAACAGACTGATGGTGCCAGCCAGTAAGCTTAAAAACAGCACATATGCTAAAACAATTGCCAAAATTCTAGGAGTTCTCAGTTTTTGCTGAATCTTATTTACCGCAGGATTAAGGGCCACCATAATAATAAATGCCAAGAAAAGCAGTACTAGGATAGGGATAATCTGGTACACAAAATACAGACTCAATAGAAAGAACACCGTAAAAATGACAATTGAAGAGGAAACAACAACTTTGTGTTCGGTTTTTGGCTTGAGAAAATCAAACATATCTTGAGTATAAAGGTTTAAGTCACTCCTGTCATCTCGACAATTTGGTTGACAAGTCCATCAATATTTTTTGCTGCTACAGCGTTGAGCCACTGGATATTTGGTTGTTTTTTCCACCAAGTAAGTTGGCGTTTGGCGTATTGTTTTTCGTGTAGTGTCCAGATTTGCTCGAGTGCATGTAGGTCATATTGGCTTTCCAGAAAACCTTTAATTTCGCGTAGGCCAAGAGTGGTCCGAGCTTGAGCATCAAGTTTTGTAAAGTCAAGTTCTCCAACTTCTTGTAGAGCCCCAAGCTCTATTCTTTGTCGCACGCGCTTTAAAATTTTCTCGGCTAGTATGTCTAGTTCAGACTGTGTGATTCCAAATGTATGTAGTTCGTATCCGAGTGGTTGCGTTGGTTTGATAGTCGTTGGTTGATTTTTTTTGGACTCAATTTTTTCTATATGGCGAATGAGTCTTCTTGGGTTAAGACAGTCTGATTGGTTTAGACCAGTGAGAGTCTCAGGACTAATTGAGTTGAGCCACTGCTGCAGTTCAGAAACAGTGAGTTTTTCTGCTTTAGCTCTAATTTCAAGATTTGGTTTGATAAATACATCTTGAAGCGATGTGCTACTAACTGCTTGCTGATAGAGACCAGTGCCACCGATCACAAACACCAGTCTTTTCTGGGCGGTTGCTTGTGGGATGACTTCTTGGGCTAAAACAGTGAACTCAGCCACTGACCACGACGCAGTGGGCGGAATAATGCCAAGCCCATGCCATCTCAGAGATGTGGTTTCAGTTAGTTGTTGTTCAAAAAATGTGTACGAAAAGTTAGCATCACTTTTTTGAGTGCAGGTAGCTGGAATTTCAGCACCAGTGGTAATTTCGAGACCTTGATACACCTGTCTAGAATCAGCACTTATGAAATCAAACCCCGAAAAACTATCTGGAAATCGAGCAGCCAGTTCAGTCGCTAATGTAGTTGCAAGTGCGGTTTTGCCACTTGCTGTAGTGCCGACAATTGCGATCACCAGTGGTTTAGTAGGAGTGTGAGATAATGCCATCAGGTATTGGTATTATATCGGAGGTACATTATGTCGAGAATAGTAATCTTATCAGGCACTGGCCCAGTAAAATTTAAAGCAGTAGATGGCGATAAGGATATCTGCACTTGCGGTTTGAGTAAAAATTTTCCTTACTGTGATCAATCACATAAAAAAACTCTGACTGAGGATGTGACCAACTTGTATCAATATGATGAGGATGGCACACGAGAAGAAGTCTTGACTGATGAGGAAGAAGAAGATGGCTGTTGCGGTGGCAATGGTGGCTGTTGCTGTAAAGACGGCGACAAATAATTTTTTGTTGAATGGAGTTAGTTAGACAACTTTTGCTCGAATCGATAAATTATCTTTATTGATAATTTGGTCGAGTATTTCCCATCGGTGCTTCTTGACTTTGTATGGGATGTTATCAGGGTAGAGTTTCCAGGAGGCAGTCCCTGCTCTTGGAGAATACATGGCCACAAACCCTAGATTCCATTTTGCTTTTAAAGCTACATCAACGGTTTCTTGGAATTCTTCGTCTGTTTCCCCACCAAAGCCAACCACAATATCGGTTCCAATCACGATTTCTGGATCTACGGCTCTGAGTTTATCAACAATTTCAAGGTAACTTTCGGCAGTGTATCCCCGATTCATTCGATGCAGCACGCTGTTGCTGCCACTTTGGATGGGTAAATGCACATAGCGATCAATTTTCTTGTTACGACCAATTTCTGCGATTAACTCATCGTGGAAATCCCACGGATTACTACTTAAAAATCTAATTTTCTTGATTTCTGGAAAAGTGCTAATAGCTTGTAAGAGCTCCACAAAGGGAGGTGTGCCCGTTGGTTTGAGGTATTGAGATTGATTAGTTGGCAAATCTTCGCGAGTGAACTTTTCATTATCCATCAACATTTTACGAAAACTGATACCCATTTTTTCCAAGCCCCAGGAATTAACATTCTGACCAATTAAGGTGATTTCGCTATAGCCTTCTTCAGCGAGTTTTGCAACTTCTGCCAAAATTTCCTCACGACCGCGAGATTTTTCACGACCTCGAGAATATGGCACGATGCAGTAAGTGCAGTATGAGTTGCAGCCCTGAGAAATTGGTACCCAAGCATGGTGTTTATCGGTGCGAATGGCACTAATATTAAAGCCAACTTCGTTAACTGGCAAAATCTCATCGACCATTGGCAGCATTTCTCTGATCCTTGCTTGACCATAGTGCAGCATACAGCCAGTAAAAATTATTTTTGGTCGTCTCTTTCCCACTTCATTACAGTACAGCACCACTTTGTGCAAAAAAGCCCGAGCACGGTCTTCGGCACTTTTTCGGATAGCACAAGTATTTACCACCAAATCGTCACAGCTTTGCCAGTTTTTAGCTTCAGTATATCCACGAGCATGATAATCACCGGCGATGCGCTCACTGTCGCTTTTATTTGCTTGGCAGCCGAAAGTATGTATGAAATAACTAGGCATTATTTTGGTTGATTCGTGGCTGCAATTGTACCAAAAAAGCCTTGGTAATGTTGTTGGGTTCCGCTATAGTGGTATTGTGCGCGAAGTAAAAACTATCACTATTGATGATCATGGCAACCACCACGAAAATCTAGAGGTATCGCTTTCTACCACTGAGGTTGCAGTTGCTCGAGTGCTTACTGTACTTACTGATGCATCTACTGCAACAGTAATGAACTACTTGGTAAGCGGGCCACAAGAATCGGTGCAGCTTGTTTTAAGTACTTTATTTGGTGTTATCCATGGTGATGCTTCGAGCAAAATCAATGAAAAACTGCTCATTGATGAAAAAATGAGTACTGAATTGAAATGGAAGATTTGGTTGTTGCTGCGTGCATCAAACGCAAACATGCAAGCAACTTTTTTAGAGTTGACGAGTTGTGTTGGAGCCCAAGGTTTTCTGACTGGGTGCAGTGAGTTTGCTTTTGGAACAAATCCCGATACATTGCTTGGGCAGATTGCCATGATTGCGTTAATTATTCACCGTCTCATCGGTTTAATTTCAATGATCGGATTTGTGGCACCAACTGTTGCTAAGACTGGAGTAAAGATTTACAAAACAGCTGAATATTTTATCAAAGGTGATAACGGCATGTTTACAGAAGTAAAACAGATGTTCTTGGGACACTCTAGGATGAGTGGATAGAATTTGGCGGGTGGGATTCACCTATTCACGCTCATGATTTTAATTGAATATTAGTTTTCGCTTGATTGGGCACACCCCAAGAGTGTTTGCCATGTGAGTTCTGTCACTTGGCGGGCACTAGACATCCCACATCCTTTATAAAACAAAATAACCCACATTCTGTGGGCTATTTTGTTTTATGAGGCGCGGGTGGGATTTGAACCCACGAATCGAAGGTTTTGCAGACCTCGCCATTAGGCCACTCTGGTACCGCGCCATTTTGTGCATGAAGCACGACGCTGATTATACCCGATCAGACCGGTGCAATTGCAAGTGGCAGATCGGGAAATCAAGAAACACAATTTAACAATTTTCCCCGTCGGATGTAGCAGTGTCAAATGATATGCTAAAGCCCACATGAGTGAACTGTTGTTTGATACCCCACAAGTGTTGCCGGTCAGTGTTTTTGCTAAATTAATTAGTACTAGTTTGGCAGACCTTGGAGAGTTTATTGTTGAGGGTGAGATTAGCCAGATGCAGATTAGTCAGGGGAAGTGGCTGTTTTTAACACTCAAAGATGCTGGTGCTGCAGTAAGTGTGTTTGCACCAGTGTTTCGAATTACGTCGGCCTCAGCACTTGCTGAGGGCATGAAAGTGCAGGTGTATGGCAAAGCAGGATTGTATGAGAAAACGGGCAGATTTAGTTTGAATGCATACAGGATAGTCCCTGCTGGTGAGGGTGCGTTGCGTATGGCTTATGAGCGGTTGAAGGCTAAGCTTTCAACAGAAGGATTGTTTGACCCAGCACGTAAACGACCGATTCCCTATTTGCCGACTCGAATTGGGTTAATTACCGCTAAAGGAGCTCGAGCGTATAGTGATTTTTTGAAAGTGATTGGTGAACGCTTAGGTGGTTTAACGATTGAGTTTTATCCAGTGCAAGTGCAGGGTCGAGAATCTGTAGCGAGTGTGTTGCAAGCGTTGAGTTACTTTAATAATTTAGTAAAACCTCCAGAAGTGTTGGTGTTAACGCGAGGTGGTGGATCACTGGAAGATCTACTCAGTTTTAATGACGAACAAGTTGCGAGAGCGATTTTCAGTAGTAAAATCCCGGTGGTCAGTGCTATAGGCCATGAGGAAGATGTAGCCTTAACTGACTTTGTGGCAGATCTGCGAGCCTCTACCCCATCCAATGCTGCGGAATTATTAGTGCCGAGTCGAGTTGAATTGGCTGCCAGACTGCGCAATCTTGAACAGACATTGATTCACACTTTGACAAATCGATTGAATGACAATCAACAATTAGTAGCTGAATATGCACGTAGCTTAAGCAGTTGTTTGTTGCCCAGCATCCATCGTGTGGAAGTCTTATATCGAAGATTAACACAACAGATTGGTAGTGTTGGTGAACGGTTATCATCGCTCAAACGCACTAGCAGTTATCACTTTAGTCGATTACAGCTGGCTGCCAACAATCAAGTTCATGCTCAGCAAGAAAAATTACAGAGTTTACTGCGCTTGCTCGAATCACTAGATTATCAAAAAGTTTTAGCTCGTGGCTACAGCATTACCACCACAAAAAACGGTAAAGTAATTCGTAACCTCAACGAACTATTGGCTGGTGAATCACTAATTACAAATCTGCATCAAGGATCAATTACTAGCTCGGTGATCAGCGTTTCACCGAGCTCAAATAAATCAGCCACAGAAAGGCAAGCATGACGACCTCTAAAAAACCAACCGACGAATTAAAAATAAGTGCTGCATTTTCAGAATTGGAAAAAATTGTGAGTGCATTTGAAAATGAAGAGCTTGATTTAGAAGAAAGCATGCCAAAGTTTAAGCGAGGTTTGGAGTTGGCTAAATTGGTAAAAGGAAAGTTGGCAGTAATGGAAAACGAGATCAAAGAAATTCAAGCAGAGTTTCAAGCTGATGATCGGCTGACCAAAACTGAAGAACCAAGCTCTCTGGATGATTCCAGTGACGATGAAGATGATGATGACACCAATGAGATGCCATTTTAAAAAGTTGTGATGTAGCACCGACCCAAAAACTCCGAGCGATGGCTCGGAGTTTTGATACTTTAGGCTAGTCCAGCGGTAGGTATCTTATGGTTAATTTTTTTGGTTATCAGGCATTTCTCCACCTGGGCCACCGCCCATAGGAAATTGACCTTTGCCCTCACCTCTCATGCCTTTACCTCCTCGGCCTCCAAATTCCATGCCAACAACGGTGAGGTCTATATTATTTGTTTTGGCCCAAGCTTCGAGTTCAGCTCGCTCAGTTTCCATCGCGGTTTTACGTTCAGCATCAGTTTTACCTGTAGATTGATCGCGATTGGTTTCTCGCTGTTTTTGCAGCTCAGCTTGTTTGTTGATGATTAGCTGTTTTTGCTCTGCAGTAATTTTTCCGGCAGTGACTAACTCATCAAGTCTAGTTGAAAAGTTTGCGGTCATTTCAGTCTTTTGATCGTTCTGAACTTGCTCAAAGACAGCTTCTACTTCAGTTTCATTTTTGCCGAAGGTAGTGGCAAGTCATTTAATAAGTGTGCTGTGCCAATTTGTTTGGCCAGTGGCACTGACTTGCGAAACTGCATAAAAACTGCTGGCACCAATCACCAATGCGATGATAGGTAATAAAAGAGACTTTTTCATAAAATCCTTTCTGTTTAATTACTACTGTGCTTAGTGTATGGATTCACATTGAGAAATTCGTGAGAACGAGTTTGGTTTAGGTGGCGTAAAATAGTGTTATGCACAACCTGCAGTTATCAACTCGATTAGAAAAATTGCTCATAGAGTATCTCAGCCTAGATACTTCAGCTGCGGATGGACATAATTATCCGCACGCAGTGTCGTTATTGAAGTTGTTTCTACTTCAGATTGGTTTTGAGACTGAAGTTGTAGATATTCCAGTGTCGGTGGCCGGTGGCCAGAATCGACAGCATTTAATTGCACGTCGGTTCACCTCAAACAAGTTGCCAACCTTGTTGATCTATAACCATATCGACGTAGTGCCAGCTACATATAAAAATGCTTTTGTCCCAACTATAAAAGATGGAAAAATATTTGCCCGCGGAGCTTGTGACCACAAAGGTTCGACGGTGGCAGTGTTGGCTGCATTGGAACAACTGCAATCCACACAGTTGCGGTTTAATGTTGTTTTTATTGCAACTACCGATGAAGAGACTGGACAACTGGAGCAGCTGAGATTTTTAGCAAAAAAACTACATTTACCAAAGAATACTCTAGTTTTCGACCCAGACACTATGGCGGGTGGGGTTTCTGTCGCAACACTTGGTTTGTATCAGTTGGAAATTATAGTCGAAGGTAAGTCGGTGCATTCCGGAGTCAGTCACATGGGCGTGAATGCAGTGGAACAAGCTGCAAGTATTATTGATTTTCTGAAGAAAACCGAAAAACCAAGATTAGAATCTCAAGCATCCCAATTCAAATCTTTTCCCGGGACAGGCGTCGACCATATTTGTTCGCGGGCGAATATTAATCAAATTCATGGGGGCGTCGCAGCTAACGTAGTTCCAGACAATTGCAGTTTTATCGTAGATTTCAGATTTATTCCTGAGTCAGATGTGGCTACAGAAGTTATGGGTATTAAGGCAAGGCTGGAGGATTTTTGTAAAAAAGAAAAAATACAAATTAAATTAACTGAAAAGTCATTTTGTGAATCATACGCTACTACACATCCAGAAGTTGATTTGTTAAATGGGTTGTATTTCGAACTGACTGGTGAAAGTGGCGTATATGGTGTTTTGGGCTCAACTCATGCTGCTCAGTGGTGCAAGGAATTAGAACTTCCTCATTTTGGAATTGGAGTTGCTCGTGGAGATACTGGAATGCACAGCTCTAATGAATTTGCGTACTTGAATGACTTAAATAGCTTGAAACAAGTATTAGTGAAGTATTTGGCACCACAAACTTAAACCAGTACTTCTATCAGTTTCTGTTTTGACTTTGAACCTTGAAGCATAATCACTGCTGATTTGTGAACGTGCAAATGCTTGGCGATGGCTGTGATTAATTCAACGTTGGCTTTGTTCTCTATTGCTGGAGATTTAAGATACACTTGGAGTACTCCATCAGTCATTGTTTCGATATGAGGTCGTTTGGAGTTCGGATGGACAATGGCAGTAATTTTCATTAACTGCAGTATATAATTCTTTTCAAGATGTCACACCATTGCTTACAACTTCTATCAGCAGCAAACGCAGAAATAATTTCAAAATTGGATACCCCAAACGAGATCCAATTGTTTATTGATCAAGAAATTATCTATGACCCCAATCGTGAAGATCGAAGTGTCACTGAAGTCTTACATGATGGACAGGCAGAATGTTTTAATGGTGCGTTATTGACAGCAACCTGTTTGCTGGTGGCTGGATATGAGCCTTCGTTGATAAAACTTGAAGCTCGCGGTGGGGATGAGGAACATATTTTGTGTCTTTTTAAAGAAAACGGTTATTACGGCTCAATCGCTCAGAGCAAATATCTAGGATTAAAAGGTCGACAACCTATATATAGCTCCGTCAGAGATTTGGTGGTCAGTTACCAAGAATTATATTTTGGCTTTGATGGTAGATATACACTCATGGGCTACCGTGAACCGGTACTGCTTAAGTCTTTTGATTTTGGTTGGATTAATAATAGCGAGGTGGTGAGAAATGTTGATGCAGAAATTAATAAATCTGAGTTGAATCGACAAATAAAATGAACTCTTTATTATATTTTATTTTCGCATGTATAATTTCAGTAACTATTTCATTGTTTTTGATTTTTTTTACCTCTGATTCAGGAAACCTGGATTGGGATCAGCATTTGGCTTTTGGCGAAGTGATCAGAAAAAGTATCTTAGAATTCAATCAATTTCCATTTTGGAATCCATATCATTGCGGTGGTACAGAACTTATAGGTTTTCCTGAAAATGAAATATTTTCATTAAATTCAGTTTGTATTTTAATGTTTGGAGCAATGGACGGATATAAAGTTGCAATTGGAATTAAATTACTAATCGGTTTTTATGGTTTTTTTATTTTAGGCAGATATTTTAAACTAACTGTTGAAGCGACGTTTGCGATGGCTATTTCATATTTATTTTCTGGACATTTTTTGTTGCCTTATGCGGCTGGCATGACAAACTTTTTGGCACTGAGCTACCTGCCATATATTTTCCTTTTTTTTACTAGGGCTTTTCGAGAGAGCAGTTTTAAGTTTGCTCTATTGACTGCAATTTTCGTGACACTGCAGTTTTTTGCAGGCTTTCATTATGTTGGTATGACATTACTGTTTCTAGCTATGTACGCACTTTTTTCATTAGGTTTGGTGAAATTGCAAACCGCAGCAAAATACACATTGCTGGTGCTAGTATTATTTCTACTATTGAGTGGTCCAAAATTATTTCCCTCAATCAGGACAGTTTTCTTACACTCAACTATTCCCGGTCAAAATTTTTTGTCAGGGTACTCATTACAAAGCTTTTGGCATTCTTTACTTTCCAGGGCTCAGACGTTTCAAAAGTTTGACCAGTTAACTGAGGAGATGACGATTAGTCAGGGCAGATCATACCTTCTTGATGAAAATGGCATGTATGTAGGTATTTTATGTGTAGTATTTTTTTTAATAGGGATATATAGAAAGGGAAGAAAATATCGTAGCCTGGTATTTATTTTATTACTATTTCTTGCTGCAAGTTTTGGAGATAATTTGTATCCCAGTGTTCACCAAATTATTCAGAAGGTACCACTTATGCAGTACATAAGAGTAGCTCAAAGATACCATTGGTTCTATATGTTCATTTTTTCGTTTTTTGTTGGTTATGGTTTTTTGGTGATGCAAAAATTTCTAAGAAAATCTCGGATATCACAGTTGATGAGGAAAGTAATTGTTGGTGGAATTTTGTTCATTATTCTAGCAGACTTGCTTGTAGTCAACACAAAAGTATTACTGCATGATGTTTTTTTTCCAATGCCAAATTTATCGCGAGCTCCCACAACCTTTAAACAGACTTGCAGTAAAGAAAGGTATGCCAAACTAGGATGGATTAATGCAAGCACTCGTGAAGAATATTACTATGGATCGTATAGCTCTGAATATGTAAATGTGGTTTTAAACCTCGGGGTGAATGAAGGCTGTTATGAATTAGTAAACTATACTACGAGCCCATCATGCATAACAGAGAGTGATTATATTGGTGAACATTATTTAAAAAATAGTAAACGAAGAATATATCCAAAGTATTGGTCAGTAAATAAAATTGAATTTGATTTTAGTTCTCGTAGTAAAGATATTCTGGTTATTAATCAGAATTTTAGTCCTTACTGGTTCGTATATGACGGCAAATACTTCTACAGGGCAATCACTAATAATGGTTTGATTAGTACACCAATAAAGCAAGGTCGTAATACAGTCAGTTTCTTTTACTTTCCAATCTTGTTTTATCTCGGACTGATCAGTATGTTCAGTACAGTATTATTTATTATGCGACGTCAACTTGTTGACCTTTTGCATTTTTTTGTTGAGCGTATGCAGCTAATAATTCAACCAAAATAGCTGAGTTTAGTATCGCCCAGGCACCGACTGAAAAATCCTCGAATTTCTCGTTGTTTCTGGAAAAATCTTCAGCTAATCCATTGAGCGCAAGAGTTCCAGCTACGGCTAATAAGTAACCGTGTTTAATCATGTTTTTGGTAATTTTATTTGAACTCACATTTTCAAGTAAATTTTTTGTAAGTCCTGCCACGATCACTAAAACTGCACTTATCCCATAATTTCCAATGTATTTAAAAAATGGAGAAAATGTTTCGACTAAAAACTTTCGTCTTTCAAGATTTGCCACTCCCTGATCTGGATGCGACCAAAAATCTAGGGCTATTAAGCTCGCATTCAGTGCTAAGAAAAAAAGTAAAGCCGCGGTTACAATCTTGTCGTTTGAGTCAGTATTTGAAATGATATCAGATTTATTTTCAACAGTAAGCTGTCTAGTTGAAACATCCGACATGGATGCGATTGGGTTACTTTCAGGAGCACGGACAAATTCTACTCTGCCAGCAGTTCTTTTTTCCATTATGGGGATTATAACAGCCGAGAACTAACTGGGAATGCTAATGAGATGTGTCAAAGTTTACACTTTTTTATTTAAATGACTTGTTCTTCAATGTGCAGCACAGTTGCTTTGCCCATAAAGGAAACAACTTGTTCATCAACAATAATGTCTTTTTTTCCAATGGGTTGTTTTAAGTAGAGATTTTCTAAAGTTGTGCAGCGACTGAGGGCAACATAGGTTTGGCCATGAGTGAATGCACCTCGGCCCATATCAATGATTACGCTTTGATATGTCTGTCCCTGTGACTTGTGAATGGTGATTCCCCAAGCCAATCGAATCGGCAGTTGTGTGAAGGCACTAGTTACCTCTTCTTCAACTTGTTTTTTCTCTAGGTTGTAGGAGTAGCGAATTTTACTCCATGTTTCCGGAGTAACTGTGTAAATAATATCGTTGATCAACACCTCAACTGTTTTTTGTGAAACTGAATGAATGGTCCCCAGTGTGCCATTTCCCCAACGTCTTTCTTTATCGTTTTTGAGCATCATGATTTGAGCGCCTTGCTTTAGTCTCAGCAACTGCTCAGTGGGAAATGCTGATTGTTCTAGTTGGCCAGTAATCGCAGCTTTGAACTCGAATATCTTTCCTGGCAATGCAGCGAGTTTATTTTCGTTGATCTCATTAGCAGAAAAGTTAGTGGCTGCTAGGGTGATTGAACCAGTTACTGGTGCAGGACTTTTAGCACGCTCGTTCAGTTCTGAGAGCATTATGTAATCAATACTACCCTTTCGAATCATGTTTAATAACTCTTTAAAATATTTGTCTTTTTGTCTAAAAATATGTGACAATTCAATAATTTCCAGTTCTGCTTTTTGCCATACATGAGCATTAAAAAAATAAAAACCACCATGGGTTTCGAGAAAATAACGCTGCAGCTCACGGTCATTCACAACTGGTGGCAATTGGAAAAGATCTCCAAACAACACCATCTGTACTCCACCAAATGGCACATCAGTGCTGCGTGCTTTACGTAGCAGGTGATCAATTGCATCCATGAGATCGGCACGCACCATAGAGATCTCATCAATAACCACAGTGTCTAGACTTTGTAATAACTTGGCAACATTTTTATCCAGCTTAGCACTCCCTTTTTCTATAAATGCCGGAGGGATACGAAATAGTGAGTGAATAGTTTGGCCACCAACAGTTATCGCTGCAACTCCAGTTGGGGCAACGACCACCAATTTCTTTTTTGAATGCTTTTTGAAATATTGCAGTAAGAGAGACTTTCCTGTTCCTGCTTTACCAGTCACGAAGATATTTTCCTGAGAGTTTTCCAGTTTTTCAAAAAGTTGTTGTTGTTCGTTGCTTAGCGAAATTGAATTTAAATCAGAGTTTTTTTTCGTCATTTGTTTTTCTTTGAGATTTTTGGTCAACAGTATTTGGTTTATTGTTTAATTTAAGGTCTGTTTTTTTCTTGTTTTTGTATCTACTGAAAACATAGACTCCACCAGCAAGTAAAAGTAATGAGAGTAATCCCATGGGTACATTTTAACTTGGATTGGAAATGTATGTTGAGGTAAAGTTACATTTTTTTATCTCACTGGTTAAAATTTAAGCTCTTTCGACTCAGAGCACATAAATATTTACTATGGGACTTATTTTTGATACAATGCCAATGTGGAATTAGGAATCTGGATAAACCAAAACGATCCTGCATGTAGGGAGTCCCATTCAAGCGAGGTATGATCAATACGCCTGATGGTGTTGAGGATGATATAAAACCTGACGACTCAGTATGGGAAAAAGACCTAATTGTGGCAGCCTACTGTTATCTCGCCACTCTCTATAATTCTTCTGATGCCAGTGAGACCAATAAGAAGGTCAATAAAAAAGGTCCTATCCCAAATAATTGCCCAAAGGGTGATGCTTTTCGGGTAGTTGGAATTAGTTAAGGTCTTCCCTGGTTTGACTGAGTACTATTTGCAAACTCTTCTAATATCCGTACGTTTTTGTTATTTGATTTAATAAAAATATCGCTGACGTCTCCAATTATCGGAACTGCACCAATTAATGTATCAATTAAGATATTGCGAAGCATTTCAACAATTTTTTTTGTTGGCAGTTTCAGCTCAACACCAATCCAAATTAAATAAAGTGAAAGTAACATGCTAACTGTATCACCAACACCAGGAGTAATTCCCAAAATAGAATCAAATCCAAATTTAATACCAAAAAATGAAAATTGACTATCCATTAGGCGAGCGAAGAGATGAGCTGCTTTGAGGTGATTTTTGTGCATGCGTAATAGAGTATTTTAATACTTAGGGATTTGAGGAGCAGCTGTTCCAGCTCGACGAATATTTTCTGACACACGCAATCTCTCCAGTCTTTGCATATCATGTTCCGCTGTCTCAATGATATTTTTATGTATATTTTCCATTGTTAGATCAAGCATCAGCTCGGCCGCCTCTGCAGAAGCACCATGCAATATTAAGTCAGCTTTGATATTTTCTCTACTGAAATTATTTGCGTCCCATTTAGGATCTCTTTGGACAGCAATTTGAGCTTCAACATCAGCTCTTTTAATTGGATTATCTTTTGTAATTTCTCCCATACAGACTTTTCAATTTAATTTGATACAAATCAATTGTAGCATTCATGGGTGTCAATTTTTGATTTCCCCCCCATCGGGATTACTCGGGCGCTTTGCGTTCGATGGCAGAACCAAGTGTTTGTTTCCTACCATGCGATTCAAGTCATAAAAAAAGATCCATAAATGGATATTTTTTACGAGTGAGCTTGAGTAGATCAAACTAGTACAACCTCACGGAATTAGTTGTTCTATTTGGTAGATTTTAGCAAAATGGTACTAGCCATATTTTTTATTAGCAATTTCAATCCTGCATGTTAGTAATACTTTTTGGTAAAAAGTGTTGTTGCGGAATAAAAGTTTCGTATTTACTCAGTAATCTAATGCGTGCCAGTTTTTATTGCTTCAAAACTCTCGTGTTGTCGTTCATTTTCTCCGACACTGCCAAACAAAACTGCTATCTTATACGATTGCTGTGGAAACATGTCATATATTTCACGCGGTGTTAAACCCATTCTACTCATTGCGTCAATAATTGGGCAGAAAATATTTCTAAACGTTGCCTCATTTCTATCTTTACTCAACATTGCTGCGTTTTGTTCACCATCTCGAAAAATAAAATCTTCTGCTAAGTATTTTCCTTCTGGCATCAGATCAAAAGCACTTTGTAAAAAGTTTCTACATCTTTCTAGTGTATCTGGAGTAAAACCCTCAACCCTTCTCACATCGAGAGTTCGTTGTGCAAAATAGATTTCTTCTTTGTCCGCAAAAAAATGCTCTGGCTGATCATCGGTATCAAACGCTGGCGTATATGATTCCATTTCTGGGGTAACTTCTGCCCGTAAGCCTTCGTAAGCACCATCTAACAATTCGCTCGTATCCCACTTTTTGTGGAGATCTTGTATGCTAATTCTTTTTTTACCTCCGCCGTTCACTTCTTTAACTATGGCTGGAGCCATTATCTTTGCAGCATCCGCAGATGCACCAGCAGCAATGAGTCCAGAAATAACTTCATCCACAGTAATAATTTTTTTTGTATCTGCTGGTAATAATTCAAGATCTCTGCATACCTGTTTTCTAGCGGCCTCATCTTTAGCTGTGACAACTTGCTCTAATTCGGTCATATGATTTCCGTTTCAATATTTGCTAGTGATTCAAAGTGTAGCAGAGCTAAATATCTTTGTAAATTTTTTTAAACCCTTAGATCAAAAACAGTAGCTATCCAATACTAACGCCAAATACTCCCAACAATTACACGATTTCGCTTGCCGTCGCCCCATCGGGACTAACCGTGTATTGCATACTCGGAAGCGGAACCCTGGATTCGCTACGCTCAACGATTTGATTCAGCTATGACGTTCAGTCATAAAAAAAGATCCATAAATGGATCTTTTTTCACGAGTGACCCCATCGGGAATCGAACCCGAGTTAGCGGGATGAAAACCCGCTGTCCTAACCACTAGACGATGGGGCCGTTTGGTGTCCGGCGATCTTAGCTTGTTAATTACCAGTTCGGGGAGAAACAGTCAATCTGGTTTCCGATAACCGATATGATAGCAAATTGAGCGGTTTTAGGAAAGACCAGACTGGGGTTTGTTTTGTTAATTGGTGCAAACTCCGGGACATTTGATGCAAACCACTGGCAATAGTTGAGCCAATTATCAAGCATCCACTCCCCTGCTTGCCACATTTTCCAAGTTTTTTTCCAATTAACCGCCTGTGTTGGGTGACAGAATAAGCTATTACTTCGAGTTTTTACCTCAAAAAGCAGCAGAGTGAAATCAATTTCTCGAAATGCCAAAATGTCAATTTCGCTCCCAAGCACCATTAGATTGCGGTCAATCACTAATAAACCATGGCTAATGAGCCAATGAAATGCACTGTCTTCTCCGGAAAATCCAAGATTGAAATTAGGCTTTTTTCTCTGCCTGAGTGTGGAGACTCTTCTCTTTAACTCGAGTGGCTGCTTTACCGATCTTGTCACGGAGGAAGTATAGCTTTGCGCGTTTGACATCACCCTGACGTTTAACAACGATCTTTTTGGTAGCTGGTGACATTACTGGGATGATTTTCTCAACGCCAATACTGCCTACGGCAATTTTGCGAACCGTGAAACTCTTGTTAACATCACTGTTGCGGATTGCGATAACCAAACCTTCGAAGATCTGGATACGCTTCTTTACGCCTTCAGTAATTTCTTGGTGAACCTGAACAGTGTCACCTACGTTAATGGTTTGTTCTTGATATGTAAAACTATTTGCCATGATTTCTTTCCAAAATACTCGATGGATGACAGGTTGCCATTATAACTGGTGATACCTGGTCTTGCAAGACAAGACTCAGGCAACTTCTGTAGCCGCCACTTCTCTCAAAAACTCCACAAAGATTGGATGTGGTGCTAGGGGTTTCGATTTATATTCTGGATGAGCTTGGGTAGCAATGAAAAAGGGATGCAGCTCTTTTGGCAGTTCAATCATCTCGACGAAAAAATCATCGGGACTCGTGCCAGAAATCACAAAACCTTTCTCTTCTAATTGTTTGCGGAAATCATTATTAAACTCATAGCGATGACGATGACGCTCTGAGATTAAATTCTTTTTCTCATCTTTGAAGGCATGATGTTTGGTGTAGATTTCGTGTGCTAGGGTTCCAGGTTTGAGGATACAGTCATATGCACCAAGTCTCATGCTGGCACCATCTCCCTTAATTCGTTGGTATTTTTCATCAAATGGAATGTCGTGAATGATTGGGTATGCCGTCTTTGGGTCCACCTCAGTGGTGTTAGCACCGCCCAGACCGACTACATGCCGAGCAAACTCAATAGAGGCTAATTGCATACCGTAGCAGAGCCCGAGATAGGGAATCTTTTGTTCGCGAGCGTATTGAATTGCTTGGATTTTACCCTCTACTCCCCGACCACCCCAACCAATTGGCACCACAATTCCTTGCGATGCATGTAGCTGTGCAATTGCTTCAGGTTTGTTCTTTTCTAAGTCTTCGGCATTGATAAACTCAATGTTTAGACCCACATTGTTACTCCAACTAGCGTGGTGTAATGATTCGATTAGTGATGTGTATGAATCTTTAAGCTCGTAGTCGCCAGTGGCAATATACTTGGCGATGATCGAGACGGTTACTTGTTTGTCTTTTTTGGAGAGAACTCGGTCGACCAGTTTATGCCAAGCCTCAAGCTTGATGTTTTTGCTTGGCAAGCCGAGTTTGGCGAGCACTTTTTGCTCGAATTGTTGCTCATGAAAGATCAACGGAATCTGGTAAATTGTTTCACTGTCTGGATTGGAGATGACATCATCTTTATTGACGTTACAGTAATAGGCAGTTTTTTCTTTGCGTTTGTCATCAATTGCAAGTGCAGCACGACCGACAATGAAGTCTGGCTGAATACCCATGGAATTGAGTGAGCGGACAGACAATTGTGTTGGTTTGGATTTGAGCTCATTAATATGGCTTGGTGCTGGGAAATAGGTAACATGACAGATGATTAAATCTTTAGGCAAGCTCATCTTCATGATCCGATAGGCTTCGTAGTAGATCATGTTCTGGTATTCACCAGCAGTACCACCAAGCTCAATCAGACAGATGTCATAGCCAACTGCAGCCTCTTTAATCCGGCGAATTGCTTCTTCTGGCACGTATGGAATAGCATCAACTGTCACACCGCCAAATTGGAGGTTTTTAGTGTTTTCAATAATGGTCTGATAAATTTGGCCCATGGTGGTGAAGTTGCGATGCCCCACCTCTTGGTTTAAGAAACGCTCGTATGAACCTAAATCGAGATCTGCTTCTAGTCCATCCTCACAGAGAAAAACGTCTCCATGCTCGACAGGATTGATATTGCCGGAATCAAGATTGAGGTAATTTTCGCATTTAATGTTGGTGACGCTATATCCTTGCTCTTTGAGCAAGACACCCAACGATGCCGCAGTAATGCCTTTTCCGAGTCCGGAAAGCACACCGCCTGACACAAATACGTACTTAGTAGAATGACTGGTTTTACCAGCAGAATAACCTAAAATGCCATGAATACTCATGGAGCATTATTCTAGACAGCACCTGCCATATCGTGAAGGGGCAAAAAATCTCACATCTGAATCTGTTTGCATCAGTTACACAGTTAATATGGATAGGATTGTTGGGTATAATTACCATATATGGTGAGTAAAAAAACCCCTCCCCTCAGTATCTCAACTAAAACTGGAGACAGTGGTCAGACAGGTTTGGCAAATGGACAACGTGTCGCTAAGACCAATCCTGTGATTGAAGTACTTGGGGAACTCGACGAATTAAATTCGTGGCTTGGCTTAGTAGTGATTGAGATGAAGGAGTGGCTAATCGAGAAACATCGTCGTCAACCAGCCAAAACCAAAGAACTGCCTCTAGCACTTGCCTGTTCGCAATGGTTTACCGAAAAAGCCGAAAGCAGTTTTATATTAGAAGTACAAGAACAGCTGTTTATTCTGGGAGCGTTGGTGAGTTTGTCGTCAAAAGTTAAGGAGTCCGAGGTGATGCTGAAAAAGCTCGAAAAGCGTGAAAAACAGCTTGAAGAGCTACTCGCTGAAAGTTGGCATCAAAATTTTGTGTATCCTGGCGGCAGTCGATTGGCTGCTCGAATTGATTTGGCGCGCTCAGTCTGTCGTCGTGTAGAGCGTCGATGGCTGGTGGCTGGAGTTGCTTTTCCTTCAGCACTTAAATTTTTAAATCGATTGTCAGACTACTTATATCTATTGCGCTGTGCCGCAAACCATGCTGACTCGACGCACGAGCATTTTTTCATTCGAAAAAAAGTCTAAAGTCAGTATGAGCGAACTGAAGAATATTCCAGTACCTGAGAAGAGTACAGAGTTGAGTTTACCTCGCATCAGAACAGCAATGAGGGCTATTTTTACAGGTACAACCATAGGTTTAACCGCCGGCTTGTCTTCGCAGGAGCCTGGCACCGCTTTGGCAATTGGCGGTTATTTAGCACTTCGCAGAGTTGTTGGGCAGTACCTTGAAGAAAAACCACTTTGGTTATCTGCCGCAGTGGAGATCGGTTTGGCAGTACCGCCTTTAGTCATCTTAGATTCAGTTTTACAACAGATGGAACAAATGCAGCCTGCATTTGAGCTGCTCGCTCAGATGTATTCAACAATTCACGTTCCAGATTTTTTGGTTGAGTCGATTAGAAACTTACCAGAATTGTTACAGACTGCTCCTGAATTAGCCGTGTACCTTTTGTTTTTCTTCCTTTTTACTGAAGGAACTTGGGTGCGATTGGCCAAAATGGGATTGAATAATTTGCCTGTAAAGAAACAGGAGTGAACACTCTCGTTTTAATACCGGAATTTGCGAATTAATCCCACTACTCTACCTTGGATCTGAACATTGGTGGCATAGATTGGGCTCATTGATGAATTGGCTGGTTCTAGTCGAATCCGAGTCACTTCCTTATAAAATCGCTTGACAGTTGCCAGACCATTGTCGAGTAATGCAACTACGATGTCGCCATTACCAACACTTTCAGTCTCCTCCACGACGATGTAATCACCATCTTCAATGTGATCTTCAATCATCGACTTGCCTTTGACTTGAAGCACATAGGCACGTTTCTTACCACTAATTAGTTCGGGTGATACTTTAAAAGTAGCGTTGGTGTCGGTATTGGTTTCGATTGGTGAGCCAGCAGCGATGAAACCCAAAAATGGCAAATCGACAGTATCATTGATCTTGATGAAGGTGCGATCCACCAATTCGATACCACGGACAGTGCCTTCATGTTTTTTAATGATTTTCTTACGCTGCAATGCTTGTAAATGCTCATGAACTGTTGCCAATGATGAAACACCAAGTGCTTCAGCGATTTCTCTCAGCGTGGGTGAATATCCATTTCTCTGGATATACTGTGCAATGAAATCTACAATTTGTCGTTGACGCTTATAAAGTGTAATAGCCATAGTTTAACCTTACTTAACCCAAATACTTACCAAAGAATAAGCGAAAAAAGCACAAACAACAATATGACAAAGTATCGCTTAATATGTCAAATTTACGAATTGCAACCGAAAGAGAATGATTGAGTAATGGTAACTGCCATTTTTTTCTTTAGATCAGGAAAGCAAGACCATAAAAAGAGTTGCTAAGCAGGCAAGAATTCATAGCTCTCAAACGGATTGAAGTGATTTGGAGTTATTTTGACTTCTCCAAAAAGGAGATAGCACCATCTTTTTTTCGCTGATAATAGATGAAGCCCATGATTGCAGCCACTAGAATGATTAAAATGAGGTATCCAAACTTCTCTAAGCTATCAATACCTTCATTGAGTGACTCAAGTGCATTGACGCTGGTAAAGCCAAGGTAGAGATAAAAAATGTTGCGGACTAAGGTGCCTAGAAATGTAGAAGTAAGGTAAGTGCGTAAATTAATTTTGATGAGACCGCATACGATTGAAACAGGTGCAGTGGGCATGATGGGGATAGCTCTGAGCAGAAATAGCACGATTACATCACGCCAACCTTTGTTAAGGTGTTTGCCAATTGCCTCGATTTCTTTATGTGAGACGCCGAGAAATTTACCTAGTTTATTGGTGACTAAGTCTTCTCCTTTATCTGCAAACAGGTAAATGAGGTAACTGCCGATAGTTTTGCCAATAGCCCCAAACAATGACAAGAGTAGTAAATACATCCAGGTGTTTTTTTGGGAAGCAGCCATTGAACCAGCTAACGTCATCACTAAAGGTGATGGAATCGGTGCGATAACTTCCTCAATCAGGGCTCCTAGAAAAGTAAACCAAGGCAGAGGGAGTATCTCTGAGATGCGGTACAGTAGATTGATAAAGGGTTGAATTATTCCAGACAACATATCTTAGTACTATACCAGACCTCGGGTGGAGTTGAAAACACTTTTATAGAGCGAGATTTGGTCGTCGCCTGATGTTTTGTGATATAGTTATCGAGTGAATCGAGCGGCATATCAATTGGTGATCAAACTATTTTTAGCAATCTGCACTGTGGCCGGTTTAGAGTTGTTGCTGCGAATTTCCAATTATCCCTATATTGGTTGTCAGAAAGTGCTTGAACCTGACGAGACAAAAATGGGAGTGTTTGATGATGATCTTGGTTGGGTTTGGCAACCAAGCAAAACCTACTCAAATCGAGGAGTTGTTTATCACTTTGATGAGTTTGGGTTGCGTGCTCCAATTGCCAAGCAAGGTGTTGATTTTTCAAAACCGAGAATTTTATTTATTGGCGACTCAGTGACTTTTGGGTACGGTCTCAACTATAGACAAACCTATGCAGCTAAAATTGGGACGTTACTCGAAGATAGATTTTCAATCGTCAATGCTGCCGTAGAAGGGTATGGCACAGATCAAGCAAACTTGAGACTACAACAACTTATCGAATATATTCGGCCATCTGCAGTAGTGATGACGTACATTGCCGATCACAGTAATCGCAATCTAAATCAAGATCGTAGAGCCACTTCTAGGTGTCTACGTTTTATCGGTACAAAACCTGTGTCGGTGCTCATTGATAATGAGTTGCGATTTAGGAGCTATCCAGAAGAAATCGATGAGTCTCGAGAAATAAAAATCATTGTGGCAGCGAAGTTGCTTTTAGAGAGAGTTCGGCATCAGTTGGCTGTTAATTCAGGGTACGATCTTAAAATTTCCGGTGCACTACTCCAACAAATTGCTGAAACTAAACTAGACGGGCAAAATATACCGACTTTTTTTATTTACTATGACAATGTGTACTCATCAAAGCAGGACTTTAATGATTTGCTGTATCAGCAACTGTTCATATCACAGGAGTTGCATGCACTACCCGTCTATAACTGGGCAGTCGATTCAACAACCGGTGACTACTACGTCTTTCCAGGAGAAGATGTTTTCCATCCCAATGATAAGCTTACGAGTTATATTGCGGAAAAGTTTGCAGCTCGATTTGGTGAGGAAGTTATGTCAGTCAGTCGAGCGACTAAATAGAAAGTTACTCTGCCTCGAAAATATCGATGATCGCGATTGGTGTAGCTTCTGGTTCTACTGCTAGTTCTTCGCCATTTTCTAGTTGGGTCGGTGCAGCCGCGGTGACTTCTGGTTCGTTGCTGACAGCTGTCTCCATTGGGTCAGCAACTGGTGCAACTGAGGTTTGATTAGAAATCTCAGTATAAATTTGGCTCAGGCGATTGTATTTTGCCAATCGCTCTTCTCGCATGACTGGTCCAAACTTGGCATAATCAGCTCCGATTCCAACCGCCACATCGGCAATAAAGTCATCTGCAGTTTCTCCAGAGCGATGTGAGACTACGATTTGTGCCTCGGCTTGTTTAAGATATCGGACTGCTGCCATAAATTCAGTCATGGTGCCCACTTTACTTGGTTTGAGTACGAAGGTATTGGCTAATTTATCGCGGAAAGAACTATCGATTTGGGTAATGTTACTGTCGGTAAGACTATCGGCACTGATTCGTGTCGCACCGCCAAAAGTTTCAGACAATGTTGACCAACCATTTTTGTCAGAAATAGCAAAGGGATCCTCAAAATAAATGACTTTATACACGTTGCGTAGATTTTGATAGTATTCGATTAGATCCTTGGTGTTGTAAGCGGTATTTTTATCTTTTAGTGAATATTTGTTATTGAAAAAAAGTGAGTTAGCCGCTACGTCAACTCCAAAAAATAAATCTTGGGCAAAGGTGTATGGTGTGGTTCGTACCGTTTCCATCAGCAACTCAAAAACATCGGTATTTGAGTACAGTGTGGGCGTGAAACCACCAAGAACGCCGACCGAGTGTGCGGCTTTTTTAGTAATCAGTACTTCCTCTAGTTTTTGTTGGAAGGTCACTGCCATGTTGAGTGCGGCTGGGTACTCCATGTGACTAGCAGGGATAATTTGGAATTCCTGTATATCCACATTGTCAGAACCATGTTCGCCACCATCAATCACGCAAAAAATGCAGCTAGGGATACTTAAGTCAGTGGTAAATTGGTATCGCTGCTGGATGTAGCTGTATAGCGGCAAGCCATGGTCAAGTGCCGCGACCTTCAGTAAAGCCTGCGAAACACTGTTGATGGTATTTACTCCAAGCTTGGCTTTGTTGGCAGTACCGTCAAGGCTGAGGAGTAATTGGTCGTGTTCTTCCTGGAGTGATGGATCTTTGCCAATGAGTTGTGGTGCGATGACTTCGTTGATGTTAGCAACTGCTTTGAGCACTCCTTTACCAACCATGCGATTTTGGTCGCCATCACGCAGTTCTACACCTTCAAATTTGCCCGTGGCTGTACCGGTGGCGACACTACTGGTTGCACTAACACCACTATCCAGCCAAATGGTAGTTTCAATAGTAGGGATGCCAAGACCATCCAAGATTTCCTTGGCGACCACGGCTTGAATTAACGAACTCATGTATTACTTGGCAAGCTCGTCTTTAAACCAATCCACGAATGGAATGGGACTAGGATCAATATTCTCGAGCATGCTTAGGTAAAAGGTAGCATAGGCGAGGATGGTTATCAACTCGAATGCCTGGGTAAGCTGTGATTCTGCCACTAATTTCAAGGTCATGGTCTCGATACCATTTTGTTCAATAACCTTTTGGGTGAGCAGCATTCGCTTTGCGACAGCACTATCATACAAATCAGACTGAACCAATACAAAGACGTGAGTGGTGGTGTTGCTGTTGGGGAATCGTAAGCCTTCCATGAGATGGTGATTCAGTTCCGGTACAACTTTATAATCAGCATAAGCCTTGGAGTTTTCGTTAAACTGGTTTGCTGCTGCATGTGCAGCACCAGTCAGAAAATCACTAACCACTATAATTGGTCGTCGATCAAGTGCAGTGAAAGCTAGCAATTTGGATGGATTTTGTTCCTGAGTGACTGCCACATGACAGCGTTCATTGGTGCTGATGATGGTGGTAATGATTTCTTGCACTTCAAGATCTGAAAGCGTGCAGACACCTGCTTTACTCAGCAGCCCAAGCAAGCCAGTAATTGAATAGCCAATAGCCATGCGAGGTTGGTTTGAAGGATTAAATTCTGGGTTAATTAGGTAAATAGGATAGTTTTCTGTTTTTGCGATCTCAGCGAGTTTGCTGCCAGCTGCAATAACCATGATTTGGGCATTTTTAGCTTTTGCTTCGACTGCACAGTTCAAAATTTCTTCGGTACCACCACTGTAACTTGAGAGAATTACCAGAGTATTTTTATTAACGTACGCTGGTAAGTGGTAACTGTTTACCACATCAAGTGGCACAGTTAGCTGACTCTTGAATAAATGCTTGGCGACATCTGCACCAAGTGCTGATCCACCCATTCCTGCAACAACCACGTTACGAATTTCATCTTTTGGTGTGAATGTGACCTTGTTAACATCGGTCCAAGCTTGGCGTACTTGATCTGCCAGTGACTCAATTGAGCCCAACATATTTGATTTATCAAGTTCTGTGATTCCTGAGCGGTCGTCTAAAAATGCAATTGATTTACTCATGTAGTTCCTTATTACTGTTATTACTAATTTAGAGAGAGATATTCTAGAATCGATTTTTTGTATTCTGCTTCAAAAGCTTTGTCGACTTTTACGATACTATCGCTGCCAAGAAAAGCCAATAGCTGGTCAAGTTGCTGGCGACGTTTTGCGTTATCGGCAATTGCTGTAAGTTTGATTATTTCTGGTTCAATTTCAAAATAACGCAACTTATCTCGCAGAGGTAGTTGCCAGAATAGCAAGAACCCACGCTCTGGAAAATCAACACCAATTGCTCTGTAACAATGCAACATAAAGGCTTTTTCTAACTCTTCTCGTAGTTCATTGATGTCTTTTTTGACTTGTTCGAGTTTTGCAGCTGGCATTGGCAAGCTACCAATCTCGAAATACATCTTAACTTTTGGTTCGGTGCCTGATGGTCGCAGGGTAATTCGCATTGAGGTGGTGCCAGCAACTGGCTTGAAATGGAAGACTAATGCATTTTTGGAAATGCGATCAGTTTCAGAAAGCATTGGTAAGCGATCCAGCCAATCAACTACTGACAAAACATCGAATTTGCCGATTTTAGTGGGATTTTCTTCACGAAGTGCAGTCTGGATAACTTGGATTTGTGACATGCCCTCAGCTCCTGGCAACCGAATTTCAGTGAGGTAGTTGGCAAAGTAGCCATATCTGATATTTATCTCGTTGAGATAATCGATCAATGTCTTATGGTGCATTTTTTGCTCTGCTGCGAGTTCAGCCAGCCAAATGGCTGCACTAACTGCATCTTTGTCTCTAGCATAATTGCCACCCATATATCCGTGACTTTCTTCACAACCCATCAAGAAACGATCAATTTCTCCAGCAGCTTCAACTTTATTAACTTCTTCACCGATGTATTTAAATCCGACCAATAAATCACCGATCACCTCTACTCCATGGACTTTAGCAATTTCAGTAACTAAGTTAGTGGTGACATCTGTCTTGATAATTAGGCCCTTTTGTTTAAGGGTGGGCTGACGTTTTTCAATGACGTAACTTGCTATCAAGGCTGCAATTTCATTACCGTTGATAAAGTGCCAACTGCCTTGGTGATTCACCATTACTCCGATGCGATCCGCATCTGGATCACTATTAAGCAAAATATCGGCTTTTATTTTTTTAGCGTATTTAAGTGGTGTGTCAAAAGATTGGATTACCTCTGGATTAGGAATATTGAAGGTGACATGCTCAAATTTTCCACTGGAATTTGAAGTTGCAGGATCGAGAGCAACTGTGAAGCCTAGAGCTTCGAGTGCAACCGGCACTGAGGTAATACCGCAGCCATGCAGCGGTGTGTAGACTATCTTTATATCTCGAGCTTTGCTGAGCGAGAGTTTGGTGCACTCAGCGATATATTTTGCATCCATTTCACCACCCAAGATTTCGACTAATTTTTTAGTCTCAGCTTCAGCATATGAGATGGTTTTGATTTCTGTAACCTGCTCGGTGACTTCAGTGACTAGTTCTTCGTCATTTGGGGGAATCAGCTGTCCGCCAAACTCATCATATACTTTCTTACCATTATGCTCTGGTGGATTGTGACTGGCACTGAAAACATCACCACTGACGGCATGTAGTGCTCTGACTGCAAATGACAGTTCGGGGGTGGTTCGTGGACCATCAAATAAATACACCTTAAGACCATTAGCGGTATATACCTCAGCAGCTTTTTTGGCTAATGTGATGCCATCAAGGTTCCGAACAGGGTTTGAAAGTGTATCTGAGAAGAATTTATTGGAATAAAAACAACGCACATCCCAGGCTAATACGACGCCTCTAGTTTTGGCTGATTTACCAAATTTCTTGAGTAAAAACTGCGAATGTCCTTGTGCCGATGCTTGAATGGTCCAGGGATTGATGCGATTTGGACCAATGCCAACTTCGCCTCGTCGGCCACCGGTACCAAAAGGAATGACCTGATAGAAACAATCGAGCACATAATCAAAAAAACCATGAGTAATGAGGTGTTCTAGTTGGGGTACGTATTCTGAAAACTGCGGATCAGTTAACCAGGTTTTGATGTTTTTTAAGGCTGCATCTTTGTACTGTTGACCGACCTTAAGAGGGCCAAAGCCAATTTTCGCTTTAGCAAGTAAATCTGATGTATTCATAGAGCACCTTTCTCAAGTGTCTTCTGACGATTGTGCCATAGTAGGCAGAAGTCAGAGCTCAACTTTATCGCGAGATTGTTAAAAGTTCAAGTTCTTGTCTCATATCGAGTGGTTTGGCAGATTGTTTGCTAGACATATCGAGTTGACAGAGCTTGTCGTGCATTGTCAGTAAGGTTTCAATTGAAAAAGTATTGACCTGTCGTTTGAGTTTTGTCAGTGCAAAAGGAGCCATCGCTACTGGAGTATTACTGATAACTTGGATCAACAGCCGAACTTGGCGTGCCAACATTGCAAAACACAGAAACTCGTCTTCTTGATCTAAAGCTTGGTGCAACAGGGTGATTTTTTTGGTGATTGGACTGGGGCTGCCGAGGTCATCTAGCCAAGCAAATAAACTATTGGCGATGGGAAATGAGCTGACCACTGCGTTGGGCAGTTGTTTGAGTGCTGCTGCAGAAAGTGATTTATTTTCAAAAACAATGACTTCTGAACTGGATTTTGCCACCATCTCGATTAGGGCTGATTTCTTTTTGGAGCGTACTCCAGCGAGCAAATGCTCAATCACAATTAATGGGGCTTCACCAAAAAGACTGGAACTGCCAAGTGCGTTTTCTAGTTCGCCTTCGCTCAGTTTTGTTCCTTCGAGAGTAATTACACTCCGCTGTGATTGTTTGGCCTTTTGAATTAGTTCAACTAGATGGAGTCTTGATTTAGCCTCGTTATCTCCATGGATTAACACGATCATTTAGCCATCATAACATGCCAACTAGTCTCCCATTCATGTCCGTGTCGTTTCAACCAGCCTCGGTGAACTCGATGTGCAGGGTCAAATTTTGCCACTAATTCCCAAAATGCTGCCGAGTGGTTGAGTTCTTTGATGTGTGCTAACTCGTGGATAACCACATAATCTGCAACGACTGGTGGCACATGAATTAATCGCCAGTTAAAACTCAGTGATTTACTTGAGCTGCAGCTTCCCCATCGACTAGTCTGTTCTTTATAGCTGAGCCTGGTCGGTCGCAGTTGCATTTTTTCTGCCCAGTACGCAGTTCGCAGACTCAAAAATTGTTTGGCTTTGGCGATTAAAAACTTTCTTAGGTTGGTGTCGAGCTGTGTTTTGGTTTGTTTGGAGGCTTGCCAGTGATTCCAGATCAGTTTGCCATCATGCAACTGGAAACCAACAGGTTTATTAGTGTCCTGACTCAAAACGAGTTGGTGTGGTTTACCGAAAATAGCAATGGTATCTGGCATGGCACTTGAGGTAGAAGTGTGACTGCTGATTTTAACAAGTTGCTGACTAATCCACTCGGATTTGCTTTCCACAAACTGTTTGACAATAAATTCCGGAACAAGCGGGTGTGCAGAAACGAAAATTCTGTCTGGTGGTCGAATTGAAATTGCCAGACGAGCTAGGGATCTACCAACTCGGCGGGTGTATGAATAGCTCATGTCAGAGTCACTCTACCTCATACTGATTGGATTTGTCATCCGCAGCTTCGTTGCTATAATTACCTACTCTAGCCAGAGTGTTGAAATTGGTAGACAAGCACGTCTTAGAAGCGTGTGCCTATGGCATGAGGGTTCGATCCCCTCCTCTGGCACTTGATTTAATTTTGCAGTGCAATCTGCAGTAATAAAAACTTTTCAATTTTTGTCAACAAAAAACCCGACTCATGGTCGGGTTCATTGGTCTCAGAACGCACTCCTGGTGAGGACAACCTTCTGAGGTATAAGAATAGTATCAAAATATATCAAACACGTCAATTAGGAAAATTATAATGACGCTGTGGCGTGAATTATGGGGTAGGAGTTGGAGAAGCAGATCCTGGAGTGCTCTGAGCGAACTCCAAGACATTGGCATTGGTTTTTTTGGTTCTACCAGATTCACGATCGTCGTATCGCATCTCTGCCATCCATTGGTTAACTGAATTTGCCCAACTGCCATTGCTGCTGGGAGTGTATTTCTGCATGATTAATTCTGGAGTTATTCGGCCTTTATTAATGTAGTTAGCCTTGAGTTCTTTGCCTGCTCTCTCGAAATTAGCCTCATAACTGTCAAAACCGAGAGTACCTTTTTTGTGAATACCAAACCCAAGACAGTTATATGAACCCTCAGGGATGCTTTTGCAGAGGTTGCTTTCTTGCATGGCAATCGCCGGAAGCAAACGAAAATCGATGGCATACCGATCGGCCACCTCGACAAATACTTTACCGAAATGCTCATACGGGGTTAGTGGAGATTTGTGTCTTTCGAGGAAATTGGCCACGATTTCAGCTCTGCCATCACTAGACTCAACGATTGAGGTTGCAGTCGCGCCGTCACTAGAATCAGATGTGTTTGCTGCCTGTTGTGTTGATTTGGAATTACCCAGCAATGGCCAAGAAAGCTGATAACTAGTCAGCTGATAAAACTGACTGCCTGCGATCAGGATGAGAATACATCCAGCGGTAACTAACAACCAGGCATAAGCAGAAAAAAGCTTTGCCAACATATGTTGAACCAACTATACCACAGTCGTATAGGCTATAATTTAGACAGCGCAAATGCGGCTGATTCCAGATAATTTGTTGCTAATACCACGATGGTTTTTTCGAAAAGACTTTCAATACTATGGAGGATTGTTTCAGTTCAATTGGTTTTGAGTTGTTTTTTGCTTGCACCTCAATTAGCTCAAGCTGCTAATCAAGATATCCTGGGTATTCATTTATTGTCACTAGATGATTTGACTAAAGTGAGACAACTTTTTGGGACTGAGCTAGAATCGACGAAATGGCGCTACATCACTATTCCGTTTACTCTTGAAGATACTAAGCGGGTGGATGAATGGCAGCGGTTTTTTGTGGAGGCCAAAAAACATCGCATTATTCCTATCGTTAGACTTGCCACAAAATTTGAAAAAGGTGCTTGGGCACAGCCATCACGGCAAGATATTGTGGCACTGAGTTTCGCATTGAACCAGCTTACTTGGCCGACGGATGAACGATATGTGATTGTATTTAATGAAGTGAACCACGCTAAGGAATGGGGCAATCAGCTCGACCCTGCTGGATACGCCCAGATCTTGGCCTTTACTGCCCAGTGGTTGCATACCGAGTCGGCTCAATTTAGAATTCTGCCTGCAGCCATGGATCTAGCTGCACCAGATGGCAGAGAGACACGGTCGGCGTTTGTATATTTCGAGCAAATGTTGGCTACTGATCCAGATGTCTTTATATATGTAGACTATTGGAACTCACATTCTTATCCCAACCCGGGATTTAGTGCCGAACCCACCCGCAAAGCGGTGAATTCACTCTGGGGTTTTACCTACGAATTGGATTTTATAAAACAAAAAACCGGTCGAGATCTCAAGGTTTTTATCACTGAAACTGGTTGGGCAAATAATCAAAAAACCCGTCGCTGGTTAGCTGCATATTATGCCTATGCACTACAACACATCTGGTCAGATAGTCGAGTGATGGCGGTGACGCCATTTGTGCTCAAAGGTGATCCCGGTCCATTTGCTGAATTTGGGTTCCTTGATCGCAATGACCAACCCACGCTACAATACAAGGCATTGCAGGAAGCAATTCTCAAAGCAAAGTAATTTTTTATGAAAAACAATAACCCGACTTTGTGGATATTGGCACTGATCATGGTGATTAATGCACTTAGTTATGGAGTGATTATTCCCTTGCTCTATCCCCTAGCCACCAAGTTATCACTTGGAGCTGTGGGTTTAGGTTGGCTGATGGCTAGTTTCTCATTGGCACAGTTTATTGCCACGCCCTTTATTGGCAGACTTTCGGATCGGTATGGCCGTAAGCCTTTGTTATTGCTGAGTGTTTTGGGATCAAGTATTTCCATGGCTTTTTTGGCAGTGGCAACCAACAAGTACTGGTTTTTTGCTGCTCGGGTGCTGGACGGCGTCACTGGTGGCAATAACTCGGTAGCTCAAGCAGTTATTGCCGACACTACAGATGTGAAACACCGGGCCAATGCTTTTGCACTACTCGGAGCTGCATTTGGATTTGGATTTTTAGTTGGTCCGGCTTTAGGAGGAGTTTTGGGTCACTATGGACTGCATATACCATTTTGGTTTGCAGCCGGATTAGCACTATTAGCCGTAGTGCTGGGCTTTATTTTTATGAAAGAAACACTGTCAGTCAAAAATTCTAAAGCAGTTAGTATCGAAGAATTATTTCACTGGAAAAAATTATTCCACTCACTGAATCAGCCATTTATTGGTAAATTGTTCATGTTATCGATGATGGTTTCCCTGGCACAAAGTGGCTTTATTATTGGCGTACAAAGTGTTGGATATGATGTGTTGCATTTAACCACTGGCCAGCTGGGGTTGATGTTGACGGGAGTTGGTTTGATGGCGATCGTGATGCAGGTATGGTTGATTCGTTGGATTAGTAAACACATTCAGGCGAAGTCATTGGTTCTAGTGGCATCTTTGGTTTTGGCAGCACTGATGATGCTAATCCTGTTTCGATGGTTGAATCCAATAAATTACATCATTTTTAATATGTTATATGCGTTATTTCTATCAACAATCAATCCAATTACCGCGGGACTTGTCTCGAGTCACATTAAAGATGAAGATCAGGGTTTGGCCATGGGCTTAAATCAAGCCTATATTTCTCTGGGAACAATTGTTGGGCCATTAGTAAGTGGTTTGGTGATTAGTGCCCACCCCACATTTACTTTTATTTCAACTGCAGTTATTTTAGGTGCTGCTGCCTTATTGGTATCCAGTTTGCCAAAAAAGTCAGTGGTGGTTAATCTATAATTAGTTGTGTTTGCGGGAGTGATGCGGTCAAAAATCTCTTGAGACCAAATCGTGTTGGTTTGTTACAATAGGTCAAGAACGCGGGTGTAGTATAGTGGTTAGTACCTCTCCCTTCCAAGGAGAAAGCGACGGTTCGATTCCGTTCACCCGCTCATAAAAATAAGACCCGAATGGGTCTTTATTTTTATGAGGTGGGCTGTTTCGTAATCAGCGTGCGAAGCAGGTTCCGCCGGAGAGTACGAAGTACCCGCCTAGTCCCCGTGGGAGATTCTGCCGGCAAGTGCGAAGCACCTGCCTAATACCCGTAGGGTGCGTTCACCCGCTCATAAAAAATGTAGTCTCTTTTGGGTCTCTCTCCAGATAACTATTCCATCACCTGTTTTCTTCTAACAAAGAGCATGATTGAAAACAGTGCATTTCCAACTGCCCATGCAATAGGCCAAGCAACCGATAAAAATGTATATGTTTCAACTGCCCCAAGTGCTAAAAAGAACCGAAAGGCGTTTGTCATGTACAACGACAAAGTCTCAGTATGCGGCTGATGCCATGATTTACGCACTGTCGGAATAAACGCCAGCATGTCAGCACTGATAGCAAGTAGCATTGCAATCATTGGTTGATTGGCAATCAGCCAAAAGCCAATGGCAATCAGCGACAAAATGGCAACTACAGTATCTGATGCAGTAATGTCTCTTTTACCATTTTTAAAACTCAGAACAACCACGCCTCCACACAACAATCCAGCAGCAGCAGTAACCCATGTTGCAGGACCAGCCCCACCATTGATTTGTAGTGCCACAAGCAGAATTGTCAACAAGCTCCACAGTGACCAACTATAAATGTGCGGGCGAGTTTTGCCCTTTAGAATATCGCGGTAATATGGAATATATGCAATAAAAGTCAGTATGACTGCTATGGTGCCAATGATTTCTTTCATTGTTATTGAATCTTTGGATTTATAAGCACGCTTCTGTTTGTATCAATTGTATCGGATAATAGTTCCATAATTTTAGCTATCGTTTCATCATTATATTCACCAGATAAAATTGCTCGAAGCATTGCATCGGTCATGGATTGCAGGTCACCACGTGCTTTTAGTTGGTGAGCAACTAATTCAGCCACTTGACCCGCTCGGAGTATTGTTTTTCGTTCGTCTTCCATGCCAAGTATTATAGGCCTTAGGTCAAGTTTTCATTCTTTGATTTTTTTAGCCTTCATCAAAACTTCCGCCAACTCCTCTATCCCATTCCCCTTTTTCGCCGAGGTTTTCAGTATCTGGATGTTTGGACTGACATTTAAAATGTTCTCAGTTGCTGCACCCTCATCAAACTCAACCGCAGTTGCCAAATCCATCTTGGAGATCACACAAATATCAGCGGAGTTAAACATAGTTGGATATTTAAGTGGCTTATCCTCACCCTCAGTAACAGACAACACTACTAATCGCATATCTTCACCCAAATCGTAACTAGCGGGGCAAACTAGATTGCCAACATTTTCTATAAACAAAATGTCTGAGTTTTTCCAGTCAAGTTTTTTGAGACTCTTTTCGATCATCTGAGCATCAAGGTGACAATTGCCATTGGTATTAATTTGATACGACTCTGCCCCACTGGCAGCTAGCCGTTTGGCGTCATTATCAGTTTCTAAGTCTCCAACGATGGCAACGACTTTCTGTTTTTTTTGAATCAATTTTTTAATCAGTACCGTTAGCAATTCTGTTTTACCTGAACCGGGACTAGAAACTACATTCACCACTAACACCCGATGATTATGGAATTTTGTTCGCAGTGTTTCCGCCAAATGATCATTGTCTGACAATATCCCTTTTCTGATTTCGAGTATTTTTGGTTTCATATTAATATTCAATGCTATCAATGGTTAATTCTTTTCCTGCTACGATATTATTTGTTCGAGCTCCGCAGACCGAGCACACCAACACAAAGCTATTTGTAATCGTAGTTTTAATTTTACAGTGCTCACAATAGACAACTAAGACATTTTCTTTGACCACCAGTTTCGTATTTACAAATTGTTGGCTCTTTGGAATTAATCCAAAACTGTAGAGCAGCGATTGTTTCTCAATGCCGGAAAGCACTCCCAATGACACCACTATTTTATTTACTGCAGTAATTTTTTTAGTTGCAATTGATTTTTTTACGGTGTCTAGAATAGTTTGGGCAATACCGATTTCATGCATCGAATTTTATTTCAATTTAGTTGACTATGGCAACTTGGTTGGTTGATAGCCCAAAACCATTTGCCAATATTTTACGAATCCTCGGTATTTAAAAATCTCAAGATTCATGCGAATATCTGAAATGAGACCTGACAACAGATTTCTTTTTAATGCTTTGTTGAGCTGTTTGCTGGGAAAAGTAGTCCAGGCATTTTCAAGATTATTTTCTAGCATGTAAAAACAGATTGCCGCTTCAATCTGATAACCAGTGATTGGATTAGAAAGAATTTCCTGTAAATATTTTTTACGAATCAGTCTAATCCCAGATTGAATAAGATCAGCTCTAGTGAATTTAATTTTGATGTATTCGGCTCGAAGTGTAATGCAAGCGAGGTTTTCTTTGTGAATAAAAGCATCAATTGCTTTTTTAATTGGGCTGGTGTCGAAATAAGTTAAGTCAGCATCAAATAGTAAAATGTTATTTGACTTAGCATTTTTAAGTCCAGTTCTCACGGCTTCAGTTTTACCTAAGTTGTGTTGGTGACGAATCACTGTCGCATTCTTGAATGTGCTCGCAACAGCACTAGTATCGTCACTCGAACCATCGTCGACGACAATAACTTCGCCAATTTCTGGTAGTTCTCGCAGTCTAGCTAGCACATAGGGTAAACGGGTTGACTCGTTATACGCCGGAATAAGGCAGGTGACGTCTGTAGATTTCATAGTTAACTCAGGCAAATTTTAAATGCCACCATGAATAATCATCTGTAACTGTTTGTGCAGTTCAGGAGCCGCAGCACAAATCGTGTAGTTTTTCCAGGTTTTGGTCAGTGGTTTTGAGAAGTCCATTGGTTGACCCAAAAAATCAGTCACCACTCCCCCAGCTTCTTCGATAATAATTTGAATTGCTACGTTATCCCAAATCTTACTGGTTTGGTTAAGAAAGGCGCCATATTTGCCATCGGCAACATGAACCATGTCGTAGGCACTATTAGTAGAGCGTAGATTTCTGATATTGAGAATGATCTTTGCTAAAACCGCCACTTCATCCAAGGTTTTATCCGGTGCTTCTTGGTGACCATCAATGCCATAGGCAACTAGCGAGGACATCAAACTTTTTTCATCAGTGACATGGATGGGTTGGCCATTACAAAAAGCTCCACTACCCTTCTCAGCAACATATATTTGATTGAATGCTGGCAGTGCAATCCCGCCAGCGATAGGTTGTTCTCTATCTAATAATCCAATCATGACTCCGTATGTTGGTAAGCCATTGGCAAAGTTGCTGGTACCATCAATCGGATCGACCACCCAAGTGTATCTGGATTGTTTCGCAATCACTCCCGCTTCTTCGTCAATGATGTTGTAGCCGGGGTACAATTCTTGAATTTTTTGAATGATTAATTTGCCGATCGCCAAATCTGTTTCGGTTAGAACTTGGTTATTATCGCCAGTTTTTGTTGAAATTGAGGTGACTTTGTCAAAGTTTTCATTGGCGATTGCCGCTGCAGCTTGTAGGGTTTGGGTGATAAATTTTTGATATTCCATGTCGTTAGTATATTATTTAGTTGTAATAATCTGTAGTGCAGTACCATAGGGACATATATGACTCAAATTTTCATCCTGGGATCAAGTAGTGTCTATGGTGTCGGTGCGGAGGATGGTGGCTGGGCAGATTTAATCAAATTGGCACTGCATAAAAAAATGTATCGGGATGGTGGCATTGGTCAAAAACTCGAAATCTATAATTTTGGAAAAACTGGTGAAACAATCGAGTTTGTATCAGAAACTTTTCCGCAACAGCTGGAAAAGTATGGCAGAGGTGGGAAAATCATTACTATTGTTTCGGTGGGTGGCAATAATGCCAAGGCTGATGACTTTCCAGAAAACTTTGTGTCCACAGTTGCAGAATACACTACTGCAATGACCAGTTTGCTTGATTTGCTAAAAAAACTGAGCACCAACGTTGTCGCAGTTGGTGGTGGCTATTTTGATGAATCAAAAACCAATCCAATACCTAATCTAACTGGCGGTATATCTTTTTTTAATAATGCTAGAAAACAGCAGCTTGAGGCAGTTCAGCAACAGTTGTGTTCCGAGCGACAAATTCCGTTTGTGGGAGTTCAGGTTACTGAGGAAGAATGGCTACAGAATTACTTATATCGTGATGGCCTACACCCCAATCAAAAAGGTTGTCAGTTAATCAGTCAGAATGTACTGGCTGAGTTAGAGAAAATTATTTAATATTTTTTTTCTTGATTTTCTTCTGAATTTTTCGGTCTTTCTTGTCATGCGTGAGATAATGTGACTCAAGTTTTGAGCCGTGTAGTTGTGTATATGTTCTTTAATACCTTTTTGTTGGAAGCTATGGGTTGAGGAAGGAAAGTCATTCACTACGAATGACAATTTTCACTTCTTTAATTCCAGAACCTCAATCGATTAACTTCCCACAATTTCAATACTGGCCATGAGCAAGCCGGATAAAATCAAAAATGAACTGTCAGCCTGAGAGTTTGCACTGCAGATTCTTAGACGCGACAACTGGAGATACCGATGATATTTTTTTTGATCCACGATCGTAGAGATCGTTTCTCTGACTCGTTAAGGGCACTTGAAGATGTTGCAATCTTCAATAATGTTGAGGATGCAAATGCTGATGGCCGTCAACCACGTCTGATCGTGATTGATGGTATGGACGGCGATGGCCCTAGTTTGGCTGCGAGAGCTGTGAGCATTTTCCCAGAGGTGCCTATTATTGGCTACACCGGGTCCCAGTCAACTGGGAGAGATTTTGTGCAACGGGGAGCAGTACTGTCCCTGATCAAGGGGGTTGAAAGTCCCAGCGAGATGATTAAAAGAGTCCAAAAAATCATGTATGGCTGAGTTAATCGAAAGAGCCCTTCTCTCGCACTAGTTGCTCACTAGTGCGAGAGAAAACTCACTACTTTTATTGTTCAAAGATCAAACATTGACCCTTACATTCAAAGTGCTACATTGGTGTTATATGGATAACCAAATAACTAACGACAACAGATTGATTTGGAAAGATGAATACAGTGTGAAAGTTGCAGAAATTGATGAGCAACACAAGCACTTATTTGAGATCATCAATAAACTATTTGCGATGGTGAGCAGTACGCAGAGCAAAAAAGCTATCAACGATCTTATTAGTGAAATAGTGAGCTATAAAGTTGCCCACTTTGCTACCGAAGAGAAATATTTTCACCAATTCAATTTTGAAGGCACTAAGGAACATGAAATTGCACATCAGCGATTTGATGCAAAAGTCAAAGAATTGGTGGCAACGCACAAAGATGATACGACAGCACTTGCATTTGAGTTGGTTGATTTTTTGGAGGACTGGTTGGTAGGTCATTTAATGAGTCTTGATCAACAATACGTCAAATGTTTCAAGGAGCATGGATTAAAGTAATATTGACTCAGTCTTGTATTCCTTGAGACTTTTTTCGTACAATTACAGTTGTGCCCAACGACCAGCTACTTTCGTATATCTCCACTTCTAGAGCAAGTGGACTAGATGATGCCAGTATCACTCAGGCATTGTTGGCTGCCGGTTGGCAACCTGATCAGGTAACAGAAGCAATAAATCTGCAAAGCTCTGTCCAACCGTCGGTTGGATTGGAAACTAATACTGTTGCGACTTCCACAACTACCAGCAATGTTAGTTCAGCAACTTCTTCCCCATCTGCAGTAGATACAGGCACAACTCTTCAAACAATCACTGCAACCACAGTTGAGACGACTTCCTCAGTTGCTTCAACAGCAACAACTCCCATCAGCAAATCTCTAAAAATTGCTGCACTACTGATTTGGGCGAATGCACTCATCTACCTTGGCTACGGTATTTTGTGGACAATTGTTCTTTTCATCTTAGCTCTTGCCTTGAGAAAAGCAGGTTCAACTTTATTTGAGCTTGAGGTGTTGCAATTTACCAATCAACAACCGTTCTTAATGGCAGCTATTGCGGTAATGCTGTTATGGCTTGGAAGAGGTGTTTGGGTTGGAACGCGGAAGCTGATGACATTGTGTTTACTTGTGTTGATTGGCGGTGTGGCAGTTTGGCTAGGATCACAGTGGTTTGTATCTTCAGAATTAACAAAATTTGCTGGAGAACAGATAACTTTTGGAGGCTTTTTGTTTAACGCAACCGGATCAATGATTCAACAAGTGATGCACCCAATTATGTTAAGTGCTGTTCCTGCAATCTTTGCATTGGTGTTGGCACTGCCAAAAGCCGATCCCGAGTCAAACTCAATTTCACTCAAGTCAAAAATTATATTGGGAATATTTTCAGTATTGTTTCTAGCACCTGCTCTCACATTTACCACTATGCTGGCAGTTTGGTCGACTGATGCGGCTTCAGGGTTTGATCAGGTCGCACTCAAAGCAGGTTTCCCAATCCATCGTCTACCACTCAAATCTGAATTTAAAATGGCAACACATTGGGCAGAGCCGTCAAGCGTGCTGCAAAGTGAGCCCTCGCCTGCAGTGCAAGCTGCAGCAATTATTAAAACTGATTTGTCCGCAAGTGTTTCAGCACATAAAATAATCATCATTCGTCAATATCCTAAGTCGAATAATGTCACTCCAACTTTGGCACTAAATTTTGATCCGAAAAACCAAGCACAGGAAGTTCGTCAGTTAAAACTTGAAAATGGTTTGGCAGCTGCTGTGTCAGAACGACCATTTGGCCAGGGAAAAATCATCAAATTGGCATTTGAAACAGAGGATGGGGTGTTGATTACACTTTCATCGATCAAAGCTCAGTTACCTGAAGTGTTGAAGTTGGCAAACGAACTTTCTTTGCCACAGAGCAAGAAATAACCACTACATCCAGACCATATTTGCATCTCGGAGTTTGTCAAACCAGGTTGTTTGGATTAGAATAGCCGAATATGTCGATCGTCAAAGCCGGTAATCTCAAAAAAGGTATGTACATTTTGTACAACAACGTGCCTCACTATATTGTGAAGACACAGTTTGTATCACCTGGTAAGGGCTCTGCTTTTACCCGTACCAAGATGCGTAATGTGTTTAGTGGCTCAGGAATTGACTTCAGTTTTAAGTCTCATGACTCAATTGAAGAGGTCGATGTTGATGCCCGCGAAGTTAACTTCTCATATATCGATGGTACTGACGTTATTTTCATGGATCCACGGACTTACGAACAATTTACTGTTACTTCCTCAGTCTTGGGTGAAAAAGTTGGATTTTTAGTGCAAGATATCAAGATTTATTTGACTTTCTATCAGGAGAAAGTAATCGGTGTCTCATTGCCTCCAAAAGTGAAGATGATTGTTAAAGAAGCTCAGGATGCAGTAGCTGGTGATCGATCAACTTCTGGCAAAAAACCAGTCACTATGGAAACAGGTTTAATTGTCCAGGCACCATTGTTTATTCGAACTGGAGATGCTCTTTTAATTGATACAGAAACCAACGAATACGTTTCTCGTTCAAATTAGGATTTTCTTCGTGAAATACCAGTAGTGGGATGACATAAAAAAGGTATAATAGTCCTTTGTTAACATGGGTCCGTAGCTCAGTTGGTTAGAGCGACAGCCTTTTAAGCTGTGCGTCGTGGGTTCGAGTCCCACCGGACTCACTTATATAAATAAAGACGCATCAGCGTCTTTTTTTTATATAAGTATGTTTACTGTAGGTGAGAAGTTTTTGCGAAGCAAAATGAGTTCGTGCCGCCAAGCGAGCCAATTTTATTGTTTTGATTGAGTTTGCAAAAGAGCGTGGCTAATACCCGAAGGGTGAGTCCCACCGGACTCACATATTTCTCAAAAATGATAAAGTCACTTTTGAGAAATATTACGAGATTGGGACGTATGCCCAATCAAGCGATAACCTCCAGTTAGTAAAATCATGAGCCTGAATAGGTAAGTCCCACCGGACTCACTTTTGAGATTAAGAACTCATTGGTTGCTCGGTTACTCATCATTTTTGTAGTATGGTGGTGCAAAATCATTCGTTTGAACTAGGCTCAGAGGGCTGTCATCTAGAAAAAGTTGATAAAATCTGTCGGGCACTTTCCACCAACCAAAAGTTAAATGCGCTGGCCACAGAACAAAGATATTCTTTTGATATGGCTTATTTAATTTAATTTTTCGCAGCATCTCTTTTTCATTCTCGTCTAAGACCTCATCCAAGGTGAGTATTGGTTCTTTGCTCGCAATATGCACCTTGACTCCAGCTCCTTCTAGAAGGCGTACCACCTCATTAGTACAGTACAACAAAAAAACATGTATTTCAGGAACCAAGTCAGATCCATCCTCACGTGCCGCCCTAAGTATTTTACCGACAACACTCTTGACTTGAGCACCAGCGAGCGACCAATCATCTGTCAACATGTTAGGTCGGTGTAAAGTGTTGTCAAGAGAGTATTGAAACATATCAATATCTGCTGCTGGTGTAGGCACGCCTCTTTGCTGTAATAAGTTGAAAATCCAGTCACCGCTTTTACCTCGATCCTCATAAAGAGTGAGGTTGTACTCCTTATCCTTGAATGCTGAAATAACCTCTTGTGCCATCAAATCAATGTCGTGATAAAACTCATCCTGATCAATAAATCTAAAACAGCTTGCCAATTTTTTGAGCAGTTCTGGAGTACCTCCACCTTCCAAAATCGCTCTTCCAACCTCAATAGCTCTATTTGGATTAACTGGGATTTTCTTCTCTAGTAAACAAGCAGCGAAGAGTTCCGGAGTCATGAGTTGTTGCTCATGGGAGTCAGCTTTGTTTTCAGGTACTGGAAGAGCTACAGTATTAGCTTGAAATCCATTTCGCTTATCTTGTATTTGAATTTCTAGCATCATCAATCATTGTGCTGTGGAAGTTGTTTTGTCCAATTTCTTCGAACTGCCTCGAATATCTTTGCATGTCCCCCTAGGTTGGGATGCAAGCCATCATCAAAATCTTCGTCACTGAGCACATCACTAATTTTGACATACTCGCAGTTGTGTAGCTGTGCCTGTGTTTGAACAATCTGGTCATAGAGTGCAAATCGCTGCTTGGTGTAACATTTGCCTGTGGTACTTCGAGCGAGCGGTACGGTTTTATCATCAGTGCCTTTGGCAAGACCAACTAAGATCACTTTTTGGGTGTAGTTTTTAGCCTTCTCAATTAATTGGGATAGATTGTTGGAAAAATCAGCTTCAGTAGTTTCCAAATTGTCGAGATTACGACGATATAGTGTGTCGTTGGCTCCAATTGCAATCATAATTGCATCTGGATGGCGGACTGAGATCTCGTTGTCAAAGTGCACTAGTAAGTCTTTTGAAGTGTTGCCATCAATTCCTAGGTCATACACAGCAGTGTTTGGGTTTAAAGATTCGAGATAATTGCGAAATAAATTTGCCCATGCTCCTCGAAACGGTAGATATGCTCCCCAAGTAATGCTGTCACCAATGATGCAGATTGTCATAGCTCTTAGTATATATGTGAGCAGTAGTTGATTACAATTTAGATTTGAGTCGCGGGTTATAATGACCAACCTATGATTAAAACAGTATTTTTTGATGTTGATGGTGTATTGATTGATTCATTTGAAGCGAATTTTACGTTTTATCGAGATTTGATGACATTTGTTGGGCATCAAGTACCTGACAGAGAAAAATACCGTCCTCTATTTCACAGGACGATGCAGCAAGTAATTGCACACTTAGCTCCAGAAGCTGATGAGAATGAGCGTGAACAGATTAGGCGTATAGCCCTGAACCGAGAGGTGCGGTATCCGGAAGAATTATTGCTGATACCAGCTGGTCGAGATCAAATTATTGAGAGTTTGTCTGATCAGTATGAGTTGGGTATCGTTACCAGCCGTGTAGCTGGCAGAGTTTTTACGCTTACTCAGCTTGCATCATTGGAACATTTTTTCAAAACCACTATTTACTATGAAGACACTGAGAAGCATAAGCCTGATCCTGAACCATTGTTGTTGGCGTGTGAACGATTAAAAGTGCAGCCAGACCAATCAGTGTATGTGGGTGATGCTCAAACAGATATTGAAGCGGCTAAATCTGCTGGAATGAGTGCTATCGCATTTACAAAAAACAGCATTATTGGTGCTGATCGACAGACTACAGATTTCAATGAACTGCCAAAGTTAATCACCACACTCTAACTTGCCTATAGAGCTGTGTCACATTTCGCCTTAGAATTATCGTGAAAGAGTCAGAAATCTTGAAAAGAGAAGGCATGCTTTATGTCTGGTGGCACAATTGTTTGGAATAATTCACTTAAATTAATTCTTGCTGATGTTGATGAAACCATCGCCGATGTGTATACGGCTGCTACTCCAGAAATGATTGCAGAACTAACTTGGTTGCTCAAACACGATCTGGTTTTGTTTTTGGTCACTGGTGCAGGTTTGGAAAGTGTGCAGGAACGAATCGTGAATCAAATCGATGCAAGTTTACGTCACCAGATTATTGTTGCTCACTGCAGTGGGGCTGAAGTCTGTGTCTATGACAGCAGCGGGGAATTATTACCACCAATTTACAGTGTCTACGATTCTCAACTGACACAGTCACAGAAGGCAGCTTGGCGTGGGATTGTGCGGCAGTTACTCACAGAATTCCAACTAAAAACTACACCGACAATGTCAGTTTCGCAGTTCCAATCTCAAGTTGGTGATGATCCATTCACGGTGATGCTAGCTGATCGAGGACCACAAATCACGCTCGAGTTCGTAAATAGTTATGATCTCTCTAGTTTTCAGTTGGCTCGAATTGAAAAAAACCTTGACTTAAATATTGTGCAATCTAACGGCAAATACGATCTGCGCGTCCCCTTCTTTCAGCGTGCCGAAGAGTTACTCAGAGCAGCACAGTTGCCTATTGGTCCACATGTAGCAGGAGTCTTTGCACTCGATCTATCAATTGAGGGAGTCTCTAAAACCACTGCTATAGAGAAAATTTTGACGAATCAACAACTGTTGAAGCAACTAAATTTACCAAGCACTATCATGCAACAGCCAGAATTGATGGAAATCTGGGGTGATAAATTTGAAAAAAATGGTGGTAGTGATCGCAAGATGTGCGTGGCAGTACATCCACAGACTAGAGCGATTGATTTTCGTCAAGAATCGCCTGAATTACTTGGTAATGAATTCAATATTATTACTTGGAATGGGCAACAGCATCTGCATAACGGAACACTTGAATACCTACAGAATGTGATGAGAGCAGCGGTGCTATGAATTGGCTACTACTCGCAGCAGCAGCAGGACTGGCTTCAACTGGATTCAATATAGTTAATCGAACTGCCTTAAAAAAGAATGGTGATGCCACAGCATATGGTTGGTGGTTTGAGTTTGTTCGCACTGTTTTCTTTTTTGTAGTGGTGGTTATTCGCGGAGGATTCGAGTTACGACCTGAGATGTTGGTACCTCTAGTATTGGTAAGTTTTTCTGAGTTATTTTCTGTGTATGTTTTCATGAAAATGCATGCATACACAGAGTTATCAATTTCCTCGGTTATTTCGCGCCTGCGGGTAATTTGGTCACCCTTATTGGCATGGTTTTTGGTTGGTGAGCGATTATCCATTCCTGAATACTTGGGCATATTGGCAATTTTTCTCGGTATCGCGATTGTGACCTCTCCAAAAGAAATTAAAAAAGATCGAGGCATTAAAATCGCATTAGTCTTCTCTTTTTCCAGTGCCCTACTAAGTACGATAGTCAAATATGCGAGTAACGTAGCACCAACAGAACTAATAATTATTGCTCACGGAGTGGTGCCTCTGTTTGTTTTACCCTTTCTGATGAAACAAGGGACACAAAGAATTTTGCAATCTGTTAAACACAAATTCTCTCAGATCTTGCTTGCTGGTTCATTTAATATTGCATCTTCATATTTAATGATTGAGGCAATGCATCTGACCGATGCTAGTAAGGCCGTTGGCGTGTATCAGGCTATGACTTTATTTGCAGTGTTATATGGAATATGTATATTAAAAGAGACTGAAAAACTTACTCAAAAAATTATTGGCACTATAATCGTTACGATTGGCGTAATTGCCATGGTGGTTCAGTTTTAAGTAATACTATTTGAAATGAAAAAAATATCATTTTTGTATTTAGATGTTGGTGGAGTTGCCATTATTGATTTTTCTGGCACTCAGAAAATGAAAGATTTTTTTGCCAGTCTTGGTGTTACAGCTCAAAATCATGATGCTGTAATGAAAGTTTGGGAAAAACATCAAGCCAAGATATGCACTACTTTTGATGCTGACGACATTCTGCCGGAATTTTGTGAACTGGGATTAGTTTTTCCAGAAAATTTTTCACTAACGCAGGCATTCGTGGAGGCTTTCGATGCAAATAAAAGTATCTGGAAACCAGTGATTGAGGCAAAAAAAAGTGGTGTTCAGTTGGGCTTACTAACCAATATGTACCAGGGCATGTTCGATTTAATTGTCAAACAAAAACTGATTGACCCTAATTTATTTGAGGTAATCGTCGATTCAAGTATCTGTGGTTTCAAAAAACCAGATGCGGCAATATATACAGTAGCCGAACAAAAAACAGGTTGTCCGCCAGAAGAAATTTTATTTGTGGATAATACTCCAGTGAATTTAGAAGCGGCACAAAAACGAGGTTGGCAGACTATGCTCTATGATCCAATTGCAGAATCTGAATCGAGTCAAAAATTATCTGAGCTTCTGAAGCGATAACTGAGTTGTTTTAATATACCTTCACTCTCTTAGCAATCTGAGACTGAATTATCACCAAGGTCAATACCACTGCAACTCCAATTCCATACCACTGGTATTTACCTTGATCCGCAAGATACCCAATGATTGGTGAGAACAGAATGTAGGGAATTTTGGTAATGAGTGCCAATGTTGACAGTGCAGTAGCCCTATATCTGGACTCCACGACTTGGTTGACCAGCAATGAACTCAGTGGCTGAACTAGACTTCCTCCAACTGCGATTACCGCTAACACACTAATGCCCCACCAGCCCGAAATCCAAGCAAACGCACTATGTGCCACCACTAGAATCAGTCCAATTATTTGCAATCCAGTTAAGTCTGAAACTTGGCGGCGAAACCACGGCAGCCACCGAACCACAACTACCGCCAGCAGTGGCAGAATTGCATAGATGCTCGCTTGTGCGGTAATTGGCAGTTTAAAAAACGTAGCCGATACAGTTCTCACCATTCCCCAATCCCATAGAAATACCACACCAAGTAGCAGCCAAATTAGTGGCAGTGTTGGTAATAGTTTGGAATTGAAAAGAGAGCGAACGCCTAATCTGGTTTTTTCCCAGTAATTGCCCCAGGTAACTTGTAGTGAGTCGTGTAACGGTTCAGTAATGAAAAGACTGAGAATTAGCCCAAGAAAATTTCCAATACTCCAAGCGAGTAACGGTGATCTGAAGTTCCACTCATATAGCCAACCGCCGAGTGCAGTCGTGACTGCACAGGTGATATTGATTAGTGCAATGCCAGTAGCAATAACGCGATCGTAGTTTTTTGATTCGTTGGCATCGAGTAGTGAGTCGTAGACAAAAGCTTCAACACTGCCACTATAAAAAGCCAATCCCACTTGTACTAATGCCATGGAGATAATTAACCAAAACTTATCCTGACTGAGTCCCATGGCTAAACTGCCAAAACTGAGAAATAGCATGGCTAGTTGAATTGCTCGTTTTTTGCCGAGTAGATCTGCAAGTGCTCCAGTAGGAATTTCTAATAATAAGCCAAGTGCGAATATAGCACTATCGACTAACCCGAATGTGGTTAGCGACATGTATTTTTGAACAAAGAAAATCCAAGTGGCTGTAGAGAACCAACAATTTGCCAGAATGGTAATTAGGTAATAGTGTTTGACGCTGCGTATCTCGTAGTGAGGTAGCAAGGTGCTAGTCATTCTTAAATTGCCAATTGGCGAGTTGGTTATATGGTGACTTGGCTAAAATATCTACGATATGATCTCGAATACAATTTATATCATCCTCATTCAGAGGAATAAATGCATCGTAAAAGCCCGAGCTCCTATCAGGGAGGTATGGAGCTTCAGGCCAAAGTTGTTTCGTTGCTGATTTAGCACGACCGAATACATGAATATGCAATCGAGGTTGCTCTTGACGTTTAAACGCCCAATTTCCGAGGTCCTCAATGTTAACCCAAATCATGTCAACACCCCGCTCAGTTAGGGCAAGCATCATGGCTTCCCGGACGACCATCTCTATATAGATAAGTTCCACAGCTTCCTCAGGATAGAGCTCGGAAATGGTGGCAATGCTTGCTCTTTTTGGAAAAATTCGAATATGACCACCTTCTTCTCTGGAAATAAAGGGTTGTGGATGTCGTTCAATTCGAAAAAGTCTGCTCTCATAAATCAAATCTGTTGAGTTACTCATATGTTGTAGTATATCGTCCGCAACTCGTCATTAAAAATATCAAATTTTAGTCCTAATAAAAGTAGATCCGTTGCTCTTCTCTCTCCAAATACGCTATACTAATTGTTATGAGTGCCATGCCTAAACTTCTCTATATTCTTCCAGACCTTGCATATGTAGCCGAATTGCTACCAACCAAAAAACCATTTTCGTATGCAATTCATAATTTTCGCCAGATTAATGGTGAGTTTTTAGATGACAACGAATTTATTGAAGCCAATATCGCCAAGCTACTCGATCGTTTGGATGTTGCTGATTACATTGTAGTTTTACCAGATTACTTATTCACTGACACTATCGTGAATGTTCGAGCTGATTCTGAAGTCAAGGTCAAAGAATATCTCAAATCACAACTACTCCCAGGTTTAGAGATTGATAAAACCTCTCACCAGATCGAGACTTTCATCTTGACTGAGTTTAAAGGCATCTATAAGGTACAACTTTCAGCACTTGAGAGGTCGCTCATGGCCCCATTGGCTCGTGCCATGGCACAACGCGGTTTAACTACTCAGTCCATTGTGTCACTGAGTTGGTCGGCTAAATCGATTATTTCACTTGAGCCTTCGATTAGTGTCCTGCAGATGGGAGACAAGCTCTATCTGTCACAGCATTATATTGGTATTGATCAGACAAGTTATGCACCCGTACTCGAGTCAACTAACATTGTTGAAACGATTAAAACACTTAAAGGTGCTGAACCAAGCATCCAGACAATTTATGTCTTGGCAAGTGAGGTTGTCGCAGCACAACTCAAAGACGAACTGCATGACTTGGTGCCTGTGCAGCAATTGGCAGTTTTTAATGAAACTGACACAAAAATGCCATCCTACGTAAAGCAGATTATTGAGTCTGGGATGAGGTCACTCACTGCTCCAGACTATATGTTGCCAAAATTTGAAATGGATAAAGCTGCCCCTGTTGAGATTCATACAGAGATACCAGCCACTGAAGCAGTTGCCATAACTACTGAAGAGCTTGAGTTTGCTCGGGGTCTCAGGTCACAGGAAATGACAGTGCCAGATGCTAGCAAAATAGAATTACCAAAACCACAGGAGCAAAAGACTGCAGTCGAACTTGCACCAACAAGTCAAGTGACTGAGTCGATTGATTCAATTATGACTGACACAAAGACCGCAAGTAACTCAACAATAGATACGGTTGTATCGGAAGTAACAGAAGCAGCAAAAATCACACCAGAAGCTGAAGAGGCAATGGTTGCTGCAGATTTAGAAAAGCTGTTTGGTACTGCAAACACCAATACTACTCCAGCGGCTGTAGTTGAGACCTCATCACCAACTGTAACCTTCAAGGACTCAGCTGTGCTTCCAGATGTAGCTGGTGACACTGATTCAGTTGAAAAATTCCTTAAAGATGAATCGACAAAGACTACCGCAAGTACAGTTGATTCTAAGGACTCAGTTCAAATTGTCGCTGAAGCCAAACCAGCTGCTCCAAGACAAGTAATAAAAAATCAAACTGATGAGAAAAACATGGTTAAATTGGTTTTTATTGGCTTGGCCAGCTTTTTTGCCACAGTTGGTATAGGTATTGGTCTTGGACTTGGTATCATGATGGTTTCCAACAAGAAACCTGCTTCACAAACCACAGTTATTGAGCCAGCAGTTCCGAGTGTCTCACCAAGCCCAGTTGTTACGACGGCACCAATTGCTTCTGCTTCAGCAAAAACTGCTACTGGATCTGCCAAGACAGCAGTTAAAAATCCTGAAAAAATCTTAGTGGTAAATGCAACAAAAATTGCTGGATATGCAGGCAAAACTGCTACCAAAATCCAAGCTGCAGGATATGCTACAGTGAAAACTGGTAATGCTGCAGGAACCTATGAAAAAGGTTCATATATTCTGGTTCATGAGACAAATGATGCATTGGTAGCCAGTATCTCCAAAGCTGCAGGATTAACTCTTAAGTCGCAAAAAGGCATTGAAACTGAAGATCCAAAGAAGGCATATGATGCAGTAGTGGTCTTGGCCGAATAGCTAAGACCATCCTATCGCAATCACTAAAGATAAAAGCGATCCAGTCGCGTTTGTCTCTTGTCAGTTCGGTCTTTATCAATATAATTGTTCTTGTTTTTGGTGCGTAACAGGTAAGCAACCACAAACTTGAAGAAACATACTTACCTACGAATAATCGCTTATGTCTGGAGCCTTGCACATTTCGATTTCAGCTGAACCAATCGCAACTTTTGGATCATTAGTTATCTCCAACTCAATTCTAACTAGCCTAATAGTATCCGCACTAATTATTGCATTCGCTTTTGCAGTTAGACTTAAACTCTCGAAAGAACTCGGTAGCCCATCAGGAATTCAAAATCTTGGTGAATATATTATTGAGTCACTCTATGGACTTATCCAAAGTGTGACTAACGACCACAAAAAAACCCGCCGATTTATGCCCCTAATAGTGGGCTTTTTTGTTTTTATTTTGTTAAATAACTGGTTTGGTTTATTACCAGGTGTTGGCACTGTCGGATTCACTGAAACGGCTGAGGGACATAAAAAAGTTACTCTAACTCCAGAAACAATTACCATTCCGGCAATTGCACAAGCTCAGGCCTCAACAAAAGTTGAAAAGGTATCTGAGCCAGATGCAAAACCAGAAAACGGTGTGGTTGCAACAGAGTCAGTGGCAGTTACTGAGAGTGAAAGTCATTCAGAAGATAAACCAGCGGGGTCAAAATTTGTGCCATTGCTTCGTGCAGGTACTGCAGACCTCAATACCACAATCGCACTTGCACTTATTACTATGTTTAGTGTGCAGATGTGGGGTGTAACTTATTTACACTTGGAATATTTCAAGAAATTTTTTAACTTTACTAACCCAATCATGTTCTTTGTTGGAATTTTAGAGTTAATTTCGGATGTTTCTAAGGTCCTGTCATTCGCATTTCGGTTATTCGGTAACGTTTTTGCAGGTGAAGTCTTGCTGACGGTTATCGGTGCACTCATTCCTTTGGTCGTGCCGATGGTTTTCTACGGACTAGAGATTTTTGTGGGTGCAATTCAAGCAGTAGTATTTTCATTATTATCGTTAATCTTTTATTACATGGCAACAATAAGTCATGAGGAACACTAAAGGAGGTTTGAGATGGAATTAAATTCACTCGCCGTAGGTTTGGCAATGGGCTTGGGCGCAATCGGTCCGGGCATCGGTATGGGTATATTAGTTGGCAAGGCACTGGAAGCGATCGGTCGCAACCCAGAAGCTACCAGTAAGATTCAAACCAACATGGTGTTGGGTTTGGCATTTACTGAAGCTCTGGCGATCTACGCTTTAGTGGTTGCCCTGATTCTTAAATTTGTATAAGGAGTAGCATTATGGATATACAGTTACCCCAGATCATTTTTCAAATCATTAACTTTTCGGTGGTGATGGGTGCCCTAACCTATTTACTCTACAAGCCAATCCAAAAAATAATGGATGAGCGTGTCAGTAAAATTAAAGAGGGTCAAGAGGCTGCACAAGCAGCTATTGATGAAAAGCATAATCTCACCGAACTCAAGTCAAAAATCGAACATGAAGCTGAGCGTAAAGCTGCAAATCTAGTTGATGAAGCAGTAAAGCGTGCAACTAAACAGCAACATGAGATTGTTGAACGTGCAAAATCAGAAGCCAAGGCAGAAGTAGAGAAACTACAAGCTGATTGGAAAATGGAGCATGCTCAGCTAATTACAGCAGCACGTCAAGAGATGGTTGATGCGATCATGGCTGTAAGTGCAAAAGTTATTGACAAGAAGCTTGATGAGAAAACTGAAGGTGCATTCATTTCCCGAGAACTTGACAAAGTCTTCGGCAAATAGCCACTTCATTTAAAGGAAAAATATGCAGAAAGTCGTTATCACCACAGCAAAAGCTTTGAGTGAAGAAGTGTTGAAAAGCATTAAGCTTAAACTTACCAAACATTATGGGAAAGACCTGGAATATAAAATGGTCATAAACCCTAAAGTTCTTGGAGGAGTAAAGATTTCTGTAGGTACTCAGGAAATAGATGCAACTGTTGCCCACAAACTAGTAGTTTTGCGCACAGAACTATCCCTAGACTAGTTATTTTATGAAAAACTCAACCCAGTCCAGCTCAGTTTTTTCTACAAATCTAATAGAGAAAATATCAGGAGTAAAACTCAATCCAAAAATCGAGTCTGTTGGCAAAATACTCTCTTTTTCTGATGGTGTTATTAAGGCATCAGGACTTGAAGATGTGCAATCAGGCGAATTGGTTGATCTTGGACAAGATCGATTCGCTCTTGCTTTAAATCTCGAAAAAGAATCTGTTGGTTTAGTGGTTCTTGGTAATACTAAGGATTTGAGTGTCGGAGACACAGTTAAGCGCACTGGTCGCGTATTATCGGTTGGCGTGGGTGAAGGTGTGATGGGCAGAGTTTTAGACAGTCTGGGTCGTCCAATTGATGGTAAGGGTACTTTTTCGATAGATAAGTATATGTTGCTAGAGCGAGTAGCTCCCGGTGTTATGACTCGCAAATCAGTCACTGAGCCATTACAAACTGGTGTTAAGGCAATTGATGCCATGATTCCTATTGGTCGTGGTCAGCGTGAGCTGATTATCGGTGATCGTGCTACTGGAAAAACCGCTATCGCACTTGGCACTATTCTTAACCAACAAGGTTTGGGTGTGATTTGTGTCTACGTGTGTATTGGTCAGAAAAAATCTTCGTTAGCTCAGACTAAGCAATTGCTGGAAGAGCGTGGAGCCATGGCCTATACCGTGATTGTTTCTGCAACCGCGTCAGATAGTGCTTCCGAACAATTTTTGGCACCGTATTCTGGATTGGCAGTTGCTGAATATTTCTTAGAAAAAGGTAAAGACGTTTTAATTATTTATGATGACCTCACCAAGCATGCCCAGGCATACCGTGAGATTTCATTATTGCTTCGCCGTCCATCAGGTCGTGAGGCATATCCTGGAGATGTTTTCTATCTCCACTCTCGCCTACTGGAGCGTGCTTGCCGACTCAATGAGGACAATGGTGGTGGTTCTATAACTGCACTGCCAGTGATTGAGACTCAGGCAAATGACGTTTCGGCATATATTCCAACTAACGTAATTTCTATCACCGACGGTCAAATTTATCTCGAAACCGATCTATTTAACTCGGGAATGAAACCAGCTATCAACGTTGGTTTATCAGTATCTCGTGTGGGTAGTGCTGCTCAGACCAAAGCCATGAAGCAAGTCGCTGGAACCATGAAGCTTGATTTGGCACAGTTCCGTGAGCTGCAAGCTTTTGCACAATTTAGTTCAGATCTTGATGATAAAACCAAATCCCAATTAGCTCGAGGTCAAAGAGTTAATGCAGTACTCAAGCAGGGTTGGGACAAACCATTAAAGGTTGAGGAACAGGTGTTAATTATTTTTGCAGCTGTTAAGGGATATCTAGACACTGTCGAAGAAGACCAACTTGCTGAGTGGGAACGTAGATATACAGAATATTTCCGAACTACCCAATCAGAAATGCTCAGAGAGATCGCCACAGAGAAAAAAGTCAGTCCCGAGCTCGAGGCAAAAATTAACGAAATGATTACTAATTTCAATTCATTTAACCGTGATCTATTAATGGTGGAAGACTAAGGTTCGAGGCACGCTATGGCCAATACCGCCAGACAAGTAAAACGCCGCATCAGTACTGCACGTAATATTTCCAAGATTACCAAAGCTATGGAAATGGTGGCGGCAAGTAAAATGAAGCGTGCTCAGGATCAGGCAGTATCTGCAAAACCATTTGCACAGCACTTATTTCACTCTCTCAGTATGCTGACTCAGAAAACTGATCCGGCACTGCATCCTCTACTCTCACAACATGATGATGGCTTAAATATTGCGTTAGTTATAGCTACTGATAAAGGTTTGTGCGGTAGTTTGAACACTCATTTGCTAAAAAGACTCACGCTGCAACGTCAAAAAATTGGTGAACAGAATTTTGGGGTGGTGGCTGTTGGTAAAAAAGCAGTGTTATTTTGTAGAGCTTTTGGCTTTCGAATTATCGCTCAGTTCACTAATTTACCAGAAAAAATTAAAACCGGTGACATTGTTCCCATCAGCAGCTTGTTAATTGAAAAGTTCCTCAATAAAGAGTTTCGCAGTGTGACAATTGTATATATGGATTTCGTTAATACATTGCTGCAGGAGTCTCGCAGCGAGCAGTTGTTACCGATTGCAAAATCAAATGTGACTTTACCTATTACAAAGAATTGGGAGTTAAAAGAAGCAGAAGTTAAAGTAGATGAAACGTTTGGTCCATCTGAATATTTAATTGAGCCAAGTGCAAAATCAATTTTAAATGATTTATTGCCATTTTATATTGAGACCACTCTCTTCCATGCATTTTTGGAAGCCAGAGCCAGTGAGCACAGTGCTCGAATGGTTTCGATGAAAAATGCCAGTGAAAATGCTTCTGAATTGGTTCAAGAGTTATTACTCATTTTTAATAAATCTCGCCAACAAAGTATCACTAGTGAATTATTAGATATTACCACTGCCAGTTTGACTTTAACTTGAAAGGAAGTATAGATATGTCGGAAAATATAGGTCGCATCACTCGCATCATCGGTCCAGTTGTCGATGTGGAATTTACAGAAAAATTGCCACGAATTTATAATGCCTTGAAACTAACCACGCCAACAGGTGTGCTAATGTTTGAGGCAGAACAGCAATTAAACGAAACTCAAGTTCGCTGTGTTGCCTTGGGACCAACTGAAGGTTTGGTTCGAGGTCAAGAAGTTGTAGATACTGGTGCACCAATCACAGTTCCAGTTGGTAATGGCACTTTAGGTCGTGTGTTTAATGTTATTGGTGAGGCAATTGATAATCTCGGACCTGTGATGACCACAGAAACCGCTCCAATTCACCGTGAATCACCCCCATTAACTGAATACCAAACCAAAGCAGAAATGCTGGAAACTGGTATTAAAGTGGTTGACTTAATCTGTCCTTTTTCTAAAGGTGGTAAAGTTGGTGCCTTTGGAGGTGCCGGTGTGGGTAAAACAGTTATCATCCAGGAATTAATTCGTAATATTGCTGAAGAACATGAGGGTCACTCGGTTTTTGCAGGCGTCGGAGAGCGAACTCGTGAGGGTAATGATCTCTATCACGAAATGAAAGATTCTGGTGTTTTGGCCAGTACCGTGATGTGTTTCGGACAGATGAATGAGCCCCCAGGAAGTCGTTTACGCGTGGCTTTGACTGCTTTAACCATGGCTGAGTATTTCCGCGATATTAAACATGAAGACGTGTTGCTATTTATTGACAATATCTTCCGTTTTTCCCAGGCAGGTAGTGAGGTGTCAGCACTGTTAGGTCGTATTCCTTCAGCTGTGGGATATCAGCCAAACTTAGCTTCAGAGATGGCTGCATTGCAAGAGCGAATTGCATCTACTTCTAAGGGTTCAATCACTTCAATTCAGGCAATTTATGTGCCAGCTGACGACTACACTGATCCAGCTCCAGCAACTACATTCGCACACTTAGATTCTACTGTAAATTTAGATCGTAAATTATCAGAACAAGCGATTTATCCAGCGGTCGATCCATTGGTTTCAACTTCGAAAATTCTGCAACCAGAAATCATTGGTGCCAACCATTACCGAGTAGCTCGTGGTGTCCAACAGGTTCTGCAACGCTATAAAGAACTTCAGGATATCATTGCTATCTTGGGTGTGGATGAGCTGAGTGACGAAGACAAAAAAGTTGTGGCACGTGCAAGACGTGTGCAGAAATTCTTATCTCAACCATTCTTTGTGGCTGAACAGTTTACTGGTATGAAGGGTGCATACGTTAAGATTGCAGATACCATTCGTGGATTTGATGAAATCTTGGCTGGTAAGCACGATGATTTGCCAGAGCAAGCGTTTTACATGGTTGGTACTATCGAAGATGCAATCGCTAAGGCTAAAACAATTTAAAACGGTATGAAGCAATTCTTATTACAAGTAATTTCTCAAGAGAAGCAACTGCTTTCAGAGCAAGTGGATTCCATCACTATCCCAACCGTCGGTGGTGAACTAACGATTCTTCCCGAGCACGTCCCACTATTTACAAAAGTGAGTCCGGGTGTAATGACGTACCGACAAAATAAGGTCGAGCACTTTTTAGTCGTATCTTCTGGGTTTCTAGATGTGGCTGGGAAAAAACAGGTAGCAGTACTTGTAGACAGTGCAGTATTAGATCGTGAAATCAGTGTCCAAAAAGCTCAAGCTGCCGTCGCAGCTGCAAATGAAACAATGAGTAAAACTGTAGATCAACGAGAAATGATGATGGCTGAAGCCTCGCTACGACAAGCAATGTTGGAGCTCAGATTAGCTCAGCGCACTCGAAAAACCAGTATTTAATCAGAATTTTTAGCTTCAGATTCGAAAAATTTAATTCTGCCCCTCTTGCGCGGTCTTTAAAAGTAGTTATACTACTTTTTGTATGCCAGACAAAGCTAGTCAAACCACAATTCAACTGACTCAAGTTGGTCTTGATGAATTAAATCAAGAACTACATGAATTGGTCAAAAATAGATTGCCTAAGATCATTGAGCGTGTCGCAAATGCCAGAGAACAGGGCGATTTAAGCGAAAACGCTGATTATCAAAGTGCAATGGATGAGCAATCGATTGCTGAGGCACGTATTTTCGATATAGAAGAGATTATTTCTAAGGCAAAAGTTGTTGCCAATAAGAAATCCGGATCCTCAATTGGTATGGGTTCAGTGGTGACATTGACACTCAAAGGTACAACCAAAAAGTTGACCATTACCGTAGTCGGTGAATTTGAGTCTGATCCTGATTCAGGTAAAGTTTCTAGCGTGTCACCCATGGGTAAAGCCATCATGGGTAAAAATAAAGGTGACTCAGTCACTGTTAAAGCCCCAGCGGGAGAAATTGTTTATACCATTACTGACATCAAATAAGTAAAAAATAACAAGCAATTACACCCCGCTACCAAGCGGGGTTTTTGGTAATCAGACTTCTCCTCTAGCTGTGCTGATTTCTGATACAATTGCCTGGTACATACGGAGAAAGATATATGTCTAGAATCGATGAAACCATTCAAGCAAAGAAGGAAAAGCGCCAAGCTTTAGAAAAAGCTGGTGTATTAGCCCATCCCTACTCGTTCGCTAAATCTCATACCATTAAACAGGCATTATTGGCGGAGGGTCAGAGTATCACTACTGCTGGCAGAATTATGTCGCTGCGATCGCATGGTAAGGTTTCTTTTCTCAACTTAGCTGATTCAACTGGCAAGATGCAGGTGATGCTACATCAAGAAAAACTTGGCGAAGAGTCATATGCTTTGTTAGCCAATATTGATGCAGGCGATTTTTTGGGTGTGGCGGGTGAAGTTGGTCGTACCAAGACAGGCGAGTTGACAGTTATGGCATCCAAGATGGATTTTTTGGGCAAAGCACTGCGTCCACTACCCACAGAATGGAACCAAGCAGAAGACAAAGAAGTTCGATTCCGTAAGCGTTATTTAGATATGCTCGTAAATGAAGATGTGCGCAAGATTTTAGATGCTCGGTGGCTGATTGAAAAAGAAATACGTCGTTATCTGCAGGATGAACACAACTTTGTAGAGGTTGAAACTCCAGTGTTGCAAGCATTGTATGGTGGAACAAATGCTAAGCCATTTACCACGCATATGAATGCACTTGATACTAACTATTACTTGCGATTGGCACCTGAGCTATATCTCAAACGATTGATCGTTGGTGGTTACGAACGAATCTTCGAGATTGCTCGCAATTTCCGTAATGAAGGTATTGATCAAACTCACCAACCAGAATTTACCATGATTGAATGGTATGAAGCATATGCTGATTATCATCGAATGATGGATGTGACTGAAGGCTTGGTAAAGCATTTAGTTGGTAAACTACATGGTGGCTCAAAGTTGAAAGTGATGGAACATGAGATTGACGTTGGTGTGAAGTGGCCAAGATTGACGATGGAGTCGGCACTGGAGCAGTACACTGGTATTAAATTGAGTGAGACCGATGATGCTCAGCTACAAAAGATATTGACCGAAAATAACCTCAAGCCAATTGGCGAGTTCAATCGTGGTAAGGCAATCTTTTCGATTTTCGATCACTTAGTGCCAAGACATTTGATTCAACCAACTTGGATTATTGATTATCCTAAGGAGGTCAGTCCATTATCTAAGCAGCACCGAATTAACCCAGACTTAGTTGAGCGATTTGAGGGATATATTGCGGGCAAGGAAATTGGTGATGGCTGGAGTGAGATTACTGATGCGTTAGACCAGCGCTCACGCTTTGAAAATGAACAGAAACATATGCGCCAGGGTGACAGCGAGGCCCATCCAGTTGATGAAGATTTTTTGGAGGCAATGGAGCATGGCATGCCTCCACTCGGTGGCATTGGCATTGGCATTGATCGCTTGGTGATGTTTTTGACAAATACCTGGAGTATTCGAGAGGTGATCGCATTTCCAACTTTGAGACCAGTGAAAAACCAAACAGCAACACCTCAGGCAGGTGGGACAGCCCAAAAAACTGCGACAGTTGATCATGGCAAGCCAGCACAAACAGTTTCTATACAGCTCACACCAGGTGGCACTCTCCCCGCTCGCAGTGAAGCCGAGGTGCTTGTTGAGCAGTATATTAAGAACGATAAGTTAGCTCACCATTGCCGAATGGTTGCTGCGGCTATGGAGACATATGCAAAAGCTTTGGGACAGGACACTGAGTTATGGTATCAAACAGGATTGCTTCACGATGTTGACTGGGAAGCATTTCCAGACGAACACCCAAACAAAGCAGTTGCGGAAATGTTAGAGAAATACCCAGTTGAGCTGCGACAAGCAATTTTGGCACATGCACCAGATCGTACTGGAGTAACTGCGAGTACCATGCTCGACAAATACCTTTTTGCCTGCGATGAACTCTCAGGTTTGATGCATGCCGCGTCGATACTTCGACCCACTGGTTTTGAGGGGATGGAAGTTAAATCAATCAAGAAAAAAATTAAAGATAAGGCTTTCGCTGCCAATGTCAGTCGAGCTGACATTGCTCAAGGATTTGAATTAATTGGCAAAACACCTGAAGATCACATTGCTTTTTTAATCCAGGTATTTCAAGCCATGAAAAAGTAACTTAAAAAGGGAATGAATCATGTTAGACATAGCTTTTATTCGAGCCAACGCAGAACAAGTAAAACAAGGTTGCAGCGACAAACAGCTGGACTCAAAAGTGGTGGATACCCTGTTGGATGTTGATTCCAGGCGTAGGCAATTATTGGTTCAAGTTGAAAAAATTCGAGCTGAGGCAAATGCTAATGTTGAGGATGTGAAGCAAGCAGTCAAAACTGGCGGCAAACCTACCAGTGAGCAGATTGAAATTGGTAAGAAATTGAAGGCTCAATTAAAAGAACTCGAGCCAACCTTGCAGGCAGCTGAGACTGAGTTCAAAGAAGCACTGCTCTGCGTTCCTAATGTTCCTGCAGCCGATGTTCCGATTGCACCAGATGAATCAGGCAATCAGGTGGTTCGCCAAGAGGGCGAGCTACCAAAATTTGAATTTGTTCCCAAGCAGCATCATGAACTGATGGAAAATCTCAAGATGCTTGAGACTAAAAGAGCAGTGAAAATTGGTGGGTTTAGAACCTATTTCTTGCAAAATGATGGTTTCTTACTTGAACAAGCGATACTCCATTACGCCATGGATTTAATGATTAAACAGGGTTTCATGCCCATTGGAGCTCCTGTTCTAGTCAACACTGAGGCCATGAGTGGCACCGGCTATTTCCCTTGGGGCAAAGAAGATCACTACAAAACACAAGATGGTCAAATTTTAGCTGGAACAGCTGAAGTTGCGTTAACTGCATACTATCAAGATGAAGTTCTCAACGAATCAGATTTGCCAATCAAAATGGTGGGTTTATCCCCTTGTTTCAGACGAGAAGTCGGTACGTATGGCAAGGATACTCAGGGTGTAATTCGAGTACACCAGTTTAACAAGGTGGAGCAAGTGGTTTATACCGTCGCTGACGAGGACTTAACCCGCGAGTGGCACCAGAAAATGGTAGGTTTCTCGGAGCAATTATTGAAAGATCTGGGTTTATCATACCAAGTACTCTTAATGTGCTCTGGAGATATGGGTGCTGGTCAGCGTAAGAAATATGACATCGAAACTTGGTTCCCATCACAGGGTAAATATCGTGAGACTCACTCAGCAAGTTATTTCAATGATTTTCAAGCCAGACGCTTGAATATTAAGTATCGTGCTAAAGATGGCACCACAAAATTTGTCTATACTCTCAACAATACTGTTGCTGCTACCCCTCGGTTACTAGCAGCAATTGTGGAGAATTACCAACAAGCTGATGGCTCAATAATTGTGCCACAAGTATTGCAGTCATATATGGGAAAAAGCTTGATTACTGGTGAAAAATAACCAAGATATCAAGCCTTGTTTTCTCGAGTTGCTAGTGGTTGTAAAGCTATTAATTCTGCCTATACTACTATGAGTCAGTTTGAAAAGGAGTAGCTGTGCTACTACATAATTATGCTTAAATTTTTTACAGATTTATTTGACGAAAATAAACGAAAACTTGGAAAATTCCAAAAAGTAGTTGATCAAATCAACACCTTTGAGCCTGCACTCAGTAAACTCAGTGATACCCAGTTAGCCAAACAGACCAAGGTTTTTAAGGATCGCATTGCAGAGGCACTTTCTGGGGTTGATCAGAGTAGCGAGCTGCAGGTGAAACAAGCTGAAGCAGCCGTACTTGAACAATTAATGCCTGAGGTGTTCGCAACTGTTCGTGAGGTCTCAAAGCGAGTTTTAGGCATGCGACATTTCGATGTGCAGTTACTTGCAGGTGTGGCGTTGCACTATGGCAACATTACCGAACAAAAAACTGGTGAGGGTAAAACTTTAACCGTTTCTGCTCCACTCTATTTGAATTCGTTGCTAGGTAAAGGTTCACATTTAGTGACTGTAAATGACTACTTGGCTGAGGTTGGCGTTGGTTGGATGGGTCCAATTTATCACTTTTTAGGACTAACCACCGCAGTTATTATTCATGATCAGGCTAAAGTCTATGATCCTGAAGTTGACAGTGAAGAGCGTGGTGATGAGCGGTTGGAGCATTTTAGAGTTGTGTCGCGAAAAGATGCGTATAGTGCGGACATCACGTATGGAACAAATAACGAGTTTGGCTTCGATTATTTACGTGACAATATGGTTCAGTCTTTGGGCCAAATGGTACAGCGATCAGAGAGTGGTCACCACTATGCAATTGTCGATGAGGCTGACTCAATTTTGATTGATGAGGCACGTACTCCACTGATTATTTCTGCTCCGGACAGCGAACCCACCAGACAGTATTTTGAGTTTGCACACATGGTCAAATCTTTGGTTCGTGACCAAGATTATAAGATTGACGAAAAAGCCAAAAATGTTACTTTGACTGACTTGGGTGTGAAGCGCATCGAGCAAAAACTCGGGGTTAAGAATTTATACGAAGAGAGTTTCGACACCATCCACCACGTCGAGTCAGCATTGAAATCAAACACACTCTATCTTAGAGATCGTGAATACATCGTTCGTGACAACCAAGTCATCATCGTTGATGAACACACTGGTCGGTTGATGTATGGTCGTCGCTATTCAGATGGATTACATCAGTCTATCGAAGCTAAAGAAGGTGTGCCTATCCAACAAGAATCGCGAACTTTGGCAACAATTTCGTTGCAAAACTACTTTCGGCTTTACCAGAAACTATCAGGTATGACTGGTACAGCTGCAACTGAGGCAGAAGAGTTCAATAAAATCTATCATACAGACGTGTTGGTAATCCCAACCCATCGACCAGTCACTCGTGTAGATCAAGGTGATGCGGTTTACAAATCTACCGCTGCAAAATACTCTGCAATTGCTCGGGAAGTTGAAGAGATTCACAAAACCGGCAGGCCAATTCTAATTGGAACCAGATCGATTGAGCATAATCAAACAATCGCCAACTTTCTGAAACGCAAAGGCATTGTCCATCAGGTATTGAATGCTAAGAACCACGAAAAAGAGGCATTTATCATCGCAGACGCAGGCAAACAGAATGCTATCACTGTAGCCACAAATATTGCTGGCCGTGGTGTTGACATTGTCTTAGGTGGTGCCAAGCCTGAACTGAAAGATTATCGTAAAAAAGTGTTGTCAAAAGAAAAAACCAAGATTCCCGCTGAGTTCCAGAAACTTGGTTTACCTTCAAATATTAATCCTGCTAACTATAAATTGGGTGAGTATGAAAAAGCACTCAATAAATGGCGACAGGCACACGATGATGTGGTTGCCGCTGGTGGATTATGCATTATCGCCACTGAGCGTCATGAATCCCGACGTATTGATAACCAGCTTCGTGGTCGATCTGGTCGACAAGGTGATCCCGGCTCTTCACAATTTTTTGTAGCACTTGATGACGATATTATGCGTATTTTCGGCGGTGAACAGATTGCGAAGGTGATGGATTTTCTCAAGATTGAGGAAGATCAGCCTATTGAGCATGGCATGGTGAGTAAATCTATTGAGTCTGCACAAGTTAAAGTCGAGGGATTTTTCTTTGACCAACGTAAACGCTTAGTTGAGTTTGATGATGTCATGAATCAACATCGTGAAATCATTTATCGTAAGCGACGTAGATTGCTGGAGATGGCTGGTGAAACTTCAAACGATGCTGAAACAGAGACACTTAAGAGTGAAATTCTTGGCTACATTGAAGAAGAAATACGATCAATTGTAAATCAACGAGGAGCGGGGCCTTTTGACCAGACAGACAGCGATGGAATAGTGAAGGATTTTATCAAGGTTATTCCATTTGATGATGGTTCTCAGAGTCGGTTGCGTGACACAGTTAGTCAGCAGTCAAACGCAGATGCAGTTATTGATTTGCTCTTGGATGTAATTAAGCAAACATATGCCTCACGTGAGAAGAGTCTGGGACTAGAATTGGCTCGAGAACTTGAGCGATACACTACTCTTTCAACCATTGATGAGAAATGGATGGATCATCTTGATGAGATTGATAATCTGCGAGATGGTATTTGGCTGCGTGGTGACAAGCGAACCGTATTGGCTGAATATCAAAAAGAGGCTTTTGCAATGTTTGATGAATTGATGAGCTCGATTGAGCTGACGATTGCATCAAGAATCTTTAGAATTCAACCCGCTCCACAAATGTCTCAAACCATGCCGACCAAAATTAAATTGGTAAAAGAAGACATTAATGAAAGTCTGGCAAAAGAAGTTGCCGATGCTACTATTCCCAGTGCAGCTCCAGCCTCGCCGAGACAGATCAAAGGGTCACTAGGTGATTTAGCATCTGCTCTTGGCAAAACAACACAGACCAATCGACCAAATCCAGGTTCTGCAGTTGCGAAAATTGGTCGCAATGAACCGTGTCCTTGCGGTAGTGGCTTGAAATACAAAAAATGTGGTTTGATTAACGCACCAACACATCGAGGATAATCTGTGGGCGATTGTGGACTGAAATAATGCCGGAATTACCAGAAGTGGAAACAATTCGTAGACGCTTAACTGAGGTTATTATAGGTCAGCGAATTGTTGGGATTGAGGTCATAAAATCAAAAAGTCTTGTTGGCTTGACAGAATCTGTGATTGGTAAAAAAATCACAGGAGTTGATCGTGGTGCCAAAATACTATCAATAAATACCGATGGCGAGTATTCAATTCTAGTGCATTTAAAAATGACCGGTCAGATAATTGTCATGTCCGGAGACAAGCGAGTTGGTGGTGGCCATCCGACTGCAGACTGGGTGCAGACACTACCAAGTGCGCACACTAGAGTGATCATTCGATTTGAAGATCCCGACACTACTCTATTTTTTAATGACCAGCGGGTTTTCGGCTGGATGAAGATTGTTGATGCGGCTCAAAAAAAGCAAGAATTTGCAAAATATGGACCAGATATTAATACAGAAGCTGCAAATTCTGAATATTTTTGGCAGGGTTTACAGCGAACAAGCCGACCTATAAAAGTACGATTGATGGATGGTACGTTTATCGCTGGAGTTGGTAATATCTATGCATGTGATGCCTTGAATTTGGCAAAGCTTTCTCCCTATCTGCCAAGCAAAGAGTTAACAAGAAAACAGTCAGATTTGTTGCTAAAAACCTCAAAAAAAGTAATTCAGCGTGGAATTGAGTTGCACGGCACTACCTTTGATGGAAAATATGTGAGCGTGGATGGATTTGCTGGTGGTTATCAAGAGGAAATTTTGGCATACGGTAGAGCTGGTCAACCATGCAAAAACTGCAATACCAGCATCATCAAAACAACACTTGCTGGTCGGGGCACTTATTATTGTCCAGATTGTCAAAAACTGTAGCTTAGATGCCGCTCAGCTGGAGATTTTTTTTCAGAATTTCTGCGGAGTGATAGAGTTGTTCTCGTTCTTTGGCTGAAAGTTTAATTTCTAGTGTTGTCTGAACTCCATCTCGCCCCAGTATGCAGGGGGCACTCAACGCCAAGCCATGAAGTCCATAAAAGCCGTGTAATGGAATAGATAGTGGCATGACTCTGCGAGCGTCAGAAAATATTGTCTCAACCATGTGGGCGACTACAACTCCAATTGCATAATACGTTGCACCCTTGCTATCAATAATTCTGTAAGCTGAGTTCTGGGTTTTGTCAAAAGCTTTAAGAGCTCTTTCTTCTGTGTAATTTTTCAGTGTCGAGAGTGGCTGACCACCTACAGTAGCGTTAAACAATGCGGGAAAAGAACTGTCGCCATGTTCACCTAAAATATAGGCATGGATACTCCTGGGATTAATATCCAAAAACTCACTCAAATGAAAGCGGAACCGAGCGGTATCGAGTGTGGTGCCACTGCCAAAGATTCGGCCTTTTGGCCAACCCGCAATTTGATATGCATGATAGGTGAGGATGTCTACAGGATTTGAGACCACTAGGATTAAGGCATGAGGTGCGTGCTTCACAATTTTTGGGATAATGTCTTGAAAAATGGCAATATTTTTGTGAGTCAAGTCCAGACGAGTGTCCCCGGGTTTTTGAGCTGCTCCGGCAGTTACAATAACAATGTTTGAGTCCTTCAAGTCGGCATAATCATCAGTAGCCATAACTTTAGCATTACCCATAAATGGTAAGCCATGTTCTAGATCAAGTTGCTCACCAATGATTTTTGATTTATCTCTTCCCAATAACACCAGTTCTTGGACTAGGTTCTTCATTAAAATAGCATAAGCGGTGGTCATTCCCACATTCCCACAGCCAACGATGGCTACTTTTCTCAAGTCTTTTAGTTTATTCATCTTATTCCAAGTTCCAAATTCTAGTGATTATTTGTTTTGCGATTTCGGTCGCAGTTAGCCCGTATTTTTGATGCAGACTTTTGGCCGTTCCTGATTCTCCAAACACATCATGAATTCCAATTCGCAGTAGTTCTGGAGGGTTTGGAATCTCTCGTCTTGGAGTTTCAAGAATTAGTGGTGCAATTAACGATCCGAGTCCTCCTGTAATCTGATGTTCTTCAACTGTAATGATCAGTTTAAAATGTTGGGCAATGTTGAGAATAGAATGTCGATCAAGCGGCTTTATGAATGGTGCAGCAAACACTGCAACTTCAATCTGTTGCTGTTTCAAAATTTCTGCAGCTTCAAGAGACGCACCGACCATTGTGCCATGAGTAATAATTGCCACGCCTCTTCCAGATTTTAATTGATAGACTTTACCGAGTGCAAGTTGTGGCCTATTAGGAATTTGAATCACAGGAAATTTAGTGACTCTGATGTACACAGGTCCGGGTAATGATGCCGCCAAACGTACTGCGTCAGCAGTTTCTTGGCTATCACCGGGTGAAATAACGGTCATTTCTGGCAAAACTGTTGTTAGTGCAATATCTTCAAGTGCTTGATGCACTGCACCATTTTCGCCAATACCTAGTCCTGTATGACCACCAATTATTTTAACTGGCAGTTTTGAATAACAGACACCAACTCGAATTTGGTCCCAAGTTCTCCCTGGACTGAACGCTGCATAACTACAGGCAAATGGTATTTTTCCAGCCATTGCTAGACCAGCTGCAATGCTAATCATGTTTTGTTCCGCAATACCCACCTGAATAAAACGGTCAGGGAATTGTTTTTCAAATTCGGATAGTCTCAGTGAATTTGTAAGATCTGCACAGAGCACTACAACTCTAGGATCATTTTTTGCCAGTTCAACTAATCCTCTCCCCAATCCTTCTCTGGTGGCTTCTGATGCGATGGTTACCATACGGCCTCCAATTGATCGTGCAATTCATTTAGTGCAGTATTGACTTGTTCTGTGGTGGGCGGTTCACCATGCCATTTAAATTTGCCCTCCATGAATGAAACGCCTTTACCTGGAATAGTATGAGCGATCACTGCAGATGGCCGATTTTTGATGGTATGTGTGGCCAGCAACGTGTCTTTAATAGCTTGGTGATCATGGCCGTCAACTTCAAATACATGCCAACCGAATGCGATTAATTTTTCTTTAAATGGCTCAAGCGGAAGTACTTGTTCGGTGTTACCTGAAATCTGAATGCCGTTTCTATCGATGATGGCTGTGAGATTATCAAGTTTTGCCCCGACACCAAATTGATATGCTTCCCAGGCTTGGCCCTCCTGTTGTTCGCCATCACCCATGATGCAATAGACTCTCGCTGGATTTTGATCTGTTTTGAGTGCCCAGGCGACACCACAGGCCTGAGACAAACCTTGACCGAGTGATCCCGAGGTATTCTCAATTCCTGGTAATAATTCACTTGTATTAGTAGAAAATCGAGGATGACCTTGGAGCAGGCTGTCGACGTGCTGAAATTTTGCTAACAGAGTTTTTGGAAAGTAACCAACCTCTGCCAACACTGAATACCAGGCAGGTGCGATATGTCCATTCGAGATTAATAACCGATCTCGTTGCTGCCAATTAGGTTGATGCGGTCGATGGTTAAGTATGCTGCCATATAACACCGCAAAAATATCAGCTAGGCTCAATGAACCAGCTGGGTGCCCACTCTTGGTATAGGCAATCATTTTGAGACTATCTATGCGAATTTTAGTCGCTAAATGTCTCAACTCTGAAACAGTGTAATTATGTTGGGCAGCCATAGTACTAGCTTCCAGTGTAGCAAAGATCAGAGATGTCTGGAATTAGTGGCTAATTTGAGTTGAGCAGATTTTTAATCTGTTCTTCCAACTGCTCTGTCCACTCGACGGTATATGGTAAGACCATTTTTTCAGGCACTGCACCGTTTGGAATAATCACGGCAACTTTTTCTTTACCTGGTCTGGACTTGAGCAAGGCACCCAGTTTTTGTAGTACTGTTTTGTTTGTGACACGAGGAATGAAGATTTCTTTATGTTGTTCTGCGTTTGAGTATTCAATATCAGTTTGAGTTGGAATCGAGACTTTATCGGCAAGTAGACTCAGGGTATCTTCACGAAGTTCAACTTTGGCTTTGAGCAAGATTACTGAGTTTGGTTTGATTAAATCAACGTATTCTTGATAGGTTTTAGGGAAGACCACAAATTCAATCGAGCCAGTTTCATCTTCGAGTGTGCCAAAGGCCATTAAGGCTCCGGATTTCTTAGTGCGAACTTCTCTAAATTTGCTGATAAAACCGCCAAATAAAAAGGTTTGACCTTGATGCATGGTGGCATCTAAATCTCCGATATTTTTATTTGAGCGTTTGTTGACTGCTTTTAAGGTTTCAGCTAAGGGATGGTCAGTGAGATATAAACCGAGCAGCTCTTTTTCAAATGATAATAACTCTTGATTGGGGTATTCTTGTAGTTTTGCAAAAGTATCTTCAATTTTTGTGCTAGTTTCAGAGACACCTGCAAACAAATTATCTTGGCCATCAACTTCTGACTGAAATTGTGCCGCACTTTGGCGAATTGAATCGAGATTTTCGAGCATACTGGCTCTAGTCCCAAATTGATCAAATGCACCAACTTTAATTAAACATTCCAAGACCATTTTATTAACTTTTCGACCATCAGATTCTCGAATAAATTGAGTGAACGAGGTGAATTTACCTACTCGCTTTCGGGTTGCCAAAATATTTTCAATTGCAGCGATTCCAGCATGTTTAATAGCAGTAAATCCAAAACGCACAGCCAAGTCTTGGAGTGATCCTGGGTGGGCTTCAATGGTGAAGTCATCGCTAGAGTTATTGATATCTGGTGGCAAAATCTTGATGCCCATCTTTTTGCTATTTTCAATGGCGACGGCCACTTTTTCATCTCGGTTTGCCCCATGTGAATTCGACTCAACACTCATCAGTGCGGTCATGTATTCCACTGGAAAATGTGCTTTGAGATAAGCTGTTTGATACGCGATGAGTGCATAGCAAGCAGCATGGGATTTGTTGAAACCGTAGTTGGCAAAAGCTTCGATAAAGCCCCAGACTTTTTCAGCAATCTCTTTTTTATAACCTTTATCAACTGATTGTTTAATAAAACCTTTTTTATTTTCATCCAGCAGGCTTTTTTTCTTTTTACCAATAGCCCGACGTAAAATATCGGCTTCTCCCAGGGAGTAGCCAGCCATGACATTGGCAATCTGCAAAATCTGCTCTTGGTAGACCATGATTCCATAGGTTTCTTTGAGAATCGGTTCTAGACTGGGATGTGGATAGACCACGGTTTCAGGTTTGTGCTTGCCTTCTACAAATTTGGGAATCAGCTCCATTGGTCCTGGTCGGTATAGTGCCACCATAGCAGTAATATCACTGAATTGGTTTGGTTGCAGTGTTTTAGCAACCCGTCTCATGCCACCAGACTCAAGTTGGAATACTCCAGTGGTATCGCCACTGGAAAGCAAGTCGAATGTTTTTTGATCATCCAGAGGCAATGTATCGATATCTAATTCAATTTTTTTATTTTCTTTAACGAGCCGAACTGCAGTCTGAATAGTTGATAAGTTTCGCAGGCCCAAAAAATCAAACTTTAACAAACCGATTGCATCATCAGAGACGTTGCAGTCCAATGCATACATATCGTACTGGGTGATCATTTTTCCAGACTTAGTATCGCGTTGGAGTGCGGTGTATTCTGGGAGCGGTTTATCACCAATAATCACTGCCGCGGCATGAACACTGGTATGACGTGAAGTGCCTTCAACTTTTTTTGCCAAATCAATGAGTTTCTTGATCTTAGGTTGCTTGTAATATTCAGCAAGCTCAGGCACTTGTGCCAGAGCGTCACTTAAAGTGACATGTTTGCCGGGATCATTGGGAATCAGTTTGGCAATTTTATCTGGATCTTCGTATGGCAAACCCAGCACTCTGCCAATATCACGAATGGCGACGCGTGCCTCCATTTTTCCAAAAGTAATCACTTGTGCCACATGGTCATGTCCATATTTTTCTGCCACATAACTAATCACTTCATCACGGCGATCATCAGCAAAGTCCATATCAATATCAGGCGGCGTTGGTCGCTGAGGGTTTAAGAATCGTTCAAATGGCAAACCATGCTCGAGTGGATTCAGGGTGGTAATGTTGAGCGAATAAGCCACTAGTGAGCCTGCAGCACTACCTCTTCCTGGTCCGACACCAATCCCTTGGCTTTTTGCCCAGTTAACAAAATCTTGGGTGATTAAAAAGTAGGTCGAATAGCCTTTTTGTTGAATAATATCAAGTTCGTATTTGAGACGGTCAGTGACTTCTTTCGTGACTATTTTAAATTTCTTGTGCATGCCTTCATTTGCCATGATGGCTAGTAGTGATGATTCTGTTTCACCTTTTGGCAGCGGATATGCAGGAAAATTCAGTTGTCCGGTTTGAATGGTGACGTTACAGCGATCTGCAATTACAGTGGAGTTTTCAATTGCTTCGGGAATATCGTGGAATAACTCCTGCATTTGAGCAGTAGTTTTATAGTAAAAATCAGGATGATCGATCATCTTCATCCGTTTTTCATCTGAAATCAGTTTTCGAGTTTGGACGCACAATAGTGCATCTTGGGCTTCTGCGTCATCTACTTCAATGTAATGAATGTCATTGGTGGCCACAACCTGCACATCAATTTCTCTGGCTAGACTCAAGAGCTGCTGCATGCGTTGCTTAGCATCTGGAAATGAGGGTGGCAACTGTAACTCAATGTAAAACCGGTTCCCAAATACTGATTTGTACCAAAGAGCTTTTTCTTTTGCACCCTCATAGTCACCATCTTTTAATAAATGGTTAATAGGGCTCGACCAACAGCCTGAGAGCACGATGATATCTTTGCTAAATTGTTCTAAAATTTCCTGATCAATTCGCGGTTTGTATGAGAACCCTTCAAGATGTGCAGTAGTCACCATCTTGAGTATGTTTCGGTAGCCATCGGCATTCATGGCTAAAACAGTCAAATGCTCTTGATCTGAACCAGGCTTGCCCTGCTTATCGAATCGAGATTTTTTAGCAATATATAACTCACAGCCAATAATTGGCTTGACTCCGGCTTTCCTGCAAGCATTGTAGAAGTGAATTGCACCATAGACATTGCCATGGTCAGTTATTGCTAGTGATGTATGTCCACAGCTTACTGCTTTATCAACCAATTTAGAGAGTTTGCACAGACCATCCAACATCGAGTACTGAGTGTGGACGTGAAGATGCACAAATTGAGAACCCGAGTCGCTCTTTGGAGTTTCAGTTTTGCTGGAAATGGCGTCTTTTGCTGTGTTCACTAACACCATTTATACCATAGCTATAGTCGAGGATGTTGGTCTGTTGTCAGTTTGTGTGCCTATGCTGAGAGTGCTTTGATGACAGCACTAGAAACGACGGCATGATCGAGTTTTTTGCCCATGGTTCTCATCACTTGACCGATAATGAAACCAACCACTGCTGTTTTGCCCGATTTGAACTTTTCTACGGTGTCAGGATTTGCAACCAAGACATTGGTAATAGCTGTCTCAAGCTCACTCTCGCCCACAACATCAGTGCTATTTTGAGCGGTGAATGCATCAATGGCCATCTGTGGTGGTTGAGATGTGGTGACAGCGATTTTTTTATTTATCAATGCGTTCAGTATCTTGGTTGGGGCTATTTGCTGTGTTTGTGCCAGACTCATGACTTGGTCATACCATGCCACTGTGGTTGGCGAGGTTACTAATTGCTCACTCACAGTAGTTTCGACTCCGTATTCTTTCTGCCATCGACTCATGACTTCCTCTGGCAGTTCTGGTAATTTTGCTCGTAATTTTTCAATATATTCAGTGGTAAAAGAAAAAGGTGCTAGATCTGGATCTGGAAAATACCGATAATCTTCAGCAGATTCTTTACTTCGCTGTGAAAAAGTACAGTTTTTGACGCTATCCCATCCACGAGTTTCTTGGATAGGAACCGTACCGTCGTCCAGAACAACAGATTGTCGTTCAATTTCAAAGTTAATTGCTTGTTCTAAGAAACGAAATGAATTGATGTTTTTAACCTCAATTTTGTATGCAGGCAACACAAACTGTTCGCTACCGTCGTATTGAGTTGGTGACAGTGAGATGTTGGCTTCAAGTCTCATACCACCTTGTTCCATGTCGCAGTCGCCAATGTCCAGATAGCGAATGATGCCTCGTAGTTTTTTGCCATATTCTTTGGCTTGTTCACCATTTTTAATATCTGGCTCTGTAACCACTTCCACCAGGGGAACGCTGCTGCGATTAAAATCAACTAAACTGACCTTTTTGCCATCAACGACTTGATGCTGCAATTTTGCGGTGTCCTCTTCTAGATGAATGCGATGAATTCTGACTCTGCCTTCGCTGGTATCAATATACCCGTCGTAGCAGAATGGTTGATCATACTGACTAATCTGATATCCCTTTGGTAGATCTGCATAAAAATAATGTTTGCGGTCAAATTTTGAGAATAGACTGATTTTGCAATTGAGTGCTAAACCAAGCTTGATGGTCCATTCAATAGCTTTTTGGTTGGCAACTGGTAGTGCACCCGGCATGCCTAAACAGACCGGACATGTGTTCGAGTTTGGAGTTTCAGCATGGAATGGATCATTCTTACAACCACAAAACATTTTTGATTTTGTCTTGAGTTCTGCATGAACTTCTAAACCGATAATTGGGTAGTATTTTATTTTTTTCATTATTTTTTCTTAGTTTTTGGTATTTATTTTTTTCTTGAAATTATGCTACTGGTAGTCTCATCTGCTTGGGCAACTAATACATGTTGTTGCTTCGAATGCATCATCTCCGCGAAGTGAGCCATGTCTGCTTTAATACCTTTGACAGAAATCATTTGCAGTGCTTCTTCGACGCTGACCCAACGAAATTCTGAGTGTTCATCACTCAAAGTGATCGTTGGGCTACTAACTTGGATATGAAAGGTAGTACCCATGACTTCATTTTCTGCTTTTTTCTCTCCCCGATAGATGTGCCAGAGTCGTAACACTTGAATGACTTCAAATTTGGTTATACCTGTTTCCTCTTTTAATTCACGAGCAAGTCCCTCAAGGATTTCCTCATGTTGATCAAGTCGACCGTACGTAACTTCCCATTCACCAAAATGAAAAGGGTCGTTTCTTTTAACCAATAAAATTTTATTGGTACCTACATCTTCGATGATTGCACCAACGGCAACCATAAAGTGACCGATTTTTTTATCGTATAGTGACATCTTGCCTCCAAGTGTTCCAAGGGGTGTTCTTTTCAAAAGCATCGCCGACTTGAATCACCAAATCTTCTCGCCACATTGGGGCGATGATGTTCATTCCTAGGAATAAGTTACTGGTAGGATCAAGATGACAAGGCACATTTATGCCAGGCAATCCTGCCACTGAGCTTGCTTCAACCAGCATATCCTCCAATTCACCAAACATGGGTGAAGCTGCACTGGCACCAAGTTTTTTGGCATATCCTGGTGAAGTTGGTGCTATCAACACATCGTATTTTTGGAATAGTTTGTTGTAATCTTCAATAAACATGGTTCTGACTTTTTGTGCCAGCTCGTAGTATTTTTCAGCATAGCCTTTTGCCAATGTGAAAGTACCAAGCATAATGCGTCGTTTGGCCTCTCTGCCAAAGAAACTACGGTCATGACCATAGCGAATGCCATCGAACCGAGCAAGATTACTACTGACCTCACCACGTTGCACAACGGTATACACGCCAATGGCATATTTTGGATCGAGAGCAGTGGTTTTTTCCACAATAGCCCCAAGTTCAGTAAAAACCTTTAACTGTTCTTCAAATGTAGAGTTGATCTCTTCCATGCCGGCAATGTCATGGTAAATAACCCCAATTTTTAGGCCTTTAATACTTTTATTCAAAAATTGAGTGAAGTCAGGTGCTGCTTCAGGATGACTGGTACCATCAAGTGGATCTGGGCCAGCAAAGGTGTTCAGTAAAATAGTAGTGTCTTCAACAGTCTTGCCAATTGGACCTGGACTGTCAGTGGATGAAGCCATGGAGATGACGCCATACCGACTCACTCGACCATATGTGGGCTTAAGACCCACCACGCCGCACCAAGCAGCTGGTTGACGAATTGAGCCGGCAGTTTCACTGCCAAGGCTGCCGATGCAGAGATTTGCAGAGATTGCAGCAGCACTGCCACCAGATGAACCACCAGGTAAATGTTCTGGATTTCGTGGGTTCTTAGTCGATCCAAAATCACTAGTCTCAGTTGACGAACCATGTGCCCAAGCATCCATGTTGGTTTTGCCAATAATGACACCGCCTTGCTTCAGTAGTCGAGTAGTTACGGTAGATTCATAAACCGGGACAAAGTTTTCCAAGAGTTTTGCACTAGCTGTAGTGCGAATGCCTGCAGTGCAGAAATTGTCTTTAACTGCAATTGGCACGCCTGCCAATGGTGTATTATTTTGCTTTTTTGCTTGTTCTAAAGCTGATTCATTCAATGTCAGGTAAATATTTAAACGACTGTTATCTTTTGCGATCGCAGCCATCGTATCTTGATACAGATTTTCAAGTGAGATCTCACCTGATTTGAGTTTATCGATTGCTGATTTGAGTGTTAGAGTGTTGAGCATATACAATTTTTTCCTTATTTCTTGGGTGCTACTGTTGTGGTGTCTTGGGTTGTTTTGTTAGGAATCTTTATTTTTTAACAGTCCAGGTACCACGAAGTAGCCTTGGTGAGTTTGTGAGGCATTTGCCAAAGCTTGCTGCTGAGTAAAACTATGTGCTGGCGTGACGATGTCTTCGCGCCACACATTCTGCATGCCAGTCACCTGATAGGTAATGGCGGTTTTACTGGTATCGAGGGTACGAAGCTGATCAACAACGTCAAGGGTTTCGCTAAATTCAACTGCGAGTTTCTCAATCTCTTGTTGGGACACTGGAATAGTTGCTAGATTTGCAATATGTTGGACTTGGTTTGGTGAAACCGTGTTTTTTGACATCAACTTTGTAGTGTAGCAAAAAATAATTTGTTTGACAGGATCAGCTTATGCTTTTTTTACAATTGCAGTGACAGAATTATTCTTGGGAGTTTTTTTCCACGATCTGAGCCAGTTGATTAAGTCTTGAATGATTGGTCGATAGGATTTTCTATCATGAGTTATTTCTATCTCTCCTTGTGGAGCCGTTGCTTCATTAATGTAGCGTTGAGCTAGGGTGGTCTTGCTCAAAATTTTGGCATATTTCTTTGCTTGTTTGGGATCTTTTTCCTTGAGTTTTGCCAATAAGCCAATGACGCGATCATTATGAACTATACGTAAGAGTCTAATCTGTGGCGTCTGCGATTCTCTATGTGCGGTATTTTCTGGTGCTAGTGAAAGCAGTGTTTTCCATCTTTTATGGCCCCCCAGTTGAATAATCGTATCAATAAATTGCTCAATTTTTAACAACTCAGAGACAATTATCTGCACGTCCGCACTTAATTCCGGTTGAATTTGTGGAGATCTATACAAGATTTTCTCCCAAGCGTTTGGCAGCCGTGGCTCTTCTGGCATGTTACGTAAGTGCTCTCAGCTGTTTAATTCGCTCTTCGACAGGCGGATGAGTATTAAATAGTTTTGCGAACCAGCTGACTCCACCATGAGTGTTTTTAAGTGGATTTGAAATATACAAATGTGCTGTGGCTTTATTTGCAGCCTCCAGTGGTTCTTGATCCTGCGAAATCTTTTCTAGTGCCCTCGCCAACCCTTCTGGATTTTTGGTCATACCTGCCCCAGATGCATCTGCTAAAAATTCTCGATTACGTGAGATTGCTAGTTGAATTAGTTTGGCGATTATTGGTGACAAAAAAGCTAAGACTAGTCCAGCAAAGAAAACGATTAACTGCACTTGATTGTCTTCACGATCAGAACGACGTCGTCCTCCACCCCAGCTACTCATTCGCAGTAACCAGTCTGAAAGTAGTGCTAACATGCCAACCAAAACACTAACTACCGACATCAATCTAATATCGTAATTACGGACATGACTAAGTTCATGGGCAATCACACCTTCTAATTCGCCACGACTCAGGCGACTCAGTATCCCAGTAGTAGCACAAACCGCACTGTGCTCTGGATCACGACCAGTGGCAAATGCGTTCATGGCACTATCTTCAATTACATAGAGTGCCGGCATTGGCATTCGCTGAGCCATGCAGATATTTTCGGTGATGGTGTAAAAATCGAAAAACTCTGTCCTGGTAGCTGGTCGAGCTCCAGAGATGCTGAGCACAATTTTGTCAGAGAAATAATAACCGGCAAAGCTTGAAATACCTGCAAGTATCAGGGCAATCGCGATGGTGTCAGGACCATACCCAAGACCAACTGTAATCAAATATGCGGACAGGGAGATAAACCCCATAAACAAAATCAACACAATCCATGATTGCTGCTGATTTTTAGCTATCAAGTTATAGTGCGTCATAGCACGGTTTCCTGTCGCGAAAATTTGCTTTCTCTAGTCAAGAGTAACTTTGACGTCTTTCGTCTCTGAAGCACTGACTGAGACATGGTCACCACTCATTGGTGTTTCCAAGCCCTTTTCTGGCTTGAAGCCAAAGACGTTGGCAACTAAGTTAGAGGGAAATACCACGAGCATTTGATTAAATGCCTGTGACAAATCAATCACACTTCTTCTAGCGTAGGTAAGTTTGTCTGCGGTGTCAGTGAGTTCTGACATGAACTTACCGATTGTTTGATCTGCTTTAAGTTCAGGATTGCTCTCTACTGTGACGATAATTTGTGGAATTACTGACTGTAAACTATCGATTGCTTTAGAAATGTCTGCCGACTCACCACTCTCACTTGCTTTTTGTGCACTCATGCGAGCTTTGGTCAGCATCTCATAGACACCTTTTTCATGCTTTAAATAACCCTTGGTGGCAGTTTCTAGATTTGGAATCAAAGATGCTTGACGCTTCAATTGATTGCCAATTTCTTGAATACTAGCTGTGATCTGGGTTTTGAGTGTCTGAAGTGAATTGAAAACTGAGATCAAGTAAAAAACTAATGCTGCAACGATGATGAGTGGGATTAACATAGAATTTGGCGAGAGCCTCCTAAAATAATTACTAGCTAATTATAGTACCTATAGTATACATGGCACTGTTTTTCAACAACAACCGTTGAGAGATATCTTACAGCTATATTAAGCCGCTTGGCAAAACCGCTTATTTTTCTTATAATGCACTCCATTGGCCTCATGGTGTAGTGGTTAACATGTCTCCCTGTCACGGAGAAGATCACGGGTTCGACTCCCGTTGAGGTCGCCATAAACAAAAATATCCCGCAAGGGATTTTTTTGTTTATGATGAGCTTGGACCGGATCAACCCGATGAATGAAATGAATAAGGGTTCCGCCAGCAAGAGAACAAGTGTAATTGCTGGTGTTCTAAATTAGCAAACTCCTGCCTAGTCCCGTGGGAGACTCCCTGATGACCTCAAAGATAATCTTTAGCTAATTTCAATATTATCTCAAGATGAAAAATGGTGAAAACGTTCCTGCTAGATCAGGTGAACAGATTCGTTTGGTGCAAAAATGATGAAGTTGGTTATAATCAGCACTGGTCTCATGGTGCGGGTATGGTTCACCGGTAGAATGCATCCTTCCCAAGGATGAGAAGAGGGTCCGACTCCCTTTACCCGCTCATAAAAATAGTGGCTCGCAGAGCCAGTATTTTTATGAAGTGGCAAAATGGGTGGCAAGCTGCCGAGTATGCGAGGCATGGGATGACTCCTGCCGGCAAGTGAGGATGATTAACTACTCGTGCTTGAGTAATGAAACACCTGCCCAATACCCGCTCATTTTTTATTCTCAAATCCTCTAATTTCAAGCACAATGGCGATCTGCTGAGCTCGAGTTAAGGTTCTGTTGAGTAGTGGCACAATTACTGGTATAAAACTGCGCCAAGCCTGGAGCCCTTGGAACTGGAGCCCTTTTGATTTTTGAGCAATTTGAATGGCATCAATTTCTCGTATCATCACAGGAACTAGGGAAAAACTGATTGTTAGTAGCAGTACAATTTTAGGAGGCAGAAAAGAAAAAACTCGCACCAGGCTGTTGGCGGAGGTGGTCTGAGTAAATTGGAAAACCAATAAACTAAGTGCTAAAAGTTTTGTTGCATGGGCAATACCAAGCAGTAATCTGTCTGTTAAAGACGCCAAGTGATTTCCCAGTAGTTGAGAAACGATCGCCAGACAGCAAATAGCCAATAACGGCTTAATTCTATTTGCAATATTTTGCCGTTTAATAGTCGAGATGACGATTACTGTTATAAGCACTGATATCGTCAGGCTGATGTTGGGATTTCTAATTAAGATCAGTGTGGAGGTAGTGGCTAGTAATAGCAACAATTTGAGACGAGTTAACCAGAGTTGTGTCATATGATGCGTGAATGTGGTCGCTTGATACCTAGTTGCTTGAGTTGCTTTATGTTTGAGAGTACGACGTTAGTCTTGCCATATGCTTTGATAGTACCCCGATCAATAATTGCGGTTCTCTTGGTGTAAGCCCAGAGAAAATCAGTATCATGCTCAATGGTAATGATGGTTTTGCCTTCTCGATTAAGTTCCTGCAAGAGTTGATAGAGACTAATCGAACTTGCATAGTCGAGCATTGCCGTTGGTTCATCTAAGACTATGTATGACACGTCGAGTGCTAACACGCTGGCGATACTCACTTTTTGTTTTTCGCCAAATGACAATGTTTGCGGGTCTCGAGACTCAAAACCATCCAAACCCACTCGCTTGAGTAGTTTAGTAATTTCTGAAGCATCAATTGAGCTTTTTGCAGTTTGACGGCCAAAGGCAATCTCGTCAGCCACTGTGAGATTAAATAGAGAAAAATCAGGATTTTGAAATACCATCCCAACTTGGCTGGCGAAGTAAGCGATTGATTTTTCTCGAGTGTTTATACCATTAATAGTGATTTCGCCTGTTAGCTGGCCTGGAATTGCATGAGGAATAATGCTGTTCAATAGGTAGGTGAGGGTGCTTTTTCCCGAGCCATTTACCCCGGTGATCCCCACAAAATCACCTTTTTCAATAAACAGCGAGATATCTCGAAGCACTGGTGGCTTTTCAGGATATTGAAACGTGACTGATCGCAGTTGAATGCCACTTTTCATAGCTAACTTAGCCTTGTTTAAATCTAATTACCTTGAATCGATAGACCACTATCCAAGCAAGTGCGACATCTAAAATACTTTGGACAATATTAAATCCGGCGATGGCCATCCAGGGGATGGCTGCTATAGCTTGAGCTGGGGTTAGTCCAGTCCAGATGGGAATTGCGTAGTAGTAATTTGCAGGAAGTACTACTGCGCAGCGAATAATCATGCCTGCTATGACAGGGACTGCGAGATTTCTAGGGTTCGAGTAGCCAGTATTTTTGATTTTTTTCCAGATAAATAATGAGAAAAGTATCGGGAGTGTTGCCACTAATTTCATCGAGGCACCAAGCCAGGTGTCGGGTGCAAAAAGTGTGATGATGAGTGAGCCGGTGAGTGTGACCAGTAGCGAAGCTCGAGTTCCCAATAAGAAATACGCAATCACCCAGGAAACTGCAACCACGTCAATCCACATTCCCCACTGTGGCGACTGGTAGCCAATATGAACGAATTGGAGAACAGCTGAAACAGCTGCTAATGCAGCGGAAAGTGCGATATCCCGATTAGAGAAACTATTTAAAAATTTCATCAATGCCCCTACAGTAATTTATATAACTTCGGGGCATCTCAAAACACCACGCAAAATAGCGTGGTTTTTTGAGTACCTTCTTTATACCCGACTATACGGTCGCTTCTGGAGTTTCACCAGATCATGTCTCGCAAGCAAGACTCGTGGAGTGTACCACCGATTGGTATTTTCTCGCGGTTACGCAAGATCAACCTACCCCGAAGGTAGTATTAGTATACATCGATACATAGTGCTCGTTTGTTAGAATAACTACGGCTTTAACAATACTATATTAATCTATTCACTACTTTTCACCAGACTTGTAGTTAGTTTTTTTAATCTGGTAAGATATGAGTAGATAGATTTTATTTTTGTTAATTAAGGAATAGTTATGTCTGTTTCTACCCTACCATTCTCGCAAATTGAATATTCAGATTTCCAAAAAATTGACGTTCGAGTTGGAAAGATTGTAGAGGTTAAAGAATTTCCTGAAGCTCGGAAGCCAGCATACAAACTGTTAATAGATTTTGGTGCTGAAATTGGAACCAAGAAATCTAGTGCTCAATTGGTAAAACACTATACGCCAGATCAATTATTGAATACCCTAGTTCTAGGAGTGGTAAATTTTCCACCACGTCAGATTGGTCCTTTTATTTCTGAGTGTTTGACGCTTGGAGTCCCAGATGGCGAGGGTGACTGTGTATTGATTAGGCCTGATAAGGTTTTTGCTGTGGTTGGTGGAAAAATGTATTAAATTCAGGTATGGATTAGTTTTTCTAATGCAATTGTGTCTGGAGTAAAAACTCATAGTTGTTTGTTATTTGTTGACAAGGTTGATCGAGAATTCGAGATGAACTGAAGTGAATGCGTTTGTCAGAATGCCGCTCAACAGACTGCCAAAATATCGTTCCATTTGTGGCATCGCCTGCTCTCTCGCAAGAGGGAGAAGGTTTTTTTGTATTTTTTATCGAGTTGAACTCTATCAAAGTATATTGACTTTTACATATTGAAGATGTATAACACGTCCTGTAATGTTTTTCTACTGATATATATAGGATACTTTTTGTTTAGATTTGATAGCAAAACGATATAAATATTTGCAGCATTTGCGTTGCAATTTTTTTGTCGTTTCGCACCTTAACAGGGGAATGAGTATAAGAGCTGAGGTCAAAGCTGTTAATAGTCATACCTGTTAGTAGCTTTGGCCCCAGCTCAAAAAAAGAGCATGCCCGTATTACATTCTGTTTTTTTTGGAGGTGCATATCGCACAAATTGTCCGCCCCTAGATGGGGTACCCTCACGGCGTCATAAGGCGCCCGTCGTTGCTCGTTGTCAATCCATTCATTCAAGTTAGAAGGAGTATCAGTCATGGCTAAACAAGCCCCGGCCTCGAAAGGGTCACGTTCGATTCGCATGCCAGAAGACGGTTTTGCGATCATCTGCACTAATGAAGCGCAGTTGTTGTTTGTTTGTGGTTTCAGCACTGACGACCCCGGTGGGGAAGTCATCTGGGATTACGAGTCGCCCAAGATGAGCTTGAAGTTGAGCACAGCTGTTTCGCGCGAGATTTTCGCACGTAAGTTGTACACTCGCCTGCTTGCCCCAAAGGGCATGTGTTTTGTCCGTGTAGAGTTAAAGGATGGTTTTTTGGTTGGCATGATTGGCGATGTGGAAGTTCTCCGCATTAACACTCGAAGCCAAATCAATAAAGCGTCTGCTAATTCTGCACGCATTATGGCAAAAGCATGCGGCATGAGTGATGCGGAGATGGCGCCGATGTTTGCCTATCCCGTCGCTCCGTCGACTCTGTCCGTAGACACCACGACATAAGCCACCAATCATTCAGAAATTATGAGGGCGAAGGAAACTTCGCTCTCATAATTGAATGAATACTCATTCCCCTACTTTTTAAAGTATTGCTGGATAACCGCATAATTGTGTTGTTATCTGGCCATATTTGGCCTGGGTATTTCGATAAGAACTTGTTATTGTAATAGGTTACTTGTCGCCTTGCTCATTAACAGCACAACAAGAGAATTTACTAAACTTCTTATATAGCTGTTGGTTGTCGTGGCTTGGGCTCAATGAGCGCTTATTTTTTTATGAGTGTTTATTAGGCCCAAGCCCAAAAAAAGGGCAAAGCTGTTCGTTGCACTACATCCCATCCTTAACGGAGGTGCATATCGCACAAATTGTCCGCCCCTAGATGGGGCATCCTCACGGCGTCGCAAGACGCCCGTCGTTGTTCCAATCGTCAATCCATTCAACCATTCAGAAATAAGGAGTAAACATGCAAGCTTTAATCAACTTCGGTACGGCTCTGATCAGCGCCATGATAGTGTTTGGTGTGGTCACTGTGTTCCCCGAGTCTGTGAATAAGGTCAAGAAGATGACCTCTTGGGGCGACACTTCTGTCGTCGTCGCGATGTGGTTTGTCCTGGCGCTTTCAGCTTTTGCAGCCAAGGATATCATCACCAGCGGTCCACTGACACAGGGGATTGGTTTGCTCATCACAAACCTCGTCTCCAGTATCAAGTAGAAGTGCGACCATGAAACTCAGGGTCGCGATCATTCTAACCCTTTCGATGCTATTTCTTTCGGGATGTGGCGCAATCGATCGGGCAATTGATGACGCGGTGCCCTTAAAAAGCATGGCGTTCATCAATCTATCCCAATCTGCAGCCAAAGGGTTGCTCTCTGTTCTTCAGTGCCTTGTGCCGATTGCTTTACTCGGCATTATTTCTGGCTTGAAGAAACAAAATTGGGGTAAAGTCCGTAAAATGTTTGGTTTGATGTTTGGGGTAGGAATACTCCCTTATATCTTACCAGCCATTGAGCAACTCGGCCGAGCTACTTGGCCTGAGGCGCTCACGCTCAGCTGGATTGCTACTCAGTTGGGTTGGACGTTTCCGATTCCAGTCGGTGACACCAACCCACTCAGTTTCATATGGGCGTTGTCGTTCATTCTCAACTGGCCGTTATTTCATGCTGCGATGCAGATTGTCACCTCAGTGGTGCTCATCATCTGTGTTGCGGTCGCGATAATGACTTGGTCGTGGCGGCCTCTTGGGGTTGCTGCGGCGAGTATTGCTGGTTGGATACTGGCACCAGAAGTGGTCAAAAATGTGACAGAATTGCTTGGCAGCATCCGTCCGGATAATGCGATCGTGAGCAGCTTTGTTGCGTTTAACCTGATTTATCTGGTGACAATGCTAATTCTGGGGTTGGTTACTTACTTTTTGCCGCCGATCTTGGCGATTGTTTATATGCCAAGTGAAAGCGCTGACGAGCAAGAATCAGCTCAAGACGAACTGCCCGCCGAAGGTACTGGAGCTGATGCTTCTAGCACAGCAACATTCGTGCCTTTTCCTTTCACGCCTAATTCTTCGGATGATGGTGTGGACGGTGGTGGCAGTGGTGGCAACGGTCCACAAGGCGACTCTGATGTCATCTATGCTTATCCTCCCAATGACGGTCTTCTCTCTGCAACTAGCGGAGTCGTCGATGGTCAGGTTAAGGAAACAGCAAACGATGAATTTTCGGATTCACCTAAGCAAGTGGTTTACGGGGCAGACTCTCATGATTTAGAAGATGAGCTGCCCGTAATCGAAACCGGTGATGAGAAGAGTCGTTCAGCTTCGGTTGATGCGGCTACGATTGTCGTCAGTGACGATGTGGACAAGCTGGATGAGTTGCCCACTACCCAAACGCAAATCGAAGGGACAATCACTCAAGTTGGCACAACTACAGCAACAATAGTCTCAGACACTTTGGTGTCAGATGACGACGTGCTGCCTACAGGGCCAAGTGATTTGTCCAGCAATTTCGATGATTCCGCTTCGCAGTCAGCATCCGACCCGTTTACCGGTAAGGATACGATCGTGATTAGCGATGGAGATGATCTACCATGAACACGTCATCTCCAGTGATTCGAGGAATCAAGCGTTGGCTAAAAAGATCTCGCTACGAGTGGTTCGATCGCTCGCACGGATTGCCATTGATTACGAAAGTGATCGCTATGGTTGGTGGCGCCGTGATTGTTCTCATGTTTAATTATTCCAAATATACGTACCAAGTGTTTGGAGTTATTGCCGTAATTTTCATGCTCACTCGAATTCCTGGGTGGATTAAAAATCGACGCTATATGCGTCAGTGTGAAGAAAGCGGTAAAGGACATGAAGACGAAGAGTGGAGATTAAAGCAGTAGTAAATGTGAAGAGGTGGGCGTCGTAAGATGCCCACCTTCTCTCACTCTCTTGTTGTGCACTGTCGTCTAGGTTTTGCCTAGACCTGATGAGACTTCTCGAAGTCGAAACAGTGACCAAGTAAATATAATCGGTTGAGAGGTGCAACAGAGACCGTGATCTGTATAACACAAATCACACTGCGTCTCTGTTTGCGTATAGTTCTCAACTGTTTTGCTTGGTAGATCTTTAACAACACAACAAGAGAGATATATAAAAACAAAGATGTTTTTATTAAAATAAAAAAACTGATAACTTCTTTTTTGGTTTGTTTCTCCACTCTTCTTTTTCAGATATATAGCTAGGGCTCTGTGTCACTGTTTCTCAAGACATGTCAACCATGACATGCAGTGACAAAAAAACAATGAGACAAAGCCCTAGCTCCGAAAAAGGGAGCAGAACGGCCGACGGTGTCCTCTTGAAGGATACCGGTGTCAATCCACTTCATTCAGGTACTTTGTTTTGTTCCCCTCAAAAGGAGCGAGACGAGGTACCCCCACAAGGAGGTACTGTGGCCACGTTAGGTTCTCAATTGCCAGTACCAGTGAGAAATCAGTTGGTCGAATCAAGACAAATGATCGATCTTCAGATAGCATCATTGGATGGTGGCGCTGCGGGATTTTCCCGTAGGTACGTTAGTGACAGTCATGAGGCTCAAAAGGGATGGAATGCGGCGGTGTATTTTAACCGTGGTGTTCCTGATCTGGCGCAGCTGACAAGATTGTTGCCTGAGTTTACTCTTCTTTTTCGTGCTGTGCCGAAAGACACTGGGACGTTTAAGGAGATGTTGCGCCAGGCGCAACTACGCAAGCAGGCGATCCAACCATACGCCGAATTCCTGGCTTCTGTCAGTGAATGGGCTGTGCCCACCGGTTCAAAACCTTTTGGTAGAGAATTGGTTCTTTGGGCACCATGGTTGAACATTCGCCGTCATTTAGATAAGCAGCGCCGTTTTGCGGAAGGTCACCTGGTTTCGTACCATGAATCAGGAAACTTCGTCCGGGCAACGCTTAATCGAAGTCAGTATGGCAGAAATAACGCTGACCTGTCTTCGATGACGTACACAGGCACCTTACAACCCGAGTTAATTGCTGCACCGCTGGCTATCCGCTGGCGAATGAGCGATGTGCTTCTAGGTAGTAAGGCGCTAGGGTTTTGGACTGGGGTGATAGCAACTCTGGAAAAAGACCCTGAAAAACAGCTCTCAGAATTGCAGCGCCAGCTCGATGAGCTATTGGCACTCAATGTTGACGTGCTGCTTCATCTCGAAAGAGTTGAAAATCGTGCTTATGTTCGGTTAGTTATTCGAGCAGAAAGTGCGGTTGCGAGTAATGGTCAAACAAATCTTGATTCACTTCAAGATAGGCTTGACTTGATTGGTCCAGGTTGGGAGCGGTTGACTGGGAATGCAGTCCGTGAGGCTCACTTTGGCTTCATGGTAGGTCACCAACCCCCACCTGCTTGGAAACCTTTCCTGCTTAAAAAGCCGGAGAAGCTACTTGCCAAACTCGCTGAATCTGTCTCCCCGAAGACAGCTCACTCATTCGGTTATGCCATGATCGGTAAATTGGCAAAACCGGAGCAACCCTTTTTCTTGAACGCCTCCAGGTATCCCTCAACGATTTTCGAGGGTCCATCTGGGACGGGAAAATCAACGCTTGCAGCATTCTATATGTTGCAGCAATCAGCTGACGTTGTATTTGTTCAGTTGAAAAGCGCTGATAAGGAGGGGAGTCATAAATGGTCGAAAGCCTTTGGTGGTCAAGTCGTTGAAATAGATCTTCCTGATGTCAATCAGGGAGAGGGCGACAGAACTGCCATTGATCTTGAACAGGAGCTGTTCCGTAAGGATTCGGCAAAGGCTCAAGATTTTGTCAGGAAACTGGCAGAAAAGTGGAGAACAACTGGTGAAAGCTGGTTGCCACTTGCAATTAGACCTAAGGTCAACAGCCTACGGTACTACAATTGGGTTCTTGCCTTTTACGAGGCACTAACTCAGGCGTGGGCTTTGTGGACTGTTGAGAGTGGTAGGACAATCCATGTCGTTTTCGATGACATGGTGAGTTTTCCATCAGCAGCAGACTCATTTTTGGGCCAAACCGGTCCTCAACTGGGTGCACGTGCGCGTCTCAAGATGCGCGAAGCTGTAGATACGGTCCGTAAGGATCGGCAACATATCTATTTCACCGTTCACTCGGTGGAAGAGCTGGTGAAAGACTTCCCAGCCGGTTTCGTAGAGTCTTGCAGTATTCTCGTTCGTTTGGGAAACGATGGCCATCAAATGGCTGACGTGTACGATCCTAGACGATTTGGGAAAGCCGAATCCGAGCAAGAATTACTCGCACATTTGCAGGTTCACCTGCCAGCTGTGTTGGTAGAGAGTTTAGGTAGGAGCGATTAGCCGTGAGGCGACATCGTAACTTATCAAAAAAACTCATCTTGCTTGCGATCGTGGTGGCCACAGTCGTCAGCTGTGTTGTTCCGATGGGTGGATTCGTCTACCTGTTGTACCAACATGATACCAACCCCGAGGGTTATGAGCGCATGATGGCTCAGATCCTCGGGGTTCGGTCGGAACTCTCCTACTCGCTCTCTGCCACCGACGAGGTGACGGTAAAGGCGATCGGACTTGATCCGACAGCTGTGGCTGACGCTCAAGCCGCAATCACATGGGTGAACGCTCAGTGGAAAGGTCAGCTTGACCTCGCCATTTTGCAGTCTCTCCATAGCGGCGAAAGTGCAGGCGGAACAAATCTGGGTAGCTCGCCTGGTCTTGCATCAGCAATGGGGAACACAAACCTCATAGCTGCTAAAGAAAAGGAAGCTGGCCTGGAGTTATTGGCTTTATGGAAAGAGCAGGACATTCGGGCTCATAACCCAGTGGCAGCTCAATACATCAAGTCAGATTATTCAGATTGGTTGGGGCACGCGTCTGCAGGTGAGCTTGGTGCTGGTGGGTTTATTCCCACCACTGCTTGGCGAATCTGTAAGGTGGCGCTTCAAACCTCAACTGACCCGGTTGTCAAATCTTGTGACTTCTGGGACCAGAAAGTCATGTTTTTTGCAATGGCCTATGAAGTAAATCGCATGGGTTATCGCTCTGACATGACTGTAGAGGAAAGAGTGAAGGTTCTTTATGGGTGGAACCACGATGAGCCCTACCGACGTCAGTTGGTAGCGACGGCTGATATTTATGCCGGTCGAGGTTTGGGCGGTTTTGATGTCCAGACCAGCCTATCATTTGGTTCTCCTGGAGAATATGCATTTTTCCAGTCAGCAAGCATTCAGTTTTTCCAAGAGATGGGTCTCTTGCCAGAGAATTGGCAGGCCGAAGCTGGTAATGCAGCTGCTGGTCTACCTGGAGGTACACTCGTACCTGGTTCAGGGCAATTGACAATCAATCTCACCCGCGATGTCCCGGTTGCAGATGGCCAAGCCTATAACGTAGCGCTTTGGTCAACTTTAAACCAGACAATAGTAGTTCCAGCCAATGGCACTTGGTCGTTCTGTCAACAGACGAACGAGACCGGCTGGGATCAATATAAATTCGCGGCAAACATCAGTGCTGGTGGTATTTGTGCCAATGCTTCAGTCATCAAAAACTGGGCAAGCCAAGTACCAGGTCTTGTAGTAGCCAAAGCTCCTTCTCACACTTTCTATCCATTTTATCCTATCTTCACGGTGGGCATAAATTGTCAGAGTGCGGATTTAGTGATTGAGAATACTACTGACCATGAGATCACTGCAAAGTGGTCAGAATCTGGTGATTTACTCATCTTTGAAACGGTACCGACTAGTGCGGCACCGGCGTTGATTGGACCGTGAGGGAGTTGGGCATTGTGCTCTTCTCCCTCCGTCCAAGCAACACTCTCTTGTTGTGCACTGTCGTCTAGGTTTTGCCTAGACCTGATGAGACTTCTCGAAGTCGAAACAGTGACCAAGTAAATATAATCGGTTGAGAGGTGCAACAGAGACCGTGATCTGTATAACACAAATCACACTGCGTCTCTGTTTGCGTATAGTTCTCAACTGTTTTGCTTGGTAGATCTTTAACAACACAACAAGAGAGATATATAAAAACAAAGATGTTTTTATTAAAATAAAAAAACTGATAACTTCTTTTTTGGTTTGTTTCTCCACTCTTCTTTTTCAGATATATAGCTAGGGCTCTGTGTCACTGTTTCTCAAGACATGTCAACCATGACATGCAGTGACAAAAAAACAATGAGACAAAGCCCTAGCTCCGAAAAAGGGAGCAGAACGGCCGACGGTGTCCTCTTGAAGGATACCGGTGTCAATCCACTTCATTCATGGTGCTTCATCTGCTCCCCAACTCTCGCGAGTATGGAAGTAAGAGGAGTACCACCCACAAAGGAGGTACGTGTGGAAAACATCGTAAGGATCCTACTAGCTATTGGTTGGACGGTGGTAGGATTGGTGATTTTCTGGTTTCTGATTGCCTGGATAGTTCGGGTAGTAGAGCCTCTAATCTCCAAAGTTTTTGATTTTCTGTGGCTCCCAAGCTCTATGCCTTGGGTTATGCAGGAAGGAGAAAAGCTCCAACTTGTCATTGACAAGAATTTGATGGCAACAGCTGGTTGGGTAACGTTCTCATCCAGTCTGGCTGCTGTTGGTGCCGGCTTTGTCTTCGGACTATTGGTCGTCATTGTAGAGTTTCTCTATAGATTCTATGTCATTGTTACCACCGGGTTGATCAGCGAAGTGGTGCCAGAAATGAACTACTGGTACTTTCTAGTTGGTTTCGTAGTGCCATTTTTCATTTTACCCTTGATCTATTGGGTGAAAGCTTGGGAATCTCGGCATTCTCGGTTGGTAATCACAAACATGTTTATGGTGGAGATAAATGTCAGGCCAACTTTGTTTGGGAAAGATCCAGATGCTTCATTTGGTGATCTAATTCCTTGCAAAGAGTTATTGGCTGGAACTGATATCGACAGATTAACCAAAAACATGGGACCGAGTAGAACTGGTGCCCTCCAGGACCTCTGGAATCGCTTGTTATACTCGAAGAGTGGCACAGGGTATCTAATCATTCCCAGTGCCATGCAGTTTGCCACAAACATCATTGGTGGCGTTGATTGGTGCATGTCGACCAATCAAATCATTAGAGCTCTGGCTGTGGAAGCAGAGAAAATCAAGGTTGGGCTCCAAGGAAACCTAAGAACAGGCACTTTCAAAGTGGCTGATCTTGAGGCCCTAAGGGCAAAAGTTGGAAAGGATGGCAAAGTAATTGACTTGTTGACAGCTGATGATCCTGGAATTTGGGATCGAAGAAATGGTCAATCCGTCATCCCTGCATCTACCGATGCACCAGCCATGGAAAACCCCTGGCCCGCATTCCGTGAAAGTTAGTTAGTTTGTGTCTTCGGGCTTGGGGTGGTTTTCCACCCCTTGCCCGTTGGCCAAGCTCTCTTGTTGTGTTTGTTCTTTAACAGCCAAATAAGGATTATTTGGCACAGGGGAAAAGTTTGTCTTATTGAAATTAATTGATAGGACTAAGTTTTCCCCTATGCCTTAAAAAGAGGCGAGGTGAGTCAAACCCCATTCAGTCACTCAGGAGGTGAACCTTGAAAGCATGGGTGCTTCAGCAAGGAGTGGATCCAAACGCAGTCCTCGTTTACGGGGAACGCGTGCCGCCACTCACAACGTTAATACCGGGAAATCTGGGGAAACTCAGAACTCACCGGCGTCAGCATCTGATTGACCAAGCGCAATCTCCCAATGCTCCTCAATATTCACTGGTGGTTAGTCCATCGGTGGTGTTAAGGTGGAATCTGGAAGAAGGCGATTTGGTTGAACTCAGTTCCGAGAGTCCAGACAGCATCATCTCGGTTAATGGCTGCACAGATCCAGCAATGGTCTCTGCGTGGCCACGGATCGTTGGCGAGGCTGAGGATTTGCGCGACAAGCGTATATTTCTCGGGGCCAACTATCCCACTCGTCCTTTGAGAGTGGAAAAGTTTGGCAATTTGTCTTTGCGGGTGCTGACTTTGTTGGCCCCGATTGGCAAAGGCCAGTCCATTTACCTAGCCGCCCCAGGCGGCAGTGGTAAAACCAGCGTTCTGCTGGCATTATGGGAAGCACTGCTTCGTCTTACGAAAGAAGATGCGAAGTTGTATCCCATTGTTCTTCATCTAGGAGAAAGATCTGAAGACTTCACCGATTACAAAAAAGTTTGGGATCTGGTTGGTCCTGAGCGTGGTGAATTCTTCACTTCTCCTCGTGAGGATCCATTGCATATCCAGGTGCAGGTTTTCGAGTTTGCTGTGAAGCGAGCTCGTCGACTTACACAAGCAGGATATGATGTGGTGTTTATTTGCGATTCTGTTACCCGTGCTGTTATGGCACACAGTCGATCCACGGTTGTGGCGGCTGAAGGTGGCATGATCTCAGGCGGTATCTATACCAGCTCTATCCAGTATGTTTCAGAACTATTGGGAGTGGCTGGGGATTTTGGAGACCGTTCGTTGACTGTAGTTTCGTCTGTTTTGTTGGCTGCTAAGGACAAGAAATCGTCCGAGGCCGCTTTCACGGATGAAACCATGGACAGCGGTACCACCTCGAAGTGGGTGCTCACCGGTTTACCGATGGCTCCCTATCCAAAGGTAGATGTATCGCAAACCCGTACTCGGCGGTTTGAGCGCTTTACCACAAACCCTCAGCAAGCTGAGATCGCACTAGTCAATGGTGAGATCTGGGCTGTAACGGGCGAGAAAGATGGCTCATTGGCTGCTCACAAGCGGCTAATTAGTTATGCGGAGCGTAACAGCACTCCGATCTACTAATCATCATTCAGTAAGGAGGCAGTTCTATGAATTTCAAAGGGATAGGTTCGCTGTCCCCAGCCAAGCGCATTTTGCTTTTCCTTGTGCTTGGTTTAGTCGCTCTTTTTGTTCCTGGTTTCATCGACGAGGTATTGCTTGCTCTTTGGGGCATCGCGCAACTCGTTGGTGTTGATAAGGCAACCCGTGGGGTTGTTCAACCGAAGGAGAAAAAGAAAGAGTAGTTTTTTCTTGGGGTGCGGCGTAAGTCGCACCCCTTGAATAATCCTTATTTGGCTTAATTTTTTTAAATTTGCCAGTAATTTATTTGCTCTCCCCTGATATCTTTTGTACAATGCACCAGTTAGCCAGTGTAGCTCAGTTGGTAGAGCGGCGGTATCGTAAACCGTAGGTCGTGGGTTCGATTCCCACCTCTGGCTCATTTTCATGAGGATACTAACTCCCATTTTGCACTTCTGCTAGAATAGTCTTATGACTCCAGAACCAGTGCATCACGTTTCCTCTAGATTAGTAAAAAAAGAACAACGACAGTTAGTTCTACAAACTGTTTGGTTTGTGGTATTGGGCATAGTAATCTTGGGTGTGTTTGTGGTGGTGATTATGCCCAACGCCATTAAATTCTTTTTCAAGTTTCTGGACAGCAACAAAGGCATGGACGTGAGTGACCAGATGCCACCTCAAATTCCTATTTTGGCTGCTCCACTTGATGCGACCAGCAGTGCTTCTGTAGCACTCTCTGGATTTGCAGAGGCAGATTCTTCTGTTGTGTTTGTATTAAATGGTAGTGAGATTAGCCGTGTGAAAGCAGGTGCTGACGGCACTTTTACTCAAGACTTAAGACTCGATCAGGGTGAAAATGGTTTGGAAGTGTATGGCGTGGATGGTGCTGGAAATGAATCTGCAAAATCAATTACCTACCAAGTCTACATGGACAACCTGCCAGTTGAAATCAAGGTTGATGAACCTGCTGCAGGTGCACAAATTGAAGGTCGCAAGAATCAAAACTTGACGATCAAAGGGATGGCAAAACCAGATGCAAAAGTCTACGTGAATGATCGTCTCAATTATGCCAAGGCAGATGGTAGTTTCTCCATCCTCTACTCGCTGAGTGAGGGTGAGAACAAACTCAAGATTAAAGTGGTTGATAAGGCTGGAAATCAGGCAGAAACTGAGCTAATTGTCCAATTTCGTTTTTAAATTCTGAGGTTTTTGATCAGCTAAAATTCCAAGTGTAAAGAGTAGCCAAATTTGTGGTTGAAAAAAACTATTATTGAACTGGGCATGGATAAAAATTGCCACAAATAATGCTTGCGTTGTGATCGACAGCTCCATCAATTCTCGTCGTCGTTGATAAGCCAACAACGCCACTAACAGACTTCCAATCAACCCAAGCGATCCCATAATTTGCAGCAGAATATTATCTGGTTGCCAAGCCGTGTTTGGCACCAAGGACTGTGAGGAGTAGTTTTGCAGTCTGACATTGAATAAGCCTTTACCAAAGATCCATTCGATTGGCTTCCAATCTTTGACCAATTCCTGACCTAGCTCTGCTCGAGCTTTAATGGTGCTGGTACGAGTAATCACCACACCTTCTCCTGTTGGTTTGGGCAGGATGATGACAATACAAAACACGATGACAGTTTTAAGAAAGAAATTCGTGACCAGTTTCCAATTTAACTTTTTTGAAATCAATAAAAAAATGCTGACCAATATAAATGCCAGCCAGCTAGATCTTGAAAAGGTCATTGCGAGTGCAGTTGCTAAAGTGATTTCTACCAAGAAGGACAACATTGTACTAGCAAACGATTTTAGTTTTTGCTGTTTTAGCCAATTAAGAATATTAGGTTGTATTTTTTGCCAAAATAGCCAGCCGATTATCACTATCAAACCTGCAAAGTTTGGATCAAGCAGTGGACCAATCAGTCGATAATAGTGATCATCAAAACCATAGATTTGCAAAAATCTCACATCAGGCAGTAGTAGATACTGAAAGATTCCTAAGATACTCATCAGAAAACTCGTGAAAAATATACCAGTTGAGACCCATAACTTTGATTTTGACAAATTAGAAAATAGTGTTGCCGTGGAAAGACTGTAAAAAACAAGTCGTAGTGTAGTCAAAACTGCCATCAATGAGAGTGACGATTTGGATAACGCTATTCCCCATCCAACCAAAATCCAAAGCCCCATTGCCATAATCAGTTTGTTGCTGACACAAAATAGACAGATTTTTTTCAATATGTTAGTAAATGTACCTGGATTTATGATTACAGAGCTAAGAAATGCAACGATTAGAAGTATGTCTTGTGCGTAAAGAGTTATTCCAAAAAGACTAAATCGTGTTAATTGACCTAAGCATATTGTACAAAGTAAAAATACTAGCAAAACAAATGATAAATCAATCTTTTTTAGCATTATTAATATTTATTCATTTATTTATTTGAATTCTGATTGATTTTTTCCAGCAAAAAAATACGAACAAATAACGAATGCAAACTCATCACCACTGCATAGACCAAACCGTGCCAACCATCAAAAATGCCACCCTTCCAAATATAATTTAACAAGAACTTACCAACTGGATAAGTTACCATTTGTAGTATCACTTTTACTCTTGAAATCTTTGGGTCAGACTCTATTTGCCACTCGGCTTCCAAATTACTGTAGCGAGCTATGCTCTTGATGAAGTCATTGATATCGTGATGTCCCTCATGCCAGATGGTTAAATTATTGTTTTTCACGCAGCCCATAACTTGTGCGAACTCATGTACTGGCCTAACAAAACAGCTTTTGTCTTTTCTCATGAATCGTAGTAAAAAATGCTGACCAGTTTCACCATATTTAAGTATCTTGTTGTGAAAGACGTCAATTCGGCGGATGCATAATCCAGCAATATGTTTGTCTGAAAGTAATTCTGCAATTGCATCGTCAGCACCAACTGCAAACCACTCATCGCTGTCTAAAAAGAAAACCCAGTCGTACTTTGCGTGATCCATAGCATTATTGCGTGCTTTGGCAAAGTCAGTAATCGGTTCTGTATGTTCAACAATGATTACTTCATCTGCAAATGATGCTGAATCTCTTGCACGCTGTAACTGGTTCTTAGACAATATCGATTGTGTGGATATGCTGGGAGCTAGGATTAGAACGCTGACTGCAAGTTTTGAGTTAGTTTCTGGCATTAGGTGTTTTTTGCCACAGCAGTGTTTGACTCGCAAACTTGATTTGTCTGGAGTTTTTTTGAGCTGAAGACTGTACTAATTTATTTGGTAAATAGAGTACTTCGGCTATTTCTGGTGTAGTTGGCTCAAGCATGAGCTCCATCTTTGGTTGTTTTTGATGGTTTTGAGCAGCTGCCCATTTGATATTATCAAAACTACTTGGAAACTGAGTTGTTCCACCACCAAGACCGATGGTGATTTTGGGACGATTGGCTGCTTGTAGTACACTGGCAATTTGTTGTAATTCAGAGTTGCTCGGACCGTAGCTCATTTCCTGTGTATTGCTGACAAAAAACGAGTGTCGAATAACCGTTTGGTAATTTGCAGTTCCAACAATTAAAACAACGCAGAGACTGACTAAAAATTGTTTTTTGCCTAGTGATTCCAAACCAGCTGCAGTGATTAGTGGCAGCAAAATTAGGTAAATCGGATAGTATGCTTCTGATGGCGAACCGTGGACAAAATAGCCAAGAGTGATTAAAAAAAATAGTAACAACAACAGTCCAAATGATTGGTTTTTAGTTTGTTTCCAAATTCTGTAAACTTGAATGAATCCAAGCACAAACAACAACAAGAGCAAAACGTTTACCCAGTTCACATCGACTCCCCAGATTCTAGGTATATAGGTGCTGACACTGGTCCAAAATTGTGAGAGCTTGTGACTACTAATAGTATGTTGTCCAGGGAGAATGAGACTGATAATTCGATAACCCATCCAAACTGCAAATCCACCCAGCTGTGCAAACTTATGTGTGAGATCAAAAATGATTTGTGGTAGCAATCCAAGTAGAGTCCCGAACAGACAATCTTTCCAGCATTTTAAGAATGTAGTTTTCTTGAGATATAAAACTATGGGAATGGCTAGTAACACTGGAAACAGGCTCAGTTCAAATTGAAACAACAGCCAACCAGTAAGTACTGCCCAGAAAACCCCGTGTTTTTTATTTTGAAGTAGTGCCTGTAAACCCCACCAATAAAAAATCGTGAAAATTGGGATCGGTGTGGTGTGATAAGCCATGCGACTATGGGCAATGGCTAGTGGTGAAAAGCTGAGTAAGGCTAGGGCAATCAAACCCACTCGTTGATTAAAAAATACAATACAAGTTTCGTAAATGCCGATTATCGCCAGGATGCCAATAAAAGCATACACAAGACTATATGTTTCCATTTTGTAGCCTACGGCGGAGTAAATAGACATATTAAGCCAGATTGAAAGAGGTCCTTGTTTAAAACGAGGGATACTTGAAGGAATACCTAACAATGGAAACTCGTGGTTTTTGATTGCAGTCACTGCCTCAAGTAAGTCTCTGCCTGCGTCAGGAAAAACAATAGCGTTGTTTGGCAAATCGACGATTCTGAGCCAAGTGCCAATTGCGACCAGAATAATGGCAAGCCAATGTGTTTTGAGAAAACTGGTAACAGTCGCGAGTAAAGCACTCTTTTTTTTATGACTTGGACTAGTTTTTTTCATTTCACTTATTTTCATGAATCGAGTTAGTGGGGTGCATTAGACTCCAGCGGACTCCATACACCAAGATTGGCAAAGATATAATTCTAGAGAGTAACACTCCCCAAACTGCACCTTGCACACCATATTTTTGAGCTAGCCAAAGCAATAATCCTACCATTGTCAGTAGTGTGATCCAAAGATGTGTGTTGAGCACATGGTAATGTTTTTTGGCGAGAAATAAAGTGTAGCTGGCCACGCTAACGCTCTGCACTGCTCCGGCTGCAGCTAGGATTGGGAGTAATGGTACCGCCTCTAGCCATTTTGAGCCCAAAACAATTCGCACTGCAAGATCAGGGAAGAATATGAGCGGGATACTGCCTAGTATCGAAAGTACAATCGTGGAGGCGAGAGATTTTTTAAATGCAGCCACTAATCTATCTGGTTGGTCGCTGAGTTTAGAAAAAATCGGAATGACACCATGGTGAATGGATTTTGCCATCTCGTAGTTAGTTTTATGTGCTAGCGCATAACTGTTTTGATAGAGTCCCAGACTATGGGTACCCACTATTTTCCCCAACACAACGTTGTCAGCATTTTCATTTAAATAGTTTAATAGTGTTGCAATTCCGAGCCATTTTCCGTTATTAATAATGACTTCTGCTCGAGATTTATAGTAATGGAACACTGGACGATCGGCAAAAAAAACAAATGAAATTAGAACTTCAAACAAAGCGGTGCCAATGAGTGCCACCACTAGAGCCCAGACCGAATGAAGTGCAAAACCGCAAACAAGTGCGATGATAGTCTCGACTAGTGACAGTGAAAACCGATAGGCACTATCTTGAAAAAACTTCATTTCTTTGTGCATCGAAACTATTGCTGGATTGATAAAACCTTTGATGATCGGGACTAAAGCAGTAGCAGCAATTAGAGCAAATAATGCGGGCTCGTTGTACCATTGGCTAATTCCCCAGCCTACTGCGACCATAATCAACCCAATTGCAAAGCCTCTAGCTATGGCAATAACCCAAGCGGTATCAAGAAAATACCGTACAGATTGTTTTGCTTGGATAATAGTGAGATTTATGCCAGTCTGCGTCAGGCTTTCAGTAATTCCCAGGGCCACTGCTGTCAAGCTAAACAGACCAAAATCAGTGGGACTCAGCAAACGAGCAAGTATTGAGATTTTCGCCAAAGTCAGTACTGAAGTGCCAATTTTGAGGACAGTTTGCCAACTCAACCCAGAGATAGCATTTTTGGTATAACCCATAGATTTATTATAGCTGAGTCAGATCATGACTGTGTGGGGGAAGTTATAATTTAGGCAACAGGTTCTTCTGCAGTAGCTATTCAAATTTTGTTTTTCCTATTGCAGAGTGTTGTTTAACATAGGTAGTATGAGCACAGACCCAAAATGTATGGGTCTTCTGACTATGATATTTTCAAAATTAGGTGCTTTTTTCTTAGACATGATCGAGACATTAGTTATCGCTCTCTCGATTTTTTTGGTGGTATATCTTTTTTTTATGCAACCGCATCAAGTGAACGGTCAGTCAATGGTGCCAAATTTCCAGAGTGGTGAGTACGTTTTAACCGATAAAGTTACCTACCGAATGAGAAATCCTGAACGGGGTGAAGTGGTGGTGATTCATGCACCTGAGGCAGCGAATTGTCCTAAGGGTACTGGTTGTGATTTTATTAAACGCGTTCTTGCACTGCCAGGTGAAACAGTTGAAGTGAAGGATGGTCAGATAGTTGTGGATGGTGTGCCGGTATCTGAACCATATATTCCTGAAGATTTTCCGATCATGCCAGGAAAATACACGTCGAATGGCCCAATAACGGTTGGACCAGATGAGTATTTTGTGTGTGGTGACAACCGACCTTATTCAGCCGATTCTCGAACCTGGGGACCAGTTAAAAAATCAGGAATTGTTGGCAGAGCATTTTTCCGCTATTTTCCATTTACTGCCATGGGGCAGATCATTCCGCCGAAGTATTGATTTTTAGTTGAGAAGTTCAGTTTTTTGATGCCAAACCCAAGATTCTGGTTGGTCGACTTGTTGTGCGTCAGAAAGCCTGATGGTGCCTATCTGGGTACGTTTGAGTGAAATTGCAGTGGCATAGGTGTTGAGTGCTTTGCCAATATCTCGAATCAGTGAGCGAATGTAAGTGCCACTACTGCAGTGAACTGAGATGGTGCAGCATGCAGATTTAGTACTACAGGCAGCGTGGAACTGCGTTAAAACGATCTCAAAAATCTCGATTTGACGTTTTGGAAGTTGGGACTGCCAGGCTTCAAAATCAGCGTGATCCGGATTGTGTAGCAATTTGAGAGCATGACTATAGAGTTTTTCTCCAGCAACTTTGATTGCTGCAAATGCGGGGGCTTGTTGTAATTGTGGCCCGATAAACTGTTTCATTACAGTTTGAACTTGTTTCTGAGTAATTGTTATGATCTGGTCTTGTGGAGTTTGGAGTGTGAGTTCGCCAGTTTTGTCGAGAGTCGTGGTCTCATAACCCAATTCAAATTCACAGAGATAGTGTTTATCTTGTTTGAGAAATAAATCTTGAAGTTTGGTGAACTTTTTACCGACTAAGATAATGAGCAACCCGGTAGCGAATGGGTCGAGAGTACCAGTATGCCCCACTCGCTTTACACCAGTTTCCTTCCGAACTGTGTTTACTACATTGTGACTCGAATAACCGATTGGTTTGTCGAGCAACAAAATACCATTCAAATCAGTGTTTATTTCACTCATACAGTACAATAAGAGTATGACAGTAACTCAACAGCAGCTAGTAGCCGCTTTTCCAACACTTGATTGGAAGCTTGATTTTGCACTGTCACCAATAGCGTATTTTAAACTAGGTGGAGCTGCAGAGCTGTACTTGGAGGTTGCAGATTTAGACGTGCTGCAAAAAGTCAACCAATTTTGCCGACAACAGGGTATTCCAAGCCGAGTCATTGGTGGTATGAGTAACGTGGTAGTCGCAGATGCTGGAGTAGCTGGTGTCTTGATTAGACTTACCAATAACGAGTTTATGCTGGGTGAACAAAATGAGTTGGGTACTCTAGTAACCGTGGGTGCAGGCATTAAAATGGCAACATTAGTTGCAAAGACTGTAGATCAGGGGCTGACCGGACTTGAATTTTTCCTAGGTGTTCCAGGAATGTTGGGCGGAGCAGTGTTTAACAATGCTCATTATTTATCAGATTTAATTAGTGCACATATTGAACGAGTTCAAGTTATTGATCTTGAAAGTAATTTAAAATGGTTGTCATTAGAAGAATGTGATTTTGGATATGATCATTCAAGGTTTCAATCAACGAAAGAAATCATTGTGGCTGTTGAGTTTCGATTAAAATCTGGGAACCCTGCTACTTCAAAAGAATTAATTACTCGTGCAATTAAGTACCGAGCTGAAACGCAACCACTGGGAATGCCAAGTTCTGGGTGTATTTTCCAAAATGTACCAAATTCCGATGCACTGAAACAGCGTTTTCCTCAATTTGCTGATAAAAGTTATGTCCCTGGTGGTTTTTTAATTGACCAAGCAGGGCTAAAAAATACTCGAGTAGGAGCTCTTGAAGTGAGCGATAAGCACGCAGCATTTATTGTGAATCACGGTGGTGGTACTGCTAAAGAATTATTACAATTAATTAACTTGATCAAAGAAAAGGTACAGACACTTTTTGCAGTTGAGTTGCACGAGGAAGTGTTTTTTATTTCGTAAGTGCGGTATGATTTCGCTATGACCAATCAAGTAGTTACCGGCGGTACTTTTACTATTGAAGGTGGGACACCACTTCGAGGTTGCGTGCGTGTGGGTGGTGCAAAAAATGCTTCTTATAAGTTGATGATTGCTGCACTACTCAGTCGACAGGAATCACGACTGCTCAATTTGCCTGCGATTTCAGATGTCGATTTGGTTAAAAAAATCATTGGCCAACTCGGAGCAGAAGTCCAAGATGCTGGTGAGCAGACATTGTTTATAAAGCCTGAGTTATTATCGTCATTTCGTATCGATTCAAATCATGGTGAAGCATCACGTGCTTCGACACTTTTCCTTGGTCCACTGTTGGCACGATTTGGTCAAGCTGAAGTGCCTTTACCTGGTGGTGACAAGATCGGTAAGAGACCACTTGAGCGACACATGGATGGCTTGCGAGCCATGGGTGTGGAGCTAGTGCAAGAAAATGGCATGCTTCGAGCAAAAACTAATGGTCTAGTCGGAACAACCTATAAATTTAACAAGAATACACATACCGGCACCGAGACTTTACTGATGGCAGCGGTGTTGGCAAAAGGTACGACTGTCTTGGAGAACGCTGCTTTAGAGCCAGAAATTGATGATTTAATTCGTTTCTTGATTGGAATGGGTGCCAAGATTCGACGTAGAGCTTTTCGAGTTATTGAAATTGAGGGTGTGGCAAGTCTTGGTGGATGTATTCATCGGATTATGCCAGATCGAAATGAGGCCGTTTCATACGCTTGTGCCGCTATTGCATCTAAGGGCGATATCGTGGTCGAAAATGCTAATCGTGAGGACTTAATTGCCTTTTTAAACAAACTGGATGAGATTGGTGGCGGATATGAAATCGGTAATTATGGAATTCGCTTTTTTTACAAACAACCACTTCGTGCCACCGATATTGAAACTGAAATCCACCCTGGATTTATGACTGATTGGCAGCCACTGTGGGCAACATTAGTTTGTCATGCAACGGGCGCTTCTGTGATACACGAGACGGTAATGCAAAACAGGTTCCAATATGTGGAGACATTAAAACAAATGGGAGCAAAAATTGAATATTTTAATCCTGAGGTAAAGCACCCAGAAGATGTATACAATTTTGAGTGGAAAGATGGCACTGAGGCTGATATCCATGCGATTCGAATTTATGGCCCAACCAATTTCACCGGTGGCGAATTTACTGTACATGATCTTCGTGCTGGAGCGACTACAATGTTAGCTGCGATCAGTGGCAGTGGCACCACCATTTTGCACAACATCGAACAAGTGGAACGAGGCTATCAGCGAATCGAAGAAAAACTTCGATTACTGGGAGCTAAAATAACGAGAAGTTAATTTATATGAGTTCATTAGCATTATCATTAGGCTTTTTAATTTTCTCATTCTTAGTCACCAGTATCGTAATTGTGCCCTTTATTAACTTGCTGTATGCACTAAAATTTCAGCGTGCAAATCAAGTTACCAAAGATGCATTTGGTAAGACCACCCCAATTTTTGATAAATTTCACGGAGTAAAAGCGGGAGTCCCTGTTGGTGGTGGTTTGTTAGTGATTTTAGTAGTGTGTTTCTTGTTTGCTTTGTTATTGCCCCTACTAAGCTGGTTTGGGATTAAGGTGACTAGTGTCTATACCAACTACCAATCAGAGGTTAATATTTTGTTTTTTACCTTTTTATCATTTGGTATTCTTGGTTTGTACGATGACATCAAAAAGTTTTTCGGGTTTGATAAAGAACAGTTCTTTGGTTTGCGAATGCATCACAAATTATTTTTACAACTAGTGTTAGCGACTATTATTTCCAGTTTGTTGTACTTTAGTTTGGGAATTTCATTCATTCATATCCCTTTTATTGGTACCTTTCAGTTGGGTATGTTTTTTATTCCTTTCGCGATTTTTGTGATTGTGGCCTTTGCCAATGCGGTGAATATTACCGATGGACTTGATGGCTTGGCTTCAGGCACTCTGATGATTTCATTGTTTGGCTTGTGGTTTTTGTCTGCGGCAATTCTTGATATTCCCCTCTCGTTATTTTTGGTTTTGTGGATTGGCTCGTTGGTGTCATTTTTATACTTCAACGTTTTTCCTGCCAGAATTTTTATGGGTGATGTTGGGGCGATGGCATTTGGTGCTACGTTGGCAGTGGTCGGACTACTGTTGGGAAAAGTGATCGCTTTAGTGGTGATCGGTTTTATTTTTGTTTTTGAGATTAGTACTTCATTTGCACAGCTGCTTAGTAAGAGATTTTTGAAACGCAAATTGATGCCTGCAGCACCTTTTCATCTGACGTTACAACAAGCTGGATGGGAAGAGCCAAAAATTGTCCAACGAGTTTGGCTGATGCAGATTATGTTGACCTTGTTTGGTGTTTGGCTGGCTGTTATTTAATTCCTAGTGAGTTTGGAGTTGATTTTTCAAGATAAAACTGCACAGAATGTAGGTGATGATACAAGTGGGGCGACGCACGCAATCAGCTAGTTTGAGACAACGTTTTTGGAGTGCGTTGGAACTTTCCAGTTTGGGAATTAAAACCTTGGCGGTAATGGCAATCTTATGTGTCATTGGCTTATTTTTTGTCTTTGAGTCTTCCACTGCTGAGAGTTTTGCTATGGTTGGCAACCAATATCACTTTTTACGCCAGCAATCATTATGGATGCTGCTCGGTATGGTGACATTACTTATTGGTAGATTTTTGCCAACAGAGTTTTGGCGAAAAACGGCAGTTTTATGGTATGGAATCGGTTTTTTGTTTTTAATTGCTGTTTTTTTGCCTGGAATTGGTGTACAGCTGAACGGTGCACACCGTTGGATAAATTTGGGATTTACATTATTCCAGCCAGCTGAGTTTTATAAGTTTGCAGTGATTATTTTTTTTGCCTCGTGGATGATAAAGCATCAACGACTGGGTGCTTTTTTGATATTTGTGGGTTTGCCAGCCTTACTAATTATCTTGCAGCCAGATTTGGGTTCGCTGTTGGTAGTATTGTGGATTTCATTTGGAATGTATTTTTTGGCGTACGGTAGCATTCGTAAACTACTACCATTTTTTGGATTAGGGATTTTATTGATGATTATCGCGATTATTATTTCTCCATATCGTTTACAGCGGCTCACTACCTATTTGAATCCAGAGAAAGATCCTTATGGTGCAGGCTTTCATGTGAGACAAGTTACGATTGCACTTGGTAGCGGAGGCATGATGGGAAAGGGTATCGGCAACTCGCATCAGAAATATTTATATATTCCTGAGGCAAGCAGTGACTCGATTTTTGCAGTGGTTGCAGAGGAGGTAGGGTTTGTAGGTTCTGTTTTTTTAATTAGTCTTTTTGGCTATTTTATTTATTTGCTGTATTTGTTGACTGGCATGACCAAGCCAAATTCATTTGAGAGATTGGTGGGTTATGGCATCATGCTGTGGATTAGTGGCCAAATAGTACTTAATTTAGCTGCTGTTGTTGCCCTGGTGCCGCTCACTGGCATCCCTCTACCCTTTTTCTCGTATGGAGGCTCATCGTTATTAATGCTATTTTTTATCATTGGAGTTTTATTGCAAATTAGTCACACATCTGGAGATAGACACACCCGTACTGTGCGAGAATATACGCAGCTATGAAAGCAGTAACTGTTGGCGGCCATCTAACCCCAGCTCTAGCACTAATGGATCACACGAGTCATCACCAATTGGGTGTGCAGTGGTGGTTTTTCGGGAGGATTTTTAGTAGGCCAGGACAGAAAGCTGTTGAATCAGATGAGGTCCAGGCAAGGAAAGCGACTTTTATTGCATTTAATTCTCCCAAATTAGCTGGTCGAACATGGCAATGGCCATGGTTACTACCACAATTAGTCTGGGCGATTTTAGTAGCACTTCAAAAATTATCAGTAATTAAACCTGATGTAGTAGTAGTATTTGGTGGCTATTTGGCAGTACCCGTGGTGCTTGCTGCAAAATTACTGCGGATTAAAGTTGTGGCACATGAACAGACCATGGTACCAGGTTTGGCTAATCGATTAATTGTACGATTTGCGGACCAAATTGCCCTTAGTTTTCCAGAAACAGTGGGCACTTTTCCAAAGCAAACAACCAGTGTGATTGGAAATGCCATACGTCCTGCTGCTTTTAATCAAAATTTGCCGCAGCCTACTTGGTATATAAATGATAAAAACTTACCAATTCTAGTAGTTACTGGTGGCAGTCAGGGTTCACAAGCAATCAATCAGGCAGTATTAAAAATTCTCCCTGAGTTGTTGAGTAAATGGTATGTGGTGCATCAAATAGGTCACAACGACGGCACTCAGGCGGATGGTATTCAACAAAGTTTGCGTAAATTGGCTGATGAATATCCAAATTATGTCTGTGCTGCTTGGTTAAATGCCGAAGATCTCTTTTGGTTATATCGTCAACATGCACGAACTATTTGTCGGTCTGGGGCAAACACAATCTATGAATTAGCAGTTATGGCAGTGCCTGCCATACTTGTGCCACTGCCTGGATCTGCTGATGGTGAGCAGCAAGCACATGCTAAATGGCTAGAAAGTATCGGAGGGGCAACCATTTTAGAGCAAAATGAGTTATCGACACAAAAATTGTTGGCTGCTATAGATGATTTGGATAGAACGTATGCACTCAGACAACTTCGTTTGCAATCACTACATTTGCCAATTGATGCAACTGCTAAGCTATTTTTACTGATGAAATATGTTGCACCATAATCGTAGCCATAGTGGACAGGCAAACCGACATCCACTTCAAGTTTTAAAAGTGGCAAAGATTGTTGGAATAATTATTATCGTTATAAGTGTGATTTCGGTGTTCTGTTTTGGTTTTTATCAGCTATTTTGGAAATGGTTGGTGATAAAAAACCTTAATTGTTTTCTAGCTAATCAACAGATTAGTAGTCAAGAATGCCAGGCTGCAACTGGCTTGTATGGTAAATCATTGTTGTTTTCAAAACTCGACGACCAAAACAGTTTGCAACAAATTCAACAAATTTCAGTGTCAGATCAACTTATTTATTTCACTCACCTTCGTAAGCGACTACCCGCTACAGTTGAGTTGTACTTTAACGTGAGCCAGCCAAAATATTTGGTAACGGAGGATCAAAAAGAGTGGTATGTGGTTAATGAGCAAGGTAAGGTTAAACAAATTTCACAAAAAATTTCGGTTCCAGTTTGTTTTTTTAGTCAAGCTTGGAGTCAAAAAGCGGTTTGGACTGACAACATGGCACTAAAGGAGCACTCACTCATTCTCAATTGGCTTGAATCAGCAAACGATGCTGGTTCTGAGGTTACCTATATTGGATTCGACGATCTCAATCAAATCTCAATTTTATTTCAAAATGGCAGACGTATTTTGGTGGCAGCAAAATCAGTTCCTCAAGTTGAGTTGGCACGACTAAAATTAATTGAACAAGAAATCAAGAATAATGAGAGAACTTCAGAGGCTAAAATTTCAGAAATTGACTTGCGTTTTAAGTTTCCAGTGATTAGATTTGTAGGTAAGTGATGTTAGAGTAAGCTTGGAGTACTGATTACTCTGCAGCAATTTGGTGATAAGTCATATAAACTTATCGACAGTTGCTTCTAAGTTCTGTATAGTTAGACACAGAAATGACTCGTTGTTGATATGTCAAAAAATCGAGTAGTTACCGTTATTGATCTGGGCACTGATAAGTGCGTCACCCTCATTGCTGTTATCGACGAAGATCGGTTGCTGCGTGTGGTTGGCGTTTCAGTGGTTCCCTCAAGGGGTATGCGACGCAGTGTTATTGTTGATCTTGAGCAGGTGCTCAATACCATCAGTGAAAGCGTCGATGCTGCAGAGCGTATGGCCGGCTTTGAAGTAAAAAGTGCGTTCGTTTCTGTTAGTGGCACTCACATTACATCGCGCAACTCAAAAGGCGTAGTGGCTGTGGCTTCTCCAGATCAAGAAATTACTCGGCTAGATATTAATCGTGTAATTGAAGCAGCTCGTGCTATCTCACTTCCAGCTGATCGCGAAATTATTCATGTGGTACCTAGAGATTTTAAGGTTGATTCACAGGAAGGTATTAAAGACCCGGTTGGTATGACCGGTGTTCGACTTGAGTCAGAGGCGCATATTATTAGTGCTATGACCACTTCGCTTAAGAATCTTGAAAAATGTCTCAATGATTTAGCACTCAAAGTGGACGGTTTTGTATTTTCTGGACTTGCTTCAGCAGAAGTAGTTTTGACTGAAACCGAGAAAGAACTGGGAGTGGTCACGATTGATATTGGTGCTGGCACCACTTCAATTTGTGCATATGTTGATGGTTGCTTAGAATATTCTGGATCTGTGCCAATCGGTGCCCGTCACATTACTCAAGATATTGCCTTAGGTTGCCGTATTAGTTTGGACGCAGCTGAAAAAGTAAAGTTAGCCCTCGGTTTAGAAGATCTTCAAGTTATCCAACCAATGCCAGGTGAATCTAAGGAGGAACTAAATCGTCGACGTCGCAAGGCAGATCAATTAGATCTGGATAAATTAGGAGTCGACAATGGTGGTGAGAAATTATCAAAGCGCACTTTGATTGAAGGTATCATGGCTCCACGAATTAAAGAAATTTTTGATTTAGTTGCTGAGAAATTAGTTGAGCAAGATTTGGTGAGTCGAGTACCTGCTGGCTTGGTGTTGTGCGGAGGTGGGGCTCAGACAGTTAGAATTGCTGACACTGCCCGTAAAGCATTGAACTTACCTGTCAGAATCGGGAATCCCAAGAAACTAGATGGACTAGTTAGTGATATTGATAAACCTTCGTATGCAACCAGTATTGGCCTGATCGTATATGGTGCTAAGCAAGGTGGTGGCGAGGTTGTGTCTTCCGGAAGTGCATTTCCTTCTTTCCTAAGCTCATTTAATCTAGGTTCTATTGGTCAAAAAATCATGGGAATATTTAAGTCAGTGTTGCCATAACACATTCTGTATGTAGTTATGGCTATGCTATACTTTGATACACAAGAATCGCGCCAGAGGCGCACACCAACTTATGGGACTCGTTAAACCATCCAATACTACATTTGCAAAGATCAAGGTCATCGGTGTTGGAGGTGGTGGTGGCAATGCTATCAACTCGATGGTGATGTCCAAGCAAATTCAAAATGTTGAGTTTATTGCTATTAACACTGATGCTCAAGCATTGCTGACCTCAAAAGCAGAGACTAAAGTTCAAATTGGCAGTAATTTTACTCGTGGACTTGGTGCAGGTGCCGACCCTGAAGTGGGTCGTACTGCAGCTGAAGAGAGTCGCGAAAAATTGAAAGATTTGCTATTTGATACCGACATGGTGTTTATTACTGCTGGTATGGGTGGTGGCACTGGAACTGGTGCTTCAGCAATTGTAGCTGAGATCGCTAAAGAATCTGGGGCTTTGACTGTCGCAGTTGTTACCAAGCCATTTGCGTTTGAAGGCATTCGTCGGATGCAGACCGCTGAAGAAGGCATCGAAAGTCTAACCGATGTCGTTGATACTTTGATTGTGATCCCCAACCAACGCTTGATGGAAGTTGTAGATAAGAAAATGACCTTGCTGGATGCTTTCAGATTAGCTGACAATGTGTTGGGTCAGGGTGTCAAAGGCATTTCAGATTTGATTACTACTCCAGGATTAATTAATGTTGATTTTGCAGATGTGAAAACTATCATGCTTGATTCTGGTAGTGCTCTCATGGGTATTGGAGAGTCAACCGGCGAGAATCGTGCCGCTACGGCTGCTCGAATGGCAATTTCATCACCTTTGCTCGAAGTTTCTATTACCGGTGCTAAAGGAATTCTGTACAACATCGTTGGTGGTCCAGATATGACTATGTCTGAGGTTTCTGATGCTTCTGCAATCATTGCTGATGCTGCAGATCCAGATGCAAACATTATCTTTGGTGCCACTATTGATGAAGAGCTAGGTAGCAAGATTAAAGTCAGTGTTATCGCCACTGGGTTTGATGAGCGACCTGGATATAACCAACGAGTGATGTTTGGAGCATACAGCCGAGATTCACGCCGTCGATCACCATCACCAAGCACGGTAGTTGCCAGAGCTGGCATGCCGGATAGTGATGAGGAGCCAGGCAAAATTGACCGAGCACCATCAGCATTTACACAACCACAAACCATGGGTCAGATAGCTGGTGAAGATGAAGCAGAACAACCATTTGTTCGCTCCACAAGTTTTGAAAATACTAGAGTGGCTGAAAAACCAGCACAGCAGAGTGCTCCAGCTAATTCTGATGATTTCGACGATGAGTTCGAGATTCCCGCGTTTTTGAGACAACGCAAATCTTAACCTGATTTTGTTGGATCAAATTAATCCTTATGTAGATTGAATATGATTGATGCATACCCTTTTGACCCAATTAAGGAAGCTGCGAGAAAACAGAAGATGAAAGAATACGAGGAAAAACTGCGACAAGAGGCAGTTGAGCGACAAGCAAGGCAGGAACGAGCAGCGTTGTTAGAAAAAGCATTGGAAGAGGCAAGAAAAAGAGAAGCAGAAAAAAAGTTTGGGTCTGGATGAGTTTAAGTAGTCTTTTCGCAATTTATTTTCGAGTGTTATACTACCTATGTAAATCCGTTTGAGTGTGGCTATCACCACGCGAGGTGCTTGCAGAAATTCATTTGCTTAAGTGCGAATTGAAAACTAGATCGAGCCGGAGCTGTCCGTAATCACAGAAAATTAAGTAGTACCAGGCTGGTACCTTTCTTTGCATTTGTGAAGAAGCCTGCGTAATTGATCAAGTAATTGGTCAGTTGTGCAGGCTTTTTTGGATTAAGTCAGCAAAACTGATTGGAAAAAAATATGAAAAAACAACTTAACTTCTCTACTCCACCAAATCTTCCGGAGTTGGAAGAGCAAACACAGCAGTTTTGGCAACAAGACGGTACTTTTAAAAAATCTGTCGAATCAAAAAACAGCAAAAATAGCTACGTTTTTTATGACGGCCCTCCATTTGCAACTGGCATGCCACATTATGGTCACTTGCTTGCATCGACCACAAAAGATGTCATTCCTCGCTACCAAACCATGAGAGGTAAAAGAGTTGAGCGTGTTTGGGGCTGGGATTGTCATGGTTTGCCAATCGAGAATATGATCGAGAAAAACCTCGACATTAAAGGTGGCAAAAAAGGTATTGAAGCACTTGGCATCGACAAATTTAATCAAGCTTGTCGAACTGAAGTGCTTCGTTTAGACAGCGAATGGGAAAAAATCATTGGCCGGTTGGGTCGCTGGGTTGACTTCGAACATAGCTATAAGACTATGGATGCTCCCTATATGGAATCTGTTTGGTGGGGCTTTGCCCAACTCTACAACAAGGGACTGATATATGAGGGTCGAAAAGTAATCTTGTACTGTCCACGATGTGCTACTCCACTTTCAAACTTTGAGATCGCCATGGATAACAGTTACCAAACGGTAACTGAACCAGCAAATACCTATAAATATAAAGTTGTTGGTCAGGAAAAAACCTATTTATTAGCATGGTCAACCACACCATGGAATAAATTAGCGACACCTGCACTGGCGGTTAATCCCACTTTGACATATGTGAAAGTTTCCCAGCAAGATGAGTTTTATGTCTTAGCTGAAACTACACTGGCAATGCTCGGTGAGTTGCCATATGAGATAGTCGAGAGATATTCAGGAACTGATTTGGCAGCATGGCAATTCGAGCCACACTATGATTGGTATCCAGATCGCAGTAAGGGAGAGAAAATTGGGGTGGTTATTGCTGATGAGTTTGTAACTGCAGAAGAAGGTACGGGAATCGTCACTTTAGCTGTATATGGCGAAGATGACTACCGGGTAATGCAGCGTGAGCATGTGCAATTGGTTGAGCATGTAGACAGTGAAGGAAAAATACGTAGTGAAGTAACTCCATGGGCTGGAATGTACATTTTAAAAACCAATCCATTGGTCAATGCGGATTTAGCGGCTCGTGGTTTGATGTATTCTGAAAAACCACATACGCATAGCGTGCCTGCTTGCTATCGCTGTAATACTCGTTTGTATTTTGCACCATTACCAGCTTGGTTTATCAATGTCTCTAAACTACGCAGTGAATTAATTGCTCAAAATGAAAACGTTAATTGGTATCCAAAACATCTCAAACATGGCCGTTTCTTGAAGGGTTTGGAGAATGCACCTGACTGGAATATTTCACGATCACGGTATTGGGGTACCCCAATGCCAATTTGGAGAGGCACCAATAACGATGGTGTTGAATTGCTACGAGTTATCAGTTCTCGCAAGGAACTTGCTCAGTGGGCTGTTGAGCCAAAACTGGTCAACGAATTAACAGATATCCACCGTGAATTTTTAGATGAAATCGAGGTTTGGGTTGATGAAGCTAAAACCGTCAAGGGTAAACGTACCAGCGAGGTTTTTGATTGTTGGGTTGAATCTGGCTCAATGCCATTTGCAGCACAGCATTATCCGTTCGAAAACAAAGAGTTGTTTGAGCGAAACTACCCTGCACAATTTGTGAGTGAGTACATAGCTCAAACTCGAGCTTGGTTTTACACCATGCATGTACTTTCAGTGGGAATTTTTGTGAAACCTTCATTTGAAAATGTTTTAACCACCGGGACCATCCTCGCCGAAGATGGTTCAAAAATGAGCAAGTCTAAGAAAAACTATCCCGACCCTATGGTCTTAATTAATAAATATGGTGTCGATAGTTTGCGACTATATCTGATGAGTTCGACGGTGATGAAATCTGAGAATCTAAATTTTTCGGAAAAAGAAGTTTCAGATCTCCGTCGCAAAGTATTTGTAATTTGGTGGAATGTGCTTGGTTTCTATCAAACTTTTGCAAACCATGAAGTTGGATTCACAAAACCAGAAAAAGTTACCAACATTATGGATCAGTGGTTGCTCAGTGCGACAGAGACATTGGTTCGAGATGTCACCAAGTATATGGATGGCTATGATGTGATTCGTGCTTGCAGATCCTTGATGGAATTTGTAGATATGATTTCGACATGGTATTTGCGGTTGAGTCGAGAGCGAATTAAAGATCAAACTCAAACAGAAACAAGTCAAACTTTTGGGTATGCACTCTACACATTAGCTCAAATGTTTGCACCGGTAGCACCATTTTTTGCAGAGTTGGTTCACCACACCATGGTAGATGCACAGAGCTCCATTCACCTAACTGACTGGCCAACATATGCGAGTGCACAAGTTGATGAGGTACTAAATAGTGAAATGGTGTTGGTACGAAAATTAGTTGAATCTGCACATGCAAAACGCAAAGAAGCTGGTGTCAAAGTCAGACAACCATTAGCATCGGTGACATTTACTGTTTCAACAGCACTAACTATGGCAGATACACTTTCAGGTGTGATTGCGTCAGAACTCAATGTGAAGCAGGTATTTTGGAAAATTGCTGAAGTGGAAGTAGAACCTGTTTTTGATACAGTTTTGACCGACGAGCTAAAAGCTGAAGGTGAAGCCCGGGACATCATGCGCCAAATCCAAAACCTGAGGAAACAAGCAGGCTTGAAAGTTGGACAGGTTGCAACAATGCAATTGCAGAGTTGGCCAACAAGCTGGCAGAGCGAAATCGAGAAAAAAACCTTCACCAAACTACTCATTGGTGACGAACCCAAGCTATTGCTCGTTGTGTAAAAAAGTTTGGCACAGTGGTTGTAAAAACACTTGCTACAATCAAATCATGCGTTCGTCGATTCTGTGGCTCATTGGTGGTTTTTTGTCAGTCTTTAGTTTAGTGGTGCTCAAAAGTATCAGCCCAGATTTAGTTGATAAACAATTTTGGTTTTTTTGTGGCGGTTGGTTTAGCTGTTTTTTACTGACACAACTTCCTGAGTCACTGTATCGTCGATCTGTATTTTGGATATATGTTGTACTTACAATTGTGCTCCTAGGATTACTTTTTTTTGGTGACCGAACTAGAGGTACCACTGGATGGTTTGAGGTTGGATATGGCTTAAAGATTCAACCCTCGCAATTTGCAGTGCCAATAGTGATGGCGTATTTAGTCCAGATATTTTCTACTGGTATCAAGCTGGTTGGGAAAAAACTTTTGCTTGTCGCAGTGATCGCAATACTTCCTGGAGTATTAATTTTTCTTGAACCTGATTTCGGAACTGGTGTAGTCTATTTCTTATCAATATTTGGAATGTTACTGTTATATGGAATTCCTAGAAAAGTTGTGTTGAGTGCAGCGGGAGCATTGGTTATCGGTGTGGTGTTTGTTTGGCTATTTATATTTAAGCAATATCAAAAGGATCGAATCTTGGGATTTCTAAATCCTAGTACCCAGTGGCAAGTTAGCGAGGAAACAAGCACTCAATACAATGCACGCCAGTCACTAATCGCGGTTGGCTCGGGAGGTTTGTGGGGCAAAGGTTTGGGACAGGGTGTTCAGTCTCATTTGCGATTTTTGCCCGAGCGACAAACTGACTTCATTTTCGCATCGTTGGCTGAAGAAACGGGATTTATTGGCACACTGACTGTAGTATTGGCCTATGCATCGTTGATTACCTGGTTAATTGACAAGCAATACCAGTTGCAAACAGGCGGAAAATTCATGTTGCTTGGAACTAGTATTTATTTTTTTGTACAGACAGGGATAAATATTGGTATGAACATTGGGTTGTTACCAATCACTGGAATCACGCTACCATTGTTGTCGTATGGTGGTAGTTCAATACTGGCAACTTGCGTGACGTTTGGATTGATTCATCGTCAAATAGCAGTTGAATCATCAAAAATATCGGTAAAAATTGTTTAAATCCGCACATATTGTTTGTAACCGACTGCGACTTTCAAAATGTCCTCGAAATGATATAATCCATCCCATGTCAAAATACGCAGTAATTCAATTACAAGGCAAGCAGTACAAAGTTCAAGAACAAGATCAATTTGTTGTTGACCAACTACATTCTTCAGCTGAGGGTGATTCACTCAAGATAACTGATGTTTTATTAGTTGTTGATGGTGAGAAGCACAGCATCGGTATGCCACTTGTTGATGGTGCGGTTGTCGCTGTGAGTGTCGGAGTTCGCAAACAGGCAGATAAAATTCGCGTTTTTAAATACAAATCTAAGTCGAGATATCGCCGTACGATGGGTCATCGCCAACAGCAAACTGTGGTGACTATCGACAAAATCACAGCCTAATGTCCAGATATTATTTTTTGGTTGGTGCGACTCCAGCTTTATCAAAGCTTGAGTTGGAAATGGTTGTTGGTCAAAAGCCAGAGTTTGTGGGTGGTGATAAGTTATTGGCATTTGAATTAGAGTCAGACCTCGAGGCACAAGCAATTTTCAAGCGTTCTGGTAGTATCGTAAAACTGTATGGTGTACTAACTAGTTTCCCATTACCTGACGACGAGCAATCGTTGCTTCGCCAATTAGCTGATGTCATGGCTCCACATGCAGCAGCCAACGGTATTGATTTTGGATTTGCAGAGTTTGGTCAATCTGGTTTTGAACAATTTTCACTTCAAGAAATTAAAGTAGCACTGCGCGAACTGGGAATTAAGAGTCGTTATCTTAAGCAACCAGGTACTGGTTTGCCAGCAGCAGTCTTACTACATCAAACAAAAGTGCAGGATTGGTGCCTCGTGTATGAGGCAGGTACTGTTTTTGTAGCTCGTACCTTATCAGTTCAAGACATTGATGACTGGACAGTTCGTGATCGATACAAACCATACGCTGATCGCAAAAAAGGTATGTTGCCCCCAAAGTTGGCTCGAATTATGGTCAACATCGCTGCAGCCAACACACCAGCTGAAACACTTTCCAAACAGCAACTATTAGATCCATTCTGTGGCTCAGGTACTATTTTACTCGAGTCAGCCATGATTGGTTTAGCAGCTCACGGTTCTGATCTTGATAAAACTGCTGTCAGAGGTACGTTGAGCAACATCAATTGGTTCGCTGCCGAGTATCAATCAAAAGTGAAACTGTTTGTCCAAGCAGCTGATGCCACAAATCTGCAATTGCCATTCCCCGACCACTCAATTGATTATTTAGTCACTGAACCTTTCCTTGGTAAGCCAACTCCAAAATTGGATGATTTGGCTAATATCTTTAAAGGTTTAGAAAAGCTCTATCTCGGTTCATTTAAGCACTGGTGCAGATGGTTGAAAAATGATGCACGAGTGGTGGTTGTTTTCCCGTATGTCCAGAGTGGAAAACGTACTTTTAGTCTCGAAAACTTGTTTGACAAGCTTAAGCCCTTCGGCTATACTCTTACGGTCGATCCGGTGCTATACGCCAGGCCAAAAGCAGTGGTGCAGCGTCAAATCATCGTTTTCACTTGGAAACAATCCAAATAAGGAGAAATATATATGGCACACGTCAAAGGTTCTGGTAGCGTTATTCAACACGCACAAGGTAAACGCAGAGGTCGTCACTTAGGCTTGAAAAAAGCTGGTGGTGAAACTGTGATTGCTGGCAATATTTTGATTCGTCAAAAAGGTGCCAACTACAAGCCAGGCAAAAATGTAGGTATGGGCAAGGATTATACTTTGCACGCACTGGTTGAAGGCGTCGTTTCCTTCAGTCGCCGACTTGGTAAGGTTGTGGTTAACGTCGTTAATCAATAATCTTTTTTATTGAATTTGTAAAAAGCTGCGCAAAACGCAGCTTTTTTGTTTTAATCAAGCTTCACAGTGGATTGACGTTCTGTTATATATCGTGAGATACTGAACTTTGATATCTATTTTACGAAAGAATAATGACTGAATTTCACAAAACAATCCCTTTTGAGACATACGCAACTCGACTAAATGATTTGGTTCAGAAAGTTGAGGGAAGATTTGGTCCAGCAATTTCAACAGAAGTCGTAAATATAGTAAGAGCAGCTTCTAGAGCAAATAATGAATCCGGAGATGCTACCATCGCCCAGATCAATAAACTGCTTGATACACCTGAGCTGGATGAAGTTGCGTTTGTTTCATCACTCAAGGAGATTGTGCAAGATCAGGTTGATAAACCTGAACCAGATGGATTCTCAACATTTTATGCAGAAAATTCTGGTGTGAATTCTCAAGCTAGAAAATTCATTGAGGAAGTGGTTCCAACTTTGAAGAAGTCTGAATTAGGCGAAAAAGAAGGACGTGAATATGTAGAGTATGCTGATGCAAAGGATTTTATTTTGGCATTGCAAGCACTTAAGCCAACGAGAACGATGTCGTTTAGTGGCGATACTTTTTTTCTAGGTATGAATCAGCAGCTTGGTTTTCTCGACGCCAATGGAACTCTTCATTTAATGAATGTTAATTACAAGAAGTCAGCAGAGCATAAGAAAAAAATTCTACCCGCGTTCAAGGCGCTAGATGAATTAGGAATCAAAGATGGCGATGGATTCTTTAAGATTTCAGATTTGGGTGACTTATATATCCAGCACAGAACAGACGCGCCTGATGAGCAGGATCGTCGAGAAACTGTCGTGCGTGAGTGGCAGGACGAGGTTAAACAGGTACTAGCTGGAGTCGAAGAGTCAAAAAAAGGCGATGTAAAATTCAACTATTATACCGATGGCAACGGTTCATTTGTTGATGTCACTGTAGGTAAAAATCATTATGTTACTGCTGTTCTTGAAGGTGATGCCATTAGTCTCCAGGACGTAGTTAAAGATCTACCAGATTGGGTTAAAAAACAGTCAATGATGCAAGCCCATGACTGGCTTAGTATTATGAATGTAGTCAAATAGTTTTTTTGATTATTTTTTGTAAAAAGCTGCGCAAAACGCAGCTTTTTTGTTGCTACTAGGCTACTTTTTAATTCGCTTGTGAAAATCCCCTTGTGAAAAAGGTGATGATTATGGTATATCAAGCATATGACTAATCAAGCTATTCAAACCCTACCAATCAATAACCTGCAGCCAAACCCATTTCAACCCAGAGAGAAAGTTAAAAAAGAAGAAATTGCTGAGTTAGTTGAATCAATAAAATTGTATGGGATTTTGGAGCCATTAGTAGTTGCCGAAACCCCAGCTGGCTATCAAATTATCGCAGGTGAGCGACGCTGGAGAGCCGCAAAAATTGCAGGTCTAACTGACGTGCCGGTACACATCAAAAAAACCACTCCAAAAGGGATGCTGGAGATGGCGATTGTAGAGAATCTGCAACGCACCGATCTCAATCCAATCGAACGAGCACAGGCTTTCCAAAGATTGATTCGAGAATTTGGTCTGCCAGCAAGTACTGTGGCACAGAGAATCGGCAAATCTGCAGGATACATTAGCAACACTATCAAATTACTTGATTTACCTGACGCTATTAGTGATGGCTTGTTAGGCCAACAGATTACTGAGGGTCATGCTCGGGCAATTTTTGGCATCGAAGACGAGCAGGACATGATTGAGTGTTACAAGATTATTCTCAAGGAAAATGCTTCGGTTCGCCGGGCAGAAGAACTGGCCAGAAGATTTAAAGATTCTGCCAATAAGGGTGAATCTGCTGGACATGGTCGTCCAATTTCACAACCTGATGAGGAGGTCAAGAAATGGGAAACCAAGTTCAAGGAGTACTTTACCACTCCAACTGCCTTAAAATTAATTCGCTCACGCAATCAAACCAGAGTTTCGATTACACTCAAAGGGAGTCCAGAAGAAACACAGCAAGATTTGGAAAAAATTCTGCAACTAGCAGACCAAAAAATTGACTAAAATTTTCAGGAGTATTTTTTCCGAGGTGAACTATTGATCTGCAGGAATATTGAGCAGCAAGAACGCTTTCTCAGCCACAGCATACCAAGTTGGTGCAGCAGTTTCGGCTGCCCAAATGCTTGAGCTGGGTTCATTGAACTTGACCAACATTAGTACTTTTGGATTTTCTGGTGGAGCGAAGCCGATAAAACTGGCAATCGTTTTATTTTCGTCATATTTTCCATCGGTTACGACTTGTGAGGTACCTGTTTTTGCAGCCACAGTATAGTGCTTGGAAACTGTCCACTGTGCTTCGCCGTGGTGTGCTGAGTAAATCATCATTTTGGCGGCACTGGCTGCTGCAGCTGGGCTAATTACTTGCCTTTCCACAATGGGTTCGATAGTGATTGTTTTGTTAAGTTGGTGATCAATCACCTTTTCGATGATTGTAGGCCGCATTAATTTGCCTCCATTTGCGATTACACCCACGGCACGCATTAATTGCATGCTAGTAGTACTGATTCCTTGACCAAAAGATGCTGTAGCAATCTCAACCGGTCCCCACTTGCTGGGGAAAGGTGTTTTAGTGTCATCTTGTAAGTCAATTTTTAGTGGTTCACTAATGCCGAATTTTTTGATGTATTCGACAAATCGGTCACGACCAAGCAAATCAGACACATAAATCATGGCCACATTGTCTGACTTGGCTAAGGCATCAGTGATCGTGATATTTGGGTGATATTCATTGTTCCAAGTTTTAATTACATGGCCTGCTATTTCACGAGGAACTGCACAAACAGGACATTGAGTTTCTGGGTTGATTACACCAGCATCCAGGGCTGCCGCAACGGTAATTGTCTTAAAAGTAGAGCCGGGCTCATATGTATCAATCACACTGGGGTTTTTATACAAACTGGTTGGTGAGATAAAGTAGCTATATGGATCGTACTTTGGCCAGGTAGCGAGGGCTAATATCTTGCCTGTATTTGGATCCATCATGATGATTTCACCTGAGCGGGCACCATATTTTCTGATGCCTCGAGACAATTCGCTCTCTGCCAAGTTTTGCAGATCTCGCCGAATAGTTAATACGATATCGCGTCCATCAATCACCCGGTTGCCACTTGAGTCTTGTCCAGGTAAGGCACGTCCGAGGGCATCGGTAAAGACCAAACGTTTATCGACTTTTCCTGTCAGTTCTTCGTTTAGTGCTCCCTCAAGTCCAAAGTATCCTACGTCTTCGCCAATATCATTTTTACCCACAAACCCCAATAAATGAGCTGCCATCGAAGCTTCGGGGTAATATCTGCCTCTAAATGATTCAAATGTTACTCCACTCAGATTGATTAGCTCTATTTTAGCTTTTGTGACAGCTGGGACTTTTGCTTTAAGTTGAATCCATTTGCTGTCACGATTTAATTGTTTGGTGAGTTTTTCAGTAAATGCCAAAGTAAACTCTTCTCGCTGTGCCGCAGAGGAGGCTTGGAGATATTCAGGATCAGCTTCGATTAGTAATGGGGCAAGTCGATCAACAATGCTGACGGCTGGATCTTTTTGCAACTCTTTGCTGAGCATCACCCGAAAGTAATCTTGATTTGAGACCAACAGGTGGTTGTCGCTGGTATAGATTTTTCCTCTGTCCCCTGCAGTTTTCAGTTGTCGCTGTGACTGCCGTTCAGCCACACTTCGAAGTTCCTTGCCTTTCACTATTTGCCAAAATCCGAGTCTGATAATTACGAAAAAAAGCGATACAAAGACCAATGACAAAAAAACCTTGCCTCTAGTTGAATGAGAGTGTTGATCTTGATGGGCTGTGATTGGCAAATGTGCCATGTGGATAGTCTATTACCTTGAAGCAACACTGTCACTGGTGCGTACAATCAGTGGCTTGGTGACTGCACCAAAACCGGCAGGCAACTGTTCTTTGATCTGGGAAATTGCCACTAATGAAGTTGCAAGCTGTTCGGACGTTGTTTTTTGGTTGGTTAATTCTTGATGATCGCGTTGGAGTTTTGCAATTTTTTGGCCATCACTGATGGTAGTACTCAGTTGATAGACAGTTGAAACTGCTTGAAAAATCAGGAGTAAGACACCGATTGAATACCATGTGGCATATAAGGTATTGGTGCGATTAGTTTGCATGATTTTTTTCTATGGCTCGAAGCTTAGCGCTGCGACTTCTACTATTACTGTTAATTTCTTCAGGACTTGGAACAATTGGTTTTTTGGTGATGCTAGTCCCCAAATTGAGTTGTTCCCAATTCTTAAAGAGTTGTTTGACAATTCGATCCTCTCCCTCATGGAAAGCGATCGTTACTAATCGAGATGCTGGCTGTAACACTTCAAATACTACCGGCATTCCATCACTAATATTGCTGAGCTCATTGTTTACAGCGATACGAAGTGCTTGGAAGACTTTAGTTGCGGGGTGCAAATGACCTTGGCGGTGAGCTGAGATTGAACCGATGGTTTTGAGTAAATCACCGGTGGTGGCGTAAACCACGCCTTTTTTCTTTGCTTTGGCGATTGCTCTAGCAATGGCTTTAGCGCGTAGTTCTCCACCAGCCTCGAAGAATAAATCGGCAAGCTGTTTTTCTGGTAAGACCATGATCAAGTCCGCAGCAGTGACACCCAACCTTGCGTCTAGTCTCATGTCGAGCGGTGCAGCAGCATTGAGAAAGCTCAGACCTCGTTGGTCATAGCGTAATTGCTCGATACTGGTTCCAAAGTCAAACAAGGCTCCAGAAATTTTTGCAGCATACTCAGGGAGAGTTGGCAGGATAGTCTTGAGAGCGGCGAAATTTTCTCGAACCAGGATCAGTCTTGAGTTTGCAATTTCGGTCGCAAATCTAGTTTGTCCGGCAAGAATTGCTTGTTCGTCATAATCAAAAGCGATGACATTGCCTCCCAACTTAAGAATTGCTTCAGTGTGACCACCTCGACCAAAAGTCCCATCAACATACCAGTCACCAGTCCTGACGTTGAGTAATTCAACTGCCTCGTGTAATAAAACGGCTTGGTGTTGGTCAGTTTGCATCAATACTTTCTGCGATGGTCTCGGCTGAGAGTTCCAGTTTAGCGACATATTCGTGATAGGCACTTTGATCCCAGAGTTCCACTCTGTTTAAGCTGCCAACCACGACGACATCTTTTTGAAGTTTGGCAAACTCAATCAAGTACTCGGGCAGATGTACTCGACCATTGTCATCAGAAATAACTTCTTGTGCCTCATTGGTCATTAACCGAACTAAGTCTCGATTAGTTTTTTTTGTCAAAGAGCGGTTTGCGATCTCAGCGATTTCGCTTTGGAAGGTTTCAGGTTTAAACAGAAATAAACATCCGTCCAAACCTCTAGTTACCACCCAACTTTCGCTTTGGTCACGAAACTTTTTTGGTAATGAAATCCTTTGATTGCTTTCCAGCCGATGATAGTACTTGCCTATGAACATTTGCTGAAATTATATAGGATTTTTTACCATTTTTTACCATAATTAAATTAACACTCCACAAACACTGATGCAATAGTCAGCTTGTTTCGGGTTTGTTGGTCAAGAAAATGGAAAATAGTCAGTTTGTAGAAAACTGGCAGACACCACAAAAAAGCGCCTGGTTTTTGGCCAAGCGCTAATCCTGTAACAAAGTTATGAGGCTATTTTTTTACAACCAGGTAGAGTTGCATTAGTTTGCCATCGGCCTGTGCCATCTTATTATCATCAGTGGCAAGTGTGGTGGTCAGTGCCGTCCATGTTTTGCCATCCCAACCCATGACGGTTAGATCTCCAGTTTCTTTGGCTCGGATCGAGACTTTGGCCGTGCCAGTTAGCTCACTACCAGTGGATAGCGCATAGACCTCAGATACGACTACTCCAGTGGGCTCCTCTGGGTATCCCGGACTGTTGGTAATAGTTATGAAGCGTACTTTTTTGAGTGAGTCTGCCGCTATCTGGAACTTGGCATCCTTAGAACTAAATTCATTGTCCTTGGTTTTGTTGTCAATATATTTCCACTCGTTTTTAAGTGCGTAGTTTTCGTCACCTTTAAATCGAGTAATGATAGTGCCACCTCTAACATCCTCATGGTAAGTGCAGGCACCACCAGCTGAACAGCTGCCTAGTAAAATTTTGGTCTCAGCTGGAACGCTAGGGATTTTTATATTGCCAAATGCACCCTGCAACAATGAACCTGCTTGATATTCGAGCTCATATTCTGCTTCAGTAGCAGGTTTTTTGAGACTGAATACCTTGATCAGAATATTTCTACCATCTGCAAGTGGTTCGACAGTTAGATATGGTCGATCACTAACTGCAATAGCATTAATTGGTTCGCTCACCTTTTTCTTTTTTTCTGGTTCGGTTTCAACTGTTTGCTGTGGCTTATTATTGAGTTTCATGACAACAGCACCGCCAACTAACGCCAAAACTAGTGCAGCACCTACAATGAGTGGGAGATTTTTTTTCATTATTCCTTTCAGCTTATCATAGCTACGATGTATGCCTCAAGTTTTTCTATTGGTAGTCGTTCTTGTAGAGCACTGTCACGATGTCGAATGGTAACCGTTTGATCCTCAAGTGATTGATAGTCAACGGTGATACAAATTGGAGTACCAATCTCATCTTGAGCTAAATATCGTTTACCGATATTACCTCGGTCATCCCAAGCAACAGCAGTCTTTTTGGATAGACTTGCAAAAATAGTTTGGGCTAAACCGACTAATTCTGGTTTGTTTTTGACCAGTGGAAAGATCGCTGCTTTGTATGGAGCGATGCTTGGTGCGAATTTAAGTACAGTTCGCTGTTTTTCACTGTCAAAAGAATATGCATCACAGAGCACCATGAGTAATAGGCGGTTAACACCAACTGCGGGTTCAATCACATGTGGTACAAATCGCTCACCAGTGGATGGATCGATGTACTCAAGAGATTCACCACTAAATTGCATATGCTGCTTGAGGTCATAATCAGTACGGTAAGCCACTCCCCAAAGCTCACTCCACCCAAATGGATATTCATAATCCAGGTCGTAGGTGTCTTTACTATAGTGACTGCGTTCTTTATCGGTGTGTTGGCGCCATCGCAGATGTTCCTGCTGGATGCCCAGTTTCTGTGTGACAAAACTCCACATTGAGTCTTTCCAGTCGCTCATGATTTGTTGCCAATCACTCAGTGCTGGGTTGAAGAAGTACTCAATTTCTGCTTGCTCAAATTCAAAGGTTCTGAAGATGAACTGACCAGTGGTAATTTCATTGCGAAAACTTTTTCCGATTTGTCCAACTCCAAATGGTAGTTTGGTACGAGTGGTGTCCAGTACTTGTTTAAAGTTACTAAAAATTCCCTGTGCGGTTTCACCACGTAGATAGACCTTGGATTTTTCACCAGCGACAGCACCAATTGCAGTCTCAAATAAGAGATTAAAAGAGCGAGGTGCTGAGATTTGATTACCTTCAGGACTTTTAATTTGATGATCGAGGATAAACTTCGCCATGTCCTCTATTTTCATGTCTTCAACTGAGGTGGCACGAAGAGTCTCATCAGTTTGTGTTGCCAGCCAGGCTTTGATCAAATGATCAGCTCGATAGCGCTTGTTGGTTTTGAGATCTTCAACTAAAGGATCACTAAACGAAGCTACGTGACCAGAAGCTTCCCAGGTACGAGGATGGAGCATTATCTGACTGTCAAGTCCAACCATGTCAGGTCTAGAAGTGATAAAACTCTGCCACCAGGCATCTTTAATGTTTTTTAGTAGTTGGACTCCGAGTGGACCATAGTCATATGAGTTGGCAAGACCGCCATAAATTGCAGAGGTGGGAAATACAAAACCTCGACGTTTGGCTAGTGCCACGATGGTGTCGAGTGTAAGTGGTTGAGGTGACTGGATTTGGTCAGTCATGAAACCTTTCGGCTGTGGTGGGTAATAAAAAACCGTCGCTCCACAGCAATTTAATTAAAAAATACTGTAGAGGGACGGTTCTAGTCAGGATTTTAAGATCCTGAGCGGAATCGCGGTTCCACCCCCTTTGATAGGCTGAAACGCAATTCTGCCTATCCGCTTTATCTGAACTTGTTATAGCTCCCCGCCTGCCAGGCGGATCAACACTGTGTTTATTGTAACACGCTGTGGAATTTTAGAATGGATTGACGCAATTTTGCCAGCTGTTCATCTGTACCAATCGCAATTCTGACAAACGATTTATCCAGACCAATATTACTATTCCCGTTGCCATGGCTGATGATAAAACCTTCAGCAGTTAAGAACTCAGCAAACTCAGTTCCAGCTGTCTCAGATGAGAACCGCAATAGTAGAGCATTAATTTTTGAGGGCAGGACACTAAAACCTTGGGCAACTAAAAATTCACGGAGTTCATCCCTACTCTGGCCAATTTTTTGTCTCAGATCCAAAAAATAGTTCTCATGGTTGAGTGCTACCACTGCTGCACCTATCGAAAGGTACGAGATGTTTGACCACTGCACTTTATTGCGACAGGCAGCAATGATATTCGGAGCTGCGACGATATAACCAACTCGATTACCAGCCATGCTATATGCTTTAGAAAAACTGCGCATCACCACTAAGTTTGGATATTTTGGAACTTCATCAATAACTGAGAGTTCTGCAAACTCACCATAAGCCTCATCGATGACTACAATTGCTTGGGGGTTATTTTTAATTAACTCCATTACAACAGACTTTTCAGTAAATCCAGAAGGATTGTTTGGATTTGCAAGAAAAATTAATGAAGCACCGGGGATGTGTTGAGGATCAATGGTAAATGTGGAGTCGATAATCGAAGGAAGGCGAGTTAGTTTGCCGCCAAAAACCTCGACATCAGCATAGACAATGTATGTTGGGGTAAATACAAAGGTATTCTTGCTGTACGTCAGAATTAACATTTGAATGGCTTCATCAATGCCGGCAGTCAAGAAAAACAGTTCACTAGGCAAGTGGTGTTTGGCAGCGAGCTTATCAATTAGGATCTTCGGTTGTGGCTGATAGGCGTTAGCTGTTGCAGAAAATTGTTTCAACCCATCGTAAATGAAATCAGGGAGTGGTGACTTGATAGTAGTGTACTGAAGATTGATTGGATCTTGAGGCATATTTTTTTGATCAATGCCGAATTCAGGGCATTAGAACAAAGCAATTATATGCCTAAAATCACTCAACTTTAAGATATTTAAAACTTTTAATTTCACGATCAGTTAGCTCACTAACATAATCAGAAATTGATTGGTGTTGAGACTCGGCTAGAGTTGGGAAACCCAGATGCTGAATGATTGAGTCTAATTGATCCCGCACCACGATATCACTTGCAGTTCGCTTGATGATTCTAGTGAGTAATTGGCTAACCAAAATAAACAGTTCTGGATCTGGATCGGCTTCCGCAACCAGTTTGTCAGTTATCTCAAGAATTTGGCTTACTCGACGCAATTGAGCCAAATCTTTCCAACAATCCCCCAAATCAGAAATCAATGTCGTTTGAGTGAGCAGCCAGAGAGATTGAGTGGGGATGATCATCGCTTTCACAAGGTTGCCTGGTTCCAGAGAGCCTCGCTGAGAGGAAGTTAGCTTACGAGCACCTTTGGCCACACAAACTACTTTGCCTTGATCTGGAGTGAAAAGAGTCACAATGCGGTCAGCTTCGCCGACACTCGTTCGTTTGAGTATCAACCCTGTGACTGTAAAGCCTGATCGTTTGCCCATGTCTAGAACTTGGTTTGGAAGGCAGTGTCTTTATCAACTAACACCTGCTCTTCGCCACCAGCCACATCAAACATACTATTGAATGGACTGATGCCGCCCTGTTTCCACACGGTTGTTTTATAAGTTGTCGCGTCAGAGTATGGCACTGTGTACGTTACAACTAATTTGGCAGAACTCATTGGCTCAAGGTTGAAGTTTCCATCGAAGACGGTGAATCCAGCCTCATCATATTGAGTGAGCTCTTTGATGAAACCTTTACCTTCGACCAGTTTCGAACCAGCTGGAACATAAATTCGAGTCCAGTCATTTAGACGTGCATTCAAACAGAGCAAGCCAGCTTCGAGATTGCAGTTATCACCTTTTCGAGAGTTTTTATAGGTAATCTCGATAGTTTTGGTGATTTGACCATTTTCTGGTGCAGAAACTGTCTGTTTGAGGTCGTAATTGATAAACAGATTTGATTTGGCACCCCCAAGGTTGGCATTAACGATAGCTAGGAAATCCTCACCGTTGGTTGGGGCAATCATTCTGCCTGCTCCATTCACTGCTTCTGCAGCAGCTTGGGCTTTTTCATCCATGAAATACATTTGAATATGACGTCCCTCAACGCCTTTCCAAGCTGTTTCAAAAAGTTTTGGCCAGACTTGTTTGTTAGCACCATAGGTCTTGGCTAAAATCGATTGCATCATGGGCCCAAGAATGCCTTTACGGTCTACTCTTAGGTATGGGGTTGGTCGAGTAATGATTTCTGAGAGTGCATAGACAATTTGTGGACAGTCACAGTGTTTGTCGTTTTCAGCACTAAAAGTTCCATAACCTGCAATTTCAACTGGACCAAGGATCGAAACTAAATCGGTCAGCATTTGTGTGTCAATGGCAATGATGCCGTCGATATTGTCAGGCTCTGTCTTGATGGTTTTGTAATGTGAGTAGAAGAGATCCATCGAAGTTTTGAAATCTGGTGAAGTGTTCATGTCACGCATGTGAAAGAGTTTCTCAGTAACCAGGTATTTGCCTAACTTTTCAGGGATAGGAATTTTTTTGGTAAATTTCTTATCTAGTTCGTAGATGTCATCTGATTTTTCTGGAGTAACTTTGCCATTTTCTATGTAAACGACTGCATAAGCAGTTAAGAAACCACCAGTTGGGCGGAGTTCATTGTCGTTTTGAAATAAGATCAAATATTTTTTGCGTTGACCTTTGCCACCAGCGATATCTGGTAGTTGTGCCAAAACAGGACGGAACTCTTCAAGAGTGGCGATGGTTGTCTTAGCCATGTTTTGAGCATCAACAATTTGTGAACGGATTTTCATGTCTTTAAATTGCTCGGGATAACGATTCGAGTCAATGGCTGCCAATTCTTGTTCGGCAATCTTAAATTCAGTGTTGATCTCGTCAAAAACCGGCATTACTTTGTCAAGCGTCTCGATCAACATTTTAATGCGATTTTCAGCAGTACCCCCAGTGAAAGTACCTTCACCCTTAAACCCTAAAACATCAGCGTATGGAGTAATTGCAGCTAGTGCTTTTTCACCACCATTTAATGATGCCTTAGCAGCTTTGAAAGCATGCTCGCCATCTTGGAAATATCCACTGAATAGGGGCATTTTGCCGTAAACAGCAAGTTCCTGATAGGTAGTTTCCATTTCATCGACTTTGGTTTTAACCTCTTTGAGCTTTGTTTCTGCTTCAGGAAGGTTTTGAGCTTTGAAAGCTGTATATGCGGAATTACCAAGTATTTTTGCATCTTCGCTCTGTGATCGCAATTTGATGGCCACTTGTGAGGCTTTGAAGCCAACAATAGCTACACCACCAGCAACTGCCAACAAAATAATACAGATGACTAACAATACTTTCATCCAAGGTTTAAATGATGATTTGCGTGACATAGAGGTTTTGATTGCTGCTGATTGAGTAAACTGTGTGAGCGTTTCGTCGTCAGAAGTGGTGCCAAGATCATCAATATCAAGTCTTTTAACCTGAGCTGTGGGCAGTAATGAGTTTTCTTGGTCGAGTTGTTGTACTGGTTCTAATGACATAGTTCTACCAGTATAGCAAAATCATTGGTGTGAGCACACCAACAAAGTTTACCACTTAGAAATCATGGCTTTTGGAGTACGCAGTAAGATCAAGAGATCATTTTTGATTGATCTGGTTCTTGCATAATGTGCGTCGATTTCAGCTCGTTGTGCAAATGGTATCTCGTTACGGCCACTCGTTTGCCAGGGACCGGTAATTCCTGGTTTAACAGATAGAATTTCTTTGACAAACTTTTTGGTGATGGGATATTTCTTGGTTTGCTCTTCAAGCTCTGCTTTGAGGTAAGCACGAGGACCAACCATACTCATTTCACCGCGCAACACATTGTAGATTTGAGGAAACTCATCGATTGTGAGTGATCTGAGAATTCTCCCAAGTTTGGTGATTCTAGGATCTTCTTTGGCCTCGATTTTCCAGTCGCCTTTTTTGAATTTTGCCAATAACTCGGGGTTTTTTTTATGCAAAATCTCATCGGCGTTGTGCACCATGGAACGAAACTTGTAGAGGTGAAACTCTTTGCCTCCCTTACCCATGCGTTTGTGCATGAACATAATTGGCCAGCCTGAGTCAAGATAAATCAGGATTGGAGCAAAGATCCAGATTGGCATGAAAGCCACAATCAGAGCCAATGATACGGTGATGTCGAGCAGTCGTTTTTCGGTTTCGTATGGCATTTGATTTATAGATATTCTTTTTTATTTTCTTCTTTCAGTCGCTCGACGATTTTCTTAACGTCTTGACTTGAAGACTTGGGACAGATCATCAGGATTTCTTCTGTATCAACAATAATCATGTCACTAACGCCAAATAATGCAATTAATCTACCATCAGCATGAATGAAGTTGTTTTGAGAGCTAATTGCCAGAGTCTTAACTTTTTCTTTATCGCCGACGATCACGTTATTCGCTAAGTCTTTTTTACTCAGATCGTAAACTACTTTCCAATCACCTACATCATTCCAGCCAAAATCTCCAGGAATCAACACCAGATTGTCGGCTTTCTCACTAATGGCGTAGTCAATGGAAATACTCTCTGCTTTGGCATAGACAGCAGGGAGAGCTTTGTGAAATGCCTTGGAATCAAGGTCTGGCAGATGTTTGGTTAGCTCGAACATGCTGGGCATATATCGAGCAAATGCAGCTTGGAGATCCTCAGCACCCCAGACATACATATTGGCATTCCAAAAATATCTACCTGTGGAGATAAAAGCTCTTGCAGTTGGTAGATTTGGTTTTTCGGTGAAGCTATCAACCTTGAAAAGGGATAATCCTTGACCAATCTTGCGTAAATCTTGGCCAATTTTAATGTATCCGAGACCGGGATGTGGGAAAGTAGGAGTGATACCGACTGTTACCAGTTTGTGATCTGTCGCTGCCACTTCGACAGCTGCGGTCATTACCCGACTAAACTCCTTGTCATCTGCGATTACATGATCTGATGCAGCGTTCATGATGATGGCATCGGGATCTTTACTCTTGACGTAGAGTGCTCCCACCAGCATCGCCATTGCAGTGTCTCGCTTCTCTGGCTCCGCAATAATGTTTTCACTTAAAACCTGAGGTAACTGATCTCGAACATCATCTAAATAGAGTCTGTTAGTCACCACAATCACATTCTTCCAAGGCACTAATTTAGTGACGCGTTCTGCAGCCACCTGAATCATAGTTTGGTTGCCGAAAAGGTTTAAAAATTGTTTTGGTGTTTGGTTGCGGGATTTTGGCCAAAGTCTTGTGCCGCCACCCCCAGCCAAAATCACTGCATATCTGTGCTCTGTTGCCATAAAAACTCCTTGCCTAACTGTGAATTATACGTGATTGTTGTTTTCCCCACTCGATTTTAACCATAGATTTGAATTCAGTCACAAAGATACTTGTATCATATTTACTAGCGTTTTGGCGAAGCACGGTTGGTGAGAAGGCTAGTTTTTGGCAGCTTAAAATAGCAGTTACCAGACTTTCAAGAGTAGTTTTTTGGACATGTACTCCATGGATTCCATCATCAATTACTTCACTGGCACCAGCATTTTTGTTAATTACCGCTGGTTTACCATAGGCATTTGCCTCAAGTGCAGTGAGGCCAAAATCTTCGACTCCAGGAATAAGCACCATTGTACAGTTAGAGTATAACCATGCCAGTTCAGATTCCGAGACTTTTGGAATCAACAAGGTTGTGACCCCAGTTTGAGAACTGAGTTGGATGAAATCTGGACCATCGCCGACGATGATTAATGGCACATTACATTTTTTGGCAGCAGCAATTGCTAAATCAACACGCTTGTAGGTAACAAGTCGTGCAATCAGTAACAGAAAGTGAGGATGCGTGTCTGCAAATTGTTTTAGTTTTTGCTGAGTGATTTTTGGAGTAAGGTGCTTTGTCTCAATGGGTGGATACAACACTGGGTTTGCTGTTCGCCCATAAATTTTCTTAAATCTATTGGCAACAACTTTTGATAAGGGAATGACGATATCTGGACGAGACATGGCAGTCTGATCCCACCAAGTCAAATATTTCAGAGCAAGTTTGCCAAGTTGTGATAATCCCGGTACGGATGACCACCAGGCAGCATTCACCAATTCATCTCTTTGGTGATACAAATATCTTGGTGGACTGAGTAAATAACAAACATGCAGTTGATTTGTTCTGGTAATAACTGCTTTTGCCTCAGCACTGGTGACACTAATAATGACGTCAAAGTTGCTCAAATCAAACGATTCAAATGCCAACGGCATGAGCGAAGCAAGCAGCCGGTGGAGTCGACTTGCGAATGGAACTTGTTGTAGCCAACTAGTTCGTATCTCAAAGACTTCTGCCCATCTTGAAGCACGTTTATCAGCTACAGCAGTATATAGGGGTGCGTCTGGAAAAGCTTGATGTAGGGCTAACAGAACTCTCTCTGCACCACCGAAAGCGGTGTTGACTCGGTCATAGACAAGTGCAACTGAGGGATTTTTCACCATAACTCTAAATGTGCGAATAAGTTACTTTTTTTCTAGTATTTGCAGGTAGGTGTTCAAAGTCTGATTGGCCATCAATTTCCAGGAATACCTTGGCAATAATTTTTTGGAATTCTGCAACAGCTCCGTTTGTTTTTTAAGTGTTTCAAGTAGTGCCTCATAGACAGAGACTGGATCATGCGGATTGAAGAAGACTGCTGCATTTTGATAAATTTCTCGAAAAATCGGAATATCAGAAACAATGACTGGCAGGTTCTGCGAGAGTGCTTCTAAGCCTGTAAGTCCAAAACCCTCAGAAAGTGACGGTTGAATGAGTACATCCGATACTGAGTATAGATCACAGAGTTTCTCATCTGGTAAATAGCCCGCAAATGTCACTTGGTATTGTACAGATAGCTCCTTGCATCGTTGTTCGACTTGGTCACGAAAAACAGATCTTGAACCAACAATAGTTAGGTGAATATCAGGATACTGTTGCAATAGTTGTAGAACTACCTCGATATTTTTATGTGGATAGAGTGACCCTGTATAGACTAGTTCAAGTGCATCTGACTGTGGCTGTCGTCTTTTTCCAATCAAAGTATCAAGGAATGATTGATCAATTCCTTCTGGTGTTATCACGATTTTTTGTTTTGCACCAGGATAGTATCGGCTAACAGTTCCAGCGATTGTAGCTGCCGGTACTAGAATTTTTTGTGCTGAATGCACTGCTTTCCAAACAATTAGATGGTAAAAAAAATACTTTAACCAATATTTTGCCGGAGCAAGCGTGGTAACAGTACTCCCCCGCTGCTCGTGCCACAACAAGTCATGAATAGTGACGATCAATTTTCCAGTGTAAGCGAGTGGAATATTAAAATGTGGCACATGCAGCAAATCTAGCTTTGCAGCTTTAAAGATGCCCGGCATTTTCAGCTGTTCAGAAAGTGAATAGTGTCGTATTGGTGCGATGACAACCTCGACATTTTTGGGAATTATTGCGACTATTTCAGCTTGCTGGGTTTTGTCAGAGAAAAATAATACCCAGGTGATGCTATCTGGTGTAGTCAGTAATAACTCACGCACTAAATTAGCCGTATACCTGCCGATACCTGCGTGACGACTTCCCGCCAGTCTGCAATCAATGCCAATTCGATAGCCGGATGTCAGGGACATGAGATTTAAAAACCTTCTTTTTTGATAAACAAAAACGCACTCAGCAACATTCGATATAGTTCTGGATATTGGCGGCGGTAGTGTTTGTCATAATACTGCAGCATGGTGTCGTAAAAATAACTCTTGGTTTTTGATGCAACAGTTTTAGATTTGCTTTTGATGCCTGATTTGTATTTGTGATGAATGATCTGTACTTCGGGGTAAAAAACTATAGTGTGACCAGCATCGCGAAATCTTTTACACCAGTCTAAGTCTTCGGCATACATGAAGAACTGCTCATCTAGTAATCCAACTTGGTGCATGACTTTGGTGCGAACAATCATGGCTGCACCGGTACAAGCATCAATGATATGTGGAGTATCTAGGTCCTTGTAGGACATGTGGTACTGTCCAAAAGTGGCACTTTTCGGAAACAATTTGTCGAGCTTCATGAAGTAATAGAGTGAGGCAAGTGGCGTGGGTTCTCCACGGTGGCAAGCCATGTCTAATTGTCCGGTGGTAAGGACAACTTTTGGTGAAATGACTGCAGTTTCGTTATGCTTATCCATGAACTTAATTAGCAAATCAAGGTTGGATTGCTCAGTAAATTGAATGTCATTATTAAGCAACATGGTGTATCGGGCTGTCGAATCTTTAAGTGCGACGTTATTACCAGCTGCAAATCCACAGTTGGTTGGGTTGACGATTAACGTAGCCCATTTAAACTCTCGTTTGGTCATTTTCACTGAATCGTCGGTACTATTATTGTCGATGACAATGACTTCGACTGCGAATTTTGTTTTATCCAAATAGTATTTTTTGAGTGAATCTAGGGTTTTTTTGAGCCAGAACTGTGAATTGTAGTTGAGAATAACAATACTCAGATCCATGGGTTTTGTAGCTGACATGTACTATGCTCCTTTTGTAAACCGAGGTAGTTTATCGGTTTTTTGTACCAATATGTTGATAAATAGAGTCTAACTTATTTGCGATTACATCCCAATTATAATGCTTCATTACGAATGAATAGCCATTAGTTGAAAGTTGCTGCCAAAGTTGTTTGTCATTGAGGACTTTGATGGCATTCTTTGCCAAACCTTCAGCAGAATTTGAAGTCAGCACATGCTTACCATTTTCCACACCCAAGCCCTCAACTGCAATGTCGGTAGCGACAACGGGGGTGCCGGAAGCCATGGCTTCTAGAATTTTATAACGAGTCCCTTTGCCACTAAATACTGGGGCAACTAAGACGTGTGATTTTTTAAAGGCATCTCGAATATCTGGAATTCGACCTGCCACAGTAATTTGTGAATCACTTTCTTGGTATTTCAAAACTTGTTTAGTGGGATTGTTGCCAACAATTAATAGCTGTGCAACTGCGAGTTGCTGCTTAATTAATGGCCAGACCTTTTTAACAAGAAAAGTAACGGCTTCTACGTTTGGTAACCAGTTGAATGTTCCAACAGAGAGAATGGTAGGTACTGATGGCAGTTCTCGTTCTTTTTGATTAAACCACTCACTGTCTACCCCATTTGAAACAACTTCAATTTTTTTAGGATCGGATAATTTATCAGAAAGGAATTTCTTATCATCTTCACTCATCACAATCAGTTTATCGCATTTATCCCAGTAATATTTTTCCCATCGCTTGATTTTGTTGATATCAAGGTTGAGGAATGGTCTGAATATGGCCGGAGATCGATTGGCATAGCTTTCATATCCTAAGTACTCAATGGTTTGTTCGACTAGGATAGTTGGAATAGTTGTATTGGGCAAATGCGGCATCATGTAAAAAGTCTCTGCATGAATTAAGTCGTATTGGTTGCTGGAGAGTTCATCCCGAATGGCATCAATTGTTTTGGGTGCTAAATTGCGAATTACTAGAAATGGATAGGTTGAAAAAAGGGCTGCAAGAACATTATGAAAAGTAAAGGGATGTTTTGAACGATTAAACACTCGCACTTTGGTACAGTATTTTTCTAGTTCACTAATATGTTGTCGTTCTTCATCATCTTTAATCAGTGCAAATAAGGTGATGTCGTGTTTGTGAGCTAATTTTTTGAGTAAATTGTACGTACGAATTTGACCACCAGAAAGCAATGGATATGGTAGATACGGAGTCAACATCAAGATTTTCATAGTTTCATTTCCGCACTATCTGTAGAGATTGGTTGAGTTAAATCTATTAGGATAAACTGTTCATTTTTTTGGACAGTTTTGAAGTTTTTTTCCAGCATTCGAGCTTCGTCATCGTAGCTAGTACTCACATAATGCGTGGCACCAAGCTTGATTTTTTGATCGATCTCAAACCCAATTGGCCAACCAGTTCGATTGGTTTGAAACAAAAACATGGTGTCACCAAATGCGGGTGCAATAACTTTTGCATCGATTGGCACCTGTGCATCAACTGCTTTGCCAGCTGCTACATATTCCCAGTGATTAATATTAAAGTTACCTTTGACTTGCTGCCAAGCAAAAAACCAACTGGAGATCACAATGATGCTGACTGTGATTGCGGCAGTTTTTTGACCAAATTTTGCTTTCAGTAAATCAAACAGAGCCACTGCCCCTCTTCCCAACGTTAAACAAACCACGGGTATAGTAATCGATTGATAATAATCATGTTGCACGTTGCCTGTAGCGATGATTGATAAGTAGGCGAAGATGCCCAACCACCAACTTCCCAGCAGTATCCATTCTTTAGTATTTTTATTTAGAAAATTTGCACCCAGTAATACTAAGCCAGTGTAGCCAACCATGATTTTAGTGAGTCGCTCATAGCCAAGCCATCTAAACCATGCTGGACGCCAGCGAATACCATTACTATTAAATAGCCAGTCAGCAGCGGGTATGCCGCTAGGAAACTGCAAGATCCAGTTTCGCCACCACCACAGTGGAACTAGAGCTAGACTCGCTGATAGTAGTAGAGTGGCACTTTGCCAGAGTTTGCTGAGTTTAAAATTTGGAATTAACCATTGAAAATGAATTGCCGCAAAAATCGGCAGATAAAAAACCACAAATGGTTTGAGCAGCATTGCTAAACTAAGACTCACCATAAAACCAAGAAGGGTGCAAAGGTTTTGTTTTTGGTGATAGATAGTAAAAAACCAAAGTGCACTCAGTGCTGCAGTCAACAGATATGGTTCAGGTAAGATGACTCGAGAGTAGTATGCTGCATAAGGCATGACGGCAAAGCTCAGCATGCTTGCCAGAGCCACTCGTCGGTTAAATAACCGTCTAATTAGATCGTAGAAAAGTATTAGACTAATGCAACTAAATGCTACTGAGCTGAGTCGACTAGTTAGCTCAAGATCGAGCATGGGAAAGGATCTAATGAGGAGTGCCAGCATTGCATTCACTATTGGAAATTCCACCATCCTATAACCCTCAAGGTTGTTTTTTCCAGATTGGATATTGGAGAGATCGTGATATCTGGGACGCAAGATATCTATACCATGTTTAACGTATTCCCTAGTTACAGAGACTGTGTCGGCTTGGCGAAAGGAATGCCAATCTAAGGCTGGATTTGAGATGTGATAAAAACGCAACAATAGTCCGAGCAGTAACACTCCGAGCAAAATTTTCCAGGAGTGAGGCTGTTGGCTAATGGACTGTTTATGCTCGCTGTCGTTTTGGTTTTTTGCCATGAGCTGTAGTCACAATTGGTGTTTTTATAGGTTCGCTGCTGTGATCAGTAGTACTTGTGGGTAATCGGTACAGTGTGTCTGCTGCTAAAAATATGCCTACTACTGCCCAGTAGGTAAAGGCAACTTTTGAGGCTGCAAATACATCGATGTATGAAGCATTAAAGAGCAATCCAATTGAGCCTGCCACGACCGCAATTGAAAAAGTACGCATGAAGAATTCACTCGATCGGAAGTATCTAGTTGCTTTAACCATAACCAAAACGATCAAGCCATAGAAAGTGATGAATCCGAACAGGCCAGTTTCTCCAAGAGTGCGCAAGAAGTTGTTGTCAGTGCTCTCCGCTTCGGTGAACTGTCCCACTGATTCTTTGGTTAGAGTGGCGTAGCCACTACCCAAGATAGGATTTTTCATGAAGCCTGCGATGGCTCTTGGCCAAAGAGTGTCGAGTCGAATAGCTAGAGAAAGTCCATATTTGAGAGCGTTTTCTGAGTAGGTTCTATCCTTGTCTACTGTAATCATACTGGTGATACCACCTGCCGAAGTGGTGGCAACTTGGACCTTTTCGGGGACATCGGTATATACATCAGAGGGTCTTGATGCAACTGGACGTTCGTCTGAGGCTGCCAAAACTCTTCTGAGTCGTTCAGCTTCTTCAAGTGAAAGTGAATTGGCTGGAGGTGAAGGTGCCTTCAGATGGAGTGTCACCAAAGCTTGATCTGTGTAGGCTTTTCTTTGAGCATTATAGGTATGGTAGACTTTGTGGTACTCAGGATATCCCTCGAGTACTTGCAAGAATCGTTCATAAATATCTTCTCCGTAAAAAAACATCAGACCACTAACCATCAATCCAAAGATAGCTGACCTGGAAATGAAAAAGCTGAGTTTTTCTTTCCAGAGTTTTCGGGATGCAGCTAGCCAAACAACCACAAGTTCACCGGCAATGACATATCCAATAAATGATGTTCTTGATGCAGCCGAGACCATCAACCACAAACCAAAGAGATGCAGAGTGTGAAAAACGATTTTGTGCCAGAGTTTTTTACTATTGAAAGCGAATGCAAGGGTAATTGGCAGCACGATGACTAAAAATGCCGACAGGTCATAATGACCACCAAAGGTCGACTGTACACGTGCATGTTCAGTTAGGTAGAGACGAATGCCTTTACTAAACTCACGGTTCATTGTTGAGTAGACTGGCCAGTAATAGTATTTCTGCCCTACTCCATAAATAGTAATTCCTAGCAGTGCCACCAACAAACAACCAATCAACCACTTGAGGTGTTGTTTGGTTTTAATTGAAGAATAGACTATTAAAACCAGTGAAAAGTACTCGAGATAGCGGAAATAATGCAACACTGATTTGCCGATATGTAGTGGCTCAGCTGGGATTGTTTGTGTCAGGAAAACTGCGGAGATGATTGTCAGCATGCCACCGATGGCATAGGCAATTATCCAGTTGATTGCTGAGTTCTTCCAGACAATTTTGTGTCTCAGGGCTTGAATAAACCAGATACCGGCAATCAAGAGCACCATCACATCTTCAAACCTAACTCTGACAATATATCCTGGAATTGCTTCAAATAAAGGTAATTTTGGATAGAGTGGGATAAAAATAATCAAGAAACTCGAAAGAGCTAGTAAACCAAAACTATCAAACCAAGAAACAAACCGATTCCAAATTGATGGTGATTGCATGTATATCCCTTATTGTACTAGGTGTTTGGCTTTTGCGTAAATTTCTGCAGGGCGTTTTTTTCCAAGCAAACTATATGCCGCCCAACGTACTGTCATTCCAAGATTTAAAATCAATTTTAGCCATTTCATTTCAGATACTGGCTTATGTTTTGACCAGATGTACAGATAGCCTTTCACCTCACCAAGAATAGCATTTTCTGAAGATGAACTGGCACAGCCATAGTGAGTGATAATTGCTTTTGGTTGAATGGCCACATCCCAGTGGTGATTTTTGGCACGGAGGCAATATTCCATATCTTCACCATACATAAAAATATTACCGTCCAGCCAGCCGATTTCCTCTGCCATGCTGCGGCGAATCATCAGAGCTGTGCCTGCGATCCAACCTAGGGGTACGATATCTGATTCGTCATGCTCAAGATTGAGGCCGTGTTGGCCAGTATGTTGAGTTGAGGGTAATAAGCCACCGATGAGTGGAATGTCGTCTATAAGGCTCATTTGAGCAAATATGCTGAATAGAGTTGGCAGATCACCACCCTGTCGTTGCCATGAGCCATCTGGGTTGTGCAACTTTGGAGTCAGCATTCCCAGTCGATCAGTTGCAGTTGAGTTTGTAGCAAACGCTGTTTCATCTTGGATGGGGTGTTCTTGGAATGTCTTGACTAGAGTTTCTAAAGCACCGGAATGGGTAATGGTATCCGAATTGAGTAACAGCACGAACTCACCATGAGACTGTTCTGCAGCCTGATTATTTGCTTTGGCAAAACCTAGATTATCGGTATTGGCGAAGACCTGAAAATGAGGAAAATGCAACTCTTCAAACAATGCCTGGCAAGCAGCTGGAGAACCGTCATGTGAATTATTATCAACTAAAAATATTTCAGTTTTACCGTGCAGCAGTCGACTGTGATGGATGTCAGTGATTGCTGATTTAAGGGTTTGGAGGGTTAGTTCTTTAGTATTGTAAGAAACAACAATGATTGAGAGGACGATGGGATTTCTTGGCATAAATACGTTTATTGAAAAAATCTTGGTCTACCTAATCGATATGAAAATTGAGTTTGTTGTCTTTTGGCAATTGGTTTGGCAGGTGTGCCAGCCACGATATCTCCAGGCTCGACTGATTTGGTAACAACTGCACCAGCGGCAATAATTGCCCCACGTCCAATCGTAACTCCAGGCAAAATGATGGCTCGTGGCCCAATAAAAACATAATCTTCAATTACTACGGCTTGTTCTATAGCATGCATGTCTGCTGAATGGATGTCATGTTCACTGGTCCAGATCATCACTTCTGAGGCGATATCTACATGATTTCCGATGGTAAGGCCACCTTTTGAGTTTGGAAGTTGTTTGCGACCATCGAGAGTGGCTTTTTCGCCGATTAAGGTATCCTCACCAATGCGAATGTGTCTGGGATCATAGATTCTGGCTTGCATATGAATGGTTGAACCTTTGCCCAGTTCCATGCCTGCTAGAGTATAGAAAAAAATTCGCAGACTATGAAATGGAATTGAGCCGACGCCCCACCACAACCAGCCGGTCACTATTTCCAGCCAAATAGTTTGAAATCTAATCACTATTCTAGAAAAAGCTTCATCGTTGCTCAAGTGACGTCCGTGTTTGTCGACAAAAATAGACATAAAAAAGCTACCTTGACAAGCAGTATACCCGATAGGATAGTATCTTGACTATATTCGGATGTTTTATGGCAAATTTATTAATTAAATATAAGAGGACACTATTGGGTTTTGTTTTAAAATTTACCGTTTTATTACTCTCGGTTGGAGTGGCGGTATTTTTTGGAGTTAGAAAAATTGAACTTGAGCATTTTGACAAGGTAATTTATCAAAAATGGTCAGCATATGGATACGTACCAGAGGAAAAAACCTATAACTTGCTTGGTGCAGGCAAGCTACCATTTTTAGTTGAGCATCGACTCAAAGATCTGCGGACTTTGTGGAAGCATGTGGCTGAAAATACTGATTATCCAGAAAAATATAACTCAAAAGTGTTTAAAGTTGCTTTCATTGGGGATTCATATGTATATGGCATTGGTGTTTTGGAAACCGAACGAATCACAACTTTGCTTGAACAAAGAATGAATATAGTTCGTCCCACCAAGGTGTATTCCTTTGCTCAGTTGGCTGATGACGGACTTGAATATTATGCGAATTTTGAGGCTGCAGAGCGTTATTTAAAACCAGATTTATATATCGTAGGTATGGTTTGGAATGATTTTGAGTCGCCTTCAGACAAATATCCAGGAGAGGATCAAATACATGAACGGCTGCGAAAAATCTGCACTCAACCAGAATTTTGGGAACAGTTTTCTCCTGAGAGTAGTAGCTGGGAAACAATCATAGGTCGACACACACAAATTACCCTATCCGAGTCATATGCAAATTATTGTTACATGCAGGAATTTGTGAAAGACATCCAAACCAACAGAAAAGTGATGTTCTTTAATTTCAATAGTTTTGGTGGTCACGATTGGTGTGCTACCTATGATGACATTAATCATGTAAATCAAAGTTTTGTAATGAAAGAGTATGAAAAATTGGTACATCAGGCAGATGGAGTAATCTTTGGTCTTAATGTCGAAGATTGGGGCAACTGGAAGCCTGTGTCACAAACTGAAGCCCATCCAGGGAAATTAATGCACCAAGAAGGTGCTCAGATATTATTTAATGAGTTGCTGAGAGAGCCAAAATGGGGATTTGTACAAAAAGGAGTACACCTTTATAAATGGGAAACAATTTGGACAAAAATTGACAAATGGAGTGCTAATTAAATATTTTTGGGAGTTGGAAATCCCAGATGATGATATGCCGCTGGGGTCACCACTCTACCTTGGCTAGTTCGCTTCATGAAGCCAATCTGCATTAGGTATGGCTCCACAACTTCTTCGATAGTGCCTTGATCCTCGCGAACTGTGGCAGCAATCGTTGAGAGTCCCACCGGCCCACCATCATGCTTAGTGATCAAAAGTGATAAAAATTGTCGGTCATTTTCATCAAGTCCCAATTCATCGATGGCCAGTAATAATAGAGCAGCAATTACGGTATCGTCAGTTACTTTTGTTTGTTCTTGGACTTCCGCAAAATCTCGCACTCGCTTGAGTAATTTCAATGCAATTCGAGGTGTACCTCGAGCACGTTTGGCAACTGCAAGAGCAGCGTCTGCACTGAGTGTAAACGAGAGCCGTTTGGCTGCTTGGCCAATGATCTCAACCAAACCTTCAGGTTGATAGAATTCAAGACGGTGGATGATTCCAAACCGATCTCTAAATGGTCCGGTTAGTAGACCAAATCGAGTAGTGGCACCAATTAAGGTGAACTTAGGTAAATCGAGTCTTACAGTTCGGGCTGATGGACCTTTGCCAATGACAATATCAAGAGCATAGTCTTCCATAGCTGGATAGAGTGTTTCTTCTACAATCTTGGGTAGTCGGTGAATCTCATCGACAAACAAAATATCGCCATCTTCAAGGTTCGTGAGAATGGCCGCTAAGTCACCGGCTTTGGCAAGTGCAGTGCCTGAAGTGATTTTGATGGCACAGCCAAGCTCTTTTGCCACCAAATGTGACAGCGTAGTTTTGCCTAGACCTGGAGGGCCATACAGTAAAATGTGATCAAGTGGCTCATGACGTTTTTTAGTAGCACCAATAGCAATTCGGAGTGATTTTTTGACCGTGGCTTGCCCCGAAAAATCGTCCCAACTCTGGGCTCGAAGAGAAGTGAACAGCATTTCCTCATCTGGAGATGGTTTGCTGACCAGCTCTTGGACAACAGATGTCACAGGTGGTTTTGGTGGAACTGGCTGATGATGAAAACGTTGATTCATAGTAATTCAATTACACTTTACCAGCAATTTTAACGGCAGCTTTAATGGCTGCACCCAGTGGCAGTTCATCAACTGGGATTTGACTGACTGCATCTGCAGCTAGCTCTGGCGTAAAGCCAAGGTTAGTGAGTGCATCGATCACGTCTTGTTTTTGGGGTGAGACTGGCCCTAAGTCAAGTTGTTTCAGACTGCCTAGTTTCGAAGTGAGTTCAATGATGATTTTTTGGCCAAGTTTTTTGCCGACTCTAGGTACAGAGGTGAAAAAACTTAAATCTGCTTGCTGGACACTGGTAATCAGTCGATCGGCTCCTGCATCAATGAGAGCGATGGCAGTTTTTGGTCCGACACCTGAGACATCAAGCACGGTAGTAAATAGTCTTTTTTCTTCAATAGTGGCGAAACCATAGAGCTCTAAGCGATCTTCCTTCACAAAAGTGTGGATATACAGAGAGGAATCTAACTGCGTGCTTAGTTTGGCCGCTAGTCGACTACCTACAGTCACGCCATACCCTACCCCGCTTGCGGTATGAATAATAACTTGATCAGATAAAACTTCAGACCGTCCGGTAATAAATGCGATCATGCTTTGTTTAGAGCTGTGGAGGTGGTTTTCCGAGCCAAGATTGACAGGTGATGAGTGTCGCCAAGGCATCCATGGCGTCATCGACCACAGCGATATGCTCTAGTTGTAACGTACTTTGTACCATTTTCGCAACTGCAGTCTTATCAGCACTGCCAAAACCAGTAACTGCTTGTTTGATTTGATTTGGGGTAAATTCACAGACTGTTACTTGATTTCGCAGCAACTCGCTGATGATGAGTCCTCGTACTTCGCTGACGCGCATAGCAGTTTTTTGATTGTTGCTAAAGAACACGGCTTCAATACCTGCAGTATTAGGATGAAATTCCTCAAGTAATGCAGTTAGTTCAGTTTGGATTTCACGATATCGTTCAAAAATTGTTTGTTTTGCATCTGTTTGGATGCAGCCATAGTCGATACTAGTCCAGTGTTTGTGGGTATCGAGTTGGCCAATTGCCCAGCCAAGTCGATCATATCCAGGGTCAATGCCGATAATGGTAGTGGGTGTGGCAGCCGTCATGTCAGAGATTTGTCGGCCAGTGATTCTAGAATCTGCAATATCGCAGTAGCAGATTGCTGCCAACTAAATTTGGAGCACTGCAGTTGCCCGAGCTTGATTAAACGAGAACGTTCTTTGGCGGTCAAGTGTAGTGTTTGGAGTAAGCCATTGGCAATGGAGCCGGCGTTGTTGGGATTGACCAAAATGCCGGCATCTCCCACTACTTCCGGTAGACTGGCGGTGTTGGCGACCATAGCAATGCCACCGCTGGCCATAGCTTCCAACGCTGGAATGCCAAAACCTTCGTAGGGACTGACCATGGCAGTACAGACACTATGCTCATAGAGCGGTGATTTGAGGTCATCAGGCACAAATCCGGTCATGATGATTCGATCCTTTAGTGGTGATTGGTTGATTTTTTGGAGAATTTCTTCTGCCAACCAACCAATTTTGCCAGCCAAAACTAATTTTAGCGGTTCTGCTGGTTTGGATTTCTGTTTGCCTGCTAAGACGTTGCGGATCGACTTCTTTGCCAACAGTGGCTGTGGGATTGATTTGCTGATAGTGATGTCATCGGCAATATTTTCAAAAGCCTCGATTAGACGAATGAGATTTTTTCTAGGTTGGATAGTGCCGACACTGAGGATATATGGACCGGTGATTTGGTGAGCTTTCAAAAAGTGCACGAAGCGTTTAAAGCTATACTTTGGTTTTAGAGAAATATCTGGATATGCGACAACAATATCTTTTTGGGATTTATTGTAATAGCGAACGATTTCTTTTTTGGTGAATTCGCTAATGGCAACAACAGTAGCTGCTCGCTTAACGCTATATTCGGTCCATGCTTTCAACTGCAGTAAATCACTCATTTTAAAATCATCAGGAAATTTGAGAAATGCCAGATCCATTACCGAACTCACGTAGGGAATGGAAGAGAATCGAGGACCATAATGGCCTGGAGTAAACAACACATCGTAGTCAGCTTTATGCCAAAAGATGTGAATCGGTAGGGCCCACTGCGTCCAGAGTCGGGATGGTGAAACAACTAAATACTCCCAACCAACTCGGGCTGTGGGTAGGTGTTCTTGTGGAGGAGCAGATAATAATATGGTGCTGCTGATATCAGGTCGGTTGCGAGTAATCAACTCAAGATGTCGAACTATTTCAAAGGCATAGACATTGCTGCCGACACGATTGCTGACATTAGCTTCGTTTCCGTCAATGGCAAAACGCAGCCGAGGTGGCAGGGTTTGGGGGGTGTCTTTGGTGGTGGAAGTATCGACCGCCATGGATTAACCGCGCTCCTTAACCGCTGATTGATATACCTCAATTGTAGCAGTAGCGACTCTGTCCCAATCAAACATCTGACCACGAATCACCATTCGCTGGGCTCTGATCTGCTGCTGTTCTGGTGTTTCATTGAGTACTTTTAAGATTCCGTTGCGAATTGCTTCGGCGTCATACGGATCTACCAAAACTGCGGCATTGCCAGCAACTTCTGCAATAGCGGGAATATTTGCAGCTACCACTGGTTTGAGGTGATAAAAAGCTTCAAGGATCGGCAAGCCAAAACCTTCGTAGATACTGGGATATACAAATGCTTCTGCGTTGTTGTACAGCACCTCAAGTTGTTCATCACTCACCTTACCCAGGAAACGTAAATTGGGGTGATCAAAAGTTGCGCTGCTAGTAGTATCCCAACCAGCGGCACCGGCAATGATTAATTGCAGCTCATTCGCCAGAGGTTTCCAGGCTTCGATGAGCTTTAAGAGATTTTTTCGAGGTTCTCTGGTACCCACAAAAAAAATGTAGGGTTTGGTAAGTTCTAGACTGCGTTTAATTTGATAATACAACTCTTCATTGGCATCAAGCAATCTGGCGGTTTCTCTAATTTCCATGGGCAATGCTTCGGGGATGACAGTAATGTCATATTGTGGAATATGCAGCAGTTCAACGATGTCGCGCTTCGTAGCTTGACTGACAGCAATGATTTTCGCCTGTCGTTCTCTGAGTACATCCCATGATCGACGATGTGCCGCCAAAATATCTGGGTGGGCAGTATCGGGGAACTTGAGAATGGCAAGATCATGGATGGTGGAAACTAAGGGAATGTCTTTGTCTGGTGGTTGCAACCAATCCCAACTGTGGATCACGGTTAAGTCTGGAAATAGCTTGCTAACTGGTGCTTGGTTATATCTCCATAGCCAAGACAACATGCTAGGTGGCCATGGTTGGATATTCACCTCATGTAGTCTACTGGGTCGTTTTAATAAAATATCTTTTGCTCGTTTAGCCAAGACGCTTCGCTGACGCCAACTTGAACCGAAAAGTTTTAATGCCACCGTTGGTTGTTTAGACAATGCTCTGACTAGATTATTGGTATACCGAGAGACGCCGCGGTCATAGAGCAAGCTGGTGATATCGATACCGACGTTCATCATGGGTTATTTCCTTGTAAGTCTATTGTTGACGTCACCCAGTTTAATTGATCTGACTGACTTAGCAAACCACCTGGATTGGTGTTGAGGCCAAGCAAATTATCTGGTCGAGTGTAAATTCGAACAAAGCCAATGTTAGGCGTATCAATGACTCCAACACCCTTGTAGCCAGAACTTTCGAGGCTGGTGAGTATTAGGTTTTGAGGATCAGTCAGGGTTCGGAGATAGTCAAAAACGAGCACAAATCGATACTCAGAAACTTGGTTCAGCAATACATGCACATATTCAGGTGATTTCTCAGATAAATAACCGGTGCTGATGCTGGGAAATGTGTTTTGGTCGTACCACTGCCAACTGGCAAATGGTGCCGGGAAGCCAAAAATTAAAATAGTACTGCCTGGAGAATATCCCTGTGTAATTTTTTGTTGCAGACCTCTCCAGTCTTCTCGTTGGAGCAGTGGATTGGAGTAATAATCTGTGAGTCCAACCACATTGAGTATTAGTAGGAACACACCGAGTATTAACCCTGCTACTTTGGTGCTGGAGGACTTACTGCAAACGGCACTCACGAGCAACCAAGCAAGCAGCAGTGCTCCCAGTGGCCAGAGCCATAGCACCCGTTTGGGTTGAATTACAGGCACCCAAAAAGACACCACCCAAGCTGTGATGAGTGGTATCACTCCCCAACCAACAACCAGTTTGGTGAGTTTTTGAAACTCAATTCTCAAGGTGGTATTTTCACTTGATTTCCAGAGATTCCATGAGATGTAACTAGTGAGTCCAAAAAAAATAACCAGCGAACTGAGCCATGGCCAAGTGAGAGCTAAATCTCGAAGTCCAAACAACCATTTCCCAAAGAGCAGTGGCAGAACTTTAAGTTGCGAAAAACTGACAACGCTTTCCCACCCAGGCAGATCAAGCCGTAACTGTTGTCCAGCTTGGAGTTGACCAAAAAAACTAGGCATCCAAGGGGCAAATCCCAAGATAATCAACGCTCCAGTAAATAGATGTGATAACCAAGACTTGCGATCCCACAGCAATAAATAACCAAATTGGCCGATTAAGACAAAGGGGTATAAATAGGTTGAATACAGTCCGGCAAGACTTGCGAGGATGAACCATCGTCTGGGGGAGTTTTTAAGCAGTAACAACCAGCTCAAGATTGCAAAGAGTGCAGCTAGACTGTACGGCCGTAGTTCTTGAGAGAAAAAAACATGAAAACTATTGGTGGCCAACCAAAAAGCAGCAATCGACCCAATTATCCCGGCTGATATTTTGGTGTTAGTTTTGTTTGGTATGGTGAATAGAGTTTGGGCAATTGAGGGAACCAGCCAAATAGTTAAAACTCCTGGCAGCACTGCTCCCCACCAGCGGAGCCACCACTCGCTGTGACTGATGCGTAGGGCAAAATGAGTGATCAGGTGTAGTAATGGCGGTTGAAAATCGTCACGAATTTGGAGTTGTTGCGTTAGTGGTCGGATACTCTCGAGTGCTTGTGCAGCTTCGTCCATCCACAATGACCCACTCAGTAATGGCAGTCTTAGTGACAGTGCTAAAACGACGATTGCCAGCGTTAGTGTCTGGGGTTTCTTGAGAAACGCAAATAATTGGCTCCGATTAGTCACAACACTATTATGCTGGCTCGGAGGTAAGAATGCCAGTCAGAGTCGAGGTCTAGTATCCGTAATACGTGCCACAACTTTGGGGCACAGCTGGCAAGAAAGTAAAATTGCTCAACACTTTGGCCACAAATGGTTTGATCTGTTCAATGGTTTTTGGTTCATAAGTAGTGAATTCAAGGGTGTATCGACGATGAGAACTGAGTGGTTCACTGTACATATCATCACTAGCGACTAGAGTTTTTTGAGGTGAATAAAAAACGACTGAAAATAGTGACGATTCATGTTGTTGTTCGACGGTAATTTGATGCATGAAAGGTGAGTTCATTACGTTCTCGGCTGTTCTGGTTTGGGCAACTTCTTCCGAAGAAACAGTGCCAACGTATAGTTGCAGTGGTGTAACCATGGCAGAATCACTCACAAATTGTCCTATTTTGGTCGAGATCTGTTTGCAGAGTGATGTATTAGTGTTTTGTCTCATGCCTCCACAGTGTTGATTTAGAGCGATAGAACATGCAAAAGACACTTGAGCGTTTAATGTAGTTATTCGCTGGGTGTTAAATTCATTAGAGATACCACAATTGAGCTCCCAATCAGTGTTAGAGCGTTTGGTGGCCCAGCCGTAGGCAAAACTTTCGGTTACATATCGCTGATCGACCTTATCCACACAGCGGAGTGCTCCGAATTCATCGAGCAGAAACTTGTTGTTATTAAAAGCTACTTGATTAGAACTAGTAAGCCTGGTTAATTCTGCTGCCGACAGCAACCGTTGATTATCTTCGCGAGTACGTTGTAGTTCTTGCTGGGCACTAGCTAATAGTCGGCCAGTGAACTTAAATCTCCAACCCATCCAGCCCAGTAATAGTAACTGGACAAATGCAAGGAATATGAAATATTTTGAGAAATCAATTTTTTGCATACACACAAATTGCAAAATCAGTATAAATAAGTATAGCTCCAAAAAACACACTGAGAGAATATCCAAACAACTAGTGATGCGATAGAATCATGCTATGACTGATTTATCCTTTTTTGCAGGCAAGCTAGTTTTGGTTACCGGAGCCGCTGGTTTTATTGGCTCGCATCTAGTTGAAACTCTCTGGGATTTGGGTGCAGCTGTGATCGGGGTGGATAATTTTATTTCTGGTCAACGACGCAACATCACGGAGCTAAATCAAATCGCCAAAGAGATGCAGCTATCGAGTGAGTCATGGACTTTTATTGAGGCTGACGTTACGCAAGATCCAAAAAGTTATTTACCAGCAGCAGTGATTACTGGTGAGCAACAGCTTGATGTGGTCTTGCATTTTGCTTCCCCGGCTTCCCCTCCCGGGTACCAAGCTCATCCAGTAGAGACCTATATGGTTAATAGTATGGCCACACATCGGTTGTTGGAATGGCTCAAAGAAATGCGGTCCCCAGCACGCTTTTTGTTTGCCAGTACTTCAGAAGTCTACGGTGACCCATTAGTGCATCCACAGCTTGAAAGTTATTGGGGTAATGTCAATCCAAATGGCAAACGTTCTTGTTATGATGAGTCGAAGCGACTTGGTGAGACAATTTGTGGGGTGCATCAGCGAGATTTTGGGATGGACGTTAGAATCGTGCGTATTTTTAATACCTATGGTCCACGGATGGACCTCAATGATGGCCGCATTATTCCCAACTTTATTAAGCAAGCATTACAGGGTGAACCATTAACTATTTATGGTGATGGTCAACAAACCAGATCATATTGTTATGTCAGTGACTTGGTGGAAGGAATCCTTGCGTTAGCTGCAGGTGGTCGTCTCTCAGGTGAAACAATTAATTTAGGTAATCCAGGTGAGTTCACAGCTCTGGAAACAGCAAAAATAATCGAGGCCGCGGTATCTGGAAAGCCAGCACAGGCAGAGAAATACCAGTATTTGCCATTACCAGCCGATGATCCAACTAAACGACGTCCAAATATCGATAAAGCCCAATCAGTTCTTGGTTTTGAACCTAAAGTCGATTTTGCTGCAGGACTAGAAAAAACCATCGCCTATTTTCGACAAGTAATTTGAGATGCAGAAATACACTTGGCAGCAATGGGTGGCAGTTATCGGATTGCTGTTTTTATTCGTTGACCTACGTTTATTTCAGGCTCGAGAAAGCTTGTTTTTCTTTGGGGATCTGGGTCGAGACTACTACGTGCTGCAAGAATGGCTGGAGACTGGAAAACCGCCATTACTTGGTCCACAAACGAGTGCCTTGCCATTTAATCAGAGTGCTTGGTATTTTTATTTGTTGCTCCCCGGATACTTGCTGACAAATGCAGATCCGCTGAGTTCTATGTATAGCTCAATCGTCATCCATGTATTGATTTTTGGTGGCTTACTGTGGTGGCTGGCAAAGCGAAAGCCGGAGTATTGGTGGCGAGTTTGGCTAGCTGGCTTGGTGCTAGCAGTACAACCGCAAATGGTGTTGCAACAGCGTTTGGTTTGGAATCCATCATTCGTAGCCTTGTTTCTAGTGGTCGGAATTGTGGTGAGTCTGGTTTGGAGGGCAACTTCTCAGGTAAAAAAACCGATACAAAGTTGGGCGATGATTGCCATTTCAGGTCTGGCTCTGGCATTGGCAATTGGATTCTCATATTCGGCGGCACCAGCGGTGCTGCTGTGGTTGGTGATTTTGAGTTGGCGACAAGTAGGTTGGTGGCGTTGGTGGCTGGGTTTGGGAGTTGGGTTAGGTGTAACTTTTGCTCCCATGGTGTTTTTTGAACTACGACATCAATTTCCACTCACAAAGATGATGTTGTTTCAGGAGAAGCTGGTACAACAGGGTACCGATTTACCAACCAAAGTTGCAGCGATCGAACGGTTTGTATTGGCTGGAGGAAGTAATTGGCAGAATTGGCTATTACTGGTAAGTGTGGTGGTGACAGTTGGGTTGGCTCTCAAATCGCTTCGCTCACCAAAAAATAGTGAGGGCATACTGCTGCTGGTTTGGTTTTTAACTACTACTCTTGCCTACTTATTTCTTCCGGTACAAATTCAAGCACACTATGTTTTTCCATTGTTAGTTGCTGCAACACTGTCAGTCGTTTGGTTGCAGGGTCGATGGCGTTTTTTACTAGTTGGGTGTTGGTTATTCATCTGGTTACAACCAAAACAACTACAGCAGTATCTGATTGCAGCTCCACGCTCGATTGAACAAAGTGTGAGCTGTGCACAGATGGTTTGTGCAGCGGTGAAGGAGCCACTTTTCGTAAGTGTTCAGGCAAACTTTTATCCCTATCATAACGGCATTGAGTTCCAGTATTTGCTCAAGCAAGCGGGCTGTATTGTCAAGAAACTCGACACTCAAATTAACGAGGCTCAGCTGATGGCGGTATTTGTGGAGGATTCAGTCTATGAACACGGCAAGACCGCATACAATGAATTAACACAGTTTGGTTCAAGTACAGAGCTTCAGAAAATTGAGTGCAATCCGAAACTAAACGTCAGAATTTTGAGGAAACAGTAATTGGGTGATTTGTCAGAAATATGTTGGACTAGGTGGCTAAACTTAGTGCATGATACTTGAGTTTTCAGAGAGATTTGCTAGACTACAAGTACTAAACTCGCCTGCGACACTGCAAAGTCTTCGCAGGTTTTTTTATTTTATTAGCACTAGCATATGAAGAGCTTAGTTGATAAAGAATCAAGTTTCGAGTGTCATTTTTACATCGGAGCAATTAAGAATAGTACTGATGTAAAGTCTCAAAGATTATTTAACGGACAACGCAAATTGCTTCAGCATTTAAAAGATTGCGGCGTGACTTATCATTTGGGATATTTGCTCAAAAACAACGGGGTGTTTCACGAAAAAGGTGTTGATGTACAGATGGCTGTAGATCTGGTTGTGGCAGGATATGAGAAATCATTTTCAAGAGCGTTTCTCATTTCGTCAGACACAGATTTATTGCCTGCAATTAGACAAGTAAAAAAACAAATAATTACAGTGACTTATGTTGGATTTAAGCAGCAACCAAGTAGAGCATTGATGGCAACTTGCGACTCAACAGGGCTTCTCGATCAAGCAGACATTAAAAAATTCTTGAGTTAATCGTCACTCTTTTGGTTTCAACTTGCGTTCTTTGACCTTTTCAATGGTGTAGCGAATTCGCTCATCTAGATTGATTTTTTTGATACGAGCAATGCGTAGGATTGTAACTAATAAGTCACCGAGCTCTTGTTTGTATGATTCATCATTTTGGGCTGCTAGATTGTGTTTCTTGCGACCATGTTTGGCCAGGTAGGCACGAGCCATTTCTCCTACTTCTTCAACCAATGCAAGAATGAGGATTGAACCAAATTCGTCGTTGTAGCGTTGTTTGCCATCAACTGCATCGAGTAAATGAAAATATTCATTGAAGGGAGTGCTGAAGTTGGGGTGAGCAGGCTTGGCTTCGACTGGTTTGGCAACAACTTTGATTTTGCTGTGGGTTTGGGTTGGTTTAGTGGGTTGTTTCATTTTTGATGAGTAATTATTAGATCATTGTAGCTCAGAATTATTGAGCTGTCATTGAAGTTTGTGATCAAAGGAGTATTTATCTACTGTCTCATACCCCATAGGTAGTCTAGCCACACTTCATTTTTTTCCACTCACTAGGCTATAATGGCTGTCATGCCTGTTAAGAAAGTTTCCGAATTAGATACGAATGGTGCTAGTGGTAGAGCAAAAAATTTTGGCTCTGTTTTTCTCAGCTATAGTTGGCGAATTGGATTGACTATAGCTTTGCTCTATGTGGTGTTTCGCCAAGTAGATCCGGCTGAGTTATGGTCACGGTTACTACAGACTAGTTGGTGGGCGTTGGCGATTTTTATGGTTGGTGAGCTGTTGCTTGCTTATCTGGCAGCAATTCGCTGGGCGTTATTAACTGTGCCATCGCCATCCGGGCAACAAATTGGAGCATTTTTTAGAGCCACGATGTTGGGATTGTTTTACAACCTATTTATGCCCAGTAGCATGGGTGGTGACCTGGTGAAGTGGACAGCATTGACTAGTTTAGGACTCTCCAAATCAAAATTGGTATTCACGATGCTGCTTGATCGACTGATGGGTTTGTTTGGATTAGTGGTGATTGGGTTTTTAGGAGTTTTGGCAGTACAGTTGTGGGGAGTGGCCAGCATACCCACGAGTGTGATGTGGTTATTTGTAGGTTTATTTGCTGGAGTCGCCGGTCTATTTGGCTTTGTCTATTCCCCATTACAGTTAAGTCATTTTCCGTTGATTAATCGAGTCTCTCAGTTACTCAGAATCGAGAGTTACTTAGAAACCCATAAACGGGCTTTTATGGAGGCTTTTGGACTGGGTTTGGTGATGCAGCTGTTATGGTTGGTTTTAATATATGTGTTGGCGGTGGCGGTAGGTTTCCAGACTAGCTGGTGGCAGTTTTTTGTGATTCAGCCGGTGGTGAGTGCAGTAACCACACTTCCAATCTCATTTGCGGGTTTTGGGGCCACTGAGGCAGGATTCATGTACTTTTACTCGCAGCTGGGCGAATCAGGCAGTGCCATCGTGGCCCTGACGTCTCTACTGGGAGTGTTTAGAATATTGATTGGATTAGTCGGTTGGGGTGTGGGGATGGTAGAAAAGAAATAGTATTTATTTGTTACAAAATTAAATATGAGCATGAAAAAAAATATCAGCAATAGTACAGAAGTAAAAAAGTATGACACTAAAGGGTCTTTGCTTAAACTAATTCAAGAAAATTTTGTGACTTTTAAATCATCAGCAAAAAATCGCAATTTTGGATTTTTGAGAGATGCTATTTACAAGCAATTATTCAAATATTCAGCTGCTCAAATTCATTTTAATGAATATGTAAAATCTCTCTTTCTCATTCTAAATAATGACATATTGAACCATCAAGATTTAATTAAGCTACAAGAACAAAAGTTTAAAGAAATTGAACAAGTGTTTGGACAATACCAAAGGTCATTCACTGATCTGCAAATAAGAATGAACTCGGTTTATGAGATTCAAAAATTAATCATATTGAATGGCAAATCAAACCTACATAGTAAGGGAAGTAAAATATTTTTCTCTCAATTTGGTGAGGATAGCTGGATTTCAAATAATATTAAATTACCAAAAAAAGGTTTTTTTCTTGATGTGGGTGCTGCAGATGGAATTACTTATTCAAATACTTATTACTTTGAAAAACAGGGTTGGAAAGGAATTTGTTTCGAGCCAAACCCCGAAAACTACAAACTAGCAAGTAAATTTAGAGATAAGGTTTTTCAGACAGCAGTTTCTAGTGTGACTGGTCAGCGTAAGTTTGAGATAAGTGATTCTTCTCCTGACTGGTCTAGATTGGTGGACTCTAAAATTGACCGTTTAAGAAAGCAGAAAAAAAGCGAGCTATTTGTAACAGTAAAATCACTTGAGCAAATTATCACTGAAAATGGTATTGAGTCCATTGATATTTTAAGTATTGATACAGAGGGGACAGAAATTGATGTTTTAGAATCACTAAACTTTAAAAAAATAAACCCAAAGGTCATAATAGTTGAATATTTGACATTTGGAAGTGAGAGTCAAAAGAATAAGCTGCTCAGTTTTTTTAAGTTGTTGCCGTATGAATTGGTATATACCACGTTCGCAAATTTAATTTTTGTACACAATGGAGAGAAAAGCAGCAAATGATCTCATTATTAAAGGTACAAAGAATGTTAAAACTTAGATCCAATCAAAAGTTTTTGTTTTATGTATTTAGAATATCATTCTTGTTTTCTTTTGTCGCGTTAGTTGGATTTTTTTTGTTTCTTTTTCAAAAAAAAATAATGCCTGATAAAGTTTCCAACTTTTATTATGAGGGACCACTGGGATTATGGGCGAATCAAGAATTGGTTGATTTTACAAGAGATGACTCGCAAAATCTAAAAATAACAAGCACTGCACCTGGTCTTATCAGTCATGGTCCATATATGAAATTGGCAAGGGGAAAATATCGCTTGACTGTGGACTATGAGTTAGATACTAGAGAAAACAATGGGACACCATTGCTGGGCGTAAATGTTTTGGCTAATAAAGCCAAAAAAAAAATATATGAACACATTTTTTTTATTTGGGGCGGTAATGTCGAAAACAAGTTTGAGTTTAACAATCATTATGATGAGTCTAATGTAGAGTTTTCACTTGTGGGATTAAGAAAAGGAATTACGGTACGAGGAATGGAGTTAGAATTAATTTCAAATAATGGCTTCGCTCTAGATGATTTTATTTCAGTAAAGTTGGTTATTTTATCTGTGTTTGTTGTTTTACTTACTTTTTCATTTTTTAAATTCTTAGATAGGTCAAAAATTCATAACCTAGTGAAATTCTTAGCACTTATTATTTTAACAGTGTTGCTAGCAATTTATTCTCATCGATTTGATGCAATAGGAGATGAACCACATTATCTTCTAAATATGCTTAACCAAGTTGAAAATAGAACAATAGATATGACAAGTCTCTATCAAGGAAACCTTGTCAATCAAATACCAAATATAAATGGGGCAGAAACGCATGCATATTTTTCACCGAAAGATGGAAAATTATATAGTGCTCATGGATATTTAATGAGTTTTATTTTGATTCCATCTAGATTTATCTTTTCAAACTATTTAACTGTACAACAGTCTGGGTATATATTAATGAGTGTCATTTTTATTATTCAAACGTATTTATTTTTTAAAGTTGTTAAAATATATTTTCCAGGATTTAAGTCCCCCTTATTGTTAATAGGTATTTTCACCATCCTTTCTCCTGAGCTATTCTTTATTACAGCTATTTATCCAGAAATAATTGCATCCACTGTCTTTATGTTTTCACTTGTTTCTTTTCGTTTGAATATGCCAATTTACAAAATAATTTCAATTATATTTCTAGGTCTACTACCTTTGCTCGGTGTTAAATATTTGCTGACATCAATATTTTTGGCATCGGTTTACTTTTGGATAAATATAGATTTCAAAAAAAATAGATTTGGTGTTGATTTATTGGTTGCACCATATTTATTGTTAATTTTATCTTTTTTCTTAGTAAATTACTTACTTTTTGGATCAATATCTCTGAAGAGTTTTTATTCAAATCAAGTTAATTATAGAGGTATCTCACCATTTCCGTTTTTACGGAATTTTGTTGGCAACTTCATTGATTCGAGGGTAGGTATATTTTTGTGGATGCCATATTCAATTTTTGCTGCCAAGTCATTTAGAAAAATTATAAAAGGGAGCATAAGTCTCATAAATAAAAAAATTGATATTTTTTCAATCTCGATATTGATGATTCTTCTTCATTTAGCTCCACATGCATATCTCGGATCATTCGGTGGAGGCTCCCAACCTCTGAGACAATTTATCGCAGTAATGCCTTTTGTGTTTATTTTACTAATACCATATCTTGAAAAAACATTGAATAAATATGTATTTGTTTTCCTTGCCACAATCTCAGCTTATCAACTTTACGGTTCTATAGTTCTTGAGACAGTAATGCAACCATTATATGTTGGATCATTCAAAAACTTATTCTTTGTAAATTCAGGCACACTTTTTTCAGATTTAAGTATGTTTCTGCCAATTTTCCGTGACTTTAGATTTTCCATGGAAGACTTGATTAAATCAATTGCGTCACTTTTAATTTTAGTTATTTTATTAGCAATAGACGACACGGTTAATCGTTTACAGAGTTTTTTTCAGCACAAAAATCTGATTAAATCCAAATAAGAATCTGCGATAATTGATCAATTTCATTTTTGTACCATTTAGCATTTTGTTCATGAACCTCAAATCTATAAATTGTTCATGTTCTTCACTAGCTTCATGACTAAACCAACCTATTTTGGCGCCATAGTCATGCCAAAATCTACCTATAGGATGCGGAGTCGTGAGAATCAGCACGCCATTGTTTTTGAGATATTTCTGTGACTCAGTAATTAGTATTAGTGGGTCTGATAAGTGCTCGATAACCGCCAAGCTAACGATACAATCGAAGGAATCCTCTTGGACAAACATTGGATACTTTTTGCCTATTTTTGCCACACCGAAGTTCTTAATTTTTTTTGGCCATCGAAGCTGCGCATCTATTCCAAAATAACTAACAGACTTTGGTACATAGTGACTAAAACCTCCAGACCCACAGCCTATATCAAGCAGTTTTGCACGTTTTGGTACATATTTCTTGGCTTGTACATAACGCTGTTTTCTTAGAAATGGTGAAAAAATACCCTCAGACTCTTGTGACATATGTTTTATTCAAATTTTAGTAAATACATTTGCCATGGTAATGGCAGTTTTTTGAGGATAATAGTTGATTTCTGATTAAGAATATTCGACATAAATGATTGCGATGACCAATTATTCAAATGCCCTGGAGTATTTCCCAGAGAAGAAATATATTTTAGTCTAAAGAGGTTGAGTAAACTCCAGAGTGGTTCAAGAGGAACAGAAGTTACTCCAAATTTGGCAATTCTATTTAGCTCTGAGATTCCATTCTGAGGATTTTCTAAGTGTTCTAGCACCTCACAGCAAATAACTAAGTCGAATTGTTTATTAGTATATTGAGATAATTTTTCGGCATTTTGGTTTGTAAAATGAACATTAAAATCTTTTGTGTTTGTTTTAGCTTTTTTTGTTTCGGAATTCGCAATATCACAGGCAGACAATTTAGCATCTGGGAATTTTTGATGAAGAATTTTAAGCAATTCACCTTCTCCGCAACCAACTTCGCATATCGTTTTAATTGAGTGCCTTGATTTAGCTTCATCTAGTATGTGAGTAAATTCACGTAGAAAATGATTCATTAATAATTTTGAAACTGGATTCTTAGTGTGATATTTATCTTCTAAGTTTCCGCTAACAAATGGAGATGGTTCTTTTGGCTGGTTAATAGCTATTACTAGATTTCTACCATAGAGAACTAATTGCAAGATGGCTGTAATGATAAAAACTATGTCCTGTCGAACTAACGCATACACACCGAACATGGCAGCACCAAGCAAGCTTAAATGCCAAAAATATGTAGGCATCACAACCTTCTTAGCTTTTTCTGATTGATGCCACTGCAGTACAAACCTGCCAAAAAACAAAGTTTGAGCACAGAGCCCCCATAATGTCCAGAAATCAAATGAAAAGTTAAAATTCATATAAATAGTTACCAACCTATCATGATTTTGCGGTTAACCGCAATTAAGTCAGCAATAATACCAAGTAAATAGGAGATTAGTGACATGGTAAACAGCATAGAAGCTAAGATTAGAGATTGTGTGTGGCCTACTCCAACATTTAATACCAAAAGTAGGTATAGATAGCGCAAGCTAAGTATCAATGCAAAAAATAATTCTATTGAACCAAGGATCAGCATTAACCTTAGTGCTCTGAACATTAGGATAGTTCTAACTATGGTGAGTCCAGACTTGAGAATGTGGCTTATTACGTCACCAATTAGCCGTGATTGTCCTGATGCTGAGGATCTTTTCTTAAATGTCACAGGCACCTCAATCACTGACAAACCACCATATACAGCTTGGATTAATGTTTCATGTGTGTATGTGTGTCTTGAAAATATCCTAAATAATTGAATTGCTTTTTTGTTATAGGCTCTGAATCCAGAAGATGCATCTTGAATGTTGGATTCAGATAAATTTCTAATAACCCAGCTGCCAATCATATTGCCATATTTTTTTGAGTTTGGCATATGTGAAAGGGTAGCGATCTGTCTATCTCCACTTACTATGTCTGCTTTATTGTCGAGAATTGGTTTGACTAGATTTAAAATCTCTTTTTGGTCATATTGGTTGTCAGCGTCAGTATTCACAACTATATCTGCACCAAGTTCAATTGCTTTTTTGCTTGCCTGATCAAATGTGTATGCCAAACCAAAATTCCTTGGACTATTAAAAACATAATCTGCACCAGCTTCACTCGCAACTGTGGCAGTATTGTCCAATGATCCATCACTCCAAACTAAAATTTTGATAGAACTAATACCAGGGATCTTTTTTGGAATGGATTTTATAACAGCCGCAATTGACTTTTCCTCATTGAATGCTGGAATTGTTATAAACAGTTTTTTCATGAATTAATTACAACTAATTGTATCAATATGGTAAGACAAATACCTACTCTTTCAAGACGTAACTCATAAAGTCATTATAAAAGTTTTCCCAGGATCTTGATCTGTACTCCAATTTAATATTTTCTTCTTTTATCTTTAATAGAGATTCGTTTTGGTAATATTTTAAGATTACTCTATACCATAGTTCGACGTCAGTCTCAGAAATATGCTCAGCAAGATTTTGACTTGCCTCTCTCAAGGATGAATTGTCCGAAGCAATACAAAATTTCCCCCATACAAGGGACTCAGAAATAGGCAAGCCCCAGCCCTCATATTTTGATGGGTAAACAGTGAAGCAACAATTCAAATAAAGATTATGTAACTCCGCATCTGAAACATCGTGAAATATGGATATTTTCTGTTGCAGCTCAGAATTTGAGTAAAAATCAGAAATTGTTTTTTCAACACCCCAACCTAATCTGCCAACCAAAATTAAGTGTGGCATTTCATTCAGCTTGTCTTTTTTGTATGCAAGTTTGTACGCATCAAACAATATCTGATGATTTTTTCTTGATTCAATTGTAGAAACATATAAAATAAATGATAACGGGGTATATATACCGAATCGATTGGGTACCAAAATATTTTTTGAAGTATTTTTTTTGGGTGTTGATAAATGGATTACCATTGTTGAGGCTGTATGATTGAAATTATTTCTTGTCCATTTCTCAAATTCAACTTTTGTAAATTCTGAAATGCACACGATTTTGTCAGACACTTTATTTTGAAGAAAAAAATAGTACCGAAATATTTTAGTCAACTTATTGAGAAAATATTCAGGTTTCAAAACTGGAATTAAATCGAAGCACATTGTGATCACACTCAAATTCTTTAATATTTTTTGTTGTAAAATTTCATAAAAAATAGGCTCTTCCCAATGTAAACCTATATTGATGTATATCGAGTTCTGATCAAAAATAGAATCTGGTTGTCTTTTTATAAAATTTAATTTTTTAAAGCTGCAAATCAATCCATTTAACCTCATCAACTTGAATGGCATTATTAAATACTTAAAAAAGAAATCGCTAATTCTTTCTGACAATAAATCAATAGCAATATGAAAACTTCGATTCGTGCTCTTTGATTTAATCAAATTAAATAAATCTTTTTTTAAAAATCCTAGCTTTGAGTGTTTAGGAATTACCTTAGTTTTATTGGATCCACTTTTGATTCTCAGTAAAATGGACATCACTTCAGATTTGGGTATTTTTTCAAAGGAACAGTTTTTTGAATTATATTTGCAAAATGACACGCCATCTGTTTGAAGCAATCTATGAGCTAGCTCCATTTGAACTCTAATTATACCTACTGGGTTGCCAGACCAATTTGAGAGATATGAAATGTCAAACCAAATTTTTCTATTCATACTCATTAATTATTTTTTTGAGCTGAAAAACATATTTTGATACTATATTGCTCCAAATAATGTTCTTAAGATCTGCATCTGAAAAAATGCTAACGTGTTCTTTGTTCAAAGTTTTCAATGCAATTGCGAATTCTTTCCCTGAGTTCGCAATTCTTATGTATTTTGTAACACAACTGGGAAGCCCCTCTGCTCCAATATTTGTTGAAATAACGGGAATTTTATGAGCTAAGGCATCAAGAATCTTTATTCTAGAGCCAGATCCAGAAAAAATTGGTGCAATGAATACATCTATTTGAGAAAAAAAGTCATCCAAATTTTTGATATATCCAATATAGTTTATTAAAGGCGAGGATGGCTTAAATGGCAATTTACCGCCAGCAATGCAAAACAAAATAGAATCAGTACCATCAATTTCTGGTAAAATTTTATTAATAATGAATGATACAGCCTGTGTGTTTGGATGATGCTCATATGAGCCTAAAAAGCCAACAATGGTTTTATTAGAAGTATTTTTGACTCTTTTTTTAATTTCTTCTATTCCGTTTTCAAGGACCAGAGTGCAATTAATTCCAAAAAGTTTCTTAATGTATTGTGCGTCATCAATCGAAACAGATAGAATTAGGTTAAATTTACTTAGGTTGAATAGTTCAAAAAGATATACCCGAAACACTCTAAAATAATTTAAGACTCTGACTGGTAGCGGTTTATCAAATTGTCGTCTAAAGAAAGAAATCGTGGAAACATCGTAAGCAGAAAAAATTTTAAAAACATGCTTTGGAAGTAAATCTGAAAGGTAAAGTAGTTGGGTAGATTCTACTTGAATTAAATAATATTTTGTTTTTTTAAGCTGCATGTCAACTTCTTCACGAAGTTTTTTTGAGTACCACTTGTAAAACCAAAACGGTGTACTCCACACTGAGGTTATGTTATGTTCAATCTCAATTGATGTAACTTTTTTACAAAAAACTTTAATTCTCTGATCAAGATGCGGAGTTTGCTCAGTCCTTAAATAAATTAAATCTATATCAAAGTATATTGACAGCTCTTTTAATAAAAAAAATAAACGTTTTGAGCCACCATCAACATCCCTTGAGGGCAAAAAGGGACTAATTATCAAAATCTTTTTCATTTTATCAAAAATTTAGAGTAGTCGTTGAAAGAATGATAACTCTCGATAAATTTTTTGCAGTTTGGAATCTTCTCGTCAATTATTCTCCTAAGAGACAGTAAATCAGAAAACATAGAGATAACATCATCATGGCTAGTAACTTTAAAGCAAGAGTTATCGGGAATCTCAGAAAACCAACCAATATTATTTACAATTGGCGGTACTCCGACTCTCATTGCTTCAAGTGTTGATAGCGATGACTCTCCATTTGTTGTTTCTCTAAATGAAAGAAGTAAGTCTATTTCTTCAAGACAATTGTTAAATTCAAAGTCGGTCGGATTTACATACAACTTAACATTTTGAGAGATGTCCGTGCCTAAAAAATTTGGTAGTTTGCCGAGTTGAAAGCCAAAAATTATGAATTCAATATCATCGAATTTATATATCAGTTTTTCCAGCAAACTCAATCCTTTGGCGTCTGCAATAATGCCTGCAAATCCAACTTTGAGCTTTTTTGATTTATTTTTAAATGTGTTAATAAATCCTGGAACTGGCAAGCCAGCGATGATGCATTTCGATTTATATGACAACAACTGTTTTCTTGCGAATATCGAATGTGCTACTACTTGTGAGGCTTTTTCAAGAATACTGGGGTATGAGATTTTATTTATTCTTAATACCTTTGAATAGTCTTTTTCTAGCTTTATTCTGTTCTCAAATTCAGCATTTTCATCTGACATACAATTAATTAAACCCTGCAAATTAGTGTCATGAAGAATTAGCTTGCTTGAAATAATACTAGCCCAAAGATATGAAAGTCTGTGGAACGCTGAGTTACCCATTTGAATAATTATACGATCAAAAGAATTAAGCTCGTTTATATTTGTTTCATATAAATATTTGGTGGGCCAGCAATATTTTGCAAATGATTTCCTAATCTCAACATTTCTATCCCCATCTTCAATGAATAGGGTTACATCAACAAAGTCTGACAAATAAGCAGCTAAATTTTGAGTTACCTTGCCAATCGCAGAATAGCCTTCTGGATTTGGAGTTAAAATTGCAACCTTTTTTCTATTATGTGTTTGATTAACAGCTGGAATGAGGTTTTTAATAAATTGTGTAGCTGAATTAGTCCAAGTAAAATTTAAAAGAGTTTTGGAATAATCAATTGCTGTCGATTTCTTAAGTTGGAGTTTTAGGGCTTTAACTCCTGATCTAACATCTTTGGAATCGCAAAAAATAAGATTTTTATCTTGGAATTCTCTAAAGACAGATATGTTTGAAGCTACTATCGGTTTCGAATAAGTCATTGCTTCAAGTACAGGAAGTCCTAGGCCTTCGTATAATGACGGAAAAAATATTAATCTAGCCTCAGAATATAGTATGGAGAGATCGTTGTCTGAAACATTGCCAGCAAAATGAATTCGTTTCGCGACCGAATCGTTTATATCGTTTAAGAGTTGATTTGAAGTGTCAGAATCAAAGTTTGAAGTCAAAACTAGTTCAACGTCTTCAAATTTTTCGTCATCTAGTAAGCTCTCAAAGCATTTAATTGCGTACCGGTTGTTTTTTCTATATTCATTGCCTGTTGGAAGAAGTATGTAATTTTTAAATTTATTTATTTTTTTTCTAGGTGAGTCAACCGAAATGATGCTAGCTCCAGCAATATTTATTATTTTATTTGCATTAATGTTTAAAAAGGTAATTAAATCATTTTTTGTAGTTTCAGAAATACTGAATATTTGATGTGCTTTGAATATATTACGAAATCTAAAATAATATTCATCAGCAAACTCGGATGTTCTTAAATAGAAATCCTGAAATAAATGAGGTATCAAATCATAAAATAAAAGTAAGTTTGTTGTTTCTGTTGGAAAAACACTGAAAGAGTTATTAATTTCAAAATTACTCAACATTAGAAAAAATACATCAAATTCAGACAATTCTTGACTAATGTATCTGTCAATCAATCTAATTTTTTGTTTCTCATTGGTGAGGTTAGCTTTTGGGTTTTTTCCTAAATTAATAAAAATGAATTCAGCCTTGAGTTTTTTTAGAACCGATAAATCGTTTGAAGTGGAAATGTCTTTATTTAAAAGAAATAAAATATTTGAAAAACCCTTTTCCTTAAGTAACGGCAAAATATTTTCCAATAATTTTAAGGAATATCTACCAATTCCTCGAAAGTAAGTACTACTCTGGAAAATCTGGCAATCAATAATCAATGCCTTTTTCATATGCGATTAATATAGCGTCGATTTTTACTTTGAGTACTTTCAAGCTTTGAAAGTACTTTTTTTATGCTTTCAATTTCTGATTTTAACAATTCGTTTTCTTTTTTTAGTTCATACACCTCATTCATAGGAAAACTTAATGTTCTGGCTGCAAGCAGTTTAAGTGACTCTTTGGTGGCTTGGTTAAATAGTATTTGTTTCCGTAGATATCTAAATAGGTACTCATATACCAAGCTTCTAAGAGGACTAAATGGTTTTTTTAGGTCATCGCTCCTTTTAAAGGAGTAAAAATTAGCTTCTAGTTCAGTTACTAATTGAGAAAAAATCTTGTCATCTTGAGGAGAAAAAGATTTTTTCACAGAATTATTTTTAAGAGCTAAAGACATCTCCATAATTAGTTTTAAAGATGAATTCTTAATTTGATTTTCAATTTCTGTTCTCGACATTGATAGTTTTTCCTAAATTTAGTCTCACTATTGTAGAACAGAAATTGTTAATTTGACTTATGTTGTGTGAGACAATGATGATTGTAATTTTCATTTTTTGAAATCTTTTGACTACGTTAAAACATTTCTCCTGAAAAGCAGCATCTCCTACCGCTAAAATCTCATCCACCAGTAGTATTTCCGGTTCAGTATGAATCGCCACCGCAAATGCCAGCCTCAAGTACATGCCGCTGCTATAGTGTTTGACTGGCTGATCAATAAACTCCCATAGTTCAGCAAAATCGACTATTTGGTTGAATTTTAATTCAATTTCCTTCCTAGACATTCCTAGAATAACTCCATTCATAAACACATTCTCACGACCAGTAAGTTCTGGGTGAAATCCTGCTCCGAGTTCAATCAGCGGGGCAATTCGACCATTGACGGTAATTGTGCCTTTTGTGGGGTTGCTTACTCCAGCAATTAACTTTAGTAGTGTACTTTTACCACTACCATTGGGTCCAATAATTCCTACTGTCTCGCCTTTTTTAATCTCCAGATTTATATCTTGTAGTGCCCAAAAACTATCAATTGCTTTTTCACCACCAAGTAATGCAGGGATGAGTTCTTTAAAAGTACGCTGTTTCTGTTTATGAAAAAGTTTGCTAACGTGATTTATTTTGATAGCTAAGTCTGTATCTTGGGTCATGACGTATCCATTGTAGCAAAAACTCTGCAAATTCTACTGTGAAGATTAGTTTCGTTGGTATGGTTGTAAAAGTTTATTGAAAAAAACACTATAGTGTCAATCTGATTGATTGTCTTCTCGACTTAAATCTGCTGTGCAGGCAATTTGTATTCTTTAAGTGTATTCTAAGAGGTTTAATAAACAAATCTCTAATTGTTAGTTGCAAAAGAGACACTTAAGAATATAAAAATGATACGAAGCAGAATTTTTCCTTTGAGGATAGTGAGTTCGAATTCAATTTAGTCCCTGTAATGAAATAATATACTTAATGTAAGTTTGGGTAATTATCTATGATTAAACTTTACCAGTGGAAAATTTGAAAAAAGTTTTTCTTTTTTTTGATAATTAAGCCTATTGATGTAGATATCCAATTTCCTAGCTCAAGTTTGAGGTGAGGATTATGGGTATATGGTGGAAAATCAGTATTTGAATGTGAAAACCTATCATTTTGAGTGACTGAATAATCAATTGTAATTTGAGCACCCATTTTTTGTAATTTGTTCACAATTCGATCAATGTCTATTTTTCTAAAAATAATTGTTTCCCCTTCAGTTAATGTGTCCGTGTTAGATGACAGATTGAATTCCGTCGTATGAACTGCTATACCGTCATCTTTTAAGCAATCAAGCTGATTAACAATAAAATCTTCTGCTAGCTCCAAGTTCCCACAATGCTCTAAAGAGCATGACGACCATGTAAAGTCAAATTTGCGACTAAACTTTTTAGGGATTAGGTTCATATTGACATTTTCAAACGAAACCAAACGATTAAAACTTTCCTTTGGACATATCTTATACATGTTTAAATCAACGAGTGAAGATGAGTGCTGATTAGACTTTGACCAACCCAACTTATTAGCTAAAACTGGCTCAAGATCAGTTGCAACTATTCCACAGCCAAGGGAGGCAAATATAGATGCGAGAGGCTCTTTGCCGACTCCAAAACCCAAACCAATGTTATCAGGTCCTAATTTTTTGTTTTCAAGTAAAGCCTGATAAATATAACAAAACTCCCACATTTTTCTGTGATAAAGGATCGGTAATTTGATTTTAAGTTTATTTGCTTTCTTGAAATCTCTCATGTATCTTTGAAATGAGCTATACATTACCTTAGAACTTTTGGCAAACCACTCTTCTTCAAAGTCTCGTTCTTGGCAGATATGTGAGGTTAGCATATAGTATTTTTACTTTTGGTCTTTTTTGAATTAATTCAAGTTATTTTGCTGTAACAGCACATCTTGATGTTTCGAAATTTAATCAGTATTATACCTGATATGCAGAGGTTGGTATCTAGCTTAATTTATTTCATTCATGTAGCTTCTAAAAGAGTTTCTAATATTTCACTTTTTTATTTAGGCTTAATTTGCATTGGTTTACTCTACTCATTTTATATTTCCAGTGGAGCAATCTTTCAAAGTGATTGGGCTGCTTATTATCTCTTATTTGATGAGTTAATGCGAGGCAATTTTGGTGTTTACTTAATGCCTCCTACACCTTTGCTATTTCAAGTGATGTTTTATATGATTCCAATTTATTTAATATTTGGAATAAGCTACAAAACGTTTTTTCTAGTCATCTTTTTTCAAACTTTTGTGAATGTTTTCGCACTTGGGGTTCTCGTTAAGAAGATCTTTACATTTAAAAAAAGTCAGATATCTAACTACTTGTTATTGCTGATTATCATCTCAACCTTACTAGGCCCTCTTATTTATCTAATTGATGCTGCAATGTTCAGAAAGGATATTCCTCTAATATTATTAGCAATTTATAGTTTATACGAAGAAATTATTTATCCTAAAGGCGAAAAAATTAGAATCGGAACTAAAACGCTAATATGTTTAACATTATTATTGCTACAAGCCTTTGGTGACCCATTTATCACTTACATGATTTTGATCCCTCTAGCATTGGTAAACTTTATCTTTTTTTTATTAAGTAATCGAGCAAAATTTAGCATACTTAGGATATCTGTCTACTCATTAATGTGCATATTTTTATCGAGTTTATTGAGAATGTTTTTTTCTAAATACATTGCTGTCATGTATGACGAGTCCAGCATGTTTGTAACTTTGGATAAATTAGGCTCAAATATAGGAATATTTTTTAATGATATTAATGCATTAATTCCTTTTAGGAATTTTTTTGGAAGACAAATGCTGTCAATGATTAGTTTTAGCTCGGCATTAAATATTCTTGTTATTACTTTGTTTCTTTTTGGAATTATATTTATTTTGTATAAATCGATTAGAAATAACAACCCATTTCATTTTTTTCTGTGTTCATTGCCGATTTTTAGTTGTGTAATTTATGTTTTTAGTGCCAGACCCGTAGCTGGAGGTGAAACAATCAGATACCACATTTTACTTGTAGTGACAATGTATCTGGTTATTTATCAATTCCTTGCAGTGGCATTAACATCTTATAATAGACTTAAAGTGATATTGTATTTATTAATGATTGTCCATTTGTTGATAAATACACATTCATTTTTAAATACTCTAAAAGATGAACTAAAGCGCTTTAATGAATATAATAGGTTAGACGCAAATATTACTTTGATTGACTTATTAAACAAAAAGTCATTAAAGAAAGGGTTTGCTGGATATTGGGATTCTTCTAACAATACCTATTATTCTAGAAATACTATTGTTATTCGTTCCATTTTGTGCGATTGGGGAAAAGTGATTCCTTACTATTGGTTTTCATACAAAAAATGGTATGAACCAGACGCTAACATCCAAAAAACATTTGTTTACGTTGATAAAAGTAAGCAAAGTAATACGTCCAGCTGTGATATTGTTGAAATGCGCGATCAATTTGGATTGGAAAATGAAGCCATCGAATTTGAAAAAAACAAATTTTTGTATATATGGAATTACGATATCTCGGTTAACATTCCAAAAAAAAACATACTTGAAATAAAGTGAATAAACTAATCTCATTGGATATATATTAACAATCGAGGTACCCAATAAATCACAAAAAAAAGCTTATGAAAATGATTTCTATTGTAATTCCTAATTTTAATGATGACTCAATTATTCAGGTTTTATATAAGAGGGTTAAAAATGCAATGATAAAAGATTTTCCGGATTTAGACTGGGAAATGATTATGGTAGATGATGGTAGTTCAGATCAAACCTTCAAATATCTTCAGGATTTAAATAAAAATGATAAGAGAGTCAAAATAGTTAAATTTTCTAGAAATTTTGGTCATCACGTAGCAATTACAGCTGGATTAGATCATGCCAGTGGCGACTATGTGGTTATGATGGATGGTGATTTACAGGACAGACCTGAAGATATTATTCTGCTATTTAATAAACTTAAGGATGGGTATGACGTTGTTTACGGGGTCAGAATTAATAAACAATTTGGCTTTTTTAAGAAATTTACTTCTGAGATATTTAATGTAATTATAAAAAGCATGATGACTGAAAAAATCGTAATTAATTCTACAATTTTTAGAATAATGACGAAACAGGTGGTAGACAGCTTAAGAGAGTTTAGGGAAAACAACAGATATCTTGTTGGATTAATTGGATGGGTAGGCTTTAGACATATAGGTCAACCAGTTACACATGGGAAAAGATATAGTGGCCAATCAAAATATAGCTTTTCTAAACAATTCATATTAGCACTGAATGCGATTTCATCTTTTACGGATTATCCTTTGAAGTTAGCAAGTAGATTGGGTTTTTTAACGGTTATGTTGTCGGCAATTCTAGCATTCGTTGTCATTTATCGAAAACTTTTTTTTGGAATTCCTATACTTGGATGGGCTTCCTTAATTGTTTTAATCATTTTTTTTAACGGAATCCAGATGGTAATTCTTGGTATTATGGGAGAATATCTTGGCAGAAACTATTTAGAGTCTAAGCGTCGACCTCTATATATTGTTGAAAAAAAGCTAGGATTTTAAATTAGGTGTTGAGATTTGTTACTCCAAAATACTTATATACCGCATCTACAACTCTATCTTGATCGTGAAGCTTTAAATCAAAAAACAGTGGTAGTCGCAAAAGTGTATTTGAAATTGAATCAGTTTCATCCATTTTTGAACCAATTTTGCCAAATCTTAATCCAGCTGGAGACGAGTGAAGTGGAATATAATGAAACACAGACATGATTCCCAGACTATTTAAGTAACTAATGAGTTTTTGTCTCACTTCAAGGTTTTTTAAAATAATGTAGTAAATATGAGCATTTTGAGACGTATTTGCTGGAATTCTTGGAAGCTTTATTAGACCCAAAGCTTGCAATTTTTTTAGTTTCTCATCATACCTATTCCAAAGTTTTAATCTCTTTCGAGTAATTAATTCACCCTTCTCCAATTGAGCAAGTAAGAAGGCAGCCATAATTTCACTTGGCAAAAATGATGATCCAACGTCTACCCATGTATATTTATCTACTTGACCTCTAAAAAATTTTGATCTATTAGTGCCTTTTTCCCAAATAATTTCTGCACGTTCAAATATTGATTCATCGTTTATCAGGAGTGCTCCTCCTTCTCCGGAGATCACATTTTTTGTTTCATGAAAACTAAGAGCCGCTAAATTTCCAATAGTACCTAAGTTTTCATTATTATATTTGGATAAGTATGCCTGAGCAGCATCCTCAATAACCATTAAATTATTTGATTTAGCTATGGCCATAATTGAGTCCATTTCACATCCGACACCCGCATAATGAACAGGAGCAATAGCTTTTGTTTTGGAGGTTATTGCTGCTTCAATTAATTTTTCATCCATATTGAGCGTATCTTTTTTGATGTCAATAAAAACAGGAATTGCTCCCCTTAACACAAAGGCGTTGGCCGTGGAAACAAATGTGAAAGAAGGCATAATGACCTCATCGCCTGGCATAACATTTGCTAAGATTGCTGACATTTCAAGTGCTGCAGTGCAGGAATGCGTAAGCAATACTTTTTTACATTTAAGCTTCTTCTCGAGAAAACTTTGAGCTAACTTGGTATATTCACCTCCACCAGCAAGATGTCCACTTCTATATGCATTAGAAACATATTCGAATTCTTTTCCTGCTAGATGTGGTGAATTAAATGGAATTTTTTTCATTATTTTGGTTCCAAAAATGATAAATATTTATTACCTTTATTTTTGAAAATCCTTGTTTTTCATAAAAACCACATGCTTCCAAATTTGATTGTTGTGTGGCAACTTCAATCGAACGGCAATTGCGGCTACTTGCAAAGTTGATAACTCCACTCATTAAATTTGAAGCGATATGCTTCCTTCGATAATTAACATCAACAGAAAGCAACCCAATTTCTGCTATCTTCTTATTAAGTTTTAGTGTTATTAATCCCACCTCTTTTGTACCACACTTGTGAATGTATATTTCATCAGCAATTGATCCCTCAAGTGATTTATGCAACCAAGTTGAATAAAGTTTGATATATTCATTTTTTTTAAAGTTAGCGTCGGTGTAATATCTTGAATGTTTGCCACTCTGAAGTGCTAAACTGAGAAGTCGCTGGTTTGAAGCGTGATGAAGATAGGACTCGTAGTTAGAAGAATTAATAAAACGATTACCATTAACCAGTAATTTTGAATATATTACTTTGGTATCAACCAACTTTCCATTTAAGTCTGATAGGTCTTGTGTGCTTACCCTAGACATGGATTCATCAAAGAAATAAACAAGTTTGTAATTCTTTTTAAATAGGTCGTTTATAAAAATACTGAGTTCTTGATCATTTATCTCGTTATTCTGAACCTTTGCTATTGAATAACCGAAAAAAACACTGTCCCAATGTAGATAGCTAGCGTCATTAATTAAAGAATTATTTTGCATTATAGTTCAAGTACATAATTGAATTTAACAAGTACTTTTACCACTTTGGTTAGACCAATTATTTCGACTATCTCGCCTCTTTATCTAAAGATTGACATCTTATAGTCCCCAAAAACTGTCGACTGCTTTTTCACCACCAAGTAATGCAGGGACAAGCTCTTTAAAGGTACGTTGTTTCTGCTTATGAAAAAGCTTGCTAACGTGATCTATCTTGATGGCAATATCTGTATCTTGGGTCATGGCTCACTCATTGTAGCAAAAACTAAACTGTTGCGACTGAGTGATTGCTATTTTGCTACTACTGTTTGTTGCAGAGGTTTTAAGAACCATGTTTCTTAATTGCTTCCCCACTCCACATCCTCCATACTACTCTCATGCACCGACATCTCGGTCAAGTTTTTTGGTGTTTGCTGGTTTTAACGAGTATCTCGTCAAGCTCGGTCTTGCTGCCTCTAGTGCAAGCTCAGACTCCCACTCCTGTTATTCAGATCAACCTCTATAACGATCCTCTCGATAGCACTGTGACTGGTGGCATGTGTCAACAATTTGGTGCTCCCCCAACTGCTCAGGATGTAGTCGGCACCACTGCTAGTGCATTTTCTGCGAGTCTAAATCAAACTTTTCCAGCTACTTCTATTTCTGACTCGGTCAAAGTTATTACTAACCATGATGTTTCAACTGATGACTACCGAGTCACCGTTCTATTACCGACACCAGCCCCAGCTCATAGTGGTCCACTGTATGCCTGTAGTTGTCCCTATTCCAGTGGTCAAGATTATGTCTGTGAATATGCTGGGATTGGTGCCAATGATACGGTCAACATTTTTGTAACTGATCTCAATGCTAATGAGGCATGGTGGCAGGTATATGGCGGTCAAATCTATGCCAAGTATAAAATTCGCTCGAAAGTGCCATTTGATAGTTGTATCGCCAGTGGCACTTGTATTCCCAGCATGATGGTTGGCTTGAGTGGTACTGATTCTGTGGGATTTGCCACTGTGGGACCTGCGGGCATCATTGAGAGTGACAGAAGTGGCTCAGATACCCACATCCATCAAACAGGTGATCGTACTTCAGCTGATAATGGCAACGCCACCGGCATGCTGACCCCTCAAATTGATTATGCCTATTACTATCAAGCGTATCGTAATCAACTAGCTGAGTTTGGGAATCTGAGCGAACTTCAGTCTTTGATCGCTGCGCAGGGCGCTAACTCCAGTCAAATGTATCTCTATACCGGGGCATCACCGTTTATCTTGGATGAAAGTGTGGCTGGGACTGCACCAATTACCATAAACAGTGGTAAACGAGTAACTCTATTTATTCCAGCTGATCTTGAGTTTCGCAATACTTCTTTATCAGCTACCCCGCAACTAACCTCCGTCTCTAATGACGCTTTCTTAGGAATTTTTACCTCCGGAAATGTGGTGGTAACAGCTGACGTTGGCTACAGTACCATAAGTACTGATCCTGCCACTGCAACAGCCAATATTTCGGCAGTGTTGGTAACTGACGGCCAATTGACAATCAGTAGTGATAATGACCCCGATGTGACCGATCGTAAGTTTATCGGGGAAGGTACTTTTGTGGCTTGGGATAAGAGTCAAGTTGGCAATGGCATCGTCTTACGTCGTAATTTTGATAACGCAGTTGACGGCAAAACCCTTAATAGCCAATATTCTAGTGAGATTTTTCGTTTTAGACCCGCATTTATGGCAAATTTCCCTGAAATGCTCAAGGTCTCAGACAAATCTTGGCAAGAAATCGCACCGCATCGATAGGAGATTGAGATTAAATTGATTGCTGATTACACCACGTCAGCAAACACACCCTCAAGTTTCTTGAACAGTTTGTAGCCACCGGCCAATAAGAGTAGTGACAGGACGAGAGCGATTACCAAGCTCCGAATGTTTGGCGTACCGCCAGCTAGAATCACCTGACGATAGGCATTAATAATTACCGACATGGGATTGATTTGAAAAATCCAGCGATACTGAGCTGGAAAAATCTCTGTTGAGTAAATTACTGGGGTTAGGTACATCCAAATCAGAATCACCAAACCAAGTAAATATTGAATGTCACGGTAAAACAAATTTGCGGCAGCCAAAATCAGTGACAATCCATAAGTAAATAGCTGTTGAATTGCAAAAATCGGCAGCACCCACAAAATATTCCAAGTCATGGGAATCTGATAGTAAATCAAAAACGCTATGAACACCGTCGATGCTAGTAAATAGTCCACAATCTTAGCCATGATGGTACTAGCCACAAACACTTCTCGAGGAAAATAAATCTTGGTAATTAGTCCCGCATTAGCGACTAAAACATTAGTGGCACTTGAGAGTGAGTTTGAAAACAGTGTCCATGGCAATAGACCTGCATAGAGATAGAGTGAGTACGGCACTCCCAAATCAGGAATTCTCATCACGATTGAAAACACAAAAGCCATCACAATCATCTGAAAAAACGGATTGAGAATCACCCAGGCATAGCCAAGCACTGACTGTTTGTAGCGCTGTTTAATCTCACGCATGGTCAGCTCACTTAAAAGTTCATGGTACTTGGTGAAAATATCCAATATCTGCATTGTTTGTTAGTGTAGCATTGTCAGCGAAGTGTAAGGAAGAGCGGATAGAGTTGTGGGTATGAAGATAAGAGTAGCTTGGCCAACGGTGGAGTTGGACAGATTGCAAATAAAGCATATTGCTTTGTATCTATTGGATATATCAAAGAGTTTATTTCTATATAGCATGACTTTGTTATTTAATAATGATCTACAAAGTCAGATGAGCGTCATCTATCTTTTCTCGGCTGGAATTCTAACATTTGTGTATGGTATTCTACTAATTAAAGAATTCAGAAAGGACAGAAGACATGCTTCCAGAATCGTTCGTTAGGGCATCAGGGTATGTGGGAATTCTAGCGATTGTGCTAACTACTATTCTTTTTTTCTCTATCAAGCGTAAGGATTAGCTGATTTTTCGTGTCTTATACCATTCAGTCACTCTTCGCACGCCCTCTTCAAAATTAACTTGAGGTTCCCAACCCAAAATTTGGGTAGCTTTTTGAAAGTTTAGTGAACTTGCGGTGACATCGCCAGCACGTGGTGGGCCATAGTGTTTGTCATTGGAAATTCCCAAACCTTCAGCTACTTTGTCATAGACCTCATTGGTGCTAATTTCAGTGGTGGTACCAATATTGAGCTCACCCACAAAATCGCTGGTGAGTGCCAAGACATTGGCAGCAGCCACGTCAGAAACATACACATAATCACGAGTATTGGTACCGTCACCATTGAGAACTGGCTGTTTGCCTTGAGCCAGCATTTCAGAAAAGATGGCAATCACTCCAGATTCACCATGAGGATTTTGACGAGGACCATAGACGTTGGAGTAGCGTAGCGAGATATATGGAATCCCAAATTGCTTGTGGTAGTAGTTCAGGTATAGCTCCCCTGCTCTTTTAGAAACACCATAGGGCGATTCAGGGAGCTCTTTCATGGATTCGTTAAAGGGAGTGGTGGTGTTGCCATACATGGCTCCACCGGTGGCTGCAAAAATCAGTTTGCGGACTGGAATTTGGCGAGCTGCTTCCATGATATTCAACAATCCAATAATATTTGTCTCTGCATCAAATTGTGGGTCGGTGACACTATGGCCAACTAAAATATGAGCCGCGTGATGGTTAATCACATCTGGTCGTTCGTTAAGAATAATCTCTTGAACTTTGGTTTTATCGGTAATATCAACTTCGATAAAATGAGCTGCAGAATTGAGATTGTCTCGATTGCCACTGCTGAGGTTATCTAGTACGGTGACGCTATGGCCAAGTGCCAAATACGCATCAACTACATGAGAGGCAATAAACCCTGCTCCACCGGTAACAACAATTTTTAATTTTTGGTGAGTATCAAACATAGTATTTTAGGCTACCCAGTATCCCTGAATGAATAGCACGGTGTTGATTATAAGCAAGACTGTTGAAAAAATCAGGTAAAGAATGAAACTTGGGGTGTGTTTTTTACTCCAGATCGCCAATCCCAAGAAAATTGGCCAAACGACTAATAAATAACGAGGCATGCTTGAAAAAGTACCGGTAACGGTTGGTAACAGAAAACAAGCTAAGCCATAGAGCAGATAACTTGGTCTCACTAATCGCCACCATTTTAGTAACGCCAGCATTGGCAGCGTCCCTGCTAGAAACTCGAGACAAATCGAGAAAAATTTCCAGTCATGAGGTTTGACTGTGATCAGCATCTTCAGGTAACGCCAGACAACTTGTGGATAGATAATAATCGTCTCTGATCGACCGGCACCAAATTCAGCTTGTACATGCAAAAAATAGAGCGGGTCACCAAAAAATCTCCAGAGATAGAGCATGTAGCCAAGTAGACCAAGGGTTCCAATTGCTAGTAGTGCCACTAACTGTGGTGATTGTTTTGCTAATTTGTGGCCATGCCAGTGTCGAGCACTTGCCCACTCCCAAGCTAATGGTATGAGTAAAAATATGCCGGTTATTCGAGTAGCACTCGCTATGGCAATTAATCCCGCTGATAGCCACCACCGCTGTTGACGCATCGCCAGTAGTGCCCACAGTGACAGACACAGAAAAAGAGCTTCGCTGTAGAGGGCACCAAAAAACAAACTAGTGGGAAAAAGTAACAGTGCTAGTATGCCAAACCAAGCTTGTTGCTCGCTCACATCTCGACGTAGTAAATACCAGGCAATGACAGCCGCCAGCCAAGTAAGAAATAGATTGAGGGTTAGACCAACTAACACCGGATCCACTGGTTCAACAAATTTAGCTGCCAGTTTTACCGTTACTGGAAAGATTGGGAAAAATGCTTGAATTAGTCCAGTTCCGGCGTATCCTCTGTCAATAATTGTCAGGTAATGCACGCCGTCAAACCCACCCCACTTTGCAATGCTTGGTGCCATTGGTCGCTGTAGTAGGTTTTCAGAATAGGGAAAACTTGGCTGATATGGCAAAATTCTGCTAGCTATGACTCCAACTACTCCAAGTGCAATTCGCCACATTAAAACTAGGTAGGCAATTTTCAGCCAAATGGGAGTGTCAGACTCTCGCTGTACCCAGGGTAGTTTAATGAGCTGTGACATGTTTTCGTCGAAATACTCGATATCCAGTTGCTATACTCAGCAACACAACTGTTACTACGCTGATGGAATTTCCCAACATTCTTGGCCAAGTGTGTTGGGTAAAAGTACTGTTGATTTCATGTGTCCCAGCATCTAAAGCATAAGCAAGTCGACCAGCAATTTCATCAGAATCCTGATAATCCACCAACTTACCATCCACATATGTTTCCCAGCCAGCAAATACCATCGTAGGTTCGACTACTGTACTCGGAGTCGTGGTCACAACTTGATACTGACGATTTGAGCCGCGCCAAGACTGAGTAGTCACCACACCATCACCAGAAATGATTTTTGCAGTTGGTTGCCAATCGCCAATATTTAAATATTCAAAGTCTTTAGCTCTATTTTCGTTTTGAGTGCTGGTAGATTGTCCATATGAGTCGTAATAATCCCCATCATGGCTAAAATATTCAAGTGCTTTGAGTGGAATGGTTTGGGCAATTTGTATTGCTAGTGCCAGCCACAACAGTATTCTGAGTGGTTTGTTTAGGGTTGTGGAACTTGTTGCCCAACCAATTAGTGGTAGTGAGAACAGTAATGCAAATATTCCAAACCTCCAAGGAAATTGGGCATACTTCAGAATATCAATCTGTTGCCAAACATATAGGCTACTGGGTAGTTGTAACCAAATGAAACCGAGGGTGGCCATAAATGAAGCGGGCAGCCATGATGGGAGATCTATAACTGGTTTCTTTGTCACAAACTCTCCAATCAGTCTCAGTAAGGCACTGGCAACTAGCAACAAGCTGATAACGACAGCTAAGCCAATTCCAAAACTCAAGGTATCAACTTGACCGACATATGAAAAACCAAATCGAATTGGTGCAGCTATAATTTGTGAGAGTGTGGCGAAATGACCGACGAACTGATTGATGGATCCGGCACCGTCCAGCACAATTAATTTTTTTTCAAAAATTGCTGGCACCCAAAACCAAGCTACTAACAGCAATGAAATCAGAAATGACCGCAGTTGCGGTAGTAATACTGCAGGTTTTAAGCCAAGTTGCCAGGTTCTGGTTGCTGCATATCCCCAAAGAATTGGGACTGCAAAGATAGCTGTAACATTGTGCGAGAGTAGTAATGCAGTCCAAAGCCAAATTTGCCAATGAGCAGTACATTTTTTCTGTAAATACTGTTCGATTTGCCACAGCACCATGCTCATCAATGCAATTGCCCAGAGCTCTCCAATATTACCTCGAAAGAAAGTCATATTGATGACTACGGGACTACTCACAACAGCCAGCACACCTGCAAATTGACCTAATCTAGTTAATTTTAGGAAATACAGCCAATTTGCCACACCTACTACCAGTAAACCAATAGCGATTAGGGACAAAAACTTAAATGTGGTCTCGTAAGGAATGTGTGCGGCACTAAATGGGATTGAGAGGATATTTGCGAGTGGGTAGTTGTAATTAAAAACTGGATAGCCATATCGATTGAGCAAGTTTGGAGCAAACCTAGGAGGAAATTGCCCCTCTTTGAGAGCCAATTTATAATTCGCAAATCGTGCTAAATGATTTTCACCGTCATGGGTGTATGGAAAACCTGCATGCAGATAGACACGACCTGCAATCAGAACGCTTACAATAACTAAAAAGTACCACCAAAACCATTTCATAGATTCTTTATAGATAATACTTTTGCGTACACTGCAGCTGTTTGTAGAGCAGTTTCCTGCCACGAAAAATGTTTTAACCAAATACGTTGCTTTCGCAAACTTTGTTCTAAGTGGGTGTCTGACCAGTCTAGTATTTCTGCTATCGCAGTTGAAAAACTTTCGGCAGTGGGTTCTGTTAGCGTGATTGTGCCACCACCCACCTCTGGAAGTGATCCTCGATTGCTGGCAATGACTGGCACATTACAACGCATAGCCTCAAGTACTGGCAGTCCAAAACCTTCATAGAGTGACGGTTGGACATAACAAATAGCTCCCGAATACAGTGAGCTCATAGTCAACGTATCATCTGATGCCACCGTGGTAATGAAATGGATCCGATTTACAACATTGCTGAGTGCAATTTGTGCCTCTATCCACCGCCATTCAGGAATGTCGTGTGGGTAGAAGTTTTTGCCAACCAATACTAAATCGAGTGATTCAGGTAATGACTTCATTGCCTTGATGAGTTGTGGCACATTTTTGTTGTAATTAATGTCGCCCACATACAACACATACTCTTTAGGCAGGTTAAACTGTTTACGTACCAACTTGATTTGTGACGCATCTACTGCCTCTAGTGCGGGGTTGGCAGCAAGTGGCACTACAGTGATTTTATGATCTGGGACCGATAATTCTCTAATAATATCTTGTTTAGAAACTGCTGAGTCAGTAATGACCGCATCAACAGTATTGAGCATCAACTTTTGACGATATAAGGCAAGTTTGCCTCGTCTCCCAACTGGATAGTATTTAGGAAACAACAATGGAATAACATCGTGAATGGTAACCACTCTTTTAGCACGTTTAATCAGTGGAATACTGGCGTTGAACAAATCAAAAAAGGGATAGTGAATTAAGTCTGGTTTACTCAAGCTTTTTGACTCACCGGTGAGCTGAATGGTGAATTGAGTCTGAGTCTGCAGTGCGTCAACTAAAAGCCTGGTGTATGTGCCTATACCCCTAATTGAATGACCGGTATTAAGCGGGCTGGTGTCAATCTGTATGATTGCCATAGTTTTTGATCTCCCAGAGCTTTAAGTAGCTAACTGCGTGGTGGAGCCCGCTCATTAACGCAAACACAAATCCTGCTGCCCCGTCTACATAGCCTCGATGTCTAATGTAAAGTGACAAAAAAGTGATCTTAGGAAGCCAACAAAGGTATCTAAAACTGTTTGCTGGCGTTAGCATGATTTTTGCATCAGCTAATTGAGTTGCTTTGAATGAGGTATAAGTATTAAATTTGCGTAGGTAATCGGAAAAAGTTGGATTTGAATAGTGTAATAAGTGTCCTTGTGCAGATCCAATCTCTCCTTCAACAACCATTTGTTCGTGCACGTCTTTCATCGGGAGTTTGGCTTTGCCACGTCGCAGCAATCGGATTACGGGATCTGGATACTGGCCACCTTTAGAAAGCCAACGACCAAGCAAATAGTTCTTTCGTTTGATCCACCAAGCATTTTTTGTATGTTCAAACTTTGGATCAGTATTAATTTTGAGTATAAATCGAGTGAGTTGCTCATCGACGATCTCATCGGCATCTAATTGTAAAACTAGATCAAATTTGGCTGCATCAATTGCCATTTGTTTGTTGATGTGAAAGTTGGCTTTGTTGGTGGTGCTAATTACTCGAGCACCAAAACTTTTTGCAACTGCTACTGTGTCGTCTGTTGATTGACCATCAACCACAATAATTTCGTCAGCAAAAGCAACTGCCTTGAGACAATTTGGCAAATTCTGAGACTCATTGTAGGTTGCAAGTACCACTGAAATCATAGAAATCGAACCTATTATATACTCAAAGCTGATTGCACAGTAGCTGTTTGTTTAAAGAGTGAACTATTTTACCTCTGGATAGAACGGTGGTGTCTTGTAACTAGTGAGTTACCCACCCACTGGCAGTCCATTCTAGTTGGGCCGAATTAGTGACATCAGGAGTTTTAAAGTCTGGTCTAATGGTAAATACATCCACTGATCTGCCCAGTTCAAATCCGATTGTATCTACTTTATGTCTGGTAATCGTGTCTAGAAACGCTTGTGGTTTAACCGGTAAATACCAAGCGATTGAAATATAGGTATAGCCATCACCAGCAACTAATACTGGTTTATCTGTTTTCTTTAATTGTGAGAGTGCTACCTCTAACCCGGGCTGAAAGATTGTCTGCAGATTTGGATACTCAGTGAAATAGCTGACTAAATATTTTCCAGTAGTGCCGGTTCCAAATAGCCAGAGGCCAACTGTCGCAGCCAGTAAAACACTTGGAGCGGTTTTTTTGAGAAACACATAAAAATTACTTACACCCACAGCTGAAAATACAGCGAGTAATAACATAAAAATGAGGCTTCTAGTGGCATGTGGTGAATCTACCGTCACAACAGAAGGTGCTAAGCCGGCAAGTAATAACCAAATCAGTAAGCCTTCGCCTCGCTGAGTACGGGATAAATCTTGTTTTTTAAGTAGTGTCTGAATGATTGAGATGCTACTCAATAAGACTCCCAAACAACCAAATAGATACCCAAACCAAGTGATGTGACCTGTCCCCGGAACAGTGTGCCAAGGGTGACTTCCCCCATGAGTTACCAAGAAACTACTTGACCAACTCTCCCAAAAATGTTGGTTGAGCATTTCAGCATAGACGACGTACCGACTTGCCAACAACCGATCAATTCCGGATTTAGCAGTGTAGACTTCGATGATTTTTGTCTCGATTGTTGGATCAGTAAAAATACTGATTCCGGCCTTTTGACTATTTAATTGCCACAGTAGTGCTGTAGAAATTAACAGTACCAAAGATAGGCCGATTACGGCGAAAAAAGTTTGAGGTTTTTTATTTTTTCCAAACCAAACCAGTAATCCAATGATTAGGAATGGGGTCAATAAAAGTGGTGTGTTGTACGTAAAAATAGCAGCTAACCAAATACTTAGTGGCAACAAGATCATCAACGTTGATTTCTGTTGCATGAACCTAAGTAACAAGCCAAATACCCAAACCATTAGTGTCAGAGCAACGTTAGCCTCAAATGCCATTCTTGAATAAAATATCGAAAATGGCAGTAGTGCCACAAGCACAGCTGCAAGTAATCGTTTGTTTTTTTTCCATTGTAATTGCTTGGTTAAGTACCAAACAGCGAGAGGAAGCAGGGTGCCAGCTAATGCTGATGGGAAACGCACACTCCAGTCACTGCGACCGAAAAAACTAAAACTTACAATTGTTACTAATGGATAGCCAGGTAACTTATAGTCACCAAATGACTTTAGGGTGAGAGGCCACGATTTCCCCCACTCATCTTTGCCGATTGTCTGTAGCATCCAGGCGTTGTATCCAAGTGCAGCCTCATCTCTGTTGAGAGCTGCAGGCAATGTATCTAAGTGCCAGAATCTCACTACCAGTGCAATGAGTGTGATGCAACATAAAATAAACCACTCTGCTTGTAATACAGTGAGAATTTTTTTCATGGCATTTGAGCTAGTACATAGCTGCCTGAAGCATCAGTTATGGTTTGATAGATTTGTGGCTGAAGGTTTTGGTTGGCTGTTAGTTCAGTCAACCGTTCAGGTTTGATGAGAATTAATGCACCAGAATATTCATGTAGATTATTCAGTGCAATTTTTCCAAAATGAAGGTCACCAATTTGAGTAAATTGAAAATTTTTCTCAACCATATTGGCTGGTTTGTGTCTAAAGTCTACACTTTGCAGGGTCCATAGAAAAAACTTGTCATCACTATGTTCGATATATACCGGCTGGTTTTGTTTTCTAAAAAAAAGAATGGTATTAATGGTGCGATTAAAATCACTTTGCCAACTTTGGTAAGCCAACTGCTGATAGCTGGTGTGGTAATACAACAAAAAATCCCAAATGCTTACCACCATCAGCCCAGTTGATGCGATTACCAAGCTAACTGCAATGATGGGTATTTTTTTATTCAGTTGGGTGATCCAACTCAAAATCGAACTAGCACCAAGCCCCATCACCAAACACAGTGGGACTAAAGCGTTGAGCGATCTCAATGCATGTGGGGTGGTTTCTGGAACCGATGCTGGTAACAAAGCTGCAAGCCACCATAGTAGTAAACTGGCACCCACAACTGGTGATTTACTCCAAATTACTATCCAACCCAATACAAACGCTGGCAGCCAAATGAGTAAAAACACACCGTGGCTTCCCGTCCCATGACGTAAGTTACTATCACCGTTTAAAAATAAATAACTGAGATTAAGATGATCTCCATAATTCTCAAATAACGCTTGTGCCATTAACCAGTGGCGATGAAAGGCAAATCTGTCAAGAAATTGATTGCCTGCAATTTTTCTATCTTGATTTGAAATCAGTGGCCAATCTTGGCTTTTGAGAACAGAATCCGCATTGAGTCTAAAAGCATTTGAAATATCGTAGAAAGGTGACTTTGACATCGGAATCATCAAAACAATAAAAAACACGGCGGGTAATAGTAACTGTAACCAACCAAGCTTTAGCATCGAGCGAAGATTCCATTTTTGTTTGAGCGGCAGTTCACTCCAGATAATTGCACAGACACCAAGCAAAACTATTGGCCAAACAAATCTGACGCTAAAATAGGTATACGTAGCTACCACTCCAAAAAAAGCACCGAGTACGCTAGTCAGCCAGCGATTTTTTTTGGATAGCAATAGTAACGCAGACAGTGCCAAAAAAAACTGAGCTACATGTCCCTCAAAAGCTGTTTTTGAAAAGATAATGTCCCAAGGGGCGAGTGCAACAGCGAGGGCTGAAAAATGGGCTGCATGTGGCTGATTTGGCCAGACTCGTTTGGCAAGTGCATAGCTTACCCAGACTGTTGCAATTCCTGCCAACAAACTGGGAAGTCGCAGGGCCCAAGCTGAAACACCAAAAAATTTGACACTGGCTGCAGCCAACCAGATCAACACCGGCATTTTGTAATCACCATAAGAGGGAAAGATTAATTGCCAACCACTCAAGCCATGCATATCACGGCCAGTTTCAGCTAATGCTTTGGCATCAACTAGAATTGCAGTTTCATCCCAGTAAGTACCTGAAGGTTGCTGTCCAAAAAAAAGACTGCGAACTACCACAGCTATGATCAAGATTCCGAGTAACCACCAATCTATGGCTCGTTTGAACATACTCAATATCATACACACTCACCCCTGAAAAAACAGCTCTCTGTCAGTAAAAACTACATCCGCTCAGGAGATGTAATTCCTAGTAAGTACAGACCACTAGTCACAGTCTTTGCCACCATCTCAGTTAATGCTAGTCTAAAACTTGAATGCTCTGAGTTTAGAATTTGCTGGTTGGTGTAAAACGAGTTAAATGATTGAGACAATGCAAACAAATATTCAGCGATAATGTGTGGTGATAGATTGGAGATTGCTTGAGTTGTAACTTCTGGGGCTCTCGATAACTGAATAAGTACTAATCGTTCGTCTGCAGTTATAGCTTCAGTTTCAGCCAGTTTTTTGGTGAATTGAATCTGCTGTGCGGCTGCTTTTGAAAGCACACTCTGACAGCGTGTCACTGTGTATTGTAAGTATGGGCCAGAAAAACCAGCAAATGATAGTGAGTTAGTAAAATCAAATGAAATATCTTTACCCAGTCGACTTGATAATAATGCAAACTTAATAGCGGCTTGGCCAATCAATTCTGCAGTGTGATCAAGCTCCTCTGTACTAAGCTTTAACTTGCCCTCTGCTTGAGATACATCGAGAATCTTTTTAACTTCAGCTTTTGATTCATCTAGTAACCATTCTCCGGTGAGAATCTTGCCAGTTCGACTCGACATTTTGCCGTCTGGCAAACGTACCATTCCATGGGACAAGTGAGTTGTCTTGGCAGCAAGTTCTGGATGGATTTCACTGAGTGCAGTTAGTAGTACTTTAAAATACTCAACGATTTCATTACCAGTGATGATAATTGAGTGGTCATAGGGTATTCGTCGATACTTCTCTGGAGCAAGTCCTAGCTCTTTTGCTTCGTAGGTTGGCAATCCGTGAGAGTTGATAAAGACTCGGTCATGCAGTTTTTTCTGACTACCTGGATAGATCACTGCACCCTGACTCTCGACAAAAATACCTTTTGCTTGTGATTCTCTCACTAATTGTAAGCCTAGCTCTCCAACCAAACTTTCGAAAAAATACTCTTCAAACTTGGTGCCCAGCCGTGCATAAATTGTTTCGAAATATGCCAAGCTCCATGCTCTACCTTTCACATACAGCTCTCGAATCTCATCCAGATTTTTGGGGTCACTAGAAAGTTTTGAGCGATAGTCAACTTGTGGCTGCCAATCCATCACTTTCATTAAATTTTCTTGACCAAAGATAAATACCATGTAATTAATATCTTTGATTTCTTCAGCTGCAGTTGGCTGCTCTTCATATGCAGTTGCACCGAGAGCATACGCTTGACCGAGATATTTCACTCTATCAGGTAACGTGCGTAATTCCAGTTCAGACAAGGTTAGCTGGTCAGTTACTAGCTTTGATCGTAAACCCCAAATTGATTTTGCCACATGCATGCCGACATCACCCTGATAGCAGGCTCGATGTACCTGTGCTCCACCAACTTCCAATAATCTTGAGATAGATTCACCAACGATGTTGCTATAGAGATGACCAATATGAAATTCTTTGAAAGGGTTTGGATCAGTGAACTCAACAATAACTTGTTTGTTGGAAAATTTTGTCGGCAAACTAGTTTGTGAGGATACAGAATTAACCTCACTAATTAAGTCGCTGGAACTTAATGAAAAGTTGATAAACCCTGGCCCTGCAACTGTGATTGTGACTGTGGGGAGTGCGTTTTTGAGTTCATCTGCAAATAACTGAGCTAATGCCCTGGGGTTAGGTGATTTTGCTTTGAGTTCAGCAGGTAACAGTGGAAATGCCACCATCGCTAAATTAACCGTATACTCTCCAAACTGCCAGTCCTCGGGACGAGTTATCACTGAATTTTTGGGAAATTCTAGCTCAGAAAAAAACTGACTCCAAACGGCATGTAGTGCAGTTGTAATAGTGTTGGCAATTGAATTCATGGTTAACTCGATTCAAGTGGTAATTATAAATCAAAAGAGACTAAAAAATTGCGGTATTTCAAGGTCAAGTAAAAACAGTGACTACTGTTATTTTGTTTCTTTTAAAATGCCTACCAACCAAACAATTTCATGCTCTGGATTACGAATGGTTGATTGCTCTGATAGCTCCCAACTCGGATGGTCTTTTTTGATGTTGCTCCACTCCATTTCACTCAATGCAATGATTGAGTTCGGTTTAAAATCACCCATTGCTCGAGTAAATTGTATATTTTCAAATACTAGAAACTCGCCTTGGTCTTTAGTAGTAATAGGATCTAGAACTTGAACGCGTTTTGGATCAGTTTTGGTATAGAACCACCAGAACATGGCAGGTCTACCTTGCTGTCTGGATATCACAATTGGCAGCTCAGTAGCATTCTTACCGAGAGCCAAAGTTGTTTCTATCATTTGTGAGTAGCCATATTGCCAATCACTGGTAAATTTGACTGGGTACAGTGTGCTATATGAGTGCCACCACAGCCACCCAAATCCAACATAGAACAGGACAATGGCACCGAGTATCACGCTTGAAAGAACTGGTGGTTTCAGCACTTTAAACAGCCAGTCTTTGAGTGTAAAAAAACCATAGCCACTCAAACTGAGCCACAACAGAGCTGATGGCAATGTTCTCAGTGCATGTGGAGTCGCTGTACTCACACTCGCTGGTAATACACTCGCAAACCACAGCCACCCAAGTAACCATCCTCGAGTGTTTCTGGTGTAAATTACAGCTAAAATTCCAAGTAAAATTAATGCGACATCTGGGTATAGCAGTTGACCATACATGCTGCCACGGTGGCGAGCATTACTATCACTGGTTACAAATAAAAAGTTAAACGAAGCATGCTGTAGCACTTTATCTAAAATAACTGCACCTTGATACCGATATCGGTGGTGCAACACACGTGCCCACACAGTATTCCCCTGTTCCTCACGTAATCGATTGCTGGTAAGAACACTATCAGGGCTTGAAAAAATGCTTGTTTCTTGGAAGCGTTGCGAAACCGCTTTATTTTGCAGCTGTAAAACAATTGGCAGTAATAATAGTACGCAGATTGTGCCCCACAAAAGTAACTGCAAGCTGTTTTTAATAAAGTGTGATTTCTTTTGGTGTGAGTCCAACAACCAATCTAAGCCAATACCCATGGCCCAAAGTGGTGCAATGATTCGCAGTGCATGGTACGTATATGCAGCAGCTGCAAAACAACAAACTGCCACAATTGCTTGAAGCCAATTTTTCTTGATCGATTGAGCCTGCAAGGCTTTAAGCCAGAATATGCTGCCAGCTAAAAGCAAAAATGTGGCTAGATTTACTTCCCAGGCTGCCCTGGAAAAAACTAATAACCATGGACAGATTGCTGCAATTATTCGCAACCATGCTGTTTCATATACACTTAACTTCTTTTTAAAAAGTAAGCTAAAAAAACTGGGGAATAACCAGACAATGCCAACTCCAGCGAGGGCACTGGGCAATCTCACCGCAAATGTTGATAAACCAAACACAGCGATGCTAGGTAGTGCCGCATAAAAATAACCACTTGGCTTCCAGTCACCAAATGATTCGAAGGCTACAATCGGCCAGTTAGTACCGTGATGGTCTTTTCCAGTTTTTAGTAAACTATATGAATCGTATCCAAGTGCAGTTTCTTCCCAATACGGTGATGACGGTATTGAGGACAGCTGCCAGATCCGTAGCACCACAGCCACACTCATTACAACCAAAGTAATTAAAAAGCTTAGTTTAGTTGAAGACCACAATCGTTGCTGCATCATTTGTAAATACTGTGTGTTCCGTAATTCCAAGTAGGTCTAGTATCTTTGTTTGACTGGACTCATGTTCAACGTACAGATAGTTTATACCGAGTTGACGCATGTTGGCAGCTAGTAGCTCATAGTTCGAGACACTAACTGCAGACTCCAATGCGATTCTTTTTTGTTTGGTAGTGATTCCATGTGACTGGGCAATACTTTCCAAAGCCAGATATGTGGGACGCTTCGCAAAAAAACTGATATACGAGTTCTGACGTGATTTACCACTTTGTGGTGATGCCTGGACCAATGTATCTACTGGTGTATTATTTGCTATCCAATCAAGAGCTAGAAGCTCTGAGGTTGAATAGGCAGCTTCAACTCTATGGTGAGTAATCGCAGAAAAATATTTGTGATAATTTGCGATTGGTCTTACAGATCCCAGTAGTAAAATCGCAACGACTATAACTTTTGTGTGGATCTTTTTTTGTTGCCATAACTGGTCTAAAACCAAAACCGTGAGGAAAAATAGTGGCTGCATGGCCACAAGCAAGAAATTATAGGTATTAAAGCCACCAGGATCTTGCAGAGTATTGAGTCCAATTATGCCTGCAGATACGAGTGCCGATAGCAAAACTGCCCTGTACCAATTGAGTGTTTTTGATTGAACAAAATACCACATTCCCACCAGTTTGGTTCCAAACAGTGCTAAAAGCCCAATTAATAAAACCAAGCTATTAAAGAGCACAATTTTTGGAGTGTTTCCGGCATACTCATTTATTTGCAGTCGATTGGCGAGATCCTTGAGATCTAGATGTTCACTACTGATTAACAGTTTTGGCCAGACAAGTGGGTACCAGCCGAGTTTTCCTGATCCAGTACTCACTGATCTTAATATCATTACTACAAACAGGCATCCAACCAACAGCCAAAAAAATTGTCTACCTAGGATTTGCAGATGAGCCAATGCGGTTTTTGACTGTAGGTTTGTAAGTAATTGAGCTAACCACAAGCCAATCACTAGTGCCAAAGTAAATAAACCAAAGTAAATTTTATAACCCGTGGCAGCTGCAATTAGTAAGACAATTGCCAAAAAAATGTTTTGGTCGGTTTTCATTTTCAAGTTTTTGTACCAATACAATCCCAGCCAATACACAGCAAAGACTAAAGTCTTGGCAAACATTTGTGGCATGTTTAAAAATTGATCGGCTGAGTTTTCTATAGTTGCCACATTCCAGTTAAATGTATGATGAATCAGTAGGCTAAATAGATAGCCTAGTTCTCCATTAAAAAACCAGAAAAACAGACTAATCCAGGTAATCGAGACACTCTTACTGAATTGTTGAACAATGCTGATGATTAAAATGGCACTACCTAAAGCCAAGAGTACCGGCCAAAACTGGAAAAAACTATGTGCTATCGGTATTTGTAATAGTCTTGATTGCTCAGCCATTAATAAATCAGTGAAAAAATGATAATTAGTGAGTGGTATGTTAGCTAATTCCGGTCGAACAGGCGGGTATGTAGCAATTAATGATCTGGAAAAAGCCAAATGCATCATGCCATCCCCTGCATTGGTAAAATAAAAGTCAGCAGTATCACCCACACGGATTCCTGAGGTCACGATAGCAATCAGTTGTAATGCAACTCCAAAGAGTATCGCTATTCCCAACATTTTGTCGTTTATATTTAGCTTAAAATGCAGTTTCTCAGCTTTTTTATTTCTACGTCTCTGTAAAAATTCAAGTACGGTGCCTAAACATCCAAGTAGAATTACAAACCATTGCAGGTGTCTTTGACCAAGCTCACCCAATGCCCAAGCTGTCAAAGTAAAGAAAGCTAGTCCTACGAAAATCAATACACTGTGCCAGGATGCCGACTGAAAAAAAGAAGTGGCTTGGAACTGCAGTTTATGCAAAATAATCCAACCAAGGCCACGCAGCACAATCAAAACAAATGCTATCTGCAAACAGGTAAAACCCCAGAATTGCCAATCAGTGAGTGAAAATAGTGCTGTTGCCATTATGGTTTTGCTTTGGGGTAGTAGATTTTGAATGCAACTTCTCCATCGCTTCGATGAACTACATAATTTGCCCATTCAAGTGGAATGTCATCCATTTCACTTGCCACGATTAATGTATTTGGACGAATTAGATCTCCGGTATTGATCTTGTCAGTGAACTCGTATTTTGAGAGCTCACCACCCTGATACCAAATTGGATTGAGGTTCTTTACAAACAATACAAAAATATATGGCTGTCCATAGTCAGAGGTAAACAAAATCTTTTCAGGTTTGCTATTTTCCCAGCCATTTTTTTCAATTTGGTTGGCTATAGTTGCAGCTTCAACATATCCGTCAAAGAAATCAGCCGCACTATTTTTTGCATACGTAGTGAAGTAGTAACGAAGAAAATTAGCAGTTAGTAGCACATATATAATGCCAATCAAATACCATGCTTTTTTTAACGAGAGAGTATCTAGCAAATCATCCCAGCCAATCACAATTAGCATTAGAAAACCTGGGAGTGCAAGTAATGACCGATTAGGATGTGGAGTAATATCTCCAAGTACAGCTGGCAGTAATCCTATCACTAGCCAAGATGTCCAGAAAATAATTGCTGATATCATTTTTGGCTGAGTTAAAAAATTTGATTTAACTCTGTGAGTCAACATTCTAACCATCAACCAAATTAGGGGAATTAAGTCGATGAGATATAAGACTCCAAATCGTCCAGTGCCATGTCTGAGGGTATCGGTCCAGCCAAAGAAAAGAAAGTTCATTGATAGCTGGTTCAGCCAATTTTGCCAAATCGTGGCTAAAACTATACTGATTGGAAAGCCTTTGTTAAAAATTAGGGTACTAGCTCGTGTTAATCCTTGTCCCCAAATGAGGTCATATATCAGTGGCAGTAGTGTAATTCCACCCCAGACAAACAACCAAAAATATTTTTTCTTGAAGATATTTTTCCATCCCACAAACCATAGCAACAATAGCATGAGAAATGGCAGTGCTATCTTGGTACTGTGATAGGCATACAAGCTTGCAGCAGCACAGGAAATACCCAAAAAAAGTGGTAAAAATTTCTCTAGACGTAGTCCTCGCAGCATCAACCCTACTCCACAGAGTAATAATCCCAATGCAATTCCTGACTCAAATCCAACTCTACTAAAATGAATATGCCAAGGAGAAATCGCTAGTAGTGCAATTGAAATGACGCTAATACGAATTATTTTTTGTGAAGCGGTGGTGGCTGAAGTGCTTCTTAACAGTGATTCATAGCTGACTAGGTACAAGCCAGCAATTGCTAATAGTCCAATAAGGGCAAAAGGCAATCTAACTGCAAAAACTGTGTTGCCAAATAGCAGTGTAAAAAATCCATTCAAATAAATTGCTAGTGGTGCCTTGTAGTCACCAAATGAACGAAAAGAGATGGGTAGTTTTTTGAGCCATTCATCTCGACGTGTGGTGAGTACTGCATGACCATTGTAGCCAATAGCTGCTTCGTCCCAGGTCATGCCATGGGGTATGTTACCCAGTTGGTAAAAACGGGTGATAACTGCAATCACTAGTATGAGGGCGACCCACAGATAAGAGCTCGGTATTTTTTTAAGCATGACGACGCTTAGCTCGTTGCCACCACCAGAATGGTTGCCAAAGTATAAATGCTATTTTTTGAACTGTGGTCGTGTTTTTCCAGGCAAATTTAATGCCATTTTTCCAACTCATTTCAGCAATTTTTTGTTGTCCAAATACAGTCTGGTTCGTCGTTTCGTGGTTATGATCAACAATTGCCTTGGGATCGAATAAGATCTGATATCCTAATTTTCTGGCTTGAAACGATAAATCAATGTCTTCCCAGTAAGCCGGATAGAAAAGTGGGTCAAAACCACCAATCTCCAACCACTTTTTACGACTAAATAAGCCACTGCCGCCAGTTACCCATGCAGTTTCACCAAAGGAAAAATCATCAGCCTTGGCGTGCATAAATAAGCCACGCTCGAACCAGATTTTTTGCTTGCCTGCATACGAGCCATTTTGGGCTGTTTCAATCTCAAGGCAGCCAACACCAAAGACTTTTGAGCTCTCAGGAGTTGGCCCAAAGTGGGTAAGCAATTGTTTGAGTGAACCTTCATGTGGAGAAACATCGCTGTTTAACAGAAAAATTAATTCGCCTTTTGCCAATTCAACACCTCGGTTGCAACTGGCACCAAATCTCAAATTTTTAAGGTTTTTAACAATTGTTACTGCAATTGATTTTTTATCATCATTAATTGCATCGCCCCTAAACAACTCATAGTCCTTTGAAACTGGCAATTTAGTTGCATGGTACACTTTGCACAGCCACTCAACACTGTCATCAGTACTGGTATCATCAACAATCAACAATTCATCGCCACTACGAAGTGTATTTAAAACACTTGGAAGGTATCGAGCCAGTAGTTTTCGGCCATTGTAGTTGGGAATAAGCGCGGAGACTTGCACTGTATTTGGCATAGGATTACTCTACCATATCAAGGACTTGTTGATCAAAACGGGCTTGATTGAATTGTTTAGCACGTTGTTGTGCCATCAGCTGGACAAGAATCATTTTTGCAGGGTCATCTATTAGTTGTAGGGTTGTATCCACACACTCTGCTGTGGTGTTCCACAGATATTGAGTAAGTTCACCAACCAGGATCTCTGTTTGACCACCTAAGTTTATTACTACAGGAGCACACCCTGCTGCCATCGCCTCAACAGTGCTAATTCCAAAATGCTCTGATTTTTCTGGTTGGGTAACTGGATTAGTACCGTAGCCTGTAGCATGCCAATATATTGAAGCTTTTTTATACCAACTATTTAAATCATCTCGATCTACGTTGTGAATTATTTCAATCGGTAATCCTTTGGCTGACTTTTCAACTTTTTTTGCAAATTGATGATCTTCAACAGATCCAATGAGAACTAGTTTCCAAGTTTCGGATAATTCTGGTCTTTTTTTTAACAAATCTCTGAAAATCTGCACCAAAGTATCTTGACGCTTGCAATGCAATTGACTGAAAAATCTACCTACATGCAGAATTATATTTTGTTTGAGTGGTAGGTCACTTGGTTTAATTAATAACGGCTCAACTGAAACCATTGGCTGCAACACGGAGTCGATGGTGACGTTCCAAGACTGTTCTATGATCTGTTTTGTGAAGTACGAATTGGTGTTTTTGTGTCTCCAAATTGATAATTTCATTCGATCCATCAGTGATTTTTTTGAGTCTGTAAAAGGGATCTGGATATGCAGGTAATTTTGTTTTGCTAAACTAAAAAAAAGACTGCCATCAGTGACTGTATAAAAAGCATCAAATTGACCAGTCCAGAATAATTTGTTAAAGAAGAATGCATCTGTTCCAAATGGGCACGCCAAAAAATGAATTCGCTTCAGTGAGCGATTGAGGAATTTACTATAGTTTTCTCGAATATAGTTGCTAGTTTTATCACTCAGCTGATTGCTATTACTTGGGATGCCAACAAACACCTCATGTTTTTTTGAGAGTGCTAGCGCGACATCAAAGAAATGTTTTTCGCCACCACCAAAATGTTTTGGCACATACGGTGAATATAGACCAATTCTCATGCTTACTTTTCCAAAGAGGCAGTTTGCCACTTATTACTTAAGTCAGCATCTATCGCTGTATAGGTTTCTTTGAGACTGGGTTTTTGTTGTAATTCCCAGATTTGTATGTAAATTAATGCCTTATTTATTCCTTGGACAATTGCCTCAATGAATCCAACCTGGCCATCTTTCCAGCCTTTGAAAACAACTGAACGTCTCCAAAACTCCATCACCATTTTTCTAATAATCGTACCGACAGTGACAGGTTTTACACCGGCAGAAAACAACAATTCTGCTTCGATTTTAGTCCAAACCATGGTTTTTGATAATCCATCTGTAGTGTTGCGGTGAGTGAGATGAATAAGTGCCAACGGCAAATGCTGCGTTTGACCAACAAAAACTGGACTCTCGTGTACTTTACCTTTCCACTTGGTGAGCGTTTGTAGTCTAAAAATTCGGGTAACTCTATCATCTTGCCAGCCACCCCACTTCATTTTGTGACCATAAAAAATATTTTGACGGATTAGTGAAAATGCATTGGTTGGAGGTGTAGCTGTTTCAAGGTGCACCGCAATCGACTTTGCTAGCTGTGGAGTTACTCGCTCATCAGCATCAATATAAAATACCCACGGCGTTTGAATATATTTCAGTGCATCAGTTCGCAATTTGTCAAAAGACAGGTGTTTTGATTGAATTATTTTGGCACCAAAATTTTCAGCTATTGAGGCGGTTTCATCTGTTGATCCGTTATCAATAAGCAAAACACTGTCACACCAAGACAAGCCACTCAAACAACCTCGAAGCATCTCGGCTTCATTTTTGGCAATGATAACTGCTGTAATTGCTGTTTTTCTCATTAATTCCTAAAGTACCGTTTGTTTTCCAAGTCTGCCTAACAAAAAATCCCAAACACCTTGTTGTTCACCACCTTGACCATGCATCACCCATTCCCAAATCAGTTTAAGAGCGAGTAATTTGCTACGGAAATTGCCGTGTCTAAAGGTGAGCAATAAACGATTTCTAGTTTGGTAATACTGTTGTAGTTTTGATCCAGCTCCACCACTACTACGTCCTATTTTATGCCAGATAATCGACTTAGGACAAAACAGTATTTTATACCCAGCTTTTGCCACCCGCAGTGAGTAGTCAACATCTTCTGAATATAAAAAGAATTTCTTGTCTAAAATGCCAACACGTTCAATCATTTCTCGTTTGATTAATAGACAACACCCAGTGATAAAGTCGCACTCAGTTTGGCTGTCAAATTGTCCCCGATCAACCTCGTCTACACCTTGATGGAATGAAACCAGATTTTGCCAATCTACATTACCACCAGCAAACCAGAGTACTTGATGTTTCTGATCCTGGCGGTAGCTTTTTGCATGGAACTCAAAACCGCGATGAAAATAAATCTTTGAACCAGCTATGCCAGCCTGTGGATCTGACTGCAATGGTCGATAGAGCTGTGTTAAAAAATCAGGGTCAACAATAGTGTCAGAGTTGAGCAGTAAAAAATAGTCGGATTGATAATTTTTTACGCCATAACTCATGCCTAAGTTATTGCCACCAGTGAAACCAAGATTAGATTCACTACGAATTAGTTCAAAGTTGGGGTATTTTGGGTTGTCTTTGAGCTCAAGTATTTCTTTGGAGCCATTGTCAACAATAATCACATTGAACTTGAAGCCATTAGTTTTAACGGCACCCAGCGACAACAGACAATCCTTAGTATCTTTTGGTGTGTTGTAATTAACAATGATAATTGTGATTAAATCCATGGTTGATAGTATATCGTACTCGGTTAAATACGAAACTTTCTTCGTAGTTGCCAGACTATTTTTCTCAGTCCGCTTGATCTATTAACTTCTGTTTCTGCGATCCAGTACCGTAACTCACTACTCAGTTTTGACACTGCTCCGAGCGTCTCTGTAACTTCTGCAGCAGATGGCTCACTCCTTCTAATAGCTGATCCAGCACTTTCATCGACAACTTTTCGCAATTCCCACATTTTTAAAGTAATAACAATTTCATAAAATGATTGTAAAAACGAGAGTCCAACACCTTGAACGTTACCCAGCAAGCCTTTTTCTTTAAAGAATCTCGAGAGAAATTCTGCTCTAAAGACATTGACTAAGTCAGCACCAGAAAATTCTGAGGTTTTTTTCTGAGGTCTCTCAGTTGCTTGGATGCTGGTGTATCGATTTAATTTCGATACATAGTGGTCAACGCTAGTGTAGTTATGGTGCATGATTGCACAATTTGGATCTGCTGCAAAATATACTTGTTGGCCTGTAATAGTTGGCAGACGGTGCACTCCAACTTCCCAAGAAACCTGTCCTTTTCTAAACAACCTCGGTTGAAAATCTGGCCACCAACCAGCATGTTCTGCCCAGATGCCAAAAATCATGTTTGTTCTTGGTAACCAGTACACGTCACCACTTTGATTTGAGATAGTTTTGGTAATAACTTGAGCTAACTGTGCTGGAATTACCTCATCTGCATCAACGACTAAAATCCACGCATTTGTTGCTTTAGAGATGGCAAAGTTTCTCGCTGGGTCTGCATAGCCAACATCCTGATGTTCAAAAAGCTTTGCTCCTGCATTTTTGGCAACTTTTACTGAGTCATCAGTACTCTCCATATCTACCACCACAATTTCGTCCGCAAAAGCTACGGATTGTAAACAAACTGCCAATTCTTTGGCATTGTTTTTTACATTTATGACTACTGATAACTTGACTGACATGAGTAAATTCAGTGTACATCACTTCAGATGTGAAGATAAGTCTTAATCAAATAGTACTATGGTGTCGCGGTGTAGATTGTGACTTCATCGCTCAATTGATATTCTGACTCAATTTTAGAAAAACGCTGCATACCCCACCAGGACTTAAGAAAATTTTGATTATCTGGTTTCTCCACAACATAAAAAACTACTTCAGGCTGTCTGTTATCAACTCTTTTTGAAAAAAACTGTAGCAATTCTGCTTTCTCACTGATATATGTCGGAGAATTAGGTTGATAGTTAAACTCGACAGGGAGCATTTTTCCCTGATATGCCTGATAAAAATATAAATATTGGTAAGTGAAGTCATAGATGTCAGGCACATAGTGATAGACAGAGAATGGTCTGTTTCCAGCCAACTCTCTAATTTTCTTGATGGTCTCTAGCTTGATTGGCAATAGTTGTCGACTTTGGCTGAGTCTTACCTGGTCTTCAGCGACAAATCTCCAAATCTTAGTGATCGGGGTGAGTAACGACAGTACCACAAATAAGGTGATGAGGAACTTTGGCAACCGCTGGATTTTATCCGCTACAAAGAGTACAGCCACCGGCAACATCCCCAAAACATACCAAATGTTGTAGTGGAGGATTGTAAATCCTACTACAGGTAGTCCGATCCAGATCACTACTTCAAACCACCATCTACCCCACTCTTTGTGTTTATAAACTGACCAAAAAATTGCTAAAAGTAGCAGTACAGTCGAGATGGCTGCAATAACTGCAGTTGCCATAGAATTATTCATCCAAACATCAGGAAGTACACCCAATTTCAACTCATCTAACGTTTTAATTGCTACGGCTATCAGCGTGTCAGTGCTTTTGGCTTGACCATCCCCTGTGGTGATATATCTAATGACTCCCCGTGTTTCTAAGAAATTGTTTTTTACTTCAAAAAAGATTTGAGGCACAAACATGAGCACAAAACAGGCAATTAAAACTACTAGCTGGCTGAATGTTGAACGAATCTGGTAAAAAACTAAAGAAGCAATAATTATTATTGGAAAAAATACCGCATAGGCAGTTGAAAAATGAAATCCTAGTCCGGCAGCTAGCCCAATTAGTGCCCACCAACGCCAATGTTTACCATTTACTTCTAAGACACTTGTTTGTCGCAAATGTTCGATTCCAATCAGCATCAAGAGACTAATTAATGGCATTGGAAAAGGATTCCAGGCACTAAAACTAATGGTGAGCCACGTTGGTGCAGTGCCTACAATCAGTGCTGGCAACCAGCCAAACTCTTTTTTAACTAACCAAATTACCAGTATGGAGGTCGCCCACATCGCTACTGCACCCCAAACCGGATTAAAACCACCGACTAAGTACCAGGGAGCTAGCCAGTAGTACCAAGCTGGTCCAAAGTACAAACCGGGAATACTGGTCCATGGACCAATAAACTTTGGTGAGTATGTTAGGACCATGTGCATCACTGCCAATGAGTCTTTACCATGGTCAAAGTTGAAGGGAATTGTTGCAGTCAAAAACCAAGGTAGTCTAATCAACAACGTTGCAATGAGTATAATCAACAGCCACCAGCGTTTCCAAAAAAAAATTACTTTTTCTTTGTCCATAGTGAAGCAATTTCGGCAGTTATTTTTTGTTTGCCGAAAACAAATAGTGTAGCTGCGTATGTGGCAGTGCAGAAAACGACGCCTTGACCTAAGGTAACAAAACTTTGTGACCAGTGATTAAGTCCTACTACTCCGACAATAGCCATGCAAATTGCAGATAGGAGTGGTAGCTTAACCTGGGCCCAAATTTGAACAGGAACAATTTTTTGAACCATAATAATTGGCAGGAACGAGGTGAAGGAGATGACGAAAGAACTGATCGCCACTCCATTAAATCCAAATTTCCAGACAAGAATTGGTGTCAAAATCCAGGTCAAAATAGTCCATAAAACCATTAATTTAAGACTTTGATTGATCTTGCCTATGGCATTTAGGGTGTTTACGAGTGGTGTGGAAATCGCTGACCAGCCAATGCCCAGTGTAAACAGCACAAAACTGAAGATAGCTGGCTGCCATTTCCCATATTTAGGAATCAATTCAATAATTGGCTGTAAGAAAATTGCCATACCGACGAGCAATGGAAAAATTGCAACTGAAATAAAGAAGATGGATTTTTCAATTGCCCTTTTGAGTAAATACTTATCATCTTGAAGTCTTGAAAAAGTTGGAAATGTCACGGCCATGATATTTTGTACAGTTAAATTGTATGGGTACATAGACCAATTTTTTGCCCACTGCATGTATCCAAAGTCTCGCAGTGGCAGATACCACCCAAGGGCCAGAAAAAATAATTGATCTTTAATTCTTGCTAAGAAGTCGTTCAGCTGAAATTTAAGGCCAAAATGTAATAAATTTTTGAGGGAAGATTTTTCCCAATCAAACCCAATTGCCCAGGGTTGGATGAAAGACATGGCCAAAACCCCGAGTAGCGATCGAGCAATAATTGCAACTGCAAATGAACTAACTCCATACCCTTTCCAAGCCAACCAAACTAATAAAAAGTTGAATACTAATTGTTCAACAATCTGTGGCAGCACTAATTTATTAAAATCTAGTTTTCTTTCTAAAATAATTGACGGAATTGTTTTCAAGCTCGCCAGTGGAAAAGAGATTGCTAAACTGAGTAATACCCATTCTCCAGCTGTGCCAATTTTTTGGTGTAATACTCCACTTCCGACAAGCCCACCGATTACACCAACAATTAACCATGCCAAGATTTGTTGAGCAGTAAAGGCTGTCCTGTACTCTCGCAGTGTTGGTTCAGCTTTCTTCTGTACCAGTGCAGCTGCTAAACCTATATCTGAAAAGAATACAACCAAACCAATAATTTGCGTCACAAATCCATAAATACCAAAGTCCTCTGGCGATAAAAAAGCACTGAGTAGCGCTGCAGCTCCGAGTCCTACTGCTTGTAACACGGCAGTCCTAATGAAATAGGAAAGCACTCCGCTCACAGTTTTTTGCTTTACATCAGCTATTGAGTTATTTTTTTGCATTGAGTGATTGAGAGATGCTGGCGGAAAAACTTGTGGTGGCTAATAAAAGTAACAATCCGAGTATGGATGCAATTTGACTCCAGTATTGTACAGAAGTCGTAGTCAGTACGGCTCCAACTAAGTGTTCACCTGGTGGAACATCACTAATCAAAGTGCCAACGGCACTCACTTTTTTCGGTATTTTTTTGCCGTCAACCTCCAAGACCCATCCTGGAAAATCCGCTAATGCCCAGTTAATTGCAAGCTGATCTTTACTTGAAACACTAATTAGTTTTGCTTGAACTTTATCATTAATAATCGTAATTTTTGCGTCTCCAAGCTCGGTTGTATTAGCAATTAAGTCAACAGCAGAAATTGGGTTTTTGGGAATAGCCTTGGGAATGTAATCCGGCAAAATACTACTCATGCCTCCACGAATTGATCTTGGTTCAACTACATATAGGTCAAGCGGATTATCAAGATATTTATTTGGCTTAAAGTAAGTAAAGTTGACTGCAATGGTCAACGAAATTAGTGCCAAAACAATTAAGTATCTCAGTCTATTCGAGCGAATTAACGAACTGCAAACTCCACCAAATAGTGCCAGCATCGGCACCGCAATGGTCAACCATCTCCATGGGAATTGCGCATATTTAAGAAAAGAAAGTGATTGCCAAATAAACAATGTTTTCTCAAGGGTCATTAATAAGCTAAAAAGCATACCGATACCACTAGCAATGGCAATCCAAAACCATCGATAATTAAATATATTTAAAAAATGGACTCTTATTTTTTTGATTGTGGTAACACCAATAAGAATTCCAGAGATAAATACTGCTGCTAATTGTCCATACCCCAATCCAAAACTAACATCGTCATTTGGTCCCCAACCACTGCCTCCATATTGCCAATGATGATTGAAGAACTGTCGTATATAGAGGAAATGTAATTGGTAGGTAAAATAATAATCTAAAATGTATGAGTCTAGTTTCGATGCGTTTTTTTCAACAATTGCTGGCACAACATAAAATGCTGCCAACAGTAAAGCAATGAATGAGCCCCAGGCCAACCAGCCGACACGATTTAGGTGTATTTTTTTAGATACTATAAATTGGTGTAACCATTCGAAGCCTAAAAACATCCCAATGATCGGAGTTGATAAGAGCAACGAAATGTTGTGGCTGAGTGCCAGGCTTGCAGTCGCAAGGGTAAATAACAGCAGTTGACGTTTAAACCCTCGAAGTAGAAGTACTGCTGAGTAAATTATCCATGGTATAAAAGCCAGCCCATATGTTTCACTCAAAGCACCTCTTATGTATAGATTCAGAGCTCGATAAGGTGCCAGTCCAACCAAGACTGCTGCCAGTAATGCACCAGATCGACCGAAATACAACCTTGCCATTTTGTAGGTGCCAACAATCGTCAATACATTGCTCAAAAAGTATAGTAGTTTGATAGTATCAATAATAGAGAAACCTGAGAGATATAATGCAGAACCAACATAATATGGAAGCGGTGCATAAAAGTTAAATAACGGCATCCCATATCCAAAACCAAGGTTTGGACTCCAACGAACTGGAAAGTGTCCATCAACTAAAGCTCGTGACATTTCGGAAATACGAGCAGCATGGGTATAATCATGAACCCTAAAGAAACCAACATGCAGCAATGGATAGCTTGTTGCAAAAATTGCTATTCCCAACACTAGTGCGACGATTATTCTTTTTATCACCATGTGATTATAGTTGTTAGTCAAAATATGCGATAATGTTCAAGTATGAAGCCTGAAGAACCAACCATCAACTGGCTGCGAATTATTATACAGTCGACTGCGCTTGCAGTGGTAATGGTAATTTTGCCAATTATTTTGTGTATAGGAATCGGTGTTTTTGTCGTTTTCAATACAGCAAAACCATTTTTTGTTGAGACAAAAACTACACCACAGCTCTGGATTGAGAAAATCAAGACTGCTTGGAATGCACCAGTAGTGATGGATAATGGAAAGTTTAACTTTCTGCTGCTTGGGGTTGACTCACTCCCCAATCGGAAAGGCGATGGTGTTTTGACTGATACTATTATTTTAGGCTCACTTAATCCTGCAATTGCGGAGCTCCACTTACTTTCTATACCTAGAGATCTCTGGTCAGAAGCCTATCAAGCAAAGATTAACTCATTATTTCAATATGGCTACGATGCAGACCCAACTTTGCCATATGCTCTACTACATAAGGAGTTATCAGATACCACTGGCGTTCCAATACATTCCACACTGAGTATTTCCTTAACCAGCTTGGCTGAGTTAATTGATTTGCTGGGAGGAATTAGGCTGACCATCCCCGTGGGATTCATTGACAAAACATTTCCCAGATCTGATGTTGATATTAAAGTGATTCACGACCCTAAGTTACTCTATCAACAGGTTGAGTTCGAGAGCGGTGAGCAGACACTCAGTGGCTTACAGGCAACACAATACATTCGTAGTCGACATGGCAACAATAACCAAAATACCGATGATGCCCGAACTATCAGACAACAGCTCGTGTTGGATGCTCTCTCCAAAAAGATTATCAACAAAGAAACACTGACAAATCCCAGCTTGCTTGCAAAACTGTGGATTTTTTATGAACAAAATTTCAGCAAACAACTGCCATTTGAAACAATAGTTGGTATTGCACGATCTAGAATTGAAACTGTTGGTTGGCAGAAGAGCATTGGAAACACTATTTCAAAACTCAGTGAAGTAAAAATAACGCAACAAACACTTCCTGTTGCAACTAAAAATGGCGGAAAAATTGACATGGATTCTGGTGTTATCTATAACCCAACAATCAATAAAAATAAGTATCAAGGGCAGTGGGTGTATATAATAACTGAGCCATCAACGTATCGAACATATGTCCAAAAATCACTTGGCTTCACTCAATAACTTTTTGACTGAGCCAAATAAACAATTAATACCGTTTGGGTTATCGCAAAAAAACACCACCAGATTTTTGCTGGCACTTTGTATTGTGCTTTCATTGTTGGCTGGGTATTATCATGGCAGCCTAGAAACACAGCAAAAAAAGTATCAGCGGTTAGAGGATATGTATGTTCGAGTGAGAGGTGAGCTAGGTCGAGAAGAAACACAGCGACTAATCGATGTTTCCAGAGAAAAAGAACAGCAATAAGGAAGTTTTATATGAGTAATAAAATTTTAGTAACAGGTGGAGCAGGATTTATTGGTGCAAATTTTGTTTTACATTGGCTGCAAAACCATCCAGAGGATCAACTAATCAATCTCGACTTGTTAACCTATGCAGGAAACAAGTCCAGCTTAGAATCTATTGCCAATAATCCAAAGTATCAATTTGTAGAGGGAGATATCGCTGATTCACAACTAGTTGATTCACTGATGTCTGGTGTTGATATTGTGGTGCATTTTGCCGCAGAGACTCATGTGGATCGCTCGATTACCAATCCCGAGGTTTTCTTGACGACCAATGTTATTGGAACTCATGTGTTACTTAAAGCAGCTCTGAAGCATCAAGTGAAGCGTTTTCACCATATCTCAACCGACGAAGTCTTTGGTAGTTTAGAGCTTGGTAGTAGTGAGAAGTTTAACAGTGAAACAGCATATAACCCACACAGTCCATATTCTGCAAGCAAAGCTGCTTCTGATCATTTAGTTCGAGCCTATGGCGATACCTATGGGTTACCCTACTCGATTAGCAATTGTTCCAACAACTACGGTGAATTCCAATTTCCAGAGAAAATGATTCCTTTGGCTATTACCAATCTAATTGATGACAAAACTGTGCCGGTCTATGGTGATGGGTTGAATGTCAGAGATTGGTTGTATGTTCAGGATCACTGCAATGCAATTGATTTGATTATTACTAAAGGGAAACTCAATCATACCTACTTAATCGGTGGCCTGACTCATGATGTAGCAAACATTGATTTGGCTAAAATGATAATTGGCCAGATGCAGAAGGATGAGTCCGCAATCCGTTTCATCACCGATCGACCAGGTCATGACCTTCGTTATGCAGTTGATTGGTCACACATCAATCAAGAACTAGGTTGGAGTCCCACTGTGTCACTGGAAGAAGGTGTCGCCAGAACAATTGCTTGGTACCAACAACACGAGTCATGGTGGCGACCACTGCTTGCAACAAATAAAAAATATTTTGAGGAAAAATATGGCAACTCCTAATCAAAATGTCTTGACCACAGGTTTAAATGGTCTAATTGGCTCCAAACTTGCCACGGATTTCGGGGAAACATACAACTTTGAAAATCTTGACATCCTGCATCCAACCATGCCGGTAGATATTACAAAGTTTGATCAAATCATGGCCAGATTTGAAGCAAATCCAACTGCCAAATATGTAGTTCATTTTGCAGCATTCACTGATGTAACCGCGGCCTGGAAACAACGAGGAGACAAGTCTGGTGTTGCGTATCAAGTAAATGTGGATGGCACTAAAAATTTAATTAAAGCTTGTCAGGCAACTGAAAAACACTTGATTCATATCTCGACCGCATATGTGTTCGATGGTAATAAGGAGGAAAGTTACACTGAAGAGGATGTGCAGAGTCCTATTGAATGGTACGGAGAGACAAAAGCATTAGCAGAATCTGCAGTTATGGAATCTTCCATTCCTTGGACGATTTTGAGAATTGATATGCCATTTCGATCTGATGTCTATCCAAAGGTAGATTTTGCACATCGAGTGATTCAGGGTATTAAAGATTCGAAGCTATACCCACAATTTACCAATCACTATGTTGGCCCTACGTACATTAATGATTTTGCTAAAGTCATTGATTTTATAATGCGTACCAACACTAGTGGATTGTTCCATGCCAGTAGCGGCGAAAAATGGACAGATTTTGATTTTGCAAAAATGGTTTGTGAAGTTAAAGGTTTTGACTATGAGGTTAAGCCAGGAGATCTGAATGCTTATTTGGCTACACTTGATAGACCCTACCAAAAGAATACTTCACTTAATTGTGAAAAATTGACAAAAATTCTGGATTTCAAGCAAAAAGCGATCACTCAGGCAGTTTCTGAAATAGAAACATAGTTTTTTTTGTCAAAAAAACAACATACACTGTCTGTGTGAATGAAATTGAAACTTTAAGAGATGTTTTTCCTTCAAAGATACTTCGCAGTATGGTCGACTATGCTCACTATCAAGGTGATTAGTCGTTTTAATCACCATTCTTTATTATAGTTTCTTTTTTTGGCCTTGTTTCCAAGCAGCAATGTTGATGTGATGACCAGTTAATAGTACCGGTGGAACAGTCCAGCCTTGGTACTCAACTGGCTTGGTATATTGTGGAGTACCACTGATTCCAACCACACTGTGAGATTCATCAATAATACTTGATTCATTTCCCAAAACTCCGGGTATGAGTCGAGTCACCGCGTCAATGATAACCACACTTGCTGCCTCTCCCCCCGTGAGTACATAATCACCAATTCTAATTTCGCCGTCAATTAAATGCTCGGCTACTCTCTCATCTACACCTTCGTAATGACCACAAATAATAGTGAGTTTTTCAAGTTTTGAAAACTCAATAGCATCGGATTGAACAAAAAGCTTGCCTTTTGCTGATGTCAGCAGGATCAATTCATTTGCGGTTGCTTTTTTTACTTCAAGTGACTTCAGTGCTCTATCAATCGGCTCAATCATCATCACCATTCCAGGACCACCACCAAATGGTCGGTCATCCGCAGTTTGATGTCGGTCATCGGTAAAATCTCGAAGATTTACTACATTAAATGATGCTTTTTGATTTGCAGCTGCTCGCTTTAACATTGACTGTGAAAGTGGCGAGTTAAAAAAATCTGGGAATAACGTGAGGATGTTTATCTGCATTGGTTGAATTATGCCCGCTGAGTGAATTAAATTCACCCAGCAAATACACCCAGGGGTGTACCTGATCAGGCTCATGATTTATGAAAAAAGATATGGCTTTCGCTTGATCGGGCACAGGTACCTGATCAG
>CAYWDM010000001.1:0-44383 GCA_964457085.1 uncultured Pseudomonadales bacterium | reverse complement strand
TGATTTATGAAAAAAGATATGGCTTTCGCTTGATCGGGCACAGGTACCTGATCAGGCTCATGATTTATGAAAAAAGATATGGCTTTCGCTTGATCGGGCACAGGTACCTGATCAGAAAGCGAAGCTTTCCCAGCAAACACTCTTGGGGTGTATCGTGCTATAGTAGCAGCATGAATCTTACCGTTATTGGTACCGGTTTTGTGGGTGTGGTATCTGCTGCCGTGTACGCCTCATTTGGACATCAGGTAATTGGGCTCGACGTTGACGAGCGCAAGATAGACTCGCTCAGAAACAGTGTTGTCCCCTTTTTTGAACCGAACCTTACGGAGTTGCTGAGTGAACAGCAAAAAGAAGGTCGCCTCACTTTTACTACTGACTATAAAACCGCGATTAATAATGCAGATATCGTTATTATTGCAGTTGGCACTCCGTCAGCACCAGATGGCCAAGCTGATTTAAAGTATGTGATGATGTCAGCCGCTTCTCTAGCCCCACATTTAAAGCCAGACACGATTATTGTTGCCAAATCCACGGTTCCTCCAGGTACTTTAAATAAAATCAAAGCTGTTGTTGATCCGTTAACTCAAGTTACCTATCATCTGGCATCTGTTCCAGAATTCCTACGTGAGGGCAGTGCAGTGCATGATACGCTGCATCCGAACAGAGTAGTTATCGGGGCTTCAGACGAAACAGTGTTCGAAAAACTAGAGTTGCTCCATAAGCCACTCAATGCCCCAATCGTTCGAGTTAAACCAGAATCAGCACAAATGGCCAAGTACGCAGCAAATGCCTATCTTGCGACCCGCATTACCTACATTAACCAGATAGCTGACCTTTGTGAAAAAAATGGAGCTGATGTTCAAGACGTCATAGCTGCAATTAGTTATGACCAGCGAATTGGCTCTCATTATTGGTATCCAGGTCTTGGATATGGTGGTTCCTGTTTCCCTAAAGATGTTAAGGAGCTAGCTGCCTATTCAAAAGCAGTTGGAGAAACCGGTAATTTGTTTATTAAGATTGATGAATTAAACAAAGCTCGACTTGAAAGATTAATGACTCATTTTGAACAAGAGGTCGGTGGATGGGATCAGAAAACGGTGGCATTTTTAGGCTTATCATTTAAACCCAACACGGATGATCTGCGCGAAGCTCCCTCAACAGCCATTATTCCAACTTTGTTGGCAGCTGGTTCGATAGTACACGGCTATGATCCAATGGCAAAACCTGATGATAGCGTGTTGGGCATAACACCAGAAACAAAAACATCATATACCCAGATGGAGTCGATTGAAGAAGCATGTATGAATGCTGACGTAATCATGGCTGTGATCGAATGGCCACAAATTGTTAGTTTTGAGTTTTCAAAAATTCGAAACAACTCAAAAAAACAATGGTTTATCGATGCCAGAAATCAATTTGATCCTGAACTAATTAGCAATCTAGGATTTACATACATCGGCATTGGCCGTTTGGCATCAAGCAAGTAACAGTTATGTCTAATTCATGCATCCTTATTACTGGTGGTACTGGCTTTGCTGGCTCACATTTAGTTGAAGCGTTAATTCAAGCTGGCGAAACAAATATACATGTAACTAATTTTTCGAGTAGTGAGAGTTATGTGAATTCTCTGCTTCCAATTGAAAACATTCATCGACTAGATTTATTGGACAAAACTGCAGTCATAACTCTTCTAAAAGAGATACAGCCAACCCAAATTTATCATCTTGCAAGTGCTGCTGCTGTCGGCTCGAGCTTTGCTGCGTCAAGGTCAGTGCTTGAAAGTCACGTATCGCTGCAACTCAACCTACTTGAAGCAATACAGGAAGTAGTGCCTGCAGCTAGATTGCTAGCTATTGGTAGTGCACTTGAATATGCAGTTACCTCAGAATCAGCAACCCAGCCAATTAATGAGACCTGTCAGATCGGGCCCATTAGTCCGTATGCTGTTTCGAAAACAATTCAAACCTTACTCTCCAACTCGTTTGCTCACACTTACGGCTTGGATGTGGTGATGGTGCGACCGTTTAATCACATTGGTGAAAGACAGGCAAAAGGCTTTGTGGTTTCAGACTTTGCAGCACAGATTGTTGCCATTGAGCAAGGTAAGCAAACATCACTGTCGGTGGGAAACCTAGCTGCAATTCGTGATTTTTCTGATGCTAAAGATGTGGCAAACGCATACATTGTATTAATGGCCAAAGGTAAATCAGGCGAAATCTACAACATTGGCTCGGGTGTAGGTCATAGTATCCAAGAAATTTTGGATTGGCTCATTCAAGCTGCCACCAAACCAATTCCTGTGGTTGTTGATCAAGCAAAATTTAGGCCACTTGATATCGAAGCTGTTATTGCCGATAATGCGAAGTTGCGTGAGTTGGGTTGGAAAAGTGAATACCAACTGCACGACACAGTCCTGAGAGTCTTAAATTGGTGGCGAAATGAATCAGTAACATAGAAAGATAATATGAAAAAAGCATTCATTACTGGTATTACTGGACAAGATGGCTCATACCTTGCAGAGTTACTACTCGATCAAGGATATAAAGTTTATGGTCTGACCCGTCGAACCAGCACTCAAAATTTTGAAAGAATTGCTCACATTGTTCATAACCCAAATCTAGAATTGATAAGCGGTGACTTAATTGATCAGCACTCAATTACTTTTGCACTCAGAGATATCCAACCAGATGAAATATATAATTTAGCAGCACAATCTTTTGTCCAAACTTCTTGGGAACAGCCAGTACTAACGGGTGAATTTACCGCTCTTGGCGTCGTTCGTGTTTTAGAAGCAATGAGAATGGCATGCCCAACAGCCAAGTTTTATCAAGCTAGCTCGAGTGAAATGTTCGGCAAAGTACAGCAAGTGCCCCAAACTGAAGTTACCCCATTTTATCCAAGGTCACCATACGGTGTAGCCAAGGTATATGGACACTGGATCACTGTTAACTATCGAGAATCCTATGATATGTTTGCTGTTTCAGGTATTTTATTTAACCATGAATCACCTCGACGTGGTTTGGAATTTGTGACTCGAAAAATTGCAAATGCCGTCGCCCGAGTGAAACTGGGCAAGCAGCAATTCATTGAGTTGGGTAATCTTGAATCAAAACGTGATTGGGGCTATGCCAAAGATTATGTAAAGGCGATGTGGTTGATGCTACAACAAGAGAATCCGGATGATTACGTTATTTCGACTGGTGAAACCCATTCGGTACAGGAATTTTTGGAGATTTCTTGCGAGGTCGCTGGAATTAAGGATTGGAGATCAGTACACAAACATAACCCTCGATATGATCGACCAGCTGAAGTTGATTTATTAATTGGTGATCCAAGCAAAGCACGAAAAAATCTTGGCTGGGAACCAACCATCTCATTCCGTGAGCTAGTGCAGTTGATGGTCGAGTCCGAACTTGAACTAGAAAGTAAGTCAATCAGTTAATGCGAACAGCAATCGTCATTATCCCAACATACAATGAACGGGAGAATATCTCTGCAACCCTAGATGCGTTGTGGAATGTTTTTTCTGGAATTCATGACTGGAAAATGAGGATTTTGGTAGTTGATGATACTTCTCCAGACAAGACTTACGGTTTAATTGAAGAGCTACGACCAAACTATCCTGACCTCTATTTATTAATTAATAAACAAAAATCTGGTCTTGGCGGTGCTTATCTCAAGGGTATGGCGTATGCATTCGGAGAGTTGCATGCAGATGTGGTCTTTGAGTTTGATGCTGATTTATCTCATGATCCCAGTAAAATTCCATTGATGCTCGAGAAAATTGACCAAGGTTTTGACATGGTACTTGGCTCAAGATACATCAAAGGTGGTAGCATTCCTAAAGATTGGGGTGTGCATCGAAAAATCATGAGTGTCATGGGGAACTTAGTGATTTTATTTACCCTGGGAAACCGCAACGTCAGAGATTGGACGACTGGTTACAGATGCATTACTAAAAAAGTCTATGAATCTATCAGCGAACAGCTCACTTCAGATCGATTCAGTGGGTATACATTTCAGGTTGGCTTCCTCTACCAGACATTAAAAAGTGGTTTTAGCGTAGCCGAAGTGCCTTTTCACTTCAAAGATCGTACAATAGGTAAGAGCAAAATTGGACCAGAGTATATTAAGAACACCCTTCTCTATCTTATGAAAATACGAATGCAAGAAATCATGGAAATGCGGGTTTTTAAGTTTGCAGTAGTTGGAGGTTTGGGTGCTGCTTCACAATTAGTCTCACTACAACTTTTTAGAGCATTATTGTCACCACTTGGTGAAGTGACCTGGTTTGGTTTTATTACACCCTTCAGTTTAGCTACTTTTCTAGCAATTGAGATTGCTGTTGCACTCAATTTTGCACTGAGTAATATCTGGACTTTTTCTGATAGAAAACTGAAGGTAACTCAAATACCTGCTAAATTTGTCCAATTCAACTTAGCTTCTGCTGGCTCAATTTTAATTCAGTTGGTGATTAACACCTTAGCTGAGAAATTTATTGGCATACATCAACTATTTGTTTTGCCAGTGATCCAAAAACCAATTGATACTGGACTAGTATTTGCAGTTCTAGGAATCTTTATCGGCATGTTCTGGAATTTCTTTGCCTATAATACATTTGTTTGGAAAAACAAACGCTCTAAATGATTGAACGAATCAGAAAGTTTATCTCAGCCAATCTATTTTTGTTGGCTATCATAGCTGTTTCAAGTTTTTTCCGTTTATATAATCTCGGACCTTCCTTGATGTTTCAGGGCGATCAGGGCAGAGATGCAATGCTAGCCGCCAACGTCTTCAAAAATGGCGATCTGCTTTTTATCGGACCAGTTACTAGTTTAGGGAATATGTATCTTGGCCCTTTGTATTACTACTTCATGGTGCCATTTTTGATGCTGACCTATCCAAGTCCAATAGGCCCAGCAATTGGAGTTGCACTACTGGGAATACTGACATCTGCATTAATTTACACACTTGGCAGTAAGCTGACAAATAAGACAGCAGCAGCTTTTGCTGCCTTTTTATACACTTTTTCAGCTACGGCAGTTTTATACAATCGCTTTAGTTGGAACCCAAACCCAGCACCTCTTTTCGGATTACTTCTAGTGTATTACTCATGGAGAGCATTTAAAAAACCGATGCTCTGGTGGGTAGTTGGCTTGCTTGTTGCGATCATCATTCAACTGCATTATTTGACCCTACTTGCAGTTGGAGCAGCTGGTTTATGTTGGCTCTATCACTTATTCACACAGTTTCGCTCAAAAACATTCTCTAGAGATTTTTTGGTTGGAACGGTGAGTGCAGTAGCTATCTTTTTAATTTCACTCACTCCGCTGCTACTATTTGATTTCAAACACGGTTGGTTGAATGCAAAAGCATTTAGTGGATTACTCAGTGGAGGAACTTTTGCTGCACAACAGCAGACTTCACCAGCTGCAAAAGTTTGGTCATATATTAAAGAAACTGATGGTCGTTCACAACATATTTTTGCAGAACATGCTATTGGAAAATGGCGATCATTTAATAGATTTGTGGTTTTAATTGTATTGGTCTCTACTTATTTTTCATTGAAAAAACAACCAAAATCAAATTATCCATCTGGCATAGCAGTCTTATCTGTCTTTGCGGCAGTTGGTGTTATTGGCACCTCACTCTATCAACATACCGTATTTGATCACTACATCTCATACTTATTTCCAATAGCATTCTTACTTCATGGACTGTGGATGGCACAACTTTATAAATCAACAGTAGGCAAAATTGCTTTAGTAGTAATTTGCGGTCTATTTATACTGGTAAACATTCCCAAAATGCCGCTAAAAACAACTGGCTGGACAATTGATGACATCGCCAAAACAAGCCAATCAATCGCTGACAAAGTAGCGGTTGGTGAAAAATACAATATTGTGCTGATCTCAGAATCAAAAGACATTGATGGTCAAAATTATCGTTACTACTTGTCCACTAACCAGGGTAAAGAGCCGGTTTTGCCAGAACACAGAGGCGATGTACAAACGCTGTTTATCATAGATGAAATTAAAGACTCACCAGAGGTAACTCAGTTGCCAATCTATGAAATAGTGACTTTTCCGAACAAAAATCCCTCAGAAGTCTATCAAATTCCAAATGGCCCAGAAATTACCATCTTAAGAAGATGATATTTGGTGCGTATAATGTAAAAGTTATGTCAGCCAATGATCCCTATTTATCAGTGGTAATACCCTCATATAACGAATTAGCCAACGTTCAAAGGGGCGTACTTGAATCTGTGGCAGAGTTTCTTGCTACTCAACCCTATTCATACGAAGTAATTCTCACTGACGATGGTTCAACTGATGGCACAACCGAAATTCTGGCTGCGTTTGCTAAGAAAAATCCTCATTTTAGATTGCTTGCCAACCCACATGCAGGGAAAGGCCCAACCGTAAAGTCTGGCATGTTGCTAGCTACAGGGAGTTGGCGTTTATTTACAGACTTTGACCAAAGCACTCCACTTTCTGAAGTCACCAAATTTCTTACTCATACCAGTCAATTTGATATTATTACTGGGTCGCGTGAAGAAGTAGGTGCACAACGTCAAAAAGAATCACTATTGAGACATGTGATGGGTCGGGTTTTTAATACATTGGTTAGAATCTTGGCTGTTCCCGGTATGAGAGATACTCAGTGTGGCTTTAAGCTTTTTTCAGCTGCAGCAACAGAGATGCTTTTCCCAAAATTGTACATCTATGGTGGCAATCTAGTGCTTAAAGATGCTTTTACTGGTGCTTTTGATGTTGAGCTATTATTTTTGGCTCGAAAAAATAATCTGAAGATAAAAGAAGTCGGAGTGGCCTGGTCTCACTACGCATCAGATAGAGTAAATCCATTAAAAGACTCGTATCGAATGCTGCGAGACATCATCAAAATTAGATTAGCTGATTTGGGAGGCAAGTATTCCCAAAATAACTAGCAACATTCCATTCAACTTGTTTAGTCTAGGAATACTATTCACGATTGCCTATGCTGTCTGGAGTTATAGCCTCACTGATCCGAATTTAGTACTAACCAGTTGGCAACCCTACTGGGATTTGCAACAGTGGCTGTGGAAACACATTTGGCAACAGCCTCAACTTCTAACTAGTATTTACGAAGTCTTGATTTTTTCATTGTTTGGTTGGTACGGCTATTTGTTGTTTTTTTTAAACAAAAACCATTCAATTAAAATTTCTAATTTATTTGCTAGTTGGTTGGTACTGATATTGGTTTTTGTTTTTAGCCAAAATGCGTTATCCCACGACATATACAACTACCTATTTAATGCAAAAATGGTGCTCCAGTACCACGCCAACCCACACATTCAGACTGCACTCCAATTCCCCGATGACACCTGGACTCGATTCATGCACAACACGCATACTCCAGCACCGTATGGATATGGTTGGACAGCTTTGAGCTTACTTCCAGCAAGTATTGGATTACAGAAATTCACTATAACCTGGCTCTGTTTTAAGTTTTTAAATTTAGTCGGAGCAGTACTGCTAGGATATGTGTTAATTAAATTAGTACAACAGGTTTTGCATCGTCAAATGTCTGCATATGAGCTGTCTATCTTGTTTTTTAATCCACTATTTTTAATTGAGATATTTGGGAATGGACATAATGATTTGTGGATGATGGTACCAGTACTTTTTTCCTTCTCAAAACTATTAGAATTTATTGAAACAAAGAATGCAAAACTACTGCTGATCTCAATCGTCTCGTTTGGACTGTCACTGAGCACTAAGTATGCAACAATTGCGATACTGCCAGTATGGTCACTCTTATTGTTGTCCGCATATACCCCCACAAATCACAGGCTGTGGAGTATGATTCGTCGTGTGATCATGGAGAACTGGCCAGCCTTAGCATCATTTTTGCTGTTTTTACCTCTTCTTACCGCTAGATCACAACAATTTCATCCCTGGTATTTAGTCTGGATATTAGTATGGCTGCCATTACTAAAAAACAAATTGTGGAGAGCTATTATCTTGTCGTTTAGTTTGAGCAGTATGTTGAGATATATACCTTGGCTGCAAGCTGGTGGCTATTCCGCAGAGATACTTGGCCAACAAAAAATGATTACCTGGTTGTTGCCCTCACTCTGCCTTATAATCTGGTATTGGTATGGTAAAAAGAAAACTCGCAGTACATAAACCGCTTTTTATTGTCTTACTTTTAGCTTTTGTCGGCTATCTGTATCAATTGACAAAGTTACCGGTCTTTGCTGATGAAGCCATTTATATTCGATGGTCTCAACTAATCATTGATGATTGGCAGAGATATCTTTTTTTTCCACTAAATGACGGTAAGACACCAATTTTTATTTGGAGTTTGATCCTGGGACAACTTTCAGATTTTGACCCACTTTGGGTAGCTCGGTTTACCTCAGTCGTTTGCAGTTTGTTATTAATCACAACAGTTGGGGGTATTACTCAATTATTGGGTGGTTCAAAACGGACCGCAGTAATTAGCTCGATTCTAGCCACAGTGCTTCCTTTCTGGTTTTTTTCCGGTCGATTGGCATTAATTGATCAGATGGTAACGTTGTGGATCGCACTTTCTATTTGGAGTTTTCTGAAATATCTTTCCTCTAAAGATTTTTGGTTCTGTGTGCTTTCTGGTCTATTTTTAGGCTTAAGTCTATGGACAAAACTATCTGCAATATTGGCATTCCCTATGATTGGTGTGATGATACTCCTGCATCCATACATACTGAGGAAAAAGATTGACCAACCACTAGTTAAAAAGGTAGTTATTGGATCATTTACAGCATTTGGATTGGGATTGGGACTTTTCTTGGCTCTCAAATTACAACCTGCATTTGGACAACTATTTAGTAGAGGTGGTGATTTTCTATACCCATTAGCTGAACTTACTGGCAGACAAATATTTTTAAATATCTTCAATCATGGTAGAGATTTTCTTGGAGTGTTTAGTTCATATCTAACTCCAAGTGCATTGCTCGTTGCAGTAAGTGCAATATTTTTACCCAAACACCGTAGACAAATTTTAGTGTTATCTCTGTCGGCACTAGCTTTTTGTCTCCCCATCATGGTGATGGGAAAAGTGATTTATCCAAGATATTTACTTGTGGCTGCACTGCCTATTACGCTTGCAATTTCTTTTGCAATTGAAAACTTTATTGTGGCTATCCAAGGTGAGGGCAAGATGGTCAACAAGATATTTCTGAGTTTCTTTTTTGCATTGATGATAGCCCACAGCATTAGCTACACTAGTGCTTTCTGGCTGTATGCATGGATTAACCCAAATAGATTGCCGCTAACCAAAGCAGATAAAGAGCAATATCTGAGTGAATGGTCAGCTGGAAATGGACTCTCAGAAACAGCATCAGCTATTCTGGAAGTTTCGAAATCAAAAAAAATATTAGTGCTGACTGAAGGCTATTTTGGAACCTTACCAGATGGTATTCTGCTATATTTACACAACAAGAATGTGGAAAATATTTTTGTAGAAGGCATTGGTCAGCCAGTACGTGCAATTCCACCTAAGCAAATTGAACAGTCAAAAAACTTTGATGTTGTTTGGTTGGTGGTAAATTCACATCGACTTGATTTATCGCCCGCTCCAAGCAAACTTGTGGCACGTTATTGTCGGTTACCTGGTGATCCGTGTCTTGAAGTTTGGGACATTACCAATTATCCCTAACAGAGTATTGTCCGATTGTGTAGCTACCATTCGAGTAGTTGCACAATCATTTTTTAATAGATACTATCTTGAGCACAGTATTACGACTGCGACAGCAGTGTCCGAATATTGTGTTTTTATTGCATCAATCAAATCTGCAATATGTCCGTACGAATATTTCTGCTCAAATAATAGATCAGCAACTATTTTCAAATGTGTTAAAAATTGCAAAAAAAATGCCGATCAGACCGCTGAGCACACTGTATTTAATTTGTAGCTGTCGGAGATCCCAGGCAATGGTTGCTGTAGTCATACCGCGAAATAACGAAACCTCAATTATGAGGTTCGGAGAGTCGATCTCAAAAAGTAGGTACTATATGTCTGTCTTATCTGTACCACTGCGTAAAGAGTAACCGTAGCCCCTTCTAGATGCGATAGTAATAGCATAAGGTCTTAACTTGATTCTGAGTCTTCTAATCAAAACATCGAGTGCATCATCAGATGCAAACACACCAACGGGCCAAACACTGCTCAGCAATACTTCTCGATGACGATACTCTTGTTTGTTATTAGCCAAACAGGTTAGCAATCTACGTTCGAGCTGACTTAAATACACACAAATAGTCCCAAATTGAAACCGTCCTGTACTGGCATTAAATTGAGTTCCAAAGATAGAAATAGTTTCATCTTCAATTAAAAAATGTCGTTTAATTCGAAGCATTAATTCTCGATTGGAACAAGGATATTCAATTAGATCTTCTATTTTCAAACTCCACAGTTGCACTATATTTTCTTGGGTCAGATTCATGCATATCAGGATTTTTTTAATTGTCGGATCAAGCTCAATCAACTGCAATAGATCCTCAGTATATTTCTCAACATATACTATCCAAACAGTAACATTCGTTTTTCTAGTTAGTTCCAATAATCGTTTTGGAGATGAAACAAATAGGCCAGAAATTAAATAGTTAGATAAATTAATGACTAACTGGTTTGCAAATCGATTTGAAGTGGCATATAACAAGAATCTCGTCATTCACCTAGTTTTACAGACAAATCTGAACTCAACATGAAAAATAAATTAGCAAACACATTGGAATTGGCATCGACTCACTATTTTCATCTGAACAAAAAAGGTGAGCTAGTGCTTAACTCTGGAGTCGTAGACAGGATTATTGATTGTCACACGCATCTTGGATTGTCATATTTTTTAGGTAAAAAAGTTGATTTAACTGCCTCAGCAACGAAAGTCGAATTACTATTTCCACAAAAAACTGCACAGATCAATTTACAGCTACACACCTCAGCAAATTACACGGATCAATTAAAGAAACAGCTAAGAATTGAGGCGAAGCGATCACTGTTTGGCAGTAGTGGACTGAATCATCAAGTAACAGTTGCTAGACTCGAACATGAATTAAAACTATTGCATGTTACAAAAGCATTTGTGTTGGCTATTGATTTACCCATTTTGTCCCATAACTCAGAGAACATGCTGGCTGCAACTAAAAGCAATAAACAATTACTTGGATTTGCTTCAGTTCATCCCTTGAGCACTCATAAGTCAACCAAAATCATTAGTTTCAAGAAAAATGGTGCAATTGGTATTAAACTCCACCCGACATTTATGGGTATTAGGCCAAGCCACAAAAGCTATTTTGAAATCTATGATATCTGCCAAGAATTTGGACTGCCAATACTGTTTCATACCGGATATGGCTCGCTGATTCCCAAATGGAGTCGATATCTGGTAGCTCCATCAGATTTTGATTTTGTATGCAAACAATTTCCACGCTTAAAAATTATTTTTGGACATGGCGGTGGTCAATGTCTATATGAAGAGATGGCCATGTTAGCAAATAAGCATTCACAAACCTTTCTGCAATATGACGGACTCCCAGCCACAGTTCTCAAAAAAATGCTGAAAAAAGTCGATACTAACCGTGTCTTAATCGGTTCAGATTGGCCAATGTATCCACTTGCTCTGCAGTATATTCGTGGGTTTATTGCTACCGAAAACAACCAAGAATTACGAGATAAATTATTTTTTAAAAATGCCGAGCTGCTGTTGGCAAATCTCGACTAAGTTTGTACAATACTCTCTGTCCATTCCCGGGTAGTGAAATGGCATCACATCAGGTTCTGGCCCTGTTATTTAAGGTTCGAATCCTTACCCGGGATCATAGATATGATCCAAAATGAGACAAACCCCAGAATTATTGTTCATAGATCCTCTTTGATTGGATCACCAATTTCGCGTTAATGAAAGATTGGCAGAAGATGTAAAATGGAAATAGTTAGAAATGCAGACTATGAATTCACTCATCTCCATCAACCCCTCAAATTTTCAAGAACTTGGCAGCGTTGAGATATCTTCTTCAGAAATAATTGAACAAAAAGTGGCACAAGCACATAGTGCTAAAAAAACTTGGCGAGATTTAGGCGTGACCAAACGAGTGGCACTATTGAGAGAAGTTTTTACTGAGATGGCAGAGAGAAAAGATGAAATTGCAGCCCTTGAAGCTCAAGAAATGGGTATGCCGATAAGTGAAGCTAGTATCGATGTTGATGGTTCACTTGAGTATGCTAATTGGTACTTTGATAACGCTGAAAAGTATTTGTCTCCTGAAACTACACTAGAGACCGAAACGGAATTGCATCAAGTAGTTCGTGAGCCAATCGGCGTAGTTGCTTTGATTATTCCTTGGAATTTTCCGTTAGCAAATCTCGTTTGGGGTGGCTTACAGAATTTGATTTGTGGAAACGTGGTGATTCTCAAACATTCAGAGGAGGTGCCACTATGCTCTCAGCTCTTTGAGCAGATTTTTACCAACCACCAATTACCTGAGGGTGTATTTGGTGTCATTTATGGTGATGGCAGTGTTGGATCAAAATTAGTTAATAGCGATATTAACTTAATTGCCTTTACTGGCAGCACAAAAGTTGGCAAACAACTCTATGAATTAGCTGGTAAGAAATTTATCAAAGCTGTGGTTGAATTGGGTGGCTCTGCTCCAGGAATTATTTTTGCCGATGCTGATCTTGATGTGGCCATAGAGAATGTCTGTTTCAATCGCTTACTCAACCAAGGTCAATGCTGTGATGGCCTCAAAAGACTCATTGTGCATGAAAGCATTGTTGCAGAAGTAACTACTCGACTAATAACACAATTTCAGACTAAAAAAGTCGGTGATGCAACTGATTCGAGCACTGAAACAGGCCCGTTGGTTTCAAAGAAACAACTCATGACGTTAGCTGACCAGGTTGAAGATGCAAAAAACAAAGGAGCCAAGATTGTTGTCGGCGGTAACTCTCTCGAGAAAAAACTGGGGGGTGCATTTTTTGAACCAACAATTATCACAAATATAACAGCAGATATGAGAATCTGGAATGAAGAAGTATTTGGGCCAGTACTTCCTATTGTCACCTTCAAAACAGTAGCCGAGGCAATCAAACTTGCCAATGAAACTGCTTATGGTTTGGGCTCATATCTCTATACAACAGATTCAGCTGTTGCGGACAGAGTTTCAGCAGCACTTGAAGCCGGCATGGTCAGTGTTAACGGCACTAACTATGTAATCCCTTGCAATCCATTTGGTGGCTATAAAGCCTCAGGATTTGGTCGAGAACATGGTAAGTACGGATTCCATGAACTAACTCAGATTAAAGTTATTTCAAATACTAAAACTTAGTAAAAATCGTTTGAATTCGCTTTGCAAGCTTGGATTTTAACAAACCGTTAATTAAGCCTGATTTTTGCTCATCGCTGGAATCATCTGTTTCTTTAGTTTCTTTGGATCTAAAAAGCATCTCGAATGCTTCCACTCCAATTGCCTCAACAATATTTTTAGCTGTAGCCCCTTTCATATATAGTTCGTGTGCCAATAGATTCATTTGTGGCAAATTCAGATGTAAACCACTTGCAGTAGTGGTGATTTCAAATGCGAACGCATCCATCGAATCGATTGGAACCATAAGTTCAAATTCACGACTTGCTGCATCAATCGGGTGATTTTCAAGAATACTAGCCGATGTAACAACAACCTCTGGCTTTTCGTATAAATTACCAAGTTGTTCTTTAATTTGCTCCTCACTCGCCCCTCTGTCTCTCATGTCGTCTGCAATTGTTTTAGCAATATTTCGATCGGGATTCTCAATCATATATGTAATTATCTCACAAGCATATTGATTGACATCAAACTTTCATGCCTCTCAATCTCAATGAGTTACCCACCACGCTGACGCTACTCAGTGCCATGGCAATTCCAGCAAACGCTGGATTCAACAACGCACCCAAGAATGGATAGAGCCAACCAGCAGCCAGAGGAATGCCAACCACGTTGTAGGCAAAAGCCCAAAATAGGTTTTGCTTGACCACACTCATGGTTTGCCGAGCCAAGATAATAGACTGACTGAGTTTATGCAAGTCACCGTGTAGTAATGTGAGACCAGCAGTGGCCAAAGCACTATCTGAACCGGTACTCATGGCAATACCAACATCCGCTTGAGCCAACGCTGGAGCATCATTCACTCCATCACCAACCATAGCCACAACTTCACCTTGTTGCTGTAATTGTTTGATGAAAGTTAATTTATCCTCAGGTGTAACTTGAGCTTTAATCTGTTCAATGCCAACCAAATCAGCCATTAACTGAGCAGTTTTCTGACGATCACCACTGAGTAGTGCTAATTGCAGTCCCATTTTTTTAAGTTGTTGTACTGCTGGAATGGCCGTTGCTTTTAGCTCATCAGCTAAAACAAATTGTGCCAAGAGTTGTTTGCCAGATCCAAGATTCAGTACCATTTCACCTGGTTTAATTTCCACTTCTGACTTGATTTGAGCGTGCTGCTGAGCCACCATGGTCTCACCACCAATCCAGTAGCTCACTTTTTTAGCATCACCAACCATTCCAACGCCAACCTGATGCTTGATAGCAGTGAAATGCATCGCCGTCAGTTTCTTGTCTTTTAATTCCTCCATAATTGCATGAGAGAGTGGATGTGTAGAACCTGATTCAAGACCAGCAGCTAAGCGTAACACCTCATTTGACTGCAGTTTTTTGTCAACTAATTCAATGCGTTGTAACTTGGGCTGACCAACAGTCAAAGTGCCGGTTTTGTCGGTTACCACAGCGGTAACCTTACTCAATCGCTCTATGGTTGCGGCATCTTTGATTAAAATACCTTTTGATGCAGCTTTACCCATAGCCACGATCATGGCTGTTGGCGTAGCCAAGCCAAGTGCACAGGGACAAGCAATAACCAACACACCGACTAGTGCATGAATGGCAAAAGAAACATTAAGATTTTGACCAGAGTTGCCCAGTATTAGCCAACCAATTGCACTCGAAACCGCCAAGATCAAGACAATTGGCACAAACCAGGCTGAAATCTGGTCAGCTAGTCGCTCAATAGGAGCTTTTGATGCTTGTGCAGACAACACCAACTCAATCACTTGATGTAAAAATCCTGATTGACCAGTTTTTGTCGTTTTTATAATCAGCACACCTTCTTGATTCAGGGAGCCTCCCAGTACTATTTCATCGACTTGTTTTAAAATCGGCAATGACTCACCAGTTAACAGTGATTCATCTACTGATGAAACACCTTCAACCACCACACCATCAAGGGGAATCTTCTCGCCTGCTCTCACCTTCACAAATTCTCCGACTTGAACTGACTCAACATCCACCAACTCCTCTTTGCCACCATGAATCACTAATGCTGATTTTGCTTGCAATTTGGTCAAAGCTCGAAGAGCTTCACCAGTTTTTTGCTTCGCTAAACTTTCTAAATGTTTGCCTAGCAGTACAAATGCTACGACTACAATTGAGACATCAAAATAACTATCGCTAGGCAATCCAAGTTGTGCAAATTTTCCAGGAAAAAAATAGCCAAGAGTCGAGTACAAATAAGAGGTGACGGTGCCAAAACCTATTAGTGTGTCCATGTTTGCCACTCGCTTTTTTGCAAACCTACCGATTGCTGCTACAAATTGTTTGCCCGGTCCAAGCAAAGCATAGCTAGCAACGAGCCACCAAAAAAACTGCAACCAAGCCATCGGCCAGGGCAAAACAGGTAACCACCAAACTTGCTTACTCAATGTCTCCAACATCATGACTATAAAAGTGAATCCAGCCATAGGCAGTAAAATCTGCCAACCGGCAGAATCATCTGTCGCAGCCGAATGATTCATATGATCCATGCCATCCATTGTCTCTTGATCAATACCTTCTGATTTGGGCTCAACTAGCCCATACCCGATGTCGCTTAGTTCATTTTTTACAGCTTGCAGATCTGGTTTGGCCGACTCGAATGTGAGCTGTTCAGTCGCATAACTGGCTGAGACACGTTCTAGGCCAGGTAGTTTTTTTATTCGATTGGTGATGAGTTGAGCACAGCTAGCACAATGCATCCCAGTGAGTGCAAAATGGTAGGACTTGGATTTTTTAACTTTCATACCAAGCCTTTCTCCATGTCTCAAATTGCACTAAGTTTGCTGATAAATTTGTGATGACTGTGTTTGCCAAATTGAGCACTTCTGTGCGTCGAGACTTTGTTCGTACTTCTTTTGCCGATTCAATTGCCATCTCATGATGGACTGTTAGAGCATTCAGAAACCTCAAGTCAAACAACTCATCGCTGCCACCCAACTCTACTTTGTCAAATCTAGTCACAGGTGTGGTGTCCTGATACCAAGATTTCTTTTGTTCATATAACTCTTTAATACCTCGTTCATCAGAAGTAATAATTACCTGAGCTAATTCCTTGATTTCTGGTCTGGTACTGGCTATTTGAGCCTGCTTGGCCATATCAATTGCTGCCAAGTGATGAGAAATCATATTGTTCACATAGCGTAAATCAAATCTGCCATCTGCAATGCCTAATTCAGACATTGCAGAGCGTTTCTGAGCACTCATCTGTGCATATTCTGGAGTGAAGTAAAATCCAACACCGATCCCGATCATAAAAATGATCACTGACCAACCAAATGTCGATTTTGACATACAACTTCCTTAATCAATTACTTTAATTACACCGGTATACATGCCCATACCACAAGAAAATTTAAGATCGCCAGTTTTATCTGGAGTAAATTCAAAGACATTTTCTCCTGGTTTAAGAACATCATTGATGCCGTATTTGGCCAGTAAAATACTACTAGCACAACTATTTGAATCTTGTGAATCAATAATCCATCGCACTGGTTGTCCTTTTTTAACTGTGAAACTACTTGGAGAATAGCCATTAGTTTTCTGTATCATCCGAATCTCTTGCACGTCACCACTTGGTTTCGTAGTAGCAACTCTACCTGTCGAGCCAAGTGTATTGGCTGCACCGAGTAAGTTTAATCCAGTCAAAAAACTACTAGCTGCCATGGCAACCACCACCACACCAACAAATCTCGCAAAAGTACGTGACTTCTCATTACTCGCCATCGACCCCAAACTACCCACTAGTGAAAGTCCAGGTAAAGTTCCAAGTGCAAAAATACCCATAATCATAGCTCCTGATACTGCCGATCCTGATGAAGCAGCAAAAAGCTGTATCGATTGAGTGAATCCGCAGGGCACAAAGAAGGTGAGTGCTCCAGTTACAGCCGTCTGACCTGGTGAATACCTTGCTTGTTTACTGGCTTGCAATCCCAGTTTTTCTGCCAACCAACTGGGCAATGAAAAAGACCAATTAGCTAATTTAGGAAACAGACCAGTTAGTTGTAGGCCTAAAACTGCCATGACAGCCGCCAAGGCAACAGTTAATAGTGATGTAATCATAGGAGATGGCTTCATCACACTACCGACCATGCCGAGAATGGCACCAAACACCAAAAAACCAAGCACACGTCCCAACTGGAAAATCATCACTGGCTCCAAGCGTGACAAGGTATCTGAAGCTTGATGAGTTTTTGCAAAACGAGCAGTGATTGCCATGATCAAACCACCAACCAATGCCATGCAGGTTGAGACACCTGCAGTCAACCCAATTAATAACACCGCTAATAAACTAGCTGGTTGACCACTGACGTTCATGCCAAACCCATTTAACCAACCCATTTTACTGGCCAACAGCATTCCAAGCGTGACAAGCACGGCCATCAAGCCTACTTGTTGCCAAATCTGTTGATTTTTTGTCAGGAGCGGCAGTTGATCGCTATCACCCAACTCATACCCTGCTCGTGCGACTGCACCAGCAATCTCAGCTTCATCGATGGTATTGTCTATGACTGTCAACTCAACCTGATGATACTTACTGCTAGCCTTGACGTGTTTTACTCCAGGTAATTGCGACAGTTCATCCTGAACTAACAGTTCACACGACCGACAGTGCATACCTTTAATAGGAACAATTATTCTTGACATAGTTATGGACTACTTTTGCAGTAAATTGGTAACTTTTAAGATCTCTTCAATCATCTCTTCTTTACGTTTCTCGTTTTGAGAGCTCATGGCACGTTTGAAACAGCTGTGCAGATGATCAGCCATCAACATTTGATGAGCAGATTTGAGCAGACCAATAACAGCCAAATTTTGCTGCATGATGTCGATACAGTATGCTTTGTCCTCTTTCATCTCAATGATTTTGCCGATCAATGATTGAGCTTTTTTGAAATTAATCAGGAGTTTGTCTGGTGTTGGTGACATATCGATTTATGATTATTTATACCTGTACCTAGGGTATAGGTATATACGATTGTGAAGCCTAATACAAGAGTTACAAATAGGTCTAAGGTAGGGATTGCCAAATCGCACCAAAGTAGGTAGTTACAGATTGTTTGCTTCCACCATAATCTGCACTTGATTGATGCTGAATATGTAAAGTTTTAGAGCTGTCGCTTGCAACTAAATATCCATGAAGCAGAGCCAAACAAGTCGGACAGTCACTGACTACTTGATCAAAATCTGGATTTGTATTTTTATCACCAATTAGTTCGAGAATTTTTTGATTGCTTTGATCGAACTGCAGTGCCTCACTCAATTGTTTTTCATGTACAAAATCAGAACTGACAATTACTAGTGGCTTTGTTTTAGAATCTAATGAAATTTGCGACAGTTGTCTGCCTAGTGAAAGAGCATTATTAGTTTCACTAGGACTCAAAATAATTGCAATTAATTTGGTGTTTGGGCACCACCTATCTAGAAATGGTATTAGTGCAAATACACCGTGTTCATGTCCTATTATTGTTGGATTGGTGACTAGTGCCAAGCCTGCATCTCGTGCCAGTAATTTTGAAAGTTGCGAATCACCAGCGACCAGTCTCTGTGGTGTTTGCCATGAAAAATCACTAATTAATCCATATGGACGAGGTTGAAATGACCTAAGTGCGTGAAAATGATCTGGAGACACAATGACTACAGTTCTCTCCTCGGTTTTCTGACAAGATTGTTTGATGACATCAGTAATTAAATCTCTTGCCAGTAGATGATGAGAGCTGAGTGCTCCAATAACCTCTGATTGTGTAACTTCATGGTCACTTTGCTGTGAAAGATATGAATAAATACCAGGAACCATGCTGTCACTTAAATGAAAGTTTTTATCAGCTATAGAATTAGCTTCTGGTACAAACTGTTGCTGAGTTGTAACACTTTCTAAGTACCATAAAATGCCTGCAATTAGGCTAAAGCCCAACAAATAAACCAGCAAACAAGCAGTAACGGCAGCTCGTCCAAATGAACTTATGGCCGCAGCGAGTTTGCCCATGTTGCCAGATTTGGTACGGCTTCAGTACCCTGATATACTTTCGCCTGCCATTGCTCGTCTGTTTGTCGCTTTGACAATGGTTGCTCAAATTCGTAGTGACGATACACCAATCCTTTTGTCAGTCGCGGTCCATAAATATCATTAATGGCCACATAAATGAAGTCGGGGATGCCAGTTGCTTGATACAAGATCTTGCCTCTAACTGTGTCGGTATGCACATCTGCAATCAAGGCTGAACGTGCCGCTGCCTCTAGTTGTTCTTCTCCAGGCAATACTGCCATCAGACTAGACATGGCTCCTGGTGCCAAGCGTAGCTGCTCAAATTCGTCATCAGTAATCGGTTCATTCTGTAGTTCTTTGACGGCAATGGTACGGAAAAATTCTAAATTGCTCAACAATTCTTGATTTCTCCATTCAAAAACACCGTCGGTTAAACTGTATGCTGAGAGACCTTTCATCTTCATTTTCTGCAGTGCAATTAAGCGATCAAAGAATTTTATATTTGGTTCCACATATCCATGAGGTACAGCTGGAATATCGCCATCACCGCCCGCTCCCATCTCGGCATAACTTTGTTTGGCGTAGAGTAAAGTATCATGTTTTAACTCAGTCCAGGTCCCCAGTGCTGTTTGCAAGTTTTTCTGCAACCAAAAATCATTTTGCATAAATAAAGGATACCCAGTGGCCAATTCCTGCTTGCTCATACCAAGTGCATTGATGGTATAGAGCCAAGACCAATAGATATTTTTAGTCCATGCAGATTCGTCGAGTGATTCAAATTGTGTTTTGAGTTGGTCTCTTCGATCTGCTAAAACTGCTGCTGACAGTGGAGCTTCTTGCTCAATCCACTGTGTTGCCAACGGCTCTGCTGCTGGCAATCCAAGTGTGGCTGCCACAAATAAACTAGTGGTATTACTTGGTAAACTTTGACCAGTTTTCTCATCTGGTAGCTCTTGCCCTTGAGTCAATTTAGTAAAAATAACTGCATCTGCAACCGTTCGCTGACCAAAAAGCCTGAAGCCTTTGGTGCTAGACTGTAATTCCTCCTTAGACATCTTTGTAACTCTAGTTCCAGTTACGACGCTACCCATAACCTCTGGAGCACGAAGAGCCTCGAGTTTTGATTGTGCACTAGTCACTTGTGCGGTAGAAAGAGCCAATTTAGGCAAATCTACCGCTGAGAGATAGTCCAACCAAGTGAGGTCATCACTTTCTCCAACCAAAAACGTAATTGGGTTGTATATCTTGCGCCAGTTATCGGCAACCTGTTCATCGGTAAAAAACTGCACCATGTGCATGGCATCTCGAGTTAGTTCGGGACTTTTGACCATGAAATTTGCACGTCCATACCACATCATCACCCTGAAGTAGGTCCGTAGTAGTGAGTTTTTGTTATAGTGACTTCGTGGCTGATACTGGGTGTAATCTTCGCTCAGTTGTAATCCGATACTCTCCTGAGCAGCACCAAATAATGGCGATGGCACAACTTCTTTTGCCTCAATAATTAAGTTGAGCTCTCTCCCAGCAGCTTGAAATGCACTAGCTGACATCTCACTCTCAATTTTACGTAAATTGATCAACATGGTTTCAATCTTGTCACTTGCAGGATCAGTGCCTTCAAATTCTAAGTCAACGATTGCAGTCTCCAGCATCACTTTCGGCACTGCAAAAAATGCGGTGAGTCGACCAAAACTCGCTTTTTCCAGCGGGTCCGTGCTTTGGTTGTAACCATCAACCGATTTTTCATACAGAGAAGCAGTTAATTCTGAAACAGTTTTGTATAAGAAATTTTTTTCTAGATACTCAAGTTCCTTTTCGAGCAATCGATGAAAAACATGAGCCACATAATCAGTTGTAACAAACACTGCGTTGTCTTGGGCTCGATCCCAAATTGCTCCGCCACCAATCTTGCCGTACAACCTGCCCCAATCGTCAGTTCTGCCAACTGGTGTCGTTGGATCCAACTCAAAAAACTGATCGTTATTTTTCACTATCACAAATTGAGAAACGTCCAGTCGAGATTTTTGAGCATCTGAAAATGGATTAGCTTGATCAAACAAAGTAAAGTTCTCTAATTGAGCTATTTGAGTTGCAGCAGTCTTTGCCTGTGGAGTCACTACGGTATTTTCAGGAATATACTCAAATGCAGACCTCAGTTCAGGTGTTTGCAACTGCACTGTTTCCTCATCGTCGACAATGTCTGGTGCATTCAATTTCAAATATAGAAAACCGCTCGATAACACCAATACCAATACTCCAATGAGAATCCCTGGAATCAATGCTTTTGATGAAGCTTTTTTAACAGGCAATTCAGCTGGGGGAATCGATTGCTCGAGTGTCGGGGAGGTTTCAATAGGTGAGTTAACAGGTTCAGTCATACTATTTCATCTTAGCACTTTGAGAGCTTGTTTTGGTTGGTGCGAGAATTGTTTGACCGTTAGGTTGTAGTTGTACTAACTCCTCAATATACGTGGCTTGAATCGGTTGGTCCTGTCTCATTTCTAACTCCACTCGTACCAGTAAGCCGGAGCGAACAGCAGGTTCAAAATACTGATCAAACACAAAGTTGCCCAGTGAATAGTAGATTTCTTTATCTTGATACGACTCATTTGATTGGATGACATGTGGGTGTGAACCAATAATTAAATCAGCGCCCGCCTCAATAAATTGATGTGCTGCAATGACAGTTGGTCGTGCGGGTAGTAGCTGATACTCGTTGTCCCAGTGCGTATAGACAACTAAAAAATCACACTGTGAACGTAGTGCTTTTATTGATTCAACAACCTGATCTATGGTTTGATTTGAAAATTGATTGTAGTTAACTAAACCAATTGCTATTCCCTCGCGTTCGACCAGTAAATCTGTCTTTAGAAAATCTTCTGTGCCATTGAGGTACCCAAAATACTGCACTCCAGCTTGATCCAGTGTTGTCACAGTCTCCTGAACACCAGTGACTCCAAAATTTGAGCCATGATTATTTCCGAGATTAACCACCCCAATGTTATTGGTTGCTAGAGTTTCAGCCAAGCTCAATGGAAAAGTAAAAATAAAATGCTTGGGAGTGGTTTGAGTGGTGTGTCGACTCACAGAAGCATTGCTGGTTATCGGGCCTTCCAGATTTATAACTACTAAATCTGCAGAATCTAGAGTTTCTTTGATTGGTGCGAAAATAAAATCATTTCCTTGACGCTCCGCATGTCCACGAATATCACGGTCAAACATCAAGTCACCAGCAAACAACAGTGTAAGTTTTTTTGGAGATTCAATTTCAACAAATTCTGCAGTTGTTTGATTATTTGCCGTTACATTTTGAGGATTTTTAAAAACATACTGCCACCAAATAAAAACCAGCACCCACACGACTAGCGAAGCAATCGCTAATCTAGTAAGTATAAAATCGAACCACTTCATTGCCACAAGTAATACAGTCCTGTTGGTCGTGTTAAAGTTGCAGAAGTGCCAAACAGCATATTTGCCAACGGAAGTTGTTTTGCTCGACCAGAGAGTAGGCTTTCAAACCAACCACCAAGTTGGTATTCAACCACTTCGCCATCACTGACATCAGCTAATTGTTTCGCGAGCTCAACACCACGATCAAGACCACCTAGTTCATCGATCAATCCAAGTCTGAGGGCTTCTTTGCCAGATACCACTCGACCATCAGCAATTTCTCTGGTGTGGTTTACGTCCCAATTTCGTCCAAGACTCACAGCCTCAACAAATTGATCATACGAATCAGAAATAATTGCTTGGATGATTTCTGATTCAGCATCAGTCATTTTACGTGCAGGTGAGCCAATGTCCTTAAACTCACCAGACTTGAAAGTTCTAACTTCTACACCCAATTTACTGTATAGACCTGAAAGCTCGGTAGATTGAGTAATGACACCTATTGAGCCAGTGATGGTTGCTGGGTTAGCAACAATTTTTTTACTCGCCATTGAAAGGTAATAACCACCAGATGCGGCTACATCACGGAATACAGTGATAATTGGTTTTTTGGCACTCAGTGCCAAAGCTGCTCTGTAAATTTCATCAGTGGCAACCACTGCACCGCCTGGTGAATTTAGATGAAATACTACCGCTTTGACCTTTTCGTCGGCTGCAATTTGTTTGAGCAACGGCACTAGCTGGTCTGAAGCAACCGCGTTAGTTGACAGAGAAAATCCGCTGCTTTCAAGCGACGAACTCACGATTTCACCAGTGAGTGGCAATATCACGATTTTCTTGGAGGCATCTCCAGTAGTAATTACTTTTTCACTAATCTCAACTTGGTCTTGGCGAGTGTCTGTTTTACCAGCAAATAGAAGCACCGCGAACACACCCAGAACAATTAACAAAGTTAAACTGCCAATTGCTTGTGCAAAAAAGAGCCAAATTTTGCTTAAACTTTTTAAAAATCCATGAATAACTGAGGTGAGTGTTGCCAACATATTTTCATTATACGTGAAACTGAACCTATTACTTTGTGAGAATGCATCGGGCAAATCTCATTTTTCCAAAACCATCAGCCATATCGTCACAGCTCCACTTTGGATTAGTGTCATCACCTGCGGTTACAGCAGCACTGTTGTGACTATCATCAATTTCCAACCAACAGATTCCGTTTTTTGCCAACACTGATTTAGCCTGATTCAGCAATTGATGAATATATAATAGTCCATCATCGCCACCATCTAACGCTAGGTGTGGCTCGTAATCTGCAACACTAGCATCAAGTTTTTTAATTCTCTGACTGGGTATATACGGTAGATTTGCCACCAAAATAGTTATCTCTTGACCAAGAGGCCATTGTTGCAGCAAATCACTAGCTGTACAGGCAATCTCTGGCAGTTGTTTTTTCGTTCGTGAGCTCAACTCAGCTAATTCTTGCTTACAGTTTTTTAAATTTAATTTTGCGACAGTCAAGGCTTCAAGTGAGATATCGAGTAAATGAAACTCCATATTATGGTAGTTGTGTATCACTGCTCGTTTCCACAGAGCCAAACCGATCGCACCACTTCCAGTGCCAACTTCAACCACTCTGATTTTTTTGGTCGAAGAATACTTTCTTTGAATTGACAACCAAACTAGATCAACCAAATCTTCTGTTTCAACTCTAGGTATCAGTACTCGGGGATCTACATGCAAAACCATATCAGAAAACTCAACCTTTCCAGTCACATATTCAACTGGCATTTCACCATATTCACCTGCCACTACTGCAGCCAATAGCTGTGATTTATACCTACGCAAATGCGTTTGTTCGTATGGAGATAACATTCTCATCAACTTTGATTGTGACAGCAAAGATGTTGTTTATCGACAACATTTTCAATATGTGATTTCCAAGATGTGGTAATTAAGCTTACAGACGAAACTCCGCTTGTATTTTTCGATGATTTATAGAAAGATAGGGCTATTACAAACGGTCTAAAGGAGTCTAATGCCTAAAAAAGCAGTCAAACCAGCTCTCAAGACTTCACGCAAAAAAGTCGTCGAACCAGTGTACGTTCCAGAGACTCAAGTGAAGTCGAGCTATTCATTTACAAATTTTGTTGATTTTCTCAACAACAACTTCAGTGTGATCCTGATCGTAGGAATTTTCTTCATTCTCGGATTCCTCGGTGGTTCACTCTGGACAGAGAACCAACTCGGCAAAAAAGCCGGCTTGGGTGCAGGCAATAAAGTAGGCACTACTCAGCCAGCAGAACCAGAAGGTCCAAGTGAAGAAACACTCAAGTTGGTACCAAAACCCACTAAAGACGAGCATGTTCGAGGTGATCTGAGCAAAGCAAAAATTGTGTTAGTCGAGTATTCAGACTACGAATGTCCATTCTGTAATCGTTTCCACCCCACCATGAAAAAAGTGGCCGAGACATACGGTGACAAAGTAGCATGGGTCTACAGACACTTCCCATTACCATTCCATCCAAAAGCTGAACCAAGTGCACAGATTGCAGAGTGTGTTGCCAAGGTTGGCGGTAATGATGCCTTCTGGAAATTCAGTGATGCAGTCTACGAAGCAGTTGCTAGTCAAAGTTCTGCTGCTCTAGAAGATGAAGCCATCATGAAGCTGGTCACTCAAGCAGGTGTCTCAGCCGACAAAGTCAAAACTTGTGTCAGCTCAGGCGAGATGAAGTCAGTTGTTAAAGCCATGTCAGATGCTGGCTCAGCTGCAGGTATTAGTGGCACCCCAGGCACTATTATCATTGCTGGTGACAAATACGCCCTGATTCCAGGTGCGTTGCCATTTGAGCAGGTTAAAGCCCAAATTGACGGCTTGCTAAAGTAAGAAATCTTTGTTTCAATAGAACACATTAAACACCCTCCTTCGTGGAGGGTGTTTTGTATTTAGCCACAAAAAAACATTCAAGGAAGCTGCAACTATACAGAGCACAATTCGGAAATTACTCTGGCTGCAGCTGAATGTCTTGTAACACCAACTGGACAGTCTGTCGGTGTTTCCACTCGTTTAACTCAAGTCTTCCTGCCACTCTCACCAAGTCACCCTCAGCGAAAATGTTTGCCAAGACACCCTGTCGCCAATAAACAGCTGTTAACACATGACCCTCACCATCTCGTAACTGTAACTTTAAGTGCTGACGATCACTGCCCATACTCCCAATAGTTGTCACCATCAGTCTCTCAACACCAAAAAATGGAGTTGGATTCATTTTGCCAAAAGGCTGACAGCTGTCTAAAAGTTTTACCAATGATGGGGTAACGCATCCAAGTGAAAGCTTGGCTTCAAGTTGTAGCTTAGGTACCAAACTTTCAGCCAAGATCGTGGTTTTGGCAGATTGATGGAGCATTTGTGTTACTTGGCCAACATCTGAGGTAGCTATTAAAAATCCTGCAGCCAGAGCATGTCCCCCCAATTCTAAATAGGGGACTGCTTGGTTTCGTAGGAATTCAATGATGTCTAGTCCAGGTATGGAACGTACAGAGGCTTTGGTTGTTTTTTCACCGAGATGAAAGGCAATTACTGGCTTGCTCGTAGACTCTAATAATTTGCCAGCCAACAGCCCAATCACTCCCTCATGAAACGAAGTATCACTGACAATCACTAGATGTTGCTCGGCTTGGGCTGCTGCTTGAGACAATGCCAGGTCAAGTAAACCAGCCGTTAGTTGTTGGCGATCAATATTGGTTTGGTGCAAGAGATCAGCTAACTGTTCTGCGTGTTGCTGTTTTTTAACACAGAGCAACCTCAATGAATCCATACCATCTTGCAACCTACCCATAGCATTGATCCGAGGAATCAATCCAAACTGCACTGATTGACTGGTAATTTCTCCTTTGCTGCCGGCTGCCTGTTGTAGTGCCACTATCCCCAACCTTTTAGTGTCTTTCAATTGCTCAATTCCATAGGTCACAAATGATCTATTGGGCCCGATTAACGGCATCTGATCAGCTAGTGTTGCAAGACCTAACAGATCTAGCTGTTGTTGTGCTGTCGCTGGAGATAATTGCCGTGACAAAACCCATGCAACCCCTGCTCCGCTAATCCGAGTGCTGTGTACTAGCCCAGAAACTTGGAGTGGTTTACTATCTGGTTGATGGTGGTCAGTGACGATCACATCTACCCCCTGCTCAGATAACCACTCAAGTGCAGGATGTGCCACGATACCATTATCAACAGTAATCACCAAGCTTGGTTTTGAGTCAGCAAAAATCTCTTCCAAAGCTGAAATTGATAAACCATAACCATGTTTCATTCGATGCGGAATAAACGGTCGTGTAATTAAGCCACTGTCTTTAATTGCTTCCCATAAAATGGCAGTGGCACAAACACCATCGGCATCATAATCTCCAAAAATCACCACGTTTTCTTGTTGCTGTATAGCCAGCTTAATTCGAGCAATTACTTTTTCGAGTGCATCTTTATCTATATCTAGTTCAGAAAGCGCCCACTTAAACGGTGATTTGGGATTAAAAAATTGTTTGCGGTCGGTGATTTGTCGATTAGACAACACAACGTCAAGACATTCATTTTCAGTCGTAACTTCGCTTGGATGTAGATAAATCCAGTTTTTTTGATTTGGCATACCAAGTGCAAATCCTCGTCAACTAGGATAAACTAAGCAAGTCTCTCTGACTAGCTCTGTATATGTTACTCGCATTACCTTTTGAAGCACTATACCTACTCCATCGTCTCCATAAAGCTGGGTATGAATCATACTTAGTTGGTGGAGCAGTTCGCGATCTGCTATTACAAAGCCTTGGCCGTCAAACTTCGCTACCACATGCACCAATTACTGATTATGACGTAACCACCAATGCTACGCCGTCTCAAATTCAAGCAGTATTTCCAGATAGTTTTTACGAAAATAATTTTGGTACCGTCAGTATTACTCACCCGCATCTTTTGGAGTTGATGCAGACTGATTCTATTGTTCCCAATCCGCTCAATTTATCCAGTGTGACTCCTACCACAGCCGTAACATCGCCTAAAATTATTGATCTGGCAGCAGCCACCAAGCTCCATGATTCACTGATACAGCCAACTAAAGACCAACAACAAAAAATAGTTGCAGACAAGGTTCATCCTTTTGAAATCACTACCTACCGCAGTGATGGTGCCTATCAAGATCATCGTCGTCCTGAATCGGTGAGTTGGGGCAACTCCATTACCGAAGATTTGGACCGCCGAGATTTCACTGTCAATGCAATTGCACTGTCCGTCAGTAGCGACCTACTTGATCAGGTGTTTACCACCAGCACAACAGTGCCAACTGAGATTGTTCTGCATCCAACACAGTATCAGTTAATCGACCCACATCACGGGATGAACGATCTATCAACTCAAACCCTCAAAACAGTAGGAGTAGCTGCAGCACGCTTTAACGAAGATGCACTGCGAATGCTTAGGGCCGTGCGGCTAGCCTGCCAGCTTGGATTCGAGATTGAGCCCACGACAGAGCAAGCTATCAAAGAACACAGTGAACTGCTCACACATATTAGTGGTGAGCGCATCCGAGATGAATTCATCAAAATGCTAGCCGGCTCAAGGCCAAGAGAGGCTGTGACTTTATTAGATGACACGCAGCTACTCGGAACCTTTTTGCCTGAGTTACTGTCTGCGAAAAGCGTGGCTCAGAGTGGTCACCACACCACAGATGTCTGGGTGCACAGTCTTGATGCCTTAGACAACTGCCCTTCAACTGACCCTATCGTTCGTCTAGCAACGCTACTACATGATGTAGGCAAGCCAGCTACACAGAGATTTGTTGACGGTAGCTACACTTTTTATAACCACGAGATCGTTGGTGCCAGAATGGTGAAACAAATCGCTTTTAGGCTGAGGTTATCCGGTCAAGAGTCACAGCGACTCTACATGTTAGTGCGACACCACATGTTTCACTATCAACCGCACAACACCGATGCTGCTATTCGCCGTTTCATGCGCAAGGTTAGTTTAGAAAACATTGATGACATTTTGGATGTTCGTGAAGGCGATCGACTTGGTAGTGGGGCTCGCAAGACCAGTTGGCGACTCGAAGAAATGAAGCAGCGAATGATTGAGCAGTTGCACCAGCCAATGGATTTACGCGATCTAGCCATCAACGGCAGTGATTTAATGACTGAGTTGCAGCTACAGCCAGGTCCAATCCTGGGCAAAATTCTGCACGAGTTATTTGAGCGAGTATTGGATAATCCAGAGCTCAATCAAAAAGACAAACTACTTGAAATTAGTCGAGAAATTCTCCAGAACCAAACTTAAATAGCGATTAGATTATCGCTTGGCAAACTTGAGTTTCAACTCATCCCAAAGAATCAGTAATGGCACCGCAGTGAAGGTACTGGAATAGGTACCAGTCACTGAACCAACCAATAGCGCAACAGCGAACATCTTAATAGAACCACCACCCATTAAAGCTAACGCGGTCAACATAAAGATAATTGTCATTGAGTTGTTGATTGAGCGACCAAGAGTTTCTAGCACAGCCGCGTTGGCAATTTCCTCCATGCTAAATCGGGGATGTTTACGCTGCAATTCACGAATCCGATCAAAAACCACGATGGTGTCATGCACTGAGAAAGAAAGCGTCGTTAGTAGTGCAGTCACAAACAAAACGTCGACTTCAATCGACATAAATTTACCCAACAAACTAAATGTGCCGAGTAATACCAAGGTGTCATGGAACATTGCCAAGATTGCACTGACCCCAAATTTAATATCTTTAAATTGTCGGCCCACAAACCAAGTGATAATCATCGACACGATCACTACAGCAGCAATTGTTTTTCTTATCAGTTCTTTGCCCAAGATAGGACCAACTGTTTCGAATCGATCTTCCTTCAGCACACCAAATTTAGCAGTCAAAGCTGCGGCTGCTAAGTTTTTCTGTTCATTAGTAATGGTTTTACCACGAACAATATAGTTATTTGTGCCACTTTGGTTGACTGAAGAAACTTGATACGTTTCTGCAACCGTCTGCTCCACCTCAGCCGCACTCGGCTTATTTTCCAGTGAAATCTCCCAAAGCGATCCACCAGTAAAATCAATTGCTGGTCGTAGACCAAACAGAATCAAGGAAATTAGACCCGGAATAATCACCATCAACGAAATTGCAAAATAGATTTTTCGCCACTGCATCAGTTTCATACTTGCTTCCCTTTCATCGTCAAAGGCAACAGAATTCGCAGTAATGTGCGACTAACCACCACACCAGTAAACAAACTAATCAGCACACCAATTAATAAAGTAATTCCAAATCCACGAACCAAACCACTACTGTTCAAAAAGGTGAAGTCGAGCGGATTAATTAACACCAGTGAAGTCATGATAGTGGCTAAATTGGCATCTTTAATACTATCCCAGGCTCTGCCAAATCCCAACTCCATTGCTCTTTCCAGTGGCTGGCCAACACGCAACTCTTCTTTCATTCGCTCGAAAATTAAAATATTGGCATCCACTGCCATACCAATCGACAACAACAAGCCAGCAATTCCCGGTAGTGATAATGTCACTCCCATTATTTTGTAAATTGCGATGGTCAGGGCTGCATATATGAGTAATGCAATTGTGGCCACAAAACCTTTAAAGCCATAAATCAAAATCATGAAAATCACCACCACCGACAACCCAATCAGTCCAGCACGGACACTTTGATTCACCGAGGTCTCTCCAAGTGAGGCGCCAATAGTTTTTTGTTCTAGCACTGTAATGGGAATTGGCAGGGCACCAGCATTTAATTGAATTGCCATTTGTTTAGCTGTATCAACAGTGAAATCTCCAGTGATGATGGCTTGTCCATCCAAGATTGGAGTTGAGATTCGTGGCATAGTCACCGGAATACCATCCACAAATATACCCATAACTTTTCCGACATTATTTGCGGTCAAATTGGCAAAAATCTTTGATCCCTCATCATCAAACTTGAGATTAACCACAGGCTGAGCGGTATTTGGGTCAAGATCATAGGATGCCTTTTTCAATTGTTTGCCAGTCAATCCGGTTGACTTAAACGAACCAATATACATCATGGCTGAAACTGTCGCCTCTGCAGTTTGAGATGACTCAAGCCGAAAATCTAGGTCTGCGGTTTTGCCAACCAGTGCCAAAGCTTGTTCAGTGTCACTGACACCAGGAAGCTCAACAATGATCCGATGATCAGAACCAACCTTTGAGGTTTGAATTACTGGCTCACTAATACCGTACAAATCAACACGTCGGGTAATGACACTTTTTGCAGCTTCAATAGCAGTGGCTTGATCCGCAGCTGGAATTTTGGACATATCAGCAGCCAGAATCACCTGCATACCACCCTGGATATCAAGACCTTTTTTGAGTGGAAACTCAGAATAGAGATGCTTGCCAAAGAAATAGAAATCAAGATTCGGGATACTGATGGTTTGGTCAATTTTTGTATCTCCAAGTGAAAGCTTCACCGGAATTTCTCTCGGCAGGGCAATAAACACAGCTAAGACCGTTAGGGCCATTAATGCAATGAGAGTTTGTCTGACAGTTCGCATAACAGTTTTTGGTGGGCAGCTGAATTGATAGCTATTCTATTAGATAGTAGTGGTTTGGCGTAGTACAAATTCGTCTTCGTTACCTACCACCATGACTCGACTACCATACAGAATTTCCATGATAAAGGGATCGCGTCTGGCTTTGCGGAATTCAAATTCCTCGACACCAAACACTGCGTAATTAAGCTCACGACCAATTCGTGCTTGATCTTCTTTGATTAATGCTTCTAGTTCAGTTAAGACCACGTCTCCAACAATTAATATATCAACTTCATCTCTGGTTGGCTTTAAACCACGAATGTAGCGACCGGAAAACATTACATATTCGATGGTGCCTAATTTGCGGCGGAGTCGACGTAGCTTTTTGCCCAGTCCAGTACTTTTAGCCACCATTTGTTGTAGTTCTTGGAAGTAGAGATACCTTTTGTTGAGTGAGTAATATAGTCTGTTGCCGCGTTGCTCACTTTTAATCAATCCAAACTCAAGCAAACGATCCAGTTCTCGGCGGACAGCATTAATTTCTTCACTGATTTTGCGGGTTAATTCACGCACATACAACATCTCTTCAGGTTGCTGAAAAAACGTCTCAATTACTTTGACACGTACCTTGGAAACGATAAAATCTTGTAAACTCGTCATGTTTGCTCAACTATTGAGAATAAAATGTACTCAAATTGTAATCAGGTTGCTTCAAGAAATCAACCACCCAATCAGCGGGTTGTTTGCAGTACGTTGGTTAGTATTTGACTTCAGTACCGATTCCCAGCACCGAAATCCAAATCAAACCACGACTTAAGGCCAATGGTTTGCCCTTGGCATCAGAGAAGATCAATTCAGATTCACGATCTTTCTTACTCCAAGTTGCCTTGGTAACTGTACCATTCATGAAGACCATGGCTTCACCTTTGCCAGTAGTGCCATATAACATGTGTTTCTTCTCATTGATTGGGCCTTTTTCAGTGGTCATCAGAGCCACCACGGTACTAGCTGCAATCTGCTCATTGCTATTCGAGTCAAGATGCTTTTCGCCAGCCATTGATCTCATGTAGACTTTTTTAGCCGAGTCATACTGCCAACTAACCGAGAAATCATTATAACCACTCCAGAAATCATAAGAGATGGTGGTATTACTGCCATCAGTGACTGGCTCATCAGCAAATGTCCAACCCTTATAGCCCTCTTTCCAATCTGCAGCTGCAACAACTTTCTTACCAACTTTTTTCTCTGGTGACATGTTGGTCCAACCACGTTTGGTTGCCACTGCCCAGAGTTTCTCAGATGAGGTCACCATCGTGTGCTCAGTAGCGATTTCTTTACCTGGAATTCGATTATAGTCACGCACAAAAGTGGGATACCCAACTGAAAATTGGTTGAGATCGGTTGTGCCATTCCAACCATAATCACCAATCTGTCCGAGAGCATCAGATGGTCCTGGCACGTTAGCACCGCCAACGTGGACATACATTGGACGATTAAATCCTGATGCCCAGTCAACGAAATAGGTACGAGCTGAACGAATTGGTGCGATAGTGGTGTCATCTGCTTGAACACCACAGTAAAACATGGCGCCAAATCGAGTAATGCCTCCCTCTGCAACGGTTTCAAAAACGATATCAGCCTTACCCAAACCAGATTGTGGCCTGGCATCAGTGTGATTTTCAACCATGACAAATAATGGACGTTTTTTCTCCCAAGCAGCTTTTTCGGTAGCAGTATAGAATTTACCATTTAATGGACATGCCTGATCTCTAGCCTCAGAAGGATTAATGGTTAATAGTGTGCCAAGCGCTGTTTGTTCAGCTGCTTCTTGTTGCTTCTGTTCTTCTGTGGCCACCTGTGAGGCCACACTTTGCTTTGCCAACATACTAAAAGCTGCGAAAGAACCAACCGTCGACAACAAATAGACAACTAAAATCATGAATAAATTTTGCTTTGACATCAAGTTATCTCCTTATGCAAAAAAAAGCCGAAAAACACTTTATAAGTGCTTCACTATACTATTCTAAAAGGGCAAACGAGAAAAAACTACCAGTAATACTAAGATTATGACACTGATGATAATTGTTTTGGTTAAATCTCGATAAATGAGTTTGGGATCAAATCCAAAAAAAGTCTGCAAATCAAGACCAGGTGTTGGTTTGGCAGCGGTACTTTGGTTTGTGACTGCCTTACTCAGTGCTTCTGAAAAAATACTAGTCCGTGTACTTGTGGGCACACCTGAAGTTATGGCTTTTGGCTCTATTGTCTGAACTTGTTGACCTGTACCCTGAGTTGATGGCTGCTGATTTAAGCCAAGTAATCGACGCTGCTTAGCTCGCTGTTTTTGTTCTTTAGTTCGCTGTTTTGACATATTACCCTCCTTGAATGATACGCTGAATATCACGCAGAGAAATAAGAATAATTAACCCAATCAGAGCAAAAAACCCACCATAATTCGCATAATTTTCGAGTTTCTCGATTCGCTTTTGGCCCAAAACAACGCCCAGTAAAATGAATAGTGCTCTACCACCATCGAGTGCGGGGATTGGCAACACATTCATCACTGCCAAGTTGATTGACAACATTCCTGAGAAACTCAGCACCATCAACCATCCAGAAGTTAAAATATTGCTTTTTTGTGCCTGGTGAACAATGCCAATTGGTCCTGCCACTTCATCAGTGACTTTTCCAGAGGTAAATATATCACTCACAATTTGACCTAAACCCTGGACCATCATCCAGCCCATCTGTAGTGCCTGGGTGACGCCATACCAACTACTATATAGTGGCATCAAGTACCATGGATACCGCAACGTGTAGTACTCACTAAAAACCAAGCCCATCGAACCTTGGTTCTCGGGAATTTCTTGATCTTTTCGTAAATATAATTGGTGTGTGCTGACACTTTCTTCACAAGAGTCATTCTTGCAAGCACCGGTCAACTTCACCGTTACCGTTTGGCCCTTATGTGCTTGTACATATGACTGGACGTCGGCAATTTTGGGCGTGGCTGTGACTTCACCGTCTGCAGCTTCGCTAAAACCAATGATATTGACACTAGTTGGTAACTTGGCCACCTCAGCTGGAGAACCAGGCATGATCTGGTCAATTCGTGGCTGTGAATTGAGTGTCTGGGGAATTCCAGAAATTGAAAACACAATCGCAAAGGCAATGATGCCAAAGATAAAGTTAACCACTGGACCAGCTAACACGATCAATAGCTTGGCTAGTGCTGTCTGCTCAAAGAAAGCCATCTCTCCATTTTTTGGAGTTTTGGAATCGACCACCTCACCATCTTCGCCCTCAAGTTTTACAAAACCACCAAACGGAACCCAGTTGAGCGAAAACAGCGTGCCATCAACCGTAAAAAGCTTCAGTGCTCGGGGAGGATACCCCAAACCAAACTCATTTACTCTAACTTTTTGCCACTTAGCTACCAATAGATGCCCCATCTCATGAATAATCACCAATAACGATAAGATTAAAATGAATAACAATATTGAGGTCATACGTCCCTAAATCTTACTACACACTCTGCTAAATAGTTGTCAGTTGCTTCTCTTTGCCAGCAGTTAAATCGTCGATCACTTCAATGGTTTGCTTGACCACATCATCCATCTCTTTTAATTCTTGCTTGATGTCGTCTTCACTGATGCCTGGCTCGCCGGTTTGTTTCTCGATTTCTTTTTTGACTTCTGTGCGTACAGTACGAGCCATTACTCTAGCACTTTCTGCTTTCTGTTGCAGCAACTTCACCATCTCTTGTCTACGTTCACCGGTCAGAGGTGGCACTGGCAGTCGAATGATCTGGCCATCAACAATTGGACTAAGGTTAAGACCAGCAACTTGGATGCCTTTTTCAATTGCTCCCAACAAAGACTTGTCCCAGGGAGAAATCACAATTAATGTGGGATCTTGAATGGTCACTGAAGCAACTTCAGCAATCTTCATCTTTGAACCGTATGCATCAACAGTCACAGAATCAAGGATCTGCATCGAGGCTTTGCCAGTTCTAATCGTTGAAAGGTCTTGCTCATAGTGAGCTACTACTTTTTCAAATCGGTCTGTATAAGAGGATGTTGCAATCGACATATATGCCGATTCTATCAAAGTTTGTGCCAATCCAGTAGACACGCTATACTTCTCCGTATGAATACCCTCAAGCAATTGCTCTCACAGTTTGTTGCCAGTCTTACCAAACCACAGCTCTATCTCACCATTTTGGATCAGAAGGGTCGATCAACTTTGCTCTATTTCTATCTAGCAGCTTTTGTATTAGCTTTGTTTAGTGCAGGTTGGATTTACTTTGGTTTCACTCCAAAATTTGTTCAGAATCTAGGTACTGTTCGCAGCGAGTTAGTTGACACTATTCCCGGAAACTATCAGATTCACTCTGATGGCCAACAGGTGACCGTGACCACTCTCGGAGAAAACAATACTCAAATTCCATTAGAAAAAGATTTCTACATTACTTCACCGCAGTCACTACCCAAACTATTTAGCCTGCCTCCCTCACAGATCCATGCCTGGAAAAAATCATGGCCAACTAACCTAGCCATTTATTCCCCTCGAACAATTGAGGATCCCAGCAAGTTTGTAATGGATCGCGATACCACCACGCTCGTTTTAATTGATCCAAACTTCAGTTATCTCTATGACAACGGCGCAACCTGGAAAACGAATAAGTTGAGCGAGATGCACTTGAGTGCAGGCACAGTTACCAGAGCTCAAATTGACAGTATCAGTTTGGACTGGCAGCAAAAAGCTATCGCCTGGATTCAAAAGTACTCTTTCTTGGTCTGGCCAGTGGTAATTGGTGCACAGCTGATTGGCATGACCTTTAGCCTACTTTGGTATTCATTGTTGTTACTACTGATTGTGAAAGTGTTTGGCTATCTATTCACTTATGGCAAAGCAGTCAAATTTGCAGCCTACGTTTTGATAGTGTCACAAGCGATTAGTCAAATCTCCTCGGTGCTTAATCCCTGGGGGTCTGTTGATATGCAGAGTCTCAGTTTCTGGGTAATCACCACCTATTTATTGTGGGCACTCAAAAATCATCTGCCAAAACAGCCAGCAGCATTAGTTACATAGTTAGCGAAATAATTCTGTAGAAATCGAGTCGTCCAAACTTAGCGTTCGGATGGATCTAATCTGAAAGTCAAATTGATCGGTGGGAAAGGATCTTGTTCTTTAGTTGGATCTGCAGTTACTAGTAGTTCTTTGAGCAACACCACTTTTTGCTCTGTCTCCGACAAGTCTCGAACCACTCTTGGCTTAAATACTTCAATAACCTCTTGAATTGGTGTTTGATTTGATTTGGCTATAATAGCCAAACCGATAATCATCATCAAAAATCCAAAAACTGCCAAACCAATTAGTGCATACTTACCTTGCTTGGTTTCAAAAAAGGGTTTTTTGGGAGCATTTGGGTCAATATCTGGCAGTGTCGACTCAAAATACATGCCCTCATCTGAAAATCTAGTTTGATTGGTAGAGCTGTTTTGATCTGTCACTCAGCGCTCCTTTTGAGTAATTCTGCAAAATAACCTAACACTTTAGAGAGATTGCCGTAAATGGTATTTAAATTGCCACTCATATCACTCTCACTATAGATCTCTGATTTGTCATCGAGTCGCTGACCCACTTTACCAGTCAATATCTTCAAACTAGTTGAGGTTTTATCTAATGTCCGCTGAGTCTCAATCACCGCACGATTCTTTTCAGCCTCAGTTAATTTGCCATCAAAATTGGCTACTTCCGCTTGAATCTCATCAAAAAGCAACACTCCTCGGTCATATACCGACTGCAGCTTACCTAAATTAAGTGCCGCTAGTGAATGACTAGCTACGGTGCGGACATCAATGCCCAGTTGTAGAAAATCATCAGACAAAGCGTTGATTTTCTGGCGATCATGTTCTTTTAAGACCTGAGCATGGTGTTTCTCGAGTTGAGCTAATAATACTTCAATTCTGTCGAGAATTAATTGCTTATAGCTGATCTCAACACCTTCTCCATCAATAAGTCGAAGCTTTAGTAGTGTCAGATAGGTAAATAGCACCTGATCTCGGGACAGCATCGCCTGGCGAGTTGATTTAACTGCCTGTTCGATTGAGTCGAGTGTCTGGAGTGATTTGTATTGATCTTGGGCAATTTTGAAGGCTTTTTCCTGAGCTCTATAGGTCTCTAACTGACCACGATAGATAACTCGGACGTTACTGATCTCTTTTTCCAGTCGCTCTTTTTGCCAGACTTGACCCTCTTGGCGTTCAAGCAATTTGAACTGCTCTGCCTCTGGCTGTGTAACGGCAGGATCAGATAAATCTGCCTGCATAGCCTTGAGGTTATTGGCGTCAAGGGTTTGGGCACTGGTGGTAGCAACTGTAGTAATAAACAACGACAGTCCAATTAAAAAGATACTGGCTTGTCTGTAGTTATTAGTAATTGGGTGCTGCACAGATTTCATTATAACAACCAAACCGCTTAGCTAGCGAGCTCAAATTCCAGCCAGGCATCAAGTGGTTGCAGATAGAGTTGTAGTGGCAGTGTTTGGTCGATTTGTGGGGTTATGAGCTGGCCAAATTGGCTCAGCATATCTGGTGCTAGCCACCAGATATCTGTAGTTAGGTTGATGGTTTGCTGGATTGTGGTAGCTTGGTTGCAACTAAAACAGTTGCCAAGATAGAGTGGCCAAGTGATGTTATCGACCAATAATAGATCTGTGTCGGTATCTATAGTAGTAATTGTTGGTTGTGGCCTGATTGTGGATGTGAAGAAATTGCCTGGGTATGTTGGTTCGAGACTAACTGATTCTAAAATGACATCGGCGGTGGTGGGATTAATCAGATCGCCATTATCTCCAGCATAAAAAGTTAGTGGTGTTTGAGTTGTAAGTCGGAGACTCAGTGGCAACCAGCTGGAGATTAACTGAGACTGGATTACTTCAGATTGGAACTGAGCAGTGCTGAGAGCAAAAATAACCCGCTCCCCCTGCAGTAACACCAGAGCAGGATCATCAAAAACCGGGATGGTTTCTGTGGATTGGAGTTGGAGTTTGAAGTTTAGCCAGAGATTATTGCTACTTTCAAGTGGAGGTGGTGAAATAGTTGCTCGGTTGTCAGTTAAAAAACTTGCAATTTCTGGATCTCCAAAACTAAGTAGTATGCTCGTGGTTTCTGACTGCACCGTCACTTTACCAAAGTGTTGTATTCCTGCAGTGGTGAATGTTTTTGAAGTTGGAATAGTCGTTGGTGTCGGTGTAGGAGTTAAGGTGATAGTCGGAGTTGGTGTACTTGACGGAATTAGCGTGACTGAGGGCAAAACAGTCGGTTTTAGCGAAGGACTGGGTAACTGAGTCGGTTCAACTATAGTTACGACAGCAACTGATACTATGGTCGCTGCTATAGGTGTAGTTTTAGTCGGCACTGGTGTAATAGATGGCAATGATCGATCAAGTGGCAGCGTCGGTGTTAGTCCAACTGCAGGAATAGTCGGAGTCACTTGAGCCACCAGCACTTGCTCAGTCGCCACCACCGGCCGCTGCCACAAAATCACCAACCCAAGCAAGCTGCAGCAACACAGCATCACCAGTAAACTAATCCAGAAAACTTTCATGACCCCACCATACCCAGAAACACTGTCAGCACACCGTCGAATTGCCATTTGCTGCCAATGACCCCAGTACGGTATAATTCACCTCTGTAATTAACTAGGCCCCATCGTCTAGTGGCTAGGACGACAGGTTCTCATCCTGTAAACTGGAGTCCGATTCTCCATGGGGTCACAGCAGAAATAAACGGACATTGAGTCCGTTTTTTTGTGCTTTAAGCTCGATGAAGATCTGAGTTGCGAAGCAAAAGTCCTCAGCCAAGGGAAGTACGAATTACTCACTCGTTTTTAAAGTTAGCAATCCCCTGGCAAATGCCCTATGGGTAGATTCTCCATAAGGTTTTTGTTTTTTTGATTTAAGAGGCAGGTGATTAAAAATCACTAAACAAATATTGATCGGAATTGCTTCATCCAATATTGAGATACTACCTTGATACAAATTACGAAACTCTATATCTTTTTCCTCTAGGTTTCACCAACTCTGGCTTTGTTTTAGCTATTTTTTTTATTTTACCCAGATCAGGTGAAAAAATAACTCTGTCAGCATTCCATACAGTTAGTTCATTTATTTTTCTAAAGCCCTCCTTAGTTCCCTCAGTATGGTAGAGGTTGGGTTTTTCACTTGGTTCGTGCATTACCAACAAAAGATCAGATCGTAGTGGAATTATCTTTCTTACTCCAGGTGTGAGCAAACCGACACCAAATGGATCTGGTTTCTCCGTTGGGATCAACATAAATGGGTTGTCAGATGTTAAAAATGCATATTTATTTGGAGCGTGAATTATTTGCCAATCTGTAACAGCCAAGTAGGGGTAAAAGTGATCTGCAAGCTCAAGCATTTCCTTTATCCAATAATTTTGTGGGAAGCTCATTGTTATTTTGCTTCTTTTGGGGTTTGTTGCAAAGTCAATGAGATCATCTATCTCTGCATCAGTCATCGTTTTACCCTCTTTTTCTGCCCACTCCCGCATCAATTTTTTAGGACGAACTCTAAACATCATTCTTGCCATTTTTTCATGCAATTCTTCTTGGGCACCTAGAGTTTCAGATTTGAAATGTGGTGTTCTAACCCAAATAAAAGCTATAAATAATGCTAAATAAGATCTTAGCTCTCTGTCCAACTGCCCTCCCTGAGATAGTTTTTCAATAGCATTTTGAGCTAAGCTTTCAATATTACAAAAGAAACCCTCCAACGTCTCTTTGTCATGGTCATTTGTTTCGTAAGTATAAAAATGTTTTTTATAAGCAATTGCTTCTGTAGTTTGATATCTAAACCTAGCTTCATCTGTTTCTGCCTTTTTATCGAATATGTGTAAGTGCTCTTGATCTTGAGAAAAACCCTTTAGGTAGAACTGTGGGATGTAATGATGCTTAACTGGTAGTTTTTGTTGTTCTCCCATATCAGAGCTTTTCAAGGTCAATTTCAGACACACTACCTTTATCTATGTCTGTACAAAATTGAACAAGTTCTTCGCCATAGTTTGTTACAAAATGTGTTTGATCAATACCAGTCACAGTAGCAGTGTTTGCGTTTACTAATCCAGCACTATCAAGTGCTCTTATTGACTGTGAAGTCAGCGACTCTTTCACACCTCGAATCTCATATTCACTTGCAAGCTTCTTCCAATCAAAACCACGATGAGGGTTGCTGTATCTCTGCCACATTTGCACTGTTACAAATTGCAAAATTGACAGCTGCAAGACATTCAAAGAATCTAGTGTTTCAACATACAGCTCTTTCTCATCAATTGAGAGCCTACTTGAGATGATAAGTTTTTTCGTCAGGTGACTTGCAGCAATAATTTTTTCTTTACGACTGTCTCTGTACACCATTCTCATTATCTTGGAAATCAATCTTCTCCCATCTCTTGAATAAAGAAATGCTTCGTCGATCTTCATACCGTCTAAATTGGTCAGTCTTTTATTTAGTTCAGCAAGATATTCATTAGAAGCTTGAAGTTGATCATCTTGATAGGATTGAGCAACATAACTCAAAAATGCCGAGCCAACAGTTGCAGCACCACTTACCATAGGATTTGGATAAAGTTGAGCCACTTGTCCGACAAAATGGACCGCTTTATTTGTGGCAATTGCATGAAGTAGAATATTTTGTTTGTTCATGACTCTCTTTCACAAGAACAATTGCATGTAATTGAAGAATTACTTCACTTATCTGATTCGATAGGCTCAGAATAAAAATATACCCCATACACCTGTAATCCACGCTCTAATTGTAAAAGAAAATGAGTTTTATATGTGAAAATCGACGACAGAAAATCTGTAGGGTTTTTGGTTAGTAAACAAAGATCATGATTGTGAATTTTTGTCTGTGCCCCTAATATAAAATCAGTTAAGGAAACCTTTTTTCCATCTTGAGCATAGTTTTCAACTAGCCAGGGTAATTCTTTTTCAAAAACATTCGGATTTATTGGAAGCAAGTAATCAATTATGCTACTGACAAGAGCTATTTTTTTTGCAAAAACTTCGTGATTTTCAGATCCTCGGCAAAATTCTGTTACCACGGGAACATTTGTTACAAAAATTACGTTATTTTTTTTACAGTCAACAACAAAATCTACAAAAGCTTCTGAATGTATCGAATAATCAATAAAAAAAGAAGTATCAAGCAACAAATGCTTGTTAGAAAGAAGGTGAAAGAAGTCCTCTGTTAATATGATTTTCTTTTTGATCTTTGGCAAGCTGATCCCTTTCTTTTCTAAGGGCAGCAGCTACGTCTTGAGCTAATCTAACAGCATCTTTTCTTGATTTTAACCTTATGCTTGTTTTCTGAGGAAAAACTTCGTCAAGCTGCAACATGTCCTTCATGTTAATCATGAATTTATATTATCACAATTTACATTAATCAATTATAAGAAAAACTTAGAAATCCACTCCCATACTGTAAAATGAACCTGTGCGTTTCCTTATCCCTTCCTTGCTCCTGATAGTTGGCCTCAGCCTTGGTGGTCTAGTCGGCTATCTCTATGCAACCCAAGAAATTCCTTCGCTCCTCTCCCCAAACCCCAGTGAGCAAACCGAAGCACAAAAAGCCGCCACTACAAAAGCAGCAGCCTCCAAGCGACAAGTCGTTGGTTTCCTCCCGTACTGACTACTGACCAAAGCCACTGCCGACTACTCATCCACCATCACCACTCTCACCTACTTCGGCCTGACCCTCAACGGCGATGGCACTATCCAGGAATACACCAAAAAATCCGAGAAAGAACCAGGGTACTACACCCTCGAATCAGGAAAGTTTGACTCATTCCTCAATACCACAAAGAAAAATGGCCAAACCCTGTCACTGCTCGTTTTTGCAGGCACGCAGCCCACCATCACCGAGCTCATCTCCGACCCCATCCCTCATGCCCAAAACCTAGTCACCGATATTGTGCCCATCATGCAACAACATGGTTTCACCGATCTCAATGTTGATATTGAAAGTGTTCCTGAATCTTCTCCAGCTGCTCAACTCCAATTCATTTCTTTTCTAACTGAACTCCGCAAGGGTTTGAAAAACAATAATATCAACTCGATGAGTATTGAGGTCATGGCTAGCGACATCGTCAGACACCGACTCATTTCAGTGCCAGCCCTCAAAGACCTGGTCGATTACGTCATCGTCATGGCGTATGACTTTCACTCCACCAGTTCAAAAGTCACTGGCCCAGTCTCGCCACTCTCAGGTGGTGGTGACACCTATGAATATGATGTTGAAACCTCAATCGAGGAAATGACCAAAGTCCTACCTGCCAGTCAAATAATCCTAGGCATCCCCTCATACGGCTATGAGTGGGAAACACTTACCGATGCTCCCAGTGTAGCCATCATTCCCGGCACCGGGCTGTCAGCGAGTGCCAAACGAGTTGATGAGTTACTCAAAAACTGTCCCACCTGCAACAATCACCAAGACACCACCGCTGGAGAAAACTACCTCAGTTACCTCGATCCAGAAACCATGACCTATCACCAGATTTTCTATCCCAACGAAGCAGCCACCAAAGCCAAAGTTGAGTTAGCCACCAAAACAAAGCTCGGAGGTATGGCAGTCTGGGCACTGGGCTATGAAAATAGCACCCTAATGCAGCCATTCGCCAGCTATCTCAAAGCGTCTTCAAAGTAGCTTTCTCGATGGTGAGTTTTCGGGTTTCTTCGTTAAAAGTTGCAATATCACCCGCTTCAAGTTTTTGCACCGTGGTAATTCGTTCGCTGTCATTGAATCCTAGGGTGACTTTCCCACCCTGTAGTACCGAAATCGTAATAATCGGTTTGAGCTCATCAATCGCAAGCAAAATACTGCCACTTTCAATTTGAGTTAATAAATGAAAACTGCGAATCGCCACTGACACAGTGCCTATTTTTTCATAGCCAACCGAGCCAGACTTTTGCTCAAAAACAATATTGCTCGGTAATGCTTGAATTAGAGTGAGGTAGGTATTCGGATTAACACTCACTCGCAACACATCCACAAACTCCAGCTGCATCCTTCCTGTTTTGCCTGTCGTCACTTCCTCGCCTTGGAGCAATTTATCAGCTGTGAGAACTGCAGCTTCAGTGGCACTGCGTGATAACCACTGAATATCGCCTGACTGACTGGTGATTTTACCAATGAATGTTTTAGCTGGTGGAGAATCGAAAGAATAGCTCGGTTGTGGAGTGACTGCAACAGCTGGTTTATTTGATGCGGAGGTAGTTTTTATCTCTACAAAGTCGGTTGTGTCAGTGGTTTGCTCACTACGTCCAAAATACTTGGCACTGGCTACCAGTCCAATCATCACCGAGATTAACAATAAAACCGCGTAACCAAAAAATCGTTTCATAGACACTAGTATAAACGTTGTTTATAGAGTTCTAGTGCTGCCAAGTGTCCAGTGAGCAAATTCTTGATTTCACTGGGATGCTGCCACTGCCAACCCTCACATTTATCAGGCTCCAGCAATTGTGGCTCTGCAGTGACATTTGTGGCAGCATACACAAAATGAATAAAGTCATATGAACCTTGGTTCTCACGTATGGCACCAACGTATTTTGGAGCAATATTGGTGATGCCAGTCTCTTCAAATAACTCACGTTCAATTGCTTTCGACAATGACTCACCGGACTCAACCCGTCCACCAGGAAAACCATACTGTCCAGCTTTATAACTATTCCTGCGAACACCCACCAACACTTGCCCAACTGGATTAAACAGTAGACTACAAACTCCGATCCTTGGCTTGTGAGAATTGGTTGCAGTGATCATCTAGCTAGACCGTTCTCACTTTTAAATTACTATCGAACAATTCACTCAGCTTATGTAAAAAAGTGTCAGCTTTGATTTTATTATTGTTGCCGGCTTGATTCCATTTTTGCCGTAATCTGTCTTTGTAAGAACCAGCAATCCATTTAAATGGCTCATCAACACCAAAACTTGACCTCAGTCTCCGTGAAAACAGTGCCTCCACTTTTGATCGAACTATCGTGTCCCCTGCCA